>NZ_JBIBWF010000028.1:0-1154 GCF_043081085.1 Streptomyces sp. NPDC014891 | reverse complement strand
TACGGGAGGTTGCGGGCCATGACGATGCGCTGGACCTGGTTGGTGCCCTCGTAGATCTGGGTGATCTTGGCGTCGCGCATCATCCGCTCGACGGGGTAGTCGCGGGTGTAGCCGTAGCCGCCGAGGAGCTGGACGGCGTCGGTGGTGACCTCCATGGCGACGTCGGAGGCGAAGCACTTGGCGGCGGCGCCGAAGAAGGTGAGGTGCTCCTTGTCGCCGCCGGCGGAGACGCGCTCGGAGCGGGCGGCGGCGGCGTAGGTGAGCTGGCGGGCGGCTTCGAGCTTCATGGCCATGTCGGCGAGCATGAACTGGACGCCCTGGAAGTCGGCGATGGGCTTGCCGAACTGCTTGCGCTCCCGCACGTAGCCCTTGGCGTAGTCGAGGGCGCCCTGGGCGATGCCGATGGCCTGGGCGGCGATGGTGATGCGGGTGTGGTCGAGGGTCTTCATGGCGGTGGCGAAGCCGGTGCCCTCGGCGCCGATCATGCGGCTCGCGGGGATGCGGACGTTGTCGAGGTAGACCTCGCGGGTGGGGGAGCCCTTGATGCCGAGCTTCTTCTCCGGGGCGCCGAAGGAGACGCCCTCGTCGGACTTCTCCACGACGAAGGCGCTGATGCCCTTGGAGCGCTGGTCGGGGTCGGTGACGGCCATCACGGTGTAGTACTCGGAGACGCCGGCGTTGGTGATCCACCGCTTGACGCCGTTGAGGACCCAGAAGTCGCCGTCGCGGACGGCACGGGTCTTCATCCCGGCCGCGTCGGAGCCGGCGTCGGGCTCGGACAGGGCGTAGGAGAACATCGCGTCGCCCTTGGCCAGCGGGGCGAGGTAGCGGTGCTTGAGCTCCTCGGAGCCGGAGAGGATCACCGGCAGCGAGCCGAGCTTGTTGACCGCGGGGATCAGCGAGGACGAGCCGCAGGCGCGGGCGACCTCCTCGATCACGATGACCGTCGCGAGCGCGTCCGCGCCCGCGCCGCCGTAGGCCTCCGGGACGTGCACGGCGTGCAGGTCGTTGGCGACCAGCGCGTCCAGGGCCTCCTGCGGGAACCGGCCCTCCTCGTCCACCGCGGCGGCGAACGGCACGATCTTCGCCTCCGCGAGCGCACGCACCGACTCCCGGAGCATGTCGTGCTCCTCGGAGGGCCGATACAGGTCGAA
>NZ_JBIBWF010000027.1:0-1216 GCF_043081085.1 Streptomyces sp. NPDC014891 | reverse complement strand
CCTAGAGCGTGTCTCTTTGATCAGTTGATCAGTTGATCGGATGTGTCTGTCCGATTAGTGATCACTGATGCGATGTGGGACCGGATCGAGCCGCTGATGCCGGCCGATGCGGTCCGCGGTCGGCGATGGGCCGATCACCGCCGGACCTTGGAAGCTATCGCGTGGAAGTACCGCACCGGCTCTCCCTGGCGGGACCTGCCGGACGAGCTCGGCTCGTTCCAGACTGCTCACAAACGGCTGATTAGGTGGGCCGTGGATGGAACCTGGGAACGCATCCTTGCCGCAGTTCTGGCAGCGGCCGACGCTGATGCCGACATCGGCTGGACCGTGTCGGTGGACTCCACCGTCTGCCGGGCTCATCAGCACGCTGCCGGTGCCAGGAAAAAGGGGCGCCGGGCCGGGCCGAACCCGACGACCATGCCCTCGGACGCTCCCGCGGCGGCCTGAGCACGAAGGTCCATCTCGCCAGCGACACCCGTGCCCGGCCTCTGGCTCTCCGTATCACCGCAGGCCAGGCGGGCGACGCCCCGGCCTTCGAGACCGTCATGGCAGGCATTCGTGTTCCGCGAAGCGGACTCGGACGACCGAGGACCCGACCCGATGCCGTCCTGGCGGACCGCGCGTATTCATCCCGCGCGATCCGCAATCACCTCCGCCGACGCGGAATCCGCGCTGTCATTCCCCAGCCGTCCGACCAGGTCGGCCACCGGCTGCGGCGAGGAAGCGGCGGAGGCCGCCCACCAGCCTTCGACGCCGAGGCCTACAAGCAGCGCAACGCCGTCGAGCGGTGCATCAACCGACTCAAGCAGTGGCGCGGCCTGGCCATGCGAACGGACAAGCTCGCCATCGCCTACCAGGCCGCACTCCACCTCGCCTCGATCCTCATCTGGACCGCCGCTTGACCGCCGAAGCACCTCGCCCGCGAAGATGGCCGCATGGACGATCTTGTGGAGTTCCTCGTCGCGCGCGTCATGGACGACAACCACGCCTATGCCTACGTGGCCGGCACTCTGGGCGGCGAGGCTCTTCTCGACAGCCATCTCCCCATGCTCGACCTGATCGAGCAACTGGCGCACGACTACGCAGCAATGGAGCCCTCGGACTCCCGCTCGGCCGGGTTGGCATACGCGCTGCGAGTCCTTGGCCAGTCATACGCCGAGCACCCCGCCTACCAGCAGGAATGGCGCCCATAGCCCTTCAAGGAGACAGGCCCTAG
>NZ_JBIBWF010000026.1:0-2573 GCF_043081085.1 Streptomyces sp. NPDC014891 | reverse complement strand
TACCGCACCGGCGACCTCGTCACCCGACGCCACGACGGCGCACTCGACTACCTCGGACGCACCGACGACCAGGTCAAGCTCCGCGGCCTCCGCATTGAGCCCGGCGAGATCGACACGGTCGTGGCGGCGGCCCCCGGGGTCTCCCGGGCCGTCACCGTCGTCCGCGAGGACCGGCCCGGCGTCCAGCGGCTCGTGACGTACGTCGTCCCCGCCGCCGGGACCGCCCTGGCCACGGAGGCGCTGCGCGCCCACGCCGCCGCGCACCTTCCCGAGTACATGGTGCCGAGCGTCTTCCTCGACATCCCCGCCGTCCCCCTCTCCCCCAACGGCAAGCTCGACCGCCGCGCCCTCCCGGCGCCGCCGGACGCCGCGACCGGTCCGTCCCGAGCGCCGAGGGACGCGCGCGAGGAGATCCTCGCGGGGGTCTTCGCGAGCCTCCTGGGGCTCGAATCCGCAGGCGTCGAGGACGACTTCTTCGCCCTCGGCGGCCACTCCCTGCTCGCCGCCCGGGCGGCCGCCCGGGTGCGGACCGCCCTCGGAGTGGAGTGCTCCGTGCGGGACGTGTTCGAGGCACGGACGGTCGAGGCACTGGCCGCCCGGCTCTCCGCGCGCGGCGCCTCCGGCCGGCCCGCCCTCGCGGCGGCCGGGACGCGACCCGAGCCGACTCCCCTCTCGTACGCCCAGCGCCGCCTCTGGCTGATCGACCACGTGCGGGGCCCCGGGACGGCGTACAACGTGCCGCTCGCCATCCGCCTCGACGGTCCGGTGGACCCGGCGGCCGTGCGGGCCGCGGTCCGGGACGTCGTGGCGCGGCACGAGGTGCTGCGCACGGTGTTCACGGAGATCGACGGGGAGCCCTACCAGCGCGTCCTCGCGCCGGAGCAGGCCGAGGTCCCCTTCGAGGTCCGGCGGGTCGCCGCCCGGGCGCTCGGCGCGGAGGCCGAGTCGGTCTGCGGCCATGTCTTCGACCTGGAGCGGGAGATCCCGCTGCGGGTGGCCCTGCTGAGCGCCTCGGACGAGGAGCACGTCCTCGTGGTGCTGCTGCACCACATCGCGACGGACGAGTGGTCCACCGGACCGCTCCTCGCCGACCTGGACACCGCCTACGCGGCCCGTGCCGCGGGCCGTGCTCCGGAGTTCGCACCGCTCGCCGTCCAGTACGCCGACTACGCGCTCTGGCAGCGCGAGCTGCTCGGCGACCCGGAGGACCAGGACTCGCCGGCCGCGCGCCAGGCCGCCTACTGGCGGGACGCCCTCGCCGGCGTCCCCGAGGAGCTGGCCCTCCCCACCGACAGGCAGCGCCCCGCCACGCCCTCCTACGGGGGCGACGTGGTGCCCTTCGAGGTGGACGCGGCGACGGGATCGGGGCTCGCCCGGATCGCCCGGGACTCGGGCGCGACGATGTTCATGGCGGTCCACGCGGCCGTCACCGCCCTGCTGCACCGGCTCGGGGCCGGTGACGACATCGCGATCGGCACGCCGGTGTCCGGCCGGGGCGACGAGCAGCTGGACCCGATGATCGGATTCTTCCTCAACACCCTGGTGCTGCGGGCCGACCTCACGGGAGAGCCGAGCTTCGCCGACCTGGTCGGCCGGGTCCGGGACACCGGGCTCGCGGCCTTCTCGCACGCCGATCTGCCGTTGGAGGCCGTGGCGGAGGCCGTCGGCCAGGCCCGTTCGCAGTCCCGCAACCCGCTGTTCCAGACGATGGTGACGTACCACTCGGTGAAGACCGGGGTGTCCGAGCTCTTCGGGGTCCGGGCGAGTGAACTGCCGGTGGAGATCGGCGGGTCGAAGTTCGACCTGGAGTTCGCGTTCGGCGGTTCGGAGACCGACGGCGGAATCAGCGGCGGTCTGCGCTTCGCGACGGACCTGTTCGAGCGGGCCGGTGCCGAGCGGCTGACGGAGCGTCTGCTCCGGCTGCTGGCGGCCGTGGTGGCGGCCCCGGACGCTCCGGTCGCCTCGATCGAGCTGATGGACGAGGCCGAACGGCGCCAGCTGGACGCCTGGAACGACACCGCGCGCGTCCTCGACGGACCGGCCGACCTGGCCGACCTCGTCGCCGCCGGAGCCGACCGCGCCACCCGCACCGGAGAGCCCGCCCTCGTCTTCGAGGGCGAGGAACTCTCCCGCGCCGACTTCGACGCACGCGTCAACCGGCTCGCCCGCCTCCTCATCGGACGCGGCGTCGGACCCGAGACCGTCGTCGGCGTGGCCCTGCCCCGCTCCTTCGACCTGCTCGTCGCCCTCCACGCCGTCGTCCGCGCCGGCGGCGCCTACCTCCCGCTCGACCTCACCCTGCCCGCCGACCGCCTCACCCACATGACGGACACCGCCGCGCCGGTCGCGATCCTCACGGATCTGGTCTCCGAGGGCGCGCTCCCGGAGGATGCCGGGGCGGCGCGGATCGTGCTCGACTCGCCGGCCGTGGCAGGTGAGCTGGCGGGGCTCTCCGACGAGGCCCCGGCCGACGCGGACCGGCTCGCTCCGCTGCTGCCGCACCACCCGGCGTACGTCATCTTCACCTCCGGCTCCACCGGCCGCCCCAAGGGCGTGATGGTCGAGCACCGCGC
>NZ_JBIBWF010000025.1:3117-4983 GCF_043081085.1 Streptomyces sp. NPDC014891 | reverse complement strand
TTGCTTCAGAACTAACACAGTGGACGCGAGCAACTGAGGACAAGCCCTCGGCCTATTAGTACCGGTCAGCTCCACCCATTACTGGGCTTCCACATCCGGCCTATCAACCCAGTCGTCTACTGGGAGCCTTACCCTCTCAAGGAGGTGGGAATACTCATCTCGAAGCAGGCTTCCCGCTTAGATGCTTTCAGCGGTTATCCCTCCCGAACGTAGCCAACCAGCCATGCCCTTGGCAGGACAACTGGCACACCAGAGGTTCGTCCGTCCCGGTCCTCTCGTACTAGGGACAGCCCTTCTCAATATTCCTACGCGCACAGCGGATAGGGACCGAACTGTCTCACGACGTTCTAAACCCAGCTCGCGTACCGCTTTAATGGGCGAACAGCCCAACCCTTGGGACCGACTCCAGCCCCAGGATGCGACGAGCCGACATCGAGGTGCCAAACCATCCCGTCGATATGGACTCTTGGGGAAGATCAGCCTGTTATCCCCGGGGTACCTTTTATCCGTTGAGCGACGGCGCTTCCACAAGCCACCGCCGGATCACTAGTCCCGACTTTCGTCCCTGCTCGACCCGTCGGTCTCACAGTCAAGCTCCCTTGTGCACTTACACTCAACACCTGATTGCCAACCAGGCTGAGGGAACCTTTGGGCGCCTCCGTTACCCTTTGGGAGGCAACCGCCCCAGTTAAACTACCCATCAGACACTGTCCCTGATCCGGATCACGGACCGAGGTTAGACATCCAGCACGACCAGAGTGGTATTTCAACGGCGACTCCACCATGACTGGCGTCACGGCTTCAAAGTCTCCCACCTATCCTACACAAGCCGAACCGAACACCAATATCAAACTGTAGTAAAGGTCCCGGGGTCTTTCCGTCCTGCTGCGCGAAACGAGCATCTTTACTCGTAGTGCAATTTCACCGGGCCTATGGTTGAGACAGTCGAGAAGTCGTTACGCCATTCGTGCAGGTCGGAACTTACCCGACAAGGAATTTCGCTACCTTAGGATGGTTATAGTTACCACCGCCGTTTACTGGCGCTTAAGTTCTCAGCTTCGCCCTGTCGAAACAGAGCTAACCGGTCCCCTTAACGTTCCAGCACCGGGCAGGCGTCAGTCCGTATACATCGCCTTACGGCTTCGCACGGACCTGTGTTTTTAGTAAACAGTCGCTTCTCGCTGGTCTCTGCGGCCACCCCCAGCTCACGGAGTAAATCCGATCACCAGTGATGGCCCCCCTTCTCCCGAAGTTACGGGGGCATTTTGCCGAGTTCCTTAACCATAGTTCACCCGAACGCCTCGGTATTCTCTACCTGACCACCTGAGTCGGTTTAGGGTACGGGCCGCCATGAAACTCGCTAGAGGCTTTTCTCGACAGCATAGGATCATCCACTTCACCACAATCGGCTCGGCATCAGGTCTCAGCCTTAATGTGTGACGGATTTGCCTATCACACGGCCTACACCCTTACCCCGGGACAACCACCGCCCGGGCTGGACTACCTTCCTGCGTCACCCCATCGCTTACCTACTACCACCTTGGGTCGACGGCTCCACCACTTTCCATTCCCCGAAGGGTCCGGAACGGCTTCACGGCCTTAGCATTAATGGGCTCGATATTGGGCGTTTCAAAGCGGGTACCGGAATATCAACCGGTTGTCCATCGACTACGCCTGTCGGCCTCGCCTTAGGTCCCGACTTACCCTGGGCAGATCAGCTTGACCCAGGAACCCTTAGTCAATCGGCGCACACGTTTCTCACGTGTGTATCGCTACTCATGCCTGCATTCTCACTCGTGAACCGTCCACAACTCGCTTCCGCGGCTGCTTCACCCGGCACACGACGCTCCCCTACCCATCACAACG
>NZ_JBIBWF010000025.1:1696-3023 GCF_043081085.1 Streptomyces sp. NPDC014891 | reverse complement strand
CTTGCTGCAATGACACGACTTCGGCGGTACGCTTGAGCCCCGCTACATTGTCGGCGCGGAATCACTTGACCAGTGAGCTATTACGCACTCTTTCAAGGGTGGCTGCTTCTAAGCCAACCTCCTGGTTGTCTCTGCGACTCCACATCCTTTCCCACTTAGCGTACGCTTAGGGGCCTTAGTCGATGCTCTGGGCTGTTTCCCTCTCGACCATGGAGCTTATCCCCCACAGTCTCACTGCCGTGCTCTCACTTACCGGCATTCGGAGTTTGGCTAAGGTCAGTAACCCGGTAGGGCCCATCGCCTATCCAGTGCTCTACCTCCGGCAAGAAACACACGACGCTGCACCTAAATGCATTTCGGGGAGAACCAGCTATCACGGAGTTTGATTGGCCTTTCACCCCTAACCACAGGTCATCCCCCAGGTTTTCAACCCTGGTGGGTTCGGTCCTCCACGAAGTCTTACCTCCGCTTCAACCTGCCCATGGCTAGATCACTCCGCTTCGGGTCTTGAGCGCGCTACTGAATCGCCCTATTCGGACTCGCTTTCGCTACGGCTTCCCCACACGGGTTAACCTCGCAACGCACCGCAAACTCGCAGGCTCATTCTTCAAAAGGCACGCAGTCACGAGAGCCCGAAGGCTCCGACGCTCCCACGGCTTGTAGGCACACGGTTTCAGGTACTATTTCACTCCGCTCCCGCGGTACTTTTCACCATTCCCTCACGGTACTATCCGCTATCGGTCACCAGGGAATATTTAGGCTTAGCGGGTGGTCCCGCCAGATTCACACGGGATTTCTCGGGCCCCGTGCTACTTGGGTGTCTCTCAAACGAGCCGTCAATGTTTCAGCTACGGGGGTCTTACCCTCTACGCCGGACCTTTCGCATGTCCTTCGCCTACATCAACGGTTTCTGACTCGTCCTGTCGCCGGCAGACGACAGAAGAGAGATCCCACAACCCCGCATGCGCAACCCCTGCCGGGTATCACACGCATACGGTTTGGCCTCATCCGGTTTCGCTCGCCACTACTCCCGGAATCACGGTTGTTTTCTCTTCCTGAGGGTACTGAGATGTTTCACTTCCCCTCGTTCCCTCCACATGCCCTATGTGTTCAGGCATGGGTGACAGCCCATGACGACTGCCGGGTTTCCCCATTCGGAAACCCCCGGATCAAAGCCTGGTTGACGGCTCCCCGGGGACTATCGTGGCCTCCCACGTCCTTCATCGGTTCCTGGTGCCAAGGCATCCACCGTGCGCCCTTAAAAACTTGGCCACAGATGCTCGCGTCCACTGTGTAGTTCTCAAACAACGACCAGCCACCCATCACC
>NZ_JBIBWF010000024.1:0-7932 GCF_043081085.1 Streptomyces sp. NPDC014891 | reverse complement strand
GGCACCCGCGGTTCCAGACCGTGAGGTGGTGGGTCAGGAGTCGTATCTGGTGCGGGTGGACGCGGCCGACGAGACCTCCGTCCGCGCCCTCGCCGATGCCTATGCCGACCGACTGGCCGAGGTCGACGACGACCGCCTGGGCGACTTCGCCTACACCGCCAACACGGGCCGCGCCGAGCACCGCTTCGGCGCCGTCGTCTCCGCTGGCGACGCGGGTGAACTCGCCGTCGCACTACGGGACATCGCCTCGGGAGCATCCCCAGTGGCTCGCCGAAGCGGTCGCACGTCCGCACCCTCGGTGTTCATGTTCACCGGCCAGGGCTCGCAGTACGCGGGCATGGGCCAGGGCTTGTACAGGACCGAGCCCGCGTTCCGGGCGGCACTGGACGAGTGTGCCGACCTGCTCGCCGGCCGGCTCGACGTACCACTGACCGACCTGCTCTTCGGCACCTCGGCACACCTGCTCGCCTCTACGCGGTATGCGCAGGTGGGGATCGTGTCGGTGCAGGTGGGGTTGGTGCGGTGGCTGGAGTCGTTGGGTGTGCGTCCGGATGTGGTGGTGGGTCACAGTCTGGGTGAGTTGAGTGCGGGGTGGGCCGCGGGTGTGGTGGGTCTGGAGGATCTGCTGCGTCTGGCCGTGGTGCGTGGTCGGTTGATGGAGTCGCAGCCGGGTGCGGGTGCGATGGCCGCGGTGCATGGTGATGCGGCTGTGGTCGTCGAGGCTTTGAAGGCGTTTCCCGGGGTCGAGGTGGCTGCGTTCAACTCTCCTCGTGTGGTGACGGTTTCGGGTCCGGTGGATGCGATGGCGCGGTTCCGTGCGGAGTCGGGCCTGAGGTCGCAGGCGCTCGTGGTGAGTCATGCGTTCCACTCGGCGTTGATGGAGGGGGCGGTGGCTCCGTTCGCCGACGTGGTGGCGGGGGTCGAGTGGTCGGCTCCGCGGGTGGCGTTCGCGTCGACGGTGTCGGGTGGTTGGCACACACCGGAGTCGGTGGCGGATGCGGCGTTGTGGGCGCGGGGGATTCGTGAGCCGGTGCGGTTCGCGGAGGCTGTCGGGTTGGTGTCGGGTGTGGGTGCCGGGGTGGTGTGGGAGATCGGTGCGCAGCCGCAGTTGACGTCGTTGGCACGCGCGTCGTGGTCGGGGGATGAGCCGTTGTGGTTGTCGACGCTGCGGCGTGACCGGGTGGATCAGGCGGAGGTGTATGCGGCGGTCGCGTCGTATGCCGGTACGGGTTCGGGTTCGGTGGACTGGGCCGGCGTGCATGCCGGCAAGGGCCACCGCACGACGACCCTCCCGACCTACCCCTTCCACCGACAGGACCTGGTGGCGCCCCCGGCCCGCGGCGAACGCGCCGCACCCACCACGGCTCCCGCGCCCACCGCGGGACACCCGCTGTTCGACCGTCACTACGAGCACCGGAGCGAGGGACAGTGACGCACACCCCAGAGACGTACGAGAAGACGTTCACGGGCCAGGAGCCCCTCATCGCCCAGCACCGGGCCGCGGGAACCGGACTGCTTCCCGCGGCCGTGCAGCTGGAGATGGCACTCGTCGGCGTCGCACGCCGCCGACCGTTCGCTCCCCTGGAACTCACCGGGGTGTCGTTCCTCCGTCCCCTCACGGTCGCCGACCAGGGCAGCGCCCCGGTCCGGCTCGACGTGACCCCCGGCCCCGACCGGACCCGCTTCGAGCTGACGACCCTCGTGGCCGGCACCCGCAAGCAGCTGTCCACCGGCGCCGGACGGTTCCTCCCGGCGGACACGGCACGGCCCGCCCGCACCGGGGCGGACCACGAGCACGCCGGCGCACGGGACGTCTCCCCGGAGCGCCTCTACACCGGATGGGAACGCGAGGGACTCCAGTACGGCCCCGACTTCCGCACCGTCCGCGCACTCTCCGTCGCCGACGCCGGAACCGCCCGCGCCACCCTGCGGTCCGACGCCGAGCCGATGCCCTGGTACGCCCACCCGCTGCTGGTGGACGGCGTCTTCCAGGTCGTCAGCTGCGCCCTGCAGGACCTGACGGGTGCGGACGGCCCGCACCCCATGCTGCCGATCGGCGTCGAGCGGCTCGCCCTCTTCGCCGACCTGTCGACGGCGACGGACGGGGTCACCGTCCACGCCCGCCGCACCGCCGACGACGGGGCATACGCCACCGCCGACGCCCTGCTGCGGGGACCCGCCGGAGACGTCCTCGCCGAGTTCCAGGGCGTACGGATGCGGCGCACCACCACCGTGACGCGCACGCCCGCAGCGGCGACCGGCGCCTCGGCCCCCGCACGCACGTCCGACAGCGCGGCGGGACGGCGGGAACCCCTGCCCGTCTCCCGCATCGACTGGCACCCCGAGGAGGGCGACCCCGCCCGCCGTGAACCGGCGTCGGGCACCTGGGTGGTCCTCCACCACGGCCCCGCCGACCGGCTCGGCACCGGCGCCGCCGAAGCGCTGCGGGCCGACGGCGCCCGGGTCGTGGAGGTCGCAGCCGGCCCGGCCGCGCCCGCCGGCGGCGTCCCCGACCCCGACCGGACGACCCTGGACCGGCCCGACCAGGACGGGTTCCGCCGGCTCTGGGAGGAGATCGGCGACCCCGTCGCGGGCGTGCTCCACCTGTGGAACGCCGACGGCCCGACCGACGGCCGACGCGGCGAGGAGGACGAGCTGCGCCTCGGGCTGTACGCCTGCCTCGCCGCCCTCCGCACCCTCGGCGAGCGGCAGCGCAAGGCCCGCTTCCTCGTCGCGACCCGCGACGGCCAGCCCGTCACCGCCGGCGACCGGCCGGTGCCCGCCCGCGCCGCGCTGTGGGGGCTCCTGCGCACCGCCGCCATCGAGTACCCGGGCCTGCGCCCGCGGATCGTCGACCTCGGCGGCGACCCCGACGCGCTGCTCCCCGCCCTCGTCGCGGAACTGCGCGACGCCCGCGGGCCCGTCGAGACCGGCTACCGCGGCGACCTCCGGCACGTCCCCGTGCGGGTGCGCGACCGCTCGGCGTACACCCCGCCGCGCCCCGCCGGACAGGGCCCCGTCCGGCCCGGCGGACGCTACCTCGTGCTCGGCGGCCACGGCGGCCTGGGCCTCGAAGTGGCCGAACGGTTCGCCCGCGAGGGCGCCGGCGTCGTCGCGCTGGTCTCCCGCTCCGGCGGGAACCCGGGCTCCGACGAGCGGGCCGCCGCCATCGCCGCCCACGGCTGCCTGGCCGTCTCGTACAGCGCCGACATCACCGCCCCCGGCGCCCTGACGGCCCTGCTGGAGCGGATGCGGCGCGAGCACGGCGACGTGCACGGCGTCGTCCACGCCGCCGGCACCCTCAAGGACGGGCTGATCCGCAGTGCCACCGCCGAGGACGTCGCCGCCGTGATGGGGCCCAAGGCCGACGGGGTCCGCGAGCTCGCCGCCGCCCTGACCGGGAGCGACCTCGACTTCGCGGTGCTGTTCGCCTCAGTCTCGGGCACCTTCGGGAACCTCGGGCAGGGCGGATACGCCGCCGCCAACGCCTACCTCGACGGCTACGCCCACGCGCACGGCGCGCCGTGGCTCAGCGTCGACTGGGGCCTGTGGGGCGAGGTCGGCATGGGCACGGCCGTCGCGGACCAGCTCCGGGCCCGCGGCGTCCGGCCGCTGACCACCGCGGAGGGCCTCGACGCCCTCATCGCCGTCCTGGCGGCGGAGGAGCCCGCCCGGCAGCTCGTCATCGCCCACCCCGACGCGGGCACAGAGATCATCGAGCCGGACGGGCAGGAACACCCCTCCGCCGCCACCATGACCGCAGACGTCGCCGTCACCGCGGCTACCGCGACCGCGAACGCCGCCGTCACCGCGGCTACCGCCACCGCGAACGCCGCCGTTCCCGGTGAGCACTCCGGTGGGACCGCGGCGGGTGCCGTGGAGCGGGTCGCCGACGCGCTGGCCGACTTCCTCGTCGAGCGGCTGGGCATCGCCTCCCTCGACCGCGAGGCGCTCCTGGCGGACTACGGCATGAGCTCGATCATGAGCGTCGAGCTGTCCGAGGAGCTGTCCCGCCGGTGGGGTGTCAGCCTTCCGGCCACGCTCTTCCTGGAGTACGGGGCCTTCGACGAACTGGCGGAGGCGCTCACCGAGCGCTACGGCGCGGCGGCGGCGCTGCCGGAGCCGACCGGGGGCGAGGCCACCGGAGCGGGGCAGCAGGGCGCCGAGGAGGACGCCGGCTCGGGGGACGCCGCCGTCGACACGGGCCGGCCCGTCCGGCCGGCGGTCTCCGCACCCCCTGCCGATGCCACCACCCCGGCCCCCGCTCCGTACCGCCCGCGGCGCTCGGCACCGGGCGGGCGCGACCTCGACGTCGCCATCGTCGCCGTGTCCGGCGACCTCCCCGGCGCCCCCGGCGGCATCGCGGACCTCTGGCCGCTGCTGCGCGCGGGAGACCACGCCTTCACCGACGTACCCGCCGAACGCTGGGACGTCGACGCCCACTTCGAGCAGCGCGGCCCCCGCATGACAGGCACGTACTGCCGCAAGGGCGCCTTCCTCGCCGACGCGGACCGCTTCGACCCGACCTTCTTCGGCATCTCCGTGCGCGAGGCCGAGGAGATGGACGTCCAGCAGAAGCTGCTCCTGGAGCACGCCTGGTCGGTCCGCGACGAGGCCGGGCTCGTCGGCCGCCGCGACATCGGCGTCTTCGTCGCCGCCACCTACACCCACCACCGCGACACGCACGGGCTGGAGACCGTGGGTCCGCACACCGCGCTCGGCTCCATGAACGCGGTGCTCGCCAACCGGATCTCGTACGCCCTCGACCTCACCGGGCCCTCGCAGACCGTCGACACCCTCTGCTCGTCCTCCCTCGTCGCCCTCCAGCAGGCGGTCACCGCGCTCCGCTCCGGCCACTGCGGCGCCGCGATCGTCGCGGCCTGCCAGGTCGGCCTGACGCCCTGGTACTACCGCAGCCTCAGCCAGCTCGGCGCCCTGTCGGAGGGGCTTCCCAAGCCCTTCGACGAGCACGCCGACGGCTTCCTCCCCGGCGAGGGTGCACTCGCCGTCCTGCTGAAGCCGCTCGCGGACGCGGAGCGCGACGGCGACCTCGTCTGGGGCGTCGTCCGGGGAACGGCCGTCAACCACGGCGGCCGCGGCAGCGCGCTGCCCGTGCCCCGCAGCGAAGCCCAGGCCGCCGTCGTCCGCGCGGCACTGGACGACGCCGGGCTCGCCCCCGCCGACATCTCCCTCATCGAGACCCACGGCACCGCGACCCGGCTCGGCGACCCCATCGAACTCGCCGCCCTCACCGAGGTGTTCGGCGGCGATCCCGACCGCGAAGGACCGGTCCACCTCGGCACGGTCAAGGGCAACATCGGGCACCTGGAACCCGCGGCCGGGCTCGCCGGGCTCGTCAAGGCCCTGCTGAGCCTGCGGAACGGGGAGATCCCGCCGGTCGCCGGCCACGAGAAGCCCAGCAGCCACCTCGACCTGTCCTCCGGGCCGTTCGAGATCCCGACCGAACCCCGCCCGTGGACCTCCACCGGACCGCGGCGGTTCGGCGTCAGCTCCTTCGGCATGGGCGGCACCAACGCCCACGTCGTCGTCGAGGAGTACGTCGGCGGCCCGAGCCCCGACGCGACCGCCGACGGACCGGCCGCCGAGGCCGCACACCCGGACCGCGCCGCCGACGAGCACCTGCTGCTCCTCTCCGGCCACACCCCGGAGGCCCTGCTGCGGCGCATCGCCGCCACCCGGGCGGCGCTCCGCGGGGAGACGGCCTCCGGCGTGCGGGAACTGTGCCGTTCCAGCGCCGTCGGACGCGACCACCGGGCGCACCGGATCGCCGTCCTCGGCGCCACCGCCTGGGAGATCGGCGCCGGACTGGACCACGCGCTGCGGCTCGCGGACTGGGCGTCCGGCTCCGTCGTCCGCGGCTCCGCCGTGGTGGAGACCGCCTCGACCGGGCTCGGCGTCCACGCCCTCCGCCACGTCGAAGGCGCGGCCGTGGACTGGGCGTCCGTGTACCCGGACCCGGCGGTACGCCGGCGACCGCTGCCGCCGTACCCGTTCGGCGCGACACCCGCTGTGTCGGCGGCACCCGCCGCCACCGCAGCTCCCGAGGGCGCGGCGGGCGGACACCCGGCAGCCGCACACGGGGAGGACGTGGCCCAGGCCGTCCGCCGGCTGTCGCGGGCGCACCGTGTGCTCGGCGAGGAGACCGTGCCCGGGGCCGTGCCCCTCGCCCTGGGGCTGCGCGCGGCCGGTGAACTGCGCGGCGTCGCCTTCACGGGCCGGGGGAGCGGCCCGCACGCGCTGACCACCGACCTGGACGAGCCGGGCCGCACGGGTCCTGCCGCCTTCCGGCACGCCGGCCGCACCATCGCCCGACTGACGACCGGCGCGGCTCACGCCGGACCCGCCCCCGCCGCGCGGGACCTGGACGCCCTGCGCGCGGACCTGGGCCGCGGCCTGGAGCCCGCGGGCCTCTACGCCTGGTTCGCCGCCAAGGGCATGGAACTCAGCGCGCCCTTGCGGTCGATCACCGAGGTCCACTACGGACCCCGGCGGGTCCTGGCCCGCGTCGGCATCACGGCCGACAGCCCGCTGGAGGCGGAGACGGCGGCGCTCGACGCCGCCCTTCAGACCATGGCCGTCCTCACCCTCGCCGACCCCGAGGCGCCGAGCGGGACCTTCCTGCCGGTCGCCGTCGAAGGCGCCACCCGCTGGGGCGACCCCGCACACACGGTGTTCGTGCTGCTGGACGGCACCGAGACCGGCGTCGACGGCGTACGGCGGGGCGACATCGACCTGCTGGCGCACGACGGACGGGTCCTGGTCCGCCTCGAAGGCGTCGAGTACCGGACGGTGGCCGGGAACGGCGCGGGCGCCGACAGCGCGGCCGCCGAGATCGCCGGTACGGCCGGTGGCGAGACCGCCGCTACGGGTGGCGGCGGGGTCGGAGGCGCGGAGGCGTCCGGGCCCGCGCCCCGCTCGGCACGCCTCGCGGCGGCCGAGGCCGCCGTCGTCGAGGTGGTGCGGGCGGCGCTGCACGACCCCCGGATCACCGCGACCACGTCCCTGTCCGCCGTCGGCATCGACTCCATGCTCGCGACGGCCGTAGCCGCCGACCTGGACGAGAGGTACGGCGTACCGCTCAGCCCGACGGACGTCCTCGACGTCGCCGACTGCCGCACCCTCGCCGCCTTCGTCGCCGAGCTGGCCCCGGAGGACGCCTTCGCGCGGCCCGAGGCCCAGGCGAAGCCGGCCGAGGAAACGGCGCCGCACGCCACCGGGGAGGCCACCGGCCCGGCCGTCGAGGAAACCACCGGTCCGGCCGTCGAGGAAACCACCGGTCCGGCCACCGGTCCGGCAACCGGCCCGTCCTTCGGCTCTCCCGCCGGTCAGGCCCCCCGTCGTACCTCCGGCCAGGCCGCCGACCCGGCCGCGTTCTACGGCGCGGACCCCGGCGAGGCCGTCTCCGCCGACGACGTGGCCGTCATCGGGCTGGCCGTGGCCCTGCCCGGCGCCACGGACCCGGAGGGACTGTGGGACCTGCTGGCCGAGTCCGGCGACCGGGTCGGCCCCGCGCCCGCGCGGCGCTGGGGCAAGTACGCCGACGGGCGGGAGCCCGACGTGGGCGGGTTCCTCGACGGCGTCGAGGAGTTCGACGCCCGGTTCTTCGACTTCTTCCCCAAACAGGCCGAAGCGCTCGACCCGCAGGTGCGCTGGCTGCTCCGCAGCGCCTGGGAGGCACTGGAGTCGGCGGGACTTCCGCCGCGCGGACTCTCGCCCGCCACGGGCGTGTTCGTCGGAGCCAGCTACCAGCACTACAAGGACTACAACCTCTCGCCGGAGCTGGACGCCCCCGCCGGCCTGGGCAACCACAACGCCTTCCTGGCGAACCGGGTGAGTTTCTTCCTGGATCTGCACGGTCCGAGCATGACGATCGACACGCTGTGCTCGTCGTCCCTGGTGGCGCTGCACACC
>NZ_JBIBWF010000023.1:0-18841 GCF_043081085.1 Streptomyces sp. NPDC014891 | reverse complement strand
TTCTCGCGGCGCAGCGCGAAGTAGCCGAGCGAGTCGCGGTCGCCCTGCTTGTCCAGCAGGGCCCGCAGCCGCTCCTCGTCCTCCTCGGTCAGCGGGTCGGTGGCCCGGCGGGAGCGGAAGGCGGCGAACAGCACCGCGATGATCAAAGCGGTGGCCATCACATTGATTGTGATATCGACCCACCCCGGGGCCGTGATCCCTTCGACACGTGATCCGTCTCCGGAGAGCGTGATCAGCCGAAGGATGCCGTAGCGCCACCACTCCAGGAACGAGGAATGTCCGATGGCGGTGTTGGTGGCTCCGACGAGGGCGGCGGCGAGTAGCGAGGTGATCAGCAGGCCGCCGACCGCGACCACTGCGGCGAGCAGCGGGTTGGAGCGGTCGCCCTTCGCGTAGAACTCCTTGCGTCCCAGCAGCAGAGCGGCGAAGAAGGCGGCAGTCAGGACCACCGAGACCCAGTTCTGGGCGTGCTGGCGGACCTCGGGCGCCGACAGCGCGAGAGCGAAGTACACAAGGACCACGCCACTGAGCACCACGTTCAAGATCCAGGCGGCGCGCTTGTGCCGGGACATGGTGACCGCCAGGAACGAGGCGAGAACGGCCGAGGCGAACCCGGCCGTCAGCAGATACGGCGCGAAGAGGTCGTTCTCGTTGTGCTGGCGCACTTCCTGCCCGAAGGCCACCCAGATCGCGCCCAGGAAGTTGATGAACGCGACGACGCGCAGGTACCAGACGGCGAACGCGGCACTCCGCCGCGAACGGACGGAATCCCTGGGTGCTTCTTCGACGGCCATCTGTTCCTCTCCCATGCGGCGCGAATATATGACGTTCCGCGCGGGCTCTTCGGATGAACTCGCGTGAGGTCAGCACCGGTACGGCTGAACGAGTGGAGTCCAGGGCGTACCAGTCCTTTCTGCGAAGGCTCAGGTGAGAGGACATTCGGCGAGGATGCGGCAACCGACGCAGGCAGCCGGCATGTCTTCGCTCTCCGGACGATCTTCTTCGGGCGGCACCGCGGCGCGGCTTCCCTCAGGCCGGTAGCGGATGAGCATCAGGGCCGAGTCGTCCGACATGACCCCCTTGGTGAAATCCTCGGCGTCCGCATGGAGTGCGGCCGGCTTCAGCTCCTCGGTGGATTCTCCGAGGAGACTGAGCCGTTCCTGGACGGGGTAGAAGTCGCCGTCCGTACTCCTGGCTTCGCAGAGTCCGTCGGTGTAGAGCAGGACGCGGTCTCCTTCGTTCAGGACGAGGGATGTCCGGCCGGGTTCGGCCGCACCGATTCCCAGCCCGAGCGGCAGCCCCGCCTCGTCCGGAGCGGCCACTTCGTGATCACCGCTCTGCCGCAGCACGACAGGACTGTGATGCCCAAAGTTCAGGATCCGCAGCATTCCGGATTCGTCGATCTCCAGAATGAGGGCCGTGGCAAAACGCCGGTCCTCTTCCTCCAGGGTGAGTGCGCACTCCACACGCCGCGCGACCATGTCGATGCTTCGCTCGGTGGCGGCGGCGAAACGGAAGGCTGACAGGGCTGCGAGCGACGCCCGTATGGCGGAGAGCCCCTTGCCCTCCACATCTCCCATGATCACGCGTATCCCGCCCGGTACCTGGACGACGTCGTAGAAGTCGCCTCCGACCCGGGCTGCCTGCGTCGCCGATATGTAAGCGCAGGCGGTGTCGAACTGCCCCTGGCGAGGCTCAAGGTTGCGGAGGATCACGCGCTGGGTGGCTTCGGCGACCTCTCCGATCTCACTGATCCGCTCCCTCGACCTCCTGTGCGCCAGGGACGCGATCGCGGTGGCGGCAGTGATCAGGATGATCGCCGCGTACGACACCATCGAGATCCGTGACAGCGCGTAGCCCTCCCACGCCGCGGCTGCCAGGCATGTGACTAGTGCGGCAAGTCCGAAACCGACGACCTTGCCAGGGGCCTGGCATCCGCCGCGGATGACGAGGAGCGGGCCGATCGCCAGCAGTGTCAGTACCTCGGCGTCGGGCCCGATGGCGACGTCGACCGCGACGACCGCCACCATGGCCACCAGGAACAGAAAGCTCGACGAGCGAATGAATTTCATGATTGAGGATCACTGAAATCTCTCTCCTGCCGGGGCTCGCGCACGCAGTTGGCGGATCAGTCGCCACAGGCAGGTCAATACAGATTCTGCGGCGTATCAGTAACGCCATACGCCGCCGAAGGGCCCTTGTAACTGGGTCGGAGGTCCCCAGAGCGTCGACCAGACCCATCGGCCACGCCGAGTGCATCGCCGCCCGGCGGCCGTCCCCGGGGATCAATCGACGTGCATGGATTGCGTTGCCGGTCAGCAAAGAGATCGCCAAGACGGTGTGCTGATTTCATGCACGTGAAACCTGAATAAAGGACTTAGGGCCTTTCGCAAAGAGTCCTGTGATTACCCATAAGGGTCTTTCGGCGAGGATCCCCTTCTGGGCGAGAGGCGAATCACAGGATGGAAGATATTCGACAGCTCGAACCTGGAGCGATGAGCATGACCGAGTACCACCCCTGCAGCTTCGGATCGGACAACGCTGCAGCGACCGCACGCCAGGCAGTCCGTACAGCCCTCGGCGATGCCGACGTCTCGGACGAGGACACACTCATGCACGACGCGGTGCTCATCGCGTCGGAACTGGTGGGTAACGCCGCTCGCCACGCGAACGGCGTGACCGGGTTCATGGCCTGCCTGGACTCCCGCGCCGGGCGCATCATCCTGCACGTCTCGGACGCCGAAAGCCGAACGCCAGAAGCGCCCACCGGAGACCGCCGCGCCGGAGAGGCGGAGCACGGCTATGGATGGCAGCTGGTGAACGAACTCGCCACCCGCGTCGACATCGCTCTCGCGCCCGCCGGCAAGACGATCACAGTCCACATCCCTCTCGCCGCCCTGAAGTGTGAGGAGACCTCGCCTGCCGCCGCCCACGCCTCGTGCTGCTCACAGGGGTGCACCGCGGACGAGGATGCCACGTCGCCGGTTGCCTACGAGCCCCTCGTGGGCCGCCTCGACGGCTCCGTGGGGACCGTCGCCTCTGAGAAGGCGTCATGAGCCCTGTCGAACTGCCGCTCAGGGCAGCATCAACCCGCATCATTCGGCGTCTCCCCTTCACCGTGTCGCTCGCGACTCTCGTCCTGACGACGGCGGTGGCCACCCAGTCACTCTGGCATTCCGCCGCTGCCAGCCCTTGGTACGCACAGGTTGCCTACGGGGTGCCGTCTTTCGAGGCGAACAGGTGGTGGACGCTGTTCACCGGCTCCTTCATCGGCGAACGGCCCGCTGCCTATGTCTCCATCCTGCTGGTCGTGCTCGCCATCATCGGCTTCGCCGAATGGCGACTGGGCACTCGGTGGGCCGCGGTGGGCACCGTCGCAGGGCAGATCCTGGCGGTCCTCGCGGCAGCCGGCGTGCTCTGGGCGGGCCGGGAGGCGGGATGGGACTGGGCCTCGGCAGTAGCCGGCGACACGGGTACAGGGCTGTCGGCAGGGGCGCTGGTCGTGCTTTCGCTCGCCACGGCGACGCTCCCTCCACCGTGGAGGTTGCGTCTGCGCCTCGGCCTGACGGCCTATGCCCTGGTGGGGTTCCTCTACATCGGCGGTCTCACGAACCTGGAACATCTGGGCGCGGTGCTTCTGGGTCTGGCCGCCTCACGGTTCCTGCCTCTCCCCGGGAGGGCGGAGACGCCGAGTCGCGTGAGTCTGCGTGAATGGCGGCTCCTTGCCGTGGTGGGACTGCTGACGCTTCTCGCGATCACCGCGACCGTTTGGCTCGTGCCGGGTTTCGGCCCGATGGGTTCCACCGCCGGCCTCGAAACCTCCGGCGTGCACACGGTCGTGCAGGCCGCCGTCACGCTGGTGGTCGTGGAGGGATTGCGCAGGGGGAGGCGCGTCGCCTGGTGCGTCGCAACGGGGTACGCGGCCCTGGCAGTGCTGCTCGCCTTCAGCGCGGCGTCAGTGTGGGTCGCGCAGGGCCTCACAGGGCACTACCCGTCCCTCACGGAGCTTCCCGTGATCGTGCCGGAAGGGATTCTCTGGGCCGGCGTCCTCACGATTCTGTGGGCCGGACGCGCCGCGTTCCGAGTCGGCACCCGATTCAGGCGACGGACCTGCCCGACGGCGGCGCCTGACCACGGACGAAAGACCCACGCTCTGGAGCTCCTGCACGAGCACGGCGGCAGCAATCTGGCGTGGATGACCACCTGGCCCGACAACTCCTACCACTTCACCTCATCGGGAGAGGGGTACGTCGCCTACCGGAATCACGCGGGCGTGAGCATCGCGCTCGGGGACCCGATCGGCAGGGGGCCCGCGCGGCGGGTGCTGCCGTTCAGGCGGGCCCGGTTGCGCCAGCGTGTCCGGCAGACCGACCCGCGGTCCATTCCTGACGCGATGTGGAACAAGCTCTTCGCGGCCATGACCTGCGACCGGGACAGGGCGGCCGTCCTGCTCTACGTCTCCAGCGGGTCGAGGGCCAGCGAACTCCTCGGCGTCACCCCGGGCGACATCGACTGGGCCAGGCAGCTGTTCTATGTGGTGACGAAAGGCACCGACGAACGCGAGGCCGTTCCCGCGAGCCCTCAGGCACTGACGGTGCTGGCCGCCTATCTCGACCGGATCGGCATGCCCGCGGCTCACGAGCCGGTCTTCCGGACCTTGCGCGGACCGGACCGGCCGCTGACCTATTTCGCGATGCGGCGGGTCCTGCAGCGGGTCAACGACAGACTCCGCACGAACTGGACCCTGCACGACCTGCGGCACACGGCCGCGAACCGCATGGCGAACGATCCCAACCTCACGCTTGCCCAGGTCCGGGCGATCATGCGGCACACCGATCTGGCGACCACGGGCCGCTACCTCAATGCCCGGGTCGAGGACCTCTTCGACGCCCTTCAGGCCCACTACACCCGGCCCAGGGTTCAGCAGACGTTCTCCGCCGCATACGATCCCGCCGACGTCAAGGCGGTGTTTGGTGGTTAGCCGCACGCCTGCCGACACTTACACGCTCCGCAACCGTCGCCCGAACTATGACGAGACACCTCGGCTGAAGACATCGACGCCTTTCTCCCACGCCGCGGTGAAAGCGGCACCGGCCCCGCGGCCGGAGAATCCTCCGGCACCGTTCGGTGACCTGTCGAGGGCCAGCATCGCCGAGCTGGGCGAGCTGGCCCGGTCCGTCTGGACGCACCGAGTGAAGTCCGACGGCTACAAGCGCCGGGCCGGCATCCGCAGGCTCTTCGGCCATCTGGAGACGCTGCCGGGAGAGACCTGGCAGGAGAGGTGGGAGGCCAGCGGGTTCAATCGTGAGGAGGCGCCGGGGGTCAGCATCCTGGGCCGTCCGGGGTCCCGCATCGACACAAGCGATTTGGCTTCTGCGCTGCGATTGGCGTTTGCAGCACGGATCATCCGGCCCTCGCTCCCCGGGTTCCGGGCGAACAAGTTCTCCACATATCCCGAGTCTTTCCGGCTGCTTCAAAAGGACCCCGACCTGGACGCTTTCTTCGAGATCGTCGACGCTCAGCACCATCTGACCGCGATCCACCGGGCCCGGGCGAAGTTCGACCTGGCCTGCGTTCTGACCACGCAGGGCATCGCGATGGAGCATCTGACTCCGTCGGCTCTGCTGCACTACTCGCTGGAGAGCAAGCGCCTGGGGCTCACCCATGGAGCGAACAAGGACACCACCCGGTTCGCAGCCTTGGGCGCCTGGGAGATTCTGCACAAGATGGGCCACTTCCCGCCCGGGTCGCCGCCGACGCTGAGGACGTTCGTCTATGACGGCCAGCGCAGCATCAAGGAACTCGTCGACCGCTACGGCGTCAAGAACGCTGCGGTCCGACAGCTGCTGATCGACTACCTTACGCGTCGCAAGGCGGAGACGGACTACAACACCCTCGAATCGCTCAGCCGTCACCTGGCCGGCCATTTCTGGGCCCTGATCGAGGAGCTCAACCCAGGTCAGCGGGATTTGAACCTGAGCCAGGAGCTCTATGACCAGTGGCGGGCCGAGATCAGGTACTGGCGAAAGGACGGGAAGACCGACCGGACCAAGATCCGCAAGGACACCGCGGCCGTTCTGCTGTCCGTCCGTAGCTTCTACGTCGACCTGCACAGCTGGGCCATCACGGAACCGGAGCGGTGGGCCCAGTGGGTGACGCCCTGCCCGATCATGCCCAGGGACCTGAAGGGGTTCAGCAAACGGCTGCGTGACATCAACCGACGGATGGCCGACCGCACCCGGGCCCGTCAACCCCTGCTGCCGGTTCTCGTCCGGCACGTCGAGGACCGCTACGAGCGCCTGGCCAGCCTGTTGGAACTCGCCCGGGCGGTCCCGCTGGGGGAATCCTTCGAGCACGGGGGCCGCCGCTATAGCCGCACCGATTCCTGGGAGGACAGGCGCCAGGCGAAGCTCGTGGCCGAGCCGACCGTCAGGGTCACCGACCACGGCACCGGCGAGCTGATCCACGTGACGATCGCCGAGGACACGGCGTTCTGGGAATGGGCGTCCATCGAGGTCCTGCGACACAGTGGCATCCGCGTCGAGGAACTCGTCGAGCTCACCCATCTCAGCATCCGCCAATACGAGCGTTCCAACGGCGAGGTTATCGCCCTCCTGGTCGTCGCCCCCTCGAAGACTGAACGCGAGCGTGTCATTCCGATGTCCACCGAGCTCTTCCACGCCATCGCCCAGATCGTCCGCCGTCAGACCCGCGACGGCCAGCCCATTCCACTCCTGACCCGCTACGACCCCCACGAGAGGATCTGGCTGGACCCCATGCCGTTCCTGTTCCAGCGTCACCGGGGCAGCGTCCGCGCGGTCATGTCACCCAGCACCGTGCTCGAAATGCTCGGCCGCACCTGCGAAGAACTCGCCAAGACAAACCCCGCCTTCGCCGGGACTAAAGTCACTCCGCACGACTTCCGCCGGCTCTTCGCCACCGACATCGTCAACGGCGGTCTGCCGATCCACATCGGCGCGGCCCTGCTCGGACACCTGAATCTGCGGACCACACAGGGCTACGTCGCGGTTTTCGCCGAGGACATCGTCAAGCACTACCAGGAGTTCCTGAACCACCGCCGGACCCTGCGGCCCGACGACGAATACACCGACGTCACCAACCAGGAGTGGGCGGAGTTCGAGGAGCACTTCGACAAGCGCAAGGTCGAACTCGGCAACTGTGCTCGCCCCTACGGATCACCCTGTCAACATGAGCACGCCTGCATCCGATGCCCGATGCTGCAGGTCAACCCCAAGATGCTGCCCAGGCTGGCGGAGATCGAGAAGGACCTGATCCTCCGCCGCAAGCGGGCCGAGGATGAACAGTGGCTCGGCGAGATCGAAGGCATCGACATGACCTTGACTTTCGTCCGCACCAAGCAAGCCGACGCCGCCCGCCTCACACAACGGTCACCCGTCGTGCTCGGCATCCCGACCACCCGCCCCAGCTCAACTACCGGCGAACGTCAGCGATGATCACCCATCCGAGGTCACGCTTGAGAGGACCTCCGCGCGAAGACGCTCGTATTCAGCGCCGGCAGTTGGCTCGCCATCGAAATAGTCCTCCCAGAAGCCTGCACGCTGCCATTCCCTGGGCGCGAGCGTCACCTGGCCATCCTTCAGCCCTGCGACCCAACAGTCCGGCACTTGACTGTTGACCACGGTGAACATGGCGGCATCCCACAGCCCAGGGGTGTCTCGCTCCACCAGGAGGTCAGGCCGCTCAGGGATCCGGAGGAGGACCCGGCCTGCGGTCGTGATGACCTCCAGGACTGGATACTCAGCGCCAACCCGGATCCCTGGATGATCACTCACCACTTCTCCGCTCGTCGGGCTGATGATCTGGAAACACTGAACGATCATGCGGGCACCCTACGCAAGCTCCGGCAGCGCCCACGCCTCGGCTTGACTTAGTGCAGAGAAACTACGCCAGGGCTAAGGGCGCCGTCGCCACGAAGCCCTACACGCTCCTGCGCCAGGCCCTCACCCGCACGGACAGGGTCGCGGTGGTGAAGTACGCCCTGCGCGGCCGCGAGCGCCTCGGTCTCCTGCGCCCGGTCGGCGAGGCGCTGAGTATCCAGGGTTTGCACTGGGACGACGAGATCCGCTCCCCTGCCGAACTCGCACCGCCCGAGACCGACGTCAGCGAGAAGGAGATCGAGGGCGCGCTCACGCTGATGGAGACGATGACCGTCGACTCTCTCACCGACCTGGACGTCACCGACCACTACACCGAGGCCCTCACCGAGGTCATCGAGGCGAAGGCCGAGCACCGCCAGCCCGCCGCGCCCGAGGCTGAGCGGGGGGAGGCGGCTCCGGTGGTTGACCTCATGGCGGCGCTGGAGGCGTCGGTGGCGAAGGCGAAGGAATCCCGCGGCGAGAGTGGCGGGCCTGCCACCGTGCACGAGATGCCGAAGCCGAAGAAGACCGCGGCGAAGAAGACGACCGCGAAGAAGACGGCTGCGAAGAAGACCGCGGCCAAGAAGACGACCCGCCGGAAGACCGCCTGACCATCGGTCCGTGTCTTGGAGGCCTCGCCCCGTGTTGGTCCCTGTGTGGATACTGACGAGCAGGCTGTGACCGGCGACTATCCAGAGGCGGGTGAGCCCCGCTTACCGTTGCTGACGGCGGCGGAGGCCCGGGACGCGGTCGGCTACATGCGGCTGCTGGAATCACTCGATCTCACGCCCCGCGGGCAGGCCGCCGGCCAGCTCGCCGCGGACCTGGCCCGGCGGCTCCCCGCCGACTGACCGCGGCGGCCGCTGGTCAGTCGAGGATGCCGAGGTCGGAGTCCGGGCGGCAGATTTCGCACGCCCGCATCCCTCCGGCGGTCAGCGCCCGGCGGGCCTCCTCGCGGCTGAGGGGCTTGCGGTGCGGGGCGGCCATGCGGCAGTCGCCGATGTGGATGCTGTCCGCGACCGGCCGCCCGCCCTCGCGCAGGAACGACAGCACCCAGCCCGGCCCCTCCGGCCGCGGGCGCACCGGACGCAGCGTCGCCTCCCGGGTCTCGACCTCCGCTATCCGCTCCCGCACCCGGTCCAGGGACAGCACCAGCCAATGCTCCAGGGTCCGGAGCCTTGGGAGGTCGGGAGGCAGCTCGGACATCAGGCACCCGCGCGGTGGTTCTTCGCCTGGAGCTCGGCCACCTCTCGCTGATGCTGCTGGCACAGGGGGTTCCCGCCGAATCCGTACCGGTGGCAGTCGGCGTGGCAGCGGGCACATTTCCCGAGGAGCGGGGCGGGCACATCTGCGGCGGGAGGTTCACCGGCCGGGCAGGGGTGGTCATGGCGCGCCTCCTCGGGGTCGGGCGGACAGGTGCCGATGCGGTGGAGAGTAGAACTCGCGTTCTGCCCGACCCGCGCGGCACGACTGGCACCCAAAATCGAACAGGTGCTCTAATCAGTGTATGAGGTTCCACCCGTTCCCCGACGACCTCGTCACCGCCCAGCGATCCTGGACCGCCACCTACGAGGAACTCGCCCGCCCCGCCACCACCCGCACGACCATGCTCCGCCGCCGCCTGCTGCACCTGTCCGCACAGGTGCACTTCCACCCCTACTGGGCGCACCCGCGCCCCGCGGCGGGGCGCGCGGAGCTGCGGATGCTGGTGTGTGAGCAGCGTGCGAGGGAGGGGCAGGCGGCGTGACGGGTATGAGTGTGATCTGGCACGTCCGCTGCCGGCCTGATACCTCACCCGAGGACTACCGTCACGTCCTGGACCTCCTGGCAGGCTTTACCCCGCAGGTTCAGCCGCTCCCGCCGCTTGCCGTGCTCGCGCAGGTCAGGGGATCGCTGCGGCTGTTCGGTGTGGACGGCGGTGAGCTTGCGGCCCGTTTCCGGGTGCAGGCGCTGGTGCAGACGGGCATCGACACCCACATCGGCGTCGCCGATACCTGGGCGACCGCCGCCACCGCCTCCGCCCGGGTGGGCCGGTCCGGGGTGCTGCACCTGCCCGACCACCGCGCGGTTGAACACTTCCTGAGCCCTCTCCCGATTCGGGCGCTGCACGGCATCGGCCCCGCCCAGGCCGCCCAGCTCCAGCGCTACGGGCTCCACACCGTCGGCGCGCTGGCCGCCATGGACGAGACCGTGGTGTGCCGCATCCTCGGCGGCAAGGCCGGCCGTACCCTGCGTGCCCGGGCCCGGGGTATCGACCCCCGTGCGGTCGCGGTGCGGAAGATGCCCGAGTCCACGACGGAGTCGTTCGCCTTCGACCGCGACGTCTACGACCCGGTCCTCGTGCGTGCCGCGCTCCTGGACCTGGCTGTCACCCTCGGAGACCGGATCCGCAGCCGGGGCCAGATCGCCCGCGGTCTCACCCTCGCCGTGCGCCTGGCCGGCGGCGGTACCGCGGAGCGGACCCAACGGCTCCCGCAGCCCTCCGCCCACACCGAGGACCTGCGTACCGGCACCCTGCGGCTCCTGGACGCCATGGCCTTCCAGCGCGCCCGGATCCGCCGCCTCACCCTCACCGCCGAAGACCTCAGCCCCGCCGACGACGGCCCCGGCACCCAGCTTTCCCTCGATGACGCGCGGGAGGCCCGGCTGCGGCTGGAGCCGGTGATCGACAAGCTGAACGCCCGCTACGGGCACCGGGTCGCCGGACCGGCTGCCGCGTATCGGAAGGCAAGCTGACGGGCGCGCGTCAGACGTTGCCTCCGCGTGGTCGGAGCCGGCCGGCAGCCTTCGGGCCCCGTACCTCTTCGGTGCGGGGCCTTCCGGCTGCCGCGCGCCACGGCCGGAGGGGTGGGCGGGTAGCGCGCGGTTCGCGGGCCTCAGGGCTCGACGGGGAACAGGGGAGTGGTGCCGGTGAGGCCGAGGAGCTGGTGCAGATGGTTCGGCACGGGGCCGATGAGGGCGAGCCGGTTCAGGCCCGGGCGGGCGCGGAGGAGGGCGTGGAGGAAGGAGCAATCGGCGAAGGCGACGCCCGTAACGTCGAGCCGGACGGCGCTGGCGCCGTCGGCTTGGGCGTCGGTCAGCGCCCGTTGCAGGCAGACGACGCTGTCCATGTCGAACTCGCCGTCCGCCACGAGTACCGCGGTGCCGTCGTACCCGGTGGCCTCCCGGTAGACGCTGTCCCCGCCCGGGGCGCTGTAGATGTGGCTGCCGCCGGCGGACGCGTTCAGCACGTCCACGGGGGACCGGTCGCTGTTCATCACGAGGCTTCACCTCGTATCACGTCAGGACCCAGAACCCCGGCACTGCCCGCAGACGGGGCGTAGGAGGGCCATGGCCGGTCGGTGACGGCAAGGGGGATACCGAGCCCCTCACACAGCTGGCTATGTCAGTCGTTTCGGGAGGCGTTTACCGGTGAGTTTGGATGTCGCTGGGACGCAGCAGAGGCCCTGAATATCGACGAGATTTGATGTCGCGTGGGTGTTCTAATGTGCTCTGGTCGTGGTGATCCACATGTAGAGGAGCATCTTGCGGAGGGTTGCTGTCCTCGAAGGTGTGGGGAAGGGTTGAGCCTGATGTCGGAACGTGAGGTCGCGGCGAGTGAACTGCTTGCTGCGGACGAGATCGGATTGCTGCGGCGGGCACTGCTGGAGTGGTCGGGGCCGGCCAGGTGTAGCGACGCGCTCGCCGTCGGTATGGGGTTCGCGGGCGTCCAAGATCTGTTCGACCAGTGCAGTCGGCTGCGAAGTGCGCTCAACGACGATGTTCCGCTGCCTCCGGTGGACTGGGCACGTACTCTCCTGGCGGTGGAGATTGTCTTCGTCAGCGACCTCGAGGGCTCCGGCGTTGAATGGCCGACGACCACAGGGCTCTCCGACGAGTCGACGATTCGCGCCCTGCGGTCGATCCAGCGAAAGCTGGCCAGGACTGTGAGGCCCTACTACGGCAAGAGCCCACGCGAGTGACCAGCCTCTTGCGCGGTCTGCGACGGTCCGTCAGCTAGCGGCGCGGTCTGCCTGGGCTTTGGTGTGGGCGAGGCGGTAGGACTCGGTTCCGGTCTGGATGATGTTGCCGCCGAAGGTGAGGCGGTCGACGATGGCCGCGCAGAGGCGGGGGTCGGTGAACGTCTTGGTCCAGCCTCCGAACGATTCGTTCGAAGCGATCGCCACACTGTTCTTTTCCTCCCGTTCTGTCAGAACTTGGAAGAGGAGTTCGGCGCCGCGGCGGTCGAGTTCCATGTAGCCGAGTTCGTCGATGCAGAGAAGATCAACGCGGCCGTAGCGGGCGATGGTCTTGGTCAGCTGCTTCTCGTCGGCGGCCTCGACGAGCTCGTTCACGAGTTTCGTGGCGAGGGTGTAGCGGACCCGGTGGCCCTTCATCGCGGCCTCGGTCCCCAGCGCGATCAACAGATGCGACTTGCCTGTCCCAGAGTCACCGATCAGGCAGAGCGGCTGGCCTTTGCGAACCCACTCGCACTTGGCGAGCGTGTGGATGGCGGCGGGGTCGACGTTCGGGTTGGCGTCGAAGTCGAAGGCACGCAGGGACTTGTCGCGGGGAAACGCGGCGGCTTTGATCCGGCGCTCAGAGCGGCGGCGGGCCCGGTCGTCGCACTCCGACATCAGGAGCTCGGCGAGGAACCCGCGGTAGGACATCTGCTCGCGGGAGGCCGCGGCCGCGAGGTCGGGGAACTGGCTGCGAATGGTGGGCAGTCGCAGCAGGCGGCAGGCCTGGTCGATCGCGGTGGTGGCGGCTTCTTCGGTGAGTTCACGCTGGCGGGGGACGGTCATGTCGCTTCTCCCTGGCTGGTGCCCTGGCCACCGGTGCGGCGGCGGTCGAGTAGTTGGTCGTAGGCGGCCACCGAGGGCAGGGGCCGGGTGTCGGGCGGCAGGTGGGTCAGCCGGTAGTCGGCCAGAAACGTCACCGTGGCGTGTTCCTCCACGGGTGGGGCAGGTGGCTTGGGAGCCGGAGCGGGAGGTACTGGGGTGTCCCCTTCGGCAGCCCTGCGGGCCTCCAGCGCGACCGCGTCCGCGGTCAGGGCGCCGGCCCGGAAGGCGGCTGCCAGGCCCGCGACGACGTGCTCGTGGCGCATGTGCCGGCCTAGCAGCAGGACCTGGATCAGGGCCCGGGTGCCTTCGGCGTCTCCGTGGGCTGAGCGGACCGCGGCCCACCAGTTGTCGTGGACGGGAGTGAACCTGCCGGCCGAGCGGGCCTGCTCCAGCGCGGTCGAGCCGGGGAAGGCGCCGGGCTTGCGGATGAGGGCTTCGAGGTAGTGGTCCAGGACCAGATGGGAGCCGCCCCGGGTGCTGAGCCGTTCGTGCTGGGCCACTTCGGTGCGGCCTTCGTAGACGACGAGGTCGTTGGCGTTCAGGAGCACCCGCACCGACTGGCCGATGAGGCGGACCGGCACCGAGTAGCGGTTGGAGCGGACGGTGATCTGGCTGTAGCGGTCCACTCGCGGGGTGAACCAGCGGCCCGTCTCGAACGGCTCCTCGGGCAGGGGCTTGAGCCGCGATTGTTCGGAGCGGAAGTACTCGCCGATCGTGTGGGGGCGGGAGCTGATCCGGCGGGCCTCGTCGTCGATGTCCCACTGGTCGACCATCGCGTTGAGCTGGGCCAGCGAGTCGACGACCGGGACGGGCACGAAGTGGTTGCGCCGGAAGTATCCGACCTGGCCCTCCACCCCGCCTTTCTCGTGGGCGCCCTCGATGCCAGGCCGGCAGTAGAAGGCGTCGACGCCCATCTTCCGTGGGTTCAGGAAATCTGAAGGCTCGGTAGGGCGAACTCGGGCGCTCGAAGGCGACTCCGCCGCGTAAAAGGGGCCGGTTGCCACAGCGGAAATCCGGTAGTGGGCGACGGACCTGGATCCGGCTCAGGCGGAGAATGGCTGAGCGTCGGCCCATGACCGCGATCCGGCGGCATCTGCGGGAGACTGTGGGGTGCCTACTTCCAGATCGCTTGCAGCCTCCGACGAGATACGTGCATATCTCATCGATCAGTTGAATCTCGCCCTACGACGTCCCGGAATGTTCGGGAGGGAGTCGGAGCTGGCCTTGCGCATGCTGATGGACCACTTGGTGTTCGCGGAGTGCCAGCCCGAGGCTTTGGCCGAGCAACAGCGCGTCTGGGAAGAGCGCGGTGCCTGGTCCAGCACCGGCGTCGCGGGCGTGTTCCGCGATCTGATCCCGGAGCGCTATTACGAGTACGGCATCGCCTCGGTGTATGCCGAGTTCGCGCACCGCCGCGGCTGGCTCAAGCCCGACCGCGTACTGGACCGTGACGAACACGCAGTCCTGCAAGGTGCGGTCCGCCAGTGGGCAGGCGAGGACCGCGTGTGGACGGACGTCGTCGACGAGTTCGGTAACCCGTCCATGCTGTTCGGCAGCAACAATCCCTACTACGGCAAGACCCTCGGCTATCTGACTGAGAACCCGGAGGAACCGATGGTGTCCTTCCATCTCTGGAACGGCAGTGCTCCGGGAGCCGAGCAATCATGGCCACCTGAGCACGAAGAGCCCGTCCTGCTCGCAGTGCGCTTCGGATCGGGGCCCTTCCGCCAGACCTTCACCTTCACCCCGGAGGGCCGGCGACGGCTCCCGGTGGAGTAGAAGCTCAAGATCAGCGGGTGCTCGGTGCCTGCTCTGCTTCCGATTCGGTCACTGCGCTGGTGTAGCGGAGGCTGGCCTTGGCACCGAGGGAGAAGACGTGCGCGAGATGGAGGGGGTCCGCGCCATTGGCGAGGGCTTCTTCGAGGATGCGGTCCTGCCTCAGCCGGTCGACGCCCACGGGCAACTCCTTGACCAGTCTGTCCATCCAGAACGTGCCCACCGACGTTGTCGTGGTGGCGGTGTTCCTGGTGATCAGCAGATGTGGGTTGGCGCTGCTCGGCCATCGGCGCTGACGGTAAGCGAGGTACCCGCTGATCGCCTCGGCGGTGTAGTCGTCCAGGGGACGGTTCAAGCCCTCAGGGTCGAGTCGCCGTCCCGGCAGGTCCACGTGCTCGACCAGCATCGATCGAATCTGGCGGGCGGGCAGCGCATGGATGCCGGACAGGGCCACGACCACGCGAAGGGCCGGGTCCTGCAGTGCGGCAGCAGCGACGGACTCCACCTCGGCCGCGGTGAGTGATGCAGGGATCTTGATCGCCACCTTGCCGCCCTTGATGCCTCGCATCGGGTTGGCGAAGATCAGCCGCTCGGCCTTGAGCGTGCCGAACAGAGACCGCAAGGCACTGGCGTCGTATGCGCGATAGGGCCGGTCGGCGAGCCAACTGGTGATGTCCTCGCGGGTGGCCTGCCGCAGGGTCGTGTACTTTCCGGCGTACTCGGTCAGGAACGGCAGGATGCTCCTCAGGTTCGTAATGACCGTCGAGCGGGCACGTGGCCTGCGGCGCGGAGTCCCGTGTCTCAGGATGTCGATCCAGATGTCCAGCTCAGAGCGGACATCTGAGGCAAGGAAGGACAGGTGTTCCTCGCACCAGGCGTCGAGCGAGTCGGGCCGGTCATCGAGGAAGACGTCGAGTTCCTCGAACACCTCCAGGACGTGGTTGGCCGGCACTGCCGTGTGGGTGAGTTGGCTGATGGTCGAGGCCCGGATTCGCTCCCCTGGCCGGTGAACCGCGCAGAGAATCCGGATGCCGCGTCGCACCGAGCCGAGAGTACGGGGCGGCCAGCCACGCAGCTCCGCGATCCGGGCGGCCCGGGTACTCAAGGATGCGAACAGCTGAGGGTCGAGCGGTGGGGCCTTGCTACTGACTCCGCGAAGCTCGCGTGGCATCTCGAACAGCAACAGCTCCGTCCAGCGTGGCGGAACACGGTGCGGCCGCGGTAACCACGGTTCCGACGTAACGGGCTGAGGCCGGGGGCCGCCGCGAGGTCGCAGGGTGCCGATGATGAAGAGCTGCTGTCCCGTGCGGGCCGCTACTGTCAGGTCGACGCGGGTCTTGTTGTCCGGGCCGGCGATCAGGCTGGCCTGGCGGCGGCAGAGACGGCAGATTCCGTCGATCGCGGCGACCTCGCGTGTGCAGACGTCGCAGTGGCGGCTGGTGGCTTTTGCGGTGAAGCCCCAGCACGCTTTGCAGCGAGGGCGGTCGATCCAGCCCCATCCGAAGCAGTCCCGGCAGCTGCGGGTGGCCCAGGGTCGTGATCGCCGGACGGGCGTGATCATAGCGGCGGCCCCGAGCGACCCGGCCGGCGTTGGTGCGTGATCGGGCTGCCGCCGACGACCTGCTTCTCCGCCTCCAGTCTCGTGGTCTCCTGCCGAACGCTGGCCTTCTCCGGGACGAGTAGGTCGGCGGTCGTGCAGTCCAGCACCTCGCAGATGATGTCGAGGTCGGCCAGGCGGACGGTCAGCGGCCGTCCGGACCACAGGTGGGACATCTTGCCGGCGGAGATCACCAATCCGGCTTCCGCGAGCATCCGTTGGAGCTCGGAGGCCTTCCAGATGTCGCGCTGGGCGGCGACCATCCGCAGGTTCCACTTCATCGGCGTGTCCCTCCGAATCGGGTGGTGGCCCGTTGTCCCGCGCGGATCCAGGCATCTTCGACGTGGGACTTCTCGACGTGTACGTAGATCATGGTCGTGTTGAGCCATTCGTGTCCGAGGATCTCTTGGATGGCGACGACGTCCATGCCATTGCGGTAGAGGTCGGAGGCGGCAAAGTGCCGCAGCACATGTGGTGTGAGGTGGCCGATCTGGTGCGGCAGATGCCGGGCAACCGCTTCGGCGAGCCCGGTCCGCAGAGCGTCGTCGGTCACGGCCCTGCTGGAGCCGTCGCCGTATCTGCGTTCCGAGGGGAAGAGAGGGGCACGGGGGTCGTTGACCTTGTCGTCGAACTCCCAGCGCGGCCCGGTGATCCACCATTCCAGCAGGTCACGAGAGCCGTTGATAAGCGGGCGTTCCTTCTTGCCTCGGCCCTGGCTGCCCTTGCCCTTGAGGAGGACCTTGCCGAACCGCCCCAGGTCCCAGCGAACGTCGCCGATCCGCAGCAGACACAGTTCCGAGATCCGCGGGCCGATGAGGCTGGCCAGCCGCGAGGCGGTGTAGTTCCGGGCGGCCGGAGCGTACTTGCGTGCCTCTTCCATGTCGCACCGCCAGCCGCCGAAGAGCGCGGTGACCTCCGCTTCCGGCGGCGGGATCCGCAGCCTCGCGGAGGTGCCACCCCGAGGCCGGTTCATCTCATCCAGCGGGGACTCGACTACGAAGCCGGTGGCCGCGTGGATGCTGGCCTTGTGCCGTAGTTCGAGGAACTCGAAGAATACGGCGAAGGCCGCGGCCTGGCGGACCTTGGTGCCCGAGGCTGAGTCACGACGGTGCCGCCCGAAGTACCGGTCAAGGTCCGGGGCCTCCATCTCCCACAGAGGCCGACCGAACCACTCCCTCAGCGCTAGAACGGGGCCGACGTCACCGCGGATGGTGTCGTCGAGGACCCCGGCAGAGGCCCGCGCGAGGACGAACTCAGCCAGCAGATCCTGCTCGAAGGCAGCGACCTCCTCGGCGGTCTCCAGCCGGAGCTGCGACCGCAGGTCGCGCACGACGGCCAGTGCCATCCCGTTCCTCCTCTTCAGCTATCCAGCGACTCCGCCATGACAGCCGAGGAAGCTTCAGGATTTCTGAGAAACGAGCAGCAATCACCCGATCGTGTCCAAGAGGCCGGAAGCCCCAGATCACGCGGCCATCGAGGTCATCGACGCAGCCGGGATGCGGCGGGAACCCACGGGAACATGGACAAAGTGCGACCTGAACGCGATCCAGCGGTCGGCCTCCACCCTGGCCCGGCTCAGCCCCAGAACCTGGGCGACGGCGGCCTTCAGGTTGTCGTAGCGGACCTTGCTCCGGGGGACCCCGCCCAGCGTCCGCAGCGCGTGCACGTGCCCTTCGAAGAAGGCTTCCTGGCCGCAGGACGCGAAGACGCGGTGGACGGCCTTGCCGGAGTAGGACAGGCGGAAGGAGAACAAGTAGCAGGTCACAAGCTCGCCCGCGAGCCGGATGGTCACGTCGCCGAAATCGACCTCGGCCTCCATGCCGGGCTGGTGGGTCTGCGGCACGAATGCCTCGACCGGCGCCTTGCCCGACTCGATGAGGATCTGAGGTTTCCGGTCGGCGACGTAGCGCCGGACCATCTGGTAGGAGACGTCCGCGGCGTGTTCCTCGACCAGGCGATGGAAGATCCGCGTGATCGTGTGCCGCTGCTTGCGCGGCGCGTCCAGATCCGCCTGGAGCATCCCGTCGATCACCGACTTATACGGATCCAGGGCCGTCGGCCGTGGCGGCAGCTGCTTCCTCGGCTCGGGCCAGACCGAGTCGACGGCCTTGCGGACCGTTCGCCACGACACGTTGTACTTGCGCTCGATCTCCCGGATCTTCATGCCGCCGCGGTGGTCCCGGCGGATCGCCGCGTACAGCTCGACCTTCGACATCTGCGGCATGACCAGGCCCTTTCACCAGGAGCATCCCGATGCTGCCCTGGCAAGCACCCCGGTGACTTCAAAACTCGTGAACATCACCCGACCGTGGATCTGGGCGCCTCCCAAACCCGTGAACAACTGGCTTCACAACCCGTGAATAAAGCCAGTCCCACCTTGGCGCCGTGGTGCTTGGTCGCCAGGCCCTGCTCCCCGCACCCGCGGGGGATGGTCTCGTGTGAACGATGAGCCGACGTCGCCCGAGCTGCTGCTTCCCGCGCCCGCGGGGATGGTCCCCGTCACCGTGCACAGCGCGCAGGGGGTGCCCGCTGCTCCCCGTGCCAGCGGGGATGGTCCTCTGTAACAGGACCCCCTCCGGAGCCCTCTCCGCTGCTCCCTGCGCCCGCGGGGATGGTCCCAACGGCATCCACACTCCGCACGGCATCAAGGTCCTGCTCCCCGCACGCGCGGGGATGGCCCCAGGCTGCGCAGCACCGTACCGTCGGACCAGGACTGCTCCTCGCACGCGCGGGGATGGTCCCGAATC
>NZ_JBIBWF010000022.1:0-24732 GCF_043081085.1 Streptomyces sp. NPDC014891 | reverse complement strand
CATACGCGCTGCGAGTCCTTGGCCAGTCATACGCCGAGCACCCCGCCTACCAGCAGGAATGGCGCCCATAGCCCTTCAAGGAGACAGGCCCTAGGGGCGAGCGGCACAGCTGGCTGTCTGCCTGGGGAACTTTCCTCGCTGGCATGGCAGCGCTGATGACGGTCATCACTGCCGCAGCATCAACCTACGTCGCGTATTCCACGTACCAGAATCAGCAGATTGAGGAAGGCAGCAAGGCATCACAGAAGATGGATCAGTATGTCCGCAGAATCACTCTGTTTGCCAGTGACACTGCCCCCAAGTGGACGCTCACGAATCGCAACCTGGACACCGTGGACTCTGTAGAGATCATCTATTGGATTGCCGCTACGGAAGAGGGAGCGAAAGGGGGATTGTACGTGAAATCACTTGGCATTATGCCACCCTGTACCGTTTGGACTATGGACTACAAGCCGTGGCCGAAGAACACGAAGCTGTACGGAATCACGGCCGCCTTCGACACCGCTGACGGCAGTTGGTCAACTGGCGCATCCGGGAACGTTGACAACGGGTTGCAGAAGTTCGCACGATCAGGGGGATGGATGGGCGGAGAGGGCCTTATAAAAATCGACGACGGCCTTCACCCCACTGCAAAGAAGGCAGAATTCTGTGCCTGACTAAACCGGCAGTCCCGCTACGCCTTGTGTTCGCCCCTGCTCCTTATGGAGTGGGGGCGTTCTGTATTGGGGACCGCCCGCACCAGCGCGGCCGGGTCCGCTTCCAGCCGCCGGGGGATCGAGGCGCTGAGCGTGAGGTGGTGGTACGTCGCCCGGAAGCCGTACGGAGCGAAAAGGGTGATGCAGGTCCGCAGCGCGCTGTGCCGGCGGCGGAGCGGGAGACGGGCATCGTGCACGTGCGCCCGGTGGGTCAGGAAGCTGGTCATTGTGTGGGCGCCAGGTCCAGTGCCCGTGCCAGGGCGGCAGTGACGCCGGCGGCGTGTGCGGGCAGGTGTTGCTCAGCCCAGTTCCCGGCACGTCCGAGGAAGGCCTGCAGATCCTGCTGGGCGCCCGCGACAAGCCTGCGTGCCTGGTCTACCGGCAGCTCGATCACCGGGCTGTGGTCCGTCCCGTAAGCGTCGAACGTCAGCCGGACCATGGTGCCAACGCGTTCGGCCATCGACGACGGATCGTGGCCGAAGGAGGAGCAGCCGGTGCCGTCGAGCACCTCCAGCCAGTTTCGCCAGGTCTCCAGGCCGTTGCAGCAGCCCGGGTCGACGAAGACGATGCCGGTGGCGCTGTCGGTCACCCGGAAGCCGCCGGCGGCGAACAAGTCAGGCATGGTGAGCAGCCCGTGCAGGAAGGTGCCGAGCGGGTCGGTCGGGCACGGTCCGTGTTCCTCCTCCGGCTCGAAGTCGTTGCAGGCTGCTATCTGCCTGACCGCTGTGCCGACCTCTTCCGGAGTGAGCTCCCCGTTCAGCACAAGGTAGCCGTATGAACCGTGCTCGCCAACCGGCCAGAGTGCGAAGTCGGCGGCGGCGGAGATCTCCAGAGCGGGTTGCATCACGATCATGTGGGGATGATGGCGGACCCACTGCTGCACCGCCACGGGCTTTCAGCTGGCATCGGCCTGGGCGAGGGGGAGGTGCTGCTGGCCGAGGCGGATCTCGCCCATGCGGTCGCTGCCGGCGATGTCGGATTCGTTGGTCCACTGCCACATCGGCAGGATCTCCTGTCCCAAAGAAGCGGCGGCGAGGAGCCGGTGGCTCAGGCCGTCACCGCCGTCCAGGGCGCACGTCTTCGGTCCGCCGCTGGTGCCCACACGGCACCAATCCGCCGTTCATGTCGAAACCTCGGCGTCATGGCCTCCGTTCACCCACACCGTGATGCCCTGGTCGTGCACGACCATGTTGCTGGGTGGAGCCGTTCCCAGGAGCGTGTGAGGGCGGTGCCGTAGAGGCGGGTGCCTGCGACGGTTTGGGTGTCCAGGGTGCCCCAGGTGTCGGGCTGTTCGAAGACAACCTTGCCGCCGTGCCAGGGCGGGCGGCCCCTGGTGTGAGGCTCCCGCAGAGGTGTCGGCCGGCGCTGGACGCGGTCCGAGCGCACCCGGGCCAGCATCTGCGCCGGCAGGTCCCTCCGTAGGAAGGCGAGGCGGGGCGCGTCGTATCCGGCGTCCGCGATGACGAGGACATTGGGGTCGCCGGTCTGCCACTGACCTGCGGAGACTGCCGCTCGACCAGGTCGCGCAGCTGCCGTGCGGTGGCGGTGGCGTCGGGCCGTAGCCAGCATGTGACGTCGACGGCCAGGACCAGCCGGCCGTCGACGGCTCGTGGCAGCGGCGAGGCCTGGGGCCCGCCGCATCCGGTCGGCGTCGGCCCGGCCCTGGGTGAGGGCTGCGTAGAGCCTGCCATGCCCGCGGCGGCATTCGCCCACGAGCGACAGCTCGGCCAGCGACCTCACCGGACCGTCACCGCACGAAACCGGGTCCGCCAGCTCGAACAGGGCATCCGAACGATCGGTCAGACAGGAGTAGAACTCGCCTCGGAAGCGACCCAGTTCCGCCAGCGGATCTCGCCGGGCATTGTGATGCTGCAGACTCATCCTCACGGCCTTCGCGCTGGACGTGTGTGTTCCTTGGTCGGAGCACATGTTCAAACGAAGACCGCTTCTACGTCCGGCGGATACCGAACCGAGTGATCAAGTACGACGCGCCGTTCGAGGAGGGCTTCTACCGGCGCTGCGGGGACCCTGGCCCGCAACGAGTAGACCAGTCGCCGGCCGGTGACAGCCGCTCTCCACTGGCCTGGACGACGACAAGCCTGCCATCTTCAACAGCGATTCGATCCCCGGCAGCAAGGAAGAGCGGGCTCGCCAGCTCGAAGGCGTACCCGTCGTCAGTCTCGAGGTCCTTCACCAGTGCCAACCGTGGGGTCGGTGTGGCTCCGTCAGCTACCAGGCGCATACCGAGATGGTCGCACGCAGTATGAGGTCGCCTCGCCCCCTTTCAGCGGCTGACCTACGGCCCAGACGTTAAAGATCAAGCTAGGCCGTGTTCTGGAAATCGGCTCTGCGCCTCGTCCCGCATCGCGGGCGGGCGGCCTCCGGTCTTCGACCGCGAGGACTACAAAGCCCGGCACACGGTCGAGCGCGGGGACCAACCGGCTGAAGCGCAACCGGGCGGTCGCCACCCGGTTCGACGAACTCGCCGTCCGCTTCGAGGCCACCGTCCTGATCGCCGCGATCGGCGAGAGGTATGACCGGCCTGCGCTGTCGGGTTCTCATGCCATGCTGACCGCGACCAGGGGGCCGACAGGGTGAGGGAGAGACCGCGATGGGGGCTCAGTACTACGCCGCCGACAGCGAGAACGGCGACCGCATCGACGACCCCTCCGAGGGGTGGGAGTGGCTCGCCCCGGCCGTGTACATCCGTCAGGTGCGTGGGGCGCGGATACTCACCGACCGCTCTTGGTCCGTATCGGGTCGGGTCCGCGGGGCTGTGCCGCCGGGGTTCAGCCGGCCTGGCGGGCGAAGGGCCGGACTGCCCGCCGCGTGATGCCAATCCATGCAAATATCGCATACGGGATACTAGGATCGCAATCATGATGGGTACCGAGGAAGTCCTCAGGCTCACGGTCGCGGCGCTCATGGCGCGGACGGGCGAGCGACAGAATGACTTGGCTGCCGGTCTTGGGCAGTCGCAGGCGCAGGTGTCCCGGAAGCAGTCGGGCCGGGCGCACTGGTCGCTGGAGGATGTCGACCTCCTCGCTGCGCACTACCGGCTGCATCCGCTCGACCTGTTGGCCAGTCCCACGCATGCGGCCGGCGTGCTGCACGGCTCGCTCTCCAGCCTCCAGCCGGCCGGGGCCCCTTCGCCTCCTGCGGCCGCCGAGCGCCCGTCCCCGCCGGCGGCCACCGTCCTCGACGAGGAGGCCTCCACCGTTGCCGCCGTGGAGCGCGAGCGCGCCGGATCGGCCGACACCCTCGTCCGCACCACCGGCCGCAACCCCTCGCCCCCTGTGCCGCCGGAGCGCCCTGCCGCTGTGCCGGCGGCCGGGCCGTGCGTGCTGTGCGGGCAGCCCGCACAGCACGAACTCGACGGGTTTCCGCAGCACTTGACCGCGGAGGAGTGCGCGGCAGCCGTCGCCGCCGCCAGCACCCGCAGGCCTCCGCCCCGGCCGCGGTCCCGGCCGCGGAGGAGGTCCCGGCTCCTGCGGCTCCCGTCGGCGCGCCGCCGGCGGGCGTCGAGACCCCGGCCGCTCCGGTTGCTGCGGCCGAGCCCGTCGTACCGGCCCCGGGCGCGCCCGCCGAGCCCGCGGTCGCAGCGTCGCCGGCGCCGCGGCGGAGTGCGCCCGGGTACGCCTCCGGGTCGCTGGTGGAGCAGATCACCGGCCGCATGCACGACGTGCTCCGGCGACATGAAGGCCGCGCGGGCCGAGCTGATCAAGATGGCCATTGCTGACGTGATGACGCTCCTCAAAGCGTCCCGGGTCGGCGGCCGGTACGAGTATTCGGAATTCCCGCCGACGCAGGAAATCCTGAAGAAGAAATCGGAGAAAGGAGCGGACGAGATCTGGGAGGGCCGTCCGAAGTGGCGTAACCCCGAGTTGTTCGCGGCGGCCAAGCGCGGCGAGGAGATCGAGGTGACCGCCCTCGATATGAACGCTGCCTACCTGTCCGCGATGAAGGCGTGGCTGCCGATCGGCCAGCTGCGCGAGGACACCAGCGGCGTCCACGACCCGAAGAAGGCCGGCGTCCACCTCATCACCCCCGCCGGCTGGGACCACAGCGACCTGCCCAACCCGCTGGGCAACCGCATGGAGCCCGGGGAGCTGTGGGTCAGCGAGTCCACGCTCCGCCTGCTCCTCGACTGCGCCCGCCAGGGCCTCGCGGATGCCCCGGTGATCCACCGCTCCCTCGTCTCCGGCGCCTCGGAGGCATTGCTGGAAAAGCTCCGCCGGGCTCTGGCCGAGTCCCGGAAGACCGCTCTGGCCGCGGGTGACGATCTGACCGTCGCCTACGTGAAGGCCATGTACTCCAAATTCGTCTCCACCATCGGGGAGTCCAGTGCTAACCGGGAACTGCGCCGCCCGGACTGGATGCACATCATCCGCGCGAAGGCCTTCGCAAATCTGTGGATGAAGGCCCACAAGGCCCACAAGGCGGGACTTCAGGTTGTTGAGATTTCCGGCACCGACGAACTCCACGTCGTGGGAGACTGGCGCCCGGTATTTCCCAAGGGCCGAGAGCTGAACCAGGTCAAGGAAAAGAACACCTATGTTCGGGGAGGTAAGCGCTGATGGCAGGGTCGCCCGACCTGTGGTCCCGATGGGGAGAATTCGGCAAGTTCAACACCCGGGGCATGAAGGGCGGCGAGGCTCTGATCCTGGAGCTGAACCGGATCGTCTACTCCTCCGGTATCGCCTCGCCTGTCACCTCCAAGCGAGGCCTCAACGCCCGTCTGCGCTACCTCGACAGTCCGGCCGGCCGTGAAGCGCTGAGGGAGCAAGGTGTCACCGCCCGCACGATCCGCTCCTGGATGCGCGGCAAGTCCACCCCCACCCCGGCAAACCGCGAGCGCATCGACAGCGCCTACTGGCACCGCCGCCGGGAGAACCTGATCCGCTCCGGCTGGCTCAAGCGCCACCTGGACAACGACGGCCGCGGCCGCCGCATGGAGATCTACCCCGTCGACCAGAGCCACGTACCCGCCGAACGGCTGCGCCCCACTCTCCAGCAGCGCTCCATCACCGTCCGGTACATCTGGGGCGACCTCGTCGACGCCTGGGCCGCCCAGGACTCCGACACCGTTGATGAGATCTGGGACGACGTCATCAGCGACCTCGACTCCGACTACAACGCCTACGCGCACGTCTCGTCGGTCGGCATCGGCGCCTGACCCACCGAATATGCAGCACGCCCCGTCCCCGGCATCTGCAATGCCGGGGACGGGGCGTTTTCGCACCGCAGCTACGGCCACCATCCAGCGCGCCCCGTTGCGGGGTCCCGGAGCTGTACTCCGGGACCCCGCAACGCGTTCAGCCCTGGTCTCCCTCTGCGTCGCGGCGCCTGCGATAGCGGCGGACGCCCCAGACCACCAGGGCCGTGATGACGGCCGTGATGAGGCTGGAGGGAAGCTCCGTCAGCAGCCCATGAGCGAGAAGACCGAGCACCGTTTCTTCGTTGAACATGCCGTGCTCCCGGGTGAGTTCTGTTCGGACTCCATCAGGTTCGAGTCCTCAAAGGCCGCCAGGACGATCTCTGACAGCGGGCCACAACTCGGTACGCAGGCCTACGTGTTAGGACGCGATAATCTGTCCGTCGGACAGAAATGGACACCACCGGACAGCCTTCGGAGCGCGCGTGCCCAAGCTGACAGCACCGTCCCTGCCACCCGGGCCCCTGCAGACCCTCAGCCTGGAGCTCCACGCCCTCCACCGCCGTGCCGGATGGCCCTCCGTCCGCGACATGTCCCGCGCCCTCGGCCACGGTGTCGCGAGCCCGAGCCGAATCCACGACGCGTTCACGCAGCCGCGCCTTCCCGCCTGGGGACTTCTTGACGTCCTTGTGACGGTGCTCGCCGGGAAGACCCCCCGGGCTGACCCCAAGGCAGAAGTCGAGCGGTTCCACGCCCTGTGGGACGACGCGGCCTCCGATGATCCGCTGCCTCCCGCTGATAGCTCTCCGGAACAGGCCGGACAGTACGTTCCGCCTCCACCGCCGCTCAGGGTCCCGGCACCCGCCATTCCTCCCCCCACGGAGAACGAACGAGGCGAGCGGCCCGGTCTCGCGGATGACGGGGAGGGCGGCAGGGAGGACCGCTCAGAGAGCGTGCCTGTGCCACCCAGTCACTCGCATCCCAGCGTGCCCCAACCGGAGGGAACGGAGCTCGGGCGCCACATTGACCCCGTCCGGAGGAGCACTCGGGACAGTGAATGCGAAACGCCTCCGTGGCTCCTCGGAAGGTGTTTCTTCAGGACCGCATCCGCGCCCTTGACTCTTTGCTCGGTGTGATCGGGGTGCACCTGGAAGCCAGTCGGCTCCATGCGAAGAGTCCCCAGGAGGAGCACGAGCTGTTCGTAAGGTACGAGCACCACGAGGAGCTAGTTGGACGATTGCTTCAGCTGTCCGCAAGGCTTGAGAGGATCGCGCGGGACGGCGACCACGATGCTCTGGAGAGCTTGGAAGGGCAGCTGCTGCAAATCCATCTCTTTACCGATCAGCTAAGGCAACTGACTCTCCGCCGATAAGAGCGCTGAGGGTGGGTGGAGCCGTCAGGACGGCCAGCTGAGCCGGCCGTCCACGACGGCCGGGAGAGACGTGGGCATCTCGTCGGTGACCCAGGCGAACTCCAGGGCCGCGAGCGTGGCTCCGCGGTCCGTCCAGACGAGGATCTCGCCGGCGTAGGCGCCGGATGGGTCATGGACGTGCGCGTCCACGGGCACGAGCTCTGTCGGCAGCGCTGCATGCTCGCAAGGTTCCCGGACCCGCAGATCGACGCTCACGGAGTCGGGGCCCCAGACGGCGGTCACCTTGGTGCGGTGCAGCTGATTCCGCAGTTGCGACGCGCCATCGAACTCCGCCGACAGGATGTGTTCAAGTACTGCACGCTCGTCGGCGTTCAACGGGCGCGGGTCGATGGAAAGTGGAGCCATGCGCCCATTCTGAGGGGGTGATGGCACCAGCCCAACGCCCCGGCAACCGTCGCCGGGTGGCTGGCGGCGGCATCGTGATCGTTCATGCCCGGGACCGCCACCATCTACCTCGCTGGCCTCCACATCGCCGCCATCATCAGCTGGTCAGCGAGATGATCCGGAAGGGACGTCCAGCGGCGATGCGCGGTCGCAATATCCTGCTCAGTCGTCGAACCACACGACAAGGCGCACGTTGTCGTCGCCGTGCAGTTCGGCGAGTTCTTCCATGGCTTCCCATACGGGTTGCCACTCGCCGGTTTCGGTGACGGCATCTCTGCGGCGGATGGTGACGGATCTGTAGAGCGTGTCCCCGACGAGCCACTCACTTCCTTCGGGCCACTCCCGCATCTCGCCCGCTTTGAGACCGACAGCCTCGGCGAATGCGCCACTCCAGGAGGCCTTCCCCGTCATCCTGAGCCCGCTCGAAGTCTGGCGGTATTCGTGAAGCCGACGGTCGGGCTTCGCTGCGGGCTCGTTCCAGTCGACAGCCTTCACCTCGGCCCACGTGATCCACGTGGTGCTGTGAAAGCCGTCCTCGCCGTACCAATCGGTCAGCTGGGCGAACCGCGCACTCACGGCGGCCGAGGCATCAGCGGGGAACCCCCTGCCTGCGGCCAGGGGGCGAAAGTTCGCATAGTTGCGGACCCCGAAGAGACAGCCGAACGCGTCGTAGTTACGGACATCATCGATCAGGGAGCTGAGGTCGTGTGCGCTGTACCAAATCGGCTCCTGATCGTCTTGCGGCGCCCGGTACTCGATGAAGCCGCTGATGTCTGTACCCATGCCAGGCATTCTCCCGACGCCGTCAAATGATTTCGTCGAGGGCTCGCTCGCTGACACCACCAGCAGACCGCCGATCACGCCCGGCACCATCCTTGCCGCGCATGGCTGCGCCACTGACAGGTTCTCGGCAGCCGGACGTCCCGCACCACCTGGTGAGGGACGTCCGGCCATGGGAAGGGCCGGAGACGGGCAAGGCCAGCGGCCGTGGCTCAGGAGTCGTCGGGCCCGGCGCGGACGACGAGGGCGATCAGGACGAGCAGGACCGTGGCGAGCTTGATGACGTCGGCGGCGGGCCAGCCAGCGTTGACGGCGAGGACGAGGACGGCGACGACGGCGTAGGGCCAGGTCTTGCGGGCGGGCTTGGGCGGGCGGGGAACCGGCATAGGAGACACCTCCGGAAAACTTGGGCCGTTTAGGTGACTCCAATGTGACGGGGCATGAGATTGTTCGGTGGGGCCCGGTTGTGTCGCCGCAGGTGGCGGGCCGGTTTTCGTGGACAACCGCCAGTTGTCCGTAGGCGGAGCGGTGGGGAGGGGCGGTTATGGCACGGCCGTTGAGTGAATTGAAAGGGCGCACGGAGCAGGCCGACGACCTGGCCCTGTGGGTGCGCAAGGTCACCAACGGGGTTCAGGTGCGGGAACTGGAGAGGCTGTTTTCCCACTCCAAGACGTCGTGGACCGGGCTGCGCAACGGAACCCGGCTTCCTGACGAGAAGCTCGTGGACGACCTCGTCGACAAGCTGATCCGTGAGCCCCGCCTGCGCGAATCACTCCGCCGCGAAGGGCACACGCTGCGCCGCGCGGCGGAGGAAGCGGAGGAAGACCTGAAAGCCGGCCGCCCCCTCGCGGCCCGGGTGTCCGAGAGGCGTTCGGAAGCCGCCACCGCGCTTTTGCGTCTGGACGACGCCCGGCTCCAGCAACTCGAGGCCATGCGGCGCCTGGCCACGTCCGAGAAACGGTGCGTGCAGCTGGAGGGCATGGTGTCCGTCCTGCAGGACCAGTGCGTCCAACTGCGTGCCGAACGCCACAGGGCCCGACAGCAAGCACGGGCTGAGGTCGAGCAGCTCCAGCGTGCTCTGGAGCGTTCCCAGGAGCTCCACCGGCAGGCCGACGCCCAGCTTGCACACGCCCGCCGCGCGGCTGGCCACGCCTATGAACTACGTGTGGTGGCCGAGGAGAAGGCCTCGCAGGCCAAGGCCGCGGCCCGCCACGCCCTGGACGACGAACCGGACACCAACGGCGCCCTCCTTTCTCCGGAGGCCCTCGAGCCGGTCCTGCCTCCTTTGGACCGCATGGCCGACGCCCTGGACCAGGCTGCCGCCGAGCTTGCCGAGCAGGACCAGGAACTCAATGGGCTCCGTGAAGACCTCGGCCTGCACCACCATCCCGCAGACACCTCCGGGCCCGTTGTCGTCCAGGGGACAGCCGTCGCCGCCCACGTGGCGGCGGCCTGCGAGACGGGCGAGTCCACTTCCGCGCCCGCCGCAGACCACCGTCCTGCCACCGACGTCCTCGCTACCTCACAGGACATCTCTCCGGCGCCGGTCGCCGTTGTCCCGGACAACGCAGCCAGCCGCAAGGACAACGTCCTGAACAGGATCTTCTCCAGGAATAAACAGCGATCGCTCACCACCCCGCTGTCCGAAACCAACACCCTGTTCGAGCTCAGCTGGTCGCTAAGACTTCTGCGCGCCAGAGCTGGCCGTGACGTCTGGACTTTGGAGCGGATGGCCCAAGCCGCCTGGGGAGACACAGCGGTCGCGGAACAACATGACCGTATCGCCGCCTGGCAGAACGGCGCAGAACTGCCGGCCCCTCGGCCTGCTTTCCTTGCCCTGGTGACCGCTCTGGGAGCTGACGAGGAGGAGCGGTCCGCGTTTCTGGCCGCCCACGAGCGCACTGAGACCTTTCTCGAAGGTAAAGGCCGCCGCCTACTGATGATCACGGTATGGATACTTGTCCCCCTCTCCGCTCTGGTGGCATCACTCACCACAACTGCCATCGGCATCGAAGACCTGACGCCTACCAACACACGGCTCGGAGGCGCTGTAATGCTGAACCTCCTCCTCACGGTGGGTGGAGGAGTCGTCTTGCTGTATATCTCCAGAGGAAAGCCGTTCGTGCGGCAGGTGCAGTTCTTTACGGTCATTCTTGGAACCTGGATTGTGTGCGCTGCGCTGACAGAGCAGTTCGGTACCGCCGCTGGCCTGTGGCTTGCCGATGTCATCGGCATCTTGTGAGACACCGCCATCCCTGTCTGGTCCCCCTTCCGGCACTACGGTTCCGGGTCACGCTTACCACTGTCGGCTGTGGTTGGTTTCGCCGGGGCGCCTTGGGGGTGGGGTGTGCGGCCCGGATCGCTGTATGCCGTTATCGGCGATCCGGGCAGGTGACGGGGCCAGTCGCCGACCTTGTTGAGGAGGTGGCTGACCACGGCGCGGACGGGCGCAGGACGGGCTGTCCCGGCACGTCCCGCATCAAGATCGACCTCGCTCTGATCGGCGCGGCCGTCTCCGGCGCGGGAGACGGCCTCAGGCGGTGCCGGCGCGTTGATCCGGAAGCCGGCGGCCAGGAGCGCCTCGACGGGATCCGCCACCCGCGTTCGTCGTCCTGGAGGCACCCCGGCAGGTCTCCGGCTTCCCATCGCCACCAGATTCTCCCCTCAGTTATTTGGGGGTAGAGCCGAAATGTGTCAGTGCCCCCCTTCGGACCCCGCATGAGGCAGCGCCCGCGGCGGCTGGCGACCTACGCGGCGACGGCGGTCGTGCTCGCGCGGCGCGTCTCCTAGCGCGGCAGGTTCGGAGTGCCGTGCTCGACGTTCCGCTGCTGGTCTGGATGCTCGGTGAGCACCAGCTGGACGGCGGCCGCGTGCTTCTTCTCGCTGCTGGTCTTCTCCACGCGCTCGATTCCACCGAAGCCGTCGCCGAAGTAGGTGCCGATCGCGATGACGGCGGCCGCCGACACGACTGCGTACATGAGCCGCTCGCCCTTGGAGTTCTGGTGGGTCGCGGTGGGAGCCGGCGCTGTCCACTGGTAGACCAGTGCGCCGATCACCAGGGCGAGGAGGAGGAAGAAGCCGCTGATCAGGTCGAACCTGATGTCGAGCGACGTCGCCTCCCGTTCAGTGTTGGCCGCCAGGATGAGACTGCTGGCGGCGAGGGTTACGTTCAAGATGGCCCCTTGGGTCCGGGGGCCCGCCGCCAGGACTGGACATCTTTGAGGCGGGCCCCTGCTCACCGGACCCACTGCGGGCCCGGGCTCCACCTCTTCGCGGGAGAAGCCCGGCCCTCGACAGCACGAAGGCCCAACTTTCCTTTGAAGAAGGGAAGCGGGCCCAAGACCCGTATACATGAAATTTCGGGGGTTCGCATTTCGTGCACCCTTCTTGATCTCGCCACAACAAGGTCTGTAAACGGGGTAGTTAGCCACCTTTGTCATCTTCGATTTGGAACCATATGCCCTAACTACTTGCTGGTAGGGAGTCGAAAATCAGTCACACGTGCGGCCTTTGAGGGTCCCGTCAAAGCACCAGACGCCCGACATGCCAAGTACCGAGACCCGCAAGCTCCGCCCCCGCCTCTCCGCATTGGCCCCGTACTGCCGCGCGCGGCGCGTCGCCTCAGACGCCGTTGAGGCGACCGGCACGGCACCGGCACGGCACACGTCGGCAGGCACCGCTGGCCGCCCGAGGAGAACCCAGTTCGTGACTGCCACTCCGGGCCGCGTGATCTCCGGTTCCACGTTTCTGCCGTCGGATGGTCCTCGGCACGCGAGGCCGAAGCCGGTGCGACCGACTGTGCTCCCGGTCCGGCCAGTTGCCGAGAACGCCCTCTAGGAGAACGCCGACGTGGCCGAGGTGCTGCCATTCCGCCGACGGTGACATACGGCGGAGAGTCGGATAGGTGGAGGTCGACCAACAGCTCCTCGACGGCCAGGTAGAGGTGAGTCTTGTCTATCTCGTCCACGACCATTCGTCTGGTCATGACCCGGGCTTGAGGAGCGCTGCGGAGATCGCCACCACAGCGACGGCGATCGTGAGAGGGATGCCGGTCCGGGGCCGGGTGTAGGCGAGGAGCGCGAGGCCGCAGGCTACGATCCCGGTGACGACGATCGCGAGCAGGTAGACAGTCTGGGTCTGAGTCATGGTGCTGGTCCCTCCAACGTTAGGAAAAATGGGCGCCCACTGGGCTGGGTGCACTGGCCACGTGGTGTGGGCAGCACCGTGGAGGACCGGCCGGTTAGGCACGCAACTCCTCTCCGGGTTGTGTCGGGGGGTCTGTTCTCGCGCGGCACGTTCTATGGCGCGGCGGATTCCGGAGCTGTTGGCCTCGCCTTGGGGAGTGAAGCTCCTATAGATCGTCAAGCTGATCTGTTGGGTCCGTAGGATGCGTTTGTGGCTCGGTTCGATGAGGTGAAGGCGACGTTCTGGGGCGAGGGCCTGTATGGGGTTCAGCCATCGCTGACCGATGCGGTCGTGCAGGATGCCGAGCGGCGGCTCGGTGTCCGCCTGCCGGCCTCGTTGCTGGAGATCCTGCGAGTCCAGAACGGCGGCCTGGTGGCGGAGTCGTGGAACGCGTTCCCGACGGACGTGCCGACGTCGTGGAGCGAGGACCACGTTCCGCTCGACGACATCATGGGCATCGGCCGTCACGACTGCCAGCCGTCTTTGCTGGACTCGGGCTATCTGGTTGAGGAGTGGGGTCTTCCTTCGCCTCTGGTTCTGCTGTCCGGTGAGGGTCACTGCTGGATCGCTCTCGACTACCGGACCTGCGGCCGGCTCGGGGAGCCGTCCGTGACGTGGTTCGACGTGGAAGACGGCACGGAGCTCCCGCTCGCGACGGACTTCACGGAGTTTGTCGAGCGGCTGACTCCGTCCGCATCGTTCGACCTTGATGACGCGGACGGCAGCCGGTCGGCGTCATGATCTGGCTCCGGCCGAGCCTGCCGTGTTCAGGATGCTCGTGCTCCTGAGGTGCCTGTAGATCTCGCGGGCGACGAACCGCTTGAGGCACCGCATGATGTCCTTGGTGGACATGCCTTCGGTGGTGCGTCTGGCGACGTAGTCCCGGGTTCGTTGGTCGTACTGCATGCGGACCAGGAGGATGGTGTGGAGGGCGCTGTTGGCGTTGCGGTCCCCGCCGCGGTCGATGCGGTGAGGGTTGGTCCGGCCGGACGAGGCGGGGACCGGGGCGGCGCCGCACAGGTGCGCGAACGATGCTTCGGACCGGAGCCGGTCGGGGTTGTCTCCGGCGGTGATCAGTAGCTGGCCCGCCGTCTCCGTGCCGACCCCGGGCAGTGCGACGAGGCTCGGTGCCGCCCGGGTCACAATGGGAGCCAGGTCCGCGTCAGCATCTTTGATCTCCTGCTGAAGGGCCTGGTAGCGCCGGGCGAGGCGGCGAAGTGCCGTCTTGGCCGCGCAGGCCGGGTCGGTGAGGTCACCGGTGGGCCGGGTCCGGGCGAGGGTGTCGATCAGCACGCTGGTGGGCAGCCCACGCAGCTTTTCCCGCAGGGCGGAGGGCGCAGTGACCATAAGAGCGCGGATCTGGTTGATGGTCTGCGTCCGTGCCTTGACCGCGCTCTTGCGGACGACACGCAGCGCGCGGATCGCTTCCACGACGCCGTCCCGGCTCTTCGGGGTTCCGCTCGCGCGGCCGGACAGGACGGCGGTGGCCGCCGCGTATGCGTCGATCGGGTCGGACTTGCCGTGGGCCCGCCGGGCCTTTCGGTCCGGCCGGTCGACCTCGACGACCGTGATGCCGCTGGCCGTGAGGAACCGGGCGAGTTCGGCGCCGTAGGCGCCGGTGCCCTCCATCCCGACCGCGATGACCTCGCCCTGGGCACGCAGCCAGGCCAGCAGTTTCTCGTAGCCGGCCGAGTTCGTTTCGAACGGCTGCGTGTCCACGTGGCGGCCGACCGAGTCGATCACTGCGGCTTGGTGGACGTCGGTGTGGGTGTCGATTCCGCCGATCACCGCTATCTCGGGCGCTGTCATGCTCGGCTCTGCCGTCCTTCTGTATGGGTACCGGATCGGCGTGTGCTGCCCGGGCCGACGGACAAGACAGTGATGAGGCTGGTGGCCGAGCTCCTATGAGGTCACGGACACCCGCGAGCACACACGGTGGCATCCCTCGAAGGCCGACGATTCAATCCACGGACAGCCAAAACGTCAGTCAGACCCGGAGTCAGGCCCTCGAGGGATGCCGAGTACATCCTCACTGTCAGACCCGGCTCGTACGGTCGTGAGCACGAGGGCCGGGACCTCTTCCCGGCCTGCCGGGCGTACGGGAGCGGGCCATGGGTGAGATCACCGTCAGCGCACAGCACATCGACCACTTGGTCCCGGATCCGGCGAGCGCGTACGGCGCGCCCTACATGCAGGCCTACGCCGCCCTCGCCGCCTCGCACCGCGGCTGGCCGACCGCCGAGCTGCTCCGTGGGGCTGCCGACGCCGCTCTCCTCGGCTTCACCGGTGCCGACCTCGTCGAGCAGGCCCGCGCGATCAGCACCGGCGCCCGCTACGAGCTCCGCGTCCGCGTCACCGGCCCTTGACACCACAATTCCGGTGCGCCGCGGTCCCTGCGCCGCGTAGCCTGCCGGGGGTTCCTCGTCGTCTAGTTGGCCAAGGACGCCGGTCGCCGGTTCGCCGGAGCTGGAAACCCGGGTTCGAATCCCGGCGGGGCCGTTCACACTCTTCCTCTGTTGTCGGTCGTGCGATCACGGCGGGAGTTTGCTTAGCCTGAGGTCAGAGCCCAGGGGGGCCGTCCTTCGAGGAGTGCGACTCGATGCCGCGAGCCATGTGGAACGGCGCCATTAGCTTTGGTCTAGTGACCGTGCCGATCACTCTGGAGCCGGCGACTGAGTCGCGTGATGTGCACTTCCGGCAGGTTCACCTGGAGGACGGCGGGCGGGTCCGGTATCAGAAGCGGTGCGAGATCGACGGCCAGGTCCTGACCGAGGACGACATCGGCAAGGCGTACGAGGTCAGCAAGGACCAGTTGATCCCGATCACCGAGGACGACCTGTCTGGGATGCCGCTGCCCACCGCCCGCGCGGTCGAGGTCGTGGCGTTCATCGCCGCCGGCGACGTCGACGCCGTCCAATTCGGCCTGATCGGGGGGGGCAGACGGCGGAGGGGTTCGTCGCGGCTGTGGTGGGGGTGGGCTTCCCAAGGGTCGTGGTTCCAGGTGAGGTCGCGGCCGATGATGACGCCGGAGTGCTGGTATTCGAGGCCTTGTGCGGTGTAGATGCAGCCGATCTGCTCGTGTCTGCCGGTGTGGGTGGCCTAGAGCTGGTTGTGTGTGGGGGCGAGGGGCGTCCGTCGTCGGGGTGGGTGAGGGCGGCGACAGCGTTCCAGGCCGCGTGCCAGGTCCGGGTCTCGGCGGTGGGATGTGTGCCGGGGACATCGATGGTGATGTCGAGGGGGAGTGTTGTGGCGCCGCGAGGCGGGTGCGGGACCAGGGCCAGCAGAACCCGGCGGTGGTGCGGGCCGGGTTTCCGGACGCGGGAACACCGGACTTCGTACAGGCGAGAACCATTACGCCAGTATCAGAGGCATCAACCGACACGACCTGTACAGCGGTCAACTACGTTCACAGACAAGCCAGTTCAACGGAGGGAAACGACAGGCTGCCCGTCATGCAGACCAGACGACCGTGCCACCGAGATGATCTCCGCCTACGAAATTCTTGCCATAGCCAGCTGAGGCCGTACTCCGACACAGCTGCTCCCCGCACGTGCCGGGATGGTCCCATCTGGGCCGGCGAGATCGGCACCTACGATGGCTGCTCCCCGCGCGCGGGGATGGTCGTCCGTCCGGATTGTTCTTCGGCAGGGAGTTTGGCCTGCTCCCCGCTCTACGATGAGCTGGGCCACTTCTGTGGTGCCTTCTGTCAGAGGTTGTCTCTACCCTGGCGTGATGACACGGCCTGGGTTCAAGTTTGCGTACCTGCAGCCGCTGTTCGAGGACGTGGAGCAACTGCGTGGAGAGGGTGCCTACTGGCAGTTGCCGGCACCGCAGCCGTCGAGCAGCCTCGCGACGGACGATGCACCGTTGGGCATGTACTCCGCGTCCACGCTTATCCGGAGCTCCTACAGCGCGGGGATCGCCCACGCCGATGCGCTGCGCAGGCTCGTGCATGCCGGAGAGGTAGACCCGCAGAGCCCGTGGACCCTGATGCGCGGAGCGCTGGAGAACTTCGCCACGGCCGTGTGGATCCTGGGCGGCTACGACCGCACGGAGCGTCGCCGACGCACCCTGGCTCTGTGGCGTGAGGACATGCGCAACCGGGCCCAGCACGAAGAGGACACAGACCATCAGCCAGGCCCCGGTGGAAAGACCGGTCGCGAGCGCCGCCAGGACATAGCCGACCTCGCCCTGTCCCTCGGCATTCCCACCGCCTCCCTCAGCAAGCCAGAGGCGGGGAAGCTGTCGAGGACGCCGGCCTGAAAGCCCGAGAGGTCTCCGCCGCCTGGCGCGCGGCGTCAGGGTTCGCCCATGGCCGGTACTGGCCCAACCTCCGGGCATCCATGCCCATCGACGCCGTGCGCAGCGGCCCCGACCACTATCTGATGGCCTTGGTCATCGACGAGGACCAGCACAGCCCGCTGACACGGCATACCCGGACGCTGCTCCACCGACTTCACAACAGGCACCAGGCCAGGGCGACAGCCCGCTGACCACGCAGCGAAGCCCACCAGGCGCCGACGAATCGGGGCGCTCTCGCACACAGGGCTTGGTCAGACCCAGTCCACGCCCAGTTTCGCGAGGGCGGCGAGCTGTTCGCTGAGTTTGTCACGACGGGTTTTGGTGTTGGAGATCCGTACGCCGAGCTTGACGGTCACCGGCTCCGCCTCGCCCTCGACCGCGATCTCCTCGCCGTGGGCTCGCGGCACCGGCCGTTCCGCGCCTTCCCGCTCCATCCACTGCGCGAGGGCGGCTACACCCCTCTGGAAGGCCGCTGCTGCCTTCCCCGACGCCTTCCCGGCACCACCCTTAGCTGCCGGGGCAGGGGCGGGCCGCTCAACGGGCCTCACGCCCAACCCGGACAGCCGCTGCTGCTGCTCCTCGGAGAGCTGTTTCCAGGTGCCCGGGTTTTTCTGGCGCTCCAGCCATCGTCCGATGTCATCGCCGTCCATCAGTACGCCAGGCTGGATGTCGGGCAGCACTCCACCGGCCTCGTCGGCGGCGAGGTCGGCGAGGACGTGGTGGTGGCGTTGCCAGTCGAGTGGCCAGGGGCAGTTCCAGTCCGGGGCGATCGTGGTCAGCTGTGCCGCGCGCCGTGGCCCGCTGAGGGTCTCTGCCGAGGCCGTCTTTGCGGCGGAGGTTTGTGAGGAGTTGTCCGACAGCCAGGACTTGTCCGGCCGATCATGTGCGGAGCCAGATCGCGACGGTTGCCGCGGTGGCGGTGCCGAGGAAGACGTAACCGCGCTTGTCATAGCGAGTGGCGACCGCCCGGAACTGCTTCATGCGGTTGATCGCCCGCTCGACGGTGTTGCGCTTCTTGTAGCGGTCCTCATCGAAGCCGGGCGGCCGTCCGCCACAGGCGCCCTTGTGCCGGCGGGCCGCCTGGCTGTCGGTCTTCTCGGGAATCGTGTGGCGGATACCCCGCCGTCGCAGGTACTCGCGGACGGGGCCGTTGCTGTAGGCCCTGTCGACCGCAAGGCTGTCGGGCTTCTTGCGTGGTCGTCCCTGGCCCGGTCTGGGGACTCGGATCTTCTCCAGCACCGCGATGAACTGGGTGCAGTCTGCCCGCTGACCTGGTGTGACGATGAGGGACAGCGGACGGCAGCGGCCGTCCGCGCTCAGGTGGAGCTTGGTGGTGAACCCGCCGCGCGAGCGGCCCAGGCCCTCGCCTCCAGTACCACCTCTACCAGGCGGGCGTGCAGACTCTGCCACGGCGCTTCGTCCTGATGTTCTGGCTCCTCGGCCCCCTTTGAGCCGGGCGCCGGCAGTGGGTCGGTGCGAGCGCCGGCCGCGTGTTGATGCGCGCGGACGATGGTGGAGTCGACCGAGATGTCCCAGTCGATCTCGCCTGCGGCGTCGGCCGCCGCCTGGACCTGTTGGAGGAGGCGTTCCCAGGTGCCGTCGGCCGACCACAGGCGGTGGCGTTCGTAAACGGTCTTCCATGGACCGAACCGTTCGGGCAGGTCACGCCACTGCACTCCGGTCCGCACCCGGTGCAGGATCCCATCGATCACCTGTCGGTGATCTCGCCAGCGGCCACAACGCCCGTTGCTGACCGGCAGGAATGGCCGCAGCAGTTCCCACTTGGCATCACTCAGATCACCCCGCCCCATGCTCGCATTAACGGCTGGGGCATACCGGCCGTCACGTGACCGGCACGACATCCTCGCCCTGGCCGACCTTCAGCCTGGAGAGGCGAACCCGGCGGGTCGGCAGGTCGATTTCCGTGACGACGACGGTGACCTTCTCGCCGACCTCGCAGTTTTTCACCGGACTCACCGCAGGCTGACCGGGGGCTTCTCTGAATGGGACCAGCCCGGCGATCCCGTCTCCGAGGTCGACGAAGACGCCGAAGGGAAGCACCTTCGCCACCGTCCCACGGAGTTCCTGGCCCACCGGCGTGCGGTCGGCGAAGGCCCGCAGGGGGTCGGGCTCCAGTGCTCTCAAGGAGAGTCTGGCCTCCAGGTTGTAGGTGTCGAACTGGAGGAACTCGCACGAGACCCGCTGGCCTACGTGAACGACATCGGTGGGAGCGTCGAGGTGCCGCCAGGACAGTTCGGGGATGACGATGAACCCGACACCGGGGAAGAGCGGATGGGCAGGCCCGTCGTCCAGGTCCACGAAGACCCCGAACCGCTCGATCGCCGCAACGGTGCCAGATAAGATGTCGCCGCGGTGCAAGGTCTCCAAAAAGGCCCAGAGTTCCGGGCTCTCAGACTGCCAATCCATACCGTCACCCTGGCACACGACACCGCGGGCCGACCATGAGCTCGACAGACTAAAGCCCCGCCGTGCCCCAACAACCGGAACCATGATCGGCCGGACAAGTCCTAGCTGCTCCCCGTCTGCCGCGCCTTCGCCCCAGACGGCGTTTTGTCGGGATGCGAGGTGTCCGTGCGCACGGTGGTAGGAGCGGAGTGCGGCGAGTTTGGTTTCCCAGGCTTCGTCGCCGGGTTCCCACACCATGCCGGCTGCGATCTCTCGGTTCTGTGACAGTGGAGTGAGAGACAGCGTGGCTTGGGGGTCTTGATGCGCTGGTCATGGGTTGTTTCAGAGCTGTGGGGTCACTGTCCTGGAAGTGAGGGATCTGCAGGGCGTCGCTGTCATGGAGCATTATCGCGGGAGGGGTGATGCTGTCTCAGTTTCGTGAGTTCTGATGCCCGGGCCACGCTGCCGTGAGATCGGAGAGACGCGAGGTACGACGAGTCGGAGGCCGCAGGCCGGCTGGAGGGTGCTGCGGCGAGCCGCAGGCATTCAGACCATGGTGAGTTGTTCGTGTTCGGGCAGGCCGAGGTGCACGATCCGGTTTTCGGGGAGGACCTGGGCGAGTTCGCGTTCTTCCGTGGCGCTCCGGGCCAGGATAGCTCACCTTTGAGGGCCGGGCAGGCTGCAGCGAGGTCGGGGCAGGGGAGGACGATCCCGTACAGGGTTCGCCGGCGGTCTCTGGCGACGAGCGGGACCCCGTAGGCGTACTGCGGCCAGATCTTCAGTTCTTCCGAGATGTCCAGCCGCAGGCTCGACGTCCGCCACGCGTACTCGGCGACGGCCGGGAGCAACTCGGTCTGCTGCTTCGACGACAGCCGCCCCCACCACGCACGAGCCGTCTGCAACGCCTGGCGCTCCCGCTCCTCCTTCTCGGCCTGCTCTCGGGCAAGGCGCGCCGCACGTTCCACCCGTTCCCGCTCCCGCCGTGCGTCATCCTCCGCCCAGCGTGCCTCCATCTGTTTCATGAAGACGCGGGTTCGCTCTTCCTGCTCTAGCCGGCGGCGCTCTTCCTCCGCGGCCCTGCGTGCCCGCTCCTGCTCCGCCAGCTCCTCGCGGCGCCGCGCCGCAGCTTCCTCCCGCTCCGCCTGCGCGGCCTCCTGCCCCTGCCTCATCACCTCGTGCCTGTCCTGATCGGTGACCGACCTCTGCGACGTCCACCACCGGTCCCGCGTGAACCGCCGCTGCTGACCGTTCACCACCCGGTACACCCGCCGGTACCTGGGCAACACCCCGGCAGGGACGACCTGCCCCTCCAGCGCCCAGCGCACGAACCGGTCCAGCGGTTCGTTGCGGAACTCCCACCGGCCCGCCCGGTACCCGAACCCGGCGAGCCCGTCGTCCACCACCCAAGGCCCTGCGGAGGGCGCACCCGGATCGCCGGCACCGCGCTGATCCACCGAGGCGGCCGCGCCCCCGAATACACCCAGCACACCCGGATGCCCTCCTCGGCGTATCGGTCGGTGCGCGCCTCGATGTCGTCCAGGGTGATCGGCGACAACTGCGCCTCCCATGCCATCCGCACCGCATCGTCCGAAGACGACGCCATCACATCCGCTCGCCAGGAACCGTCCTCGGCCGGCACCTCCAGGGCCGCGAACCACCCGGCCGCCCGGATCGCGCCCGCCATCTCCAGCTTGAGCATGTGGTGCTCCCACGACTCGTTCGACAGCTCACACGACGGGGGCCGGTTCGGATCGTGGCAGAAGAACCGCACACCAGACCCCGAGACCTTCGGGTGCACACCCCAGGCGCACTCGGGGCAAACGAGCGGAACACGAGGACGGACCTTGTGCACCTGGCCCCAGGGCATGCCGCGTCCGAGGTCGGGGAGGGTGGAGTCGAGGCGGCCGAGATCAGGGTGCAGTGCGGTGAAAGGCATGAATCGCATCTCCTGGCAATCCAGCATGAGGACAGCGAATCCGACACGCATCGGATATCAGAGGCCACTGACAACGGCTCTCCAGCAGCATGGAGGCCGGAGAGGATCGCCCTGCCCGGCCTCGGTGGCTACTGGAACAGCCCCTTGAGGAGGCCCCACAGTGTTCTGAGCCAGTGGGGCGGGTCGGCCATCGCCACTTCCGTCACAGGGCCCATGAGTGTCTTCGCGACGCCCTGGGCCGTGCCCTGGGCGGTACCTCGGACTATTGCTGCGGGCACGTCGGCTCCGACGGACGTCTGCTGCGAGGCGGGCGTGGGGCCCGCCGACTGGACCGGCACGGCGACGGTTGCGTCGGCGGCCACGGCGCCGTCTTGTTGAGCGGGCGCCGGGCTTGACGGCTGAGCGTGGGCGACCACGTCGTCGCCGACGGCATCCTGATCGCCCGAGCAGCGCTTTCCCGCAACCGGCTCCGAACGGGTCTCCTCCATGCCGGTGAGCCGGCCGACCACGGTGCCCAGCGCGACGGCAGTGGCCTCGGCCCTGTCCGGGAGCAGGGGCGGCATCGCGGTGCCGGCGCTCGGCCGGTACCCGCCGGAGTGGCCGGTAGTGCCCTCCACGGGATGCTCCAGCTCGCGCGAGCGGTCGCTGTCGCGGCGTGCGGTACGGCTGGTGACACCGAGCTGCCGGGTGAGCCCGGCAGCGGACCGCTCACGGCGCGTCCGCGACAGCGACGACGAGCGCAGCGTCCGAGGAGGAAGGCCGTTCGGCGTGGCTTCAGGGCGACCCTTTTTCCACGGCCCGCCCGCGCCCCGCACCTGGCGGGTCAGGTACGGGGCACAAGGCGGGACGGTGTCAGGGAGCTACCACCAGTTCGTGCACAGCGGGGGACCAGCGGGTGCCAGCGCTGCGCAGGCGCGGAACTTCCAGGCGGACGAGCTGCTGGTGTTCTTGGCGGCACTCGTCTTCGGGGTGTCCTGGGCTCCGACGACGAAGGGGCCGCACTGCAACCAGCTTGAGCCTCCGTTGGTGGTCCAATCCATCCACACCTTGTCACCGGGGAGGGTCCATCCGTCGATCTTGGCCCAGCCACGCTGGACACCACCGAGCGTGGCGTACTGGATGCTGATCCTGGTGCCCCCGCCGATCGTCCGCTGAGTCCCGACCGTTCCGCTGAGGTTGTCGGGAATGTCGACGAACCCGTTCGCGCCGCCTTCGCAGTCGGCGGGACTCGCTTGGGCCGGCCCGCTGACGCCGAACACCGTCACGCCCGCCGTGACTAGGACTCCGGCGACCACCGTGGCCGTGCTGCGCATGATATTTCGCATCAGTTCCCCTACTTGCATGGGCGAATGCTCCGATCCGCACCAGTCTGCGGGTGAGATCGGCGGCACAGAAGTATACTTTTGGACGATTGCGGACTATCCGGCAGAGGTCTTGAACTCCCTGACCTACCAGCGCGTACCGGCCGTGCGAGGCGGGCCTGCTGACCGGCCCGTACGCGCGCAGCAACTTCTCCAGGCGGTCGCGGTGCTCCTCCACGAACGCCTCCAAGAGCTCGATGTACCCCGCGCGTTCCTCATCGCCCACCGCGCTCAGCGCGGCGTCCAGGAAGCCCGACCCGTCCGGCCAGTGGCGCGTCCGAGTGGTGCGGCGTCTTCAAGACCGATGTGCTGAACGTCTCCGCCCTCGGCCGGGCGTGTGGTGTGCGTTGTGAGGCCGTTCCCGCCCCGGGCCCCGGCCGGTTGTCTGATCATGATCCGGATCCTGGAATCCGCCGCGGCCGTCACGGTCGCGCTGGTCCTGCTGACCGCTGGCGCCGCCCAGGCCTCCATCGCCTCCTACAACCACGCCGCGAGACTGCGCGCCCACCTGCCAGGAGGCCGAGGTTCCCGCAGGGCGTCGTGGCCAGGCTCCGGCACAATCCAGGCTCGAGATCGTGTCCGAGCGCTCCAGTTCAGCCGCCGGTGCAACGGTGCGTGACGGTCAAGAGCCCAGCCAACTCGGATCTTCCAGGTGGTGCGCGTCGACCCCCAGATCCTTGGAGGTCGCACAGACGGCTTCCACCACGTCCGCGAGGTCTTCGCTGAAAACGATGGTCCGCGTAGAACGGATCTGGGTCTTGCGGGGCGGATAGAAACTAGGGGGTGGCACGCTAGGGCCTGCTTTGTCCGTTTCGGTGAAAGTGGTTGGGGCGGGGCTGCTTGTGCGGTAGAACTGCAGGTCAAGCAGACTGCTCCCCGCACGCGCGGGGATGGCCCCAGGCTGCGCAGCACCGTACCGTCGGACCAGGACTGCTCCTCGCACGCGCGGGGATGGTCCCGAATCGGCCGAGGAAATCGACCTGGCCCGCGGCTGTTGGTGCCGTGTTGTTCTTGCACAGGAGACCACTGTGTCCGGTGTTGCTTCCTTGCCCGTATGCGGTTTGCACATACGGGCAAGGGGCTGGTGGCACTTGCGTTTTCCGTATACGCAGGCAGGGGGCTGTGGTGTTTGCGTTTTCTGCATACGCGGTCTGGCATCTCTGATGCCCGCGCCCTGGCCTGTTGCAGTTCTGGCTGTCCTGCGGGGGTCTGTGCACCGAGTACGGTGCCTGTCGCGTTCACGACTCCTCAGGGCCGGCCGCAACGCTGCGCCCCAGCCCGGCGCTGCCGGCTACTGGCCCCTGCTGTGCCCTGGTGGTGGCCTTGCTTCGTCTTGCGGTGGCTCCTGTTGTCGCTCCGTTCGCCTGGGTCCGGGCGCGTGGCGCTGTGCACTTTGGGTGCTGGGTTGGTGGTGCGGGGCCGCGGGCCCTGTGCTTCTAGCTCGTCTCGTCCTGGAGAGGGGCGGTGCTGGGCGTGTGTGATGGGCTGTCTTATGTGCCTTGTGCAGCGGGTGGTGATGTGACGCTTGGAGTTCTGGGAGTGCTGTTTTTGCGTTTTCGTCATGTGGCTGTCTGGTGATGGGGGTTGGTGGTGGACGCAGCTCTGCGGTCTCGGCCTCGGTTTCTGAGCACCGTGCGTCCAGCCCGGAGGCACCGCTTTGATTATTCTCGGTCTAGACCACCTGATGATCTGGATGCGCTGCTAGTGTTCACTGATAGTGACAGCTCTCTAGCGGACTGATGGGACCCCGCGTGCCGACAGAGCCGATCTAGACGCCTCCTGATGCTTTCACGAGACAGAATGAAGACGTCCCGTATCGGCCGGCCCGCAGGGGACCGGCATCCTGCCCCAGTCACCAACAGACCATCAACAACGCAGAGAAACATGCCAGTTACTGCAGCATAGGCCGCCGCAGGCGGGCACCGAACCACACATCAATCCCCACCCCATGACCCGCACCCTCGACTCACCGCACCACCCCGCAGACACCGAAGGTGACTGCCCCTCAGGCAGCCAGCCGAGCGCCGCGCAGCGGCGCCGCAGCATGGGGAGTGACGCAGTCACTCCGCGTCGTGTCTCCGCAGGAGACCGCGCGC
>NZ_JBIBWF010000021.1:0-32604 GCF_043081085.1 Streptomyces sp. NPDC014891 | reverse complement strand
TCGGTCTTGCGTTTCCGACTCTATCAGATCTTTCCGATCCGATTTCCTCGGTGCTTTCCGGTCCCTTTTGTTTTCACTCCGGGGGCCTTTCGGCGTTTCCGACTTTATCAGAAGATCTGAGTCGGATTTCCCGCCTCCCGGTGAAGCGATCGGGCGCACGTCGGCGCCGGGGCTTCCCGTTCTGGCGGAGCCGTAAACGTACTGGAGCGGGGCGCCCCGATGCAAATCGAGGGGCCCCGCTCCGGTGCGCTGCAGGTCGGAGGTCAGACCTCGACGACGACCGGGAGGATCATCGGACGCCGGCGGTAGGTGTCGGACACCCACTTGCCGACGCTGCGGCGGATCAGCTGCTGGAGCTGGTGGGGCTCCACGACGCCGTCCTGGAAGGACTTGTTCAGGGCCTGGTCGATCTTCGGCAGCACCGCGTCGAACGCGGCGTCGTCGATGCCCGAACCCCGGGCGTGGACGTGCGGGCCGCCCACGATCTTGCCCGTCGAGGAGTCGACCACGACGAAGACCGAGATGATGCCCTCCTCGCCGAGGATCCGGCGGTCCTTGAGGGAGGTCTCGGTGACGTCGCCGACCGAGAGGCCGTCCACGTACACGTACCCGGCCTGGACCTTGCCGGTGATGCGGGCGCGGCCGTCGACCAGGTCGACGACGACGCCGTCCTCGGCGATGACGATGTGGTCCTTGGGGATGCCGGTCATCGCGCCGAGCTCGGCGTTGGCGCGCAGGTGGCGCCATTCTCCGTGGACCGGCATGAGGTTCTTCGGGCGGCAGATGTTGTAGAAGTACAGCAGCTCGCCGGCCGAGGCGTGGCCCGAGACGTGGACCTTGGCGTTGCCCTTGTGGACGACGTTCGCGCCCCAGCGGGTCAGGCCGTTGATCACGCGGTAGACCGCGTTCTCGTTGCCGGGGATCAGCGACGACGCCAGGATCACCGTGTCGCCGGGGACGATCCGGATCTGGTGGTCGCGGTTGGCCATGCGGGACAGCGCGGCCATCGGCTCGCCCTGGGAGCCCGTGCAGACGAGCACGACCTCGTCGTCCGGGAGGTCGTCGAGGGTCTTCACGTCCACGACGAGGCCGGCCGGGACCCGCAGGTAGCCGAGGTCGCGGGCGATGCCCATGTTGCGGACCATCGAACGGCCGACGAAGGCGACCCGGCGGCCGTACTCGTGGGCGGCGTCGAGGATCTGCTGGATGCGGTGCACGTGGCTGGCGAAGCTGGCCACGATGATGCGCTTCTGGGCGTTCGCGAAGACCGTGCGCAGGACGTTGGAGATGTCCTTCTCCGGCGGGACGAAGCCCGGGACCTCGGCGTTCGTGGAGTCCGAGAGGAGGAGGTCGATGCCCTCCTCGCTCAGCCGGGCGAACGCGTGCAGGTCCGTGAGGCGGCCGTCCAGCGGAAGCTGGTCCATCTTGAAGTCGCCGGTGGCGACGGCCATGCCCGCGGGGGTGCGGATCGCGACCGCGAGCGCGTCCGGGATGGAGTGGTTGACCGCGATGAACTCGCAGTCGAACGAACCCAGGACCTCGCGGTCGCCCTCCTTCACCTCGAGGGTGTAGGGGCGGATCCGGTGCTCCTGGAGCTTGGCCTCGATCAGGGCGAGGGTCAGCTTGGAGCCGATCAGCGGGATGTCCGGCTTGAGCCGGAGCAGGTAGGGGACGGCACCGATGTGGTCCTCGTGGCCGTGCGTGAGCACGATGCCCTCGATGTCGTCGAGGCGGTCCCGGATGATGCTGAAGTCCGGGAGGATCAGGTCGACGCCCGGCTGCTCCTCTTCGGGGAAGAGGACGCCGCAGTCGACGATGAGCAGACGGCCGTCGAACTCGAAGACCGTCATGTTTCGGCCGATCTCGCCGAGCCCGCCGAGCGGGATGACGCGCAGGGCGCCCTTCGGCAGCTTCGGCGGGGCACCGAGTTCGGGATGCGGATGACTCAAAAGACTCTCCTCACCACGCACGCCACGTACCCCTCGGCACGTGGCGCGCATGACATTCGTGCACTTGCTGTTGTCAGTGTTCAGTTGTGAAGTCCGTTGTCAGAGCTCTACCCCGCCGGCGGCCAGGTCGACCTTGAGCTGCTCGGTCTCGGGGGTGGACAGCTCCACGAGCGGCAGCCGCAGGGGGCCGGCCGGGAGGCCCTGGAGGGCGAGCGCGGCCTTGGTGGTCATGACGCCCTGGGTGCGGAACATCCCGGTGTAGACCGGGAGCAGCTTCTGGTGGATCTCGGTGGCCTTCTGGATCTCGCCGCCCAGGTGGGCTTCGAGGAGGGCGCGGAGCTCCGGGGTGACGACGTGGCCCACGACGGAGACGAAGCCGCAGGCGCCGACCGAGAGCAGGGGCAGGTTGAGCATGTCGTCGCCGGAGTACCAGGCGAGGCCGGAGCGGGCGATGGCCCAGCTGGCGCGGCCGAGGTCGCCCTTGGCGTCCTTGTTGGCGACGACGCGCGGGTGCTCGGCGAGCCGGACGAGCGTCTCGGTGTCGATCGGGACGCCGCTGCGGCCGGGGATGTCGTAGAGCATCACCGGGAGCTCGGTGGCGTCGGCGATGGCCGAGAAGTGCTGGTACAGGCCCTCCTGTGAGGGCTTGTTGTAGTACGGCGTGACGGCGAGGAGGCCGTGCGCGCCGTCGCGCTCGGCGGTGCGGGCCAGCTCGAGGGAGTGGCGGGTGTCGTTGGTGCCGACGCCGGCCACGACGTGGGCCCGGTCGCCGACCGCCTCCAGTACCGCTCGTACCAGCTCCGATTTCTCCGCGTCGCTGGTGGTGGGGGACTCGCCGGTGGTCCCGTTGATGACGAGGCCGTCGTTGCCTGCGTCCACGAGGTGGGTGGCCAGTCGCTGGGCACCGTCGAGGTCGAGTGCGCCGTCCGCCGTGAAGGGCGTGACCATGGCGGTGAGGACCCGCCCGAAGGGGGTCTGCGGAGTGGAGATCGGAGCCATGGGTAACACGCTACTCGCTGCTCAGCGCCGGGTGTCCCCTAGGGGGACAGGAGAAAGGGAGCCCGGCGCTGCCTGCTCGGGGGTTCAGGCAGCGCCGGGTCCGTTTGATCAGCCTAGATGAACTTCGTGAAACGTCGCAATACGGACACTTCACACGGGTGGTTCGGACATCTGTGCCCTACGGGGCCACACGGCCGTTCTTGTTGAAGGCGCCGTGGGTCAGCGGCATCAGCCGGGCCCAGTGCTCCTCCATCTTCTCGCCGACCATCTCGATCTCACGCTGTGGGAAGGACGGGACCGCGGCGAGCTCGTGCTGGGTGCGCAGACCGAGGAAGTGCATCAGCGAGCGGGCGTTGCACGTGGCGTACATCGAGGAGAAGAGGCCGACGGGCAGGACCGCGCGGGCGACCTCGCGGGCGACGCCGGCGGCCAGCATCTCCTGGTAGGAGGCGTACGCCTGGCGGTACGAGTCTTCCATCGTGCGGCTGACCAGGTCGTGCTGCTCCTGGGTGCCGTCGACGAAGACGTACTTGCCGGGGCGGCCCTCCTGGACGAGCTTGCGGGAGGCGTCGGGGACGTAGAAGACCGGCTGGAGCTCCCTGTAGCGGCCCGACTCCTCGTTGTACGACCAGCCCACGCGGTGCCGCATGAACTCGCGGAACACGAAGATCGGGGCGCTGATGAAGAAGGTCATCGAGTTGTGCTCGAAGGGGCTGCCGTGGCGGTCCCGCATCAGGTAGTTGATCAGGCCCTTGGAGCGCTCCGGGTCCTTCTGGAGCTCTTCGAGGGACTGCTCGCCCGCAGTGGAGACCCGCGCGGCCCAGAGGACGTCGGAGTCCGCCGCCGCGCTCTTGACCAGCTCGACGGTGATGTCGCTCCGCAAGTCGATCTTCACGTTCTCGGTGGGGCTGTCGGTCACCAGCGGTCCTTCCCATCGGCCAATGCAGTCGCCCACTCTAACGACGTCCTACCGGAGGATGAGATTCGGCTGCTTTGGTGAAATTTGGGCACCAGAACCCAGGATCTGTCGTCTGTACCTGTGACGCATGACAACGACCCGAGGAGAGTGGCCCCGATGTTCAGCCGGAAAGAGCCCGTACCGTTCGCGTTCGTCGCGGAGGCGGACCACTTCCGCAGTAACGTCACTCCACCACCCCGGGAGCGCCTCGGCGCCTCGCAGATCGTGGGCCGCACCCTGCTGGGCCTGACGGTCGTCGCCGGCCTCGTGGGTTCGTTGGTCTTCGGGATGCCGTCCCTTCAGGCCGGGGACTCCGCCACTCATCGGCAGCAGTCCGAGGCCTCCGACAACCGCTGAGGTAGCCTCACCGGGCACTGCCCCTTCGAGCGTGCTTGTGAGTGAGGACCTGTCGTGCCCCTGCCCTTTCTGACGGCCGACCGTGCTTTTGACACGACCGACCACGTCGCCCTGCCGTTCGACGACCACGACCAGTGGCGCCGTCCGTACCGGCCGGGCTCCTGGCGGGTCGGGGCGGCGGCGCTCGCGCTGCTGTTCGCCTCGTTCGTCCTCCTCGCCGCGGTGATCATCACCGCGGCCGGAGGATTCAGCGGCGGGGCCGCCACCCTGGCCACCGCCGTGCTCGTCATCCTGGCCGCCCTGCGGATGCTGCGCATGGGCACCTGGGTGAGCCGCGCCGGCATCCGGCGCGCGGCCTTCTTCTCCACCACCACCGTGCCCTGGGCGAAGGTGACCTCCGTCCGCACCGTGCAGCAGCCGGTGCGCTGGCTGGGGCTCCCCCGGACCGTGCAGGGCCAGGCCCTGGTGCTGGACCGGCGGGACGGCGAGCAGCTGATGCTGCTCACCGACCACAACGCCGACTTCCTCTCCCGCGTCGAGGCCTTCGACCGGGCCGCCGACACGGTCGAGGCCTGGAACGCCGAGTACGGCGTGGCCCCGGTCGCTACGCGCTGACCGGACGGCCCTCGTGGAGGGCGATGGCCCGCTGCATCGCCTTGCGGGCCCGGGGGGTGTCGCGGGCGTCGTGGTAGGCGACCGCGAGCCGGAACCAGCAGCGCCAGTCGTCCGGGGCGTCCTCCGTCTCGGCCTTGCGCCGGGCGAAGACCTCGTCGGCCGAGTCGCGGTCGATCCGGCCGCCCTGGGTGCGCTTCAGCTCGTCGACGGGCAGACCGCCCTCCGCCTCCAGTTCGGTGGCGAGGCGGCCCGCCTGGCGGGCGAACCGGGTGTTCTTCCAGAGGAACCAGCCGCCGACGCCGGGCAGCAGGAACGCCACGGCGCCCATGCCCATGGCGGCCGGCTCGCCCGTGAGGAGGAGCAGGACGCCCTCCATCGCCACCACGCCGAAGACGAGGACGAGCACGGTGGCCAGGAAGACGTACGTGATCTTTCCACCCATGACCGTCAGCCCAGGTCCAGGAAGTTCTCCAGGCCGAAGGTGAGGCCCGGAGCGGTGGTGACACGGCGGGCGCCCAGCAGGATGCCCGGCATGAAGCTGGAGTGGTGGAGCGAGTCGTGGCGGACCGTCAGGGTCTCCCCCTCGCCGCCCAGCAGCACCTCCTGGTGGGCCAGCAGGCCCGCGAGGCGCACGGCGTGCACGCGGACGCCGTCCACGTCGGCGCCGCGCGCCCCGTCCAGGGCGGTCGCGGTGGCGTCGGGCTGGGCGCCGAGACCCGCCTCGGCCCGGGCGGCGGCGATCAGCTGGGCCGTCCGGGTCGCGGTGCCCGAGGGTGCGTCCACCTTGTGCGGGTGGTGCAGCTCGACGACCTCGACGGACTCGAAGTAGGGGGCCGCGATCTGGGCGAACTTCATGGTGAGGACCGCGCCGATGGAGAAGTTCGGAGCGATGAGGACGCCGGTCTCCGGGGAGGCGGCGAGCCAGGTCCGCAGCTGCGCGAGGCGCTCCTCGGTCCAGCCGGTGGTGCCGACGACGGCGTGCATCCCGTGGCGCACGCAGAAGTCGAGGTTCTCCATGACCGAGGCCGGGGTGGTCAGCTCGACGACGACCTGGGCGTCCGCCTCGACGAGGCGCTCCAGCTTGTCGCCGCGGCCGAGGGCCGCGACCAGTTCCATGTCCTCGGCGGCCTCGACGGCCTTGACCGCCTCGGAGCCGATACGGCCCCGTGCACCGAGGACGGCCACGCGCAGCTTGCTCATTGTCTTCCTTAGGGGGACTCGTGGGTCAGGAGACCGCTTGCTGGAGGCGGTCCGCCTGCTTGTCCTTCAGCGGGCCGATCACCGAGAGCGAGGGCCGCTGGTCCAGTACATCGCGGGCGACCTCGCGGACCTCGTCCGGGGTGACGGCGGCGATCCGGTCCAGCATGTCGTCGACCGACATCTGGGTGCCCCAGCAGAGCTCGCTCTTGCCGATGCGGTTCATCAGGGCGCCGGTGTCCTCCAGGCCGAGGACGGTCGATCCGGAGAGCTGGCCGACGGCGCGGGCGATCTCGTCGTCCGTGAGGCCGTCGGAGGCGACCTTGTGGAGCTCGTCGCGGCAGATCTTCAGGACGTCGTGGACCTGGGCCGGCCGGCAGCCCGCGTAGACCCCGAAGAGGCCGCAGTCGGCGAAGCCGGAGGTGTACGAGTACACGCTGTAGGCCAGGCCGCGCTTCTCGCGGACCTCCTGGAAGAGGCGGGAGGACATGCCGCCGCCGAGGGCGGTGTTCAGCACCCCGAGGGCCCAGCGGCGCTCGTCGGTGCGGGCCAGGCCCGGCATGCCGAGGACCACGTGGGCCTGCTCGGTCCTGCGGTTCAGGTGCTCGACGCGGCCCGCCGCGCGCAGGGTGCGCCGGCCGTCGCGGGGGGCGACGGGGACGGCGTCGGTACGGGTGAGGGCGCCGGCCTTCTCGAAGGCGCGGCGGACCTGGCGTACCACCGTGGCGTGGTCGACGTTGCCCGCGGCGGCCACGACCAGGTGGGTCGGGTCGTAGTGCTTCTTGTAGAAGCGGGCGATCTGGTCGCGGCTGAGGCCGTTGACCGTGTCGACGGTGCCGAGGACCGGGCGGCCCAGCGGGGTGTCGCCGAACATGGTCTGCGCGAACAGCTCGTGCACGACGTCGCCGGGGTCGTCCTCGGTCATCGCGATCTCTTCGAGGATCACGCCGCGCTCGGCGTCGACGTCCTCGTCGAGGATGAGGGAGCCGGTCAGCATGTCGCAGACGACGTCGATCGCCAGCGGCAGGTCGGTGTCGAGGACCCGGGCGTAGTAGCAGGTGTACTCCTTCGCCGTGAAGGCGTTCATCTCGCCGCCGACCGCGTCGATCGCGGCGGAGATGTCGAGGGCGGACCGTCGCCGGGTGCCCTTGAAGAGGAGGTGCTCCAGGTAGTGGGTGGCGCCGTTGAGCGCGGGGGTCTCGTCGCGGGATCCGACGTGGGCCCAGATGCCGAAGGTGGCGGAGCGCACGGAGGGCAGCGTCTCGGTGACGACGCGGAGGCCGCCGGGGAGGGTGGTGCGCCGGACCGTGCCGATGCCGTCCCTGCCCGGGAGAAGCGTTTGGGTACGGGCGACGGCCCGCCCCTCCGAGGAGGGGCGGGCCGTCGCGCGGGAACTACGGGACGTCACTTGGCAGCGTCGTCCTTGTCACCCTCGGCAGCGTCCTCGTCCGCGATCACGGGGATCAGGGACAGCTTGCCGCGCTGGTCGATCTCGGCGATCTCGACCTGGACCTTGGAGCCGATCGCGAGCACGTCCTCGACGTTCTCCACGCGCTTGCCACCGGCGAGCTTGCGGATCTGCGAGATGTGCAGGAGGCCGTCCTTGCCCGGGAGCAGGGAGACGAAGGCACCGAAGGTGGTGGTCTTGACGACCGTGCCCAGGTAGCGCTCGCCGACCTCCGGCATGGTCGGGTTGGCGATGCCGTTGATCGTGGCGCGGGCGGCCTCGGCGGCCGGGCCGTCGGCGGCACCGATGTAGATGGTGCCGTCGTCCTCGATCGTGATCTCGGCGCCGGTGTCCTCCTGGATCTGGTTGATCATCTTGCCCTTGGGGCCGATGACCTCGCCGATCTTGTCCACCGGGATCTTGACGGTGATGATGCGCGGCGCGTTCGGGGACATCTCGTCCGGAACGTCGATCGCCTCGTTCATCACGTCGAGGATGTGCAGACGCGCGTCGCGGGCCTGCTTCAGCGCGGCGGCCAGGACCGAGGCGGGGATGCCGTCGAGCTTGGTGTCGAGCTGGAGCGCGGTCACGAACTGCTTCGTGCCGGCGACCTTGAAGTCCATGTCGCCGAAGGCGTCCTCCGCACCGAGGATGTCGGTGAGGGCGACGTAGTGCGTCTGGCCGTCGATCTCCTCGGAGATCAGGCCCATGGCGATGCCGGCGACGGCGGCCTTGAGCGGCACACCGGCGTTCAGCAGCGACATGGTGGAGGCGCAGACCGAGCCCATCGACGTCGAGCCGTTGGAGCCGAGGGCCTCGGACACCTGGCGGATCGCGTAGGGGAACTCCTCGCGGGTCGGGAGGACCGGCACGATGGCGCGCTCGGCAAGGGCGCCGTGGCCGATCTCGCGGCGCTTGGGCGAGCCCACGCGGCCGGTCTCGCCGACGGAGTACGGCGGGAAGTTGTAGTTGTGCATGTAGCGCTTGCGGGTCACCGGGGAGAGGGTGTCCAGCTGCTGCTCCATGCGGAGCATGTTGAGGGTGGTGACGCCCAGGATCTGGGTCTCGCCACGCTCGAACAGCGCCGAGCCGTGCACGCGCGGGATGGCCTCGACCTCGGCCGCGAGCGTACGGATGTCCGTGAGGCCACGGCCGTCGATGCGGACCTTGTCCTTGATGACGCGCTCGCGGACCAGCTTCTTGGTCAGCGCGCGGTAGGCCCCGCCGATCTCCTTCTCGCGGCCCTCGAAGGCCGGGAGGAGCTTCTCGGCGGCGATCTCCTTGATGCGGTCGAGCTCGGCCTCGCGCTCCTGCTTGCCGGCGATGGTGAGCGCCTTGGTGAGCTCACCCTTGACGGCGGCGGTGAGGGCCTCCAGGACGTCGTCCTGGTAGTCCAGGAAGACCGGGAACTCGCCGGTGGGCTTGGCGGCCTTGGCGGCGAGGTCCGACTGGGCCTTGCAGAGGACCTTGATGTAGGGCTTCGCGGCCTCGAGACCGGCGGCGACGACCTCCTCGGTCGGCGCCTCGGCGCCGCCCTTGACGAGCTCGATGGTCTTCTCGGTGGCCTCGGCCTCGACCATCATGATCGCGACGTCGCCGTCCTCCAGGACGCGACCGGCGACGACCATGTCGAAGACGGCGTCCTCGAGCTCGGTGTGCGTCGGGAACGCGACCCACTGGCCCTTGATCAGGGCGACGCGGGTGGCGCCGATCGGGCCGGAGAAGGGCAGGCCCGCCAGGATCGTGGAGGCGGAGGCGGCGTTGATCGCGACCACGTCGTACAGGTGGTCGGGGTTGAGCGCCATGATCGTCTCGACGATCTGGATCTCGTTGCGCAGGCCCTTCTTGAAGGAGGGGCGCAGCGGGCGGTCGATCAGGCGGCAGGTGAGGATCGCGTCCTCGGAGGGGCGGCCCTCCCGGCGGAAGAAGGAGCCGGGGATCTTGCCGGCCGCGTACTGCCGCTCCTCGACGTCCACCGTGAGGGGGAAGAAGTCGAGCTGGTCCTTGGGGCGCTTCGAGGCGGTGGTCGCCGAGAGGACCATGGTGTCGTCGTCCAGGTAGGCGACGGCGGAGCCGGCGGCCTGCTTGGCCAGACGGCCGGTCTCGAAGCGGATGGTGCGGGTGCCGAAGGTGCCGTTGTCGATGACGGCCTCGGCGTAGTGGGTCTCGTTCTCCACTAGCGGTTTCTCCTACGTGTTCGTCTTTGCGTCCGGGGCCCGTGTGGCCGGGGACGGTGTGCGACGGGGGCGGAGAAGCGCGCCTCGGGTGCTGGCCGGTCTTCGATCGAAGCACCCGGGGTGTCGTTCCCGGGGGCCACTACCGAGGACCGGCGGCGAGCCGGCGGCTTCTCGCTCGTCGTTATGGGGGTTGTGCGACCAGCCTACGGGCCGATGCGCACTTTGTGCACGTACGGCAAAGGGAGCGGCCCCCTGAAAGGGGGAACCGCTCCCTCGTCACCTGCTTACTTGGCGCCGCCGGCCGCACCGCGGCGGATGCCGAGGCGGTCGACCAGCGTACGGAAGCGCTGGATGTCCTTCTTGGCCAGGTACTGCAGGAGGCGGCGGCGCTGGCCGACCAGGATCAGCAGACCACGGCGGGAGTGGTGGTCGTGCTTGTGCTGCTTGAGGTGCTCGGTCAGGTCCGAGATGCGACGGGACAGCATGGCGACCTGGACCTCGGGGGAGCCGGTGTCGCCCTCCTTGGTGCCGAACTCGGTCATGATCTGCTTCTTGACAGCGGCGTCGAGAGCCACGCGGATCTCCTCTTGAGGTGTTCGTGCGCCCGCGAGTGCCCCTGGTCTAGGTCTCAGGGGAAGCTTCCGTGACTCGGCGGGCGAAGGTCCGATGGGCGCAGCTTCCAGAGATTTCCGGGAGCGCGTACACAAACGGCCGTCACACAGCGTACCAGCTCGCCGGAGCGCCCCCGGATGGGGCCGCTACTTGCTGGTGAGGGAGCGGACCGTGGAGAAGACGTCGAGGACGGCGAGGCAGAGCGGGACGAGGGAGAGCAGGACGAAGCCCTCCGCCAGGTCGAGGAGCCGGCCCCAGAAGGGGGAGAGTCCCTTCCTCGGGATGATCAGGCCGATCGCGGTGATCAGCGCGGCTCCGGCGGCGACGGAGGCGGTGAGCCAGATGGTGCGGATGTCCAGGCCGCCCCGGTCGCCGTACATGAGGAGGTCCTTGACCAGGTCGGCCGGCGGGTTCAGGGAGAGGCCGAGGACGAGGAGCGCGACGGCCGCGATGCCGGCGACCAGGACGCAGGCGACCTGCGACGTGTAGCGGAAGAGGCGGGCGCGCAGCAGCATCGCCAGGCCCGCGGCGAGGGCGAGGAGCTGGCCCCAGACGTTTCCGGCGAAGCCGAGGACGGCGGCGGAGCCGACGACGACCGCGGCGCAGCCGCCGACCAGGCCGAGGAGCATCTCGTGGCCGCGGCGGGCCTGGAGCGCGATGCGCTCGCCGTCGACGGGCTGCGGGTCGTCGCCGGCGGGCTGCTGCGGGTCGGCGTGGAACTCCTCGTCGGCGGCGCTGCGGGGGGCGGCGTAGCCGATGGGGAGCCGGGCGAAGCGGGCGGAGAGGCCGGGCAGGAAGGCGACGAGGCCGATGGCGACGGGGGCGCAGACGGCGGCGGTCTCGGTGGCGGTGGACTCGGTGAGGATCGCCGTGAAGGTCGCGAGGGTGCCGACGGTGGCCAGGAAGGTGGCGGCGACGAAGGGGGCGTCTCCGCTGGGGGTGAGCGCGACGAGTGCCACGGAGGCGACGAGGACGGTGACGCAGCCGAGCAGGAACTGGAGGCGGCCGGGTCCCTGGCCGGCGTCGGGGCCGACGATGCCGGAGCCGGCGATGAGCAGGAGCGGGAGCGCGCCGAGGCCGAGGGCGACGGCGGTGGCCCGGTCGCCGTACACGCGGGCGCGTACGCCTGCGAAGGCGGTGAGGAGGAGTCCGGCGGCGCCCGCGATGATCCCGGGCAGGCTGTGCATGTCGTGCCGGATCGGGTCCGCGAACCAGAGCACGAAGCCCATGAGGACGAGGAGCAGCACGCCGCCGAGGAGTCCGGCGCCGCGGAGGAGCTCGTCGCTCCACAGGTGCCGGTCGCGGGTGACGGCGGAGGCGACGGCGTCGGAGACGTCGTCGTAGACGGCCGGCGGCAGCGACTGGGCGAACGGGCGCAGGGAGAGCACCTCGCCGTCGAGGACCTGCTGGGCGGCGAGGGTGCGGGCCCCGTCGAGGACGGATCCGTCCCGGCGGACCAGGTGGTAGCCCGTGGGCGTGCCGGCCGCCTGCGTCTGTCCGGTGAGCCGCAGGATCTCCGGGTAGACGTCGGCGACGGCGATGTCCTCGGGGAGCGCGACGTCGATGCGGCTGTCCGGCGCCACGACGGTGACGCGGCAGAAACCGGTCGCTGCGGTCGTACTCACGTGTCTGGACCCCCTGATTCGCGGTTGCGCACGATGCGCGCGCCACCCTACCGGGGACGGAGGGTGAGGGCTGCAAGTAGGATCGCCGTCCCATGGGGGAAGTCCGTGTGCCCGGCTGCCGACAGGGGTGCCGGGCGGCTGCTCCCGCCACGAGCCCGCCTCCAACGAGGGATTGATGCGCCGGTGAGCCAGATCGTCGTCAAACGCCCGCCGAGGTCTCTTCCGCCGGAAGTGCCCGGTGGGGAACTGGTCCTGGAGTCTCCGCCGGAACTCCCGCGGGGACAGCAGGAGTCGGCGTTGATGCAGCTCCTGCCGATGCTCGGCATGGGCTCCTCGGTGGTGTTCTTCTTCATGACGCCGTCGCCGATCATGCGGATCATGGGCACGCTGATGCTCGCCTCGACGGTCGCGATGGCCGTCGCCCAGTTCGTGAGATTCCGTCGCGGTACGCAGGGGCAAATGTCAGATGTCCGCCGCGACTACCTCAAATACCTCGCGCAGACGCGGCGTACGGTCCGGCGCACGGCGCACAGGCAGCGGGACGCTCAGCTGTATCTGCACCCGGCTCCCGAGCAGTTGTGGTCGGTGGTGGCCGAGGGCTCGCGGGTGTGGGAGCGCCGGGTCGGCGACCACGACTTCGGGCAGGCGCGGATAGGGCTCGGGGCGCAGCAGCTGGCGACGCCGCTGGTGGCTCCTGACACCGCGCCGGTGGACGAGCTGGAGCCGCTGTGCGCGGGCGCGATGCAGCAGTTCCTCGCGGTGCACGGGACCCTGGACGGGCTGCCGATGGCGGTCTCGATGCGGGCGTTCTACCACGTCACGGTCTCGGGTGAGCCGGAGTCGGCGCAGGCGGCGGCGCGTGCCCTGGTGGCGCAGCTGGTGACGCTGCACTCCCCCGACGACCTGATGCTGGCGGTGGTCGCGGCCCGTTCGGCGCAGGACCGCTGGGACTGGACGAAGTGGCTGCCGCACACGCAGGTGTCGGGCCAGCCCAACGGCTACGACGGGGCCGGTACGAAGCGGCTGTTCGGCGACGACCTCACCGAGGTCGAGCAGTTGATGCGATCGAAGCTGGACGGACGTCCGCGGTTCTCCCGGGAGAACCAGCCGGTGCTCGACCAGCCGCACGTGGTCGTGGTGCTGGACTCCCACTCCACCCGGGGCGGGATGGTGCCGCCGGACTCGCTGCTCGCGGCGGCCGAGGGTCTGCAGGGCGTGACGATCGTCGAGGTCGTCTCCGGCGACCTCGACGAGCCGCGCGGGGGTCTCTCCGTGGTCGTGCGACCGGGCCGGCTGCGGCTGGAGTCGGGGGGCGGCTTCGCGTACGAGGGGCTGCCGGACGGCATCTCGCTGCCCGCGGCGGAGGCGCTGGCCCGTCAGCTCGCGCCGCTGCGGATGGGCGGCGGGGACGACGACGAGCCGCTGCTCGCCAACCTGGACTTCACGGATCTGCTGAACCTGGGCGACGCGGCCTCGGTGGACGTGGCGCGGACCTGGCGGCCGCGGTCGGTGGCCGAGCGCCTGCGCGTCCCGATCGGTGTGGGCGAGGACGGCCAGCCGGTCATGCTCGACCTCAAGGAGGCCGCGCAGGAGGGCATGGGCCCGCACGGCCTGTGCGTGGGCGCCACGGGTTCCGGCAAGTCGGAGCTGCTGCGGACGCTGGTGCTGGGTCTCGCGGTGACGCACTCCTCGGAGACGCTGAACTTCGTCCTCGCGGACTTCAAGGGCGGCGCGACCTTCGCGGGCATGTCGCAGATGCCGCACGTGGCGGCGGTCATCACCAACCTGTCCGACGACCTGACGCTCGTCGACCGCATGGGCGACGCGATCCGCGGTGAACTGCAGCGGCGCCAGGAGCTGCTCCGGTCCGCGGGCAACTACGCGAACATCCACGACTACGAGAAGGCGCGCGCGGCCGGCGCCCCGCTGGAGCCGCTGGCCTCGCTGGTCCTCGTGATCGACGAGTTCTCCGAACTCCTCACCGCCAAGCCGGACTTCATCGACATGTTCATCCAGATCGGCCGGATCGGCCGCTCCCTGGGTGTGCACCTGCTGCTCGCCTCGCAGCGTCTGGAGGAGGGCAAGCTGCGCGGCCTGGACACGTACCTCTCGTACCGGATCGGTCTGCGGACCTTCTCCGCGGCGGAGTCGCGGACGGCGATCGGCGTGCCGGACGCCTACCACCTGCCGTCGGTGCCGGGCTCGGGCTATCTGAAGTTCGGCACGGACGAGATGACCCGCTTCAAGGCGGCGTACGTCTCGGGCACGTACCGGACGGGCGGGCCGCGCCTGGAGGTCGGGCACATGCCGGTGGAGCGGCGTCCCGCGCTGTTCACGGCCGCGCCCGTGCCGGTGGTGTACGCGGCGCCGGACCCGGCGTACCTCACGGAGCGGCGGGCGGAGGAGGACGACGCGCTCGCGGACACGGTCCTCGACGTGATCGTGCGCCGGCTGGAGGGCCAGGGGGTGCCCGCGCACCAGGTGTGGCTGCCGCCGCTCGACCAGGCGCCGTCGCTGGACCAGCTGCTGCCGGGTCTCGCGCAGACCGCGGACCGGGGGCTGACGGCGACCGAGTACACGCGCCAGGGCGGGCTCACGGTGCCGCTCGGCCTCATCGACAAGCCCTTCGAGCAGCGGCGCGAGGTGCTGTACCGGGACTTCTCGGGTGCGGCGGGCCACATGATGGTGGTCGGCGGTCCGCAGTCCGGCAAGTCGACGATGATGCGGACGCTCGTCTCGTCGTTCGCGCTGACCCACACGCCGGCGGAGGTGCAGTTCTACTGCCTGGACTTCGGTGGCGGCGGCCTGGTGTCGCTCGCCGACCTTCCGCACGTCGGCGGGGTGGCGTCCCGGCTGGACCCGGAGCGGGTGCGGCGTACGGTCGCCGAGGTCATGGGCGTGCTGAACCGGCGCGAGGAGTTCTTCCGCTCGCACGCGATCGACTCGATCGCGACCTACCGGCGCAAGCGGGCCGCGGGCGAACTGCCCGGCGAGGCCTGGGGCGACGTCTTCCTGGTCGTGGACGGCTGGGGCGGTTTCCGCAACGACTACGACACGCTGGAGCCGATCGTCTCCGACATCGCGGCGCGGGGTCTCGGTTACGGCATCCACGTGGTGATCACCGCCTCCCGTTACATGGAGGTGCGGGCGGCGCTCAAGGACCAGATGCTGGGCCGGCTCGAACTGCGGCTCGGTGACGTGATGGACTCCGAGTTCGACCGCAAGGTCGCGGCGAACGTGCCGGCCGGTGTGCCGGGCCGCGGCCAGGTGCCGGAGAAGCTGCACTTCATGGGCGCGCTGCCGCGGATCGACGGATCGAGCTCGGCGGCCGACCTGTCGGACGGCACGGCGGCGTTCGTCCGGTCCGTGCAGGCCTCGTGGGCCGGGGCCCCGGCGCCGGAGGTGCGGCTGCTGCCGCGCAAGCTGCCGGCGGAGCGGCTGCCCAAGGGCTTCGAGTACCCGCAGCACGGCATCGCGATCGGCATCGACGAGACGAACCTGGAGCCGGTGTTCGTCGACTTCGAGTCGGACCCGTTCTTCCTGGTGTTCGGCGAGAGCGAGTCCGGCAAGACGGCGCTGCTCCGGCTCATCGCCAAGCAGCTGTGCGAGCGGTACACGCCGGAGCAGGCGCGGATCGTGGTCGGCGACTACCGGCGGACGATGCTGGAGGCGGTCGCGCCCTCGCACCTCCTCGAGTACGCGCCGATGGCCTCCGCCATGCAGATGCACATGGACGCGATCAACACGGTGATGACGAAGCGGGCGCCCAAGCCCGACATCACCCCGCAGCAACTGCGGGACCGCAGCTGGTGGACGGGTCCGCAGCTGTTCGTCCTGGTGGACGACTTCGAGCTGGTGGCCACCAACTCGGGGAACCCGCTGGCGGTCCTGGTGGAGAACCTGCCGTTCGCGCGGGACGTCGGCATCCGGTTCATCGTGGCGCGCAGCGCCGGCGGTGCCTCCCGGGCGATGTACGAGCCGTTCATGCAGCGCGTGAAGGAGCTGGGCGCGCAGGGCGTCGTCCTCTCCGGCGACCCGCAGGAGGGCGACATCCTGGGCGGTGTCCGCGCGCGGCCGATGCCTCCGGGCCGGGGCACGTTCGTGTCGCGCAAGCGGGGTGCGCCGCTGGTGCAGCTCGGCTGGCTGCCCGAGCAGCACTGACGGAGCGGGCCGGACCGGCGGGTGGATTCCCGCCGTCCGGGTGCGGCGGTCCCACTACTGTGGGTGGGACCGCCGTACCACCGCGAAGGGAACGCGCCGATGACCGACGCAGACACGAGCACGACCGGCGCCGACGGCGCCGCCGCGGCCGCCGAGAAGCAGCGCCAGAAGGACGAGCTGTACGCGCTCGACATCTCGGGCGTCGTGTGGGAGGGCGCTCCCGGGACGAGCCCGGACGAGGAGCGGGTGGAGATCGCCCGGCTGCCCGAGGGGGCGGTGGCGATGCGTTCGTCGCTCGACAAGGGCACGGTGCTGCGGTACACGAAGGCCGAGTGGGACGCGTTCGTCCTCGGGGCCAGGGACGGCGAGTTCGACCTGCGCTGAGCCGCGGACACGCGTGAGGGGGTGGCCCGTACGACGGGCCACCCCCTCACGCGTGCGTGCCTGGTCTCACATCATGCGGAACCGGGCGGCGTTGCCGCGGTCGGTGTCCTGGTAGCCGACGACCGACTCGTCGAGGAGCTGGGCGATGCGCGCCAGGTCCTGGTTCATGCCGGCCATGTCGCGGGTCAGGCGGTCCTGGGTCTCGCGGTACGCGATCTTCGCCTCGCCTTCCCAGTTGCCGGCGACACGGTTGACCTCGGCCATGAGGTCGTCGAGCTTCTGGGTGAGGGTGGTGGAGGTCAGACGGGTGTCGGCCGCCGCCTGCGTCACGGTGTCGTAATTGACCGCAGTGGTCATGGTGTTGACTCCTGGAGTGAGAAGTGGCCCGGTGGACTGGTCGAGTGACTCAGACGCCGAGGATGGCGCTCGAGTTGCCGCCGGAACCGCCGCCGGTGTCCATCGAACGGAAGGACCGCAGGCGGTCCTCCTCCTCGCGAGAGAACCCGTCGGCGCTCATGCGCATCATCTCTTCGAGGTTCGCGAGCTCCTGGCGCATGCTGCGCAGGCGCTGGTTCAGGTCGTTCTGGACCCGGTCGTACTCCTTGCTCGCAGCACCCTGCCAGCCCGCCTGGACGCGGTCCACCACACTGTTGAGGGAGGTGATGCGGGACTGGAGCTCGTCGGAGAAGTCCTGGATCCGGCCGGCGAGCTTGACTTGTTCGGCACTGGTTACGTTCAGGTCTTTCGACATCTTGCCCCTTCTTCCTTCGGTGGCGTCGACGGCGGGGCCGTCGGGCCATCCGGTCGTGATGCGGACGGGAATCTTCTGATGCCGCCCCCGTGATGGGATCGCACTGCCGTGCGCCCCGCGGTCACTTTAGCCATTGACGGCGGCAGTTCCAACTGCAAAGGAGGGTCGGGATACTTGACCGATACGCCGGTCAACGGACCCCCCTTCCGCGGCGGCTGTCGCGGATCACGATGGCGGTCCCGGCGACCACGGCCACCAGGACGACACCGATCCCCAACGTGTAGGTGGCGAGCCGTTCGGAGCGCTCCTGGGGCGTCTCCGACAGCGCCAGACGCGCCGGCTCGGGGGCCGGCGGCTTGGGCGGGCGCGGGTCGGGCGTGGGCTCCGTCGGCGGCGCCGTGGGGGCGTCCGCGAGGGCGCGCACCGGGTCGATCACACCCCACCCCACGTAGTTGTCGCGCCCGTTGACCGAGCGCACGGCGGTCTGCTGGATCCGGGCGATGATCTGGGCCGCGCTCCAGTCCTGGTGCTCGGCGCGGAGCAGGGCGGCGACGCCGGCCACGTACGGAGCGGAGAAGCTGGTGCCGTTGTCGACGCACTGGCCGCCGCCGGGGACCGTGGAGACGATGTCGACGCCGGGGGCGGCGATGCCCACCATGGGGCCCGCCTGGGAGAACGCGGCGCGCTCGTTGTTCCGGTCGGAGGAGGCGACGGCGAGGACGCCGGGGAAGGCGGCCGGGTAGGTCAGCTTGGCCTTGCCGTCCATGCCGTCGTTGCCGGCGGAGGCGACGACGACGACGTCCTTCCTGACGGCCTCGGCGACCGCCTTGGCCAGGTCCGTCTCGGGGCCGAGGCGCGAGGTGGTGTCCTGCGAGATGTTGATGACGTCGGCGCCCTTGGCGACGGCCCAGGTGACGGCCTGCGCCATGCTGTCGGCCTTGCCGCTGTTCTTCTCGTCGTTCTGCCGGATCGGGATGATCGTCGCCTCGGGGGCGAGCCCGACGAATCCGGTGCCCGCCCGGGGGCGGGCGGCGATGATGCCGGCCACCTTGGTGCCGTGTCCGACCTGGTCGACGGTGCCGTCGGTCTTGCCGCGCTGCTCGTCGCCGAGGCCGGGGTTCTTCTTGTCGGGCTTGAGGTAGTCCTTGCCCGCCTTGGCGTCGACCGCGGTCCGCAGCTGCGGGTTGACGTCGTCGACGCCGGTGTCGATGACCGCGACCCTGACGCCCTTGCCCTTGGTGTCCTGCCACAGCTCGTCGAGGAGGACCCGCTGGAGCGGCCAGGGGGTGTCGGCGATCTGCTTCTTCATGGGGAAGGTGCACTCGCCGCTGCCGTCGAGGACGGGGCCGGCCCCGGGTCCTTCGCGGTGGTCCGGGGCGGCCGAGGCCGCGCCCGGGGCCGCGAGGAGCGCGGTCAGGGTGCCGGCCGCGAGGAGCACGGCCGTGCGGGAGGGCGTCCGGGGGACTGTGCGGGACCGGGCGCGGGAGGGCGTACGGGGGGTCGTGTGGGACCCGGCGCGGGAGGGCGTACGGGAGGTCGTCACCGGTGCCACCCCCCTAGGAACCCTGCGGCTGGGCCGCGCTGTTGGAGTCGAGCCGGGGGCCCTTGGACAGGAACTCGGACCATTCGATCGGGACCAGGGCCGGCACGACCTTCTCGTAGCCGAGATGCTTCTGGGCGTCGCTCGGTTCCGGGCGGCCGTCGGTCGGCTTCTCCTTGTCCCCGGCCCCGATCTCGGAACGGGCGGAGTCGCTGTCTCCGTTGGCCTGCACCGCGTAGCGCAGTCCCGTGTCGGTGACCAGGAACAGCGAGCCGTCCGGCGCCTTCTGCCGGCCCTGGATCTGGGTGTACAGCAGGCCGGTGCCGGGGGTGACGTACGTGCTGCTGCCGCCCGCGGTGATGTCCGCGGGGTACTGGGGGCCGGCCCAGGTGCTGAGGGTCGTCCGGCCCTTGTCGTCGACGCCGGTGAGGACGCTGCACACGGTGTCCCGGGCGCCGGGGCCGGAGACGGCGTTGACCTGCTTGGACTTCAGCTCGGGCCAGTTCGCCTCGCCGTGGAAGACGGTGGGGTCGGGGACGAAGGAGGAGGCGTCGGCGGGGGTGGCCTTGCCGTCCATGTCGAGCGACCGGGTCTGCGGGGCGTTGATGAGCAGCCAGGCCGTGAACGGCGTGACCGGCTGCACCTTGCCGGGGAGGACGACGTAGTGCTGGGGGCCGGAGCCGGTGGGGGCGAGGAGGACGTTGCCGATCCGGCTCTCGGTCTCGGTCAGGGTGGCCCCGGGGATCTCGGTGGGGCGGCCGACCTCGCCGCTGTCGATGCGCGGGAAGTCGATCTCGTCGCCGGTCTTGAGGGTGGCGAGCCAGTCGTCGGTGACCGGCTGCGGCTCCTTGCCGAGGCCGACGAGCGCGGTGAGCAGTCCGGTGGACTCGGCCTTCACCGGGTACTTGGTGCCGGTGTGGTCAACGAGGAACTGGGCGGCGCCCGTCTGCCCCTTCACGTACAGGACCTCGCCGTCGACGAGCCGGTCGGCGCCCTCGGTGAGCTTCGCCTCCCGCTCGGCGAAGAGGAAGGTCGCCTTCTGGACGCTGGCGCCGGCGCCGCCGCCGGGCTGTTCGCAGACGGCCCAGCGCTTCGCCTTGCCCGCCTCGTCCGCGCTGGGCAGCCGGTCGGGGGCGTACGGGATGCCGATGATGGGGCCGCGCGGCAGCTTGCCCCGGTCGAGGAACTCGTCGGCGACCTGGACGACCTGGAACTGGTCGGGGTCGAGGAGGAGGCGTGCGGAGGCCAGGTTGAGGACCGGGTGGAGCAGGGTCTTCTTGTCCTTGCCGGTGCCCGTCTCCAGGACCACGTACCGGGTCGTCGACTGCTTGCCGACGATGACCCGGGTCTTGGGGGTGTCCCAGCCCTTGGGGGCGTTCGGCTTGAACATGCCCCAGGCTCCGAACCCGGCCACCACGAGCGCGGCGACGATCAGCCCCGGAAGGATCGCGCGCAGCGGCTTGGGCGCCCCCTCCTCCGTGCCCGAGGGCGAGGGTTGGAGGAATGCCGCCACCGTGCGCTTCTTCGCAAAGGTGTACGCGTTGAGCTCGTCCCGCCGCGATGCCATGAGTCCCCATTCTCGTCAGGCGCGATCTTCGCGCGGGAGCCGGGGAGGTGACACCCGGGCCCCGGCCGTCGGACCGGCCCCCTACTATGCCTGCTGTCCCGTGGGGTTCGTGGGGCGGGTAGGGTGATCCGGCCGCCAAAGCCCTGGCGGGCCAGGGTGATCGGGATGAATTGAGGGGGATTCTCCATCATGGTTTCCGCGACGCGGACGCGGCCCGCCGCGGCCACCGCCTCCGAACCCCCGTCCACGGGGCCGGTGTCCTCGGTCTCACCGAAGCTCCAGGCACGCCCGGGACACTTCGGTTCGTTCCAATTGCAACAGCTCGTACTGATCGAGGTGGCGGCCGCGCTGATGCTCGTCGCCTGGGTCGTCGAGCCGATGCTGATGGTGCCCGCGGGCGTCGTCGCCGTCGTGCTCGTGGTGATGGCGGTCGTCCGCCGGCACCGCCGCTCGCTGCCCGAGTGGCTCGGAACGTTCCTCGCGCTGCGGACGCGGACCCGCCGGGCCTCGTCCTTCACCGTGCCCGAGGGCACCGAGCCGGGGATCGCCCCGGTCGTCGAGTGCGACCCGGCGCTGCGTACCTACGGGTACAGCGACCGCGACCGGCGCCCGGTCGGCATGGTCGGCGACGGCACCTTCCTGACCGCGGTCCTGCGGGTGGAGTCGGAGGGAACGGCGCTGCGCCCGGACCGGGCGGCCGCGCCGCTGCCGGTCGGGCTGGTCCGGGACGTACTGAGCGTGGACGGCATCCGCCTGGAGTCGGCGCAGATCGTGCAGCACACGCAGCCCGCCCCCGCGCCGCACCTGCCGGCCCAGTCGATGGCGGCCCGCAACTACGGCCCGCTCCAGGCGCAGACGGGTTCGCCCGCCGTACGGATCACCTGGATCGCGCTCAAGCTCGACCCCGAGCTCTGCCCGGAGGCGGTCGCCGCGCGCGGCGGCGGCCTCAAGGGCGCGCAGAAGTGTGTGGTGCGGGCGGCGGACCAGCTGGCGAGCAGGCTCGCGGGTGCCGGGTTCGCGGCGAGCGTGCTGACGGAGCAGGAGCTCGTCTCGGCGCTGGCCACCTCGACCTGCGCCAGCCCGATGGCGATAGCGCAGGCGGGCCGCGGGCAGACGCAGGGCCGCCGGACCCAGGAGACCGCGCGGACCTGGCGGGTGGACGACCGGCGGCACACGACGTACTGGGTGGGGCGCTGGCCGCAGCTCGGCGGCCAGGGCGGCCCGGGGGCCTCAATGCCCCAGCTGGTGGCCCTGCTGACCTCGCTGCCCGCCCTCGCGACGACGTTCAGTCTGACGCTGAGCGGCGGGGACCGGCAGGAGGTGACGGTGACCGGACACGTCCGCATCACCGGGCGCAGCGACGAGGAACTGGTGGCGGCGCGCCACGAACTGGAGCGCGCGGCGCGCGGGGTGAGGACGGGGCTCGTGCGGCTCGACCGCGAACAGGTGCCGGGCATCCTCGCGACGCTTCCGCTGGGGGGTGCGCGCTGATGTCCCACGCCGCTGCCTCCTCCTCTTCTTCCTACGGCGGCCCGGCGCGCCAGGGCTCGGGCCGGGCGGCGTCCCGCGGGTCCGCGCGGGCGGGCCGGGGCGCCAAGCCCCGCTTCGGCTTCGGTCTGGTCGGACCGCGCCGCGACCGGCATTCCGTCCCCCTCGACCAACTGGAGGCGCTGGCCCTGCCGGTCGGCGACGACGGCATGGTGATCGGCGTCGACGCCGAGAACCGGCCCGCCGTGCTCGGCATCAACCGGCCCGTCCCGTACGACATCACGCTCATCGGCGGTCTGTGGACCGCTCAGGTGCTGGCCCTCCGGGCGGCCGCGACGGGTGCCCGGGTGGCGGTCGAGACCGGCCGTGCGCAGGCCTGGACGGCGCTCGCGCAGGCCGCCGGCGGCGGTCAGCCGTGCATCGCGCTGCACGACGTGGGGCGCGTGCCGCCGCAGGGTGCGTCCGCGGGCAGTCCCGTGGTCGTCGTCCGCGACTGCGGCATGCGGCCGCCGCGCGGCCGCGTGGTGTCGGCGCCCTGGCAGTCGGTGGTCACGCTGCTGCCCTATCTGAGCCCGGTCGCGCCGCGGCTCCTGGAGAAGTCCTCGCTGGTCGGCGTGCAGCGGGTCTCGCCCGACGAGGCCACGCAGATCGGCCGCATCATGGGCCTGCCGCGCCACGAGTACGAGGCGCTCTCCACGCTCGCCGACGGGGTGACGCTCTGGTGCACGCCGGGCGACCGCCAGTTCGTCATGACGCAGGGGACCGACGCCGAGACCGGATTGTTGGGCGCCGCGCGCAGAATGGACTGAGCGGGACCGAACGGCCGGAAGACGTTCAAGTACGTCCGTTTTTGCATCGATTTGAACGGTCGGGGTTCTCACTCTTCGGCGCGGCCGGGTCACTTGGTGACCGGAACGGGCCATGGGGACGTGCGCGGTGGGTTCGTCGGGCCTGCCCGGGGGTTGCCCGCGCCGATTAGGGTGGAAGAGCCCCGCCCACCACGGCACAAGGGTGCTCGACCACACCAGGAGGCAAAGTGAACGGCGATCGCGACGAGATCCGCGGGGGTTGGAGTCCGCCCGCCGACGATCAGTCCGACGCGGATCCCGCCGAGATGACGGGTGAGTTCACCATCGACTACACCCCGCCGGCCTGGTACACGCAGAACGCGTCGGGCGGTGCGGGGGCCGGCGGTGCCACTCCCCCGCCGCCGAGCGGCGTCCCGGTTCCGGTGCCCGGCCTCCCGGCGGGCAGCGGCTTCGAGCCGAGCTGGAACGCGGGGGCTCCCGCGGCGGGCACGCCCGCCGGTGGCACGCCCGCACCCGGCACGCCCGCGGCCGGTGCCCCCGCGGCGGGCATGCCCCCGGCCGCCGGCCATCAGCCGACCGCCGGACACCAGCCCCCCTCCGGACACCAGCCTCCGGCCGGTCACCAGCCGACCGCCGGCCACCAGCCGCCCTTCGGGGCTCCGCAGGCCGCGACGCCTCCCGCGGCCGTGCCCCCGGCCGCCGTTCCCCCCGTGGTGACCCCTCCGGTGGCCCCGCCCCCGGTGGCCCCGTCCGCCTTCACCGCTCCGCCGGTCGCGACGCCCCCGGCCGCCCCGACCGCCGACGCCTCGGCGCCCGGCGGCTTCCCGCCGCCCGGTCCGCTGCCCGGCACTCCGGCGCCCGCGCCCACGGCACCCTTCGGAGGCGGGGACGTCGAGAGCGGCTCGACCATGCGCTTCTCCCCCGCGGCGCTCCAGCGCGAGATCGCCGAGCGGACGGCCGGGGCCGCTTCGGCGACGCCCGACCCCACGCCCGCGGCGGCGACGCACGGCGGCGGCTCGGAGGAGCCGGCGGCGGCCCGGACCACCGGGATCGACACCCCGGCCGACGGCGGCACCCCGGCGGGGACCGCCGACGCGGCGACCGCCGACGCCGAGCCCCGCCGGGAGGGCGCCCTCTCCGCCGAGGCCCCGCGGGCAGCGGAGCTCTCCGGGGCGGCGACGGAAGCCCCCGCGGCCCCCGCGGCTCCCGAGACCGCCGGAACGACCGAGGCCCCGGAGACCCCTGAGGCACCGGAGGCCCACGACGGGGTCGCGGACGACGGCGGCGCCGACGCTGCCGCCCCCGCCTCCGCTCCCCCCTCCCCCTCCGCTTCCGCCTCCGCCTCCGCGCCGAACGAGGACACCGAGCCGGAGCCCGCCGCGTCCTCCACGGAGGAGTCCACCCCGGACTCCGCGCCGGTGGCCGACGCAGCCCCCGCGGAATCCGCCGCCGACACGACCGTTCGCGAGCCGGAGGCGGCCCTGCCCGACGCCGTCGCGAGCGCTCCCGAGACGGCCGCTCCCGAGGCGCTGACGGAGCCGATCGCCCCCGTCCCGTACCCGCCGGCCGACGCCGTCCCGCCGGGCTACGCGCCCGACGCGGCTCCCGGCCCCCTCCCCGGGGCCGCCCCGGCGCCCGCGCCCGGGCAGCCGCTGCCGCCGGCGGGGCCGCAGGCCGGCGCCGGACTGCCGCCGCTGCCGCCCTCGTTCCAGCCGGCCGCCCCCGGCCCCGCCCAGCAGTGGCCCGCGCAGCCGGCCCCGGGTGGGCAGCCGCAGCCCCAGGCCGCACCGCTGCCGCCCGCGGCCGCCTGGCCGCCGCCGCCCGCGCCCGGCGCCCCCGGCGCCGTGCCCCCGCAGGCCCAGCCGCAGCCCCAGGCTCCCGGCGCCTACGGCTACCCGCAGGCACCGCAGCCGCCGCACGCCCCGCAGGCCGCACCGCAGGAGCAGCCGCCGGCTCCGGGCGGTCACGGCTACCCGCAGGGTGCCGCGGCCCCGCAGCCCCAGTCCCCGGCGCCGCAGGGCGGCTACGGCTTCCCGCACCCCGGGACGCCGCCGGAGCAGGCCGGCTACGGCTACCCGCAGGGCCCCGGGGGGCAGCCGGGTGTCCCCGGTGGCGTGCCGCCGCAGGCCCAGGGCGGCTACGGCTACCCGCACCCCGCCGCCGCGCCCCCGCAGGCCGCGGCTCCGCAGCCGCCGCAGGGCGGGCAGCCGGTCGACCCGCGGACCGGGGCCGCGTGGCCCTCCCCCGTGACGCACGACCAGCGGGAGCGGTCCGTGCCGGGCGCCCCGCTCGGCTACAACGCGGCCGTCGAGCTCTCCTCCGACCGCCTCCTGCGGAACAACAAGCAGAAGCCCAAGTCCAGCCGGACGCCCGGGGGCGCCGCCGCCCGCTTCAAGCTCGGCGGCAAGAAGGAGGAGGCGGAGCGGCAGCGCAAGCTGGAGCTGATCCGGACCCCCGTCCTCTCCTGCTACCGGATCGCGGTCATCTCGCTCAAGGGCGGCGTCGGCAAGACCACGACGACCACCGCGCTGGGCGCCACGCTGGCGACCGAGCGGCAGGACAAGATCCTGGCGATCGACGCCAACCCGGACGCCGGCACCCTGGGCCGCCGGGTGCGGCGCGAGACCGGCGCGACCATCCGCGACCTGGTGCAGGCGATCCCGTACCTGCACTCGTACATGGACATCCGCCGGTTCACCTCGCAGGCGCCGTCCGGTCTGGAGATCCTCGCCAACGACGTGGACCCGGCCGTCTCGACGACGTTCAACGACGAGGACTACCGGCGGGCCATCGACGTCCTGGGCAAGCAGTACCCGATCATCCTCACCGACTCGGGCACCGGCCTGCTGTACAGCGCGATGCGCGGGGTGCTCGACCTCGCCGACCAGCTCATCATCATCTCCACGCCCTCCGTGGACGGCGCGTCCAGCGCGTCGACGACGCTGGACTGGCTCTCCGCGCACGGCTACGCGGACCTGGTGCAGCGCTCGATCACGGTCATCTCCGGGGTCCGCGAGACCGGCAAGATGATCAAGGTCGAGGACATCGTGCAGCACTTCCAGACCCGCTGCCGCGGTGTCGTGGTCGTGCCCTTCGACGAGCACCTGTCGGCCGGCGCCGAGGTGGACCTGGACATGATGCGGCCGAAGACCCGCGAGGCGTACTTCCACCTCTCGGCGATGGTCGCGGAGGACTTCGCACGGGCGCAGCAGGCGCAGGGGCTGTGGACCGGCGACGCCCAGGGCGCGGTGCCGCCCCACATGGCCCCGCCGATGCCCGGACAGCCGATGCCGGGGCAGCCGGTGCCGGGGCAGTTCGCGCCCGGACAGCCGGGACAGCCCGCTCCGGGGCAGCCGTACGGCGCCCAGCCGGCTCCGGGGCAGCCGTTGCCCGGACAGCAGCCGCCCGGTCAGCCGTACCCGCCGCAGCAGCCGTACGGGCAGCAGCCGGCTCCCGGGCAGCCGTACGGAGCGCCGCCCGCACCCGGACAGCCGTACGGGGCCCAGCCGATGCCGGGCCAGTACGTCCCCGGACAGCCGATGCCCGGACAGCCGCTGCCGGGACAGCCCGCGCCGGGTCAGCCGTACGGAGCACCGCCGGCCCCCGGACAGCCCTACGGCGCGCCGGGCGGCGCCCCGGGCATGCCGCAGGGATGGCAGCAGCCGCAGCCGGGCGCACCGCTGCCTCCGCAGGCCGATCCGCAGGATCAGGGGCACGGGCAGCCGCACGGTCAGGGTCGGCCCGGTGACCAGGCACAGGGGCAGGTCCCGCCGCCCCACTGGTCGCAGGAGCAGCCTCCGCAGGCTCCGCCAGCCCCTCAGCAGTAAGGCGTCACAGGAGTAGACCAATGAGGCCCCGTACCGGTTCCCCGGTACGGGGCCTCTTGGCATTCCCGCAGCCCACAAGGGGTTTGAGGGATCGTTGACGACGGCAGACCACCGCTGATAAACCTTCGCTTCACTCACCGTCAGCCCAAGATCCACGACAGATCCCCCGACGCGAGGTCACGTCCCATGGTCATGGTCACGAAGGTTCCGCCCCGTCACTCCCCCACGCACAGAGCACTCCGCGTGCTGCTCGCCTCCGGTGTCACCGCCGTCTCCCTCGTGGCCGTTCCCGGTACCGCATCCGCGGAGGACGACAAGGCCGCGGGGAACACGCTCACCGTCGCGGTCTCGCAGAGCATCGACTCGCTGAGCCCGTTCCTCGCCCAGAAGCTCACCTCGACCAGCATCCACCGGCTGGCCTACGAGTACCTCACCAACTACGACGCCAAGGACGCCCGTACGGTCCCGGGCCTGGCGACCGCGTGGACCCCCTCGGCGGACAAGCTGACGTGGACGTACACGATCCGCGAGAACTCGAAGTGGTCCGACGGGAAGCCGGCCACCGCCGAGGACGCGGCCTGGACCTTCAACAAGATGATGACCGACCCGAACGCGGCCACCGCCAACGGGAGCTTCACGGCCAACTTCGCGCAGGTCACCGCGCCCGACCCGAAGACCCTCGTCATCCGGCTCAAGAAGCCGCAGGCCACGATGACCGCACTCGACGTGCCGATCGTGCCCAAGCACGTCTGGGAGAAGGTCGGCGACTTCTCCACGTTCAACAACGACAAGCAGTTCCCCATCGTGGGCAACGGGCCGTTCGTCATCACGGACTACAAAGTCGACCAGTACATCAAGCTCAAGCCGAACAAGGACTTCTGGCGGGGCGCCCCCAAGTTCGACGAGCTGGTCTTCAAGTACTACAAGGACGGGGACGCCGCCGTCGCCGCCCTCCAAAAGGGCGAGGTGTCCTTCGTCCCGAACCTGACCCCCGCCCAGGCCGCGGCCCTGAAGACCCAGCAGGACGTCAAGGTCAACGACGCCCCCGGCCGCCGCTTCTACGCCATCGCCACCAACCCCGGAGCGCGCGCCCGCGACGGCGGCACCTTCGGCAACGGCCACAAGGCGCTGCTCGACCCGGCGGTCCGCAAGGCCCTCTTCCTCGCGGTCGACCGCGCCACTCTCGTCGACAAGGTCTTCCAGGGGCACGCCGTCGAGGGCCAGGGCTACATCCCGCCCCGTTTCGGCTCGTACTTCTGGCAGCCGGGCGACGGCCAGAGGCGCGCCTACGACCCCGCCGAGGCGGACAAGGTCCTGGTCGCGGCCGGATACCGGAAGAACGCCGACGGCAGGCGGGTCGGCAAGGACGGCAAGCCCCTCGACTTCCGGATCCTCTGCCACGCCACCGACCCGAACGACAAGGCCGTCGGCAAGTACCTCCAGGAGTGGTGGGGCGAGCTGGGCATCGGCCTGAAGGTCGAGTGCCTGGACAGCGTCTCCGACCCGTGGGTCAAGGGGGACTACGACCTCGCCTTCGACGGCTGGTCGGTCAACCCCGACCCGGACTACGTCCTGTCCATCCACACCTGCGGCACGCTCCCCGCGACGCCCAAGGACTCCGGGGCCACCGACAACTTCATCTGCGACAAGGAGTTCGACGGCCTCTACGCGCAGCAGGCGGTCGAGTACGACACCGCCAAGCGGGCGGATCTGGTGAAGCGGATGCAGTCCCGGCTGTACGACACGGGGTACATGAACATCATGGCCTACCCGAACGCCCTGGAGGCGTACCGCACGGACCAGATCGCGTCCATCACGACCATGCCCGAGGCCGCCGGGAACCTCTGGGGCCAGGACGGCTACTGGAGCTGGTGGTCGGCCGTCCCCGCGGCCTCCGCGTCCGACGGCGAGGGCTCCGGCTCCTCGACGACCCTCTGGCTGGTCCTCGGGCCCGTCGCGCTCGTCCTCGTCGCCGTGGGCGTCTGGACCGCCCGCCGCCGTCGCACCACCGCCGACGACCGCGAGTAGTCCGTGACGACCGCGAGCACCCCCGCCGACGTGGTGCGGGCCGAAGAGGCCCGCGCCACGGACGGCGCACCCCGCACCGGTGCCTCCCTCGGCTATCTCCGCCACGCGGCGGGGAAGCTGGGCGGCGCGCTCGTCTCCCTCTTCGCCGTCCTCGTCACCAGCTTCTTCCTGTTCCGGATCATCCCCGGCGACCCGGTGAAGGCGATGACGCACGGCGTGCCCACCTCGGCCGAGCAACTCGCCACGCTGCGACGACAGTTCGGTCTCGACCTGCCGCTATGGCAGCAGTTCGCCGACTACTGCACCAAGGCGCTGAGCGGCGACCTCGGCACCTCCTTCCAGTTCCGCGCCCCGGTCGGCGACCTCATCGCCGAGAAGCTGCCCGCGACGCTGCTGCTCACCGGCGTCGCCGTGGTGATCTACTCGGCGCTCGGGCTCTGGCTCGGCACCCGCTCGGCCTGGCGCCACGGCGGGCTCGGCGACCGGCTGAACACCGGCATCGCGCTGACCCTCTGGTCGGTGCCCTCCTTCTGGCTCGGGCTGCTGCTCATCATCGTGTTCTCGGTCGGCATCGGACCGGTCCCGGGGCTCTTCCCGACCGGGGGCATGGAGTCGGGCACCGGCGAGACCGGCTTCGCGTACGTCCTCGACGTCGCCCACCACCTCGTGCTTCCCGTCGTCACCCTGGTGGCCGTCGGCTACGCGCAGACGCTCCTCGTGATGCGCTCCTCGCTCCTCGACGAGATGGGCGGGGACTACCTGACGACGGCGCGGGCGAAGGGGCTGCGCGACGACGACGTGCGGCGCCGGCACGCCGTGCCGAACGCGCTCCTGCCGACCGTGACCATGGTCTTCATCAACCTGGGGCACGTGGCGGCCGGTTCGATCCTGGTGGAGACGGTGTTCTCCTGGCCGGGGCTCGGCGGGCTGTTCTACCAGGCGCTGAGCGTGCCCGACCTCCCCCTCGTCCAAGGACTGTTCGTGGTCTTCGCCGGAGCGATGATCCTGATGAACCTGATCGCCGACCTGCTGTATCCGCTGCTCGACCCCAGGGTGGGCCGATGACCTCTACCGAGTCGGTACCGCCGTCGGCGGCCTCGCTGCGACGGCAACGCCGCCGGAGCTCGGCCGCCCGCTTCTGGAAGTCCTACCGCGGCCACCGCGCCGGGCTGTACGGCCTCGCCGGCCTCGCCCTCATCGCCCTCCTCGCGCTGACCGCCCCGCTGACCGTCGGCGCCGACGTGCAGTCCGTGACCCAGGCCCCGGGCACCGCCCTGGAGTCGCCGAGCGCCCGGTTCCCGCTGGGCACCGACCAGTTCGGCCGCTCCCTGCTCGGGCTGCTGGTCTGGGGGGCGCGGATCTCGCTGCTCGTCGGGTTGCTCGCGGCCGCGCTCTCGGTCGCCATCGGCACCCTGGTGGGAATCATCGCCGGGCACTACGGCGGCTGGTTCTCGACCGTGGTCATGCGGGTCACCGACTGGTTCCTGGTGATGCCGACCCTGGTCCTCGCGATCGTGCTCGCCACCGTCATGTCCCGGTCGATGTGGACGGTCGTCCTCGCCATCGGGGTGACCTCCTGGCCGACCACGGCCCGCCTCGTGCGCGCCCAGACGATCGCCGTCGAGTCCCGGCCCTACATCGAGCGGGCGACCGCCCTCGGCGGCGGCCACGGGCACGTCATGAGCAGGCACGTGCTGCCGAACGTGATGCCGCTGGTGCTCGCCCAGACCACGCTGGGCATCTCGACCGCCATCCTCACCGAGGCGACCCTCGCCTTCCTCGGACTCGGCGACCCGACCGTCGTCTCCTGGGGCGGCATGCTCCAGGACGCCCGCGAGGCCGGCGCCGTCTCCTCCGGACACTGGTGGTACCTGGCACCGCCCGGCCTCGCCATCGCCCTGGTCGCGCTGGCGTTCACGCTGTGCGGCCGGGCCGTCGAGTCCGTACTCAACCCTAAGCTGGGGGTGGGTCGATGAACACGCCGAGCCTCCTGGAGGTCCGCGGCCTGCGGGTGACGTACGGGACGGGGGCGGACGCCGTCCCCGCGGTCCGCGGGGTCGACCTGACCCTGGAGGCCGGCCGGAAGCTGGGGGTGGCCGGCGAGTCCGGCTGCGGAAAGTCCACCCTGGCGCTGGCGCTGCTGCGGCTGCTGCCGGCCTCGGCCCGGATCGAGGGCGAGGTCCTGCTCGACGGCGAGGACGTCCTCGCCATGAAGTGGGGCCGTCTCCGGGCCGTGCGCTGGGCGGGCGCGTCCATCGTCTTCCAGGGCGCGATGCACTCGCTGAACGCCGTGCACCGGATCGGGGACCAGATCGCCGAACCGCTGCTGGTGCACGGCCGGGCGACCCCGGCGGCCGCCCGCCGGAAGGTCGGCGAGCTGCTCGAACACGTCGGGCTGCCCGCCGCGCGGGCCGCCGCCCATCCGCACGAGCTGTCCGGCGGCCAGCGGCAGCGCGTGATGATCGCGATGGCGCTGGCCTGCGATCCGCAGCTGATCGTCGCGGACGAGCCGACGACCGCGCTGGACGTGATGATCCAGGCCCAGATCCTGCGGCTGATCGAGCGGCTCGTCGCCGAGCAGTCCATCAGCCTCCTGATGATCAGCCACGACCTCGCGGTCCTCGCCGACACCTGCGACCGGCTCGCCGTGATGTACGCGGGCCGGGTCGTCGAGGAGGGGCCGGCACGGGACGTGTACGAGGCCGCCCGGCACCCCTACGGCCGGGCCCTGTCCTCGGCCTTCCCGCGGATCGGCGACCCGGCGTCCCGGCGTGCGCCGCGCGGACTGCCGGGCGACCCGCCGGACCCGGCGGACCTGCCGGGCGGCTGCTCCTTCCGTCCGCGCTGCCCGGTGGCGGTCGACGCGTGCAGGGAGATCGACCTGGAGCTACGGGAGGCGGCCGCGGACCACCGCGCCGCCTGCGTCCACGTGGGGAGCGCGTCATGAGTACGGAGACGGCCGAGCGCACCGAGAAGGCGGCGGCGCTGCTGTCGGCGCGGGGACTGCACGTCACCTTCCCCGGGCGGCGGGGAGCGCCGCCCGCCCGGGCGGTCGACGGGGTGGACCTGGACATCGGGGCGGGCGAGATCGTGGCCCTCGTCGGGGAGTCCGGCTGCGGCAAGACGACCCTGGCCCGCTCGCTCCTCGGCCTGGTCCGGCCCACCTCCGGGACGATCTCCTTCGACGGGAAGCCGCTCGGGTACGGCTCCGCGGCCCTCAAGGCCTACCGGAGGCGGGCCCAGCTGGTCCTCCAGGACCCGAGCGGTTCGCTGAACCCCCGGCACACCGTGTACGACGCGGTGGCGGAGGGGCTGCGGATCCACGGCCACCCGGGCGACGAGCGGGCGGCGGTCGCGGAGGCCCTCGCACGGGCCGGGCTGCGCCCTCCGGAGCGCTTCTTCCTGCGCTACCCGCACGAGCTGTCCGGCGGACAGCGGCAGCGCGTCGTCATCGCCGGCGCGCTGGTTCTGGAGCCCGAACTCATCGTCGCCGACGAGCCGGTGGCCTCCCTGGACGCCTCCGTACGGGGCGAGATCCTGGCCCTGCTGCTGCGTCTGCGGGACGAACTCGGCCTGTCCGCGCTGGTGGTGACGCACGACCTGGGTCTCGCGTGGAACATCGCGGACCGGGTGGCGGTGATGTACCTCGGGCGGGTCGTGGAGACCGGCACGGTGGAGTCCGTCCTGACCCGGCCCCGACACCCGTACACCCAGGCCCTGTTGTCGGTGCTTCCGGAGTCAGGGGGCGCGCCGGTGGTGCTGACCGGTGAGCCGCCGGACCCGTCGCGGATCCCGTCCGGCTGCCGTTTCCACGCCCGCTGCCAGGTCCTGGCCTCGGGAGCGGCGGCTGCGGTCGCGGACCGCTGTCGCGGCGAGGGCCTGCCGGTGCTGGGCGGCGGGGGCGAACAGGAGGCGGCCTGCCACTGGGTGGCGCGGGAGCAGGCGCTCTGAACCGTCCGCCGCCGCCCCCCGGGGGCGAACCGGCGCGGTGCCTCCGGGGGCGCCGCGCCGGACCGGGCCTAGAGCGTGTCTCTTTGATCAGTTGATCAGTTGATCGGATGTGTCTGTCCGATTAGTGATCACTGATGCGATGTGGGACCGGATCGAGCCGCT
>NZ_JBIBWF010000020.1:0-36123 GCF_043081085.1 Streptomyces sp. NPDC014891 | reverse complement strand
CCCGTCGAGCGGATGATGCGCGACGCCAAGATCACCCAGATCTACGAGGGCACCAACCAGGTCCAGCGCATCGTCATGGCCCGCAACCTCCCGTAGGCACGGCGAAGGGCGCCCCCGCCACCGGGCGGGAGCGCCCCCTGCCGCACGTCCGGCGGGTCAGCGGCCCGACTCGACCGTGACCTTCTCGTCGTTCTGGATCTGCTGCACCAGCTGCTTGACCTTCGGCATGTCCCACTTGAGGGAGCCCTGCGGCGCGCTGCCCGAGATCGGCATGTTCATCGACTTGCCGTCACCGCTGTTGACGCCCTTCATGGCGAAGAACATCTTCCCGAGGTCGTACAGGGACATGTCCTTGTCCACGATCAGCGTGTCCAGACCGGCGCCCAGCGTCGGGTACAGCGCGAACGGGTTGATGATGGTGCCCGGCGTCGCCGCCTGGTTGGCCAGGGCGGACAGGAACTTCTGCTGGTTCTTCGTCCGCTGCAGGTCCGACTCGGCGAAGGCGTACCGGGTCCGGACGAAGGCCAGGGCCTGCTCGCCGTTGAGAGTCTGGGTACCGGCCTGGAAGTCGGCGCCGGACTTCTTGTCCTTGAAGCCCTTCTCGATGTTCAGCTCGACGCCGCCGAGGGCGTCGACGATGTTCGCGAAGCCGGCGAAGCCGATCTCCGCGTAGTGGTCGATGCGCAGCCCGGTGTTGAACTCGACGGTGCGGACGAGCAGCTCGGGGCCGTCCATCGCGTACGCGGCGTTCAGCTTGGAGCCGCCGCGCGCCGGGTACGACTTGCCCGACTCGGAGCCGACGAAGTTCGGGATCGTCACCCAGGAGTCACGGGGGAGCGAGACCATCGTGTTCCCGCTGGAGCAGGCCGCGAGGATCATCATCGAGTCGGTCCGCTTGCCCTCGGCGGAGCCGGTGTGGAGCTTCTTCTTCTCCTCGGCGGACATGCCCTCGCGGCTGTCCGAGCCGACGATCAGGTACGTCGTGCAGTCGCCCTCGGACGGACGCTCGATGACCTTGGAGAGGTCGACCTCGTTCCGCATCTGCGAGCTGGCCCAGGCGTAGGTGCCGATGCCCCAGGCCGCGACGGCGACCACCAGGACGATCGAGCCGACCTTGATGCGCTTGCGCCAGTCCGGGGCGGGCCGGCCGGGACCGCCGGAGCCGGGGCCCGGCGTGTACTGCGGCGGCACGGTGCCGCGCCCGCCGCCCTGCGGGCCGCGGCCCTGCGGACCGCCGTAGACCTGGCCCGAGCTGTAACCGGAGTCGTATCCCGAGCCCTGGGCCTGGGTGAAGTTCGGGTTGTAGCCCTGGTCGTGCCGAGGCGGCTGCTGCGGAACCTGCGGACGCTGCACATGGCTCATCCGGCGAGGCCCCTCGGGCTGGGGGTTCGCGCTGCCACGGCCGTAGCCGCCGTCTTCGGGCCAGTCATTCATGCGGACCAGTGTGCCGGGGATGCCTTTCCGCGCGACAGGGCGGGTGGAAGTTCGGGCCGGTGCTGTTGCCAAGCTGATGCAAAGCGGACCGAACGGCGACGGCCGGGGGACCCGGCATATGGTGGAGGGCATGACAGATCAGGGCGATATCCCGGGTAAGCCCACCTCCGCCTCCCGCACCACCCTCAGCCACATCATGACCAGCCACGACACCAACCTCCTCGGTACGGTGCACGGCGGCGTGATCATGAAACTGGTGGACGACGCGGCCGGCGCCGTCGCGGGCCGGCACTCGGGCGGCCCGGCGGTCACCGCCTCCATGGACGAGATGGTCTTCCTGGAGCCGGTCCGGGTCGGCGACCTGCTGCACGTGAAGGCCCAGGTGAACTGGACGGGCCGGTCGTCGATGGAGGTCGGCGTGCGGGTCCTGGCCGAGCGCTGGAACGAGTCCACGCCCGCCACGCAGGTCGGCTCCGCGTACCTGGTCTTCGCCGCCGTCGACGCGGACGGCAAGCCCCGGCCGGTCCCCCAGGTCGTCCCGGAGACGGAGCGTGACAAGCGCCGCAACCAGGAGGCCCAGATCCGCCGCACCCACCGGCTGGCCCGCCGCCAGGCGATCAAGGAGCTCCGCGAGCGCCGGATCGCCGAGGGCTACGAGGACTGAGCGCCCGCGGGACCGGCCTGCCCGTGCGGGGCCGCCGGCCGCGCCGCGCCGCGCCGGCCGGGCGCCCGGCCGGCCGGTTCAGGGGCAGACCACCTTGTCCCCGGTCACGGCCTCGAAGGGCCCGTTGCGCACCGTCTCCTCGCCGTGGACCGCGGTCACGCCCTTGTAGTCGGCGCCCACCGTCACCCGCAGCGTGCCGCCCCGCCCGGGCACCGGCCGCAGCTCCGCGCCCGGCAGGGCCGCCGCCAGGCTCTTCGCCGAGCGGTCCCAGCGCGGGTCGTACTCCACCAGGGTCCGCGCCCGCTCCTTCCCGGTCCCGGTCATCGGCGTCCGGGTGGTGTCGAAGCCGGTCCCGCGGAGCGCGTCGTCGACCTTCCGGCCGAGCCCGTCCGTGCGGGTCCCGTTGTAGACCTGCACCCGCACGGTCCGCGGGGCCACGTCCACGACCACGCTCCGCGGCGCCTTGGCCGAGGACGCCGCGCCCTGGGAGGGCGCCGCCAGGGGCCGGTCCTCCCGCAGCGCCGCGAACAGCTTCCGGGCCTTGGCCGCGTCCCACTTCACCGTCGACCCGATGCCCTTCACCGGGAAGCTCATGTCCCCGATCGGCACGGACACGAACTCCGACGACGCCGGCGTGAAGCCCCGCATCGCCTTGGAGAGGGCGAGCAGCTGGTCCGTGCCGAAGTCCTGGTCGGCCCGGACGGAGCTCAGCATCGTCGTGGCGACCTCCCGGAACCGCACCGGGTTGAACAGCACCCCGCCGCTCGTGATCCGCTCGACCAGCGCCGCGAGGAAGCGCTGCTGCCGCTGCATCCGGCCGATGTCCGCGGCCCCGTCGATGTGCCGGGAGCGCACGTACTGGAGGGCCTGCCCGCCGTCCAGCTCATGGGTGCCGGCGGGCAGGTCGAGCCCGGAGTAGGCGTCCTTGACCGGCCGGGCCGTGCAGATCTGCACCCCGCCGACCGCGTCCACCGTCCGCATGAAGCTGGTGAAGTCGACCTCCAGGTAGTGGTCGATCTTGACCCCGGTCATCGACTCCACGGTCCGCACGGTCAGCGAGGGCCCGCCCTCCGCGTACGCCGCGTTCAGCTTCACCGGATGCGCGTGGTGCTTCTTCCCGCTGGTGAGATCGGTGTGCTCGGGCATCTCGGCGTACGAGTCCCGGGGCAGGCTCACCACGCTCGCCCGCTCCCGGTCCTCCGAGATGTGGACCAGCATCACCGTGTCGGTGCAGTGGCAGGGCGCGCCGCCGAGCCGGTACTTCGCCTTCTCCTCGGGGGTGATCCGGTCCCGTCCGTCGGTGCCGACGACCAGGACGTTCATGCCGTGGCCCGCCTGCGGCCGGTTCTTCATGTCCTTGAAGGGGTCGACCCGGGTGATGCCCGTGTCGAGGCCGGTCACCAGGGCGTGCCCGATCCCGCCCGCCGCGAGCACGGTCACGGAGAGCGCCGTCGCCATCCGCATCCCCCACCGGGGGCGCCTCCGCCTCCGACGGACCGGCGCCGATCGGGCGGCGGGCCGGGGACGGGGCGTGCGGGGCGGTGTGGGCACGGACGGACACCTCCGCGGGTGTGACAAAGGGAACCGTGAGCACGGTAGGCCCATACGATCAGCGCAAGGCAGCACCACCCGTGCGGCACGCCCGCTGTCCCCCGTTCGCGGTAACGCGAGCGGCGGATCCGCCGTCCTCGCGTCTCCGTCGGGCGGGGTTCCGGGACGGGGGCCGCCGCCCCGACGGCCGACGGCCGGGCCCCGTGAGGGACCCGGCCGCCGGGCGTGCGCGGGGAGGGGTCAGCTCTTCCCGTCCCACTTGTAGACCGAGTAGATGTCCATGCAGGTCGCCTTGTCGTCGGCGCCCTCGGGCAGGTCGCCCGCCTCCGCCGCCGGCTTCTTGTACGCGTCGCCCTCGCGCCAGTCCGCCCCGACGACCAGCGTGACGCCCTCCACCCCGGCGTCGGCGCGGGCCTTGGAGTCCGGCAGCCCGAGGGCCTTCGCCACGGACACGGCGTTGGCCTTGGCCTGGTCGCCGCCGTCCTTCGGGTAGAGGACGGCGGTGTCCTCGCGGGGCCGCGGCTCCTTGGACGCGCCGGCCTGCGTGAAGCCCTTGTCCGTGAGGACCGCGGTGATCGCCTTCGCACGGCCCTCGACGGGCGTCCCCTCGGTGCCCGCCGTGCCGTTGGCGACGGTGACGGCGAAGGCGCCCTGGGCCTCGGCGGGCGTCGTCGGCTTCGCGGACGCGCCCGGCTTCGGCTTGGCCGAGGCCGGCTTGCCGTTCTTGTCGAAGGCGATGTCGTCACGGAGCATCGCCCACATCCTGTCGGCGGACGACTTGACCATCTGGAGCTTGTTCCGGTCCTGGGACCACTCGGTGGTCGGGACCGTCGCCGTCGTGAGGCGGTTCATCTTCACGTTCTTGAGCTGCATCGACAGGTCGAAGAGCCGCTTCACCGACTTCAGCTCGTCGGAGACCTGGAGCGCCTTGGTGGCCGTCTCGGCGAGGCCCATCAGCTGGCCGGTGTCGCTCCAGGCGTTCTGCTTCTGGAGCTTCTCGACCATGCCGTTGAGGTACATGTGCTGGGCCCTGGCCCGGCCCTGGTCGTTGCCGAAGGCGTGCCGGGTGCGGAGCCACTGGAGGGCCTGCTTGCCCTTGATCTCGTGGGTGCCCTCGGGCAGCTGGAGGCCCGAGCCGCCCTTCACCAGCCGGGTCGGCTTGTCCCAGACGCCGGTCTTCACGCAGACGGGGACGCCGCCGACCTCGTCGGCCATCGCCACCACGCCCGCGAAGTCGATCATCATCCAGTGGTCGATGTAGACCCCGGTGAGGCTCTCCCACGTCGTCAGCGTGCAGCCGGGACCCCCGCGTCCCAGCGTCTCGTTGATGGGGGAGGTGGTCGTCGCCGCGTACGTGGAGCCGTCCTGGCCGGTGCACTTGGGGATCGGCACGATGGTGTCGCGCGGGATGGAGACGATGGACGCGTTCTGCCGGTCGGCGGACACGTGCAGCAGCATCTGCACGTCCGCGAGCGGCTTGGCGTCGCGGAGGTTCTTGCCGCCGCCGAGGGCCACGTTCTTGGCGTCGGCGCGGCTGTCGGAGCCGATCAGGAGGATGTTGAGCGGTGTGTCGCCGAGGGCGTTGGGCGCGGCCTTCTTGACGCCGCTGTCGCCGCCCGCGCGCGAACCGCCGCGGATGTTGCCGTTGAGGTGCTCGTAGTACAGGTATCCGGCGCCGGCCGTCCCGAGTATCAGGACCGCCAGGGTGACCGCGACCCAGCGCAGCGCCTTGCGTTTGCCGGCCTTCTTGGCACGCCGGCGCGAGCCGCCGCGGCGGTGGCCCGACCGGCCGTCGGCGCCGCCGCCGCTCGCACCGCCCTCGCCCCGGCCGCCGGCGCCGCGACGGCGCTCGGCGCGGGTCGTCCGGTCGGCGGCCGCCTCCGCGTCCGCCTCCCCGGAGGCGTCGTCCGGCCCGGCGCCTGTGGCCGCACCGGCGTCGTACAGGTCGTCGTCCCAGCCCGCTTCACGGGCGCGTGGAACGCGTCCACGCGTTCCCTCCCCACGCACGCTGTTCTGTCCCACCCCAGGTCCCCTCGTCAGTCAGGAGCGCGCCATGTGCCGGTGTTTCCGGACTACTTGGCGCACACCTGCTTGTCAGCTTGTACCTTCTCGACGTCCGGCGCCTTTACCGGACCGTTGACGGGCACCCCCGCGCCCTTGAAGTCGGCGCCGAGGACGAGCGTCATGGGCTCGCGTTCCCCGGCGTCCTGCGTGCCCGGCTTGAGCGCCGTGGCGGCCAGTCCCATCATGTCCGCGAGCTTGCGGGCCTGATCGGCCTGGTTCGGTGCATAGGTGAGCGTCGTCTTCGCCGCCTTCTCGGGGGCGTTGCTCTTGTTGGTGGAGCGGGTCACGCCCTCTTCGTTCTGCAGCCAGCTGATGGTCGACTGGGCCGCGCCCGTGATGCCACTGCCGTTGAAGACGTCGACGCGCACGTCGGCGGCCTCGGCCCGCGTGCCCTGGAGGAGCTTCGCCTGGGCCTGCGCCTGCGCGTTCTTGGCGTCCTGCTGCTTCTTCTTCACCTCGGTGAGCGAGGTGTCGGCCTGCATCGCGGCGAAGAGCTGCGGCGCCTGCGTCGGGTGCGGCACCACGGTGATCGGCTTCGGCTCGTCCGGGTTGTCGATGACGGGCAGCGTCGCGAAGGCGATGTTCTTCGTGTCGATCGAGGAGAGCTCCTTGGCCAGGTCCTGGAGCTTGCCGAGGGACCCTATGCCCTTGTCGACGGTGAGCGCGTCCGTCGCCGCCTGGGCGAGGTCGTACAGCTTCGTCGGGCTGGTGAGCGTCTCGTTGGACTTCATCTGCCGGATCATCGAACCGAGGAACTGCTGCTGGACCTTGATCCGGTCGAGGTCGCTCTTGTTGCCGAAGCTGGAGCGGGTCCGCACGAAGGCGAGCGCCTTCTCGCCCTCGATGACCGATTCGCCGGCGGGCAGCTTCAGGTGCGACTTGGGGTCGTCGACGGCCTTCTCGACGCAGACCTTCACGCCGCCGACGGCCGAGGTCAGCTCCTTGACGGCGTTGAAGTCGACCATCATGAAGTGGTCGACGGTCAGGCCCGTCAGCTCCTTGACGGTCCGCATGGTGCAGCCCGGGTCGCGGCCGTCCTGGCCGAGGCTGACATTGAAGCGGGCCTGCTGCTGGCCGGGGATCGTGAGGATCTTGCCGTCGGGCTGCCGCGACTGGCACTCGGGGATCGTCGTCATCAGGTCGCGCGGGATGGAGAGCGCCGTGGCGTTCGTCCGGTCCTTGGAGACGTGGAAGAGGATCGTGGTGTCCGCGTGGCCGGGGCTGTCGGTGTCGCCGTAGCCCGAGTTGCCCTCGCCGGTCCGCTTGTCGGTGCCGATGATCAGGACGTTGAAGGCCTCGCCCTTGCGGAAGCCCTTGCTCTCGGAGCCCACGGGGTCGACGACGTCGATGTTGCCGTCGAGCTTGTTGTAGAGCAGGTACGCGCCCGTCGCGCCGGCGACCAGGACGAAGGCCATCGTGCCGCCGGTCCACAGCAGGACCTTCTTCTTGCGGGACGCGCCCTGCTTGCGCTTGCGGCGGCTCGCGGGCGACGCCTGGCCCCGGCCGGCGTCCGGCTCGGGGACCCGCCGGCGGCGCTGGCCGGGCACGGGCGCCTCGACGGCGGAGTCGGCGGAGGTGTCGCGCGAGGCGGGGGCGGGAACGGTGGCTCTGCGGGCTCCGGCCGGCGCCTGCGCCGGGGACTGCCCAGCGGAGTCGTCCAGTCGCAGTTCGTAGTTGCCCGTCTGCGGGTTGAGCACCCACTGGTCGGCGGGGTCGATCTCGTCCGCCCGTCCACGGCTGTGCGCATCCACGGTTACTCGAGTCCTCCGTCGGTGCCACGCGAGGCGCCTCCCCCAGTGGGCGCCGCTCTCTCGGTCGTTCGATCCTTGGTGAGTGCGACCACGCGGTCGGGGTGCACCGGATCGCGCCACACTATCCGCCCAGTTCAGCGCGGGGCGACGCGCGTGACAAATTCCACGCCCCTTACAACCGGGCAATTTGCCCAAACCTCATCCCTCCCGGCCCTCCCCTTGGTTCGCCCTTTACCCGCCGTCCCCACGGCCCCCTCGGACCCCCCGCGCTAGGAGCACACCCCTTCCGCGGCGTTGCGCCCCGTGAAGGTCGGAGTCGTCGTGGGAGCCGGGGTGTCCGCGTCGTCCGGCTTGCCGTCCGCGCCGGTCCCGCCCGTGCCCGTCCCGTCCTTCTTCTCCTCGCCCGGGGTCACCACGACGGCCCGGTCCTCCCGCAGTTGCCGGAAGAGCTGACTCGCCGCCGGCTGGACCAGTTCGTCCCGGTTCGCGTCGTACGTGTAGGGGCGGCGCGGGACCGTGAGGAACTGCACCCTGTCGGTCGGGATCGCCCGCATCGAGCGCGCCAGGTCGTACAGGTCCCGCAGCGAGTCGAGCCCCTGGTCGGTCGTGATCGCCTTGGTGGCCGCGTCCAGGACCGGGTACAGCCTGGTCGGGTTCAGCAGCACCCCGTCGCTCTGCACCTTGCTGACCAGGGCGCCCAGGAACTGCTGCTGCCGGTCCATGCGCTCGGTGTCGCTGCCGTTGCCGAGCGACTTGCGGGCCCGTACGAAGCCCAGGGCCTGCTCGCCGTGGAGCGTCTGGCGCCCCGCGCGCAGCTTCAGCTTCGCGTCCGGGTCGTCCACCGGCTCCTTGAGACAGACCTCGACGCCGTCCACGGCGTCCACCATCTTCTTGAAGCCCCGGAAGTCGATCACCATGTGGTGGTCCACCCGGATCCCGGTCAGCTTCTCGACGGTACGGATCGTGCACGCCGTCCCGCCGAACTCGAACGCCCAGTTGAACTGGGCGAACTGCTCACGGGTCCGCGTCCCGTCCGCCTTGCGGCAGCCCGGGATCGTCACCATCAGGTCGCGGGGCACCGAGACCGCCGTCGCGCTCTTCTTCCCCGCCGACAGGTGCAGCAGGATCGTGGTGTCCGAGCGCTGGGTCCCCCGGTCCTTGCCGTACTTGCGGTTCCCCTCGCCCGACCGGGTGTCCGAGCCGATGAGCAGGATGTTCCGGGCGGCCGAGGCGACCGCCGGCGGCCGTTCCTTCTCGTACCGCCGCAGTTCGTCGGCGGCGGTGGTGTCCGTCGTGATGTTGCCGTCGAGCTTGCGGTAGAACCACCAGCCGACCCCGGCCGCGGCCAGCACCACGAGCGAGACGCCGAGCGCCGTCCACCGCAGCCAGTGGCGTCGGCGCCGCGGCTCCCCGGGGGCCCCGGGAGCCGTGCCCTCCGCCGCCGCGCCCTCCGTCGCCGGGGGGTCCGGTTCGGCGGGCGTACCCGCGCGGTCCGTCACGTCTGAGTCCGTCCTTCGTGGCGTCGGAGGCGCGCCGGGCGGTCGCCGGTCGTGCAAGGAGACGGCCGAACCCGACGCAGGGTTGTGCGGAAGGAGTCGACTCCCCCCGGCCGATCATGTACCGGACGGGGCGTACGGACCCGGGGACTCGGCGCGGCGTTAGGCCGAACGGACTCCCGGCGGCCCTTCTGCACCCTGGTCGGCGGAGGCCGGGGCCGGCGGACGCGACCGGCCGCCCCGCGCCCCGGCTCGCCGCGGCGGCCCGCCCGGCCGGCGCTCGGGGCGTGGCGCGGTGCGCGGTCGGGCGACCGCTCGGGGCGGTTCGGGACGTGGGTCCGGGGCGTGGTTCAGGCCGCGGTGACGGTGACCCGCTCGCTCTCCACGCGCTGGGCCAGCGCGTCGGCCGCCAGCCGGTCCAGGTTCCGGCAGAGGACCACCGAACCGCCCGCCGCCAGAGGGGCGTACAGGCCCGTCGACAGCCCCTTCCAGTCCTCGTAGCCGAGCCCGGAGAGCAGCCGGGCGCCGGGCGTGAGCCCGAGGGCCTCCGCGTCCGCCCGGGCCTGCTCGACGAGCTGCGCGCCGCCGAGCTCCAGGCCGTCGACGACGAGCGCGGGCGCGGCCGCGTCGACCGGGACGAACGGGGCGAACCGGTCGCCCTGGCCGGGGACCTCCACCGCGTAGTCCGCGTAACCGGCGGGCGCGACGGGGAAGCGACGGCCCAGCGGGGCCAGGGAGAGCGCGATCCGCTCGCCCGAGCAGGCGCGCCCCGCGTCCAGCGCGTCGGGCCCCGCGACCACCAGGTCCGCGTCGGCCGGATCGCCGCCCACCTCCGCGACCACCCCGACGGAGGAGCAGGCGAGCAGCCAGACGGCCGTCTGCCAGTGCGCGGGCAGCAGCAGCGCGAGCCGGTCGCCGGGCGCGGCGGACAGTTCGCCCTGGAGCAGGTTCGCCGTCTTGGCCACCCAATTGGCGAAGGTGGCGACGGACAATTCCACCCGCTCACCGGTGGCGTCGTCGTAGAAGGTGACCAAGGGGCGGGCGGGGTCCGCGGCGAGCGCGGATCGCAGCAGGTCGGCGGGGGTGCGGTCGGTGGCGTTCACGCCGGACAGCGTACGCGCGCCGCCGCGCGCGGATCCGCCGTACCGGTGACGCCGTCCACCGGTCGGCCTGACGGACAGTCGGTTTCGCGACGGTTTCCCGGCGCGCGGAACGCCCCGGGGATCCGCACGATCGGCCCATGCGTGCCTCACTCGCCTCCTCGATCGCCGTGACCTGCGCGACGGTCCTCGCCCTGCCGGTTCCCCTTGCCGCACCCGCGGCGGCCGCGGTGCCCTCGGCGCTCGGGCTGCCACCGACGGTCTCCGCCCAGCCACCCGCGCCCGACCTGCCCGGCGCCACCCAGTCGCTCCCCCTGGAGCCGCTGGGCGACGCCGACCGGGCGCTGGGCGGCGGGACGGACGACACCGACGTCCAGGGACTCACCCGACGGGACGTCAGACCCTTCTCCCTCGTCGGTGTCGTGTGGGACGACCCGGCGGCCCCCCTGCACGGCGTCGTGCAGGTCCGCACCCGGGCCTCCGGCGGCGGAGCCTGGTCGGAGTGGCAGGACGTGGAGACCCACAACGAGGAACACGGTGCCGACCCGGACACCGCGGAGGGCCACGGGACGGCCCTCAAGGGATCCACGGCGCCGCTGTGGGTGGGCGACTCGGACGGAGTGGAGATCCGGGTACGGGGCGACGAACCGCTCCCCGAGGGCCTGCGCCTGGAGCTGGTCGACCCCGGCGAGGCCCCGGGCGGCGCCCCGGAGCAGGACCCGGAGCAGGACCCGGCGGCCACCGGAGCCGCGTCCGCCACGGCGACCGCCGCCGCGTGGTCCCGCACGGGGGCGGCCGCGCTGTCCCTCGCCCGCCTGAGCGCCGCGGAGGCGGCGTCGAGCGCGGTGAACACCCAGCTCGCCCCGTACGGCGCGACCTGGATCCCGGCCCTGTCCAAGGAGGAGACGGAGCTCTCGCTCCCGTACCTGTCGCGGGGACAGGAGGCGATGGCCCCGCCGGCCGCCGCGGACGACGCCCGGACCCCCGCCGACGCCCAGGCGCCCGAGCTGGCCGCCGCGAAGCCGTACATCGGCCCCCAGCCCAAGATCATCACCCGCAAGGGGTGGGGCGCGGACGAGCGCATCCGCGAGAAGGGCTTCGTCTACACCAAGAGCATCAAGGCCGCCTTCGTGCACCACAGCGCCACCGGCAACAACTACACCTGCGCGCAGGCCCCCTCCGTCCTCCGCAGTATCTACCGCTACCACGTCCAGAGCAGTGGGTGGCGAGACTTCGGCTACAACTTCGCCGTCGACAAGTGCGGAAACATCTACGAAGGCCGGGCCGGGGGAGTGGCCAAGCCGGTCCTCGGCGCGCACACCCTCGGGTTCAACACCAACAGCATGGGCATCGCCGTGCTCGGCACCTTCAGCAAGAGCGCCCCGCCGGCCGCCGCGGTGACCGCCGTGGCCCGCCTGACGGCCTGGAAGCTCGGGCTGCACGGGGTGAACCCCAAGGGCACGACCCATCTCGTCTCGGGCGGCGGAAACCTGTACAAGAAGGGCAAGAGCGTCAAGTTCAACGCCATCGCCGGACACCGTGACGGATTCGCCACGGAGTGCCCCGGAGTGAAGCTCTACGGCAAGCTCGGCACGGCCCGCACGAGCTCCGCGAAGTACCAGGGAAGGCCGTGATGGGGCCATCGGGGCAACCGTCTGCATAAACTGACCGGTCATATCGCACGGACGACCGAGACGGGCGAGCCGACGGGCCCCGAACAGGAAGCAGAGACGACAAGGTGACAGAAGCGATCCTCCTGGTCGGTGGCAAGGGAACACGGCTGCGACCCCTCACGGTCAACACGCCCAAGCCCATGGTTCCGGCGGCCGGCGTCCCCTTCCTGACGCACCAGCTCGCCCGCGCCCGTGCCGCCGGCGTCGAGCACATCGTGCTCGCCACCTCCTACCTGGCCGAGGTCTTCGAGCCGCACTTCGGTGACGGCTCGTCGCTCGGCCTGACCCTGGAGTACGTCACCGAGGAGGAGCCGCTCGGCACCGGCGGTGCGATACGCAACGTCGCCTCGCGACTCCACTCGGGCCCCGACGACCCGGTCCTGATCTTCAACGGCGACATCCTCACGGGCCTGGACATCCAGGCCCTCGTCGCCACCCACTCCTCCTCCGGCGCGGACGTCTCGCTGCACCTCACCCGCGTCGAGGACCCGCGGGCCTTCGGCCTGGTCCCCACGGACGCCACCGGCCGCGTCACGGCCTTCCTGGAGAAGCCGCAGACGCCCGAGGAGATCGTCACCGACCAGATCAACGCCGGCGCGTACGTCTTCCGCCGCTCGGTCATCGACACCATCCCCACCGGCCGGCCCGTCTCGGTCGAGCGCGAGACCTTCCCCGAGCTCCTCGCTGCGGGGGCGCACCTCCAGGGCATGGTCGACTCCACGTACTGGCTGGACCTCGGCACCCCGCAGGCCTTCGTCCGCGGCTCCGCCGACCTGGTCCTGGGCCGCGCGCCCTCCCCGGCCGTGCCGGGCCGCTGCGGCGACCGGCTGGTCCTCCCGTCCGCCCGCGTGGCCCCGGACGCCAAGCTGACCGGCGGCACGGTGGTCGGCGCGGACGCGGTGGTCGGCGAGGGCGCGCGCATAGCGGGCTCCACGCTGCTGGCCGGCGCGGTCGTCGAACCGGGCGCGGTGATCACCGACTCCCTGATCGGCGCGGGCGCCCGCATCGGCGCGCGGACGGTCCTGGCGGGCGCGGTGATCGGGGACGGGGCCCAGGTGGGCGCCGACAACGAACTCCGCGAGGGCGTCCGCGTCTGGTGCGACACGACCCTTCCCGCCGGCGCGGTCCGCTTCTCCTCGGACCAGTAGTCCCCGTCGCGGGCGGGCGTTCCGCGGAGTCCGGGGGCGACCCCCACGCTCCGCGGGAGCCCGCCGCCACGGAAGCGGCGGCGGGCGCGGCCCCCGCCCGGCTACGCTCGGGACCATGTCCGGCCGCTTCACACCCCCCACCACCCGCACCACGATCCGCGGGGGCGAGACCCCCGTCCCCCGCGGTGCCCCGGCGGCCGGCGCGCCGGACCTCGGCCTCACCCTCGGCCCGCTCCGCCGCGGCCCCGCCGACCCCACCTTCCGCGTGACCCCGGACGGCTCGGTCTGGCGGGCGAGCCGCACGCCCGACGGCCCCGGCACGATCCGGTTCGCGGTCCGGGACGGCGCGGCCACGGCCGAGGCCTGGGGCGCGGGCGCCGCCTGGCTCCTGGACCGGGCCCCCGCCATGCTGGGCGCCGAGGACGACCCCGCCGCCTTCGTCCCCCGCCACAAGCTGGTCCTGGCCTCGCACCGCAGCCGCTCCGGCCTCCGGCTGACCCGCACGGGTCTGGTCCTGGAGTCGCTGATCCCGACGGTCCTGGAGCAGAAGGTCACGACCACGGAGGCGTACGGGGCCTGGCGCCACCTGGTGCGGAAGTTCGGCGAGCCCGCCCCGGGCCCGGCCCCCGAGGGCATGCACGTCATGCCGGACGCGCGGACCTGGACGCAGATCCCGTCGTGGGAGTGGCACCTCGCGAACGTCGACGGCAAGCGCTCGGCGACGATCGTCCGCGCCGCCCGCGTCGCGGCCCGCCTGGAGGAGGCCGTGCTCATGGATCCGCCGGCGGCCCGCGAGCGCCTGGAACGGGTCCCGGGGATCGGCCCGTGGACGAGCGCGGAGACCGTCCAGCGGAGCAACGGCGCCCCGGACGAGGTCACCACCGGCGACCTGCACCTCCCCGGCATCGTCGGCTGGGCGCTCGCCGGCGACCGGACGGCCGACGACGAGGCGATGCTCGCCCTCCTGGCCCCCTACGCGGGCCAGCGGCACCGCGCGGCCCGCCTCATCCTCCTCAGCGGCCGCGTCCCGCCCCGCAGGGCGCCCCGCATGACGCCGGGGAACATCACCGCCCTCTGAGGAGCGACACGGCCGCGTACGACGACGAGGCGGTCGGCTCGCGGCTACCTGACCGCGACGAAATCCGCGGCCGACCGCGGCGCCCGCTCCCGCGGCGCCTCCGCGGGCCGTCCGACGGCCACCGCGCCCAGCGGATCCCAGTCGGCCGGCAGGTCGAGGACCTCCCGTACGACGTCCCGGCAGAACATCGTCGAGGACACCCACGCCGAGCCCAGCCGCTCACCGGCCAGCGCCACCAGGAAGTTCTGGACACCCGCGCCCGCCGCCACCACGAACATCTCGCGCTCGGCGGCGTCCCGGCGCGGGTCGCCGTAGTGGTGCGAGCCGTCCATGACGAGGCAGGGCACCGCCAGGTAGGGGGCGTTGCGCAGCACGTCCCCGCGCCGGACCCGCTTCGCGATGGACTCCTCGGACCGGCCGTCCCGCCGCAGGTCCGCGATCCACGCGTCCCGCATCGCGTCGAGCAGCCGGAGCCGCGACTCCGCCGACTCCAGGAGCACGAAGCGCCACGGAGTCGTGTGGTGCGGGGCCGGCGCCGTCACGGCCGCGGCGACCGCCCGCCGCACCGCGCCCGGGTCGACCGGGTCGTCGGTGAACTCGCGCACGGTCCGCCGCAGGGTCACCGCCTCCCGTACGGCCTCCGAGGTGCCCAGCCGGAACATGTCGTCCCCGGCGCCGCGCACCAGCGCCCGCGCCCCGGGCTCCCCGTCCCCGCCGACCACGTGCGGAAGGCCCCGGACGACGGCGACCGGAAGCCCCGCCGCCTTGCCCTTCACCAGGTCGCCGGCGGCGGCGAGCTCGTCCGCGGTGGCGACGACGGTCGCGCTCAGCGGGTTGCCGAAGGCGTCGGTCCCGCCGCGCAGGTCGTCGAGGACCCGCACCCCGGCCGCGCCGATCGCCACGTCGGTGAGCCCGCCGCGCCAGGGGCGCCCGAAGGTGTCCGTGACGACGACGCCGACGTCGACGCCGAGCGCCTCGCGCAGTCCGGTGCGGATGCGCCGCGCCGAGGCGTCGGGGTCCTCGGGCAGCAACAGCACCGTCCCGGCGGGGGTGTTGGAGGCGTCGACCCCGGCGGCGGCCATGATCAGCCCCTGCCGGTTCTCGACGATCCGCAGGGTGCCGCGCCGGGCCACCACCCGCACCGTCTCGGCGTCGATGGCCTCCTCGCGGTCGTCGGCGGCGACCACCCGCCCCTCCGCCTTGCTCACGATCTTGGAGGTGACGAGGAGGACGTCCCCGTCGGCGAGGTCCGGCGACACCGAGGCGATCAGCTTGGCCAGGTCGTCCCCGGCCGCCACCTCCGGCAGCCCGGGCAGGGCCCAGACCCGGTAGGAGGGGGCTCCGGCCGCCTCCGCCCGCAGGGTCACCGCAGCTCCTCGGCGAGCGCGAGGGCCTCGCGCGCCATGGCGGCCGTCGCGTCGACGTCGGTCATCATCAGCGGCACCGCCCGGCAGCGGATGCCCGCCGCCTCGACGTCCGCGACCGCGTCCGCGTCGACGGTGTCGACGAGCCAGCCGTCGAGCAGCTCCGGACCGTAGTTCCCGGCGACCGCGGCCGCGGTGGCCTCGACGCCGACCGCCGCGAGCACCTTGTCGGCCATCCCGCGCACCGGGGCGCCGCCGACGATGGGGGAGAGGCCCACGACGGGCGCCCCCGCCGCGACGATCGCCTCGCGGATCCCGGGCACGGCCAGGATCGTCCCGACGCTCACCACGGGGTTGGACGGCGGGAAGAGGATGACGTCCGCCTCGGCGAGGGCCTCCAGGACGCCCGGCGCGGGCTTCGCGGCCTCCGCGCCGACCGGCACGATCGCCTTCGCGTCCACGGAGGCGCGCAGCTTCACCCAGTACTCCTGGAAGTGCACCGCGCGCTGCTCGCCGTCGACCTCGATCGCCACGTGCGTCTCGACGCGGTCGTCGGACATGGGCAGGAGGCGCACGCCCGGCTGCCAGCGGTCGCAGAGGGCCTCGGTGACGGCGCTCAGCGGGTAGCCCGCGCCGAGCATCTGGGTACGGACGATGTGGGTCGCGAAGTCCCGGTCGCCGAGGCCGAACCACTCGGGTCCGACGCCGTACGCCGCGAGTTCCTCCTTGACCGTGAAGGACTCGTCTGTGCGTCCCCAGCCCTGCTCCTCGTTGATGCCCCCGCCGAGGGTGTACATCACCGTGTCCAGGTCGGGGCAGACCTTCAGCCCGAAGAGATGGATGTCGTCACCGGTGTTGCCGACGACCGTGATCTCCGCGTCCGGCGCGGCCTGCTTGAGGCCGCGAAGGAAACGGGCACCACCGATGCCGCCGGCCAGAACCACAATGCGCATGCCCCGCAGTCTGTCAGGCGAGCGCGGCCTCGGGCGCGGCCGGGGCGCACTGCGCCTGGAGCGACTCGTGCATGGGCATCTCGGTGAGGCCGGGGAAGTAGACGTGCAGGCTGACGGCCGGTTCGAGGGAGTCGTTGACGACCTCGTGGCCGTACCCGGGCGCGAAGACCCGTTCCGATCCCGGCGCGAGCGACCGGGTGCCGCGCTCCGTACGCTCCGTCAGTTCGCCCTCCAGGACGGTCAGCACGCCGGAGGACAGCCCGTGGTCGTGCAGTCCGCTGCCCTGGCCCGGCACCCAGGAGAGCAGCCACACCTCGTAGCCGGGGCCGGTGCGCAGCCGGTGGTACCAGCGGGTCGTGGCGTCGTACTCGACGTACGGGGCCCACTGGGCGCGGTCGCCGGCGATCGAGCGCGCGAGCCCGGCGAAGTCGGCCACCGTCTCGGGGTGGGCGCGCTCGGGCTGGAGGAGGTGCGGGACCTCGAGGATGTCGCCGGCGATCTGAAGGTCGCTGTCCATGTTCATGGGTGGGGAGGTTCCTCAGCAGAAACAGAAGCGGTGGGGGGTCACGAAGAGGTGACGCGAGTGACGCAGGGTGACGCTGGGGGAGAGAAGCTGGAGCTCTACGGCATCAACAGCTGGGACAGCAACAGCAACAGCGCGCCTGGACAGCGCTGCGGAACCCACGGCTGTGGGTCGCGGAGTGCGCTGCGGTCGCTGGCATGCCACCAAAGGTGGCCGGAACGACACCCGACTGTCAACTCAATGCCCGATTTGGGGGTAATGTTTCACCTCATCCGGTTACTCCGCGGGGAGAAAGGTTTGTTCAGCCGCGGACCAGGACAGATGGCGCTTCAGTCGTGCCCGTAAACATGGCGGCGCCCCCCGATCGACCACGCTCGGTGACCGTGTGGACCCGACCGGTCCGTGACCGGACTGTGATCAGGATCGCTTCCATGGCTGGATCGCAACAAGATCCAAGTCTCGGACGTCCTCCCCTGTGAGGGCCGCGCACGGTGGAGCCGGGCCGGTGGCATGTGTCTTGTTTTTGGTGATTTGAACACTTTCCGCATAGGCTTGGTTCCGCAGAGTGAATACGAGGCCCAATAGCAGATCTCGGCTTGACTCGCGTAAAGCACGAACTTGTAATTTCACTCGTGTCGTTCGGCCGGGTTCGCAACGGCAAGACCACGGGGACGCACAGAACAGACGAGGGGCGCACATGACCGAGTTGTTCCAGGAACTGCTGGTCGAGGACGCGGACGAAGAACTCGGCTGGCAGGAGCGCGCGCTGTGCGCCCAGACCGATCCCGAGTCCTTCTTCCCCGAGAAGGGCGGCTCGACCCGAGAAGCCAAGAAAGTCTGCCTCGCCTGCGAGGTCCGCTCCGAATGCCTCGAATACGCCCTGCAGAACGACGAGCGATTCGGCATCTGGGGCGGTCTCTCCGAACGGGAGCGCCGCCGCCTGAAGAAGGCCGCGGTCTGAGCCGCCGCGCGAGCCGGGCGAAGCCCGCACGGCCCCGCGCACGCCGCACCACCACGAACGGTCCGCCCCCTGTGCTTCCCCCTCAGGCGGCGGACCGTTCCGTGTCCCGGCGGGGCGCACCCGCCCGCGTCCCCCGCCCCCGCGAGCCCGCCCCGGAGGGGCGATCCGGCCCGCCGCGCCCGCCCGCGGACGACGCCCCGACGAGGGCCGCCCACCCCGCCGCCCCCGCCCCCGCGAGGCGCCCCGACGAGCCGGACCGGGCCGCCCTCCCCGCCCGCGGACCCCGAGACCCTTCCTCCCGCTCTGTCCGCAGAGCGACGGTCCGCTCCCTCCCCGGGGCGGCGGACCGCTCCGCGTGCAGCCGTTAGTGTGGGCCTCCGTCCGAGACGCTTCCCACGCCCCCCGCGGGGCGACCCCGGCCGGAGGGCCCGTAGCTCGATGTCCTCGACTCCTGAGTTTCCGCGACACGTCGTCACCGCCGTGCTCGTCACCCACGACGGCGCCCGCTGGCTGCCGGACGCCCTCGCCGGGCTGCTCGCCCAGGAACGCCCCGTGCAGAACGCGGTCGCGGCCGACACCGGCAGCGCCGACGACTCGGCGCAGCTCCTCGCCGACGCCATCGGCGCCGACCGCGTCCTCCACCTCGCCCGCCGCACCGGCTTCGGTGCCGCCGTCGAGGAGGCCGCCCGCACCGCGCCCGTGCTCGGACCCGAGGATCTCGCCTACCTGAAGCGCCCCAGCGGCTGGGACCCGGTCAGCCGGACCTGGAACGACGAGGCGTACGACCTCCCCGAACTCCCGCACGGCGAACCCGTGCAGTGGCTCTGGCTGCTCCACGACGACTGCGCCCCCGAGCCCGACGCCCTCGCCGAACTCCTGCGCGTCGCCGACTCCGACGCGGACGCCGCCGTCATCGGCCCCAAACTGCGCGGCTGGTACGACCGGAAGCAGCTCCTGGAGACCGGCGTCTCCATCGCCCGCAGCGGCCGCCGCTGGACCGGCCTCGACCGCCGCGAACAGGACCAGGGCCAGCACGACCAGGTCCGCTCCGTCCTCTCCGTCTCCACCGCCGGCATGCTCGTCCGCCGCGACGTCTTCGAGGAACTCGGCGGCTTCGACCGGCGCCTGCCCCTCATGCGCGACGACGTCGACCTCTGCTGGCGCGCCCACTCCGCCGGCCACCGCGTCCTCATCGCCCCCGACGCCGTCCTGCGGCACGCCGAGGCCTCCGCCCGCGAGCGCCGCACCGTCGACTGCGCCGGCCGCACCGCCGCCAACCCGCACCGCGTCGACAAGGCCGGCGCCGTCTACACCCTCCTCGCCAACACCCGTGGCGCCGCCCTCCCGTACGTCCTCGTCCGACTCGTCGTCAGCACCCTGCTCCGCACCCTCGCCTACCTCGTCGGCAAGGTCCCCGGACAGGCCGTCGACGAGGTCATGGGCCTCCTCGCCACCCTGCTGCGCCCCGAGAAGATCCTCGCGGCCCGCAAGCGCCGCAAGAACCCCGCGGTCCCGGCGGGCGAACTCCGCCCGCTGTTCCCGCCGCCCGGCGCCACCGTCCGCGCCGCCGTCGAGCAGATCACCGCCGACTTCGGCGGCTCCGAGGCCGATTCCGGCGGCTCCCGCCACGGCGTCGTCGAGTCCGGGCCCGGCGGCGACGACGCCGACTACCTGGAGGTCGAGCAGTTCGCCCGGCTCAAGAAGATCGCCCGCAAGCCCGGCCCGGTCCTCTTCGCCCTGCTGCTCGTCATCTCCCTCGTCGCCTCCCGCAACCTCTTCGCCGGCGGCTCGCTGGCCGGCGGCGCCCTGCTGCCCGCCCCCGACACCGTCTCCGAACTCTGGGCGCGGTACGCCGACGGCTGGCACCCCCTCGGCACCGGCGGCACCCAGACCGCCCCGCCGTACCTCGCCGTCCTGGCCGCGCTCTCCGCGCTGTTCCTCGGCTCCACCTCCACCGCGCTGACCCTGCTGCTCGTCTGCTCGGTCCCGCTCGCCGGCCTCACCGCGTACTTCGCCGCCCGCGGCATCGTCGAGTCCCGGCTGCTGCGCGCCTGGGGCGCCATCGCGTACGCGTTCCTGCCCGCCGCCACCGGGGCGCTCGCCACCGGCCGGCTCGGCACCGCGGTCCTCGCGATCCTGCTGCCGCTCATGGCCCGCGCCGCCGTCGCCGCCCACGGCTTCAACCGCCCTGACCGGGGCAGCTGGCGCGCCACCTGGGCCTACACCTTCCTGCTGACCTTCGCGACCGCGTTCACCCCCGTCGTGTGGCCGCTCGCCGTCCTCCTCGGCCTCGGCGTGCTCGTCGTGCGCCGCTCCGACATCACCGCCTACGGACTGCGCTTCCTGGCCGCCGTCGGCACCCCGCTCCTCGTCCTCGCGCCCTGGTCGCTGACCCTGCTCACCGACCCGGCCGCCTTCCTCCGCGAGGCCGGACTCGACATCCGCACCGGCACGGCCGGCGCGCTCGACCTCCTCGCCACCAGCCCCGGCGGCCCCGGCACCTTCGGCGGCCTCCTCCTGGCCGGCCTCGTCCTCGCGGGCCTGGCCGGACTGCTGCGCGAGGAGCGCCGGCTCGCCGTCCACGCCGCCTGGGCCGCCGGCCTCGCCGGCCTCCTCTTCGCCGCCCTCTCCAACGGCGCGGGCGGCACCGGCTGGGCCGGACCCGCCACCCTCGTCTACGGCGCCGCCCTCATCGCCGCCGGCATGATCGGCGCCGAGGGCGGCCGCACCCGCGTCGCCGCCCACGGCTTCGGCTGGCGCCAGCCCGTCGCCGCCCTCATCGCCCTCGCCTGCGCGGTCGGCCCCGCCGTCGCCGCGGCCGGCTGGATGATCGCCGGCGCCGACGGCCCGCTCACCCGCCGCGACCCGGTCCAGGTCCCGGCCTTCGTCGCCGAGGAGTCCGGCACCCGCGACCAGCCCCGCACCCTGGTCCTCGGCGGCACCTCGCCCGGCGAGGTCGCGTACACCCTGGTCCGCGGCTCCGGCGCCCGCCTCGGCGACGCCGAACTCACCGCGGGAGCCGAGCCCGACCGCCGCCTGGACGACGTCGTCGCCCACCTCGTCGCCGGCTCCGGCGCCGACCAGACCGAGCAGCTCAGCGGCTACGCCATCCGCTACGTCCTGGTGCGAGACGGCGCGCCCCGCCAGATGGGCCGCGTCCTCGACTCCACCCCCGGCCTCAGCCGCCTCAGCCAGCTCGACGGCAGCGCCCTCTGGCGCGTGGACCGCGAGATCGCCCGCGTCATGATCGTCCCGCCCGCCGCCAAGACCCCGGAGACGACGACCGGCACGGCGGCGAAGCCCGCCGACGGCACGACCCTGGTCCCGGTGGCCGCCGGCCCCGTCGAGGCCCACACCGAGATCCCGGCCGGCCCCGCCGGCCGCGTCCTGCGCCTCGCCGACCGCGCCGACGAGGGCTGGACCGCCACCCTCGACGGCAAGGAGCTGACCCGCACCACCGTCGACGGCTGGGCCCAGGGCTTCGAACTCCCCGCCCAGGCCGGCCGCCTCGACCTCACCTACGACCAGCCGCTCACCCGCAGCGCCTGGATCTGGGCCCAGGTCGGCCTCGCCGTCGTCCTGCTCGTCCTCGCCCTGCCCGGCCGGCGCCGCGAGATCGACGACGACCTCCCCGAGGAGGGGCTCCTCATCCCCGCCCAGGCGACCGAGGGCGACGGCCGCCGGGCCCGCCGCCTGCGCGCCGCGGCGGAGGCCGAGGCGGAGGGCGAGCCCGGGAACGGCCCGGAACCGTCGCCGGAGACCGCGGCGACCCCCGGCCTGCCGGGCGACGAGCAGTCCCGGGACTGGGACGCCGGCGGCTACGACCCCGCCCACCCCCAGCCCCACGAGCCGCAGCAGCCCGGAACCCACGAGGAGCAGCAGCACCTCCAGCCCCAGGGGTACGCCGAGCAGGGCTACTACCAGGAGTACGCGGCCGACCCGTACCAGCAGCAGGCCTACGCGTACCCCCAGCAGGGATACGACCAGCAGCCGCAGCAGTACGACCCCCAGCAGGCGTACCCCGAGCAGGGCTACGAGCAGCAGCCGCAGCAGTACGACCCCCAGCAGGGGCAGTACGGGCAGCAGGGCTACGAGCAGCCGCAGCAGCCCTACGACCCGCAGCAGTACGACCCGTACACCTACGGCTACGGGCACCCCCAGGGCCACGAGACCGAGCAGCGTCCCGACGGGAGCAGCAACCAGTGAAGCGCACGACCCTCTCCCTGATCGCGGGCGCCACGGCGCTCGCCGCCGTCACCGGCTTCGCGTCCCTCACCACCCCGGACGGCGCCGCGGCCCCCCGCGCCACGGCGCCCACCCGCCTCCCCGTCGAGCGCGCCGGCCTCGCCTGCCCGATGCCCAGCACCTCCGAGCTGGCCGAGACGCTCTACACCTCGTACACCCCGCCCGGCGGCACGGACGACGCGGCCGAGGGCACCGCGGGAGGCTCCGGCACGGCCGGCAAGCCCGCCGCCACCGCCCTGCTGCGGGCCGCCACGAGCACCACGACCGCCGGAGGCGCCACCAAGGGCGGCAAGAAGGACAAGGCCCCGAAGGCCCCGGCCACGGTCACAGCCCCCGGCAAGCCCGTCACCGCCGAGGCGGACGGACCGGCCGTGCCCGCCCTCACCGGCTCGGCGACCGGCACCCTCGCCCCCGGCTGGACCGTGCAGCAGACCACCGTCGTCCCTGCGGGCGGCGCCCGCGGCCTCCTCGGCCTCAGCTGCGGGGCCCCCGACACCGACTTCTGGTTCCCCGCGGCCTCCACCGCCAAGGAGCGCCAGGACTACGTCCACCTCACCAACCCCGACGACACGGCCGCCGTCGCCGACATCGAGCTGTACGGCCCCGAGGGCGTCCTCAAGTCCCAGTTCACCGAGGGCATCCCGGTCCCCGCCCACTCCACCGTCCCGGTCCTGCTGTCCACCCTCACGGGCGAGACCCCGCAGCAGTCCGTCACCGTCCACGTCACCACCCGCAGCGGACGGGTCGGCGCGGCCATCGGCGCCGCCGACGAGAAGCTCGGCAGCGACTGGCTCGCCGCCTCCGCCGACCCGGCGAGCACCGCGGTGCTCCCCGGCATCCCGGCCGACGCCGCCTCCGTACGCCTGGTGGCCTTCGTCCCGGGCGAGGACGACGCCGACCTGAAGGTCCAGCTGGTCACCCGGAGCGGCACGATCGTCCCGGCGAGCGCGGGCTCCCTGCACGTGAAGTCGGGGATGACGGCCTCCGTCGAACTGCCGGGCCTCACCCGCGGCGAGGTGGGCTCGCTGATGCTCAGCCCCGCCGACCCGAAGAAGCCGACCCCGGTGGTGGCCGCGCTCCGCGTGGTCCGCGGCAAGGGCGACGACACCGAGGTCGCGTTCGTCCCGGCGACCGGGGCGATCTCCGGCCGGGCGACGATCGCCGACAACCGGGCCGAGGGGACGACGACGCTCGCCCTGACCGCCGTCGGCGAGGAGGCGAAGGTCAAGGTCACGGCCTCGGCCGGCTCCGCCGGCGGGACGGCGGTGTCGAGGACGGTCACGGTCAAGGGGGGCAGCACGACCGCCCTGACCGACCTGGTCCCCGAGGGCCTCAAGGGCTCCTACGCGCTGACCGTCGAACCGCTCTCGGGCGGCAGGGTGTACGCGTCGAGAATGCTGGCGGTGCCGCGGGACGGCACCCCGATGTTCACGGTCCAGAGCTTCGTCGACGACCGCGGCACGGTCGAGGTCCCGTCGGCCCGCCAGGACCTCGGGGTCCTCGACTAGCCCGGGGTCCTCGACCAGGGGGTGTCGTGCCCCGCTCCACGGGGCCCCGCCTCACGTCAGTCCTGTCCGTACCGGGGGTCGACGGACTCGGGGGACAGCCCGAGCAGCTCGGCGACCTGCTCCACGACCACCTCGTGGACGAGGAGCGCCCGCTCGTCCCGGCTCTTCGAGCGGATCTCCACCGGACGCCGGTACACGACCACCCGGGCCGGATCGCCCTTCTCGGCGGGTGCGGAACCGCCCAGCGGTACCGTCTCGCCCGGCACCGTCGGCGGCACCTCCATCACCATGAACTCGACGTCGGCGAGCTGCGGCCAGCGCCGCTCCAGCCGCTCCACCGAGTCCAGGACGAGATCGCGGAAGGTGTCGGCCCGGCTCGTGGAGAGCGGCACCTGGGGAGGGGCGACCGGTCCCCGCATCCCGCGGCCGTGCCGGTCGCGGCGGCGCACCCGGGGCTCCGCCGGGGGCTCCGAGGAGTGGTGCGGGGGGCTCGGAGGCACAGGAGTGTCCATCACTGACGCAGCGTAACCCTCATCGGCACCCGAGCACCGTGGCGCATCCTCGCCACCTTGCCGTGCCCTCCGGACCCGGCGCCCCACCCCCTGTCGCAACCTGAACGTTCAGGCCGACGGTCCGCCCGTTTCGCGGGCTCGGGACGATCGGCCATCTGGCCGTGGTTGACCGGATCCATACCCTCGACTGTCCGGATCGAGTCCTGCCGCCGCCCCCTTGCGGCCCCTCCCGCGCAGGTCGGAGCGGCTCCCGTACCGGTGGGGGTGGCGGAGGTCACACCGCGACACGGGGGAGTGACCTGAGGGAGAGTCGTCGCGGCCCGCTCAAGAGTGCGGTACCGTCCAACGTCGTGAGCCCTGTACGTCGCTGTTCGCGCACTGCGTGCGGCCGCCCTGCCGTCGCGACACTGACGTACGTCTATGCCGACTCGACTGCGGTCCTCGGCCCGCTCGCCACCTACGCCGAGCCCCACTGCTACGACCTGTGCGCCCCGCACAGCGAGCGCCTCACCGCCCCCCGCGGGTGGGAGGTCGTGCGGCTGACCGACGGATCCGCCCCGCCCCGCCCCAGCGGCGACGACCTCGAAGCCCTGGCCAACGCGGTGCGCGAGGCCGCCCGCCCCCAGGAGCGCACGGCCGAGGCCGGCGGCAAGAGCGGCGGAGGCCGCGGCGGCGACCCCATGGAGGTCGGCCGCCGGGGGCACCTGAGGGTGCTGCGCTCCCCCGACAACTGAGCACAACCGGCCACCCTCCGCGTACCCCCGTCCCACTCCGGGTAGCTTTGGCGTTCCGCACACGCGCCGCACACGCGTGCCGAGAACTCAGGAGGGTGGATCCGTGACTGCCGATCTGTCGCAGATCGTGAAGGCGTACGACGTCCGCGGAGTGGTACCCGACCAGTGGGACGAGTCGCTCGCCGAACTCTTCGGCGCCGCCTTCGTCCGGGTGACCGACGCGGCCGCCATCGTCGTCGGCCACGACATGCGCCCCTCGTCGCCCGGCCTCTCGGACGCCTTCGCGCGCGGCGCGGCCCGCCTCGGCGCCGACGTCACCCTGATCGGACTCTGCTCCACCGACCAGCTGTACTTCGCCTCCGGCAGCCTCGGCCTGCCCGGCGCGATGTTCACCGCCTCGCACAACCCGGCCCAGTACAACGGCATCAAGATGTGCCGCGCCGGAGCGGCCCCGGTCGGTCAGGACACCGGCCTGGCGGAGATCCGGCGGCTGGCGGAGACCTGGTCGGAGAGCGGCGCCCCCGAAGCGGCGGCGACTCCCGGCACGATCACCCACCGCGACACCCTCGACGACTACGCGGAGTACCTCAAGTCGCTGGTCGACCTGACGGCGATCCGCCCCCTCAAGGTCGTCGTGGACGCGGGCAACGGCATGGGCGGCCACACGGTCCCCACCGTCTTCGCGGGCCTGCCGCTGGACGTGGTCCCGATGTACTTCGAGCTCGACGGCACGTTCCCGAACCACGAGGCGAACCCCCTGGACCCGAAGAACATCGTCGACCTCCAGGCCCGCGTCGTGGCCGAGGGCGCCGACCTCGGGCTCGCCTTCGACGGCGACGCCGACCGCTGCTTCGTCGTCGACGAGCGTGGCGAGCCGGTCCCGCCGTCCGCGATCACCGCCCTGGTGGCGGCCCGCGAGCTCGCCAAGCACCCCGGCGGAACGATCATCCACAACCTGATCACCTCGTGGTCGGTGCCGGAGGTCGTCCGCGAGCAGGGCGGCGAGCCGGTCCGCACCCGCGTCGGTCACTCCTTCATCAAGGAGGAGATGGCCAAGACGGGCGCGATCTTCGGCGGCGAGCACTCGGCGCACTACTACTTCAAGGACTTCTGGAACGCCGACACCGGCATGCTGGCCGCCCTCCACGTCCTCGCGGCCCTCGGCGGCCAGGAGGGTACCCTCTCCGCCCTGACGGCCGCGTACGACCGCTACGCCTCCTCCGGCGAGATCAACTCGACCGTGGCCGACCAGAAGGCCAGCGCCGCCAAGGTCCGGGCGGCGTACGAGGGCGGCGGCGTCACCCTCGACGACCTGGACGGCCTCACGGTGACCGCGGCCGACTGGTGGTTCAACCTGCGCGCCTCCAACACCGAGCCGCTGCTCCGCCTCAACGTCGAGGCCCGCGACACGGCGACCATGGAGCGGATCCGCGACGAGGTCCTCGCCCTGGTCCGCGCCGCGGACTGACACCCGCGCACACCCACCGCCGGGGAACGGGCCGACCCCCGTCCCCCGGCGGTAGGCTGACCTGGCCCGAAACCGCTTGTTCGAAGGGACATCCCATGCCGCTCGAAGCCGGCCTCCTGGAGATCCTGGCCTGCCCCGCGTGCCACGCTCCGCTGAACGACCGCACGGCGGACGAGACCCCCGAACTCATCTGCACCGGCTCCGACTGCGGCCTCGCCTACCCGGTCCGCGACGACATCCCGGTCCTCCTGACGGACGAGGCCCGCCGCCCGTAGCCCACGGGGAGACGCGCGGAGCCGCGCCGGCCCCGGCGAAGCCGGTCCGCGAGCAACGGCGGGGCCGGGATCCCGGGGGACGGGCCGGACGACCGGCCGCACGACGGAGCGACGGGGACAGGACCGCGGACCCGGACCCCGACGGGGGCCCGGACGCCGGAACGGGACCGGACGCATCAGGACCCGGCGAACGAGAACCGGTCCGCACGACCCCACGAGACCGGGCAGGCGCGCTCCACCGCTCGCCCCCGGCGCCTCGACGGCTGACGGCCTGCTCACGGAAGAGGGGCGTGGCGAAGGACGGTCCCCCGGCTCACGGGCGGGGAACGGGCCCGTACGGGGCCGGCTCCCCGCTCCGCCCGACGCCGGATCCGCGCCGCTCCTCACGGGGGACGCCGGCAGCAGTCCGGCCCGCGGCCGACCCGGCCCACCCGCCGAAGCCGCCGCGTCCACGTCGCGCCCCTCGGCACCCCCGCGCATCCGGACGGCCCACCCGCCCCGCAGGGCCCGCGGCGAGCGCACCCCGCACGGGAACGTCCCGACCCGCCGTTCCGTCCCTCCGGACGGCACGAGCCCCGCCGCCCGGACGCGACAGGCCGTGACCGACCCGCCGCACCCGGTACCCGGCCCCCGCCCGCACCCCGTACGACCCCGCACTCCCAACACAAGCCCCGCACCATAGAAGGTGCGCACCACACAGCAGCCGAAGCCCCCTCCCCGCAGGGGCCCGCGGCGACGATGCGACCGGAGGCACCCGCCCCATGCTCGACGAGACCCTCCTCGACGCCCCGGACGACCTCGCCCTGGCAGACCGCCGCGGCCTCCTCCGCGGCGCGGCCGAAGCCGGCGCCCGGGTCAGGACCGCGGCCCGGCACGCCGCGGAGGCCGGCATCGCCGACCTCCACCCCGAAGGCCGCCCCCGCGCGGTCCTCGTGGCCGGACCCGGCACGGCCTCCGCGGCCGTCGCCGACCTGATCGGCGCCCTGGCGGGAGCCTCCGCCCCCGTCGTACGCCTCCAGCCGACCGGCGTCGCCCCGGCGGCCGGCGCCCTGCGCTGGGTGCTGCCCGGCTGGGCCGGCTCCGTCGACCTCCTGCTGCTGCCGACGACCGACGGCTCCGAACCGGGCCTGGCGCTCCTCGCGGAGCAGGCCTACCGCCGCGGCATCACCGTCGTCGCCGTCGCCCCCAAGGGCTCGCCGCTGACCGAGACCGTCAGCGGCTCACGCGGTCTGTTCGTGCCGATGGCCGTCGCGCCGAACGAGGCCCCGAACGAGTACGCCGAGAACATCGCGGCCAGCCCCGGCACCCTGTGGGCCCTGTTCACCCCGCTGCTCATGCTGCTCGACCGGGTCGGCCTGCTGGAGGCACCGCCCGAGGCGCTGGAGAAGGTCGCCGACCGGCTGGACCGTACGGCGGAGCGCTGCGGCCCCGCCATCGCCACGTACAGCAACCCGGCGAAGACGCTGGCCGCCGAGCTCGCGGACACCCTGCCGCTGATCTGGACGGAGGGCGCGGCCGCGGGCCCGGCGGGCCGCAGGTTCGCCTCGGTGCTCGCCGAGCTCTCCGGGCTCCCGGCGCTCGCCGCCGAGCTCCCGGAGGCCCTCCCCGCCCACGGCGTCCTCCTCGCGGGCGACTACGCGGCGGGCGCGGACCCCGAGGACTTCTTCCGCGACCGGGTCGAGGAGCCGCAGGCCCTGCGCGCCCGGGTGGTGCTGCTGCGGGACCGTCCCGCGGACGGCCTGACGGCGGCCCACGCGGCCCGAGAGCTGGCACTGAGCCACGAGACGGCGATCAGCGAGCTGGAACCGGAGGAGGGCGGCGACCTGGAGACCCTGGCGGAACTCCTCGCGGTGACCGACTTCGCGGCCGTCTACCTCTGCCTGGCGACCCCGGGCCGCACGGCCCTCTGACCGGCCCGGGGGCCGAACCACCCCGGGCCGGCCCACGGCAGACCGCCCACGACAGGCCGCTGAGGGCAGACCACCCGCCGCGGACCACCAGCCGCGGACCACCCGCCGCAGCGCCCGCCGCGGACCGTCCGTCGCAGTCCGCCCGGGGAGAGAACCCCGGGGGCCACCACCCCGTAACCCACCCGTCACCCGCCCCCTGTCACCTGTCACCCGACACCCCTCATCTCACCGTCCGTCACCGTCCCGAGGAGCTGGCAGGCACCATGGACCGCCTCGTCAACACCGTTCGCCCCTACGCCTGGGGATCCACGACGGCCATTCCGGAGCTGCTCGGCGTCGCGCCGACCGGCGAACCCCAGGCCGAGCTGTGGATGGGCGCCCACCCCGGCGCCCCCTCCCGCACCGAGCGCGGCCCGCTGAACGCGCTGATCGACGCCGATCCGGTGGGCGAACTGGGAGAGCGCTCCGTCGCCGCGTTCGGACCGCGGCTGCCGTTCCTGCTGAAGGTGCTCGCCGCCGGCGCCCCGCTCTCCCTCCAGGCCCACCCCGACCTCGCCCAGGCACGGGCCGGCCACGCCGCCGAGGAGGCCGCCGGCATCCCCGTCGACGCCCCGCACCGCACCTACAAGGACGCCAACCACAAGCCCGAGCTGATCTGCGCGCTCACCCCCTTCGACGGACTGTGCGGATTCCGCGCCCCGGCCGAGACCGCGGACCTGATCGCCGGGCTCGGCGTCGACTCGCTCAAGCCGTACGTCGACCTGCTGCACGCCCACCCCGAAGAGGCCGCGCTCCGCGAGGTCATGACGGCCCTGCTGACCGCCGACCCGGAGGAGACGGCGCACACCGTGACGGAGGCGGCCGCCGCCGCGGACCGCCTCGGCGGCGACTACGCCCCGTACGCCACCCTCGCCCACCACTTCCCGAACGACCCGGGCGTCATCGCCGCGATGCTCCTCAACCGCGTCACGCTCCAGCCCGGCGAGGCCCTCTACCTCGGCGCGGGCGTCCCGCACGCCTACCTCTCGGGACTCGGCGTCGAGATCATGGCCAACTCCGACAACGTGCTGCGCTGCGGACTCACCCCCAAGCACATCGACGTCCCCGAACTGCTGCGCGTGGTCCGCTTCGAACCGGCCGACCCGGCCGTCCTGCGCCCCGAGGCCTCCCCGTCCGGCGAAGAGGTCTACGACACCCCGATCGACGAGTTCCGCCTCTCCCGCCTCGTCCGCCCCGAGGGCGCCGCCCCGACCGACCTCACCACCCCCACCCCGCAGATCCTGCTGGCCGTCGCCGGACGGCCGAAGGCGGGCGAAGTCACCCTCGCGGCAGGCGAGTCGGTCTTCGTACCCGCGGGGGAGAAGACCGAACTCACCGGTACGGGGACGGTCTTCCGCGCCACCGTCGTGGCCTGATGCAACAATGACCGGCCGAACCGCGGCGACAGAGCCGGTGCATCGACGAAGGGACCACGTACACCCATGAGCGCGTCAGGCGGAACCAAGGCGATCGTGGCGGCACTCGCCGCCAACCTCGCGATCGCCGCAGCCAAGTTCGTGGCGTTCCTCTTCAGCGGTTCGTCGTCGATGCTCGCCGAGAGCGTCCACTCGCTCGCCGACTCCGGGAACCAGGGCCTGCTCCTCCTCGGCGGCAAGAAGGCGCAGCGCGAGGCGACACCGCAGCACCCCTTCGGCTACGGCCGCGAGCGGTACATCTACGCCTTCCTCGTCTCCATCGTGCTCTTCTCCGTCGGCGGCATGTTCGCCATCTACGAGGGCTACGAGAAGATCAAGCACCCGCACCCGATCGAGGCCTGGTACTGGCCGGTCGGCGTCCTCGTCTTCGCGATCATCGCCGAGTCCTTCTCCTTCCGCACCGCCATCAAGGAGTCGAACCTCATCCGCGGCGGCCTCACCTGGACGCAGTTCGTCCGCCGGGCCAAGGCCCCCGAGCTGCCCGTCGTGCTCCTGGAGGACCTCGGCGCGCTCGTCGGCCTCATCCTCGCGCTCGGCGGCGTCGGCCTGGCCCTGCTCACCGGCGACGGCGTCTGGGACGGCATCGGCACCCTCTGCATCGGCGTCCTGCTGATCCTCATCGCGATCGTGCTGGCCGCCGAGACCAAGTCCCTGCTGCTCGGCGAGTCCGCCGGGACCGAAGAGGTGAAGCGCATCGAGGCCGCGGTCGTCGACGGCGAGACCGTCACCCGCCTCATCCACATGCGCACCCTCCACCTCGGCCCCGAGGAGCTCCTCGTCGCCGCCAAGATCGCCGTCCAGCACGACGACTCGGCGGCCGAGGTCGCGAACGCCATCAACGCCGCCGAGGCCCGCATCCGCGCCGCCGTCCCGATCGCCCGGGTCATCTACCTGGAGCCCGACGTGTACGACGAGCGGAAGCCCGCGCCCGCCCGCACCGACCTGACGAAGACCCCGGACGACACCGACGGCTGACACCCGCCGGAACCGGCCACCCGCCCCCGTCGGCCGGCCGGCCGACGTCCCCGGATGACCGCCCCGCGAGGCCCCCGTGACCCCCAGGTCCCGGGGGTCTCGCGCGTATGTACGGGGGCGCGATCAAGCCCGGCCGTCCCCCGCGGACTGTGGCCCGCCCCGCCGTCCGGTGTAGATTCGTGACCAGCCAGACGTCGCTGCTGATGGCGGTCGGGCGGTCCGCACGGACCGGCCGAGGGAGAGAGGGCCTCCGACGACGGCACCGTGGAAAGCCCGGGCATTCCTGTGTCCGGAGAGCCTCCGTGGTGCCCTGCGCCCCAACCGACCCTCGCACGCGCGAACACACGAGGAGCAGCTCAGTCATGACGACTGTCGCCCACCAGGACTTCAAGGTCGCCGACCTCTCCCTGGCCGCCTTCGGCCGCAAGGAGATCACCCTCGCCGAGCACGAGATGCCCGGCCTGATGTCGATCCGCCGCGAGTACGCCGAGCAGCAGCCCCTCGCCGGCGCCCGAGTCACCGGCTCCCTGCACATGACCGTGCAGACCGCCGTCCTCATCGAGACCCTGGTCGCCCTCGGCGCCGAGGTCCGCTGGGCCTCCTGCAACATCTTCTCCACCCAGGACCACGCCGCCGCGGCCATCGCCGTCGGCCCGAACGGCACCCCGGAGAACCCGCAGGGCGTCCCGGTCTTCGCCTGGAAGGGCGAGACCCTGGAGGAGTACTGGTGGTGCACGGAGCAGGCCCTCACCTGGCCGAACACCCCCACCGGCGGCCCGAACATGATCCTCGACGACGGTGGTGACGCCACCCTCCTCGTCCACAAGGGCGTCGAGTTCGAGAAGGCCGGCTCCGCCCCGGACCCCGCCACCGCGGACAGCGAGGAGTACGGCCACATCCTCCGTCTCCTCAACCGCACCCTCGGCGAGAACCCGCAGAAGTGGACCCAGCTGGCGTCCGAGATCCGCGGCGTCACCGAGGAGACCACCACCGGTGTCCACCGCCTGTACGAGATGCACCAGGCCGGCGACCTTCTCTTCCCGGCGATCAACGTGAACGACGCCGTGACGAAGTCGAAGTTCGACAACAAGTACGGCTGCCGCCACTCCCTCATCGACGGCATCAACCGCGCCACCGACGTCCTCATCGGCGGCAAGACCGCCGTCGTCTGCGGCTACGGCGACGTCGGCAAGGGCTGCGCCGAGTCCCTCCGCGGCCAGGGCGCCCGCGTCATCGTCACGGAGATCGACCCGATCTGCGCGCTCCAGGCGGCGATGGACGGCTACCAGGTCACGACCCTCGACGAGGTCGTCGACAAGGCCGACATCTTCATCACCACGACCGGCAACAAGGACATCATCATGGCCGCGGACATGGCCAAGATGAAGCACCAGGCCATCGTCGGCAACATCGGCCACTTCGACAACGAGCTCGACATGGCCGGCCTCGCCAAGACCCCCGGCATCGTCAAGGACGAGGTCAAGCCGCAGGTCCACACCTGGACGTACCCCGACGGCAAGGTCCTCATCGTGCTGTCCGAGGGCCGCCTGCTGAACCTGGGCAACGCGACCGGCCACCCCTCCTTCGTCATGTCGAACTCGTTCGCGGACCAGACCCTGGCCCAGATCGAGCTCTACACGAAGCCGCAGGAGTACCCGACCGACGTGTACGTGCTCCCCAAGCACCTCGACGAGAAGGTCGCCCGCCTCCACCTCGACTCCCTCGGCGTCAAGCTGACGACCCTCCGCCCCGAGCAGGCCGCCTACATCGGCGTCGAGGTCGAAGGCCCGTTCAAGCCGGACCACTACCGCTACTGATGCCCCGGCCGGCGGCGCCCGCGCACTGACGCGGCGCCGTCCCGGACATCTGTGGAGGAACTCAGGCAGGCCCCCCGCACCCCCGTGCCGGGGGGCCTGCCCCGTCCCGGGCCACGCGCCGGCGGAGATCAGGACCCCACGGGCCCTACACCCCGGCCGGCCGCACCCCGAAACCCCCGTCCCGAGGACCCGCCCCATGCCCCGCGGCCGCTATTCGCTCCACGACCCGCACGATCACACCCCCCTCGGTGACGAACACTTCCACTGCGCGCCCGGCCCCTCCGGCTGGCGCTACGTCTCACAGGTCACCACCCCCTCGGGCGACCACCGCGGCTCCGTCGACCTGGCCGTCGACGAACTCGGCCGCCCCATCCGCCTGGAACTCCACGCCGCCGGCTGGCAGGTCCGCGGCGCGGCCCTCGACGGCGTCACCTGGGTCCGTACGGACCCCGCCGGGACCCACGCCACCGAAGGCAATGTGCGCGCCCACGCCTTCACCGGCACCTCCCCGGCGTTCCTCGTCGCGCTCACGCGACTCCTGCGTCTCACCCCCGAGTCCCCCGAGACCCGTGTCAGGCTCGTCGCCCTCACGGACCCGGTGCTCGCCCCCCTCACGGTCGACCAGTCCTGGGCCCTGATCGGAAGTGAAGCGCACGCCACTGACAACGGCCCCCTGATGGTGGACGAGTACCAGGTCAGCGCCCTGGACACGGGCGAGCGGCACACCGTCCACATCGCCGGCGACGTGGTCCTCGCGGCCCCCGGCATCGAACTGGAGGACCTGCAGACCCCGCCCTCGGTCTTCCCCTGACGACCGAGGTCTGACGACCGGTGTCTGACGACCGGTGTCTGACGACCGATGTCTGACGACCGATGTCTGACGACCGGTGTCCGACGACCGCGGTCTGACGACCGGTGTCCGGCGGCCGGCGATCAGGCGGGCGGAGCGAAGCCCGTGGCCGGCGTGGCCGCCTCGGGGCCGCCGACCGCAGGAGGCGCGACGACCGGCGCGACGACCGGCGGGGCGGGCCGCGACGCCACCGGCGACGGCGCCCCGGGAGAACCCCCGGCCGGCATCCCCACGGCACCTGCCGTCCCCGCCGCGTCCGACGTCCCCGCGATCCAGGCCGTCCCGGTCGACCCGGGCGCTCCGGTCGCCTCGGGACCCCTCGAACCGAACGCCCGCCGGGCGTCCCGCGCCTGCCGCTCGGCCACCACACCCGCCAGGTAGGCCGCGGCCGGCACCCCCGGCGGCGGAGGCGTCCCCGTCCGGGCCACCAACTCGTCGGCAAGCCGCTCCGCGAGCTGCCTCCCCACCACCGCGTCCAGTTCACGCGCCCGCGTCAGGTACTGCCGTATCTCCAGCCACAAGGGCTCGGGCACCGCCGACAGGTCCAGCCCCGCGAACCGCCCCACCAGCCACGGCGGCGGCGGGGGCACGACGAGCATTCGCGCCGCGGGGATCCGCTCCCGCACGACGAGCGTCCCCGCGAAGACGTCCCCGAGCCGCCGCCCCCGCTCCGACACCAGGGACGAGACACAGGCGACGGCCCCGAACGTCATCAGGATCTCCACGACCCCCATGGCCCCCCGCACGAGCGCGTGCCGGAACCGGATCGGCCCCCCGTCGTCCCGCACCACACGCAGCCCGCAGGCCAGCTTCCCGAGGGACCGCCCGTGGGACAGCGTCTCCACCGCGATCGGCGCCCCCACCAGGATCAGCAGGAAGGAGGCGATGGACAGCGCCATCACCGCGGCCTCGTCGAGCGACGCGGTCGCCACCGCGAGACCGAGCGTGATCAGCAGGTACACCGCCCAGACCACCGCCAGGTCGATGAGCACCGCCAGCGCCCGGCTCGGAAGCCGCGCCGGCTGCAACCCCAGTACGACGGCGTCCCCGGTCACCACGTCACTCACGGCACCCACCCTTCTCCGACCTTCCCGGCCCCTCCGAACGCCAGTCTGCCAAGCTGACCGGCAGCGCGCCGCAGCAGTACGGAACCCTCCGCAGCCGATGCCTGGAGCAGCAGCCGATCATGGACCTCGACGTCTACGTCACCGCCCACCGCGCCGAGTGGGAACGCCTCGACCAGCTCCTCCGCAAGAGCGGCAGGCTCACCGGCGCCGAGGCCGACGAACTCGTGTCCCTCTACCAGCGCGCGGCCACCCATCTCTCGATCGTCCAGTCGAGCGCACCGGACCCCATGCTCACGGCGCGGCTCACCCAGCTCGTGGCCCGCGCCCGCGCCACCGTCACCGGCACCCGCCGCTCCTCCTGGCGCGACGCGGCCCGCTTCCTCACCGCCGGATTCCCCGCGGCCGTCTACCGCTCACGCCACTGGTGGGTCCCCACCGCGGTCCTCTCCACCCTGCTCGCCGTCCTCATCGGCTGGTGGATCGGCACGCACCCCGAGGTCCAGGCCGCGATCGGCGCCCCCGCCGACCTCCGCGAGATGACCCGCCCCGGCGGGCAGTACGAGACGTACTACTCCAGCAACCCCGCGGCGTCCTTCGCCGCCCAGGTCTGGACGAACAACGCCAAGGCCGCGGCGATGTGCCTGGTCCTGGGCGCCTTCCTGGGCATCCCGGTGCTCTGGATCCTCTTCGTGAACATGTTGAACGTCGGCGTCGGCATCGGCCTGATGTCCTCCGCGGGTCGCCTCGACGTCTTCCTCGGCCTGATCCTCCCCCACGGCCTGCTGGAGCTGACCGCCGTCTTCGTCGCCGCGGGCACGGGCCTCCGCCTCGGCTGGACCGTCATCGACCCCGGCCCCACCACCCGTCGCGCGGCCCTCGCGGAACGCGGCCGCGCGGCGGTCGGCATGGCCATCGGCCTGGCGCTCGTCCTCTTCGTCTCCGGCCTCATCGAAGGCTTCGTGACCCCCTCCGGCCTGCCGACCTGGGCCCGCATCACCATCGGCGTCGCCGCCGAGCTGCTCTTCCTCGCCTACGTCTACGTACTCGGCGGCCGTGCCGCCCGCGCCGGCGAGCAGGGAGACCTGGAGGAAGCCGACCGCAGCGCCCGGCTCCCCACCGCCGCCTGATGTGCGTCCGGCCCCGCGGACCTGCTAGTGTCCTCCGGTGCCCACAAAAGCCATTGACATGGCGGACGTGGGGAGGTAGATTCAAACGGTTGCCTGGAACTGGACAGTTCGGCAGCGATCAAGTAGAGTCTCACCTCGCTCCGGTCGGGAAGTAAATTCCACGGAGCCATCCCGATTCTCATCCGAATCAAGAAAAGCCACCGATTAGGTCGGCCGAAATGATTCTGATAAAGTCGGAACCGCCGAAAGGCCCCCGGAGTGAAAACAAAAGGGACCGGAAAGCACCGAGGAAATCGGATCGGAAAGATCTGATAGAGTCGGAAACGCAAGACCGAAGGGAAAGCCCGGAGGAAAGCCCGAAAGGGTGAGTACGAAGGAAGCGTCCGTTCCTTGAGAACTC
>NZ_JBIBWF010000019.1:0-50103 GCF_043081085.1 Streptomyces sp. NPDC014891 | reverse complement strand
CCGAGTTCACCAGCACCTACCGCATGATCGTGTGGGGCCGGCTCGTCGAAGAACGCCCGCGCAGTCAGGGAAAGCCGAAAGCGCTCGTAGGCTGACGGGCGGCGGAATCCCACTGGACGCTTCGGCGCCACCCCGCTACCCCGAGGCCCTGCTACCCCGCCGCCCCTCAGACCGACGCCTGCGGGGCCTCCAGTTTGATGCCCGCGTTGCGGACCGTGTGCAGATAGCGCGGCTGGACCGCCGACTCGCCCAACTTCCGCCGCAACCAGGAGAGATGCACGTCCACCGTGCGCTCCCCGCGGTGCTCCTGCAGCCACACCCGGCGGAACAGCTCATGCCGGGGCACCACGACGCCTGGGCGCCAGGCCAGGAACTCCAGGAGGTCGAACTCCTTGCGGGTCAGGTCCAGGGGAGCGCCGTCGAGGACGGCCAGGCGGCGCGCCGCGTCGACCGTGAGTCCGCCGACCTGCGCGACGTCCGGGCGCAGGCTCCCGGTGCCGGACGCCGTCCGCCGCAGCACCGCGGTCATCCGGGCGACGAGGTGCTCCACGGAGAAGGGTTCGACGAGGCAGTCGTCGGCGCCGCTGCCCAGCACACGTACGGTTTCCCGCTCTTCCCGGCGAGTGGCCACGACGACCACGGGGAGGGCCGAGACGGTACGGAGCATCTTGAGCATCTCCAGACCGTCGAGATCGGGCAGTCTCAGGTCGAGCACCATCACGTCGAAGGGCTCGTTCAGGACGGCGCGGAGCGCGCCCAGGGCCGTCCCGCACTCCCGCACGGTGTACGAGGCTTCCGAGAGACCCCGGTGGAGGGCGGAGCGAACGGACGGGTCGTCGTCGACGAGGAGCACTTTCGGCATGGGCGGCACCGTACGTGACACACATATGTGTGGCGATGCCGGGGGCCGCTGTCGTACATGCGGCGCTGCATGGCATATTCTTTCGAACCGACCGGGGGTGAGACCAGACCGCCGGGCGCCGACTCGCGTATCTGCTCGCTCGGGATCGCACGCCTGCGCGGTTAAGGATCTTTAAGGCATCGGAAAGCCGACGTTAACGCCCCGCGGGCGCACGGTCTCCTACGATGTCCTGTGTGTCGACAGTGCGGCCGGGGGCTTCGTCGGCGCGAAAAGCCCTGCGGTGCCTGTCAGGACGGCTGGAAACGGCAGGGAGAGGCGGGGGAGGAACCGAGCCGCTACGACGCCGGATCGGTCGCGGTGTAGAAGACCGAGGACCCGCGCTTGGTGCGGCGTGCCTGCCCCTTGGCGACGAGGTTCTCCAAGGAGGTCCGGACGACGGTGGTCTGGATGCGACGGTCCTGGTGCTGCTCGCTGAGGACGGTCGTCACCTCGGACGCGGAACAGGGAGCACTGCTCGCGGTCAGGTGATTGCGGATGAGTTCGACGAGTGTGGTCTTGCCGGCGCCGGAACTCCTCCCGGCCTTCGCGGCCTTCTGCCGCGGGATCCGCGAGCCGGACTCGGGAGAACCCGCCTGGAGGGCCTGCTGGAGATTGAGGAGAACGCCGTGGTCGTGCATCAACTCGTCGAGTTCGGCCGTCAGCCGGGCGACCTCGGAGCGGACGCGCTCCTGCTCCGCCACATTGCGCTTGAGGTCGTCGGCGACCTTGCTGCTGTACGCGGACGTGAGTTCCGTTTCTCCCGGCATGACTCTCTCTCCGTCGAATCGGGTGCGACGTGCGTGGCGTCGTCCCGTCGTCTTCCTCTTTCACCTGGGCGGGCCCACCGACCGCCCCATGCCGAACGCATGTTGCGTCCCCCGATGTCCCGACGAGTCCCGCCTCAGTGGTGCAGGGGGACGGCCTCGTGCGGGGCTCAGCCGGGCGGCGTGGACGTGAGAGCGCGGGGCCGGGACACGTCGTCGTGTCTGCTGATGGAACGCGCTCCTTTCGCACTCGCGGTCGCGCCTCGGACGCCACGGTGAAGTGGCGGAATCCGGGTGCACCGGGCGGCGCATGGCGCATAGCCGACTGTGTAAGCCGACGCCCACTGTAAGCCATCGACCACACATACTCGGCTTTGGGTAGCGACATGGCATGGGCAATCTCTATTGGCCGAGTGACCAATTTCTGTGCAGGAATGGTGAAGTAAACAAGAGTCCCCGAATCGAACCATGAAGCGACCGCTGGCGGACCCTCTCCGCTCGCGGTGTGGAGCTCCCCGACCGTCGCCACCCGTGCGACGTCGGGAGCCCGCACCGATCATGCGCCGGCGGGTTGTAGTCCTTGAGTCGCGAGGGTGAGACGGTCACGCCCGCGCAGCGAGTGTGTCGGCTGCGCTCGGGACGGCGCGAACGTCGAGTGTCCGGCAGAGCGACATGTGAGGCGTGCCCCCGTGCGGGGATCAATCCTTCCGATCCGTGAAGACGTCGCCCCCGGCGGACGCGCCAGGGGCGACGTACAGGCCGGCTCGGTCGGAATTCGATTCCGTACCTCGAATTCGATCACCCGAAGAAATGCGCATCCGCTCCGTGCGTACGATGAATACGTGATGCATAGAGCCTCGTCTCGGCATTCTCTGAAGAGCGATGGGACTGCCGGGCGTGCCTCCCGCCACGGATCCCCGCAGCCGGGTCCGGCTTGGTGCGATGGCGTACCGAGCAACTCCCTTGAAGAACTCCTAAGCCCAGGTACGAACACATGGGACACCGTTCCGGCCGTGTTTACATGACGCAGAGGCGCAGGGCGCATGACCGGCGGTGGCCGGGCCACGGCACGGGCCGGGCGGGGTCGCGGCTCACGGGGCACGCCCCGCGGCCTCACCGCGAAGTGTGGGACCTCCTTCCCGACGCGGTGCTGATCGTCGACGACCACGGAACCGTGGTCCGGGCCAACCCGGCGGCCGCCGCACTCCTCGGACGCGAGCGGCACATGGTCGAGGGTCGGGAGTACTGGACTTCCTGCCGGCCTTCGACTGGAACCTGACCCATCCGCCGACGGGCCCCGGGGACACCGAGACCCTGTACACGGCTCGGCTCGGGACCACGGCCCGGACGGCCGACAGGGAGACCTTCGCGGTCGAGATCGGCACCGCCGACGTACTCCTCCGGCCGGCCGGTCGCCACCGTTCGGCCACGATGCAGTCGTAGGAGAGGCGCGGGGGAGCGGGAAGGAGCACGGCGCGGACGACCGGACGGGGGAGACCGTGACATCCGCGCCGTGCGGAGTGCGCGCCGGTGACGCCCTGTCCTCAAGCGGGGGACGCGGGGCAGGGCGGAGGTGTCCGGGCGGTGCCGGATGTCCTCTGGCGCGCAGCAGAAGTATGGCACATGCCTGTGGCTCATGTGCCATGTGTGACACGGGACATGACACATCGACCTGAGTTCGGCCGACACCGCGTCAGGAGCGCTGCGGCCAGGGGACGCGAGCCGGAGTCGGACGACGCGTGCGCCTCCCCGCGGAGGGGGGGCGGAGCGCCTTCGACCGGGCGTCATCCCCGCCTCATCCCCGCCTGATCATGACCTGAAGGAACCCTTAAAGATCACTGCCCGGCCTTCTCACGCGGCACAGATGCCATCACCTGATGGTTAGGTCTGCAGTGGCCCACCCCACGCGCGGCGGGCCGCACCCCCATCACCGAGCAGGTTCGGGCGTCTCGGTCGCCCGGCACCCTGACGCCCTGCCCGGTTCCAAGGCCCGGAAAGGAATCGTCCCCATGGTCCTGCCCCTTCCGCGAAGCGCTGCTCGCCTCGCGGCCGTTCTCGACGCCCTCCCCGACGGTGTCGTGCTCGTCCGGCGCGACGGCACGGTCGCCCACGCCAACGCCAGTGCCCTAGGGATGTTCGGGGCGCCGGGCACCGGGCTGGTCGGGCGCAGGCTCCCGGATCTGCTCCCCGCCCTCGACCCGCGGCTGGATCCGGGCAGGGCGTGCCGGGGGCCGGAGGCCGAACCGGTCCCGACCGTGCCGCTGCGGACGACCGCCCGGCGCACGGACGGACGCAGGATCCCCGTCGAGGTGACCGGAACGGCCCTGGAAGACGGGCACGAGATGTACGCGGAGGGGAGCGGGCGCAGCGGAGACGGGACACTCATGCTGGTCGTCCGCGACCTCACCGGCACCCTCGACACCGAAGCCGAGCTGGCCCGATCGCGACGGCAGACCGAGATGATCCTGCGGGCCGCCTCCGAGGGCGTGGTCGGCACGGACCTCGAAGGCCGAGTCGTCCTCCTGAACCCCGCCTGCGCCGAGATACTCGGCTACCGCACCGACGAACTGGACGGCGCCGAGCTGCATCCGCTGATCCTCGCCCGGCGCGCGGACGGCACGCCGTTCCCGTACGAGGAGTCCCCGCTCGCGGACACCCTCAGGTCGGGCCGGAAGCACCGGGTGCGGGGCCAGGTCCTGTGGTCCAAGGGCGGCGACCGCGTCCCCGTCGACCTCACCACCGCGCCGGTACGGGACGGGGACCGGCTCGTCGGCGCCGTCATGACGTTCACCGACCGCAGACCCTACGAGGAGCTGGTCGCGCGCCACACTGCCGAGCGCGAGGAACAGGCCGAGCGGTACGCCGCCCTCGCCTCCCGCCACGCCGAACTGACCGCCGTACTCGCCGAGGCAGGCCTGCCCTACGGCTCTCGACCGCACCCCGCCGACGCGAGCCCCGAACCCGGTGCGCGCTCCCGGATCGCGGAACTGTCGGCGACCACGGTCACCCGGCACCCCACCACCCTGGGGACCCTCGTGACCGTCGGCATCGACAAGGCCGCCACGCTCACCGGCCCGCACCGGACCCAGTTCGCCGTGCACGCCCCGCCCGTCGTCGTCACCCTCGATCCGGCACGGGCGTCGACCGCCCTGGCGCACCTGATCGCCGACGCCTCCGGGGCCACCTCCGCGGGGGCGGCCCGCCCGTCGGCCCTCGCCGCGTCCCGGGCCGACACCACCGTCATCATCACGGCCGCGCTCCGCAGCGATCACCTGCGTATCGAGATCTCCGGCCCCCGGGCCGTGAACGACCCCGCACACGTCCTCGTCGCGCGCAGGATCATCGACGCCCACGGCGGATACCTCACGTCACGGGAGCATCCCCGGGGCCCCGGTCTCACGTACGTCATCCAGATCCCGCACACCCCAACGCCCCCGACCGCACAGGCGACCCCGTATCTCGCCCTCGCCCACCCCGCAGAGACCGAGCGGGCCCCGGTGGCCGGGTCCTGGATCATCGGCGCGGCGGTCGGCGCGCACCGCGACCGCACGGCAGCCCGCACCCGCCCGTACGCCCTGCCGGCCGAGCCCGCCCCTAGCCTCCGGAACGGAGCCGACGGAGCCGACGAAGTCGAGGAACAGCGGATCGTCCGACTCCTCGACCGGATCAGACGCCAGTCGGCTTGACCCGGGTCGACGAAGGCTCGGCTGCTCGCGGGAGCGGGGCCCGCCGCTCGGCCCGCGTGACCTGCCGCCCCGTGTGGTTGTGCAGGGCGGGACTGGACTGCCAGATGGACCCCGCGGCTGAACGCGTGCGGGGTCCGCGCTATCGATGACGACGAGGGCAGACGGCTGCTGTGCACCCTCCGCCGGTTGCACCAGGACGGCGCAGAACCTGGCGGCGGGTCCAGACGGTGCGGCTGTCTGGCTGGAGCATGCCCGGAGGAGAGTTCCCATAGATCGGCCGGCGAGGCGAACACGACCCGTGGAGGATGGTGTTCCAGCAGAGTGGGCTTGGTCATCTCAGGCTCCAAGCCGACGAGCAGCATGACTGGCCGGACAGGTCCTAATGCCCCGTCGTGCCGTCGAGCAGCTCGCGCAGGATGTCCAAGTGGCCGTTGTGGCGGGCCGTTTCCTCGATGAGGTGGTGCAGGATCCACCGCAGGTCGACATGCAGCCCGTTGCGGATGGTTCCCCGGGCCTTCGTGTCGAGGTCGGTCTCGGCGACCAGTTCGCGGTAGCGGGCGCTCTGTTCGGCGTACTCGTCGAGCAGCTGCGTGAGCGGGAAGTCGACGGCGATCCGCATCTCGCGGTCGGGATCCTCGTCGGTCATGGGTGCCAGGTCTTCCTCGCCGAGGAGGATCACCTGGAACCAGTAGTACTCGACCCAGCGGAGGTGGTTGATCACCCCGCTCATCGTCATCAGCGGTGAGCCCGGAAGGAGCGCCTTGCGGGCGTTCTCCGCGGAGAGGCCTTCGCACTTGGCGAGAGCGGTGCCACGTGTGTAGTCGAGAAACGTGGTGAGCTGGGTGCGCTCGTCCCACGCGGGCGGTGTGTCGTTGATCCTTGTCATCGTGCGAAGCGTCCCTGATCACCGTCACCATGTCGAGCGATTTACCGACGACCGTTCCTCCGGCCCTCGTCCTGCTTCCGCTCATGGTCGACGACACGCCTACCGAGGTCGTGGGCGTCGGCGGGGTGGCCGTGGCCGCCGATCTCCGTGGCCGCGGCCTCGCCCGTCAGGTCGTCTCCGCGGCCCTGGACCACGCCCGCACGATGGGCCCGCGGCACGCTCTGCTGTTCTGCCGACCGGCTCTGGAAGTGCTGTACCGCCGTGCGGCGAAGACGGCCAGCCGTTGAAGGCCGGGCTGCGCGGCCAGGTCGCTGTGCTGGATCCCGTAGACGGCGTACCAATCGGCTACGAGGTCGGTCACCATGATGGCGCAGGCGAGGTCGAGCCCCCGGCGATGGCCCCTGAGCAGGAGCACGGCCGCGAGGGTGTCGAACAGCGCCAGTGACGACCAGTAGAGGTTGAGCCAGCGCGGAGCCCAGTCGTAGGGGTGCAGTCCGTGGCCGAGGAGGTCCGTGACGTGCGCGACGGCGCCGACGAGGAGCAGGACGGCCGCGATGCCGCAGGCCGATGCCACTGCCCAGCGCGGAGTGTGGTGCGTCCATCCGGTCATGTCGTGGATCGTCCCACCTGCGGGCGTCGCCCGTCGGACTCACACCTGTCCGGCTGTGCCTTGTGCGGGATGCAGCCACCACCACGTCTCGAGATCCTCGGCGTCGGCGTACGTCACCGGTGCCGCGTAGGGAGAGCGGCTCGCGAGGGACAGGGTGTCCGTGCGGCGGACGACCGCGTGCAGGTCTTTCACCGAAGGCATGGCGGCCAGCTCGTCGATGTCGAACGGGCAGCCCGCAGGGCCGCCGAGAAGGGTCTCGCAGCCGAACGAGTACCACAGGGCGACGAGGTCGCGGTCCTGCTCCTTCTCCGCGGCGACGGCGATGTCGCGGACCACGTCGATCAGGGGGACGGGACGGAGCGGGGAGGCGCCGGGCCCGCGCAGTTCACCCGTGTCGACCATGCGTCGCCACAGGTCGGTGCCGGCGTCGCAGTACAGGAGAGGCGGCTGAACGTAACCGTCCTCCAGCCACGAGTCGTAGCCGGCGAAGTCGGGAGACTCCTCGTCGAACGCGCGCAGACCGGTGAACTCCGTCAAGGCGTCGAAGTACGCGGCCCGTCTTCCGTAGTCGGGGTGCCGGTCCAGCGGAAACCGGTACGTGGACCCGCAGCGCAGCAGGATGTCCATCACGCGGAACTTGGTGAACGCGCAGTCGAAACCGCTCTCGAAGTCGTACAGGACGGCGATCTGGTCGCGGAGACGGGACGCGTCGCCCCGGTTGTGCCGGTCGAGGACCCTGACCGAGTCCGCGACCAGGTCCTCGATGACGTGCTCGGACATTCCCGGGTCCCTTCCTGAGCATCCATGGGGCGTGCTGTCCCACCGGTCGGCCGTCGAAGGGGCGGAGCGGCTGTGGGGGAGCGTTCCACCCTCCCCGGAAAGCCGAACGGCCCGCCCCACACTCTGCCAGGCGTCGAAGAGGGCCTGGGCCTGAGGGGGCGGGCGATTCGGGAGTCGGATGGGGTCTCAGGGTGTGCCGGTCGTTCGGCGCGGTTCGGGGGGTCAGCGGCTCAGGTCGAGAGTGTCGGCGACCAGGGTGGGTTCCGGCTCGTGCGCCGCCGCTTCGAGGTCCCAGGGCGCGGGCGTGATCTGGTCGGTCCACGCGGCCAGCGCCTCGCCGTCGACGCAGATGATCCCGCACGTGGCGGCGTAGTCGACGGCCGGTGCGGTGAAGGAACTCGTCGTCACCATCACCGCCACGTCGGCCTCGTGAATGGTGAAGCAGGTGCCGCCGAAGCGCTGCAGGTCCTGGGAACCCACCCGGTTGTCCGGTCCGTAGTGCTTGCACTGGAGGACGACACGGCGTCCGTCCGTGGTGACCGCGATGACGTCAGCGCCCAGATCACCGGCGCCTCCCACCACTTCCACGGGGGTGCAGCCGTCCCTGGCGCACAGAGCGGCCACCGTGTGCTCGAAGCCGTCCGCGTCGACGGCGGTGTGGTCCAGGACCTCCCCGTCGATGTCGGGAGAGGCCGGTGCGATGTCCGGAGCGTGCCGCGGATGCATGCGCTCCTGACCGCGGACCCAGAAGGACGCCAGGCTCCGCTTGGCGGCCGAGAAACCCACCGACAGCACCGCGAGGGCGCCGAGCGCCACGAGGACGGCGGCGACGACTCCCGAACCACGGCTGCCGGCGGTCTGCGCCGCCTTGAAGAACAGCATCAGACCGGCGACACATATCCCCACGAGCCCGACGGCGAGCACCAGGTCGCGCCAGACGATCCCCTGGCTCCTTCTGGCCGGATCTCTGTCCCAGCTGGTCGCGTTCATTGGAACCCCTCCCTCGATCACACGTCGACCGACCGTTTGTCCCTGCACGGGGGACCGAAACATGTGAGGTGAGGGGCAGGAGGATCGGCGGGGTCTGGGGCCCGATACAGCGGCACCGGACCCGGGGAACACTCGAAGCAGTGACGCCGCCGAGCCGCCCCGCCTCGGGCCGGAGCCCACCGCGCGTGTCAAGTACGCACGATGGTGTCGTCCGACGTGTGAGCGGGTGAGCAGGTCTCAGGGCGCGCGGCGGGCGGGCGAGGCCTTCGGATACGGCGGTCTCCCCCGCGGCGCGAGGCGTCAGCCGCGTGGCATGATCGCCGTATGACGAAGCTCCGAAAGGCCCATGCCGCGTAGACGGCCCAGCGCGCTCCGCGCGCAGAACTCGGCACTCCGGGACCTGTGGGGTCCGGACAGCCCGCGCTCGACCACCCTGGCTCGGCGCGCCCTTCGCAGGCACGGGCTCTCGGGAGCGTCGGTCGCCGCGGTCCTGCGAGCGGAGGCGAGCCGTTCACCTGACGAAGGCCTCCGCCCCGGCGACACCGCCGCCGCCCTGCTGTGCATCCGGAGGTTCCTGGCACGCCCGGGCCGCTACCTGTACCCGGAGAAGACCGTGTGTGGGTGCGCTGAGTGCGAGCGGGGATCGAACCCGGCCGCCGCACGGGACGTCCTCGGCCTCACTCTGTCGAGAGTTCCGCGCCACGTCCGCCGGGAGCTCTCGGTCCTGGTGGCCGGACTGGACGCGGAGCTACGCCGCAGAACCCTCCCCGACCCCTTCGCACACCGCCAGCCGTGGCACCGGGGCGGTGCCTGGTGGCACGCACGGATGTACCACGAGAGCCACCACCTCTGAAGCGTGTCGCAGAAGGTCGCGTCCGGCCGGGGCAGGGCCGGTCTCGGGCCGGCCTGGTCACGCTGCCAGGGGCCCGTCCTCCGGTGACGAGTCCCCCGGCGACCCGGAGGACCTCGTCGGGCGCTCCCGCGAGCGATCGCACGTGGCGGCAGGGTTGCGACGCGGGCCATCGGGGAAGTCTCCGTGCCGCGGACCATCGACCCGTCCGTCGACCGCCGTCCGTTGTCCCTCGTCCGGGAACAGCTGAAACTTCAGAGATGGAGTCGATGCACATGGAACGACGCACGTCCATGGCGACACACTGGGGCACGTACGACGCGGTCGTCGACTCCGGTCGGCTGGTGCGCATCGAGCCGCGGTCCGACGATCCCGCGCCGTCGCCCATCGGTCCCGGAATGCTCCAGGCCGCCGACGACAGCGCCCGTGTGCTGCGGCCCGCGGTGCGCAGAGGCTGGCTGAACGGTCTGCCGCGCGTCGACGACACGGCCCGCGGCGCGGACGCCTTCGTCGAGGTGAGCTGGGACGACGCGATCACCCTGGTGAGCGACGAACTGCATCGCGTGCGCACGCGGTACGGCGACAGCGCGGTGTTCGGCGGCTCCTACGGCTGGGCGAGCGCTGGCGGATTCCACAACGCGCAGGCCCAGTTACAGCGGTTCCTCGCCCTGGGCGGCGGATACACCGACTCCCGCAACACCTACAGCACCGCGGCCCTGGAGGTCGTCCTTCCCCATGTGATCGGTGGAGCTCCGTGGAGTTACCAGTCCCGGATGCCGATGTGGGACGAGATCGCCGAGCACTGCGAGCTCGTCGTGGCGTTCGGCGGGCTCGCCCTCAAGAACAGCCAGATCAATCCCGGCGGGCTGGCCCGGCATCAGACGCGGGACCTGCAGCGCCGCTGCCGGGAGGCGGGGGTCCGCTTCGTCAACGTCAGCCCCCTCCGCAGCGACGTCGCCGGCTTCCTCGACGCCGAGTGGCTGCCCGTCGTCCCCAACACCGACACCGCCGCGATGCTCGGCATCGCCCACACCCTGCTGGTGAACGGATGGCACGACGAGGACTTCCTCCGCCGGTGCTGCGTCGGCTTCGACCGCTTCGCCTCCTACCTCCGCGGCGACGCGGACGGCGTCCCCAAAGACGCCGCCTGGGCCGCGGAGATCACCGGCATCGGCCGCGACACGATCACCGACCTGGCCCATGCTCTGGCCACCCGGCGTTCGCTCGTCATGGTCAACTACGCGGTGCAGCGCGCGGACCACGGCGAACAGCCGATCTGGATGTCCGTCGTCCTGGCCGCCATGACGGGCTCGATGGGCCGCCCCGGCGGCGGCTGGGGCGCGGGGTACGCGACGATGGACGCGACCGGCGTCGCCCCGGGCCGGCCCTCCGTGGCGGCCCTGCCCAAGGTGCCCAACGCCGTCGCGGACTTCATCCCCGTCGCGCGGATCGCCGACACCCTGCTGCACCCGGGGAAGACGATCGACTACGACGGCCGGCGCCTCACCCTGCCCGAGCTCCACCTGGTCTACTGGTGCGGAGGCAACCCGTTCCACCACCACCAGGACCTGCACCGGTTGAGCCGCGCCTGGCAGACGCCTGACACGGTGGTGGTCCACGAAGCCTGGTGGAACACCACGGCCAAGTTCGCCGACATCGTCCTGCCCGTCGCCACCACCCTGGAGCGCGACGACTTCGCCGCCGGCTTCTCCGATCCGCACCTCGTCGCCATGCCGAAGGTCCGGGAGCCGGAGGGCGAGTCGCGCACCGACCACGCGATCTTCGCCGCCCTCGCCGCCCGGCTGGGCTACGGCAAGGACTTCACGCAGTCGCGCACCGAACTCGCATGGGTCCGGCACCTCTACGAGCAGACCAGGGCGGAGCTGGGCGAGGCCGCAGGCCTGCCGGACTTCGACGCCTTCTGGCGGAACTCCACCGCCGAGCTGCCGAGGCTGACCGGACCGTTCCCCGGGAGCTTCGAGGCACTCCGCTCGGATCCGCGACGCTTCCCGCTGCCGACCCCTTCGGGACGGATCGAGATCTTCTCCGAGACCATCGACTCCTTCGGCTACGACGACTGCGCCGGGCACCCGACCTGGTACGAGCCCGTGGAGTGGCTGCACGCCGGCCTGGCGGAGCGGTTCCCGCTGCACCTGATCTCGAACCAGCCCGCCGCACGCCTGCACAGTCAGTACGACAACGGGGGCCACAGCCTTCGTTCGAAGATCCGCGACCGTGAGCCCGTGACGCTCAACCCCTCGGACGCGGCGGCCCGCGGCATCGAGAACGGCATGGTGGTACGCCTCCACAACGATCGCGGCAGCTGTCTGGCGGGCGCGATCCTGTCGGACGACGTCATGCCGGGCGTCGTGCAGCTGTCCACGGGGGCGTGGTGGGACCCCGTCCGGGCGGGCCTCAGCGGAACACTGGACCGGCACGGCAATCCGAACGCCCTCACGGCGGACCGCCCCTGCTCGCGCCTGTCCCAGGGACCGAGCGCGCTCAGCGCGCTGGTCGAGGTCGAGCGCTACGACGCACCTCTCCCCGAGGTACAGGCGTTCGCACCGCCGCCCATCGAGGAGGGAACCTGCAGCGCGGCGGCCCTCCGAGGGCGGACGGGGGACGGGACGCCGCAGTGATCCGAGCGGCAGGCGCCCCCGCGCGGCACACGCCCCCGGTCGGCAGGCGCCCTTCCACGAGCGCGTTTGCGCCTGGGTGACGGCCTGAATACCGTACGTGGTCGTGACTGCACTTCAAGACCTCAAGTACGGCCAGTGGTTCAGGGGCGCCGACGTCGACGGCGACGGGTTCATCACCCACCGGGACGTGCGCATGATGAGCGAGCGCTACATCGGCGCCCGCGGCGCCGCGCCCGACTCGACGACCGCCCGGATGCTCGTCGAAAGGATGGACGGCTTCTGGACCCAGGTCATCGCCCCCATGGACCAGGACGGCGACGGGAAGGTCGACCTGCGGGAGATGACCGAGGGGTTCAAGCGGGCCCTGACCGACGCCGCCCTGTACCCGCAGCAGATCGAGCCCGTGACCGACTGCTTCTTCGACCTGGTCGACCTCGACGGCGACGGCAGGATCGACCGGGCCGAGTTCCAGCTGATGTTCGACGCGGTCGCCGGAGTCCCCGGCGAGGACAGCGCCGCGGTCTTCACCGCTCTGGACCTGGACGGATCCGGTGCGCTGGACCGGGCCGAGTTCCACCGGGCGGTCACGGAGTTCTTCTACGGCGACGATCCGCACGCTCCCGCCACCCACCTGTTCGGCAGGGTCACCGGCTGACGATCCGGCCCGCCCGCGGGGACCGTGGGCGGGCAGCGGGTCGGACGTACGGGCGGGCATGTCGGCGGGCGCGCATCTTGCACGTCGTATCGACGTACCTTCGTCGGTCGTCCCGTCGACCTGGGGAGGCCGCCGAAGCCGGGAAACCAGTCGTCCGCGCCGGGCGACGTCCCTATCCTGAGCGGCAGTGGGGCTGCGCGTGGTCCCACAGGTTGCGTGCCGTGGCAGAGCGGTCCAATGCGATCGCCGTGGGGGAGGGCCCCTCCACGGCGACTGACGGAGACGGGGCGGCCTTGCCCCTGTCTGTCTCGCGGGTTCGAATCCCGTCGGCACCGCAACCGCCCTGAGACGTGGAGGCCTCCCTTCGGGACGCCGCTCGTCCCCCAGGGGCCGCGGGCCACCCCCTGCCGGTCACAGGGCGACCGGAGGCATCCCCACGGGCAGCAGCTCCGGCCGCCGCGCGGAGCGACCGTCGCCGGAGGATCGGCCGCGCAGGCGGCGGGCCAGCCAGGGGCCCAGGAACCCCCCGGCCCAGCGCAGCTCGGCGGCCGCCGCCCGTACCCCGCCGGCCGTCGCGGCGGCGTCGGGCGCCAGGTCCAGCGTCCACGAGTCGTCGCTGCCGGGGAGGCCCAGCGCCTGGGCGAGGGCGGCGGAGATCCGGTCGTGCCCGAGCGGGCTCGCGTGCAGCCGGTCGGCGGCCCAGAAGCGCGGATCCGTGGCGGCGGAGTGCGCGGCGGCCTCGGCGACGGCGACACCGTGCCGGGCCGCGGCCACGCGTATCCGTTCGTTGAGGGCGGCGATGCGGGGTGCGACGGGGCGGGCGATGGGCACGATGCGGGTGATGTCGGGAATCGTGACGGTCGCGACGCGTGCGCCCGCGCCGGTGAGCGCGGCGAACATCGCCTCGACGTGGGCGGCCGTCTCGTCCGGGTCGAAGCGGGGCCGCAGCAGGTCGTTGACCCCGGCGAGCACCGTGGCGACGTCGGGTCGCAGGGCGAGTGCGGGGCCGAGCTGCTCCGCGCGCACCTGGCCGGCGAGCCGGCCGCGGACGGCCAGGTTGGCGTACCGGACCTCGGGGCTCACCGCTGCGATCCGCTCCGCGAGACGGTCCGCGAAGCCGCGCAGCCCGGTGACGTCGTTCCCGTCGCCGACCCCCTCCGTCTGGCTGTCGCCCAGCGCGACGTATCGCACGTACTGCCCGTCGTCCATGCTCCACCCGCTCCTCCCGCGGCGACAGCCCGCCGCACCCGCAAGCGCATGATACTCAATAAATTGAGTAGTCATTCCGGTTGCTAGGGGGCCGGGTGGAGCTGGGAGGAGCCGGAGGAGCTGGGAGGATCCCGAGGAGCCCGGCGGAGCCTTGTAAAGGTGTGGACACTTGCGGGGGCGGCAGGAGCCGACGTCACCGGTGGTCCCCGTGGATCAGACCGGGATGCGCGCGCCCGCCCCGCTGACCCGGATCCGCCGGTCACCCGCCCGCAGCTCCACCGTGAGCACCCCGGGACGTCCCATGTCCTCCCCCTGATGCAGGGTGAGGACGGTCGCCTCCGGCACGAGCCCCAGCTCGCGGAGGTACCCGCCCAGCGCGGCGGCCGCGGCCCCGGTCGCCGGGTCCTCCACCACCCCGCCCACGGGGAACGGGTCGCGCACGTGGAAGGTCTCCGCGTCGGCCCGCCAGACCAACTGCACCGTCGTCAGGTCGAGCCGGTGCATCAGGGCCTCCAGGCGTGCGAAGTCGTACGCCAGGTCGGCCAGCCGTTCCCGGGACGCGGCGGCCAGCACGAGATGACGCGCGCCGGCGAAGGCGACCCGGGGAGGGAACGCGGGATCGAGGTCGCCGGCCGGCCAGTCCAGGGCGGCGAGCGCCTCGGCCAGGTCCCCGGGCGCGATCTCCTCGACGTGCGGCTCGACGCTGGTGAGCGTGGCCCGCAGTGCGCCGTCCTGTTGTGTCACGGTGACCGGCACGATCCCGGCGCGCGTGGTGAACACCAGGTTCCCCGGACCGAGGCGCTCCCCGAGGGCGACGGCCGTCGCGACGGTGGCGTGCCCGCAGAAGGGCACCTCCGCCTTCGGGCTGAAGTAGCGGATGGTGTACGCACGCCCGGCTTCCGCCGCGTCACCGGACTCCGCGCCAGCAGCGCCCGGACCGTCGGACGGAGTAGACGGAGTGGACGGAGTGGACGGAGTGGACGGACCAGTCAGAGCAGTCGGACCGGCTGGAGACGAGGAAGCGGCCGGAGTGGACGGAGGCGAGGGGGACGACGCGGCGGCGGGCGGAGTCTGCGTCAGGAACGCGCTCTCGCTGTAACCGACGTCGGCCGCGATCGCCAGCATCTCCTCGTCGCCGAGTCCCGCGGCGTCGAGGACGATCCCGGCGGGATTCCCTCCCGCGGGATCGTCGGAGAAGGCGGTGTAGTGCAGGACCTCGGGGGTTTCCGGTACGGAGTTCACGCAGGGGCAACGGCCCGCGCGCCCGTGCGATTCCCCCTCTCCGCGTCGGCCTGGTCGTCGGCCGAAAAACACCTTCCGACCGCCGCTGATGGACCGCGGGGATCGGGGTACACGGTCGCTCATGCCGACGAAGACAGAACGCCTCAAGTCCCTGCGGGCCGTCCGTCAACTGCGCCGGGTCCGCGACTTCTACTCGGCCGGCGTGCTCCTGTGGGCGGCAGCCGCGGTCTGGACCGGATGGACCCATCCCGGCACCCGCCAGATGTGGGTCGCACTCCTCCTCCTGGGAGTGTTCGCCGGACTGCTCGTCACGGCCGCCGTCTGGCTGCGAAGCCTCCAGGCCGCCCCGGGCCGCAGGCCCGCGCACCACGCGGCGTCCGGCCGCTCACGTACGCGGCCCACCGCGGCCCTGGGGAAGGCACGCACCCATCACGCCGCCTCATGACACCCGGTCGGCCCGTGCCGGGTCGGCCCTGAGACCCGCACCACGACGAACCCCGTCTTCACCGGGCCCGGATGCCATGTCAGAGGCCTTCCGGAGCACGCCCATCACGGAGGATGAGGGAAGCACCGCGACGCTCACACTCCGTCCTACGCGAGGAGCCCCCATGACCACCTTCGTCATCACCGTTCCCGGCACCTTCACGTCGGCCATCACCGACACCGAGCGCGCCGCCCTCGAACGGCAGCTCTCCCCCCAGCACACGGACGTGAGCGAGAGCGAGGGCGTGAACCTGTTGACGGTGAACGAGGACGGCACGTTCGCCGTCCGGCTCGAAGTCGATTCCGCCGACCGGTACGAGGCGAAACTGGACGCGACGAGGATCGTCTCGGCCGCGCTCCGGGAGGTGGGCATCGCCGAGTCCGACGCCGCGCTCGCGCCTCCGGCCGTCACCGGGATGGACAGCGACCTCTGACGCGTCGAAGGACGACGGCCTGGGAAACCCCGCCAGGAAGGGCGAGCGCACGGTGACCATGCGTCAGGGGCGGCGACGGCCAGCGGACTTGTCGTGTGTCACTCATCGGATCCGCCCGTGAATCGTTGCGCGGAATCATGAAACATCCTCGGTGGGTCGGCGCGTCAAAGAGGTGAGAGCACCTACGCCATCCGACTCCCTGCGAGGAATCACCTCATGAACCTCTCCCTGCCCCGTGCGGCCACCGCCGTCGCCGTCGGCCTCGCCTCCTTCGTCGCCGTCTCCGCGGCCCCCGCCGCCGCGGAGACGCACCACTGGCGGAACGTCAGCCCCTCCGACAGCGACGGCAGCGTGCTGTTCGACGTCGAGACCGCCGGCGGCGCGACCTGGGCCGTCGGCAGCCGCAGCGACGCGACCACCCGCCCCTTCGCCCCCGTCGCGCTGCGCTGGACCGGCACCCGCTGGCAGGCGCCCCCGCAGCCCGCCGAGCACGGCCGCCTGGAGGACCTCGCGGTGGGCGCTCCCGACCAGGTGTGGGCCGTGGGCACCCGGAACGAAGAGGTCGGGGAGGACGACTGGGACCGGGGGCGCGCACTGCTCCAGCACTGGAACGGCAAGGCCTGGCGTGCCGTCGAGCTGCCCTTCCCGGAGGGAGCACAGTGGACGTCGCTGTCCGCCGTGGACGTGGACGCGCGCGGCGCGGTCTGGGTGCACGGCGGGTACACCGACGCGTCGGGCGAGTACCTCCCGGCTCTCTTCCGCGGCAGGGCCGACGGCAGCGGCGGCTGGACCATGCTGCCCGCCGACACCGGGCTCACCTGGGTCTCCCAGCTCGAGGCGGGACCCGGCGGCGTCGTCCTCGCCATCGGAGACGGCGTCTCCCGGTTCGACGGCGGGGCGTGGACGAAGCAGAAGCTGCCGAGCGAGCTCGACGGCGCGATGTACGACGGGATCGAGCGGCGGTCGGGGAACGAGATCTGGGCCGTCGGTCACATCCGGGACGAGAACCTGTGGCGCCGTCCCGTCGTCATCCGCTTCGACGGCCGGGCCTGGTCCGTCGTCCGCACGCCCGCCGAGACGGGCCAGCTGTTCGACCTCGCCTTCGACGGCTCCGGCCGCCCCGTGATCGTGGGGGAGACCTTGAACCCCGAGGTCAACCCGGCCGGGAACTACGTGCTGACGCTCGGGCCGGACGGCCTCCTGAAGCGTGCGGAGAACCCGCGCGGAGCCGGGTTCCTCTACGGTGCCGCGACCGACGAGGCAGGACGGGTCTGGACTGTCGGCGGTGCCGCGGGAGCGGACGGCGGCGTCTCCCCCTCGCCGTACGCGGGCATCCGGCGCTGACCGGACGCGGATCGGGCAGCCGGGCGGAGCCGCTTCGGGCCCGTGGACGGCGGCGACGGCGTGCGGAGGCGCCGTCTGCCGGCCGTCCACGAGCCCGAACGGCTCCCGGTCGGGGCGATCTGCGCCTGTGCGGCTGGGACGGGCAACCCTCCGGGGTACGGTCGGGTCGGCCCGTCCCGCTCGTGCTCCCGTCGGCGGTGCCCGCCCCGCGGCGATCCTGAGCCTCGGTGTGCCCGGGCGGGAGCGCATCGATCCGATCGAGGGGGAGGGCCATGACCACCGGCAGTTCCTACGGGAGTCGTCCGGACTACCTGCCCGCGTTCATGAACGACCCCCGTGACGAGGACGGGCGGCAGGTGGTGAGACTGGATCTCGCCGAGAACCGCATCCTGGCGGCCAGGACGCTGAGCAGGTTTCCGGCCGCTTCCGGCGACGTGATCGACTTCGGGTCCGTCCCGTTCGACGAGCGTCGCTGGTGGGACGACGAGGAGGGCTGGACGAGGACGGCCGCGGACCTGCTCGCCCCGTACGTACGCCGGGGTGGGCGGGTCGCCGTCGTCTGGGGCAACCACCTCATGCCGGCCGTGATCCTCCCGGCCGAGGTCGCGGTGCGGCGCGCGCGGGACATCCTGGACGCGGGGCCGCACTTCTGGATCCATCCGTGGGGCGGATCGACGCTCATCGAATGCCTCATGGACGGACAGGTGACGGTCGCGACGATCCCGTCGGGTCGAGGCGAGGACGTGTGACGGCACGCGGCCGCCGGACCTGGGCGCCGCCATCGACCTCTGCGTCGTCGGTGTGCCCTGCACGCTTCCGCCGGGGGTCGTGAGCCAGGATCTCCAGGGTGAGACCGACTCGAGCAGGGGACGACGCCCGCGGGGCGGGCAGCGGCGGGCGTGACGGCGGCGGAACCGGCCTGGCCTGGGCCGTCCTCGTCACGGGATTCACCCTGGGGGTGCTGGCACCGACCCTGCACAACGCCACCCTGCCCCGCGCCGCCGCGGACCTCGGCATCGACGTCCAGGGACAGGACCTCGCCCAGGTCCTCGTCGTCTGCGCCTCCCTGGCAGGCCTGTTCTGGGCGGGCCGGGCCGTCGACGTGCACGGCGCACGCCGCGTCGTGCTGTGGTCCCTGCCCAGTGCCTGCGGCGGCGGCCTGCTGCTGGTGACGGCGGCGAGCCCCGTCGCGTACGGCGTCGGGCTGGTCGTGGAGAGCGCCGCGATCATGGGCGTGGTGGCCGGATACGTGGCCTGGGTCCCCGTACTCCACCTGACGGGGCGCCTCGGACGGGTCGTCGGTGTCTCCTTCGCGGCCCTGGCGCTCGCGCTCGCCTCGGGCGTCGCCCTGGTGCTCGCCGCCAACGCGGCCGGGAACTGGCGCATGGCGGAGGCGCTCCCGCCCCTGATCGCGGCGGGTCTCTTCCTTCCGGCGCTCCGGAGCATGGTGGACGAACGGCTGCCGACGCGGCCCCCGCCGCGGGTCTCCACCGCCTTCAAGGTCGGCTGCCCCGTCGTCGTACTCCTCGGAGGGCTCCTCCAGGCCGCCCCGCTGCGCAGCTGGCTGGACGCCGGGGTCGTGACCTTCCTCGCCGCGACACTGGCGGTCCTCGTGCTCTGCTGCTCGCCCGGCCGAGGTCTCTTCCGGGACGGGCGGCGCCCGGGGCACGACGAGGGGCGCGCACGCGCGGAGTCGGGCTCCCGCGTCGCCGCGGCCGTGCTGGCGGGAGGCGTCTGGGGGTTCGGGCAGTCGGCGCTCGCGACGGTGCTGCTGGTGCTGCTGACGGACCGGGGCGGTGCCCAGGGGGAGGCCCTGGTGGCGTGGGCGGGCTTCGGCGTCGGGTTCGCCGCCGCCGGCGTGTACGCGGCCCGCAGCGGGATCGCGGTGCGACCGGCGGCGGCCCTGGGACTCACCCTCGCGGCCGTCGGCGTGGCCGTCCTGCCGGTCCTCCCGCACGGGCACAGCACGGTCGCCACCGTGCTCGCGGCCCTGCTCTCGGTGCTGGTCGGATTCGGGGTCATCCTGCCCCAGGTCCCCGTCGTCACCCGCTACCTCGTGGGGCTGCCCTCGTCGGGGCGCGGCGTGACGGCCACGGCCTATCCGGCCTCCGTGGTCCTCGGCGGGGCCGCCGTCACCGGGATCCCCTACGAGGCGGTGATCTCGCCCGCGACCCGCGACGGCATCCTGGAGCTGCTGTGGATCACGGTCACCGTCCTCGCGCTGGGCGCCGTGCTGCTGGGGAGGTCCGCCCTCGCCATCGCCGTGGCGGGCGGGGCCGTGGCCCAGTACGTGCTGGTGACGGTGGTCAGCGAGGAACGGTACGCGCAACGCCCGATCTCCCTGGCCGCGTTCGCCGGGACCGGGGTCATCGTGGGGCTCGCCGTCTGGACCCGCGGTCGCCAGAACGAACGCCTGGCCCGGGCGCTGGCCGCCGCGACCGCCCTGCAGCAGGCGGTCCTGCGGCCCCTGCCGGACCGGACCGGAGAGCTGGAGACGGCCGGCCTGTACCGGCCCGCCACCGCCGACACCGGCATCGGGGGAGACTTCTACGACGTGGCGCGGACCCCGTTCGGCACGCGCATCCTGATCGGCGACGTCCGCGGCAAGGGGCTCCAGGCGGTGCAGACGGTCGCCGACGTCCTGGGCTGCTTCCGCAGCCAGGCCCACGAGACGAGCGGCCTCACCGAACTCGCGGCACGTCTCGACAGGCACCTGGCCCGCGCCGCGTCCTCCCGGCAGGACGGCGAACTCTTCGCCACCGCGCTCCTGCTGGAACACCGCGACGGCAGCGACCACCTCGACGTACTGAACTGCGGCCACCTGCCACCCCTGAGCGTGGGCCCCGACCACGAGGTCCGCGAAGTACGGCTGCCCGCCCTCCTCCCGCTGGGCTTCGGCGCCCTCGACCCGCACACCGTCCCGTCCCCCGTACGCCTGGACCTCGCCGACGACACGGTCCTGCTCCTGCACACCGACGGCCTCAGCGAGGCCCGCAACGCCGCCGGCGCGTTCTATCCCGTCATCCCGCGCCTGCTCACGGCCCCGACGAGCCGGCCGCGCGACCTGATCGCGCACCTGATGAGCGGCCTCGCGCAGTGGACGCACGACACCGGCGACGACATCGCCCTCATCGCCCTGACCCGCAGGACCGATCCCCGGGGACGGTGACAGGGGCCTCGAACGAATCCCCGCGCGCCGCCGTCGTCCCGTCCGGACTGCCGCCCCCCGTCGATCCGCCAGGTCCGCGGCCGCCCGTCATGCCTACGGAGCCCCGTGCCGGCCTTCGGGACCCGCCGACGAGGGGACCTCGCGGACCGTGACGAGGCCCGTGAGGCCGGAGATCTCCAGGACGGGCAACAGGAGATCGGTCGCCAGGAGTTCGACATGCCCGGCGTGCGCGAAGAAGACGCTCAGGGCCGCACTGTCGAGGTACGCGACCTCGGTGAGGTCGACCACGACCCGGTCCGGGAGGGCGTCCAGGGCGGACGCCAGGGCATCGGAGTTGCTCATGTCGATCTCACCGACCGCTTTCAGCACGGCGGTGGCGTCCGGCCGCTGTCTCGACGTGAGGCTGAGGGGCGTGGTCATGAGGTGATCCTCGTATACATCTCGGCTCTGGTCCCGGTCGGCCCCGGGACGATGGTGACCTGGTGCATCAGGGCCCGCATGAGCTTCACGCCCCGGCCGCGCAGCGGATGCGCCTCGGGCGCCGGAGTCTTCCAGCGGCCGGTGTCGGTGACCGTCAGCCGCAGTGTGCTCGCCGTGGCCTCCGCGCGCAGGTGCACGGCGTCACCGGGTGCGTCGCGGTGGCCGTGCTCGATCGCGTTCGCGCATGCCTCGCCCGCCGCCACCAGTACGTTCTGCGCGGTCTCCGTGGGCAGATCGCACTCCTGGAGCCAGCTGCGCAGCGCCTGCCGCACCGGCGCGAGCTGCGCGGACTCGGCGGGGAACGTCATGCTCAGCGGGACGGGACGGCGGTAGAGCAGCAGGGCGACGTCGTCGTCGTAGCCGTCCCGCGGTGCCAGACGCCGCATCAGGCCGCCCGCCAGCAGGTCGAGGTTCTCGTCCCGGCCGTCCCGCAGGGTCCGTCCGGCCCGGTCGATGCCCCGGGTCAGCGGGGTGCCGCGGCGTTCGACGAGGCCGTCGGTGTACAACAGCAGGGTGGAGCGGGCCGGGATCGCGCACACGGCCGACGGGCGGGGTCGGCCCACCGTGACGCCGACCGGGCGGCAGCGGCCCTGGTCCAGCAGGCGCGTGGTGCCGTCGGGGAGGGTCAGGAGGCCCGGAGGGTGGCCGGCACTGGAGTAGGTCAGGTTTCCCGCACGGTCCAGGACGCCGCAGAACACGGTGCTGCAGAAGGCCCCCGGGATGCCGACCGAGAACTCGTCCAGAGCCGACAACGCCCGGGCGGGCTCAGCGCTCTGCATGAGCAGCGCGCGGCACGCGCTGCGCAGCTGCCCCATCACCGTGGCGGCTTCGAGACCCCGCCCGACGCAGTCCCCGACGACGATGCCCGTCCGGCCGTCCCGCAGCGGGAAGGTGTCGTACCAGTCGCCGCCGACCTTGAGCGGCCGGCTCGCCGGCTCGTAGCGGACCGCGAAGCCCTCGGGTACGCGTGAGGGGCCCAGGATGGCCTGCTGCAGGGCGATCGCGGTCCGGCGCTCCTGGTCGATCTGGTGGGCGCGCGTCAGCGACTGGGCGAGGTGTCCGCCCAGGAGGGACAGGGTCAGCTCGTCCTCGCCGGTGAAGGGACGGCCCGGAGCGGGTGCGACACGCAGGAGCAGCAGGCCTTCGGGGTGCTCCAGCAGGATGCCCGCCCCCGCATCGGTCGTGAGCGGGGTCAGGGGCGGCTGGTCGCGCAGGTCGAGCAGGAGGCGGCGCGACTCGGCGGTGGGCTCCGCCGCGTCGCCCTCCTCGTGGTCCTTCTCCTCCATGACGACCGTGGGCACGCCCTCGTCGGTGAACACGACGGCCGTGACGCGGCGCGCCCGCCACAGATCCCTGAGTCCGCCGAGTGCGCGGCTCAGGACGTCGGTCGGGCTGACGGCCTCCGCCGTGCGGGCGGCGACGGCGGCCAGGGCGCGCTCGCGCCGGGCGGCGTGGTGGTCCGCCGTGACGTCGCGGAAGGTGCCCACGAAGACGCGGCGACCGCTGTCGGGGTCCTGGAGCCGCGTGCCCGCGACGCTCACCCAGACCCGGTGCCCGTCGCGGTGGGTGAGGGGCAGGGTCGAAGGACCCGGGGGACGGTCCGGTGCCGTCGTCAGGTGGGCGAAGGCGGTCTCGACCTCGCGCCGTTCTTCCGGGGCCGCCTGCGCGTCGGGCCACCACGGGGGAGCGGAGGGGTAGGGGAGCCCCTCCGGCCCGAACCCGAGGATGTCGGTGAAGGCGGCGTTGAGCTCCACGACCGCGCCGGTCTCGTCGCAGACGAAGAACGCCTCCTGGAGGGAGTCGACGAGCGCGGTACGCCAGCGGGCGTGCTGGTTGCGCAGCCGTCCGAGCTCCACGTGGGCGTGCACGCGGGCCAGCAGCTCCCCCGCGGCGAAGGGCTTCACGAGGTAGTCGTCGGCGCCCGCTCCGAGCCCCTCGACGGACGCCTCCTGGCCGGCGCGGGCGGACAGGAGCAGGACGGGGACCGCCGCGGTGCGCGGGTCGGCACGCAGGGCGCCGACGAGTCCCAGCCCGTCCAGGCGGGGCATCATCACGTCGCTGACGACCAGGTCGGGCGTGCGGGTGCGGATCGCCGCGAGCGCCGCCAGGCCGTCGTTCGCCGTCCGGACCTCGTAGCCGGCGCCGGACAGCAGCCGCACGAGGTACTCGCGCATGTCGGCGTTGTCGTCGGCGACGAGGACGTTCGGGACGACAGGCGCCGCCGGGCCCGCCGTCTCCGCCCGCCGGTAGGGCGATCCGGCAGCCCCGCGCAGAGCCGGCGCGGTCGCCGGCGTCTCGTCGAGCCAGCGCAGGGCCTCCTGGACGTACGGCTCCGCCGCACTCCTGGTCGCTTCGGTCCGGAGCTGCCCCGGCGGCCGTACGCCTGCCGGGACCGGTGCGCCCGCCGAGTCCTCCGAAGGCCGTGCGGACGCGTCGGGGAGGACGACCGCGTCCGCGGGCAGGTGGCCGCTGCCGAGGGGGAGGCGGATCGTGAAACTGCTGCCGCGTCCCTCGACGGACCGCGCGTCGAGCGAACCGCCGTGCAGGGTCACCAGTTCCCGGGCGAGCGCGAGCCCGATGCCACTGCCCTCGCCGGAGCGCGCGCGGCTGTTCTCGACGCGGTGGAAGCGCTCGAAGAGGCGGGGCAGTTCATGGGCGGGCACACCCACGCCGGTGTCCGTGACGCTCACCACCGCCTCCTCGCCGTCGGCCCGTACGCTCACGTCGATCGTCCCCTCGAAGGTGAACTTCAACGCGTTGGACAGCAGGTTGAGCACCACCTTCTCCCACATGTCCCGGTCGATGTACACCGCGGCGTCCAGCGGGCGGCAGTCGACGCGGAGGCCGAGCCCGGCCCGCTCGACGGCGGAGCGGAACACGCTGGCGAGGTCGGCCGTGACCGCCCCCAGATCCACCGGCTCGTAGCGGGCCTGCATGCGGCCCGCCTCGATGCGGGAGAAGTCCAGCAGGGTGTTGACGAGCCTGCCCAGGCGCAAGCCGTTGCGGTGGACCATGTCGAGTTCGGCGCTCATGGCGGTCCCGGCATCGTGGGCGAGGGCGCGCAGCTCCTCGACGGGGCCCATGATCAGGGTCAGCGGGGTCCGGAACTCGTGGCTGATGTTGGCGAAGAAGGCCGTCTTGGCGCGGTCGAGTTCGGCGAGCTGCTCCGCCCGCTGCCGCTCGGCGCGGTAGCTCCGGGCGTGGGAGATTCCGGCGGCGAGGTATCCCGCGACGAGTTCGAGGAAGGCCCGGTAGGTGTCGTCGAGCGGCCGGTAGCGGTTCAGGCCGACGACCAGGAAGCCGTACGGAGCGGTGCCCTGCCCGAGCAGGGGGAGGAGCAGGGCCTGAATCGGCGGGGCGGACCACGCTCCGGCGGGCAGGTCCGTGTGCGTCGGACCGTCCAGCGCGACCAGGTCGGGAGCGTGCCGCCCGGGCCCGTGGGGCGGCCACGGCGCCGACGCGTCGCCGGTGTCCAGCAGCGGGGGAGCGGCGGGGTGCCCGGCCGCGATGCCGGTGGCCGCCGCCAGCCGGGCCGAGCCGTCCTCCTCGAAGAGGTACGTGAGGGTGAAGGGCAGGTCCTTGTCGTTCAGTTCCAGTTGCCGCCCGGCGAAGGCGACCATCTCGCGCTCGGTCAGCAGTGCGCGGGGGTCCGAGCCGAGGTCGCGCAGCGTGCTCATGCGGCGCTCGGCGATGATCCGGTCGGTCTCCTCGCTGACCACGCAGAGCACGCCCGCGACCCGGGCCTCGTCGTCGCGGAGCGGGCTGTACGAGAAGGTGTGGTAGCTCTCCTCGGCGAACCCGGAGCGCTCCAGGAACAGCAGCAGCCCCTCGTCCCACGTGGCCTCGCCGCCGGCGAGGACGTGCTCGACCCGGTGGCGGACGTCCTGCCACACCTCGGCCCACACCTCGCTCACCGGGCGGCCCAGCGCCCAGGGGTACTTGCCGCCCAGCGTGTCGCGACGGTAGGCCGCATTGCAGAAGAACGTCAGCTGCGGCCCCCAGGCCATCCACATCGCGAAGCGCGACGACAGCAGGATGCTCACCGCGGTCCGCAGACTCTGCGGCCAGGTCTCCGGCGCGCCCAGGGGCGTGGCCTCCCAGTCCACCGCCGACAGGTCCCGGCCGATCACCTCGTCGGCCGCGAACACCTCGTGCACGGGTCCCCTCGGGGTCCGTGCCTCGTCGCTGTCACCGCTCACGGGTGGCCGACCTCCTGGGTGCCGACAGGCACGCTCCTGCTTCTCGGACCGCGGCGATCACGGCTGCGGACCGGTGGTCTGCCGGGCCGTGCCGCACCGCGTGCTGACGCGATGCCCCGGTGCGGCGTGCCGCCGAGGCCCGGCGCCCCGGGACGTTCGCGTGATCCGTAGGATAAGTCTGCAATTGCACAGACCGGGGCGGGTACACGGTTCGCGTGGCAGAGTTCCTCCTGCCGACGCGCAGGCGGTGCCGCACCCGCGCCATCCGTACGCCCCGAGCCGCACAGGAGATCCGGTGACCGACCACGCCCTCACCGTCAGCCCGCAGGACGACGCTTCGGGTGCCCGCGTCCTCGTCGTGAGCGGGGATCTCGACTACCACTCGGCTTCCGTCCTCTCCGGCGCCTTCGAGGAGCAGGGGTTCGCTCCCGGAACGCGGTACGTACTCGATCTGACCCGGCTGATGTACTGCGACTCCACGGGGATCACCGTCATGCTCAGCGCCTACCAGCGGGCGCGGGCCGCCGGGTGCGGGATCGAACTCGCCGGGGTGAACGAAGACCTGTCGCGCGTCTTCCGGATCATGGGCCTGGACCAGGTCTTCACGCTCGTGCCGACCCTGGACGAGGCTCTCGGCAGGCCCACCTCCTGACGACACCTGCTCATCGGGCCGGCTCCGTGGCACACGGGTGCCCTGTGCCACGCCGTTCGCAGTCGGTTCGCCGGTCACCGCGGCCGACCCGTCAGCAGGGCGGGCCCGTCACGCGCGCCGCCATGAGGGCGACGTCGTCCTCGCCGTCCGGAGGGAAGGCGGCCAGCAGCCCCTCGCAGATCTTCTCGACGTCGGTGGGCAGGTCGCCGAGGGCGCCGGCCAGACGCTTCAGGGACTCCTCGATGTCCTCGTGACGGCGCTCGATCAGCCCGTCCGTGGTCATGACGAGCACGGATCCCGGCTCGACCGCCACCTGGACCGGGGGCGGCTGCGGAAGCCCCAGGCCCAGGAGCGGGCCGTGGTCCTCGACGAAGCGCACGCCTCCGTCCGGGGAGCGCAGGAGCGGCGGCAGGTGGCCGGCGTTGGAGATGTGGAGCGTCCCGGTGCTCTCGTCGATGAAGACGATGCAGAGGGTGAGCGTGAGGCGGGCCTCCACCGCGCCGAGCAGGTTCTCCACCCGTTCGAGGATCGCCTGCGGCGAGTGGCCCTCGATGGCGTAGGCGCGCAGGGCGTGCCGGACCTGCCCCATCAGCATGGCCGCGTCCAGGGAGTGCCCCGCGACGTCGCCGACGGCCAGCAGCAGCCCGCCCCGGGTGGGAAGGGCCTCGTAGAAGTCGCCGCCGATCTCCGCGTGTTCACTGGCGGGCAGATAGCGCACCGCGAGTTCGGCCAGGGCGGACCGCGGCAGCGAGTCGGGAAGGAAGCTCCGCTGGAGGGTCAGGGCCAGGTCGTGTTCCTGGGTGTAGCTGCGCAGGGCCTCCAGGGCGAGCGCGCAGGCCTGCGCCAGCTGGGTCAGCAGCTGCGAGTCGTCGGGGGTCGTGACCGCGTCGGCGGGCACCACGAGGCAGACCGGCGGCCGACCGGGCTTCGCCCGCGCCGCGGCCACGACGAGCCCGCTTCCCGCGAGTCCGGCGGGCAACCCCGGCCAGGCGTCACCCTCCATCGAGAAGAGGTGCGAGCCGGCGCGGTCGCCGAGCGCCTTCGACAGGGCCGGCTTCCGTACGTCGACGAGGACATCGCCCTCCGGGGCCGAACCCCCGTCGAGGTCGACGGACGGAACGACCGCCGCGGCCCGACCCGGAGCGCCCTTCCCGGTCGCCGAGATCGGGTCGCCGTGCGGGGAGACGAGCGCCGCGACGGCGGTGGTGCCCAGCACGACCGCCGCCCCCTGGGCCGCCGCCCGCGCGACCTCCGCGGCGTCCTCCGCGCTGTAGAGCTGGAGCGTGGCCTTGTTGAGGTGCAGCAGACGGTCGGCGAGGCGCTCGGCCCGGCGACGGGCGCGGGCGTAGCGCAGGGTGGCCCCGACCGTCGCGAGGAGTTCGTCGGGCGCTATCGGCTCGGTCAGGTAGGCGTCCGCGCCGCGGTTGAGGCCCTGGGTCCGGTCGGTGGTGGTGATCGCGGACGCCGAGACGTGGATGACGGGCAGCGCCGCGGTCGCCGGGTCGCCCTTGATCCGCTCGCACACGTCGAAGCCGGTCATGTCGGGCAGGCGGACGTCGACGATGGTCACCTCCGGCAGGGACGCGCCGGTGCGGAGCATCGCGAGCGCCTGGGTGCCGTCCTCGGCCTCGACGACCTCGTGTCCCGCGCGGGACAGGGTCGTACGCAGCACGTAGCGGTTCGTCGGGTTGTCGTCGACGACGAGCACGGTCGCGGTCGAGTTGTCCGAGTAGTCCGGACTGGACGGATCGGGGATCACGCGGTGGTCTTTCATCTCTCGGGGGCGGCGTCGGTCACCGGGGCCGGGTGGCCGGTGGGGGACGGGTCGAGGCCCAGGGCGAGCAGGATGCGCTCACGGGTCAGGTGCGTCTTGCTCAGGACGGACCGCGCGTGCGTGAGCCGCGTCCGGTCGACCTCGCTGGGATCGCTGGAGGTCAGCACCACGACGGGGATCCGGGCGGTCAGCGGGTCCCGGGCGAGGGCCGTGAGCAGCGCGTACCCGTCGGGAGGGGGCATCACGAGGTCGACGAGGATCGCGTCGGGCGGGGAGCCGCGGACGACGTCGAGCACGCGGGAACTCTCCGTGAGCTCGGTGACGTCGTCGGCCAGGCTCGCCAGGGTCGGGCGCAGCAGGTCGAGGAAGGTCGCGTCGTCGTCGACGACCAGCAGCGAGCCCAGGGTCGCGGGCGCTCCGGCCGTGCCGCTCTGACGTCCCGCCGCCTCCACGCTCTGGGCGTCGAGCCGGGCGGGGATCTCCACCCGGACGACGGTCCCCTCGCCTGGTGCGCTGCTGAGCGTGAGCGTTCCGCCGAGGATCGCGGTGAGCTTGCGCGCGTAGGGCAGTCCCAGCCCGGTGCCCGACTGCCCGCGCTGATGCGTCCCGCGGACCTGGTAGAACTCCTCGAACACCTGCTCCTGCTGATCCAGCGGAATGCCGATGCCGGTGTCCGTGGTGGTGAAGGCCAGCCAGCTCCCCCCGTCCCGCTCCTCGCACTCGACGGTGAGGCGGACCTCGCCCGAGGTGGTGAACTTGAGGCCGTTGGACAGCACGTTGCGCAGGACGCGGGTCAGCATCACGTCGTCGGTGACCAGACACGGGGGATCGGTGAGATCGGGGATGTCGAGACGGACACCCTCGTGCGCCATCCCTCCCAGCGTTCCCCGGAGCTGGTGCAGCATCGTCCGCAGATCCGTGTCCACGGCCGACGGCTCAAGGCGCCCCGACTCGGCCTTGGCCACGTCCAGCAGCTCCTCGACGAGAGCCAGGAGCGTGCTCCCGGAGCTGGCGACCAGGGAGAGCTGCTGACGCTGCTCCTCGGTCGTGGGATCGGCGTCGGGCGCCAGGAGCAGCCGGGCCAGCGCGATGACGGAGTTCACCGGGGCACGCAGCTCGTGGCTCACGTTCGCCCAGAACCGCGTCTTCGCCTCGCTGGCCAGCCGCAGCTGACGCGACTTGTCCTCCAGCTCGGCGTAGAGCGCCACGACGCCCGTGTTGGTCTCCTCCAGCTCCGCCGACAGCTCGCTGTAGAGGGCGACCACACCCTTGTTGGTCTCCTCCAGCTCGGCGTTGAGCCGCTGCAGCTCCTCCTTCTGCGCCCTGGACTCCTCCAGGGCCTGCAGGAGCTGCCGGTTCTGCGACCGCAGCTCCTCGGTCATGCTGAACTCGGCCGGACCGTTGAGCTGCTCGCGGATCCGGTCCAGACGCTCGCGCGTGAGGTCCTCTGAGGAAGGCAGTCGCTGTCCCACCGTCAGCGTGTCTCCTTCCTCCGAGGTGGTGTACGTGCACTGGTCGAGCAGCCGCTCGGCCGCTCGTAGCGTCGAGGCGTCGGGCCGGCGCCCGCCGGTCCAGGTGAAACGGGCGAGCAGGTGCGGGGCCTGCCGGGGGCCGGGCGCCGCTCGCAGGAGGACCCGGAACTCCGGGGATCCCAGCAGATCACGTGCCACCTCGCTCAGTACCGTCACCACGCGGACTCGTTCGTGCCCCTCCAGTCCCAGGGCTCTGCTCAGCAGCTGTCCCTGACGCCGGAGTTCAAACACGTCTCTGTCGACGGACAGCGCGCACGCGCCCAAGTCGTATGGTTCGACCGGTCTCACGGGGTGGCCGCCCTCGCGACCAGGATTCCGGCGTCGTCCCGCCGTACGCCTGCCTGGCCCAGGACATGCCCGGCGATGACCGAGGGACGTCTCCGGAACACGCCGGGGAAGTCGGCGGGCGACCAGCGGTCGCTCAACCCGTCCGAGTGGAGGACGAGCACGGCACCGGGATCGAGGCGCCCCTGGAAGCTCCGCAGGGCGGTCGGCATCTGGTGACCGACGATGCCCGGCAGGGACAACAGGCCCTGCCGCTTGTCGCCGTTCACCACGCAGACGGTGATGTTCCCCACGCCGCAGTTCTCGACGGTGCCACGGGCGAAGTCGGCCCGGGCCACCGAGACCGCCGCGCCCCGCGTCCCCTTCAACTGCAGGTGCACGGCCCGCAGGATCTCTTCCGGCGACCGGTGGGCATGGGCCCGGAACGCGGCCCGAGCCCGCTCGCTGGCCAGGGCCGCCAGCGGACCGTGCCCGAGGCCGTCGGAGAGCATCGCGGTGACGACGGGTCCGCCCTCACCCGGATCGGTACGCGCGGACCAGCTGTCCCCGCAGACCGTCTCCCCGCTGATCGGCCGCGTCAGCCCGGCCACCACGGGCTCGGGCCCGGCCGACCCGTCGTCCTCACGCACCGACCAGAAGCGGGCCAGCAGCGTCGTCCCCCTGCCCGGCACCGAGTACACGTCGAACGCGTCGGCGGACCGCGCGATCGCCCCCATGCCGACCCCGAGGGTGCCGCTGCTCGACATGCCGTCGAGCAGGGCGCTCCGCAGGTCGGATATCCCGGGACCGCTGTCGAGGGACAGCAGTTCGACGGCGGCGCGGTCGGGAAGGGTGACCACCCGCAGCGCGAGCGCCCCGTCCCGGGCGTGCTTCTGCAGGTTGGTGGCCGCCTCCGTCACCGCCAGCTCGACCTCCGCGACGCGATCGGCGGACATGCCGACGCGGTGCGCCAGGCGAGCGGCCTCCCGTCGTGCCACGGCCCCCAGGGCGGTGTCGAGACGCAGCCACACCACGTCCTCCGCCTCGATGGTCGCGCCGACGGCAGGCGGGTTCACCGTGCCCACTTGAGCACGGTCACCGTCGTACCGACACCCGGCACCGAGACCAGCTCGAACTCGTCGACCAGGCGACGCGCCCCGCTGAGCCCCAGGCCCATCCCGCTGCCCGAGGTCCAGCCGTCGGTCAGCGCCAGTTCCACGTCGTCGATGCCTGGGCCGGTGTCGACGAACCGCACCCACACCCCGACCCGCGCCATGTCGCGGACGACGGCCGCGTGCGCCTGCCCGCCGCCGCCGTAGATCAGCGTGTTGCGGCCGAGTTCACTTGCCGCGGTGACCAGCTTGGTCTGGTTGACGAGCGACAGGCCGGCCTGCTGCGCCAGCAGCCGGACGGCCTGACGCGCCTTGACCACGTCACCGCTGGCCTGGATCAGGACTTCTTCCCGGGAGGCCGCGTCGGCCGGATACTCCCTCACCGGCGTTCCGGCCGTGACGCCTGGGACCGCCGCAGGTACCCCAGGCCCAGTTCGAGGTTGAGAGCGGTCCGGACGCCCTTGAGGGACAGCCCGAGCTCCACCAGGGTCATGGCCACCGCCGGGCGCATGCCGACGACGACCGTCTCCGCGCCCAGGACCCGGGAGATCGCCGCGGTGGTGGCCAGCATGCGGCCGACGAAGGAGTCGACGATCTCCAGTGCGGAGATGTCGATGATCACTCCGCGCGCGGAGTGGGTGACGATCTGCTGGGACAGGTCGTCCTGCAGGTCCAGGACCATCTGGTCCTCGAGGTCGAGCTGGATCGAGACGAGGAGGACGTCCCCGATCTTCAGGACCGGTACGCGATCGCTCACAGCAGGCCTTCCGAGCGGGTCGCGGCGGCCTTGTCGATCTCCACGAGGGCGTGACGCAGGGCGTCGGCCAGGGTGGCCTTGGTGGGAATGTCGCCGAACTCGATGCCGAGGCCCACGATGGTCTGCGCGATCTGCGGCCGGATGCCGGAGATGACGCACTCCGCGCCCATCATCCGCGCGGCCACGACGGTCTTCAGGAGGTGCTGCGCGACCTGGGTGTCCACGGCGGGGACGCCGGTGATGTCGATGATCGCGTGAGCGGAGTTGGAGTCGAGGAGTGCCTGGAGCAGCTTCTCCATCACCACCTGGGTACGGGCCGAGTCCAGGGTTCCGACGAGCGGCACGCCCACCACCCCGTCCCACAGCTTCACCACGGGGGTGGACAGCTCCAGCAGCTGCTGGGACTGTCCGGAGATGATCTCCTCGCGCGTCCGCGCGTACTCCTCCATGGTGAACAGACCGAGGTCGTCCATCAGGCGCGCGAACTCGAGGTAGCCGCGGACCTCGTCGGCGGAACCGTCGACGAGGAGGGACTCCACGACCCGCTTGAGGGCGAAGACGCTCACCGCGGTCTCGGAGGGCGTGAAGCCCTGGCGGGCACGGTTGCGCGACAGCTCGACGAGCAGGCTGCGGACGACCGTGTAGCCCTCGCCCCGGCCGGAGAACCCGCCGGTCGCCAGGGCGTCGGTGATCGCGTCGTACAGCTCGCCCAGCTCGCGGCCCAGCTCGACGGTGCTCAGCCGGCCGTGCAGGGAGCGCCCGACGTGCTCCTCCCACTGCGCGAGCAGTTCGGCACGACGTGACGACATCAGGTCCAGCAGTCGCTTTGCATCCGCGCTGTCCATTCCAGTACCCCTCCGCATCCACAAAGCATCAAATATCCCGGCTGACAATACGGCACCGAAAGCCCAGCTGAGGCTACGCGTCCGCCCCCGCCCTCCCCGGCCCGCGGAGCCGTCGGCACCCGGCCGGGAGGCCGACGCGCCAGGCGCCGCCCCACCGGCCGACCGCGTCCCTACCCGGGATCGCCGCGGTGATGTCACGCCGTGGGGAGAAGTCCCGGCCGCGTCCCCGCGTCCCCGCGGCCCACGTCCGCGACCCGCCGGAGGCGTCCCGCGGGCCCGCCGTGGAGACCGAGATCTTCAGCACACCGGCCGGGAGCCACTCCGGCTCCGGCAGGGGCCGCCACGCTCGGTGACCGGTGGCCGCACAGGTGGGCGCCCGTCTTCCGTAGGCTGGGATCACACGACCGGGCGACGGCCGCATCCGGGCGATCGCCCGGACGGCGGTGGTCGGCACGAGGGCAGTGGAGCGGGATGCGGCAGGGTGGCGAGGACCCGGGTGACGAGCCCGACGGTCTGTTCAGCATGGGTGACCTCGCGGCCGCCGCCGCGCCGGAGGAAGCCGCCACCGGGCGCCGGTTCCGCGAGGAACCGCAGGCGCGGAGGCTGCTCGACGTGGAGCGGATCTACGCCGAGCCGGCCGCCGCGGACTCCCTGCGGGGGCGGCAGATCATGGCACGGTTCCCCTCGGCCCGAGTCGTGGAGACGGAGTCCCACTGGCGCATTCCGCACCTGCACGGAAACGAGGGCCAGGTCGAGCGGTGGGTGAGGGTCAAGCGGGAGACCCTGGTCCTGGGCGAGCGGAAGTCCTTCGGGGTCCGCCCCAACGGGCGCTCCGCCGACTGGATCGCCCCGGGCCTCTCCAACGGCTGCGCGATGGCGTGTGCGTACTGCTACGTCCCCCGGCGCAAGGGGTTCGCCAACCCGATCACCGTGTTCACCAACGTCGACCGCGTGCTGGCCGCCGTCGGCCGTCACATCGCGAAGGCGGGCCGCAAGGACACCCCGAACCAGTGCGACGACCACGCCTGGGTCTACGACGTCGGGGAGAACGGCGACTGCTCCGTCGACGATCTCATCAGCGACAACACCGCGGACCTCATCCGTGCGTTCCGGCGGTGGCCCACGGCCAAGGCGTCCTTCGCCACCAAGTTCGTCAACCCGGACCTGCTGCGGCTCGACCCGCAGGGCCGCACCCGGATCCGGTTCTCCGTGATGCCGCCCGACGACTCCCGCCTCCTCGACATCCGGACCAGTCCCGTCGCGGACCGCCTCGCCGCCGCCGCGGACTTCCTGGACGCCGGGTACGAGGTCCACTTCAACCTCTCCCCGGTGGTCATCCGGCCCGGCTGGGAACAGGCCTGGGCCGAGCTGCTGACGACCATGGACGACGTGCTCGCGCGGCGGGTGAAGGACCAGGCGGCGGCGGAGATCATCCTGCTCACCCACAACCAGGACCTGCACCAGGTCAACCTCGGCTGGCACCCGCGCGCGGAGGACGTCCTGTGGCGGCAGGACATCCAGCAGCCCAAACGCTCCGAGAACGGCAGCTGGAACGTCCGCTACCGCACCGCCGCCAAGGCCGAGGCCGTCGACACGCTGATCCGGCTGATCCAGGAGCACGCACCGTGGCTGCGGGTCCGCTACGCCTTCTGAGCCCCGGCCCCGCCCGGGTGCGTCAGCTGTCCAGGGCCTCTTCCACGGTGGGGTGACAGGGGATGACGGCGTCGATGCCGACGAGCTCGATCACACGGTTCACGGCCGGAGTCGCCGCGGCGACCCGCAGCCATCCGCCCAGGTCCGACAGATGCTGGTTCACGTAGATCAGGACGTTGATGCCGCTGGAGTCCAGGAAGGTCACGCGCGCCAGATCCGCCACGACACGCGACGTCTCCTGCTGCGCCTGAAGAGCGTCCCGGACGACGTCCTTGGTGGTGTGGTCGATCTCCCCCGTCAGACTGACCACACGGACCCCATCGGCCACACGGTGCTGCACGGACAGCCGGCCGGTCCGGTCCGCTTGCTCGTTGCTGGTCATCATCTCCCTCACAGCGCCTACTCTTACCCTCCGGGACGTGGGCCCGCCGGTGATTCTGCCCCACAGGCGCGGGCCGCGTACACCGGGACGGTCCCCCGAGAAGCGGGCCGCCCCCTGGCGGCCGGACCGACGGGCGGCGGCGGCGCTCCCGGACGGGAAAGAGGACGGAGAAGGCGAGTGGAACCCCTCGACGGCACGGAGGACACCGTGCAGCTCAAGCACGAGGACAGACGTGTCCCGTTCGCCTCCCACGCGCTCGACGGGAACGACGCGGGATGCATCTCCGAGGCCCGCCGCCACGCGGCGGCCTTCCTCGGCGAGGACCGCACCGGGCACCGTCCGCCGATCACGCAGCGCGTGCGCGACCTCACCGCCCTGGTCGTGAGCGAACTCGTCACCAACGCCCACAAGTACGCCCCCGGCCCCGTCCGCATGGAGCTCCGGATCCACGCCGGCAGCCTGGAGGTGAGCGTGTGCGACAGCCGGTCCGCGGTCCCCGCGGTGCGGGGTGTCGACCCGGGCCGGATCGGTCAGCACGGGATGGAGATCATCCAGGCCCTCGCCGACCACCTGTCCATAGAGCCGGGACCGGACGGCAAGCGCATCACCGTCCGCCTGTCCCTGACCGGCGCCCCCTAGCGGCGGCGCTCCCGCCCGTCAGCCGCGGCACCGCAGCCGAGCGTGGCGAGGACTGGACAACGGCTGCCCGTATCCCTTTGTGGATCACTTTCGTTGGCGCTGCATGAACGTCCCCAGCGTCACCCGCGTGCCCACACGGCACCGCCGCTCCGCAGAGGCCGCCGCATCCTGGGAACCGACCGACCGCCTCCACGCGCCGGCCGCCGTCACCGCCGTACCGCTCGTCCCCGGGGAGGCCCGGTGAGCGAGGAGACCCTACGGCTGGAGCACGAGGGCTTCCGCTACTCCTGCCGAGTCAACCGGGCGCCCGACCCCGCCGCCCCGCCCGTCTTCCTCTTCGGCGGCGCGCTGCACCGCAACCACGGCTGGGCCCGGAGACTGGAGAAGGCCCTCCCATCCCGCACCACGGTCGTCACCGTGGACCTGCCGGGCTTCGGCGCGGCCGACCCGCTGCCCCCGGCCTACGACGCCTCCTTCCTCGCAGGAGCGGCCTGGCGCGCCGTGGACCGTCTCGGCTTCGCGCAGTACGACCTGGTGGGACAGTGCCTCGGCGGCTTCGTCGTCCAGCACATGCTGCGACAGGCCAGGCCGGAGGTCCGCCGGGTCGTCCTCTCCGGAGTGTGCGCGGGCCCCTGGCCCGGCCCGCAGCTGAAGGCTCAGCTCCAGAGCGCCGAGGTCGCCAGCGACCGCGGCGACCGCGCCACGCTCCTCGACGTGGCGACCCGGCTGTTCTTCGGCTCGGCGGCGAACGCCGGCGCGACGACGGACCAGGGCCCCGTACCCCAGTTCCGGGACAGGATCGGATCACTCGACCCCGCCGTCCTGGAGGACCTCAGGAGCCACCTCTACCGCCAGTGGTTCCCGACGGACCTCGGAACACCGTCCCCGCCCGAGGGGCCGGTCCTGGTCTTCACCGGGGTCGCCGACATCCTGACGCCGCCCGGCGACGCCCACCGGCTGGCCATGAGCTACCCGCGGGGCAGGTTCGCCGTCGTCGAGGACGCGGGCCACATGATCCACGTGGAACGCCCCGACCTGTACGGGGAGATCGTGGCCTCCCACCTGAGCGACCGCGACGAGGCCGTCCCGCACTGCCGCCCGCTCGACGCGTCCGAACGGCGGGAGCAGCTCACATGACGCCACTCCCGTGCCTCCGCGGGCCGGCTGCCCGTGGGTAGGGCGGCCGTGCACCGGCGCGGACGGTTCGTCGTACTCCGGGAGTTGGCGCAGGACGACCTGGACCGTGCGGCGGAGATGTGGGGCGACCCCGACGCCACCCGCTTCCTCACCGCGGCCCCCATGACCAGGCAGCAGGCCGCGGAAGCCCTCCGCCGGGCCCGGCTCTCGGCCGTCGCGCCCGACCGCAGGATCTACCACCTGGCGATCGCCCAGCACGACGGCGTCCTCGTCGGCAGCGTGGCCGTGAATCTGGAGGGCATGAGCAGCGCGTACGTCCATTCGCTGGTCCTGCATCCACGGGCACGCAACCTGGCCCTCGCCGGTGCGGACGCGGCCCGGCTCACGGCGGCCTTCTGCTTCGAGGACCTCGGGCGGCACCGGTTCTGGTGCATGTGCCGGGAGGACAACACGAGCGCCAGACGCCTCTACGTCAGTCTCGGCATGAGCCAGCAGGGCCTCTTCCGCGAGGTCGACTGCAAGGAGGGCCGTCGGCACAACCACCTGGTCTTCGACTGGCTGGCACCGGAATGGGAAGCCCGCCGCAAGCCTCCGCCACAGCGCCGGCCCCCGGACGTCGTCATCGCGCGGCCCGAGGAGGCGGACGCGGCCCACCGCCGTTGAGGGCCTTCGGCGGCGGGCGCCGGGGGCGCCCGCCGTGGGAGGGCGTGGCGCCGCCGGCCCGCGGTCGACGGGGAGGGGTTGAAGCGCAGAGACCGTGCTGCGCTGGGGCTCGTACGCCGCTGCCTGCTCCCGCTGACCGCCCTACCCGGTCGGCCCGTTAGCATCGGCGCATGCCCGACGATCACCGTCCCGACTCTGCCACGCCACCGCCCGGCCTGTTCGTGCGCGAGCTGGATCTGAGCGATGAGGCGATCGCGGCGATGGTGCGGGACGTGGGCCGACGGGCCTACGCCGTCGAGGCCGACCTCATCGGCTTCGACGGGATCCCCGCCCTCCACGAGTCCCTCTCGGAGATGCGGGCCCAGCCGTCACGCTGGCTGGCTGCGATGACGGGTGACGGTCGGGTGGTCGCCTTCGTCGCCTGGCAGACCTTCTCCGACACCAGCCCGCGGGTGACCGACATCGACCGGGTCTGCGTGGACCCCGCCTGGTTCCGCCGCGGGCTGGCGTCCCGGCTGCTGAACCACCTGCTCACCGAGATCGTCGACAGCGGCGAGGTGCGGGTCAGTACCGGGGCGGACAACCGGCCCGCGCTGACGCTCTACCGAAGGCTCGGCTTCGACCGCGGCGCCGACTACGAACCCGTACCGGGGCTCCGCATGGCCGGCCTCGTACTGCGCCGCCGGTAGTCGACGACGAGTGGCGTGCGCACCAGGATCCACACCCGAGTGAGCCGCCCGTGAAACACCGGCCCACCCCTGCATCCGGACCGGGCCACGGGGCGGAAGTACCCGTGAGCGCCCGCCTTACATCCCCCCGAGAGGCGGGCGCTCACCTTCGAGGGCGGGTGCCGGCCGGCCCGCCCCTGGTTGTCCCGCCGGGTCGCTACAGGTCTCGTACGGCGGGCTCGGGGAGTGTGGGGTCCGTGCCCTGGTCGTGCGTGGTGATGTGCGTCAGGGCCGTCCTCAGGTGACGAACCGCGTTCTCCGCGTCCGCGAACTCCTCAGACGTCGGGACGACGGTGCCGAAGGCCTGCCGGTCCTCGGCGATCAGGGCGCGCCACCGGAGCACGGGGGTCAGGGCGACGGTGGCGCTGGAGAGGAACCAGGCGAGTTGCCCATGGGTGTGGGCCGTACCGATCGTCAGGACGGCGAGGGCCTCCCGCAGGCGTTCCAGACGTTCGATGCCCGGCAGCGCCTCCTGTACCCCGGCCGGGCCGACGGTCTCGCCGAGCTGGGTGGCCGTCGCGCGGGCCAGGGCCGCGCCGGCTGCGGAGAGATCCCATTGGTCCGCGCGGGTCTGCAGCTCGGCCTGCGCGGAGAGGGCAGCCGCCTGCGCGCCCATGCCCGTCCCGGTGGGCGCGGTCGCCTGCGGTGGAACGGGAACGGGAACGGAGGGCGGCCTCGGGGCCGCGACGGGCGGCTTCGGGGCGGCCACGGGCGGTGCCTCGGACAGGATCTCGAACACGGTGTCGGTGCCGGTGAGGTCGAGGAGGCGGGCGACCTGCGGAGTGAGGGCCGCGAGCGCCAGGCGGATCTCGGCGCGGACTGCGGAGAGGCGGGTTCGGAGGAACTCGTTGAGTCCGGCGCACGCGCAGAACTGGAGGCCGGAGCAGTCGACGACGAGGACGTCCGGGGCGGGCGGCTCGTTGAGGGCCGCGTCCAGGGCGCGGGCGAGCACCGGCGCGGTGTCGCTGTCGGCCTCGCCTGTCAGGACCAGGACGCGGGTGCCCGGGGGCCCGGAAAGCCGCTGGACGCTGAGCCCCGGCGCTGCCGGGTCCGGCGTCTGAACGGCGCTGTCCTCAGCAGGGGTTGCAGACGTGTGGTGGAGTTCCATGGGTGCCCGTCCTGGGGGTCGGAGCCCTCCGCCACTCCGGTACGAGGGAGTGGAAGTGCGCGGCCAGAGGGGCCGCGCGTCGAGGAGGTCCGTACCCGAAGCGCCCCCTCCACGGGGGACGCGGCGGCGCGGGAATCGCCAACGGCTACCACCAAGGTACCCCTTGAGCCACCGGATGGGTGCCGGCCCGTCGCGGTCCACCGTCTGCCCGGGGGCCCGGACGATGCGGCTGGAGACTCGGCAGGTGGACGAGTCCGCAGGTCGCGCGGGGTTGCCGGATGACGGCATCGACCATGAGGGGCTGTCAGTGGGCCTGGCTAGGGTCCGCCTGTGTCGAACTCATTTACGGTGATGGGATCGGCGCGGGCGACCACGGCCTGTCCCTGAGGGACACGCCGTATCTGGTGGGGGAGTGGGGCGCCCCGAGCGCCCTGTCGGTCTGGGGCGGCGGGGCCTCGGTGCGGTGTGCGGGCTGTCCTGCCGACCCCGGGAGTTCTGATACCGCTCGGTTTGATCGATCAAAAGGCCGTATCGGCGAGGTTTCCAGCCCCCTTCCCGAAGCCTCGCCGCAATAGTTGTGCAGACTGGAATTAATGCAGCGTGCATCCTGTTATGTGAATAAGCGGAATGGCTTCTTCTTTACCCTTCCTTGGGGTGCTCTGGAGGCTTCATTTTCGGCTCATTTGCTTCGGTCAAAACGCCCACCGAGGCTCATAGTGGCGTGGAGTGCTGAATTCCGCCGACTGAATGTCGACCCTCCTGCATTACCTCCCCGTGGTGCACGCTTGACCTGGATCTACCCCTTGCATAGCCTCCGTTTCGCGCTCGCGTTCTGACCAGGCCGAGCTTCAGGCCGTTAAGTCGACCATGCAGGGGGAATCTATGTATGACGTCATCGTTGTGGGCGGCCGGTGCGCAGGATCGCCGCTCGCCATGCAGCTGGCGCGCCAGGGCCACCGGGTCCTCGTGGTAGACCGGGCCTCCTTCCCCAGCGACACGGTCTCCACCCACTACATCCACCAGGCCGGCCTGCTGCGCCTCAAGGAGTGGGGTCTGCTCGACGAGATCATCGCGGCCAAGACGCCCGCCCTCCGCAAGATGCACTACTCCTACCGGGGCATCGAGCTCAACGGCTTCGCGGAGCCCGTCGACGGCGTCGACGCCGTCTACTGCCCCCGCCGCACCGTGCTGGACGAGATACTCGTCAACGCCGCCCGCCGCGCCGGCGCCGAGGTCATCGAGGGATTCACCGTGACCGACGTGGTCGTCTCCGAGGGACGCGTCACGGGCATCCGCGGCCGCGAAGGAGACGGCCCGGAGAACGAGTTCAGCGCGACGATCGTCGTCGGAGCCGACGGCTTCCACTCCACCGTGGCCAAGAAGGTCGGCGCGGAGCTGTACAACGTGCGCCCCGCCGCCGGGTTCGTCTACTACTCGTACTACAGCGGCCTCGAGTCGTGGGGCCTGCACCACAAGAACGGTTTCAACGAGAAGTGGTTCGGCACCTGGCCGACCAACGGCGACGTCAGCATGGTCGCCATCATCGGTGCCAAGCGCCACCTCAAGGAGTTCCGCCAGGACGTCGAGGCCAACTTCCAGGCCGTCATCGACGACGTCTCCCCGGAGATGGGCGAGCAGCTGCGCGACCTGGGCACCCGCGTCGAGGACTTCCGCCCCATGCGCTACCCGGACAACTACTACCGCCGCGCGTACGGCCCGGGCTGGGCGCTGGTCGGTGACGCCGGCTACCACAAGGACCCCTACACCGGCTGGGGCATCACGGACTCCTTCCTGCACGGCGAGCTCCTCGCCGAGCGCATCCACCAGGGCCTCGCGGGCGAGCGGCCCATGGAGGAGGCACTGGCCGAGTACAACAAGCTCCGCGACGAGGAGAGCGCCGGCGTCTACGACTTCACGACGACGCTTGGTGAACTCACCGAACTGCCGCCGTTCTTCCAGGCGACGATGAGCGCGATGAGCAAGTCCCAGGAGTGGACGAACAAGATGCTGGGCCTGATCGGCGGCATCGTCCCGGACTACGAGATCTACGCGCCGGACGCCCTGGAGCGGCTCTACGACGCCGCCGGCGTGCCGGAGTCCGAGCGGATCTACGACCCCGCCGCCGGCTGACCGCGACCCTCCGCCGGTCACCGGACCCGGCGCCACACCACCCCGGGGCTCGCCCGACGCCGGGCGCCCACGGATGACCGGTCACGGGCCGCGGAGCAGTGCCTCACCGTCGAGCGCCGGGCGCGGCTCCGTGCCGCCCCCGCGCCGGCGACGTGCGCGGCCCCGCCCGCCGGCCCCGTCGCGCACCGATCCCTCCGGACCGGTGACCGCCGCCCTTCGGCAGCGGTGTCCCGCGACCGCTCCGCCCCCTCCGGCGCCCCGTGCCGGAGGGTTCCTCCGGCGTCGGTGCCTCCCGCGGACCACGGGGGCACCGACGACCGGCCCGTCTCCTCGCCCCCGTGCGCCGGACGGGCGATCCCGGCCACGCCCGGACGACCACCGCCTTTCCCGTTCTCCAGCAGCACCCACGTCACCCGCCGTCCAGGCGCGCGCGGCCCGGTGCGGCCCGTCCTCACGGGCCCCGGACCACGGCTGCGCCGGCACGGCACCACTCCATGCGCTTTGCCTTCGAGGGAGTCCCGCAGATGACGCGTGCGTCCAGCATGTTCGACCTCATCAGTGACCAGGATGAGGACAGGCCCTACTTCGAGACCGGCGGCATCGGCAGGTCGCACGAGTTCTACACGGGCGAGGAGCAGTTCCGCCGGGAGATGTCCCGCATCTACGGCCGACGCTGGCTCCCGGTCGACCACGTCTCCCGGCTGAAGGAGAAGGGTGCCTACAGCACCCTCAACATCGGCTCCGGATCGATCCTGCTCATCCACGGCGACAACGGGATCCAGGGCTACCACAACTACTGCCGGCACCGCGGCTACAAGCTCGTCGAGGAGGCGACCGGCAAGCGCCAGAGCCTCGTCTGCCTGTACCACTGCTGGGTCTACGACCGGAACGGCAAGCTGAAGAGCCTCAACGGCACGTACATGGACCACTTCTTCGACAAGGAGAAGAACGGTCTGCTGCCCGTGCGGACCGAGGTCCGCTTCGGCGTGGTCTTCGTGGCGCTCTCCGACGACGCCCCGGACCTCGACGAGTCGCTCGGCGAGTTCGGGGAGTTCGCCAAGGTCTACGACCTCGCCGACCTGGAGTGCGTCGAGGCCAAGGACTACCCGGTCGCCTCGAACTGGAAGCTCGTCGCGCACAACGTCAACGAGAGCCTCCACTTCCCGACCGCCCACAAGGACCTGCACCGCATCACCGACTTCGACGACGCGGGCACCTACGGCCTCCGGGGCGACATCGTCGGTGCCTGGCAGTCGATCCGTACCGGCTACAACTCCGTCTCCGTCACGGGACGCAGCGGGCGTACGCCGATGCCGAACGTCCCGGAGGGCGACCTCCAGAAGATCAACTGGATCACCATCCTGCCCAACCTGCTCTTCGGTTTCACCGCCGACTACGTGATGATGCAGTGGGTCTGGCCGGAGAGTCCCGGCACCTGCTTCGTCCGCCACTTCTGGCTGTTCCACCCCAGCGAGACCGCGAAGAGCGACTTCTCGCACGAGGACGTCTTCGCGCTGTGGGACAAGGCCAACTACGAGGACTGGGAGATGTGCGAGCGGACCCACCGCGGCCTCTCCAACCCGCTGTGGACGCCCGGCCAGCTCTCGTACGACGAGGAGGTCGTGGCCCAGATCGACGCCTGGGTCGTGCGCGAGACCGCCGACGCCCCCGAGGCCGGGAGCGCCGGCGGCGAGGAGAACGCCGGGGACGCCGCGACCGCCTCGGCCGACCCCTCCGCCGCCGGGAACGACGAGGCCGCCGCATCCGGAAAGGCGGAGCGGTGAGCACGACAGCCAACTGCTACCTGATCGGCGGCACCCGCGTCCTCACCCAGTGCGGCACCCGGCTCCTCGACGCCGGCGTGACGATCGAGGGCGTCCTCAGCCGCGATCCCGCCGTCGTCGCCTGGGCCGACGCCCACGACGTCCCCGTGCACGACCCGGCCGGCGACCTCACGGCGCTCCTGTCGGAGCGGCCGTTCGACTACCTGTTCAGCATGGTCAACTTCCGGATCCTGCCCGGAGCCGTCCTCGGCCTGCCGAAGATCGCCGCGATCAACTTCCACGACGGCCCGCTGCCCCGGTACTCCGGCAGCCACGTCCCCGCCTGGGCCCTGTACGAGGGAGCCCCGCGGCACGCGGCCACCTGGCACCTGATGACCGAGGCCGTCGACGCCGGCGGCGTGCTCCTGGAGCGCTGGTTCCCTGTCCGCGACCACGCCACCGCCCTCTCCCTCACGTACGAGGCGGCCGAGACGGGCATCGAGCTGTTCGCCGACCTCGTCCCGCACATCGCGCGCCGCACCCTCCCCGAGACCCTCGACACGAGCGGCCGCGAGCGCCGCTTCTACCGCCGGTCCGCGCGCATGGCGGGGGGCGGCGTCATCCACGCCGGCACCACCGCCGCCGAGGCCGTACGCCTCGTCAGGGCCCTGGACCACGGCTCCTTCCCCAACCCGCTCGGCGTGCCCGCCCTCGTCACCGAACTCGGCGCGGTCTACACCCGGCAGGCCCGGCTGATCCCCCGCGACGAACCGCGCACCGCGACCACCGTCCTGTCCGTCACCACCACGGCCATCACCCTGGCCGCACCCGACGCCGACCTCGTCCTCAGCGACTGGCGGGCCGTCGACGGCAGCACGCTCAGCGGACAGGCCGCCGCCCAGCGCCTCGGCATCGCCGCCGGCGCCGCCCTCCCGGCCGTCTCGGAAGAGCGCCTGGCCGACATCGCCGAGGCCCAGAAGCGCCTGCGCCCCCACGAGCCGTGGTGGCGCGCCCGCCTGGAGGACGTGCGCCCGGTCCCGCTGGCGGCCGACGACTTCTCCGCGGCCACCGCCCACTACGGGCACTACGAGCTGGCGTACGTCCCCGCCTCGCGGGACGAGAGCGTCGCCGTCCTCCGCGCCTTCCTCGCCGCCGTCGCCGAACGCGCCGGCGACGAGGTCTTCGACTTCGCCTGGTCCCCGTCGACCGCCCGCGTCCTCGCTGACCGCACGCACGGCCTGACGGCCGCCCGATTCCCCGTCCGCTACGACGGCGGGACCGCCCGCTCACTGCGGCAGAGGCTCGACGAGGCCGCCGCCCGCCAGGGCTACGCCGGGGACCTCGAAGTCCGCCTCGGGCTCGCCGGACGGCCCCTTGGCACAGACGAGCCGAGCTTCACGCGCGTCATGGTGCTGGAACGCGACTCCGGCGAAGAGGCCTCCGCCGACCCCCACACCGAGATCGCCCTGCTGTGCCTGAACGACGGCCCGCCCACGATCTTCGTGCGGGAGACCGCCATGGACGAGGACGAGGCGCTGGACTTCGTGGAGCGCGTCGAGGACCTGGCCATGGCCGCGCTGCTCCAGGGCGACGAGCCGCCGACCGAGTCCACCGACTCCACACGGTCCGCCGGCTCCGGCACCGCAGCGCCCTCCTCCGTCCCTGCGGGGGAGTCCACCGGGGACGGCGCGGAAGCCGACGCCGGGGAGCCCGGCGAGCAGGCCGGCGGCCCGACCGTCCTCGACCTCTTCGCCGCAGCGGCCGCGGAGCGGCCCGGAGCCGTCGCCGTCCGCGCCGGGAAGCGCACGCTCGACTACGCCGGTCTCGACGGCTGGGCGGACGCCGTCGCGGCCCGCCTGCACGACGAGGGCATCGAGCAGGGCGCCGTGGTCGGCGTCCTCCTGGAGCGCGACACCGCGCTGCTCCCCGCCATGCTCGGCATCCTGCGGGCCGGCGCGTCCTTCCTGCCCCTGGACCCGGGCTACCCCGAGGACCGGCTGCGGCGGTACGTGGACGTCTCGCGCTGCGAACTCATCCTCACCGACGCCCGCACCCACGCGCTGGGCGCGTCCCTGGGCCCCGCGCGACAGGTGCCCGACGCGGACGGAGCGGCCCAGGCCGTACCCCCGCGGGTGACCGCCGACGACCTCGCGTACACCCTCTTCACCAGCGGCTCGACCGGCGACCCCAAGGGCGTCGAGATCGGCCACGGAGCCCTCGCCGACTTCCTCACCGGCATCGGCGGACGCCTCGGCGTCACCGCGGACGACACCGTCCTCGCCCACACCACGGTCGCCTTCGACATCTCCCTCCTGGAGCTGCTGCTGCCGCTCACGGTCGGCGCGACGGTCGTCCTCGCCTCCCGCGAGACCGCGGCCGACCCGTACCGGCTGGCCGAGGTGGCGAGCGGCGTCTCCGTCGCCCAGGCCACCCCCAGCCTCTGGCGCCTGCTGCTGGGGACCGACTGGACCCCGCACGCCGGGCTGACCGTGCTCTCCGGCGGCGAGGCCCTGTCGCCCGCCACCGCCGAGCGCCTCCACGAGCCCGCCCGCGCCCTGTGGAACCTGTACGGCCCCACCGAGGCGACGATCTGGGCCGCGGCCCACCGGGTCGAGTCCGTCGGCACGTTCCTCCCGCTCGGCGAACCGCTGCCGCACATGGAACTGCACGTCCTGGACACGGACCTGAACCCGAGCACGCCCGGGACGACCGGCGAGCTGTACCTCTCCGGCACCGGACTGGCCCGCGGATACGCAGGGCGCCCGGACCTGACGCGGGAGGTCTTCGTCGAGCACCCCGTCACCGGCACGCGGCTCTACCGCACCGGCGACGAGGTCCGCCTGCACGAGACGGGCGCGGTCGAATGGCTCGGCCGGTCCGACGCCCAGGTCAAGGTGCGGGGCCACCGCATCGAGCCCGCCGAGATCGAGCGGATCCTGGAGAGGATCGACGGCATCACGGCCGCCGTCGTCGTCGCGGCGCGCTTCGAGGGCCGCGGCGAACTGCGGCTCACCGCCTACCTGGTGGGCGACGCCATGCCCGGAAAGGCGCGGCTCGACGCACTGGTCGCCGCCGCCCTGCCCGCCTACATGGTGCCGGACGCCTATGTGAACCTCGACGTCCTGCCGCTCACCGACAACGGCAAGGTGGCCCGCGCCGCGCTCCCGCTGCCCACACGCGACACCATCCTGCGCTCCGGCGAGGAGCAGGAGCCCGCCGAGCCGACGACGAGCCCCGAGGCCGAGACCCGTACGGCGGCCACCGAGCCCGCGACCCTCGCGGCGGCCGCGGAGCCGGCGATCCTGGCGGCGGCCGCGGATTCGGCTCCGGAGGCGACGGCCGAGCGCACCGCCGTGCCCGCCGGGTCCGGCGCGACTGCCGAGGCCGGCATGACCGAGGACGAGCTGGCGCGGTCCATCGCACGCGTCTTCGCCACCACCCTGGACCAGCCCGACTTCGACGTCCACGCCAACTACTTCGACCTGGGCGGCGACTCGGTGAACGTCACCGTCGCCGCAGCGCGCCTGGGCGGCGAGCTGGGCGCCTCCGTGACCGCCCCCGCCCTCTTCGCCTCGGGCACCCCGGTCAAGCTGGCCCGCCTTCTGGGCGCCGAGGGCGTCGTCACCCTGCGGGACCAGGACACGCCCACGGCCCCCGTCGCCGGGACCGTACCGGCACCGGCGGACGCGGCGCCCGACGCCGCGCCCGCGCACGGCACCGCGCCCGCCGCCGCGGTCACTCCCGGCCCCGCGGCCCCGCCGGCCGCCGCGGCCGCGACCGTACCCGCCGCCACCCCGTCCGCCGCCTCCTCGGCGCGGCCCGTGGACGACGGCGCCCTCGCCGTCATCGGCATGGCGTGCCGGTTCCCCGGGGCCGGCACCCCGGACGAGCTCTGGCAGAACCTCGTCGCCGGCGTGTCCAGCATCGGCGCCGCCCCCGAGGGCAAGCGCGGCTGGGCCCACCTGTGGTCCGAGGCGGCCGCCGACGACGTGCGGATGGGCTGGGTCGACGGCGTCGAGTACTTCGACGCCGCCCGCTTCGGGCTCACCGACCGCGAGGCGCGCCGCATGGACCCGCTCCAGCGGATGCTGCTCAGCGTCACCTCCGAGGCCATGGAGAGCGCCGGACGCGACCACCACTCGCTCGGAGCCGACACCGGCGTCTTCGTCGGCGCCATCGCCAGCGACTTCCCGGAGATCGTCGCCCGGAGCATCGGTCACTCCGACCCGCACGTGGCCACCGGCACCGCCCCCTCCATGGTGGCCAACCGCCTCTCCCACGTCTTCGACTGGTCCGGCCCGAGCTTCGCCGTCGACACGGCCTGCTCGTCGTCCCTCGTCGCCCTCCACGAGGCCGCCATGCACCTGCGGGCCGGCGAGATCGACGCCGCCGTCGTGGCCGCCGCCAACCTGGTCCTCACCCCGGCCAAGACCCGCTCCTTCACCCGCAACGGCATGCTCTCCCCGCAGGGCGCCTGCCGCGCCTTCGACGACGCCGCCGACGGCTACGTGCGCGGCGAGGGCGCAGGCGCCCTCATCCTCAAGCGACTGTCCGACGCCGAACGCGACGGGGACCCGGTCCTCGCCGTCGTCCGCGGCACCGCCGTGAACCACACCGGCGGCAGCGCCGGCTTCCTCACCGCGCCCAGCCGGCCCGCCCAGGAAGCCGTACTGCGCCGGGCGCTGGCCCGCTCCGGGCGCACCGCCGCCGACATCGGCTACGTCGAGGCGCACGGCACCGGGACGCAGCTCGGCGACCTCATCGAGCTGGAGGCCCTCCACGCGGTCCTCGGCGCGCCCGCCGGCCGCACCCCGGTCGCGGTGGGCTCCGTCAAGACCAACCTCGGCCACCTGGAGCCCGCCGCGGGCATCGCCGGCCTCATCAAGACGGTGCTGGCGCTCCAGGCGGCCCACATCCCGCCGTCCCTGAACTACGAGACCCCGAACAGGTCGTTCGACTTCGACGGCTCCCCCCTGTACGTGGCCGACCGTCTCCTGCCGTGGGGCCCCGGCCCGCGCGTCGCGGGCGTCAGCAGCTTCGGCTTCGGCGGCGCGAACGCCCACGTCGTGGTCGAGGCCGCACCCGGCACGGAGCAGGACGGCACGGACTCCGGTCCCCAGCTGCTGGTCCTCTCGGCCGGCTCCGACGACGCCTTGCGCACCCTCGCCCGCCGGCTGGTGCTCATGCTGCGCTCCGCCTACTGCCCCTCCCTGGAGGCCCTGGCCGAGGCGAGCCGGCTGCGCCCGGCCGGCGTGCACCGACTGGCGTGCGTCGCCGACAGCGCCGAACAACTCCAGGACAAGCTCCAGCTGTTCCTGGCCGGCGTCGAGGAGGTGCGCTCCCTCCACGTGGGCGTCGCGGCCACCGCGGCGAGTCCCCACCGGCTGCCCACCGCAGCGCCCGCGAGCCGCGGCGAACTCGCCGCCGCTGCCCAGGCGTTCGTCGCGGGAACCGACCTCGCCGCCGGGCCGCGCCGCCGGGCGGGGGTCCGCTTCCCGACCGCCCCGCACGCCGAGAAGTACCTGTGGCTCGAACCCGCGCAGAAGCAGACGCCCCCGCCCGCTCCCACGCGCACCCGCAGCACGTGGACGGAGCACCCGGAGGCGGCCGAGCACCTCGTCCTCGGCCGGCCCACCCTGCCGGGTGCCGGTTACCCGGCCAAGGTCGCCGACTTCCTCGGCCGGGACCGCTTCGGTCTGCGCGACCTCACCTTCCGGGCGGCCGTCGAGGCCCCCGCGACGCTCACGGCCGCACGCGACGGCGACGCCCTCGCCTTCCGCGACGGCTCCGGCGCCCTGGTGTGCACCACGACGCTGACGGCGCCCGAGCAGCCTGCCCTCACCGTCCCGCAGGACTCGCACCGCTTCAGCGAGGTCGGACTGGACGCGATGTACGCGGCGTTCGCCCGCGCCGGGCTGGACTACGGCACCGGCTTCCGCACCGTGGCGTCCCTGGCGGTCGCCCCCGGGGAGGCCCTGGGAGTCCTGCGCGGCGACACCGCCGGGACCGTGGACGCCCGTCTCCTGGACGGCGCCTTCCAGATCGCGCTCGCGGCCTGCGGCGCGCAGGGGCTGTACGTCCCCTTCACCGTCGAACGGCTCACGGTCCTCGGCCGGCTCCCCGCCACCGCCCGTGTGTACGCCCGGCGTGACCGGGACGCGGGGCCGGACGCCGGCCTGCTGACCGCCAGCCTGGTCGTCCTCGACGGCGACGAGCCCGTGCTGGAGGCGCGGGGCATCACCTGGAAGCGGCTGTCCTCGGCGCCGTCCGGTCCGGGCGCCGCCGGTGACACGGGCCACGGCCACCGCCCGGCCCCGACCGCGCCCCCGGCCCCCGTTCCCGCACCGGCTCCGGTGCGCGCCCCGGCGGCCGTGCCCGCCTCCAACGGTCACCTGCCCGGGGGCCTCCCGGGCCGCTCGCTCGAGGCGGCGCTGGCCGACTGGGTGGCCGAGGCCCTGGAGCTGGACGCCGCCGAACTGGAAACCGACCGCCCGCTCCAGGAGCAGGGCCTCGACTCGATGCTCGCGGTCTCCCTGGCCCAGGACATCCGGTCCCGGCTCGGAGTCGACATCCCTGTGACCCTCGTCCTGGAGGTCGGCACGGTCGACCGCCTCGCGGAGGAACTGCGGGAGGAGTACGGCGTCACGGCCCCGCCCGCCGACGCGACCGGCCTCCCGGCCGGCGCGGGGTCGGGCGGCTCGCAAGGCCCGGCCGGAACGGGCGAAGAGCCGGCACACCCGCCGGCCCCGGCCCCCGTGCCGAACGGGACCGTCCCGCCGGCCCCTGTGGTGCCCGCGGCGGCCCCCACCGCGCCCGTGCCCGCGGCTCTCTCGCCCGTGCCCGCGGCTCCCGTCGCCGTCGCATCCGCCGCGGACGACGACACGCACGACGACACGCACGACATCGCCGTCATCGGCATCGACGGCGTGTTCCCCAACGCCGCGAACCTGGACGAGCTGTGGCGAGTCCTGGTGGAGGGCGAGGACTGCCTGACCGAGGTCCCGGCCTCCCGCTGGGACATCGACGCCTACTACGGGACGGACGGCGCCCCCGGCACCGTCTACCTGCGGCGTGCCGGCTTCGTCGACGGCCTCACCGACTTCGACCCGGGCTTCTTCCGGCTCTCGCCCGCCGAGGCCGAGTGGATCGACCCGCAGCAGCGCCACCTCGTCCAGTCCGCCTGGCGCGCCCTGGAGGACGCGGGCATCGCGGGCAGGACACAGCCGACCACCGGCGTGTTCGTCGGCGCCAGCTACCAGCACTACCGCGACACCGTCGTCGGGGACGTCGTCCAGACACCCGCCGGCCTGGGCAACCACAACGCGATCCTGGCGAACCGGGTGAGTTTCTTCCTGGATCTGCACGGTCCGAGCATGACGATCGACACGCTGTGCTCGTCGTCCCTGGTGGCGCTGCACACCGCGGTGCGGAGCATCCGCTCGGGAGAGTGCGAGCAGGCCGTCGTCGCCGGCGTGCACCTGGGCATGTCCCCCCAGTACTTCCAGCTCGGCTCCCGCCTCCGCTCCTTCTCCCCGTCCAACGCCCTGAGGCCGTTCGATGCGGGTGCGGATGGGTTCGTGCCGGGGGAGGGGGTGGTGACGGTGGTGTTGAAGCCGTTGCGTGCGGCGTTGCGTGATGGTGAT
>NZ_JBIBWF010000018.1:0-95684 GCF_043081085.1 Streptomyces sp. NPDC014891 | reverse complement strand
AGCGAGGAGAAGCGCTGATGCCCGACTCCCAGTTACTCACTCCCGAACAGCGCCTCGTCTCCGCGAAGCGAGACCTCGGCCTGCCGATCGTCGTCGTCATCTGCGGCTCCACCCGGTTCATGGGGGAGATGGCCGAGGCGGACTTCCGGGAGACCGTCGCCGTCCGGGCCGTCGTCCGTCCGGGCTTCGACATGCAGCAGCCGAATCCCCTGTGGGCCGATCCGGCCGAGGCGAAGGCGCTCAAGGCCCGCCTCGACGACCTGCACCGAGCGAAGATCCGGCTCGCCGACGAGGTCCTGATCGTCGGCGACTACATCGGTGACTCCACCCGCTCGGAGATCGACTACGCCCGGGCCACGGGCAAGCCGATCCGGTACACCCACCCCGAGGTCAACCCCTACGACGACGCCCTGCCGGTGGTGAACTGCGAGATCCACCTGACCTCCGGCGACTCCCGCACCGTCGAGTGCGTCGAGCCGGTGCCCGGACTCCACGTCTTCGAGATGCCCGCGGACCTCCTGGAGGACGGCGACGGCGCCGCCAACCCCTGGCGGCTGTCCCACTGCTCCGGCCGGGGCCTCGCGGCCTTCCCCACCCAGGACGACGCACTGCGCGGCGTCCGCGAGATCGCCGACCTGAACGACTGGACCCGCACTCCCAAGAAGCTCAGCACCGGCCCGGACTTCGACCTCGATGAGTACCTCGACCGCCTCCTGCACCGGACGAACGGCCTGCTCATCCCCCAGAGCAGCAAGTAGAGGAAGGACCCATGGAGAACAACGCGCTCACCATCCCTGCCGGCACGCTCTACGTCGCCATCGGCCCCGCCGCGTCGGGCAAGTCCACTGCGGCCGCCGACTTCCCGGTGGACGTAGTGGTGTGCCTGGACGAGCTGCGCCGCGAGATCAGCGGGGGCAACCCGGGCGACCAGACGGTGACCCCGGCCGCCGTGGCCCGCCAGAACACCCTCCTCGACGAGCATCTGGCCGCCGGCCGCTCGGTGCTGGTCGACTCCACCAACGTGGAACCGCACGTCCGCGCCGGACTGCTGGAACTGGCCCAGAGGCACGGACGCGAGACCGCAGCCCTCCGCTTCCTCACCGACCTCGACACCTGCCTGGAGCGCAACGCCCAGCGCGCGCCGGAGCGGCGGGTCCCCGACGATGTCCTGCGCTGGCAGCACTCCCTGTCGCAGGACGCCACCCCGGAGACACTCGCCGAGGAGGGCTTCACGTACGTCCTCGCCAAGACCGCCGCCGCGCTCCCCGAGATCCGCTTCATCGTCATCACCTCCCCGGACCGGCGCCACGCCTTCTACTGGGCGACCCCGGCCGAGCGCTTCGACCAGATGCTCACCCTCTGGAACCGCGAGGAGGACATCACCGCCGAGCCGTTCGAGTTCACGGACCCCCTGCTTGTCGCTGAGACGCGGGCTTGGATCGCCGACACGCAGCGCGACACCGGCAGCCCCGCGAACGTGATGGTCGGGTCGGTCGAGAACGGTCAGTGGGTCAACTGGAACCTCGACGTCCCGCGCCCGCCCGTTCCCGCAGCGGGAGAAGCCACCATGTCCAGGGACGACGCCCTCGCCCCCGAGCGGATCGCGGATGCCGTCGCCGTACTGCGCAAGGCGCAGGAGGGCGACCAGAAGGCGCATGAGGACCTCGGCGCCTACTTCCCGGGGTACGAGAGCCTGGTCATGCAGACCGACTACCTCCTCTACCTCGACCTCGCCGCCCGCGCCGGTCTGGAGGCCACGCACCTCCTGATCCTGCGCATCGACTCCGACACGTGGGGGGCGTCGGTGGACACCTGCACCTCCGACCTCGGGATGCCGCTCGCGTCCGTGAATCTCGGGGACTACCCCAGCAGGACCGAGGCGGTCCGGGAGACGGTGAGGGCCGCGACAGAGAACGGGTGGATGCTCGCCCCCGAGCAGGAGTGGGCCGACTTCGACTGCGGCGGCGGGGAGATCCACATCCCGATCTACCCGCGGCCGGTCTCCGGATGAGTCCGGTGACCGACGCACCGCGCCTGGACCGGGCGGAGACGTACGCAGAGACCACTCACCGGATCTACGGCGACCGGAGGGCCGCCCCGCCGGCGCGGGAGCTCCTGCTCGCCGCGGCGTACGCACGGTTTATCTGGCCACATTGATCAACCTTGGGCCGGGACTCTCCCGGCCCACACGAGAAGGAGATCCATGGGTACCTACGAGAACGACCTCGCGGCGGCGAAGCGCAGCCGCACGGCGTGGGGCTGCACGTGCGGGGCCGACAACCCGCCGTCGTACGACGCCTGTCACGACTGCCAGCGCCCGTCGTGGACCTGCGCGGCCTGCGGCACCGTCCACCCCTCCGCCCGCAGCCGCTGCGAGCGGTGCGACAGCACGATGCCCGCCGAGTCGTTGGGCGACCGCGAGGAGGGCTTCGAGATGACCTACGAGGAGTGGATCGCCACCCAGGTCGGCCCCCGCGTCGTCGGCGGCCGGTACGACCACGGCGACTCCGAGAGCACCTACGAGGTCCTCGCGATCGAGCACGGCCCGCGCCCGCTCGGTGTCTGGCCCGTCTGGGACATCACCGTCCGGTACGAGAGCGACGGCCGGGAGCGGACGCACTGCACCGGATGGGACCCCCGCCGCGACACCGTGGCGACGCCGCCGGCGGTCTCCGAGTGAGTCCGGCGATGGACGCACCGCGCCCGGACCGGGCGGAGGAATGGATGGACGTCTTCGACGCCGCGCAGTCCTACCTCGTCTGGCTCGGCCTCGTCGGCTTGGCCCTGCTCATTGGTGTCCGCGCTACCGCATGGGCAGCGCACCTGAGCGCCCGCCAACCCCCGCCCTCGGCTGCACCCGACGCCCTCGACGTCCCGAGCGGGATCGAGCGCCACGACGACCGATGACGCTCGGGAGGCTCACGAGACCTGTCCTAACGGCCATTCACCCCCGCTGTCGGCCGCCGGTGTCGCGAGCCCGGCCGGACAACCACAACATGAACAGCACCACGGCAACAACCGCCTCGGCGCCCGCCAGCGCCAGAACGATAGGACGCGCAGACTCTCCCGCCGGCCACGCCAGGAGAAGACCGATGACTGAGCCCGTCAGCCACCCGACCCAGTAGGCATAGGGGCGCCGCTCAGCAGTCCGCCGGTAGACCGCCATGGCCCCGAAGACCAGCCCGGCGGGCACGAACATGAACAACGAGAGGTCGGAGGCGACGGCAAGCGCCACGCACACCCCGGCCCCAACGAGGAGCCCCCCGGAGGTCCGGCGGTCCTGCTCGACGGTCATCCCACTCCCCTTCCGCTCGAGACAGCTTCCCATGGGGCTGAGCTCGCAACACAACCAGCGCACAGCGCAGGCCACCCTCGGCACAGATTATCTGGCCACATAGACCAAGCACGACGTACGGGGCGTCACCCCATGCCTGGACAGCCGGGTGACGCCCCACACCACCGCGAACACGGAGGCACACAGACATGACCACGCCCACCCCGGGCGGCGCAACCCGCCGCAGCCGCCACCTGGTGACCAGCCACGGAGCCGACTTCTTCGGCCAGGACCGCTACCCGATCCCGCTCGTCACCGCCCTAGCCGACTATGTCCGCAGCGTTGTCCCGAGCGCTCAGCTCTCTGCCCTCGCCGGGCCCCTGGCTGCTCTGACCGAGCTGGACCAGGCCGTGACCGACAAGGTAACCGCCTTCCCGCCGGCCACCGCGTCGGCCCTCGCGGACGCCCTGCTCCGGGTCTCCCGCCTGCGCAGCGTGAAGCCGGGCACCTCGGCGACGGCCCGGCTCCTGGCCAACTCCGGAGCCCTCGCCGCCTCCAGCGGGGAGCCGTGGCAGTGGCACATCGAGTACACCGCGGGCGGTGAGCACTGATGGCCCTCATCCGCATCACCTCCCACGGCGTCGGCCACCAGGACGCCCCTCAGGCAGCTTCCACGACCGTCGTCGTCATCGACACCACGGGGCTGCGCAACCCGCCCGACGACCTGGCTGTCCGCGCCGTCCTCACCCAGCGGACCGGGCTCGACCCGGATGTCGCCGCGTACGTCATGGACACCCCCGGCGCACGCGACCTCGTCCTGCGCTACCGGCGGGAGATCGAGAACCTGGCCGCCACATGCAACCGGGTCGACGTCTTCGTGCACGGCTACGGCGGACGGCACCGGTCGGTCGCCATCGCCGAGCGGCTCGGCACCGAGCTGTCCGTGCTCGACCACTACGTTCAGATCGACCACCGGCACATCAGCCGCCCCGTCCTGCCGTCACGGCGCGCCCCGATGGGCAGGTGACCCCATGGCCATCTGGAAGTGCCGCGACTGCGACACCAACAACGACTCTCGCGACATCACCTGCAAGGTCTGCACCCGGCCGCGCCCCTCTCGGGTCCGCAAGAACCTCCGCCGCCCCGACTGACGACCCTGCCTGCACAAGCGGGTGGCCCGGGCAGGGCCACCCGCCCCTGGCCCGGGCGGCATCGCGCAACACATCAACACCGGGGAGCAGGTGGTTCATGAACACCCATCCTGCCCCTGAGAAAGAACTGTCCCCGGGCACAGGCCGTCTACCACAATGATCACCACCACCTTCGAGGAGGCATCCCATGACCACACCCGGCAACGGAATCTCCATCACGCACGCGTTGGAGCCGTACGACTGGTCCAACGAGGAGACGGCCGCGTACGAGGCGGCGATCGAGGCGGTGAACGGCGCGGTCGGCGCCTACAGCGCCCGCATCGCCACCGAGGAGGCCAAGCCCCACCCCGACCAGCAGGTCATCCTGGACGCCCGCACGGCACAGTCCCGGCTCGCCCGCGAGCGCGAGCAGCTGCGCTCCAGCGACCGGGACCAGATCGCCGCCGCCCGGCAGCGCTACGCGCAGCTCGCCCGCGACGTCCGGGAAGGTGCCGCGTGATCGACCCGGCCGAAGTCGAGCGCCACCGGTTACCGGAGGCGGAGAACCAGCGGATCTTCCGCGAGCGGATCGTCCCCGACCTCCTGGAAGGACGCTCGCCGCAGACGACGCCCACCGTGGTCTTCCTCGTCGGCCAGCCCGGCGCCGGCAAGAGCCGAGTGACCGAGATGGTCGCCGCCGCTCTCAACCGGCATGGCGGATTCGCCGACATCGACAGCGATCTCTACAAGCCCTACCACCCCGCCTACGACGACCTGATGGCGCAGGACGACACCCTCATGGCCGCCTACACCCGGGCCGACGGACGGGCGTGGATGGCGCAGGCGGAAGAGTACGTACGCGCCCACGGCCTGCACGCGATCATCCAGGAGACCTCGCAGAACGCGCAGGCCGTGGAGGACAAGATGCGGGCCTACCGGCAGTCAGGCGCGCGCATCGAAAGCCTGTTCATGGGCGTGGCGAAGGCCCTGAGTGACCAGGGCATCGTGAACCGGTACGTGGAGCAACTCGCCGACCGGGGACAGGGACGCCTCACCGTCCAGGCCAACGCCGACGAGTCCTTCGACGGCATCCTCGACCTCGCCGACCGTGTCGACCGGGGCGCCCTGGCCGACCTGGCAGGTGTCTACCGCCGCGGCGAGAACAAGCCCCGCTACGCCAACAGCCTGGACGGCTCCGGGCAGTGGACCGCTCCGCCAGCCCTGCGCGCTGGAGTCGAGACCGAACGCGTCCGCCCGCTCGCGGCTGCGGAGAGCAGGGACTTCGTCGACACCCAGCTGCGGCTGCGCGAAGCCACGCGCGGGCTCGGTCCCGAGTGGCCTGAGCGGCTGGCCCGGATCGAGCGGAGTGCCATCCCTCTCTTGGCGCCCGCTGACGTCCAGCGCCTCGCGTCGCCGGCGCGACCCTCCGCTGCCGCCGCGCGATCCCGCAGCAGCACCACCCGAAAGCCGGGCCAGCCGAAGAGCGGTCCGGCACAGGATTCCGGTGCCCGGCCCCTGCCCCATCATCACCGGCCGGACGGACCCGAGAACGGCCGCGGGCGAACCCGGTAACTCTGCTAGTCCGGACCAAGACCGCCCGGGCCGTGGTGAACTCGCATGCTGCCAGAGCGGTCTGAACCCACAGCCACCGAGCCGCTCCACATGCACAACGACGCGGGCTCCGGCTCCCCCTACGCGAGAGGGGGAGCCGGAGCCCGCGGGTTATCTGGCCAGACATACCGGCTACTCGACTGGCGTGGCTCGGGGGGCTGGGCACAGGCGGGGTAGCTCAGCAGACGCCCCTACTCGCCGGACTCCGGAACGGTGAACCTTTGCATGCAGTCACCGCACATGATCTTCCGCTTGGTCAGGGCGGTAGGCGAGACCCGGATGACCGCCGGCTCCGGACACTGGCACGTAGCTTTCACGTAGTTGCGGTCCTTCTTCGCCGGGGGCGGCGGCTCCTCCTCCTGACCCTCGCCGGCGTCGTCGAGCCCTGTCGTGCCGGTGGTGGTCCTGCCCTTGCCGCGGCCCCCGGTGCCGAGGGACGCGTAGGCGGGGACTCGGGTGGCATGAATGGCCTCGTCCAGGGCCGCGATCTGGTCGGCGTACGCCTCCTTGGCCTCCGGCCCCAGCACGGGGAAAGCGAAGCCGTACTTCTTCTTGTCTCCCTCGCTGACGCTCTGCGTGTAGACCATGCCGAGCTCAAGGGCCGCCGCCTTGAAGTGCTTGTTGTGGTACTGACTGGCCGAACAGTCGTCGATCTCGCGGGTCACGTTCACGCCGTGCACGGCCTCATGGACCAGGGTCTCCAGGGTCGACTCGGCGCCCCTCAGCAGCGACTCGGCGGTGACGAACACCTCGTGGTGCGTGGCGTCGCCCTTGACGGCCCGCCAGCGGCGGCGGGAGAAGTGCGCGTACTTCCTGGCGCTCTCCCGGCCACCAGTGGCCATGGTGACGATGGCTTCGGGGACGTCGGGGTGTCGGGCGCGGATGGCGTTCCAGGCTGCCACCATGGCGGCGGTGATGGCGACGCCGATCTCGGAGACAGCGACTCCGGGCACGTCGGGCACGATCTCCAGCGGCGGAGTGGGCGCGGGCTCTGGGATGACGGGGATGTCGACTGCGGCCTCTGTGGTCATGGCCCCATCCTATCGAGAACTCACCATTAAGAGGTGACTTTCTGGGGTGAGTTGCACCTGCGGCAGTTGACGCGAGGGGCGCATGGGCGAGCCCCTGCCGGGCCGACCCGGCAGGGGCTCTGGGCGCCTGTGCCCCACGGGGGGGGGAGGGCACAAGGCGGTCTAAGTAGGCCGCTCGACGCGGAGCTCGGCCCCGGCGGCAGCACGGTAGGAACCGCCGTCAGTGAAGCGGATGACGAGCATCAGGCCCCCTATGGGTCCCGGGACAGAGGAGGGGGTGCCCTTGACGGTGCGGGCGGTCCCGTCGTCCAGGTGGACGATGTCCCCACAGCGTACGGTCGCCGCGACGCGCGGGCGGGGATCAGCCACGGTGCCCGCGCTCACCGGCTGGTCGCCCGGAGTTCGGGCAGTGCGTCGGCGGCGGCGTTCAGGACCTCGGCAAGCCGGGTGGCCACGCCCGCGTTGCAGCCGCCCAGCTCGACCCGGCCGGTGCCATTCACAGGGAAGCCTCCGTTCAGGCTCGGGATGACGATGCCCACGCGCGCCAGCGCCTCCTTGAGGCCCGCCGCGGCGGCTTCGCCGGCGCGCAGCGCGCCCGTCTCCCGAGCGGTCCGCTCCGCGCGCTCCTTGGCCGTCATGGTCATCGGTCTACCTCCGCCGTCTCGTACAGGGTGTCCAGGGCGATCTCCCACTCGCGGCCGCCGCTGGAGTCCGCCCGCCGCAGGAACGCGGTACGGCTGACCTCCTTGTCGGACACGGGATCGCGTCGTATGACCAGGGCCGTCACCCGCCACCGCTGCTCGTCCTGGTCCCGGAAGACCCTCTTGCGCAGGGTGGCGGGGAGCTCGTCCGCGTCGCGGTACTCCAGCTGTGCCATGGTGTCGACCGTAGGGCGACATGACGCCCTGTCAGGGGACGGCTTGTCCCCCCACGTCCAGGGGGACAGTTTGTCCCCCCTGCCGGGTAGCGATCGGGAGATCCGGTCTCGGGTGCCGTAGCGGGCCACTACCGTCCTGCACATGACCGACGGACCTGAGCACCCGGTGATCTACCTGGTGACGCGTTGGCTGTTCACCTGGGAGCAGCACCGGCCGGGCGGCTGCCGGTGCGTGTGCCGCATGTACCACGGCGGATCCGGGACGTGCGTGGCGGCGGCCGAGCACGGTCGCCTGTTGCGCGTGGTCGCCCGCCCCGCGACGGAGGAGTGCGGGACCGCGGACATCACCGACCCTCTGCCGCTGTGCGCCGCGTGCTACACGGCTCTGGCCCCGCTCAGCGAGCCGGAGGGCGACCCGCTCCTCGGGTAGCCCTCCGGTGCCGGCGCATGCCCTGCACGGTCAGGCGGCGACGCCGATGTCCTCGGCGAGCTGATGGGCCGTGAAGGCGAGGGCTCCGGTGGACGTGCGCTCCAGGTCTGCGGCGAGGGCCCGGCCGGAGGGCACGTACCGCACCGCCTCCGGGGAGGTCTCGTAGGCGAGGCGCAGGTACTGGAGGGCGGAGGCCTTCTCCTTGCGGACATGTTCGGCCTTGGCCGCGTCCAGGAACAGGCGCGAGCGCCGCTCGACGGAGGGGATCGAGCTCGGGTCGGTCTCGGTGAGCTGTTGCAGCGCGATGCCGGGGGTCCGAAGGTCCGCGCCGATCGTCACGGCGTGGACGACGACGTTGCCGGTGCCGAACATGGTCCACGGGTGGGCGTACTGGGCGCCGAGGTTGGTGGCCGTGCGGTCAGCCTCGCTGTGCCAGCGCCACGCGTCGCCGTCGCGGCCATCCTGGGCGGCGGTCACCGCGGCGTGCAGGCAGAGGCTGCCGAACATGCCGCGGAGTCGGTCGCTTCCGCCCTCCAGCTGCGGGCGCAGGATGTCGGCGGCGTCGGCCACCATCCGCAGGGCCTCCTCCGTGTAGCCGGAGACCCTCAGTCCATTGCCGATGATCCAGGCCGCCGAGGCGAGGGCAATCGGGTCGTCGGCCTGTTCGGCGGCCATCCGGGCCCGGTCGACGATCACCCAGTACAGCTCGGGCTCGACGATGTGGGCCACGTACTGCTGGGCGAGGGCGTAGGTCTCGGAGAGGACCACCGAGGCCCGGCGCTTCTCGGCGCCCTCGGCGGCCCGCACCGTGGCGTGCCCGGCCTCGATCAGGCTGGGCAGCACCGAGGCGACCGCGGTGCGCTGGTCGCGGGCGCGGTGCCAGACGTCCCACGCCTGCCGTACCCGTCCGGCCAGATGCCCGACGTCCTCCGGCGTGCCGGCCGCGGCGAACAGCGGCGCGTGGATCGCCGAGCGGAGCGCGGTCACGCCGGGATGGGTGACCTTGCCGCCGTCGTACACGGGCACGGAGACATCCGCGCGGGTCAGCTCATTGACGTCCTGGCAGCCCAGCACCCGGGCCAGCTGCACGATCATTGCGAGCGACCGAACGGTGCGGTCCCCGCGTTCGACCTTCTTGACCCAGTCCTCGCTGCGACCGACCAGGCCGCCCAGCGCCGAGCGGCTGAGCCCGCGATGCTCGCGGCGCGCCTTCAACAGCTCGTTGTCTACCGTCATCTGCACGTTGTCATCAGGCATGTGAGCCCCCTCAGCAGGGATATACCCGCCAGGGTAGGGGCTTCCCAGGGGCGGAGGGCCAATCTCGGGGAAGCCCGCAGTAGAGAGGGCGTCAGTCGGCCGCCCCGATTCGCAACCGGCACAGAGCGCAGGGCTCCTTCAACGCTCTGGTGGCCGGCCCCGCGTGCCAGTGCATCTTCGGCACGAACGGGTACTGCCGGGACCTCGGCAACGTCTTCGTCGACGAGGGCTGAACGCACAGGCGAGGGCCGCTACCTACAGAAGTTCTCCGCGGATCTGAGCTGGAGTTCCTTCACCTATCGGGCTGATTCTTCGAGCGCAGGTTCGGGCGACTCTCTAGCTCAAATAGCCCTGGTGGAGGGCCGTTTCGAGGACCGTGACCCGAGCCCCGGGTGGCCGGGGTTGTCCGCACCCTCTGCGTATGCTCGTACAGCGAGTTGATCGCGACGCGCGGAGAGCCCCGCTGCGGCACCGAAGCTTTGGACGGCGTGGTGCAACAGGGGGCTCACCAGGGCGGTGCGCTCGGTTCGTGTCCCTTGGGAGAACTCGAATTCATGGAGCATGAATGACCACACCTGGAGACGACGGTACCTCGTCGCGACCTTCTACGACTCCCCCTGCCGAGGGGCAGCAGGGTGAAGACCCTGGCGCCCTGCTGACGGGGCACGCCTTCCTCGTGTTCGTCGGGGCGGGCTTCATAGCCCTGATCGTCGGAGGACTGACGCACCTCAGCACGGGGAACACCGCAGGTGCCGTGCTCGCCGGCCTGATGGCTGCTGGAGTGAGCGCCCCCGCGCTGCACAAGCTCGTCGGGCCCTGAGCCACAGGAAGAAGCCCTGGCCCCCGGATGAGTACCCGGGCCCAGGGCTTCTTCGTGAAGTGAAGGTCGGCCGCCTCGGCCGTGTCCGCGACGCGCCCGAGCACGACGGTGATCACGCGTGAACGGCCACCCACCGGCCGCAGTCAGCGGCTGGCGGCAATGGGGGACGGTGCGTCGCGGTTCGGTCCCTCCTCGCGAAGTGAGTCCACAACTCCGTCGAGCTTCTGGATCGACCGGGGCAAGAGGCGAGGACCGCGCTGCCAGGCACGGGAGCCGAAGACCTCCCACACTGGCTCCGTGAGCCGGGCAAGGTACTCGGCCTTCTGAGCGTCGGTGCGCTCCGAAATGATCACCGCGCGGGCGTGGGCCGCATACGTTGCGACCATTTCGCGGAGAACGGCGGCGGGCCAGCTGAGCGCGTAGGTCTCGACGTTGTCGACCATCCACTCGGTCGCCTCGTCCATCTGCTTCATCCAGCGGACCCGCTCCGCCCGGATCCGGTCGCGCACCACATCGGTACAGTTTGGGTCGCCCGCGTCCGGCTCGTTCATCGCCCGCATCCGTGCCGAGGCCGACATGCTCCTGAGCATCGACGCCAGGAAGCGGTCCCGGGCCTGATGGATCTCTCCGATCCGGCGTTTGCGTGCCTCCATCCTCGGAACCACCAGAACGCCGGTCGCCACCCCCGCGACGACCGCCGAGACGACTGCCGTCACCACCGCGATAAGCAGCGTCTCCCACACACCTGTCTGCACTACTGCCCCCCTCCATCTGCACCACTGGGCACGCGATCCGCGCAGTCTGCCACCGCCTACGTGCCGCGGAGGGGAGATCTGTGGAACCCGGCCAGCTCCGAGCCGTCGGGCCGAACGGGACGTCCGGTGTGGTTGCGCAGCGGAGCGTTTCTTCGGTGAACCTCTTCACCCGCGCGGCTGAGCCGTGGGCGCAACCACTGGTCAACGCCGCCGGTTGCCGGTAGTCCACCCTTCGTGATCAATAACATGCTCCGAGGCTGCGCCGCGCTCTCCCTCGCCCTTTCGCCATTCGCTCTGCCCTCGTCGGCCGCCGCAACGCCAGCTGGCTACGCGTCCGCAGCGGTCCTGAACCTCGCCGACGCCGTCGAACAACTCCCCCTCGCTGAGGAGTCCCGTGCCGGGTACGAGCGTGAGAGCTTCAAGCACTGGAACCGCGGCCTGGACCCGGCAGACGGCTGCAACACCCGCAGCGAAGTCCTCCTCGCCGAGGCCGTCGAGGCGCCGACCGTGACGGGCGGCTGCAAGCTGTCGGGCGGCCGGTGGAAGTCGTACTACGACGGCCAGGAGGTCAACGACCCCGCCAAGCTCGACATCGACCACATGGTCCCCCTCGCCGAGGCCTGGAACTCCGGCGCCAGCACCTGGACGGCGACCCGCCGGGAGGCGTACGCGAACGACCAGGACGCCGCCACCTCTCTGGTCGCGGTGACCGCGCGGTCGAACCGGTCTAAGAGCGACCAGGACCCGGCCGAGTGGATGCCGCCGCTGCCTGACGCGAACTGCCGCTATGTCTCTGAGTGGGTTGCCACGAAGCTCCGCTGGGGCCTCGCAGTCGACCAGGCCGAGGCGGACGCGCTGGTGGTGTACGCCGAAGCCTGCGAGACCACCGTCGTCCACTACACCCCCGCCCCCTAACCACATCCAGACACGGGGACACATTGCGCCCCTGCCCCGGGATCACCGGGTGCAGGGGCGCACAGGAGGTGGGTTCAACGACCAAGTCAGCCCGCTTCCCATCCACCTAAGCGCTGTCCCGTAAATGATCTTTGGGTCGCCTCAGGCAGAGTAGGCCGTACTACGGCCAGCTGGCCTATCCAGCGAGGGCGAGGTTGTGCATCCGGGCGATGCCGAGCATGGCGTGGTGGACACCGTCGCCCTTGAGGCGGCAGTCGCGGAGGATCTTCCAGGTCTTCATGCGGGCGAAGACGTGCTCGACACGGGCCCGAACCTGCTTGTGGGACTTGTTGTGGTCCTCTTTCCAGTCCGGCAGTTCGGCCTGGCCGCGCCGCCGGCGGTGCGGGATGACCAGCCCGGTGCCCGGATAGCCGCCGTCGGCGATCGTGACGGTGTTGCCAACGGCGGCCTTGGCGCCGGATTCCTCCCACGCCTTGCAGTCGTTGCGGTTCCCGGGCAGAGGCCGGCCGACCACAACGACCAGGCGGGTGTCGGCGTCGATGACGACCTGGTGGTTGGTGGAGTACCTGTAGTTCTTCGACCGCTCGGCGATGGTGTGGTCCCGGGTGGGGACCAGGGTGCCGTCCACGATCAGCACGGCATCCTTGGCGAACCGCTTGCGGGGCTGGAGGGCGAGCATCGGCCCGAGATGGTCGATGATCCGGTCCGCCGCCGACTTCGACACCCCGAACAGCGGAGCGAGCTGGCGCATGGTCAGGTTCGTGCGCCAGTAGGCCGCGACCAGCAGGGCCCGGTCCTCCAGCGGAAGGCTCCACGGCCGGCCCCTGCGGACCGCGTCCGCCCCCTCGCGCCGCAGCACCGTCACCAGCTTCCCGAACTGCCGCGGGCTCAACCCGGTGAACGGGGCTATCCAGGACGGCTCCGACGCCGTGATCACACCAGCCACACCAAGATCGTCCCAGGCTGGTTAGGGTTTCTCCTTCGAGGCGTCGGACTGGAGACGGATCATGGAACAGAATGAGGCCCTGCAACTCGCGGTGGCGTTTCTCGCGGACAGCCAGCGCGATGATGAGCCGCCTCTCGCCATCGACGCAGAGCGGGTTCGTGTGAGCAACGGGCTCCTGATCGTGCCCTACAACTCTGTGCAGTACCTCGCCTCGCGGGAGCCGAGAGAGCAGCTGTTGGACTGCTGGCCCATCCTGGTCGACCTTGCACGCGGAGAGGTGCGGTTCGGGACCCTGGACGAGCGACACCTGTGGAGGAACCCGAGCGCCTGACGCCTGTCCGCAGCCCCAGTTACGGGACAGCCCTTAGGGATGACCACCCTCAGCAAGATCAAGGCCATTCGAACAAATCAATAGACTCGTCCACAGAATTCACTGGCGAGAAAATGAGTCCGACCGGAACCCCCTTTCGGGCTGTGATCTCTGCGGCCAACTTCTTTACAACATCCCGGGTGCCATAAATCTCTTCTAGGGCGAAATCTAGAATCTCCGCACCGTCAAGCACGTCAGAAATCTTGAGCGCATCTTCGTGACTGCCGACGTTGCCAATCCACTTGACCGCCAAAATAGCATCTGCGGCATCAGAGTATGCCGTTTTAGCCGCCTTGAAGTTCTCGATTCTACGGTGAAGATTGACATCATAGGGCCCCTTATCCGAGGACCATCTTCGAGGGATCCCCTGATCGTCCATCAGCGCCTCAACGGCAGACCGGAGCCGGTTGGCGGCTGAGCTCGGGTCAACCCACAACACCGCAGATGCCGCATCGATCCGGTCCTGGACCGAGCGAGGGATTCCTTCGCGGCGCTGCACTAGAGGCAACGCCGGATGGAAGAACGACGGGGTGAGAAGGTTGATCCATCCCCCATACCAACGACCCTGATCGTCGAGGAGATGATCCATACCCGCCTTCCCCACGACCCTGACAAGGTCACATCCCCCCTTGCTGCAACGCAGGACGCAGTGAAAACCGCCGTAGAACCAATCCGGTTCCCATTCGCCGCTGTATTCGACCTGCCATCGCTTGCTTCGCTCAGCTTCTTCCTCGACGAAGGTGTCGGCGACGGGGGTCAAGCCGCTCCGGCCGCAAGTAGGACACGGAATGCTTGGCCATTCGTGGAGGCCACCTGAGAAACCGAGGGCAATCGCCCGCAGGTCCTTGATGAGCAGATTAGGCATGGCAGAAGCATGCCAGCTCGCAGACCGAGAGACGAGGCAGTTCTGGCTCCGGGTCAGACGTCGGACAACTCCTCATCGTCCGCGGGGACGTAGCGGGCTCCCACGACAGCCAGGCCGTCCACGACCGCCTGCAATGCCTGCTGAGCGAGCCGGGCGTGTGCCACCGCGTTCGCGAGGTCCGCGCGGGCCCCCTCGACAGCCTGGCCGACGTCGGATCCGTCGTGGGTGCGCAGCTCGCGGATCTGCTCGACGTGGTTGAGGCCGGCGATGAGCTGGCTGAGGCTCTGGGGCAGGTTCAGCAGTAGCTTGTTTAGACCGCAGGCAGTGCTCTGCACCTCGGCCGGGTAGGTGAAGACGTCGGTGTTGAAGGTCAGGTGGTTAAGGGCTTGGACCTCCTGCGCCGCGGCGTAGGCGATGGTCTCGGGGGTGCGGTTCAGGTCCATGAGTATGCCTCCTCAGCCCGGCCGAGTGCCGGTAACTCCCAGTGTTCCAGCGATCACTGACAGGCCTCGACAGATCCGCCCATCGAGCCCCCAGCCGAGCCCCCTCAGCTACCAGTCCGACGCCACGCGCTGGGCACGATGCTGGGCAGGCGATGGTCGACTTGGTGGTCACCCTTGGTGCAGCCCGCGAACGGGCCGCTGGAAGGCCGGAGCTCGCGCAGGCAGGGATCGAGGTGGTCGCGGTGCCACACCGAAGGTCCGGTGTAGCCGCAGGTGGCGGGGTCGCTGAGCTCCTGCCAGGCCAGCCAGCACGCGTGGAGGCGGGCGACGGCCACGGGGTGCTCGAACCATTCGGGGCACCAGCGGGCGTCGGAGCTGGGCTCGGCCAGGTAGCCGGGGACGAGTACGCCTTCGACCCACTCGACCAGGCCGCGGAGCTCGTCGTCGTACTGCGGGGAGTCCAGAAGGAGGATGAAGGGCGGGAAGGCCCACTCGTCCTCCGCGTCCTCCTCGGGTTCCTCGCCGGCCGCCGGACCGTCTCCCCCGGGCTCCTGGCCCCGCCCGCCGGAGCCGCCGTCGGCAAAGGCTGCGAGCTGAGCGGACAGGGCGGCGACTTGGGCCTTGAGGTCCTCAACATCTTGGAAGAGCGCCACGGGGACCTCGAAGTCGGGTCCCGGCTCCGGGCCGTCAGTCACGGCGGGCGGCCTTCCTCTCCTCGTGGGCGGCGACGGCCCGCTTGGTGATGGCCGCCTCCTCCTTCTTCATCTGCGGCCCGATGTAGGCGAGGTCCTTCTCCTCGTACCAGGGCCGCAGGGCGATCTGGGCGACGGGCATGCCGGTCGACATCAGCAGGGCGGTGCCCTTCCTCATCGCTCGGATCTCGGCGGGGTCGAGGACCTGCTCGCGCTGCTCGGACCAGCTGCGGCTGCCGCCGTCTTTGCTCTTGGAGTACGAGCCGCGCTGGACGTAGTGGGCGCCGGTCAGCGTGGAGATGTCCTGGGCGAACTTCGCGTCGTCGATCCCCACACCGATGATTTTCTTGGTGGCCGCGCCCCACATGGCGTCCATGCCGATCTCACCCCAGCTCTTCACGCCCTGCCGGTAGGACTGGAGGATCACGAAGGGGTTGATGCCGCGCGAGCCGAGGTGGCTGAACAGGTCGGGCAGGTCCGCGATCTTGCAGATGTTCGCGGCCTCGTCGAGGACGGCACGCATGGGCTCGGGCAGGCGACCGCCGTGCCTCTCCCCCGCCTCCGCGCCGGCGGTGAAAACGGCGTCGGCGATCGCGGCGACCAGGGCGCTGGACGGGCCGCCCTTCTTGCTCAGCAGGTAGAGCGTGTCCTTGCTCGTCGCGAAGGCCTCGGGGTCGAACCGCGGGAGGTCTTTGTCGGGGGTCACCCACGCGAGGACCCGCTCGTCGCGCAGCGCGCTCATGGCCGTTCGGGCATTCTGATAGATGCCCGACTGCGTCTCTTCGGCAATGTTGATGGACGAGTCGACCTGTTCGGCGAGCACCGGCTCGTGCGCGTAGAGAACGTTCAGCGGGGCCTTCTCCCGCGGGTCGGCCAGCCAGCGCATGACCTCGCGGACGGTCGCACCGTCCCAGTAGGCGGCACGGAAGAGGCCGGTCAGCAGGTCCGCGGCGGCCTGCGACCAGAAGGGGTCTGCCTGCTCCGAGGTGATCTGGTTGGTGAAGTGGCTGGCGAGCCGCTCGGCGCCCTCCAGCGTCTCGGCCTGCGTGATGAGGTCGATCCACATCGTCCGCTCGGCCTGGGCGACGCCCTGGGTGTCGAAGAGGAAGGTCTGCCCGATCCGGGCGCGCGAGGCCATCGTCGCCGCGTAGACGTCCGACTTGTTCGACGTCATCAGCAGGGCGCCGGGCGCCTCCTCGGCGACGGGGATCGCGAGGGCGGTCGACTTGCCCGCGCGGGGCGCCATGATGGCGACGAAGGTGTCCTCGTCCGACCCGCGGAGCTCGACCCCGGAGGGCATGTGGTTGCCGAGCAGGATGCCGCGGTCGCGGGGCTGGATCTCCTTCGGCTTGGTGTCCTTGAGGGAGGCCCGCAGCCGGGTGGCCGTACGGGCCGCCGGCTTCGGGGTGAGCTCGCGCATCTGGTAGAGCGTCGCGAGGCTGGAGGGATTGCGGAACCAGCGGAACGCGAGCCGCAGGCCCCACACCAGGAACGCGACGACCACGACGTCGGCGAGCCCGGCCCCGATGCCGGAGGCGGTCGAGGACTGCGGCCACACCGCCGACCAGTCCCGGGCCATCCGGAAGACGGTCGCGGCGGAGGCCGGGGCGATGTCCTCACCGGTCACCAGTGCGCCGGCGGCGGCACCGGCCCAGCTGGACGCGGCCAGGACCACCGTGCCGCCGAGCAGCGTGCCGCCGACGGCCCACGCCCGGTCGTTCTCCGTCATCATCGGCCGCTGCCTCCTGTCGCCCTGCGCTGATTGGTGTCGGTGCGGTACAGCTGCTGCTCGGTCGCGGTCAGCTCCATGGACGCGGCGATGCCCGGCCTCGTCCCGATCTTGATCAGGTACTTGCCGCGGCCCGGGTGCCGGGCGCCTTCCTCCTCGGCCGGGCGCGGGACCTCGTCGTCCTCGTAGGAGGTCGGGTCGATGTCCAGGCCGGTGGTCGTCGCCGAGGACCACGAGCCGATCATGGCGCGCTCCTGCTCGGTCAGGGACCGCTTGCCGGTGACGCGGCGCAGCTCCTCGTCGCTGGACGCGCCGATGACCCAGGTGTCGCAGCGGTCCATCAGTCCCCGGGCCTTGGCCCGGTCCTGCTCGGTCGGCAGCGCCTCGACGTCCAGCAGGGAGTGCGTGACGTAGATGGTGACGTCGTCCGTCGTGCGGTTGAGACGGCTGATCGCGTCCATGGCGTCGACCAGCCCCGGACCCGAGCGCAGCGCGCGCCACATCTCATCCATGGGCAGCACCAGCTTGCGGTCCATCAGGCCAATGGAGCGGGCGGAGTCGATCGAGCTGTAGGTGTAGGCCCAGGTCGCGATCATCCCCGCGCTGACCACATCGTTCCCGCGGGCGCGGAGCGCGGAGATGTCCACCGAGACCGCAGGGGCGCTGATGTCCAGGGGGACGGTGGTGGGGCCGTCGAAGAGCCCTCGCAGCGGGCCGCCGATCAGGTTGTCGAGTCCGGCGATGACTGACCGCGTCAGGTCCTGGTAGCGCTCGCCGTCGGCGGCGAGCTTGCCCCGGAGCTCCTCCGGCGCGGCCCGCAGCACGGCCACGACGTCCGCGACGACCGGATCGTCTCCGCCGCGGTGGGCCTCGGAGGCGACGTGCACGGCGGTGTCGAGCGCGGAGCGCTCGATCTCGTCGGGTGTACGTCCAAGGCCGTGCTTGGTCGACAGCAGCGCCACCAGCGTCTCCAGCCTGCGTCCGTTGAGGACGTCGAGGAGGGCCTGGCGCCGCTCGGTGGTCAGCGACTTCACCCGGCCCTTGAGCGGGCCTGAGTCGAGTGGGTTGATCCGGCCGATGCCGTCGCCGATCCTCACCACGGATCCGCCGAGGGCGGCCACGATCTCGGAGTACTCGCCCTTCACGTCCCCCGGCACGCACATCATGTGGCCGAGCGCCGAGTAGACGAGACAGACGCGTTTGACCAGCGCGGACTTACCCGCGCCCGGCTGGGACATCACCCACACACCCGGGTTGGTGGTCAAGCGGCCCGTCCAGCCGGACGGGTCAAGGCAGACCAGCTCACCCGTCAGGACGTCCCGGCCCACCGGCACGCCGCGCGGCGGGAGGCTGCTGCCGAGGAGGAACGGGTAGATCCCGCCGGCCTGGGAGGACGGCCCGGTGTAGACGGAGCCGGTGTCCTCCACCGGGGCCCGGCCGCCGAACCGTCCGCCCCAGCCAAGCCGCGGGGCGAACCGGCTGCGCAGCCGCTTCTCCTCCTTGCGCTCCTCGCGGCTCGGCCCCTGCTCGGAGGTGGTGGTGACGCGCTTGGGGGTGGTGACCGGCTGCGGCTTCGTCTTACGGGCCATCAGTCACGCACCAAAGGGTTGTAGCCGAGCGGCAGTCCGGCTGCGAAGACCGCGGCCTGCGCGCCGTAGGCCGGGCGCATCCGGATACCGCGCATCGCCTTGGTGGCCCGCTCCAGCTCCTGGCGGGCGGCAGGCAGCGCCGCGGTGCTGCGGGCCGTCACGGTCACCATCAGGGTCCAGGACACGACCTGGGAGCCGCCCGCCATCTGCGCGGCCGCGTTCTCGGCGCGCTGGGAGTCGGCCCGCTGGGACCACTTCGCCCGGCCCTTCACCTCGGCCGTCGCCTTCTCGCGGTTGCGTGCGGCGCTGATCTCACGCTCCAGGACCGCCTCGCCCTCGCGCGGGTCCAGGACCCGGTAGGCGAGGGTCACGCGCCGCTGGAACCGTCCGGGCGCGAGCAGCGGCAGGAGCACGCTGTAGGAGATGGGACGGCGCGGCATCTCCCGCAGCACCCAGGAGATGCTGACGCCGCCGTCGTGCGCGTACTCCTCCCAGCCGTCGTCGGCGGCCTGCGGCCCGCACTCGCCCCACGACAGATCCTCGAAGTCCGCGTCGCGGCTGTTGAAGACGGCCGGGTCGTACGCGCTGCGCACCAGGCGGCGCAGGTCGACGTCGGTGGCCCGGCGCTCGATGTCGGTGCCGGTGCCGGACAGGTCGAGACTGTCGACGACCTTCAACGCCTCCGCTACCTTCTCCGCCAGGTCCACCGGGGGGTTGGCCGACGCGTTCGGGTCGACGGTGACCGACATCCACGGCGCCACCGAGGCGGTGGCGTGCGGCGTGGTCCGCACGAGCTCGTCGATCAGCTTCTTCGCCAGGGGCGGCGCGCCGGGATCCCGGCGGGCCGCCACATCGTCGCCCAGCGCCTCGCCGGCGCCCGGGGTGATCTGGATGGTGACCGAAGCACCCTTGACCTGCTCGTCGGTGCTCATCGCATCCAGCACCGACGACCAGCTGCGCAGACGGCCCGCCACGGTCGAGTTCGGGGCCATGAGGCTGCCGCCGGGCGCCAGGAGCGTGGTGACGGTCATGCGGTCGGTCGCCCGGTCGTGGACGATGCCGACCGACCGGCCGCTCGTCGGGTCGTGCGCCTGAATCAGCGTCGACGACGCCCCCACTCCCGGCAGGTCCAGCGCGTACGGGAGCGGGAGCAGGAGCCGACGGTAGGCGGTGCCCTCGAAGCGGCTGGCACGGCGCCAGGACACCTTGGCCCAGTAGTAGGAGAGGGCCGACATGCCGTGCCGCCGGGCCGCGGCAAGCCCGATGACGGCGCCGGTCACCGGAAGGGTGACCAGCATCGTCATCGGCGCCTGTGTGGCAACCAGCCCGTCGAAGGTCAGGACTCCGACCGCCGCGAGCGTGGCGCTCTTGGACAGCCCGCCGACGCCGAAGGACCGGCGTGTGCGGAATCCCTCCACCATCAGGGACCTGGGTACCTCTGTGCTCACTTCTCCCCGCCGCCCATCTCGCCTGCCGCGCCCTGGATCCCGTCATTGATGCCGTCGAGGACCTTGAGGCCCACCGCGACCGGCGCCGCGGCGCTCATGGCGGCGGCGCTGCCGACCTGGCTGCCGGTGGTCGCCGCGTCCACGCCGGCCTGGCCGAGTGCCTCGGTCCCGCCGCCTGTGCTCTGACCGGGGATCGAGGGTGTCGGGGTGCTCTCCTCGCCGCCGCCCTGCGGGCCCATGCTCTTCTCCACACGGGCCGAGTGCGACACCGCAGTGCTCTGGTTCGGCCCTTCCGGGTCCTTGTCGGGGTCGTCCGGATCGTCGGGGTCAGACCCGCCACCGCCGCCCGAAGCGGCACCGCCGCCACCGCCACCGCCGCCACCTCCGCCGCCTCCGCCGCCGCTCATCATCCCGGCGGCGGCCGCGAGCCCGCCCATGGCGCCGCCGGAGGCCATGCCCCCGCCGACTGCGGCCCCGAACGGCGCGAAGATCTTCGTCAGGGGGCCGGGGGCGATCACCGCGAGGACGAGGGTGGCGGCGCCGCGCAGCCACTCGGTGAGCGTCTTGGAGTGCCCGAACTCCGCAAAGCCGGTGCAGATGATGATGGCGAGGATCGGCTTGTAGGTGATGATCACGAGTGCGGAGGTGATCAGCTTGGGCGCCCACTGCCGGGTGGTGTCGCCACCGACCCGGCCGCCGCCCGCGATCGGCAGCAGCAGGCAGATGATCGGGATGGCGCTCTGCCTCAGGAAGACCTGGATCAGCTGGACAGAGCCGACCAGGAGGAAGAACAGCACGATCGCCAGCAGGGTGATCGGGTTGGCAACCAGGGGCACGAGCACGGAGACGATCCGCTCGAAGGCCTCGCCGTCCTCGTCGAACGTCGCCTCGATCAGGCCGTCGGTGATCACGTCACCCAGCTCCAGCAGCAGCACGAAGATGCCGACGCCCATGGTGGAGAGCACCATGTTCTCGCCCCACCCGAGCATCGCCCGCCGGGCGTGCTTGAAGTCGCCGGTGACCGCCATCTTGCCCAGCTGCCACATCATCCCGAAGGCGGCGATCACCAGCCCGAGCCACAGCAGCATGCCCTGGAGCGTGGCGTCCTTACCGAAAAGACCTGTGGCTTGCAGGTCCAGGGAGGGCCCCTGCAACGCGACAGTGAGGGTCTTCTTGATGACCCACTTCACCAGGTCGGCGGCGGATTCGATGACGTCGCCCAGGATGCTGTCCTTGACCGCCTGCCATTCCTTCTGCACCTTGGCGCCGACCACGTCGCCGACCTTGTCGCACATGTCCTGGCCCGAGATGGCGTCGACGAGGATCCCGCCGATCGTGCCGCCAGTGCTGACCTCGCAGATCACCTCAACACCGTTGCCGATCGCGCCGTCGGCCACGGCCGGCGGAGACAGCGCCGTCGACAGCCCGAACAGGGCGGCCAGGACGAGCAGGAGCGCAGGAAGCCTGCGCATCACGACGCCTCCCGGATGGCCGTCCACCCGGCCGCGTTGTACTCGGCGTCGCCGGGGGCGACCATCTTCGGCTTGGGCTTGCCCTCGACCGCCTTCAACGCGCGCAGCGTCGCCGGCCCGGTCATCTTCCAGTCGCCGTCCTGCCACTGCGCAGCCACCAGCGTCCGGGTGTAGCTGCCCTGCTCCTTCTCCAGCTCCCCCTTCTTCTGCACCACGCGGCTCAGCGACCACACAGCCACTTCGTCCGGCGAGCTGGTGATGACCTGGTACCCCACCACCGTGGACCGCACATACGCACCGGCAGGAAGCGGGCTGCCCGGGCTCACGCCCATCTCCCTCGCCAGCTGCGCGTCCGTCTTCTCCCCGCTCTTCTGGACCTTCGCGCGATTCCGCTCGGTCTGATCCTCAGCACCCGAGTAGGAGCGGAACACGCGCATCAGCTCGTCGGACTGCCACGTCTCCCCCTCGATCGAGGTCGTATTGGTGGCCGCCAGCATCGCCGCCGCTCCCTCGGTCGTGTGCGGGAAGCCGACCGGACTGCCGTGCTCGTCCTGGCGCGCGCCGCGGGGCAGGGCCACCCACCGCTCCGGCTCGGTCCAGTCGTCCGGCGCGTCGTACGTAGGCTCAGCACCCGAGGAAGGCGTCGCAGGCGCACTCGCACTCGGGCCTCCCTTCGCCGGCGCGTCCGGCGCCTCGCCGTCTCCACCCATGACCGCGAGCCCCGTCAAGGCGAGCACCGCGACCAGCGCGGTGCCGCCGAGCCAGATTCCGGCCGTGCTCCACGTCCCCCTCGTGCGTGACATGTCCGCCCCCTCTGCCCTAGGCCGCGATGCCGTTGAGGATCGAGATCAGCGACCCGGACAACAGAAGGGCTGCGACGCCCCCGCCCATCCACTTGAAAGGCTCACTGCCGCCGGCGTTGCGGGACTTGTCCGACACCGCCAGCTTGTAGACGCCGAAGCCCACGCCACCCACACCCGCGAGCATCAGCAGCCACAGCCCGTAGCCGATCAACTCGGACACCGTGCTACCCACACCCGGGATCGGCTTCGGCGTGCCCCCGGGGATGAGCGGCCCTGCCGCCAGCGTCTGGAACAGTTCATTGGTCGCGCTCATGCTCGGCTTCCTCCGATCGTGCGCCGCAGCTTCTCCGCCGCGGACAGGACGTCCTTGTGCTCCAAGGCCTCATCAGGCCCTTTAACCGCTCGCAGCACCGGCAGGTACGGCACTCTCGCCACTCCCGCCAGCCGCCCCTCCAGGGCCCGCACCAGGTAGCGCGCATCCGCCACCGGCCGCGCGGGGGCGTCCGCGATCCACACCAGCCACGGCCTCGGCAGCGATCCCCAGCGCGCCAGCACCTGCTCCACGCACGTCGCGCCGTACAGGGTGGTCTCCGCCACCAGCACCGGCTGGGCGCCGTAGGGGATCGTCTCGCCCGGGCTGAGGACACGTGCGCGTTCACCGTCGGCATCGCCGTCGAGCATCCGGGCCACCGTCGCGACCGCAATGCCGATTCCGTGTACGGGAATCAGCGCGTATCGCAGAGCACCGGCAGTATGCGAGGCCGGTGCCGCCGGCACCTGATAGGTACTCACGCCCCAACTCCCCCCGATATAAGGATTTCAGCCACGATCCACGGGTGGCGGATCATGAGGCTAGCCTCATCCACTGACAAACCTCAGGCATATTCCTTCGGGGGTCCGGCCGCAGGTGGCGTGCACCGGCCGCGCTCAGGAGCAGCTACCACGCATGAACGAAGGGGGCCCGGCCGCCGAAACGAGGAGACGAAAAAACACCACCACGGCCATTAGTTCGTCAACTCCATACGTCGCCGAGCACCCTTCCACGGGGCTGACCGCTCTCTGGGCCACTCGGCTCTCGCGGTACGAAATACACACTCGCAATCCAGCGCCACCAGGGCACAGGACCCGTTTACCGGCGCCAAGAAGAAAGAATCGAGTACGGGGGGCAGTAGCACGTGAAAGTACTCATCGGGGCCGGAGCCGCCGTCCTGGCCCTTCTCATGGTGGCGGCGCTCGCCACTGTCGCACTCCTCGTCTCCGAGGAGGACGCCGAAGCGACCAATCCCGGCAAGGGCGGCGGCCTGCGCAACGTCCCAGCCGAGTTCCGGCCCTGGCTCCTCAAGGCCGACAAGGCCTGCCCGGAACCGGAGCTGACACCCGCGCTCCTGGCCGCACAGCTCCACCAGGAGTCCAAGTTCTCCACCCAGCGCTCGACCGTCTCCGACGCCGGCGCCCAGGGCCCCGCCCAGTTCATGCCCGCCACATGGGCCACCTGGGGACGCGACGCGGACGGCAACGGAGTCGCCTCCCCGTGGGACGTCGGCGACGCGGTCACCGCTCAGGGCCGCATGATGTGCTCGCTCCTCCGCCAGGCCAAGAGCTCCGGCTACGGCGGCGACCCCCGCGCGCTCGCCCTCGCCGGATACAACGCCGGATGGGGCGCAGTCCAGCGCTTCCGCGGCGTCCCGCCCATCTGGTTCGCGCGCCGACCGGGCCAGGCGGAAGGAGAGACCTACCACTACGTCAAGGTCATCCTCGCCTCCCTGCCCCGCTTCCAGGGCGCCAGCACTCTTGAAGTCTCCGGCACCGGCAGCGGCCCCGACGCTCTGCGCCGGGCGGCAGCCTGGATGGGCACGCCCTACTCCTGGGGCGGCGGCACGCCCAGCGGCCCCTCCACCGGCTTCTGCGACGGCACCAACGGCTACCTCAACGGCCAGTGCTCCGCCTCCTCCACCGCCGGCTTCGATTGCAGCAGCCTGGTGCAGAACGCCTACTGGCCCGACCTCCACCTGCCCCGCGTCGCCGCCGCCCAGTACGGCGCCACCTCCGACCGCCCCGTCGCCCGCACCGACCTCCAACCCGGCGACCTCCTCTTCTGGTCCCACGGAAGCTCCGGCGCCATCTACCACGTCGCCATCTACGCGGGCGACGGCAACGTCGTCCACGCGCCCCGCACCGGCCGAAACGTCGAGCTCAAGTCACTCACCACGGCCATGCCACAGAGGGACTACTACGGCGCCACCCGCCCCTGAACCCGCCCCGAAAAAGCGTGTGCCGCAGACCTGATCCAGGCCTGCGGCACACCCGTGTCGAGCGCTACTTCGCCCTGCGCGCCTTCGCCGCCGGCGCAGCTTCCCGGTGGGCAGCCACCCCCCGCTCAGCCGGGGCCGCACCCTTCGCCGCCGACGCCTTAGTAGGGTCCATCGTCGTCGACGTCGACCGGGCCGACGCAGCACTCACCCGGGGCCGATCCAGCGGCGGCGCCTCGCCCGGCGGATGCTGCAACACGTGGCTCGCCGCTTGCAGAAGCCGCGTCCCGACCCTGCCCGGCTCCCGGTCCCACGAGGTGTCCTTCATCAGCCCGGCAAGGTGCTCCGCCACAGGCTTTCCCTCGCGCTCCATGGTGGTGATCCTCAAGGCCACCATGGGCCACTTCTCCGCCGCGATCATCAGGTCGGCCTCGCGCTCCCGGCCGGGCAGCGCATCCCGCACCAGACGCATAGCCCGCCCGTTCTCCCCCGGCCCGATCGACAGCTGCTTGAACGCCTTCTCCCGGTCCTTCCACTGGATGTCGGCAGGCAAATCCAGCCCCCTCGACATCGGCCCCCACGACAGCATCGCGTCCCGGCTCGCCACCGGAACCTCCCCAGCGCCCAGGACCTTCGCGATAGCCCGGTCGACCCCGACGCCCTCGTCATGAGCCGAAGCAAGGATCCGCCGTACATCGACACCACGCGCATCCAGCGCGGACATCGTCGCGGCGATCTCGGGCCACGCCGGAGACGACAGGATCGCCTCCCTCACCAGCCCCGCCGGCAGCGTCTCGCGCAGCGCCGTCTCCCACTCCCGCGTTCCCTCTCGGGCCACCCGCGCGGCATTCTCCGCCACCTGATCCCGCACGGTCACCGCGATCTCACCGACGCGGGGAAGAAGCTGCTCCAGGTCCACCCCCGCCTGCTTGAGCGCCATCAGCTGCTGCGCCATCAGCGGCCAGTCAGCGCTCCTCATCAGGACATCAGCGATGTCGGCGGGCAGGAAGTTCTTCGCCTCCGGCTGTGCACCGCGGGTCGCCTCCTCGGCAGGCGGCAGCGGAGCCGCATCGCCCTTCTCCTGCTGCTGGCGGTGCCGCCGCACAGCATCCGCGATGGCCAGGATCAGACGCACCGACATGACCGCGGCCTGCATCGCCTCCGCCGCCGCCTCCGCGAACGGCTCCCCCGGTGGCGGAGTGAACTCCCCTGATGATGATGTCGCCATGCTGCTCTCCCCTCGTTAGCGGGCCCGCCTGGGGCCCTTGGCCTGCTCATCGCCGGGCGGCCTGCGCCTCGGCGCTGGTGCCGCCTTGCGCACTGGCGCGACGCTGCTGCTTCCGCCTCCAGCTGTCGACGACGGACTCGAACCGGCGGCGGGCGTGGTCGTACCCCGTTCCTTCCGCCAGCCGTCCAGACGCCATGTAAGCACTTCGGCGATCGACTCCGCTGAGGACAACTCCCGTCGGCGGGCCACCGTTACGAGGACATCGACCGGGTCATCGCCCGCTCGCTCGACCTCGACGAGACGGGCCCGCAGCGACGGCCAGGCCGGATCTGCCAGCACAGCTCGCGCGTGCTCAGGAACGGCCTCCTGCACGACTCCCGTCATCGGGCGCTCCCCCGGGGGCGCCGCTGTCCGCGGTCCGCTCGAACGACGCGTCGTCGCGCGCTTAGGGCGAGGCCGATACTCGCGGGCGGCGGCCGCGCCAGCCGTAACTTCTACCGCTTCGCGCAGGAGTCGGCCCGCCTTCCCCGACGCCTCGGCCTGGGCGCGGTGCTGCTGTGCATCGTGCCAGCGTCGGGCCGCTTCGACCGCTTGGACCAGGGCCAGGAGGAAGCCGAGCGCTGCCACCGTGTCGTTGCGGCCGGCTGCCGCGGCGGACTGGCCGAGGAGCTGGTTCGACTCGCGGTAGAGCCTGCGCGCCTGGCCCTCCAGGGCGCGGTCTCCGGGCGCACGAGATGCCCGCTCGAACTCGAACGCCGCGTCCTTGATCTGGCTGCGCACGACCCGGGGGGAAACGATGGCGGCAACCACGATCAGGTCACCGAGCGCGGCCACGTCCCCCGCGCCCTGGTGGAGGCCTTCGGCGCCGAGCCGACCCGCTGCTTCACGGACCTTCTCCTCGGCAATCCTCCACATCTCCGCCGGCGCAACGCTCGGTGCTGCGACGGGGTTCGTCCAACGTTCGCGAACCCGAGGAAGAGACAGGTCCGGCGCGAGCTTGGCGCCGGAGAACCAGATAGGTGTCTGCTCCGGATTCCGGTCGCCCGGCATCGCCACCGAGTAGCCGGTGAGGTTTCCGTCCGGGGCGATGCGCTGCTTCACACGCACACCCGAGGCAGCGAGACGCCCGAAGAAGTCGAGGTCACTCGTCGCCGCCGCTGCCGCATCACGAACCGTCCGCTGGAGTGTCGCGCGAGGGGCCTCACTCAGGCCCCGGCGCTCCGCCTTCTCCATCTCGCCCGGCTTCCTCCAGCGCGATGCGGTCTTGTCCCCGTTCCTCAGCCTGCGCAGCCCGAGTCGTTCCTCGAAGACCCGGGCTGCGGCCTGCATCTTGAAGATGTCCCCGCGCAGGTTCGGCTGCCGTCCATCCTCCCGGACCTTCGTCGCCACGAGGTGGATGTGGTCGTCCGCATGGCGTACGGCCACCCATCGACACGCCTCGTCGTCGCCATGCTCGGCAATCCCAGAGGCATGCATCATCTCGCGCGCGACCTCGGCCCATTCCTCGTCGCTGAGGATCCGGTCCTTCTCGTCGTTCCGGATCGCCAGGTGGTACACGTGCAGCTTCGGCTTCTTGCCCCGCATCGCGAACACAGGTGCGTCCAGGAGCAGCGCGAGGTCCGAGATCGTCATGTCGGGTGAGCGTGCCGGGTCACCGATGTAGGGGTCCCACGCGGCGACCATGTGCGGGTTCGTGTGCTCGTCCCGCCGGCCGGGCCCATACAGGTACGCGAGCAGACCGTAGGTCTCGTTACCCTCGTCGAGCTTCTGCGGGATCATCCGCGTTCCTTTCGCTCCCGCATCAGCTGGAGCGTGGCGGAGTCGAGACGCTGAATCGCAGTCACCAAGGCCCGGTGCACGGCCGCCATCTGCTCGTCGGGCACCTCTCCATCGGAGTTCATCACCTTGGCGATCTGGTTGTAGTTGGTACCGACCCGCTTGAGCTGCTTGCGCGCCTCGATCAGCTCGCCAACGACAGCCTTGGCGTTGACGGGCGTCGGTACGACGATCTCCTCTGCCACGTCCATTGCGGCGCGTCCGACCCAGGATGCGAGGGCTTGGTTATCGCGGTCGGCAGCGGCCTTGACGATCTCGCTCTCATCATCGTTGTACGAGACGAGGAAACGGTTCGAGCGTCGGCCGCCAGCCTCGCGCTCACGTCTTCGCGGAGCAGGGCGTTGACGCTTCTCATCCGCTGGCGAATCTGGCATCGCAGCCACCCTCTGGGGTTCCCGGTCCGTGCTCGGACCCATGATCAACGGCTGCCAACCCTACTGGAGAGGGCAGCCGGGATCCCGGTTACTGATATCAGTAACCACTATCTTGCTACCGGTGGCTAAGGGGGCGCCCTCAACCACCGGTAGCACTCTGACCTGCGGTCAAAACCCGGCGCCGTGGTGCCGGTTGCTCGATTTCGAGCGGTCGAATCGAGCTGGGGAAAGTACGATGCGCGCATGTCTGCACACGAGATGAAGCAACGGATGGAAGCGATCCTGAAGGCTCGGGCTGAGGCCATCGAGCCGCTGGTGGATGTCCAGGGGCAGCGGGCCACCCTCCTCGAACAGCTCGCCGCACTCGACGAGCCGTATGGCAAGGCGTACTCCGACGCCGAGGCGGCTGGCTGGACCGCTGAGGAGCTGGCGGAGATCGGCGCGGAGGAGCCGACGAGGCGGCCGAAGGGACGGCCTCGGGCTCGGCGCGCGTCGGCGCGGAAGGGTGCGCCGGTCGGCGGGTCGGAGACGTCTTCGCCAGTGGCGAGCGTTCCGGCTCAGGACAGCACTGGGAGCACTGCGCCGGTCGCGGCGGCCGGGCAGTCCGGCTGACGTCGAGCAGCACAAGGAAGGGGGCCCCGATTCGTCGGGGCCTCCTTCTTCGCGCCCGGCGATGCGTCGGCGCATCCGGGCTGCAAAATGCCTCGGCGGGCCGCTGGTTCTGCGGCCCGCCGAGGCGGTGGGTCAGGCGGCCTGGAGCTGGTCGCCGGTCTCCTCGTCAAAGAGGAGCATCTGCTCGATCCGCTGCCGCGGGATGGTGGGGATGATGTAGATCCGGTGGACGTAGGTCCGGGTCTTCTCCTCCCAGTCCGCGATGCCGAGGATGCGTCCGAAGACTGCGGCGGCGACCATCGGGCAGACCGCGTCGGCTGCCTGCTGGGCGACGTTGCGGACGCCGCGGCCGCGCCCGACGTGGCGCCAGGGGAAGTCACCGGGGAAGCCGACCAGGCGGCCGATGTCGGCCTGGGTGATGCGCTCGCCGCTCTCGGAGTCGGCCCACCCGTAGATGGTGGCGGTCACGCAGGTGGAGGGTCGGTCGGCGGACCGGCTGCCGCCGCCCTTGGCCCGGCCGGTCTCCGGGCCGACGGGCCGGTTACCTCGGGTGAGGATGGTCCGGCCGGTGGGCCATCCGACGACTTCGGCGAACGTCGGAGAAGGGAACGGAGCGGTGGGCGTGAGGTCGACGAAGGGCGTCGACTCACCTCGGTAGGCGGCCATGAAGCGCCGCTTACGGTGCGAGGCGGCCCCGTAGTTCACCGCGTCCAGCGTCCACGCCTCGGTGGTGTGCCACCCGGCACCGGTCAGCTCCGCGAAGAGCGCCTCTTCGATCTGCTCGGGCAGTGCGGAGGACTGCTCGACCGCCACCCACTCCAGGGAGTCGTTCCACCTGGCCAACATCCCAAGCGGCCAGATGATCACTTCCGCCATGAGCCCGGCGCGCGCGTCTTCGAGCTCGGCCAGGGGCTCGCGGACCTCGTCCCAGGTGAGGCCGGAGCGGGGGGCAAATCCGGTCGGCGAGCCGTCCCAGGGGAGGAATCCCGCGGCTGCGGTGGCTTCGTAGATCACGGACAGGATCAGGCTGATGGCTCCTGCATACCGGCCCTTGCCGAGGCCGCTGGGGGTGAAGGCCTGGCACGGCGGGGTGAGCGCGATTCCGGAGACCCATGCGAGCGCGGGCGACTCCGGGTTGAGCTCGGTCACGTCGGCGTGGATGACCCGGAATCCGGCGGCGACCGCGGTGGCGACGGCTCCGCCGTCCAGGTCGATGCCGATGATGTCGACGTCGGCTCCGAGGATGTCGCGCAGTCCGACCGAGAGGCCGCCCGGTCCGTGGAAGAGGACGATCACGCGCTTGCGGATGATGCGGCCGAAGGTGTCGCGCTCGGGCTCGAAAAGCCACTCGATGGGGAACGGGGCGGCGTACCACTCCAGGAGTCGGCGGGTCTCGTCGTCCAGGTCGGCGAGCGTTTCGGCGGTGACCCTGCCGCGCTCTTCGAGGCGGTCGCAGACGAGGGCTGCGCGCTCCCCGCGGGCTTCGGCGTAGCGGTCGTTCACGCGCTCGTCCTCGCCGTCGACGATGGCGCGGGCGCAGTCGGTGACGCGCTCGATCGCGTCGAACTTCCACTCGTCGGCTTCGCGGCCGGGGCGCAGTGCGGCGTACTCGGTGAGGAGTGCGGCGACGGTCTGGCATTCGATGAGCGCGGGGTGTCCGGCGGCTGCGCCGATGGCTGCGGCGTCCTGGGCCTCGTGCAGTGCGATGTCCTCTTGGGCTGCGGCGCTGAGGGGTCGGCGCAGGAGGTGCAGCCCGCCGGCGGGCATGCCGGATTTAGGGGTGTCGCCCATGGAGGGGTCCTGTCGTTGAGGCGGTTTCGGTGTGGTGGGCCTGGGCCCGGCGCCGGTTCGGGATTCCCGCCCTCCCCGACATGTCTAATACTCTCAAGTTTTAGGGTGCAGGTCAAGCCCGAAACCGCAGGTCAGGGGCCATTTCTGAGTGCTGGTCAGCGGCCTCCGCTCCGGCTGGCGGACCGCCATACGACGGGCCGGTCGGGGGGTTCCCTCCTCGGTCGGGCAGGCGCAGCCGATCGCGGGCCGTGTCGGGGTGCCGGGCTCGCGCTTGCGCGACCGCCGAAGGCGGCTTGGCCTGGCGGCCCGGCGCGGGCTGTGATCCCCTTCGGGGGCCCGGGCGAGGAGGGAACACCCCGACCCTCCACCCCCTTGACCACCCACTCACCCGCCGGTCGCTACGCGCCCCTCCCCCCTCCGAGAGAGGGCCGGGGTGTGGGGCGGAGCCCCGCGTGTCTGTGCCCGCGGCCGCCACTGCGGGGCCGAGGAACTGCCCCCGTTCGCGGCGTGGAAAGGGCGCGCGTGCACGTGCTGCCGGGCAACGAAAAAGCCGGTGCGGCCCCCCGTCGTTGGGGTTCCGCACCGGCCTGCGCAGAGGTGCGTCAGTCCTCCGGCTGGCTCGCGTTCTTGCGGGCCTCGGTGACGAAGGGGCGCCAGGTGTTGGGGGCACCGCCGTGCCGCTCGGCGAGCAGCGCGACCAGCTCGGCGGCCGGGCGGCCGGGTTCTTCGGCGAGTGCCTGGGCGGCCTGCTCGAACCGGGGGTCGGTGCCCTCCTTCGCCGCGCGTCCGGCCGTGCCCGCGCGGTTGGTGGTGTCGTGGAAATCCCAGAGCTGCCGACGCGTGCGGTACTCGCGCACCCGGCCGCTGGGCAGGGTCTCGGTGCGCACGGGCGCCGGCCAGTTCGCCGGCGGCTTCTTGCCGTACTGGGTGATCCGGCTGGCGTCGACTCCGAGGACTCGGGCCTGGGCGGCGGGCGGGAGTTCCTCGTCGGGGTCACCGCTGCGGTCGACGGTGCGCATCTGGTCGCGCTGCTTCTTGCTGTACGTGGCGAACCAGGCCTCCCACTCCTCCAGGTTCCAGTAGAGCCCGCGGTCGACGGTGCGCGCGGCCGGGTGGTTGTTGGTCGCGCGGTCGCGCCACATCGCGGCGAGGGTGGCCCGGCTGTAGCCGCTGCGCTCGGCCAGGTCGTCGCGGTTCGCGTACGGGTGGCCGTCGATGGTCTTCACGGGGGTGGTCTCCTGGTCGTGTCGGTCGTGGATACGATGGTGCCTGGTTCGGTTTTGGGTTCGTTGAGGACCCTCGGTGGCCGGACCACGGCCCGGCGGGATTCCCACGCTTTTGCGCCCCGCCGGGCCTCTTGCTGTCTGCTTCCCGTGACGGTCAGCTGCGGGCGCGTTCGATGATCCCGCGCAGGCTGATCGACTTCTTGAACTGGTGGCCCATGTCGGCCTCGGCCTCGGCGTACTCGTCGAACAGCTCCGGGTTGAGCTGCGCCGAGCGCACCAGGTCGTTGGTGTGCGCGAGCGGGCAGGCCCGGCAGCTCAGGCGCCGCATCCCCTGGTCGTAAGCCTCGTGGTGCTCGATGCCGTTCTCCTCGTGGACCGCCCACACCTGGTCGGTGGTGAGCTGGTGAATCGGGAGCCACGTCGTCACGACGCGCAGCGTGCCCTTGCCGCTCATCCGGTTCCGCTCGATCTCGGGCTTCTTCGCGCGGGCGTTGGACTCCTCGGCGCGCATGCCCATCGCGTACCCGGCGCGGACCGGGCGTCCCAGGTTCAGCTCGGCGCCGACCTCGTCCACGTAGTCCCGGCCGACCGCGGTCTTCGTATCGCTCGTGCAGAAGCGTGCGAAGTGCCCGGGCCAATTGCCGTGGGCCCGGATCCGCTCCCACAGCGAAGCCCACCGTGTACTGCGGCGGACCGCGAACGGGACGCCGTACTGCTGGGCGTGCCCGCGGGCGACTTCGAGCGCGCCGGGCCACTCAATCAGGTGCCCGTTCGCGGTGCGGCCGAGGTCGCAGTGCAGGATGCGGACCTTGTGGAGCTGCCCCGCCTTGTCGGCGCGGGTGCACACCTCGTGCGCGGTGGCACCCGAGTCCTTGCCGCCGCTGTCGCCGACGATGACGACGTCGTGCTCGTCGAAGTCGAACTCGGCGGGCGGCGCGGGCGGCGTGGCGGCCGGCGCGGAGAACAGTTCCATCTGGGCGGCGGCGCACCCTGTGCCGCAGGGCGGGGTGAAGGTCTTCTTCGTCACGGTCTTCTCCTGGTTGAGGTTTCGGTGTGGCTGTGCCGGGCCCCGGCGGGGGAGCGGGATTCCCGCCCCGCTCCCCCGCCGGGGACCGCTACCGCTGGTGCCATTCGGGGGCGTCGCCGTCGCAGTACGGCTCGATGAAGCCGACGTCGCCCACGTCGTCGCCCTCGAAGTCGAGTTCGCCGTCGAACTCGTGGGCCTCCCCCATCCACCCGGACAGGACCGTGAACCGGTCGTTGATGACGAAGGAGCGGCACTCGGCGTCGACGCACAGGTACTGGATGGCGTTGGGGCGGCCCTGAGAATCGACCCCGCTGTCGACGTCGGGCACGAAGACCCAGTGCGGTTCCTCGCTGGCGAGCGCGAGCGCCTGGCGGGCGGTGGTACCGAAGTCAGCGACCCGGTAGGCGCCGCCGGCGGTCAGCTCCCACAGCTGGGCGAGCGGAACGGGGGGCACCATCTCGATCGTGCCGGTGACGTTGTAGGTGACGGCCATGGCGGTGGTTCCTTTCGGTGGGCCGGGCCCGGCGGGGGAAGCGGGGGTCCGCCCCGTTCCCCCCGCCGGGGCTCGTCAGGTGGTCAGGCGGAGCGCTCGGTCTCGGTGTTGCTCCAGGCGGCCGCGGGGTCGCGGTGCCAGTGGGCGATGTAGGCGGCGACGGCGGCCGCGTCGAGCCCGGGGAAGGAGGGTCCCTGGGCGCTGTCGCCGGTCCCGGAGTTCAGCTCGATGACCCACTCGTCGCTGGCGCGGGCCGGTCGGTCGACGGTGACCTCGCCGCCGTCGGTCGGGTCGCTGAAGTAGACGTTCAGGTAGGCCGCATCGCCGTCGGGCTCGCGGCTGGTGTCGCCGGAACCGACGCTGAGCCAGCTGAGTACGTACCCGCCGATCAGGACGTCCTCGCCGCGGTGGGCGGTCAGGCCGTACGGCGCGAGGGCCTGACGGAGGTCCTGCGCGGCCCGGGTCGCGCGCCCGGCGGCGATGTCGGCCTCCTGGACCACGTAGGCCGCGGCCTCGTCCAGGCCGTCGTAGTCGAAGCTGCGGCGGCTCTCGCCGCGGCTCGGGGTGGCGAGCCAGTAGTCGTCGTGCCGGATGATCCGGCCGATCGGCGGGTCGTCCAGGTCGTCCAGGGGGACGCGGTAGATGCCGGTGGCGCTGCGCGGGCTGAGGTGGTGCCGGGTGGTCGGGAGGTCCTCGTCCTGGTCGGCGTGCTCGCCGCCGTGCTCCTCGATGAGCGCGCGGACGGCGTCGACGGGGACCTCCAGGAACAGGCTGCGGCCCTCGCCGTCCTGGTCCGTCAGATTCAGCCCCCACTGGTCCTCCTTGGCCCACGCGTCGGTGGACGGGGCGGTGAGTCCGGGCCAAAGGGCGACCTCGGTGAACTCGGTGGCGTCCGGCTGCGCCTCGACGGTGATCATGCAGCCGTCGGCAAAGCGGATCCGGCGGTACCCGCCCTCGGTGCCGGCGGCGGCGATGCGGTTCAGGCGTGCGGTGGTCATGGCTGCTCCTGGTGGTCTCGGGGGGAGCCGGGCCCGGCTTTCGCCGGGCCCGGCGGTGCTGCTGCGGGAAGGGCCGGGGCTACTTCTGGTAGGCGGCGATCAGCTCGCGGACCTTGTCCTCGCCGATGCACCCGGGGTGCCGGTGGGCGGACGGCGGCTGGGCGTTGCGGCCGCGCAGGTGGGACCAGTAGCGGGGGCCGAACCAGCCGCACCCCGGCATCTCGCAGGCCAGGAGCCAGAGGTTGTCCGCCCCCGGGAAGCCGCCCAGCGGCATCCACAGGTACGCGGTGACTCCGTCCCACGCCTTGCGAGCGCCCTCCAGGTTGCGCGGGCTCTCGGGCATCCGCGGGTGCAGGAGCGGGGCCGGGCCGTAGGGGCGGGGCGCCTTCTCGCCCTCGGCGGGCGTGACGACCTTGGTCGCGGTGATGAGGCCGTCCGCGTACTGCTTGATCAGGTGGGCGGCCGCCATGTCCTCGCCCTTGTCGCCCTTCGGCGGGCGGCCGAGGTTGTGCTCGCCGGTGGAGTCCTGGGCGAACCAGTTGCGGTGCCAGCGGAAGACGTGGCCGACGGCCATGTCGGCGCCGATGATGACCGGGTAGCGGCCCTCGGCGTCGAACTCGCCGAGGCGGTACGGCAGGGTGGTGCTGGTCATGCTCGTGCTCCTTGGTGGTTCGGGTGGGGCGCCCGGCGGGGCGGGTGTGCTCGCCGCCGGGCGCGTGGCGCGGCCGGTCTTCAGTGGCGGTCGACGTACGGGTAGGCGAGCGGGGCGAGCTGCTGGACGAAGGCCAGGTGCTCGGCGCACTCGTCGGGCGTCATGGGCCAGACGGGCATCGGCATGTAGGTGCAGCCGTCCGGCTCGGCCTGCGCGGACCGGGCGTCGAGCCAGTCCCGGTACAGGCGGCCGTCGCTGCCGCCGTCCCGGACGTTGATGGCGAGCCAGCCCACCGACTCGCCCCGGCGCAGGTGGCCCTCGATCACGTCGGCCATCCGGAAGGCGGCCTCGTCCTCCTGGCGGGCGAGCTCGCGCATGACGATCGCGCGGAACTCCCCGCCCGCCCGGGCGACCAGCCGCGTGTGGAGCGCGGTGCGCTCGGCGGCGGTCAGGGGGCGGATGCCGTGCTCGGCCAGGAAGGCGTCGCTGGTCTCGACGGCGTCGGCCGCGAGCCGGAAGGGGCCGTGAGCGGCGGCGAACTGGCCGTTCTCCCACAGCTCGACGGAGAACTCGTCGCGCTCGGGGTCGTGGACCGGGGTGAGCTTGACCGGCGCCGCGTCGCGCGGGACGCCGAGGGTGAAGGTGATGACCATGAGGTCTCTCCCGTGTGAGGTCTTCGGTGTGATCCCGGGGTGCGGGCGGGATTCCCGCCCCACCCGCGCCCCGGGCGGTGCGCCGGTCAGGACCGGCGGGCGTCCTGCCGGATCAGGAGCTCGAAGCCGGTGCCGCCCTTGACCCGCAGCAGGCCGCCGTAGAGCTCGTAGGACTCCGTCTCGGTCAGCGGGCGTACGTCGTGCGCGGTGAGGAAGTCCGCGAGGGCGTCGGTCGTGGCGCGGGCGGTCTCGAAGAACTCGCCGTTGTCGCCGTGAACGGCCGCGACCCGGCCGTCGCGCCACAACTCGACGGTGAAGGTGCGCAGGACCGCGTCGAACGCAGGCCGCAGCTGCGTGCCGGCCTCGTCGTCGAGCAGGAGGGGACCAAAGGTGGTGGGCACTTGAAGGCCTTTCGTGAGGTTCTCGGTGTCTCACCCGCCCGGAGGGGCGGGCCGCCGGGCCGGGGATTCCCGCCCCCTTCCGACATGTCTAATACTCTCAAGTTTTGGGATCTACGTCAAGCCGGAAAGGCCTGGTGAGAGCGTGTTCTTCAGGGTTTTTCGCGCGCGCCACACCGGGCCTGCGGCCCGACGGCCGACCACGACGACGCCCGCAGCGCTGGACAGCGACGCCGGGCCCGGCCACAGCGCGGCAGCGGCCCGCTCCCCCTCAGCCGCAACCGGCGGCGCGGTCGCCTCACGCGCCCGCATCCGCGACGGCGGGTACGGCCCGCGCCCAACTCAACCCGGAAATCCGGCATTCCGGACGGCCACCCGGGCACCCCTCCCCCGCCGCTGGCCGCTTTTGCCCAGCCCCAAGCCGCCGCAGCCGCCGGCGCGGCTGGCCACGGAGACTTACGGACCTTGGGCGCACACCGACCCCGGACGAGCCGACGCCGCCCCACCGCAGAGGGTGCACGAGGCGCGTCGGCCGACCGAACACCCGAGTCCGCCCCGCAGCCGAGCCGACGCTCCTCGAGCACCCGGCCACCAACAGACCTCAAACTCACCTCTTTGGCGGGCACGGGCCTTGGCCCGCGCCGCCTCCCGCTCGTGTAGGGTCTCGCGGCTCGTGTCGGACGCCGAGGCCGTGACCTGCGGCCCGTCCGTAGTCTCACGCTGTGTCGGACGCTCAGCGTCTCAGCTCCACGTCGGAAGTCGCTGGCGGCGCCGGCCGCTGGACTCCACATCAGGCGAAACGCACGGTCAGCCTCTCGTCCGGCGCGCTCGACTCGTCTTCCGCGGCAGCTCGGACCAGGACGGACGCGATTGCCTCGAACGCTTCATCGCCCATGCGGTCACGACTGACTGCAGCGTTCTCCCAGACGATCTCAACTGGGCGCTCGACATCCCTGCTCAGACGGTCCCACAGGGCGCTCAGGTTGTGCCCGTAGTACGGACCGAAGTCTAGAGGCCCGGCAAGAACCCGGTGCAGGTCCGCCTGGCTTCCGATCTGTGCCCCTTCAATGGCGACCCGCATGCTTCCTCCACTCCTTCGGCCAGCCAAGCGACTCTACGAACCCCCGGCACCCCTGCAGGCACCGCGCCCCGCTGAACTGCGGTGTCTCACGGTCGATGTCGGATCCGACTTCCATCCGACATTGACCGTGAGATTCCGACACGAAATTTGAGACCCTACAGCTCGTGTAGGATCTCGCGCTTCGCTGCATACGCCGAGGCCGTGACCTGCAGTTTCTCGCGGTGTCTCACGACGCTTCATCTACGGCTGTCTCAGCGGCTGTTGCACTTCCTCCGAGGGCGTCAATGCCCCGCCGGACCGTGCAGGCCACTGACCTGCGGTGTCTCATGGCCCGCTTCATAAGTGCAGTCGATATGCAGCGGGCCGTGAGATTATGAAGCTGGATTTGAGACGCTACAGCTCGTCTCAGAATTCCTGGCCCATTGCCTCGATTTTGCTGAACCGACCACGGAACCCGGCAGTCACAATGCCCGTATTTCCCTCTCGGTTTTTGGCGACGATCATGTCGATCTCGCCGGCACGCTCGCTCTCCGGCTCGTAGTAGTCCTCGCGGTGCAGCAGGATGACCGCGTCGGCGGCCTGCTCGATCTCGCCGGACTCGCGCAGGTCCGACAGCTGCGGGACCTTGCTCTCGCGGCCGGTGGTCTGGCGGGAGAGCTGGGCGGCGGCGAAGACCGGGAGGTCGAACTCCAACGCGATCTCCTTGAGACCGCGGGCGATGGCGTCGACCTCGTTGGTGCGGTTGCCGCCACGCCCCTGAGCGTCGGGCTTGACGATCTGGAGGTAGTCGATCGCGAGCGCGTGCGGCAGACGGTCCTCGATCTGCCAACGGCGCAGGGCCGAGCGGATCTGCGGCACGGTGATGCCGCCGGGCGGGACGACCAGCCGCAGCGGCGCGGCGATGACGCGGCCGCGGACCTTGTCGTACTTCTTCCACTGCTCGTCGGTCAGGGCACGCTTGCGGATGTCGTGCTGCGGGATCTCCGCCTCGGCAGCGATCAGGCGGTTCATGATCTGGCGGCGGGCCATCTCCAGCGAGACGAACGCGGCCGGGCGGCCGTGGACGACGGCGAGGTGACGCATGAGGTCAAGCAGCGCCACCGACTTACCCATGCCGGGGCGGCCCGCGAGGACCACCAGGTGGCCCGGGACGGTGCACAGCATCGACTGGAGGTCGTCCCACGGCATGGGCAGGCCGGGGTTCTCCCCTGCGGCCTGATCGTCCTCCCAGCCCTCGACCAGCTCCTCCATGGACGCGTCCCACCCGGCGGGGTCCTTGCCCGTGTCGAAGGTGGCCTGGAGCGCCAGCAGGCGGGCGGCCGAGGCCTCGATCACCTCGGCCGGGTCCGCGTCCTGGCTGTAGCCCATCGCGGTCACCTGCGTACCGGCCTCGATCGCCTGCCGCAGCTTCCACTTGTTGCGGACGATCTCGGCGTAGTACGGGGCGTTCGCCGCCGTGGGCACGGCCTGCACCAGGGTGTGGAGGTAGGACGCTCCGCCGATCTTCGCGATCTCGCCGAGCTTGGTGAGCTCCTCCCCGACCGTGATGGGGTCGGCCACGTCGCCCTTGCCGTACATGTCGACGATGACGCGGTAGATCGTCTCGTGCGCGGGCTTGTAGAACTCGTGGCCCTTGAGAATCTCCACGACCTCGGTGATCACGGCCTTGGACAGCAGCATTCCGCCGAGGACGGACTGCTCGGCGTCCCGGTCCTGCGGCGGGATCCGCTCGAAGTTGCCAGGAGCCGCCCGGAACGTGTCGGGGACATCGCCACGGTCCTGAGCAGGGAACATCGCAGGGTCGCCCTCGAACAGGTCGCCTTCGCCGGCGGAAGCCTGGGGTGTCATGCTGGACATCAGATCTCTTCTCTTCACTGGGTTGGGATCAGCGCGGCGGCCGGTTTCTTCGCGGGAGCACGGCCGCCGTGCCGTTTTCGGGGCAGGTCAGACTGCGGCAGGCTGCCGCACACCGCCGGGGTGGCACTCCGGGCACTTCACCAGGACGCCGTCCTGCCGACGGAACCGCTCGGCGACGAGGTCGGGCCGCGTGCCCTCGTTGCACTCGCCGCACCACTCCGGGACGGCGGGCCGCTGGCCGGGCACCTTCGTACCGCGCGGCGCCGGGCACTGCGGGTGCGTCTTGGCCCGGGCCAGGTCGAAGTAGCCGCGGCTCACCATGAACGGCACCACCGACTGGGTCAGCCATTCAGGGGAGTCCTCGGCCGCGATGGCCTCGGCCGCGTCCAGAGCGATGCCGTCCAGCTGACGGCGGCTCGGCCGGGTACCGCGCTCGACCTTCCACAGGTTCCCGAACTCAGCAGCAACAGCGGCGGCCGCGGTGGCGAGCTCGTCGCCGTCGGCGGCGCCCGGCACCCTCTTGGTCTTGGTCGGCGCAGCCGGGGTCTCTCTCTCCTCGACCTCCTCCTCAGCCACGTCACCGGGTACCGCTGGGGCACCCGTGACAGGAGAGAGAGAAGACCTAATAGGAGTCTGAATACCCCCCTCGTTTCCGCTGGTCAGCGGCTTGTCGCCGCTCGATTTCTGCGCTCGACTGCTCGTTTTCTGCTGAGCGCTGCTCGAAATCGAGCGGTCGAAACGACCTGCGGTTTCGTCCTCAGGGGCCTCGGCTCCGGCTTGTTCGTCCAGGTCAGTACGTCCGCTCAAATTCGAGCGGACGATGCCGTCGGAGGTCTTCGTGTGCGTCGGGGGGACGATCGGGTTCTCACGCCAGTCCGGCCGGTACGCGTCCAGCTTCTGCCACGTGTTCGCCCAGCCGACGTGGACGTCCGGGGGGAGGTCGTGCACCTTGTAGCGGCGTGAAATGGTCTGGATGCCGCCCTTGCCGGTGGAGGTCACGATGCGCTCGCCGTCCGGGTTGGTGACGAGCTCGGCCTTCTCCAGGCGCTTGAGCGCGGCCCGCACGGTCGACTCGCCGACCGGCTTCTCTCCCTCCTCGGTCAGCAGCCAGCACAGCTGGTCGACCGACATACGGCGCAGGCCCCGAGGGCTGGATGTCAGCATGGCGCGCAGCAGGATGTAGAGCTTGAAGTCAGTGGGCTTCATCCCGGGCAGGTGCAGGAACCAGTGCCGCACCACCGCAGCCGACCAGTAGTCGGTGATGTCGCCTTCAAACAGGTACTCGTCCTTACCGCTGTTCGGCAGCGGGTGGCGGGGAAGGTGCCGTCGGCTCACAGCGACACCGCCGGCGGGAGCGCGGGTGCTGCTGTGGCGACTGAGGGAATCGCTGCCGCGACGCTGTGTGCCGCGGACGGGGTGCGGATCATGGTGCGGGTTCTCCCCTGAGAATAGGGGAGTCGCGACCGGCGTGTATGTGACCAGACAGGAACCCGAAGATGGTGGCCCCTGCGTGCAGGTGCCCGTATTCTGGGTATCGGTGACCACGGGGGCCGCAGGCCCACGGGCATCACCCCCGGCGAGGTCACCTCACCGGACACGACTCGAAGCTGTGGAGGCTGGACGAGTCGACTGCTTGATCGAGGCCGCTCCTGTTGGCGCAGGGGCGGCCTCAGGCGTTTAGGACTGCCTAGAGATGATGACCTCCGGATGCCGCTGTGCGAGCCCTTGGAGCAAGCGGCTGTATGCGGTCCGCTTCAAGCCGGCGCGCGGTTCGACTGCGCCGGACTCCCAGCGTTTCACCGACAGCGGCTGAACGCCGAGCTTGTCGGCCACTTGCCTCTGTGTCAGGCCAGCAGCCCTTCGCAGCGGGCCTCGAACCGACGTAGGCAGAAGGGGCGCATGGGCGTCCAAGAGAGCGTCGACGGATGCTACCGGGTTATGGACAGGGGTCACTTCTTCACCTCCGGCTGATCCCCGAAAGATACCTGAGTTGTGGTCGTGCATTGGGACGTTCCTGGCGTGTTGCGCCTGCTATACCGACGGAAGGGTGGATCGGGCCCACCCGTTGACGTATGCCGCGGTGGCATCGTCCGAGCGCTTGAACCGCGGCCACTGTTTCCCCAGCGGGTCGGTGAGCTCGGCTTCGCGGGTGCGAGCGATGAGTCCGGCCGGACCTTCGGTGCGCAGAAGGGTTAGCAGTTCGTGCCAGGTGAGGGCGCCGAAGGAGTCGACCAAGCGGCTGGCACCATCGGTCAGTAGCGCCGCTTGCTGGACCCCCGAGAGTTCCACAGAGCCTGTGATCGCCTCGTCGGCAGCTGTCGGATCCGTGGCAGCAACCCAGTAGCCGCCAGGCCGGTTCCGCAGGCGACGCTGGGTGGAGACGAGCCGGGACACACGGGCTTCATGCTCGACAGTGCCAGTCGGTCCTTCAAGCGCAGCCCGCATTTGGTCGGCCGCGACCTCTTCCACGCGCTTATCGACTACGGTCAGGATGTCGCCGGCGCCGAGGTCGAGCACCAGGACGCTGTCGGAGAGCACCAGGTAGTCGAGGGCGTCGCCACGCTCGCGGATCATCACCACGGTCGCGGCCGGTACCGCCTCCTGGTCGAGGTCGCAGGATTCCCGGTGCAGGTCGTTAACCGTGGCAATCCCGAGACGGAGGGCTTCCCGGAGGGGAACCTCGTTGTCGCCGATTAGGTTGATGAGGGCGGTGCTGAGTTGTCGTACGAACCATGGGGTGCCGTGAACGCACCCCATGGGCAGATCCTTCGGTGCGGACAGGCCGTCCAGCACGACCACCGCAGTAGGACTCGCGAGGACTGTGTCCTCGTTCGCGGGACCCACACCCGGAGCCGAAGCCGTGGATACCTGCACGTCAGGCCCCTTCCGGGCGGTAGAACGGTGTGATGCGTTCGCTGGATGTGATCTCCAGCGTGTCAGGGTCGAAGGTGCTGGAGATGAGGGTGGAGAACCGCTTCGCTTTGAGCTCGCGATGCGCGTTGGCCAGCTCCTGATTGAGCCAGTGGATGACCCCACCGGATCCACGGGCATGAATACCTGCGATGTAGAGGAAGGTCCCCTGGCCGTCGGGGCGGGGGAGTCGGCTGAAGTACGCGATGTCGCTGTTCTCGCCCCTGTCCATGGGCGAGCGGTAGATCGCGCCAGTGTTCCGGTCGGTGAGGAACCACCCTTCCTGGTCCTTGTCGAACCGAAGGTGAGGGTCGCCCTCAAGGATCTGCTCGATCAGGGGTGACAGACGAGGTCCGCAGATCACCACGAGGTTATTGCGATTGAGTCGGACGTTACCGCCCAACGGGATCCGCTCGAAGGTGATCTCCAGGCCGACCTCCTCAGCCAACTCCCGTAGCCGCTCGTAGGTCTGGACGTCCTCCGTTGCGATAACGGGCCCTTGAACCCGCTTGCTCCTCCCGTTCCCCAGGCTGCCGTCCTCCAGCTTCTCGGCGAGCGCCACAATGACCTTGCCGGAGCCGAGAAACAGTCGCTCAGGCGGGGCCCCCTTGGCGAGCTGACTCACACGCCCCTTGCTGATGCCCAGCTCTCCCGCGAGTTGCGTGCTGTTCACCTTGCCCACCCGCAGGGCCTCGTTCATCGCCTCGTTGCGTACAGCCTGGAACTCGCTCCCGTAGTCCTGCACACGGCTGACGAGGCTATGGGCCGCCTTGGCCCGCTCCAGGGGGTCGGGCAACTCCTTGAGCTGGGACAACGTGATGTCGAATGCCGCGTCAATCGGTCCCTGTAGCGAGGACGACGCCGCATCAAGCCGTTCCTGTTCCATTCGTGCCTCCCTTCTAGGGTCATGTTTACCGCACTAAACGGCGCGAGTTCAAGGTGGTTGACTCGGAACGGAGAGTCGTCCTATGGTTTCGATGCGCGGTCGGTTTAGCTCGCTAAAACGAAACCGTCGCGCTAGCTATACCTGCACGTCAGGCGCCATCTGGCGGCCTCAGTGAACTCGCACTGGCGGGGTGATGGGTGGCTGCTCGCTCCTTGAGAACTCCACAGTGGACTGAATTTCGGGCCGCGGCGCCTCCGCCGTCATTTAGCGGGGGGCTGGCCGCATGGCAGCCCGAGAGCGGATCTGAGCAGGGCCCCAGGGGTGGGGCCGGGGCTGGCGCGAGCCAGCAGCCATCGGTTGTGCAACTCCCCATCCGCTCGCCGCGCCGGCACTCATGCACGGCGCGACCCCCGGCACGGCGTTGCACCGCCATGTGTGCCGGGGGTCCACGGATCTACCCAGCAAAGGAACTGATCCGCATGACCATCATCGCAGTTACCACCGCCGCTCCGATCCGCCCCCAGGCCGTGTCCGACGGCGTCGACGACGTCGTCGCCGAGGCGTGGTCGGTGTTCGGTGAGGTTCAGGACCTGGCCCGACTCGGCGTCGAGGTCGCGGTGACCATCCGCCCGGGCGAGATCCTGGCGGACCTGGTCGTCCGCAAGGAGGCCGCGCACCTGCTGACCACCCTGGTCCAGGAGCTGGAGAACACCGGCATCACCCAGGCGGAGAGCGGCTACCGGATCGCCGGGACGATGTGCCAGGGCAACGTGGGCCTGCGCATCTTCGTCGACAGCGCCGAGGTCACCGTCGAGCAGATGGAGGCCCTGGCCGCCCTGGTCGACGGCGACATCGCCGCGTACGCCGGCGGCATCGAGCGCCTGGGGCGTGTCGCGTGACCCCCGCCGAGCAGCAGGCCGCGGCCGCGAAGGCCGCCTCCGAGGCCGCCGAGCGTGCCGAGGCGGCCCGCCGCCTAGCCGAGGAGCAGCTTCGCCGTCACGGGCAGGCCATGTCCGGGATCGGGGGCCGGTCGTGATCCGCATCATCCGTACGTCCACGCTCAAGAAGCTGTGGGACGACCTCGACGCCCAGGAGCGCGAGCTGACCAAGCGGGCCACCCGCATCGGCCAGCTGGAGACCGAGATCGAGGACATCTACAGCGCGGCCGCCAAGGCCCGTGAGGCCGAGGCGGACAAGTCCGCCGAGCTGTATGTGCAGCTCGGCGAGGCGGCCCAGAAGATCGACCGGCTGACGGACGAGCTCAAGAAGGTCACCACCGACCGGGACGACGCCCGGGGGGACCTCGCCACCATCGACAAGGCCGCCGACGGCGGCTTCGTCCGCGTCGTCCCGCAACCGCGCCGGGAGCCGACGCTCCCGCCCTCCGCCACGGAGGCCGGGACGGGGCGCGGGGTCTTCGACTACCCGCACGAGTCGGCCGAACCGGCGTTGGTCGTCGAGCAAGCCGACCAGGGGTGCGGCCAGTGCATGGAGGCCATCCGGCTGCTGTCGATCGAGAACATGCAGAACGCGATGCTCGTGGGCCACCACGACGGGCTGGTCATCGCCCAGCTGCTGATCCTCAACGAGCTCTACACCCGCGTGCAGTCGGTCAAGCCCGAGGAGGGCCAGGAATGAGCATCGACACCCTGTACGGACGCCGGATGCGGGACCTCGCAGCGTTCCGCGAGGAGAACGGCCCGGTCACCGGCTGGCCGGCGGACCGGTTCGAGGTCTACCTCGACCTGGCCGCGTCCGCCCGGTCCGCCCGCTGGCACCACCTGCGCACCGCCGCCCGCCGGGTGCAGGTGGTCGGCGGCCTCGCCTACGCCGCCCCGCTGTACGTCCTGCTGGCGGTGGCCGGGGTGGTGCACGGGCCGACGTGGTGGCAGCTGGACGCGCACCTGCGGCGCGTCGACTGCCGACTCGCCTTCGCTCTGGTCGAGCGCGACCGCGCCGGGGACCACGACTTCACCGCCGCCGTCACCCGCTTCGTTGACCGGCTCACCAGCTCGGTCGCGCGGATGACGGACCGCTTGGCCCAGATCTGACGGGCCCACACCGATAAGGAAGGAGGGCGTCGTGGCGGCCCGTACCGCGACACGGAAGCCCACCCGCAAGACGACGACCGGGCGCAAGCCCCCCGCGCCCCGCCGGCCCGCCGAGGAACCGGCGGCGGTGACCCCGGCCGCCGGGGTGCGGGAGGAGGCGGACCCGATCATCGCGGACGCCCGGGACCGGGCCGCCGACAACCTGGCCCTGGCCACCGAGGTCCTCGATGTCGCCCGCCTCACCGCGGTGGCCGAGGCCGCCGGGATCCGCCAGGACGCCGAGGCGCAGGCCGTCACGATCCGCCGGGCGGCGGCCACCGCCGCCCGGCAGGTCCTGGCCGAGTCCGCCGACGCGGCCGGGGACCGCCTCCGGCAGGCGACCGAGGAGGTCGAAGCGCTCCGGCAGCGCTCCCTGGCCCAGGACGAGACCCGCGTGGCCGAGGTCCTGGCGGCCGCGATGGCGGACGCCGAGGAACAGGCCGGGCAGATGCTCGCCGAGGCCGAGGACCAGGTGAGCGCGGTCCTCGCCACCGCCGAGGAGCGGGCGACCGCCCTGGTGGACATGCGCCGCGTGTCCGCCGAGGCTGCCTACCGCACGGCCCTGGAAGACGCCGCGAAGATCCTGGGCGAGGCCCAGGAGAAGGCGGCCGAGATCGCGGCCCGGCGGGCCGGACTCGACATCGAGCTGGAGCTGACCCGCCGGTCCGCAATGCTCGACCTGGAGGAGGAGGTCGCCGCACGCCGCAAGGGGCTGGAGGCCGAACTGGGCCACCAGCGCCAGGAGAACGACCGGGCCCAGGCGCTCGTCGAGAACGAGTTCCGCGAGCTCGGCGAGAAGCACGTCCGGGAGCGCGAGGAGCAGCGGCAGCGGCTCACCGCCGAGGCAGAGCAGCTGCGCCGGCGGGCCGAGGCCGACGCCAGGGCGGCAGCCGCGTCCGCCGCTGCGGAGATCCGCAAGGAGGCCGCGGCCGTGCTGCGGGAGGCCGAGCAGGAGAGGGATGCCGCCCAGGCAGCCCGCAAGCTCGCCGAGAAGCGGGCCAAGAGCCTGGAGAACAAGCAGTCCCGGGGCGAGATCCTCAAGCAGGTCAGCCTCTGGACCGGACTGGGCGCGGTGATCATCCTGACCGCGTCCGGCGAGTGGGCCTTCGCCTCCCTCGTCGGTCTGGGCAGGACCCCGCTCGGGGACGCGGCCTGGGCCCTTCCGGTCGGGCTCGACATCTACGTCGTCACGGCCTTCCGGAAGAAGAAGGACGTCCCCTTCGCCCTCGGGCTCATGGCCGCCACGAACCTGACCTACCACGCGGCGGATATGACCGGGGTCGGGATAGAGATCGGGGCGGACGGGGCCAAGCACCCGTCGGTCTGGCTCATCTCCGTCGCGGTGCTCGCCGTGGTCCTCATCGTCTGGCGGATCCACCGCCTCCTGGAGGACGGCGAAGAGGAGAAGCCCGCGACCGCCGAGCAGCCCGAGGCGTCCGACAGTCCCGGTGACGTCACCGGGACCGAGCCCCGTACGGACCGGTCGGACGCGAGCCGTACAGGGCAGGACGACCCGGCCCGTACGGCGGACCGTACGGACGGCCCGGACGCAGACCGTACGGCGGATGACCGTACGGCCCGTACGGAGCCCGTCCGTACGGACCGTACGGACGGCCGTACGGGGCAGGACCGTACGGCCCGTACGGCCGCAACCCGTACGGCCCGTACGGCGACCCGTACGGCGAAGACCCGTACGGGCCCCGCGGCTCCAGCCCGTACGGACGCCGAGTGCGTCACCGCCCTGCGGGAGCTGCCCCGTACGGCCGACGGGTTCGTCACCGTCAACGCCGCCCGTACGGCGCTCGGGTGCAACCGCGACCGGGCCGTACGGCTGCTCGATGAGGCGGGGCTCCTGAGCCCGGCCGACCGGGCCAAGCACCTCACGCCGACGCGCTGACGCGACGGCACGGCGGGCGGGCCGTACGGCCCGCCCGCCCCCTTCCCCCTTCCCCCTGATCCCGCGCACACCGCGAGAGGACTCTCATGAGCGCCGAGAACAACCGCTGGACCCCCGACCACATGAGGTCGCCCGCGAACCGGGCGATCCACCTGGAGCACCGCCGGGCGCATCTCCAGCCGCTCGCCGACGACCTGCGCCGGATCGCGCGGGAGATGCAGGCCGTCCTGAAGGAGGAGGGCCGCATCGAGGGCGACTTCCCCGGCCAGCCCTGGCTGCGGGCCAACCACGTCGTCAAGCCGCTGTTCGACGCCGCCGACAGCGTCGAGAAGGTCCTGCCGGCCCTGGGGGCCTTCAATGCCCGCTTCCAGCACTCCTACGAGGAGCTGCCGGACAAGCGGGAGGCCAAGAGGCAGAAGAAGGCCCTGGCCAGGCAGCAGGCGCAGGCCATCGAGCCGCCCGCCGCCGGTGAGGGCACCGTCCCCGCCCAGCCGACCGGCTTCGACGACGTCTTCGACGGCCTGCGCAAGGGAGCCTGAGCCGTGGCCGCAGCACAGACCAGGGCCGAGCGTAAGGCGATCAACCAGCGCCTCTTCTTCGAGAAGCGTCAGGCCGAGCGGGCCGAGCGTGGCCCGCGGGGACTTGCCGAGTCGTGGGTCGAGCGGGCCTACACCGTCGCCGCCGACCGCGAGCGGCGCGGCGATCCGGAGGCGTGGAACGACCTGTCCCGCACGCTCGCGACCTGGGTCGACCGCTACACGGAGTAATCCGATCCGGGTGCCCAGGTCCATCAATCCACCGTTCAAGCCGGGCTGTGACCGCCTCGCGCACGCATAATGCGCCCGCTCGGGCCCGCGCCCGCGAGCGCCCGCGCGCGCGTACACGAGGCGGTCACGCTCTGTCAACCTCTGTCGGGAGAGTCATGAGCACGAACAATGGAAGCGGAGGCAGCGGCAGCGGAACGGTCCTGCCGTTCCGGCCCGCCAGCGGCAGCCCTCCGCCGCCGCCCCCGCCCCCTCCACCGGGCCCCCCGCCCCCGCCTCCGCCGCCCGGGCCGCCGGCCAGCCCGGCCCCGCCGTCGTCTCCGCCCGTCGTGGCGCCGACGGCACCAACCCCCGCAGCGCCGGTCCTGACACCGGCGGTTCCCGCTCCTCCGCCGCCGGCGGTTCCCCCTCCTCCGCCACTGGTGCTGCCGCCCCCGGCCGTACCGCCCGCTCCGGTCCCGTCGCTGCCCGCCACCTCCGCCGCCGTCCCGGCCGCGTTGGCGTCGGGCGGCGGCGCGGGCCGGGAGGGGGCGCGGGCAGGGATGCTCGTCGCGCTTGGTGTCGCGGTCGCCACCCTGCGCGGGATGCACCAGTGGCTCGACGACCGCCGACAGCGGTTCGCGGACCTGGCGCCGGTACGGCAGGCCGCGGTGAAGGCGAAGGCCGAGCAGGCCAAGGCGAAGGCCGAGCACGACGCGGCCTTGCAGAAGATCTACGACGCCACCGCGCAGACACAGGCCAAGGCCCGTTCCGGCTCCGCCGACACGGGCGGCGGCAAGGGCACCGGAGGCAAGTCCGGCTCCGGTGGCGGCACCTTCGGGGGCTCTGGGGCGAAGGGCACCGGGTCCTCGAAGGGCACCAGCCCCGGCGGGGCGAAGGGAAGTACGACGTCCAGCCCGTCCGGCGGGCTGTCGAAGAAGCCCGGCGGCAAGACGCCTGACGCCCCGAAGGGCGCGGGCACACCGCCGAAGCCGTCGGCGACCGGCCCGAAGGGGGCTGGCGGCAAGGGCGCGGAGGGGAAGGGCCCGGGCGGCGACAAAGCATCCAAGGGGGTCAAGTCCCCCAAAGACGGCCGGTCGCCCGGCTCCGGCCACTCCACTCCGGCCCTGGAACGGGCCCGCGGCCGCCAGGAGCGGGCAGCGGCCCGCCAGGGCGCCAAGGAACAGCGGCGCGAGCAGCGGCAGGCCGCCCGCCTGGAGGACCGCGCCAAGGACAAGGACGCGGCCCGCACCCGCAAGAGCGGGTCGCAGGACGCGGTCCGGGACGCCAAGGACAAGATCCGCACCGCGCGGATCGAGGCCAAGGGCGCCCGGGAGGCCGCCGCCCGCGAAGCGAGGGACGACGCCAGGATCAAGTCGAGGGAGGCCCGGGCGGAGGCCAAGCGGACCAAGAAGGAGGCTGCGGCCGCCGCCCCCGACCGGACCACTCTGGCGAAGGCCACCGCCGAGGAGGCCGGGCGACGGCTCACGAAGCGGCGCGAGGATCCGGCCCCGCCGGTCATCAGCAAGACCAAGAAGCCCGAGAAGGGCACGACCGGCACCGACTCCGGCACCACTCCGGCCGGGACCGCTCCGAAGGTGAGCCTGGTCAAGAAGCCGAAGCCGCCGCCGGGCAGTATGGCGCCGACCGGGGCCACCGGGCCGAAGGTGAGCCTCACGAAGAAACCGAAGGCGCCGACCGGGGCCGGCGGCCCGAAGGTGAGCCTGACCAAGAAGCCCCGGCCGAAGCCGCCGCCGGGGACGAGCGGGCCGAAGGTCAGCCTCTCCCGCCGCACGCCGAAGCGGCCCAGGTCCAAGCGGGTCCCGTCCACCCCACCGGGGCCCGCAGGCACCGTGCCGCCGAAGCCGACCGTCCCGCCGAAGCCGACGGCTCCGCCCAAACCCGCTGCACCACCGGCAGGTGCGGGCGCCACCGGGGACAGGACGCGGAGGCTGCGCCGCACGAAAGCGGGCCAGGCGAATGCGGCGGGCACGGCACCACCCGGTGCCGCGACCGGCCGCCCCGGGTCGAAGTCCCGCCGGAACCGCGCCGCTGCCCCTCCGCCCCCGCCGATGCCCGGCAGCGGCGGGACGTGGCTGCGGCCGCCGCCGGGGATGACCGTGACCTACACCGTCGAGCGGATCGGCCCGCCCCGCCCCAACAGGCCGCCGCGCGTGGGCCAGGGCCTCCCGGCGGCCCCGCCGGCGGCCACACCCACTGCCACCGCGAGCGCCACACCGGGCGCCCCGGTGCCGCACCAGAGGAAGGAGGCACGGCCCATGGGGGGATCCCCCGCCGTGCAGGGAGTCGAGAGCATGCAGTACGCCGAGGACTCCGAACTCACGGTCCACGACGTCATCGAGTCGGACGAGGACAAGGCCGAGCAGATCATGGCCGGAGCCGAGCACGCCCGGATCGTCAGGGACCGCTGCCAAGACCTCGTCGCCTCCCTGGAGGGCCTGTACGCGGAGCTGGAGGGGCGCAAGGTCCCCGGCGTCCTGGTCGGCTGGTGCACCCGGCTGATCGAGATGGCCGAGACCGTCGAGTCCAAGGCCGAGGGCCTGGCGCAGGGCCTGCCCCGCGCATCGGAGGCCATCGCGCACGCCGGGCAGGTCGCGGCCGACTACGACAAGCAGCCCGCCGACACCACCGCCGACATGGGCCACACCGCCCCGGCCGAAGCCGAATACCACCAGGAGTAGCCGTGGACCTCGAACACCTCGGCAGCAAGGTCACCGACGTCATCTCCGACGGCGTGACCTTCACCATCATCACCGCCCGCCTGGCCACCGCCTCGGCCGCGATGCTCGCCCTCAGCCACGCGGTCAAGGGCGCGTACGACTACGTCGAAGGGTGCGCGAAGGAGGTCGACCAGCTCGCCGAGATCGCAGCCTCCCTCGACGTCGACGACGCGGTCACCAGCGCCCACCGGGACGCGGCCACCGTCATGCGCGACGTCCTCGCCGACGCCGACGCCCTGGCGACGGCGGCCGAGGAGATGGCGGGCTCCTTCCAGGCCGCCCGCGACGGCCACGAGGCCGACTACGGCCCCGTCCAGGAGGCGATGACCTCCAAGCCCGGCCAGATCGCCAACCGCCTCTACTACCAGACCCGCTAGCCCGCACCCCTGGAGGAGGGGCCGGACCCCAACCGGGTCCGGCCCCTCACCCGTTCCCGAAACAGGAGGTTCACCCTCGTGAAGCTGGCCCGAGTGTTCCGGCGCGCCACGGCCGGACGTATCGCCACCGTCGCCGGAGCCGCCGTCCTCACCGGCGGCCTCGCCACCGACGCCGTCATCGGCCCCGGGCTCGGCGCCGCCGTCCTCACCGCCGGCGCCGGACTGGTCATGAGCCCGAAGATCTGGCGCGGCCCGAAGGACCTGCGGCCGACCGCCATCACCGTCTACGCCGCGCCGCACATCGGATGCACGGCCCTGCTGATCGCCGAGGCCGCCGCCCCGGACACGCCGCTGTCGATCACGGTGCAGGCGGGCTGCGCGGTCCTGTGGACCGCCGCCACCTGGTGGATCCGGCCCGGACAGCTCGCCCGCGACTTCGTGGGCGAGGCCCAGACCCAGGAGCTCGCCGTCGTCCAGGCGCAGCCCGAGGAACCCGCCGCGGAGCCGGAGGAGGACCTGCTGCGGCCGACCACCGAGGCCGGGCACTGGTGGGCGCGCGAGTTCGCCGTCGAGGGCGGGATCGCCCCCGGCACCGTCCTGCTGGCCCACGAGAGGCTCGACGAGAACTGCGTGGCCGCCGTCATCGGCTCCGCCCGGCGCGGCACCCCGGTCCCGAAGCTCTCCGTCGAGCAGCTTTCCGCCCACCTCGACATGCCCCAGGACCTCATCGAGGTCGGTCCCGTCCCTGGACGGGGCGCCGGCGTCTGCCTCCTGGTCATCGGCCCGCGCCCCAAGGTGCCCGGCACGGCCAAGACCGGCGCGAGTGACGAGGAGGTCTGGGCTGACATCGCCAAGACGGCAATGCCGGGCGTCGAACTGATCGAGGCCAACACTTACGAATTCCGCGAGGAACTGACCTGATGAAAGACGTCCGCGAATACGTACTCAAGACGCCCGCAGGCGGGGTGAAGAAATACGACCACGACGCCCTGTGCGACTACCTCGGAGTCGACGACCGCTCCCGGGTCATCTTCGAGCAGGGCGTCGGCCGTGAGGCCATCGTCCGGGTCTACCCGGCGAACCCGCTGATGAGCATGAGGTCGATCCGGCTTGAGGATCTACTCCTGGACGACCGCGGCTTCATCACCATCGGCTCCTACTACGACGGAATCCCGCTCCGGTTCAGGCTCTTCGACCCCCGGACCGGAAACGCCCAGCGGGCCGCAGTATTCGGCACCACCGGCGCCGGGAAGAGCCGCTTGGTGCAGGCGATCCTCGTCGCCTGCAAGCTCTCCGGAATCGTCGTCCACCTCGCCGACCTCAAGTCCGGCCAGTCCGTGCCCGAGGCCAACGGGCAGGTCGCCACCAGGGTCACCACCCAGTTCGAGACCATCCTCATGCTGCGCGGCCTGGTCGCCGAGGCCCACCGCCGTATGAAGGCGTACGCCGAGATGGGCCGGTCCGGGTTCGTCAAGGACGACCCCGACCCGTTGGTGTACGGGATCGTCGACGAGGCCAACCGGCTGCTGGAGAAGGGGGCGCCGTTCCGCGAGGAGGGCGCCTACCTCATCAAGGAACTCGGGCGCACGGGCCGCAGCGTCGGCGTCGGCATCATCATCGCCGCCCAGGCCGGCCACCTCGAGGAGCTCGGCGGCAGCGACACGCTCCGGGCGATGCTCAAGGAGGGCGAAGTCGTCCTGCTGCGCTGGTCCAGCGGCATGATGCAGCAGCTCGTGGGTGACGGCCTGGTCCCCCGCGGCGAGGCACTCCAGCCGATCCCCAAGGTCGTCGGCCGCGTCCAGCGGGTCCGCCGCTACAACGAGGCGGCCAAGGAGGACGTGGACGACGTCAACAGCCAGGGGATGCTCTACCACCTGACCGCCTCCCGGCCCACGAGCATGGCCCGCACCTTCGTCGTCGGCTCGGTCGCCCCCTGCACCGGCTACGACCCGGTCATCCTCGACCTGTATGGGCCCGCCGCCCCGCCCGGCGTGCCGATCGAGCTGGAGCTGTACCTCACGCCGAAGGAAGTCGTGGCCGGGTACACCGTCGACTCCCCCGCTCCCGACGGCCCCGGCGGCGCGGCCACCACGACGCCGGACCACGCGGAGGCCGGCGGGGCCGCCCCGGCCGTCCCGGCCGGGCCGGTGTCGACCGCCCAGCGGATCCTCGCCCTCCTGCCTCCCGACGGCCTGGCGGAGATCGACCTCCGCCAGGCCCTCAACGCCGACGGCTACGGCGAGGTCAAGCGCGGCACCTTGCGCACCACGATCAGCCTCCTGCGCAACGAGGGCAAGATCGCCCGCCCCGACAGCAGCCGCCTGATCATCCCGGTCCCCGCCGACTGACCCCTCCAACGCGCAGCACCCCGGGCCCTGGAGGCGGCCTCCAGGGCCCGGCCCCTACCTCTTCCCCGCCCGGCCCTCCCAAGGCGAACTCCTGGGCCCACCCCTCCCCACCGCCCACCCGGTCCTCCAAAGGAGATCCGCGATGCCCCTTCACGACGCCACCCCCCGTCGGCTCACCGACGCCGAAGCTAAGGACCACGCCGACCACCTTCTCCGCGAGGCCTTCCGGCCGACCTTCTACCGCGACGACGCCCCACTGCCAGCCGTCGGAACCGCCCCGCCCGTCGCCCAGCCCGGCCGACCCCCCATGAGCCAGCGAGCTACCGACATCAGCGGCATCACAACAGCTGTGGGGCTTGCCTCCGCGCCCATCTCTCTTGGCACCTGCGCCGTTCTGTGGACCGCGGGTCAGCTCGACCCGGTCGTCCTCGGACTTCTTGTCGGAGCGCCGATCGCCTTCGTCGCTGTCCTCGGCCGCGCGCTCAAACGGGCCAAGGGAGTAGTCGAAGCCGCCCCCGCCGAGGTCCACAACCACTACACCGGACCGGTCCTACAGAACCACCACACCACGGTCACGACCACCAGCACGAACGGCATGTTCGCTGCCACCCGCAATGAGGTACCCGACCGTAGAAGCTGAGTACGAAGGCGGGCACCCATCTCTAGATGGGTGCCCGCCTTTTTGTGTTTCGGGCTAGGTGTCCCGTCTCAACGAACCCAGCCGACGGCAGGTCGCTGACCTGGGCGGACTAACTGCGTTGAGACAGGCGCGCGGGTTGCCCCTGCCGCTCTGTGTCGCGCACCTGCGACGACTGGTTTCGTTGAGACAAACCCGCGCCGACTCGGTTCGTTGCGACGGGACCTCAGGGCTGCCTGGCACGTCGATCGGATGTTAGTGGTGCCGATCCGGTTCTGCCAGAATCGGATCGGCACCATAAAGAATTGCGAAGAACCGGGCATCTAGTCTCATTCGTATCGGTTCACTCCTGACCTGCCTCTGCACCGGTTCTGCTCGACCCGGTAGGGTCCCCCTCGAATCTCAGCACCACAGGAGGCAGGCATGCCACGAAATGGGTCAGGCGGATCCGCCAACTCGGTGGGCATGAAGGACATGCCACTGCGCCCTACCACGGCGCCCCGGAAGGTCCGCACAGACATCATTGCCGCAAACCCCCGCAATCTCCGGGGCGGCGATCTGTGGGACAACGACGAGCAACGCGACCAGATGGTCGTTTCCATGCGAGAGGTCGGCCAGATCTCCGCGCTCGTGGTCTGTTCCCGCGAGGAGTACGACAAGCGGCACCCAGGCTATGAGCTTGGATCCGCCGAGTACGTGATCCTGGCTGGCCACCGCAGGCACGAAGCAATCCGTCTGGCTGGGCTAGAAGAGACCCGCATCGATCTTCGGGACGATCAGCTCCCGAACTCTGATCTCCTCATGATCGAAGAGAACATGAAGAGGAAGGCTCTCTCCATCCTCCAAGAGGCCGAGGGCTACCGGCGCCTGGAGGCCGACGGAGACAGCCACGCGGCCATCGCGAAGAAGGTCGGCCGGTCTAAGTCCCACATCACCAAGCGCATCACGCTCCTCCGGCTCCCCGAGGATGCGAAGGCCGCACTCACCGCCAAGACGCTCACGATCGACAACGCCTACAACCTGTACACGACCTTGGGGGAGGAAAACGTAGACCTGATCCTCCCAGCGAACGACCTCCTGCGCAGCGAGCGGAACCTCTCGGTTGCGGACGCGGTGAACCGGCTGCTGCTCGGCAGCGTGCTTCCAGAGCCCCAGCAGCCCAGCGATACGACCGCAGCGCCGGTTCTGCCAGAACCGGATGCCACGACACGAGATAGCACCCTTGAGGCGGAAGGAAGCGCGGACAGCGGGCAAACCGGTTCTGCCGGAACCGGGGCTCGTATTCTGGCGCCGTCCACACCGACTCCCGAGGTGGTTCTGCCAGAACCGGCCTCCGGCAAAGCCACCTCGCACCCTGAGACCACGTCCGTGCCGCCAGCGCGAACCAGCAGCTCTGCTCCGGGCACCCCTGAAGTCAGTCAGTCAGATAGGCAGAGGCCCCTGGCTGGCGCCATGCGGGACCAGTTCTGCACCACGCTCATCGGCAACTACACACAACCGGCCGCTGATGCGCCCGCCACACGAATCGCCGAGACGGTGCTCCTCCAGGCATCGGCAGCCACGCTCGCACGCGTGCACAAGTGGATGCAGCGAATCGAGCCGGCCGCCGTCGGGGAGCTCAGCCCCAGCGGGTACCGAGACACTGTCCTTGCCCAGGCTGATCCGGCGCGCGTTTGTCGTCTCGCCTACGCAACGTCCCTCGCTGAGTCAGAACTGCGTGCTGTCAACCGCACCCGCAACTGGGATTCCAGGGACATCGCATACCTCAAGCATCTGGTCGCCGGCGGGTACGAACCCTCCCCATGGGACCAGCAGCACCTCAGCTAGCCCCGGCCTGAGCCCGTAGGAGACCCACATGATTGGCAACTACCTTCCTCCGAAGTACGCGCCTCACATCGACGCCCCCGTATTCCTCATGATGAACAGAGCTGGCTCTGTCGGGAAAACAACCTTTGCGAACAGCGTCTTTGTTGAAGCCTCGCTCCGCGGCTACCGCGGCATCATCTACGACGCCGACCTCCAGAGCGACATGAGCTACTGGTTCGGTTACGACGGAGACCACATCCCGGAGGGCACGCCCTCCATTCACGACCTCATGCTCGGGAAGGCCACGCTGCAGGACGTTCTCCTTCCGGCACGCACCCGCGTTGCTCCTGGTAACGACGCATCGTCCTTCGAGGTGATTCCCGGGCTCTACCTCGTTCGCGGCGACATCAAGATGAAGCAGGCTGACGGCGAGCTTGCTCTCGCCGGCTCTACGGCCGTCTTCTGGCTACAGGAGGTCATTCGCAAGCAGGTGGAGCCCGGTTCAGTTGACTTCCTCGCCATCGACGCCCCAGCCTCCTACGGGCGTCTCTCAGAGTCCCTGATGGCAGCAGCCACCGACGTTGTCACCATGATGAAGCCGATGCGCAAAGAGCTCCGCGGGGCCCGAGCCCTTGCCGAGGAGATTGCCACCCTCAACAACGACATGGATCGATACGACGTCCGGGTCTCACCCACGTGGTACTGCATCAACGACGCGAAGGTTAGTAGCCAGGGACATTTCTACGGCAACATGCAAGACGAGGCCCGCGAGGTCTACGGAGATCGGCTCTTGCCGGAGCTGAGGAACTCGGTGGTTGTAGCCGAGGCGTACGACGCGCAGGAGCCACTGCCTATCTGGGCCCCCAAGTCGGATGCGATGAAGGTGATCGGAAAGATTGCGGACAAGCTTGGGTTCGTCGAGAAGTAGCTCGCGGTCTGGCGCCCGGTTCTGACAGAACCGGGGTGACTCGCTTAAATGGGAGTGACGGCTTCTAGCAGCCGGTGGCACCTGGGAGCCCGGGCTGGGACTGCTCGGTTGCGCGGAAGATGGCTGCTCGAAGCAGGTCCCCGGTAGTCAGAATCTGTTGGCGAAGTCGCTCTCGAATCTCCAGGGCGGACATCGGGGCTGAGGGCCGTCCGGCCGCTACGAGGAGTGCGAGATCAGCGGGGACGTCGTTGCGTCCGGCTTCGCGTAGAGCAACTTCGGCTCCGTCGCCCCAGCGGTCTGCCCAGTCCTGGAGAGCTTCGACGGCGTCCTTGCTGGTCCAGTACGCGGCCCGGCGAACGGTCTCGCCCAGGGGTTGGGGCAGGTTCACCGACAGGCGATCGGTGTACCCGCCGTCGCCCATGGGCTGGCTCGGCGGAGTGCCCCAGCGGCGTCCGGGGGCCTCAAGCTCGCCTTCGGGTGGCTCGGGCCATTCGCGGTCCAGGTGTCGGGCCTGGAGCTCCTCACGGACGGCGCGGGTCATGAGGTCGTCCCGGGTGCCGCCGAATTCGCCGCTCCGGCGCATCCGAGCCACCTCGGCCCGGATCTCGCTGCGGACGGCGGCCGCTGCGCGCCGCGGCATGCCGGGTTCGAGTCGCTCCCGGCGGCGCTCGGCGATCCAGGTGTCCTCCCGGTCCCGCTCGGCCTTGGCGACCTCATTGAGTCGTCGCAAGGCATCCGCCGTCACCGCCACGTGGAATTTCAGTCGCACCATCGCCATGGAAGAAATGTAGCCAGATAAAAATGAAGCGTGCTCCAGCCGCCGTGACGCGGGTGAGAACGGACAGGTGCCCGGCGAGCGGTTGGCGCTGCGGCAGACGAAATCCGCTGTCGGTACGTCGTAGGGTCGAAGCAGGATGGATCATGTCCGGTCGCTTTGTGCATCCGGGTGGGGCCGGGGGAGTCTCCGGCCCCGTCTGTGGTGACGGTGGACCGGGCTGGGTCTGAGGCCTGTGCCCTACCAGCACCACGGGGAGAGACGCATGAGTACCGGGGGAGTGGAGCCGACGCTCCGCGAGGGTGAGGAGAACCGTAATGACGCAGCTGAGCAGGCACGGGCAGACGGCTCGGGAGTATTGGGAGACGTACCGGCCGCGGGCCCTGGAGGGGCTGGGGAGCCCGGAGCAGCAGGAGGATCACTTCCGGGCGCTCGACCTTCGGGTGACGGAGCGGATCGGGGAGTTGACGACGGAACTCCTCCAGCAGCTGCCGATGTCCCAGCGGGCCGCGGCGAGGCGGGCGACGCGGTCGCAGGCGCAGGAGCTGGTTTACGCGGAGGAGATCTGGCTGGAGAAGGAGCCGGGGACCGAGCACCGGGAGATGTAGCCCCGCCGCGCTTCCGGCCGGACTCTCAGGCCGACCTCGCGCCGGCCGGAGAGGGCGAGCGGGCCCGCGCCAACCTGGCGGCCCTGGAGGCGCTGCGCGTCCTGGAGGACGAGCAGCGCTCGGCCACGGAGGACGAGCAGCGGGTCCTGGCCCGCTGGTCCGGCTGGGGCGCGCTGCCGCGCATCTTCAACCCGCGGCCGGCGCGCGAGGCGTTCGACGCGGACGAGCCCTTCGAGCGGGCCGTCGCGCGCTGGGAGGGCGTCAGCGAGCTGCGCGAGCAGATCCGGGAACTGCTCTCCGAGGACGAGTGGGCGGCCGCCCGCCGCAACACGTTGAACGCGCACTACACCGACGCCGACCTGGTCCGCTCGGTCTGGGGCGCGGTCCGCAACCTGGGATTCCGTGGCGGCCGTGTCCTCGAACCCGGCTCCGGGTCGGGCAACTTCATCGGCTTCTCCCCGATCCTGCTGCGCGACCCGGTGCGGATGACCGGCGTGGAGGTCGAGCCGGTCACCGCGCAGATCGCCCGCCACCTGTACCCGGACGCGGAGATCGTCACTAGCGGCCTGGAAGAGGTCGAGCTCGCCGACGGCGGGTTCGACGCGGTCGTCGGCAACGTCCCGTACGGCCGGTACGCGCGCTTCGACAAGGTCCACAACAAGGACCTGGCCCTCTCGATCCACGACCACTTCGTGCTGAAGTCGCTGTACGCGACCCGGCCCGGGGGTGTGGTCGCGCTCATCACCTCCCGCTACACGATGGACGCGGTGGACCCCGGCGCCCGGGCCCGGATGTACGAGCTCGGCGACCTGGTCGGCGCGGTGCGCCTGCCGGCCCGGGCGCACGCGACGGCCGCCGGGACCGACGTCGTCACCGACGTGCTGTTCCTGCGCCGCCGTATGCCGGGCGAGGAACCGGGTGACGACACCTGGCTGACCTCGACCAAGCGCCAGCTGCCCGGGCACGAGAACGAGCTCGCGGTGAACACCTACTTCGACGCCCACCCCGAGTACGTCCTGGGCGAGCTGCGCGCGGGCTCGCGCGAGTGGGGCCCTGAGGTCACGGTCGTCGGCCGGACCGACCAGGCCCCCGCTCAGGCCCTGGCGTCCGCGGCCGCCGCCATCACCGTGGAGGCCCGGGCCGCCGGCCTGACCGCCGCCGACGACCAGCGCACCGCGCCGGTGGCGACTATCGTCACCAGCGGCACGGAGGGCGCCCTCGGCCTGGACAGCGAGGGCAACCCGACCATCATCGACGGCGGCCGCCCAATCCCGCTGGAGGTCCACCCCGACCAGCGCGAGCAGCTGCTCCAGCTCATCCGCCTCAAGGGCCTGACCCTCGACCTGTACGAGCTGGAGGCCGCGACCGACGAGCCGGGCGAGACGCCCGACCTCGCCCGGCTCCGCGCGGAGCTGCGGGTCGCCTGGCGCGACTACCGCAAGACCCACCCGCCGCTGACCAAGCCGCGCCAGCACTTCAAGTTCACCCCGGCCGAGGCCCGGGCGCAGGCCACGGCCCAAGGCCTGAAGGACGTCCCCGAGGCCTGGAAGCACCGCACCGCGTTCGCGTGGATCGACGACGACCCCGACGCCTCGCTGCTGTTCGGCCTGGAGGAGTGGGACGACCGGTCCGGCAAGGGCATCGAGCAGAAGGTGCTCCGGGCCCGCGTCCTGGAGCCGCGCATCCTTCCGGTCCGCGCGAACAGCCACGAGGACGCCGTCGCCCTCGCGATGGAGTACGACGGCGGCCGCCTGGACATGAGCCGGGTCGCCAGCCTCCTGGGCCTGGACGAGGAGAGCGCGGCCGCCCAGATCGCCGACGCCGGGCTCGCCTACCGCGACCCGCAGCAGAGCGACGCCTGGGAGCCGGGCCACCGGTACCTGTCCGGCAACGTCCGCACCAAGCTCGCGGCCGCCCGGGAGCGGGCTGCCGAGGACCCCACGTTCCAGGGCAACGTCGCCGCCCTGGAGCGGGTGCAGCCCTCCGACCTGGCGCCCTCCGAGATCAAGGCGAAGATCGGCGCCCCCTGGGTCCCGGTCGACGTCTACAACGACTTCCTCGCCAGCCTCGGCTTCGAGGACGCCAGCGTCGTGCACGCGGGCGGCACCGTGTGGGAGGTCCGCGGCGCGAAGAACGGCGACCTGGCCCGCACCGAGTGGGGGACCGGCTCCCGCCCGACGCAGGACCTGTTCACCGCCCTGCTGCGGCAGACCGAATCGACGATCCAAGTCACCTGGCGCGACAAGGACGGCCACACCTTCGTCGACAAGGAGGCCACCGACGCCGCCCAGGAGAAGGCCAAGCTCATCGCCGAGGCCTTCGAGGACTGGATCTGGGACGACGAGACCCGCGCGGCCCGCCTCGCGAAGATCTACAACCACCAGTTCAACAACCTGGTGCTGCCCGAGTACAGCCCGGCCGCGCTGACCCTCCCCGGTCTGATCAGCGACTGGACGATGAAGGAGCACCAGAACGCCGCGATCCGCCGGATCGTCAACGAGCCCACCGCGCTGCTCGCGCACGTGGTCGGCGCGGGCAAGACGGCCACCATGGCCGCCGGCGCGATGGAGCTGCGCCGTACGGGCCTGGCGCAGAAGCCGTGCCTGATCGTCCCCAACCACATGCTCAAGCAGTGGTCGCGCGAGTTCCGGCAGCTCTACCCCAACGCCAAGATCCTGGCGATCACCGCGAGCGACCTGGGCAAGAAGCGCCGCGCGAAGTTCATGGGCCGCATCGCGGGCGGCGAGTGGGACGCGGTGATCCTCACGCACGACGCCTTCACCCGTGTACCGGTGCGCCCCGACACGCAGCGCGCCTACCTCGACCGCGAGATGCGGTCCCTGCGCGAGCAGCTGGACGCGGCCGCCGAGGCCGGGATGGCCCGCAACACCGTCAAGCAGATCGAAGAGTCCCTGGCCAACGCCGAGGCCAAGCTCCAGCAGCAGATCGACTCCATGGACGACGAGATCGGCGTCTTCCTGGAGGACACCGGCATCGACTACGTGTTCCTGGACGAAGCGCACGAGTTCAAGAACCTGCGCACCGTCTCGGCGATCCCCGGCGCCGCGATCCAGGGCTCGGCGAAGGCCACCAAGCTCCACATGGTCCTGGACCACCTGCGCGCGACGAACGAGAGCGAGCGGGTGGCGACCCTCGCCACGGGCACGCCGATCGCCAACTCGGTGACCGAGGCCTACGTCCTCAAGCGCTACCTCGCCCCCCAGCTCCTGGAGGAGATGGGACTCGACGCCTTCGACAACTGGGCCGCCACCTTCGGCGAGGTCGTCTCGAACCTGGAGCCCGACCCCAAGGGCGACGGCTACAAGTACAAGGCGCGGTTCAGCAGGTTCTTCAACGTGCCCGAGCTGATGGCCGGGTACCGCACCTTCGCCGACGTGCAGATGGCCGAGGACCTGAACCTGCCCACCCCGCCCGTCCGCGAGAACGAGGACGGGCAACGGGGCGAGTACGTCCTCATCCCGCCCACGCCGGCGCAGCGCCAGTTCATCAAGGAACTGCCGCACCAGCCGTGGGTCCGCAAACCCGGCGGCGTCCTCAAGGCCCTCGGCGAAGGCCTGCGCGCCTCCGTCGACCTCGACCTGGTCGACGCCACCGAAGCCCTGCGCAACCTCGGCCTGAACATCACCGCCGACAAGGTCATGAGCGACGACCCGGTCTACGGCGGCCGCGTCCTGGACATGGAGAAGGTCGCGGAGCTCGCCGACGCGGCCGCCACCGACATGCGCAGCCTCGGCGGCACCAAGGAGATGGGCAGCAAGATCCCCTCGGCGGCCGAGAAGATCGCGGAGATCTGGCAGGAGACGAAGGACATCGTCTACCCGGTCTCCGGCGACGACCCGACCCCGCAGGAACTGCCCGGCGGCCTCCAGCTCGTCTTCCTCGACGAGGGCACCCCCGGCAGCACCGCCAAGCACGCCGCCAACCTCTACCAGGACCTGCGCGACGAACTGGTCGCCCGCGGGATGCCGCGCGAGTCCATCCGCTTCATCCACGAGGCGGGCACGGACCGCAAGAAGGAGAAGCTGTTCGCGGACTGCCGCGCGGGCCGCGTCCGCGTCCTGGTCGGCAGCACGCAGAAGATGGGCACCGGCACCAACATCCAGGACCGGTCGGTGGCCCTACACCACCTGTCCTACCCGTGGCGGCCGGCGGACATGGCCCAGCGCGACGGCCGCATCGAGCGCCGCGGCAACCTCAACGCGCCGTGGATCGACAACACCCCCGACGACGTCCGGATCCTCTACTACATCACCGAGCGGACCTTCGACGAGTTCCGGCTGACGACGCTCGCCCGCAAGGCCCGCTTCATCGGCCAGATCCAGCGCCGGGACTTCTCCGCGCGCGAGATCGAGGACATCGGCGCCGACGCCATCAACCTCGGCATGCTCTCCGCACTCGCCTCCGGCGACCCGGCGATCCTGCAACTGGCCGAGGCCACCGCCGAGCGCGCCCGGCTCCAGGGCCTGGCCCGCAGCTGGGACCGCCAGCAGGACACCCGCAGCCAGCAGCTGACCGACATCGACGACTTCCTCGCCCGCGCGGACACCGCCCTCGAAGGCATGCGCGCGGCCGCACCCAACCGCCGCCCCACCACCGGCGACGCCTTCGCCATGACCGTGGACGACGCCACCTACCGCAGCCGCGACACGGCCGCGAACGCGCTCGGCGCCCGCATGGCCGCCATCGCCGCCGACCAGTCGATCCGCCCCGGCGAACGCGTCCCCATCGGCACCTTCGGCAACCAGGACTTCCACGCCGAGATCGCCTACGGCGCCAGCGGCCGCCGACAGCTGCGCCTGCGCTTCGCCTGGGGCAACGTCGTCCCGATCGGACACCGCGAGGACCGCGCCCAATGGCAGGCCTCCTCCGTCACCCCCTCCAACGGACGCGGCGCCATCCAGAGCCTGGAGCACTTCCTCAACAACCTCGACAGCGACCTCGAAAAGCTCGACGCCTCCGTCATCTCCTCGCGGGCCCGCCGCGAGGAGATCGCCGGGAACCTACGGCCGAAGGACGAGAACCCCTACCGCATCCAGGCCCGTTCCAAGGAGCGCGAGGAGCGGGCACTGGGCAAGCTCGTCGTCGCCAACGAGAAGGAGGCCGCGCTCGCCGAGCGCGTCGAGCGGGCGGCCAGCGTCAACGAGGACGCCGCCGAGGAGGTCAACGAAGAGCTGACCACCCTGCGCGAGCACATCGCCAGCCTGCGCCAGTCCATCGCCGACGAACACGACATCCAGGCCCGGGCCCAGGGTCTCGTCCAGGATGAGAGCCGCTCCGACGACGCACCCACCCCTGCGGAGAATGCCGCCCACGAAGCGATCGCCACAGCCATGGCAGAAGCGCTTCTCCCTGATGGCAGCACCGAACCCCGTCCCCCGGCGACGTCCATGGGCGATGTCGAGAAGCAGGGGAGCCCGCCGGCCGAACCGCAGGACCCGAACCCGGCCCCGGAGCCCCGCGCCGACCCTCCCGCCGACGGCCAGGAAACGCCCGAACCGGAACGGTCCCCAGAGCAGCAGTTCCAGGAGGCCGTGGACGAGCTGTTCCCAGGCACGGTACCTGTGCCCGAGGAACCTGGCCCGTATGACCTGGGAGCCGGTGAACACGACCCCGTGCTCGCGCAGATGATCGCCCAGGACGCAGCGGCGATGTCCGGTGAGGGCTGGACGGAGGTGGTACAGCCCTTCGCGAGCCAGCGTGAGGCCACGTTCGAGCAGAACCACGTTGATGTCGTCTACGAGCGGTGGGCGGCGACACAGACAGCGCTGCCGATGCTCGTTGATGCCGAGGGGGAGCTGACTGACGAAGAGCCGGGGATCACCAACCCCGCCGGCCTCGTCGCCTCGTGGCACCACCGCAGCCGGGTCGCTGCTGCGACTGCGGGCCCGACCGGCGGACGGATGGTCGTCGAGCAGTTCGAGGGCCTGGCTCAGGCTGCCCTCCGCGCAGACGGGTACCTGGCTGAACGCGACGCGTATGCCTCCGAGGAGGACCGCGCGCTGCTGCTCCAGCTGGCGAACGTCGCCGGCTCGTACGCGCGGCGGCTGGCTGTGACCCTGGACGTTCTGGCGCAGCAGCGGACAGACGATCGCCAGGAGAGCCAGGCCAACGTGCGCATGCGCGAGGTCCAGGCTCTGGAGAGCGCCATGGAATACCTCGGCGCCCAGGGCGCCGACTTCCGCATGGACCGGCGCAACACCACCATCACCGACCGCGAAGCCGCGGGCGCCCAGCTCCGGGACGACCTCCTCCAGACCATGAGGGAGATCGCCGAGCTGCCCCTGGAGAGGCAGAACACCGACCCCGACGCTCGCGTCCTCTACGGACACATCCGAGGCATCCCGCTGTACTTCGGCTGGGGCGACACCACCGGATCCCAAGCACAGGTCGTGCTGGGGTTCGATCAGCTGCCCCTGCTGGAACCGATCAGCATCACCGCCGCCGAACTGGAGGCGATGTCCCCGGCGCAGCTGATCGACCACATCGACGGCAGACTCGGCCTCGATGCCCTGAGTGCGGTCCGGGACCGCGAACGCGCAGCGATCCAAGAGCTCCTTGCCGCCGGGGCGCAGGAGCAGCAGAGTGCGCCCGCCGACCAGCCCGCGCCGGCCACCACGGACCCGATCGCCGAACTCCAACGGCAAAGCCTGAAGCTGAACGACTGGTGGCTCACCTCCAGCGACGTCGCCGTACCCGAAGGGCACCAGCCGTTCAGCGATGCCACGGTCGACCTCGTCGCCGGGGACCAGGTCCGCATCGGCTCGCGCCAGTACATGGAGGACCGCCACCTCCACTACCACACCGTCACCGTCCAGTCCGGCCCCGACCGGAGCGACGGCTACTACCTGTGCACCAACGCGGACGGCATCCGCCGGCGGTTCCACCCGCGCAACATCGTCGCCGTACCCGACGGCTCACGACTCCTCGCGGGCAACGCTCCCGCCCCCGAACAGACCGCCACCCCCGAACCGGCCCAGCACCAGGAGACGACGGAACAGGAGCCGCAGGAGCACAGCGGGCCGAGCCCGGAGTGGGCCCGGATCGCTGCCGTCCTGCGCTACTACGAGCCGCTGCTGCAACGGCACAAGCTCTCCGGCCGCGAGACCGTGGCCTTCCTCGACCGGCCCGGCGCCGGATACCGCTACGAGCCCGGCAACCCGCTGTCCGACCTCATGGCCGACATCGCCAAGGCAGGGGAGCGGGCCGGAGGCTCCTACCGGATCAGCTACAACGAGTGGGTCAACTACTCGGTCGGCGAGCGCCGCCAGCAGCAGAGCGACACACTCATCAACCTGAGCATCGACCTCATGACCCTGCACAGCGGCGAGACCGAGCCGCTGTTCCTGGTGGACCTGGAGGCGATCCTCGCCGCCCCGCCCGGCACCGTGGTCGAGCTGCCGTCCGAGGCGGAGCTCGCGGCCGACGACGCCGCGGCCGCCCGCATCGTGATCAACCACGACGCCGAGGGCACCGACGTCCGCAACACCCCGCCCGGCGGAGCCGAGGGCATCCGGGAGGCACTGAAGGACCTCGGGTTCAGCTGGTCGCGCCGTCAGCAGAAGTGGTACCAGCGACGGGACACCCCCTTCGAGGACCGCGACACGGCCGTACGCGGCCTGCGGGCGGCCTTCGAGAAGCTGGGCGTCGCCTACACCTACAACGGCCCCGAACAGGCCCCACAGGGCGGCCAGGAGGCCGCTGAGGACACCCAGACGCAGACGGCAGATACAGCCGGACCGCAGACGGCTCCGCCCGGCCAGACACCCGCCGACACCCCCACGCCCGACACCGGGCAGGACGGCGAGCCCGACACCCCGGCGCCGGACACCACCGACCCGGACGAGCGGCAGACGCAGCCGGACCCCGACGGTACGGAGCAGCCCGCGCCGCCGGCCGCCGCCCACAACGAGGACGACGCCCCGGCGCCGGACGCCGACCCCGATGCACCGGAGGAGACCGAGGAGACGTCCGCCGGGCCGGAGGCGGCCCCGGCTCTGATCGTCCAGACCCCGGACGGCCCGGGCACGGTCATCGGCTCCGACGGAGACCTCGTCCTGGTCAGCACCGCCTCCGGGACCCGGGTCTGGGAGGCCGGTGAGGTCCAGTGGCCCGACGGCGCTGCCCGGCCGGAGAACACCGACCAGGCAGCGAAGAAGCGGCAGAACGCCGCCGACGCCGAGCAGGCCACCACCGCCGAGGGCATCGAGCTGCAATTCGGCGGCGGCAACCGACTGGTCGACCTCGACCCCGAAGCCGGGCACGGCACCGTGGTCGACGCCGACGGAACGGTCATCGGCTGGGTACGCGCCCGCACCGGAGACGACGGACGCCGCTACTGGTGGGGCCAGGACGCCCGCGGCGGCGCCCCCGACGGCTCCCCCTTCCACGAGGAACTGCCGCCCTCCGCAGGCGTCCCGGCGATCCGTGCCGCCGGCCGCGTGCGCAGCGGCATGGTCCGGGCCACCGAACCCGAGCACCGCCACCCCACCACCGTGGAGTACGCCGCCCGCGAGGTGCGGCTCACCACGGCCCAGGTACGCGAGCTCCGTCAGCTCACCCTCACCGCCACCTACTCCGACGGCAGCGCGATCGAGCCGCCGGAATGGGTCGGCGCGCACCGCCGCTACTTCCTCAACGTCGCCCAGATCCGGGCCCTCGGTGAGGCGGCGCAGGCTGCCGCGGCCGCCCTGCCGGGCGCCACCGCCGAAGAGCGGCGCACCGCACGCGTTCTGCGCAACGCCGCCGAGCGCTTCGACTTCGAGGCGTACGACACTGCCCGCTGGCGTGCCACCATCCCGCCCATCGGCGAGATCGACCCGTACGCAGGGCCCTACCAGCCGCGACCCCGGACGGAGGAAGCAGCCGAGCAGCCCGACGCCACCGTGCCGGCGGCAGAGCGGTCGGCGACCGCGACGGACGACGACAATCAAGCCCTGCCATTTGTCGTCGACGACGAGTTCTCGATCCTCTACGCCGCCTACCGGGACCTGCTGCCCGCTGGCGTGGCCATCGACGAACTCACCCAGGACAACGGCCGCATCCCTATCGGTGACGGAGGTGTCCATGCCGACGCCGCCATCGTGGAGCGGCTGCTGACCGAAGGCCTGCTGGAGCGCGGGACGAACGCCACCCTCGGCCTCACCGATACCGGGCGGCAGCGGCTCCGCGAGCTGGAGCGTGCCGGTCGTGCCGAGCCTGCTGTGGGAGACCGAGTCCTTCTCGTCGGTTCCGGAAACCTGGGGATCGTTGGCGGGTACAAGACCACCGAGAACGGCATCCGCATCGCGGACGTGGTCTCCGACCGCGAAGGCTGGCCCAACGGCTGGGACACCAACGTTGGCGCCCTGTTCATGACCACCGTCGAACCGGCGGCCATGGATCCGGCGGCGGCTGCGGAGCGGTACCGAGTCGCCGCCCTGCGCCAGTTCCCTGGCACCCTGACCGACCCCGCACTGCGCGCGTCCGCGCTGGAGGCCCTCACGGCTGCCGCCCTCGCCGATCCGCAAGTGGCTCAGGCAGCTCACGCCAACGACCTGAACAACTTCGTCGTCGCGCTGGCCGCCCGGACTCGCGGGTGGATGACCGACCAGTGGGAGAACACCGAACCCGAGCAGTGGCCCGACTGGGTCCGCGCGTACTTCCGCCAGGGCGACCAGGCGGTAGATCACCGAAACGGCCTGTACTCCGAACTGGCGGGCCCGATCTACCGGCGACTGCGTGCGCCGGAGCCGGACCCCGCACCCGTACCGACACCGGCCGCCCCGGCGCCGACGGAGCGGGAGGCCTCCGGCGTTGCCCCGGCTGGGCAGGCGGAACCGGACCTTGTCGCGGCCGCGCAGGACGTCGGGCCCGCGCCGCACTGGCGGATCGTCGGCGCAGAGAGCGACGAGCAGGCCGCGGCGCGGTTCGGCGGCAACGACCTGATGCTCGCCTTCGCCGCCCGCGTTCAGGCCGTGCCCGCACCGTCGGCCCTGACCGACACCAGCGCGGACGTGTGGATGGACGGCCGCATGGTCGGCTGGATCATCGACGTCAACGACGCCGCCGACTTCACCGGCCCGGGCGGCGCCCCGCTATGGAGCGCAGAGCCCGTCTTCGGCACCTCTGACGAGCGTCTGGCTCGCTTCCGTAGCCGCGACGCGGCCCTCGCCGAGCTCGCGGTGCGGGCCCTGCGGACCGGGCCGCCCGCCCTGGACCGGCTGGACGACGACATGGTCGCCTCGTTCACCCGGTACCTGACGCCGCCGCTTCCCGACGCGACGAGCGACGATGCCGTCTCCACGGCCCGCCTCGCCGAACTGACCGCAGTCCTGGACGCCTTCGCCCAGGGCCGCAGCCTCGGATCGAGCATCGCCGAGGACCTGGTCCTGGCGCACGACAGCCTGCTGTGGCTCGCGGCCACGCAGCCCGACGTGCAGGTGCGCGACGACCTGGAGACCCGGGCCGACACGATCCGCGGTTACCTGAACGTCTTCCGCCCCGGGGACCCGCGCGCCGCGCAGAACTGGGCGGGCGATCAGCCCAGCGAGACGGTCCCCGCGCCCGCGCCGGCCGCCGACCCGGTGCCCGGCCGGGCCGAGGACGGAGAGGAGGGACAGCTCGACCTCTTCCCGGCCGAGACCCCGGACACCCCCGCCCCGCAGCGCCGCCCCGCGCGCCGGCGCGGAGGGCGGGGCAAGGAGCCTGCCATCCCGCCCCGGACCGAGGGCGGACCGGAAGACGGCCGTACTGGCGTGTACGGGCACGCCGACCACGGGGAATGCGAACGCTGCGGCAACGACACCAGCCGCTACACCGTCGTCTGGCAGTGGCACAGCTCCGACCACGGCGCCATGGCGGCCGAGTGCGCGTCCTGTGTCGAGCTGACCCTCGGACTGCCGTACGCGGAGATCGCCCGCCTCGCCGACCTCGCCGAAGCCCGGCGCGGCGGCGAGCGCATCCAGCCCCGGCCGCACCCCGAAGGGTTCGACGTCGTCACCAGGCGGACGGCGGACAAGGAGTTCACGTCGATCCACCTGCCCACCGGCAAGCGCTACCGGCAGGCGCAGGAATCGCCGAGCGGGTACCGGGGCTACGTGACCCGCGACCTGTACGGCATCTCTCACGGCACGACCGTCGGCCTCAGCGACTCGGTCGCCCGCCGGGCCGCGCTGGGCCACACAGCCGAGACGCACCCCAACAGCAGCGACGCCTGGGTGCTCTTCAGCTACCGCCAGGACCTCAAGCAGGTACTGCTGCACGACGGCGAAACCGTCGTCAGCCGCGGCACCAACCCCCGAAACAGCGGTGTCTTCGAGAACGGACCCCGCTGGGACATGACCATCAGCGGGACCGCGTACGTCGTGGAGATGGTCTACCAGACGGGACCGGTCGGCGACGACGGCCACCGCCTGGAGGTCACGGCCCCCGACCAGAGCAGCACGCGGCACGTCCACTGGGACGGCGCACTGGAGTGGGCCCGCGAACACACACGGACCACCGGCACCGCCACGGCCAACGTGCCGGCCGAGGAGCTGACCACGGTGGAGGAGGCAACCCCGCCGCTGGACACCGCCGAGCCTGCGCAACCGGAGCTCGACCTCGACCTCGGCACCACCGGCCCCGACGACGAGGACGACCCGGAGTACGAGGTCTCCGTCCCCGGCGAGGAACCGGCCGCTACGACGACTCCGGAACCGGTCGAGACTCCGGCCGCCGTGCCGGATGCGCAGGAGGGACCGCCCGCGGACGACGACGCGGACGAGGAGGCGCCGGAACGGGTGCGCGGGCCGTTGCTCACCCTCGGACTCCGGGAGGGGCCCGACGGGCAGGTCGTCGCCCGGGTGGAAGCCAACGGGGCCGCGCAGGCGCTCGTGCTGCCCGGCATCTCGACGGCGGACATCCCCGGCCTGTCCCTGCCGGTCACGGTGGAGATCCCCATGCTGGTGCGCGCGGCCGACCTGGCCGAGCAGCTGGTCTCTGACGATGAGACCGCGGCGTGGCTCGGCGAGCACCTGCCCGCCGGCCCCCTCGCCGCAGCCTGGAGCAGCGATCGGGTGCGCGCCGTGCTCATCGTCGTCGTCCGCGACAGTCTGCGCGAAGGCATGGCGCCGACCGTGGAGGACGTCGCCACCTGGTTGGTGGACGCGGCGAGGGAGGACGAAGGCCTCCTGCGCGCCGCGCACACCGCCGATGGCCCGGCAGACTTCGGCCCGGTCTTCGCTGCGGCGGCCGACGCCCTGATCACCGACGGGGGCTCCGAGCACCTGCTGTGGACCTACCTCGGAGCGGAGGGCACCCGCCGAACCGAAGTCCTCGCCCTGGCCACCCCCGACGCGTACACACAGCTCCTGGCCCTGCCCGCCCCCAGCGACGCGCAGACGGCCACACCTTCCGCCACGCCCGACCCGCCACAAGACGCCCCGGAGGAGTCCGATATGGCCACACCCGCCAGCCCCGAGGAGCCCGTGCGCGGGCGCGTCGTCCCGCCGCGCCGGCCCACTCCCAGGCGCGGGAACGTGGCCCCGCCCGCTCCCGAGCCTGACCCCGTGCGCGGGTACGGCGTGCCACCGGCCCCGCAGCAGGAGACGGCCGAGGACATCGACGTCCAGGACCCGCCCGAGCCGCAGACGTTCACGACCTCCGCCCCGCTGGCCGCCTACCCCCAGCACCAGGTGCACCTGGAAGGGATGGACGGGACAGGCTACAGCCGGGGCGAGCTGCATCGCGACGGGCAGCACATCGCCACGCTCCAGCGAACGGTCGGCGGCCAGTGGTACGCCCGGATGCAGCTGGACCCGGCAGACATCACGCGCCTGGTCGACACCCCCGAGGTCGCCGCCGAGAACGGCGCCGTGATGTACGCCGCCTTCACCGGCCTCCCGCTCGGTGACCCCATGGTCGCCGCCCCGGGAGCGGACATCCAGGCCAGGGCCGAGCAGGTGCGCAGCGAGCTGCGCGAGTTCGCTGCGCAGCACAGGGAGAGCATCGAGATCGCTGCGCGCCAGCTCTTGCTCAACTTCGCGACGAACCCGCACTACGAGGAGCTTGCCGCCCGACTCGATGACGTCGCGGACTCAGACGGGCGAGGTGCCCGGATGATGGCCGCTGACCTCGCCGGCGTCGAGCGGGCCGTGAATGCCTGGGGCGGCACGCTGCCCCCGTCCCCGAACAGCGAGATCCGCGCCGCCCTGGCCTTCCCCCTCGCGCACATGCTCTTCGACGTCCGCCGCCTCCAGGAACGGCTCCAGGCGACCGTGGAGGTAGCGGAGGAGGAGCGGGCCCGCCAGCGGGCCGCCGCCGAGCCGACCCCACCGGCGCCCGAGGCGGCCGAGGAAGTCAGGCCCGTGGAGGAGGCGCCTCCTGCGGCTCCCGAGCCGTCAGCAGCGGTTGACTCGGGGACGGAGCCGCCCGTCGCCGAGGACATCGAGCCGCCCACGGCCGACGCAGCCGCGACGGCGGATCTCCACGCAGCGCCTTCCGCAGAGGAGGAGGGGCCGGAGCCCGAGACCACGGTGGAGGAAGAGCCTGCCGCCGCAGAGGACGGCACGCAGGCCCCTGCGGGCGAGCCGACCGCTCCGGTGCCCGACGCCACCGACACCGACGCCCCGCCCGAGGACCCGGAGCTCCCGGTGCAGCAGGAAACGGCCCCCGAGGAAGCGGCGCCCGCGCCCCTGTGGGGCACGGACGAAGTGCCCGTGGTCGCGTACGCGGACGGGGAGGGCAACGAGCAGGGTGCGGCCGCTGCGGACCCAGACGACGTCCTGGCCAACTTCCAGGGCTTCCGGGAGGCATGGGACGACGCCGTGACGGCGGGGGTGACGTCCACCGAGCTGTTCGACGACGTCCGGTCCGACCTGACCACCCTCCAGACTCTCTTTGCGGAGGCGGTCAGCGGCACGCCCGCCCCGGAAGCCGACACCCCGCCGGCCGAGCCGGACACGGCACCCGAGCGCGACGAACACCAGGAAGCCGAAGCGGTCAACGCGACCCTGCGGGAGGCCGACACCCGCGCGGAATCGCTCCAGGACCTGCCCGAGTGGCAGAAGATCCAGACCGTCCGCGGGGCTCTGGGGCACCTGCTCACGACCATCAGGCAGCGGGCCGGGGACCAGTTCGACAAGCTCCTCGGCGACAAGCGGGCCAGCGGCTTCCTGCGGGAGCTGTCTGCCCGGGCCTGCGACAAGATCGCAGACTTGGCGCAGGCCGCCGCCCGCAAGCTCCGTGGCGAGAACGGCCGGGCGGAGGAGCGCGGCGGCGCACCCTCCACTACCGAGGCACTGCTCCGTCTCGGAGACGCGACGACCACCTTCAGCGCTCCTCGGGGTGGCCCCGGCGGGACTCCGCCCTCGACAGGCAGCGCGACGGACCAGCCGGACATCCCGGCCATGCGGAAGATGGGCGAAGCCCTGGCCAAACCGATGCCTGGCGCCCGGCCGAAGGTATCGGCGGCGGCCGCCAGGGGCCGGTCAACGACGACTAAGCGGTCCTCGGCGAAGAAGCCCGCCACCGACAAGACAACGGAGCAGGCACCCCACCTGCGGCGCGGGCCCGACCAGACTTCGCCCCGCAAACCCCAGCAGCGCTGATCTCGGGTCGGCCCCGGCGTTCGGACCTCCGGCCGCCGGGGCCGCTGTGGTGGAGCCCGGTCAGTCTGGCCAGATAACCCGCGCGTTCTCCGGTCCCTACAGGCAGACGGGTGGGCGCCGTCGTCCACCGCTCTGCCGGAGTGGGGCAGGGGAGCGGGCTGGCGAGACTCACTCCTAAGAGGTGAGTCCGCGGTGGTGCGGCGCGCCCGGAATCGCCTTCACTGAGACCGAGCGGCCGGTAACCCTGCTGGGCGGCCGGTCCCGGGAGAAGGTGATGCCTGCCCTGCCGGCGGGTGGCGGCGTACGCTGGCACTGACAGGAATGGCCGCTCGGGGAGGTTGCAGTGACGGCACGTGAGACATGGACGGTCGACGGGCTGCATCACGCGCTGCCGAACTCCGCCTCGCGCCAGCAGCTCCTCGCCGACGTCCATCTGACGCCGGTTGCCGAGCTCCCCGCGGTTCTCGACCGCTGGGCGGCCGCCGCGGAGACGCTCCAGGCTGCCTCCGGGAGGATCGCCGCCGCGCGTGAGCAGGCAGGCAGCGGCGAGGCGGCGGAGGACCGTACGGCGGACGTCGTGCGCGATGCCGGTCACCGCGGCGACCGCGAGTCGGGGCGGGGCGCCGCGTGACGTACCGGCTCAGCTTCCCGGCCGACGTCTTCGACACGTACAAGCAGCTTCCTGACCGCGCGCGCCGTGACCTCGCGGTCTGCCTCGTCGACGCCCAGGAGGACCCGCTGGGGCACTCGGAGCCGTACGGCGAGGATGACGGCATCATCCGTACCGTGGCGCGCGGGCACGTCACGGCCGTCTTCATGGTCGGCGCCGCCACCAGCACCCTCACCGTGCTGGCCATCGCCTACGCCGGCGAGTGACGCCCGGCCACGCACGGCGGCCGGGATCGACTCGTGCAGGTCAGCGGCCGTAGGTGCTGCGGCAGAGATCGGCCGCGCCCATGGGAGCGTTGATCCGGCCCGCCTCGCGGCAGAGCTGACGCATGTCGGCCGGGGCTCCGGCGGGCTGCTGGCGTTGGACGGATGGCCGCTTCTTCTTCGGAGCCAGCACCTTGGGAGCCGTGCGCTTGGCGCGCTTTGACGGCTTCGTGACCTTCTTCGTCTTCACCGTGCCGGTGCCCTGGCGCTTCCGCAGCTGCACCCGCCGCTGCGTCACGGCCGTGCCCGGCTGGGCGCGGGGGCGGTCTGCCGGGCGCGCGGCCTTGGGGGCTGGCGTCTTCGCGGTCGTGGGGCGGGGGTCGGTCGCGGTGAGCTCCTCGCGTGGTGCGGCCGGCGCAAGTCTCGGCCACGTGGGCAGAGGGACGGGCGGGCGGTCGGCGGCGGGAGCCAGACCGGCGGGCGGGGCCGCGGGGGCTGGGGCGGGGGTGTGGGGGACGGCCACGCAGCCGCTGGTGAGGAGCGCGGCGAGGGCGAGGACGGTCATGCGGCGGGGGTGCATGGCGCCCACGCTGCCGGATTGGCCGCGGCGTCGAGGGGCGGCGCGGCCCGGGTCCACCGTGACGAGTGACGGGGCACTCGGTGGTGGACATGACCGTAGAAGCAAAACTCACCTCTTAAAGGTGACTCCCGGAGTGTCTGCCGGCGGCAGAACGTGGCGCCTGTGCCTCGTCTCGTCGGAGTTCGATCGCCGCCGGTGTTGGCGGCGTGGTCACGCCGTCCTACTGACCGGGCGGGGTGGCCGTTGAGGCTCGTCGCACTTCGCTGAGACGGGTCATCCGGCCTGGTGGTCCTCCCGGGGCGCAGTGGCCCTACACTGATTAGGGCACCTGTTCGATTACCGGTGTGGTCGTGCCGAGCCTGGCCGGGCAGGACGCGAGTCCTACCCTCCACCGCATCGGCCCCCGCCCGCCCTACCCCGAGGAAGCGCGCCATGACCACTCCTGCCCGGCCGGTGAACCTCCCGCCGCAGATGTGCCCACCCTCGCTCCTCGGGAAATGCGCGCGCTGCCACGCCGACTGCCACAGATACGGGTTCGGTGGGAACCCCCTGTGTCAGGCACACCAGCGAGAGGTGGCCGAGCTCCAGGCGAAGAAGCGCGCGGGTGCCTGATGTCCGAGCTGCCTCCCGACCTCCCAAGGCTCCGGACCCTGGAGCACTGGCTGGTGCTCTCCCTGGACCGGGTCCGGGAGCGGATAGCGGAGGTCGAGACCCGGGAAGCCGCGCTACGTCCGGTGCGGCCTCGTGCGGAGGGCCCGGGCTGGGTGCTGTCGTTCCTGCGTGAGGGCGGGCGACCGGTCGCGGACAGCATCCACATCGGCGACTGCCGCATGGCCGCCCCGCACCGCAGGCCGCTCAGCCGCGAGGAGGCACGGCGTGCGCTGACCTCCGGCGGGATGAGGGCGTGCGCCATCTGCCGGCCCGACTCCGAACTCGGCATCCTCGACTGACCTGCCGGTGGCCGTTCAGTCGGCGGGGAGCCGCCGGGCCAGGTCCGCGGCGAGCTGACCGGCGGCCTGTCCGCGGGGCGTGAGGTCGAGGGATTCCAGCAGCCGCATGTACCCGACCGCGTCCCGGGCCTCCGCCGCCGTCAGCAGGGGCAGGCGAGCATCGTCCGCGTAGTCGCCGGTCACAGCCGGTCCGTCAGTCTCCACGCGAGGACCAACCCGCGTGGAGGCCTCCAGGACACGATCGGCGGTCAGGCGCTCTTCCGGCGGGTCGTCTTCTTCGCCGCGGTCTTCTTGGCTGCGGCCTTCTTCGCGGGCGTCTTCTTCTTCGGCTTCGCGGGCATCTCGTGCACGGTCGCCTCGCCCCCGCTGGTCTCGCCGCGGGACTCCTTCGCCTTCGCCACCGACGCCTCCAGCGCGGCCATGAGGTCGACGACCGGCGACGCCGCCTTCTCCTCGCCCTCCGCAGGCTTCGGCGCCCGGTGCTCGGCCTTCGCATCGATGACCTCGTGCAGCGCCACGGTGTACTGGTCGGAGACGTCCAGGTCGGCGAGCGAGGCGACGGTCATCGTCTCCAGCAGCGTCAGTGCACCCTCGATCTCCTCGTCGGTCAGCTCGACCTCGGGCGGGGTGACCTCTGCGGAGGAGCGGATCTCGTCCGCCCAGTGCAGCCCGGACAGGAGCAGCGCGTCCTCCAGAGGCCGGAGCAGCCCGAGACGCTCGCGGCCGCGGAGCGCGAACTTGGCGACGGCCACCTTCTCGTTCCGCTCCAAAGCCTTGCGCAGCAGCACGTAGGGCTTCGAGGCGACGGCGCCGTCGGGGGTGATGTAGTACGAGCCCGCGCCGTACTGGACGGCGTCGACGTCGCCGGCCGGGACGAACGCCACGATCTCGATGGCCCGCGCGGTGGGGAGCGGCATGTCTTTCAGGTCCTGATCGGTGATCGGGATGATGTGGTCCTTGCGGTCCTCGTAGCCCTTGCCGATCTCGTCCTCGCGGAGCTCCTGGCCGTCGATCTCGCAGGTCTTGCGGTACCGGATCCGGCCGCCGTCCTCCGTGTGCACCTGCCGCAGGGACACGTCATGCCGCTCGGTGGCGTTCTCCAGCTTGCAGGGCACGGTCACGAGCCCGAAGGAAATGGCGCCGGACCAGAGCGGACGGGGCATGCGGTACTCCTCCACGACCCCCCTTGGGCGTGCCCCCAGGCTATGCAGGCCCCGTCCGTGATCGCACCTCTCGGCGGCCGAACGGCGATGGGCGGTTGACGGCGGTGTGGTGGCCACGATCAGGGACGCCGTACGGTGACCCCCAGGTCACCGTACGAGAGGACGTCCATGCCTTCTAGCAGCCGGAGGAAGCGCAAGCCACTCGGGTACGACCTCTTCGACGAGCCCTACTACAAGGACCCCTACGCGCCGCCTCCGCCCCCGTCACTGCCCGTCTTCACGCCCGAGACCCTTCCCTATTACCTGCGTACGTGGCGGCAGATCAAGGAGGAAGGGCTGGAGGGCTCAGGGCGGGCCGAAGGGCTGCTGTCCTGGACGCCGAGAGGCTCGATCGGCTCGCGGGAAGCCCTGGTGTGGGACATCCGCAAGGCCACCGTCCCGCTGCCGCGTGAGCCTGACCTGCTGGAACTGTGCGAGCAGGAGCCGGAGCAGGACTGAGGACGGTTCCGTTCGGCCTCAGGTCTATCCGGTGACGTGGACACGGAGCTCGTAGCGGGCGCCGGTGCTGATCGCGCGGGCCTGCTCGACGAGGTCGGCGCCGGTGAAGCCCAGGAGGGCGGCGTCGGCGGCCGCCCGGAGCAGGGGGACGATCTCGGCGACCGGCCGGCCGCGGTGCGAGACGGCGAGGTCGGCGTAGGCCTGCATGTAGGGAGCGCCGTACTCGCTCGCCGGATCGCGGACCAGGTGGTCGATCTGCTCTGTGCTGACGGTGATCTCACCCATGACCCGCTCCCGTACGTCCGGCGGGCCGGAAAAAGGGGTCCCGGCCCTCGTGCTCACGACCGTATGAGCCGGGTCTGACAGTGAGGATGTAGGCGGCATCGCTCGGGGGTCTGACTCCGGGTCTGACTGACGCTTCGGCTGTCTGTGTAATGAATTGTCGGCCCCCGAGGGATGTCACCGCGTGTGCTCGCGGGTGTCCGTGACCTCATAGGAGCTTGGCCACCAGCCTCACCACTGTCTTGTCCGACTGCCCGGGCAGCACGCGCTGTTCCTGTGCCACATACGGAAGGACGGCAGAGCCGAGCATGACCTCGCCCGCGATAGCGGTGATCGGCGGAATCGACACCCACACGGACGTCCACCAAGCCGCAGTGATCGACTCAGTCGGCCGCCACCTGGACACACAGTCCTTCGAGACGAACACAGCCGGCTACGAGAAGCTGCTGGCCTGGCTTCTCGCCCAGGGTGACGTCATCGCGGTCGGAATGGAGGGCACAGGGGCCTACGGCGCCGAACTCGCCCGGTTCCTCACCGCGAACGGCATCACGGTCATCGAGGTCGACCGCCCGGACCGAAAGGCCAGGCGGGCCCACGGCAAGTCCGATCCGATCGACGCCTACGCAGCGGCCACCGCGGTCCTGTCCGGTAGGGCGAGCGGAACACCGAAGAGCCGGGACGGCATCGTGGAAGCCATCCGCGCGCTGCGCGTGGTCCGCAAGAGCGCCGTCAAGGCCAGAACGCAGACTCTCAACCAGATCCGCGCTCTGATGGTCACCGCTCCCTCCACGCTGCGGGACAAGCTCCGGGGACTGCCCACCGGCCTGCTGATCGACACCCTCGCCCGGACCCGGCCGACTGGTGACCTCGCGGACCCGGCCTGCGCGGCCAAGACCGCGCTTCGCCGCCTGGCCCGGCGCTACCAGGCCCTTCACCAGGAGATCAAAGAGGCCGACGCGGACCTCGCTCCCCTCGTGAAACGAGCCGCTCCCAGCCTCGTCGCCCTGCCCGGAGTCGGCACCGAGACGGCCGGCCAGCTGCTGATCACCGCGGGAGACAACCCCGACCGGCTCAGATCCGAAGCATCCTTCGCCCACCTGTGCGCCGCGGCCCCGGTCCCGGCCTCGTCCGGCCGCACCAACCGCCATCGCATCAACCGCGGCGGAGACCGGCACGCCAACAGCGCCCTCTACACCATCGTCCTGGTCCGCATGCAGTACGACCAGCGGACACGGGACTACGTGGCCAGACGCACGGCCGAGGGCATGTCCACCAAGGACATCATGCGGTGCCTCAAGAGGTTCGTCGCCCGCGAGATCTACAGGCACCTCACGAGCACCAGCACCCTGGGCACAGCAGGCTCGGCTGGAGCCAGATCATGACGCCGACGGGTTGCCGTCCGTGTGATCGAGGTCGAGCGGCGCGGCCGCAGTCAGCCGCTCGATGAACGCCTGGAAGTCCGCAGCCAGCGGGAGCTCCGTGTTGCCCTCCACATCGAACCAGGTCACGGACGGCTCCCCGAACTTCCCGCAGGCCCGGTAGTCGAGAGCGATCCAGCAGTGACCATCCCCGGACAGCAGAGCCAGAGGCGAAGGCAGACCCCACTCTTCAACCAAGTAGGCCGTGTCCAGCAAGGACGACTGGCCGTCGTGATGGCCGATGCCCATCATCTCGTCGAGCGGAACATGATTCTCGCTCCACGACGTCGGCACATCGGTCGGGAACGCGTTCCACGCATCCGCCACCACACCGCCGTTCTGGACCCGCAGGATCTCCAGCAACGAAGCCGGCAGACGGACACCGAGCTGACGCTCGGCGTCCTGAACGACCGCGTCGGTCAACGGCGGCTGAACCCCGTACAACCCCTCGCCCCAGAACGTCGCCTTAACCTCATCGAACCGAGCCACGAACTCATCCTATGGACTCAGCAGACCAGCTTGACGATCTATAGGAGCTTCACTGGCCCGGGCGCCCGCGCTATTTGCCGGGCTTGTCCGGGACGACCTGGACGTCGGTGACGCCGTCCTGGGCGGCCTTGCGGGCCTTGTAGTCCTCGGCGGCGGATTCGCCGTAGGTGACGGCGGAGACCTGCCGCCCGTCCCGGCCTTCCTGCGTCCACTCCAGGCGGTAACTCTTCACCGCGCACGCTCCCTCTGCTTGCTGTGGGTCGGGGTGTCCGGCGGCGGCATCGGCTTCAAGGATGGGCGCCGCCGGACACGGAAAGCCTGCCACGACGGGCTGACACCGCTCGGGGGAGGGCGCGGCCTGAGCCCCGGGCGCAGTGTCGCCCTACGCCGACACTGGGGTGCGTTGTGTCAGGCCAGGCCGACATTCCACCGCGGGTGTGTCAGGGAGACCCGACACACCTGCGGTGTCAGTGCCAGCCGGTGCAGGCCTTGAGGCGGTCGCCGGCGTTCGCGGCGCACCCGCGGACGAGGTAGCCGGGGCCGTCGTAGTGCCACCCGGTCGACTTCTGCCGGGACGCGGCGTGGGGGTTGGAGGTCCCGCCCTTCGGCACCCGCTTGAGGTGCACCCGCTTCGCGGCCCCGCCGTCCTTCCTGACCTCCATCCACACCGCGCCGCCTTCCTCGACCCAGCCCGCCGCGCGGGCATGGTCGCGGCCCTGCTTCTTCTGGATGTGCAGGTCCACCAGGGCGACGTTCCGAGCGGTGCTGCTGTAGCACTTACGGTCGCCCTCCCACCGCTCGGACGCCGGACAGGGCTTGTCCGCCGCCACCGATGTCGCCGGACCGGTCGGCAGGGCGGCCGCCGCCGCGGCGGCGAGGAGCACGCCCATGATCTTCATTCGCATGCCTGGCCAACCCGGTATGGGCGATGCCGTCACGGGGCCGGGGCTGTGATCACTCCGTCGTGGTGGGGCAAGGCCCCGACAGGCGGACCCGCCCGGTCGGCGACGAGGTGGCATGCGCGCCGATGGCCTCCCGTGGGGAGCCGGGAGGCGGGCGCGGCCCCGCCCGTGCGGGCGCGCGCGGGGCGGGGCCGGCGGCGTGACCCGCGTGGTGGGGACGGGGTTGCCGCGTGCCGTCACCCTGCCACCAGGCTGTCCGTGCACGCCAGAGGCGTGCACGAATCAGCCGATGGCATATGCGGGAGGGTTCAGCGGTGTCCGGCGGCTTCTACAGGGTGCGCAGGACGGCGACGACCTTGCCGAGGATGACCGCGTCGTCGCCTGGGATCGGCTCGTAGGCGGGATTGTGGGGCATCAGCCAGACGTGGCCGCCCTCGCGGCGCAGACGCTTCACGGTGGCCTCGCCGTCGAGCATGGCGGCGACGATGTCCCCGTGATCCGCGCTGTCGGCCTGGCGGACGGTGACCACGTCCCCGTCACAGATCGCCGCGTCGATCATGCTGTCGCCGACCACCTTCAAGGCGAACAGCCGCCCCTCGCCGACCAGCTGCCGGGGCAGCGCCAGCACGTCCTCGACCGCTTCCTCGGCGAGGATCGGGGCTCCGGCCGCAATCCGGCCGACAAGCGGGACCGCGGCCACACCGGGACCGGCCTCGGTCGGCGCCTCGGGAAAGTCCAGGGTCCAGCGGGCGCGTACACGGTAGGCGCGCGGCCGGTGCGGGTCCCGGTAGAGCACTCCCTTGCGCTCCAGGGCCATCACCTGGTGTGCGACGGACGAGGTGCTGCTGAGCTTGACCGCGGCGCCGATCTCCCGCATCGACGGCGGGTATCCCTGGCGGCTGACCTCACGCTCGATGAACTCGATGATCGCGACCTGCCGGGCTGTCAGCCCCTCGTCGTTCACGCTGGTACCGGGCGGCCGCCCGGGCCGACCTGCGGTTTCGGCAGCATGCATGGTGTACCCCCCTGGCGGGATCTTGCTTGAAGGGGACACTAACCCGCCAACCGTCACATAGGGAACACTGTTTCGATATTCGGGGCGAGGAGGGCCGGGGCGTGCCCGGTCAGGCGGGCCGTGCAGATGGCGGCGCGTACGACGCCGAGGCCCTGGATCCGTGGGCCTTGGTGGTGGCCGACGTGCCAGGCGATGCGCCCGGCGCAGCGTAGGCGGCGGTCGAGGCTGTATGGGGGGCTGAGGGCGCGGCCGAGGGCGTCGAGTGCGTCGGTCTCGGCGGGGTCGAGGTGGGCGAGGGCGGTCCGCAGGTGGCGGCGCAGAGTCAGACCGGGGTTGGGGGTGGAGTCGTCGGCGGGGGTGTCGCCGGGCAGGGGCCACAGGGCGGCGAGGGCGCGGGCGACGGGCTGGAGTGCGTCGGGGCCGTGGGCGTGTGTGAGGCGCTGGTAGAGGTGGCGGGCGGCGATCTCCGCGCCGAGCATGACCGCGCCGACGGTCCAGTTGTGGGCTTCGGGGACGGGGCTGTGCCGGTCGGGGAGCTGGAGGCGCTGGCTGCAACCCGTGGCCCGGATGACGGCGAGGAGGTCGGGCTTGCTGATCTGGTTGTCCTCGGGGGGCGGGCTCCAGGTCAGGAGGGTGCCGATCATGCCCCGGTGGCGGGGGGTGAGGACTGCGGTGGGGCCCTGGGTGTCGGGGCCGAACAGGAGGCGGGCGTAGGAGAGGTCTTCGACGTAGAACTCCCGGGCCGCCGTGCTGGCGGCTTGGGCGTCTGAGGGCCGGACGAGGGCGATCCCGTTGTGCATCAGGTCCCCGGGGTGAGGAGGGCCGGTGGCGGTGAAAGGTGCGCGGCCGTGCGTGAGGTGAGGACCGATTCGCGGACGGCGGGGAGGTCGCCGCCGCGCAGGTCCTGGGGGCGGCCGGCGGCACTGCTGCAGATCCGTGCCGTGCAGCGGAGCTGCATTTCCTGGTCCTCGCAGAACGCGCCGGCCAGGGCGCGCAGGGCCCGGATGTCGCCGGGGGTGAACAGGGGATTCATGGGGCCGCTGACCAGTCGCGCCAGGCTCATGCCGGGGTGGCCGGGGTGCTTGGGAGGCTCTTCGCCCGGCGGGGGCCACAGGATGCTGATGGCGGCGTGGAGCGGCTCCAGCCCGTAGGGGCCGTACTGGCGGGTGAGGCGCTGGTAGAGGTAGCGGGCGGCGATCTCGCCCCCGAGCATGACCACCCCGATCGGCATGATGGTGCTGCGGGGGTCTTCCCGGTACGTGCGGCCCATCGCGCGGATCACGGCCAGGCGGCGGACGTCGTCGTCGCGCCCGCCCGTGGTGTTGCTGATCAGGACGGTGCCGACGGCCGCCTGGTCCCGGTTGAACAGGGTCCGGCCGGGGCCGCTGTCGGGGACCTGGAAGAGCAGGTTGACGAGGTAGTCGGTGGTCAGGGTCCGCTCGACGAGGTCGGCGGCCGCGGCGATGTCGTCCGGGGTGACCCGGGCGCCGTGTTCGGGGCCGAAGTTCACGCCGCCCCCTCGGTGAGGGAGGGCGGGACCTGGCCGGTGGTGCGCAGGTGGTGGATGGCGTCGGCGAGTTCGCCGCAGGCCTGCCGGTGCGCGGCGTGGATCTCCTCGTCCCCGCCGGGAGCGTGGGTGGTGGTGGCCTGTCGGCGCATCTCCACCCACAGGGCCGCGAGGAAGGCGTCCGCGCCGTCGGCGACCGCGAGTGCGGTGGGCTGGCGCTCGTCCTCGGCCGTCTCCTCCGGCGTCGGCTCGCGGTTGATCATGGCCTCCACGTACTCCTCGGTGGACGCGAAGTCCTTCTCGTCGGGGAGGTCGGGCATCAGGGCCGTGGGGGCGGCGTTGGTGACGATGTACCGCGCGGTGTGCCACCACACGCGGTGGGCGGCCCTTGTGGTGCTGCTGGTGACGTCGGCGGCAAGGGCTTTGGCGCGGGCGTCGACGGCGCGGGCGAAGTCTTCGAGGACCGGGTCCCAGTTGTCGGCGATCGCGGACAGGGTGATGTTCCCGGACGGGCGGATGCGGCGCAGGGTGTCGAGACCGACGCCGGTCGTCTCGGCGACGGTGACCGGGTCCACGCCGGCGGCGAGCGCGCCGAGGAGGAAGACGTCCCGCTGGTCGGTGATCTCCTGCTGGCGCAGTGTCCAGTTCTCCAGGGCGGTCACGGCGAACTCGGCGCTTTCGAACCGGAGGGCGGGCTGGGGCTGCTCGGCTGCGGACGGCGCCGGGCGGGTCGCACCGCCGTCCTTGTGCCGCTTCACGCGCTTGTGGAGGGCCTGCGCGGTCAGGCCGACCTCGCGGGCGGCGGCGGCGACGTTCCCGCCGTGCTGGGCGATCAGCTCGTCCAGGGCGCCGCTGGCCTCGTCCTCGAACGGGGCGGCGGCCGCCGCGGCGGCGGCCTCGGACGCGGCGCGGGCGAGCTGGAAACGGCGGGCCGGATCCGGGTCGGCCGCGAGACGGGCCGCGAGGCTCAGGGGGGTGTCGGTCACGTGATGCTCCATCTGTTCGTCGTCGGGGGGAGGGGGCCCGGCCGCACGCGGCGGCCGGGCCCGGAGGCGGGGCCGGTCAGAGCCAGCCGGTCTCCTCGGAGTGGCCCGCGAACTCCCGCTCCCGGTCCTCCTCGATCTGGGTCAGCCGGCGGCGGTAGTCCTCGATCTGCTGCGCGGTCGGCCGCTCCTCGGGCACCGCGTGCGACGCGGTGAACGTCGCCTCGCCGTCCTCGCCTACACCGGTCACGGTGACGCGGAAGACGCCCACCACATCCGTCAGCGTGGGCTCGCCCACCGCCTCGCTGAGCAGAGCGTCGTAGTTGTCGCCCCGCTGGGCGGCGGCGAGGGTGCGGGCGATGACCCCGGCGGCCTTCGTCAGGTCGGTCACCTCGTCGCCGTCGACCTCGTGCGCGCCGACACGAAGGGTCTGGCCCAGGTGGGAGGCGACCTCCTCGCGGTCCCACGCGCCCTCGATCTGCCGCTCCACCACCACGCGGTAGGCGGCGTTCGGGACGCCGGGGACGTCGCTCTCGGTCCAGGCCGGGGCGTCGCCGCCGTACTCGACCATGCCGCGGACCTCGTCCTCGTAGGCGGCGTCCGCCTCCGCCCGGCCCACACTGTCGGTGACCTCGGTGCTCTCGGGCCCCTCGTAGACGACGGCCCACCGCTCCTCGCCCTCCGGTGTGCAGTACTGCCGCAGCGTGATCCGTACGCCGTCCTGCCCGTAGTGGTTGAGCGCGTAGGACGTGCGGATCGCGGCTCCGGCACGGGCCAAGGCCGCGAGCGCCTCGCGCTCCTCCTCGTCGAGGTCGGGGGTGACGGGTTCGTAGGTCGATACCAGGACTCGCATGGTGTACTCCCTGATGGATGCCGCGGCCTCGGTACGGCAGCGGCGCCAGTGTCCGGGCGGGACGGCCATCCCGCCCGGACACTCCCAAGTGAACCAGTGGTTCATGATCGACTCAACCGACGGTTCACTCTTTCGTGTCGCGAGTTTTCGGGGCGAGTTGGGGGCGCGCCTCACAAGTCGCGTACGTGTACGCGAGGCAGAAAGCCACCCGCCCGGGTGAACCGGCACGGCCCCGGAAACGACGAAACCCCAGCCATGGGGGCGGGGATCTGACAGTCGGGCGGTGCGCGGCGCGAGCGGGCTGCGGAGCGGCATCGGCGCACCGTCCGGGCTGTATGCGACCGGCCCCCTGCATGGTGGCGCAGGGGGCCGGTGGGGGCATCGGGAACGATTACCAGTCGGCTCCCTAGGCCAGTACGGAGAGTATCGACTGTGCACGCCATGCGGTGTCGCCGGAGCGGGAGTGCGCGTGAGGTTGACGCGCAGGTCGGACCATGGGTCGGCGGAGTGTGTCCCGCGTCATCGAAGCTTGAGCGCGTGTCACCGAAGGCTGATCGCTGCCGGTGCCCCTACCAGCCCATATTCTTGGCCACCTCTTCCTGGGCTGCGGCAATCTCCTCCTCGGTCGACTCGATGACGTCCACCTCCTCCAAGCGGGCCAGGAGGTCTACAAGGGCTTGCTTCTGAGCCGGGTGCGTGATCGGCACGGCGTTCAGGTCGGCGCTCATCAACCAGTCGAACAGCACGATGGCGTCCGCACGCCAGAGGCGCAGATCGACAGTCGGTGTGGACCCCCACGGGAAGCCAGTTTCCATACAGGCATCGTGCCAGGTCAGCGGGGTGTAGATGATTGCGGGCGCCTTGGCTCGCACCGCGTCGGCCAAGGTTCGATGGCACGCGCTCAACCTTCGATGGCACAGGACAACCCGGCCTCTCCACGTACGCGAGGCCGGGTGCGTCGACTGGTCGAGAAAATCGAACACGTGTTTCACTGAACGGGTGGAGCGCGACCCCTTCCCCCTCGACCTCATCCGCACCCAGACGGCGTGGACCGAGACCTACGCCGCCCTCGCCGCCGCGGGCACCGGCAGCACGACGGCCCTGCGCCGCCGCCTGCTGCGGCTCTCCGTACAGCTGTGGTGGCATCCGTACTGGGCCACGCCGTCCGTGGGACCGGCGGACCGGGTCGCGCTGCGCGAGCACGTCCACACCGGACACAGGAAAGAGGCGAGTGCAGCGTGAGCGACAGCGTGATCATGCACGTGCGGTGCCGTGCGGACATCGAGCCCGAGGAGTACCAGACCGTCCTCGACGTCCTCGCGGACTTCACCCCCCTCATCCAGCCCATCCCGCCCGGCGCAGCCCTCGCGCAGATCGGCGGTGCGCTCCGCCTCCACGACACCACGGCAGACGAGATCGCCCGGCGCGCGCGGGTGCGCTGCCTCCTGCACGGCATCGACATCCGGATCGGCGTCGCGGACACCTGGGCGACCGCCGCGACCGCCTCCGCCCACACCGGCCCCGGCGGCGTGCTGCACCTGCCCGACGCACGGGCCGTGCACGCCTTCCTCTCCCCGCTGCCCGTCGATGCCCTCTACGGCGTCGGCGCCGCCCAGGCAGCCACCTTGCGCCGCTACGGGCTGCACACCATCGGCGCCCTCGCCGCCATGTCCGAAGACGTCGTCTCGCGCATCGTCGGCGGCAAGGCCGGACGGATCCTGCGCCAGCGGGCCCGCGGACTCGACCCCCGCGCCGTGGTGCCGCTGCGCCGGCCGGAGTCGACCTCGGCCCGCCACGACTTCGAGCGGGACATGCTCGACCCCGTCGTCATCCGGGCCGCGCTCCTCGACCTCGTCGCCGAACTCGCCGAACGGCTCCGCGCCCGCGGTCAGGTCGCCCGCGGCATCACTCTGGCCGTCCGCCTCGCCGACGGGGCCCGCGTCGAACGGACACGCAAGCTCCCCACCCCGTCCGGCCACACCGAAGACCTCCGCACCGCGGTCTGGCGGAGCTGGGACGCGCTCGCCTTCCAGCGGGCCCGCGTCCGCCGACTCACCATCACCGCCGAAGAACTCACCGCCGCCGAGGACGGACCCGGCACACAGCTCTCCCTCGACCCCGAACGCGAAGCACGCCTCCGCCTCGAACCGGTCCTCGACAAGCTGAACGCCCGATGGGGACACACCGTGGTCCGGCCGGCGGGCGCCTACCGCCACGCCTCCTGACGAGGATCCGCCCACTCCTTCCCCGTTCCCGTAGGCCAGAAGTAGCGTCGCCGCATCAGGGTCGGACAACCGACCCGCACGAAGAGGGGATCACGCATGCGTGCCGACACCGGATGGGGCTCCAGCGCCGACCCGGAGTGGGGGGTCTGAGTCGCTCACGATGGAGCCCGCGCTTCACTGGGACTGTGGGCCGCAGAGCAGGAGACCGGCCCGGACGGAGGTTCGTCCGGGCCGGTCTCCTGCTCGCGAAAAGGTCTCGTAAGCTGACGACTCGTCAGCCGCAACCACAATATCTAGTGGGTGGTTGCATAGATGGCACAACATCTAGTGGAGTGCCGTCGGTGACGGACCGTCTGATCGGCTAGAGTGGTGTCCGTAATCCTCAGCGGCAGAGATGCCGGAGAGGCCCCAACGACCCATGCCCTAGGAAGCTGGTCGTGGGGCTCTCCGTCGTGACGTCGTCGAGGGAATGTCTTCTCGCAGAAGGAACCCAACGATGTCCGTCTTTGACACTACCGGAACGCCGTCCGTGTCCGGAACCTTCCCGGGCCGTCCGTCCCGTTGGCCGCGGCCCGGCATCCTCCCCGAGCTGCCGCCCGTGCAGACGCCCACGGTCATCATCATCGTGCTGTTCACGGTGGCCGTCGCCGCTGGCCAGTACGAGCTCGCGGCCGCCCTCGGCACCCTGCTCGCGGCCCCGCAGTTCGCCTCGCAGAAGGTCTGACCTTCTGCCTGAGTGGCCCCGCGCGTTCAGCGACGTGCGGGGCCACGCCATGTCCAGCGACTGCTCAGGTGTCGCCCGTTGTAGTGCGGGGAGTTCGGGGAGCTGCTGCCTGGCGGCGCCGGCGGACGCGGAAACGGCGGTGAGGGTGCACGAGGCACGCCCCCTCCGTGCAGGGCCGAGGGCGCCCACCGTGGTGGGGCGTTCCTCGAGCACCCGCTCCGAAAGGGGCGCGGGGAAAGCGGGATGCTCAGGCGTCGGCGGCCGCGAGCGTGGTCCCGGCGGGAGCCCCGAGCACGGGATCGCCCGGCGCCGCCGGCTGCGGGGTGAAGGTGCTGCCTCGGCCCTGGGCCATGCGCACCAGGACGTCGCGCGCCGCGAGCGCGTCGCCGACCGCACGGTGGCCGCCGCCGAGCCGGAGCCAGCGTGACGAGCCCAACCACTCGGCGTACGCGTTCATGAGGCAGTACCAGGACTCGGGGGGCTCCAGGTGCCCCGGCTTCTTCCCGGCCCGCCGGACGTCGCCGAGGACGACGGCGCGGTCGAAGTCCACGTTGTAGGCGCAGATGATCCTGTCCTTGGTGACCTTCCGCAGGCGCGGGAGAATCACCGCGAACGACCGGGCGTCCGCCACGTCCTTGTCGGAGATGCCGTGCACGAAGTGTGCCCCGCGCGCGATCGGCTCCGTGGGCTTTACCAACGTGTCCTGGAGTACCTTGCCCGTCGCCGCGTCCACGACGCCGAGCTCGATCGTCTGTCCGTAGAGGTCGGTGGTCTCCGTATCCAGGACGACCGCGGCGCCAGGCTCCAGTAGCTTGCGGGCCCGGCGGGTGATCCTGCCCCACGGCGGGCAGAGGGTGATCTCGTCGGCGTAGGGGCCGACGGCCGGGTCGGCGGTGAGTTCCGCGCGGACCCCCTCCTTCGTCGGGGCGCCCTCGATCCGCGCCCAGTCCAGCTCCCATCCGCCGGAGTAGGGGGAGTGCCATGCCCACACTGTCGTGCGGTGTCGGTCGGCGAGCTCCTGGCAGAAGCCCTTCACCGCGTCGGCGCGGGTGGGTGCGAGCTTGGCGTACTCACGCAGCGGGGACGGCTTGCCCCTGCCGACGCCGCGGGCGGCTTCCCAGTCCACCCCGGGCATGTCCCGCAGGTCGCGGACGTCGCCGAGCCGGTAGAGCACCACGGTGACGGTGCGGTAGCGGCCGACCTCGCGCTCGTAGGTCTCCGCCGGCGCGATCCACCCTGCTGCCTCGACGTACCGCCAATCCGCCGCCCGGATCTCCAGGACCTCGGCGGCGGCCTGCGCGGTGATGTACTGCTCTCCGTCGGCCTCGGCGGCGAGCTTGTCCAGGTCGGCGATCAGGTACCGGTCCGCCCGCCCGGTGGTGATGCGGCCTTCGCGGCCCATGCGGGCGATGTCGCTCCAGTGCCAGCCGATCCGCTCGGCTGCCTCGTCCCGGGTCAGGCTCGCCTCGAACCATGCCACCCGCTCGGCCACGATCGTGCGCAGCAGCTCGGCATCGACCGCGCGCGCGGCCTCCGTGGAGTACAGGGGCCAGCCCTTGTACCGGTCTACCTCGGCCAGGGCCTCCCGCTCGACGAGCACTTCGACGTCCAGCGCGCGAACCGGTTCGCCGGTGATTTCGGCGAGCATGTCGGCAAGCCGGTTGGCGCCCAGTGCCTCCGGCCACGTCTTCTCCTCGGGCGGCGCGGCCTGCTCGGGGACGGTCGCCTCCGCCGTCGTCGTGGTGTCCGTCATCGGTATACCTCCGGGGTCTGCGGCATCAGTGGGTGGCGCTGCCCGCGACGGGGCGGCCGCCTGCACGGTGGGGGGTGAATGGGTGGCGGGGGCCGGTGGTCCCGGGGGCCTTCGCCGGCCCCCGGACCCCCGCTCCCCCCGGCACCGCCCGGCGCGGTCAGGTCGTGGGGGGACCTGCCGTTCGCGCCGTTCGGCACCGGGGCCTGGTTCTGCGGGTGGGGGCCGTCTCAGGCCCGGGACTTCGCGCTGTCGGAGGGGGCGAGAGCGCGACGGCGGACGCCACCACGCGGGCCGAACTCCAGCACCGCGTACGGGGTGTCGGCGGGGCGAGGGTTGGCTCCGGGCTCGCCGTCGACCTCGTACAGGAAGATGACCGACTGCTCACTCCCGTAGAACTGGGCGTCGGACCTGTTCACGCCGTCCGCCCGGCGTTCGGCGTCGGTGTTGGTGGTGCCGGGCTGGCGCGGGCTGCGGGCTCGGAGCGAGGCCTCGGCGACGCGGCCGGAGGGCCACCACTCCACGGGGCGGGCGTAGACGCTGTCCCGGGGGTAGATGTCGTCCGCGATCGGCTCCCAGACGCCCCAGGTGCGTACAGCGATGCTCACGATGCCGTCCGCCCCTCGTCGTCGCCGCGTTCGGTCAGGCGACGTTCGGCGCGTCCGAGTAAGTCCATGGGCGTCAGGACCTCCGCCATGTCGGAGCCTAGGAGTCGCTTGGCTTCGGGCATCACGTGGTCTCCTTGCTGGTCAGGTCCTTGACGCTGCTACCGCGGAGGAGGCCTTCGGCGATCTCGCGCTGCGCCGCCGCGTGTCGGCGGTGCTCGACCGCGGCGGGCTCCTCGACGATGGCGAGCCGGTCGTAGACCTCGGCGCGGGCGAAGTGCCGGGCGGCCCAGACCGCGTTCTTCTCCTCGGCGGCATCCGTGCCGACGGCCTCCATCGCCGCGCGGTACGCCTTGTCGCACTCCAGGCGCAGTTCCTCGGACCGTCGTTCAAGGTGTTTGACCTCGGCGCGGCGGTCGTTGGCCTCCTGGCGAGCGGCTTCGTCGCGCAGGGAGGTCAGCACGCGGCTGATGCCGCCGGGGGCCTCTCCGGTGAGGCCTGCCAGCCACTCGTCGAGATTGCGGGCGTGCTCGGCCGGGTCGGCGGGTCCGCGGTTGATGCCGTTGCGCTGGCGGCCCGTCATCGCCCAGGCGCCGACCTTGGTGTTCCATCGCTCGTGGGCGGTCTGCTTGGAGGTGCCGGCGGCGTTGCCGATGGCGGTCCAGCTGGAGCCGAGCTCGCGCTCGACGATGACGGCCTGGTCCACGAGCCGGTCGGTGAGCCCGCGCAGGAAGAGCGCGTCGCGGAGCAGGCCGCCGGGGTCGTCGATCGGGTACCGGGCGGCGATGTCGCTCAGCGCCGCCTCGACAATCTCGTAGAGCGTGTGCGCGCGGGCGAGCATCGCCTCGTCGACCGGAGTGAGGGCGGGAGGTCGGGCCCGCTCGTCGGGTTCGTTCGTCTCATCCATGAGCGTCAGGTTAGACCTGACGATTGTCCGCGTCAGGGCTTTCCTGACTCCTTCGGCCGGATTCACCCGCCCGAGTGACCGAAACGAACGCACAGGATAATTACGGTTACCCAGTGATTTCCGTACCGATGGAGACGTCACAGGGCAGGCCGCTTGTGCGCTAACGTGTGCGCTGCGGCAGCACGCGCCTGCCAGCCTCCCGGACCGGACAGCACCCACGCCCTGGCTCCGAGGACAAGGGTCACGGACTCGCGCGGCAACTCGACTCGGTATGTGAAGACCCTGCTGCGGCATGGGCGTGGGCATGTCGCGGAAGGACGATCGTGACCCGGGATCGGAAGCGTAAACTGGCTGTTCGTGCCGTGCAGAAGGGCACAGGCCAGAGATACACCCAGGCCGCCAAGCACATCGCCTCGCCGGAACCACGACCCGGCGGATGGACGTTCCGGCTCCCTGACCTGCTGAACGAGTGCGCCACGCTCCCAGCAGCGTCTCCTGCCGACGGAGGTCGCCGCAGCTACTTCGACCCTGGACCTGAGGTCTTCCACTCCCGTGTTCTGGGGGCCGCCGTCCCCTTCGCCACCGTGCTGCAACTCGCGGGCGTGCTGGCTGGCGAGGCGCACCCTGCGGAACTCACCCTGGAGTCGCTGGACCCTCACGAGCGCGCGGTCATCGTGTACGACGAGCGTCGGTTCGCGCTCGATCTGAACTGGTCAGGCGTGGAGAGTCTTTGCCGCCGGCCTGGCTGCGACAACCAGCCGATCGACTTCCAGATTGTGGTGTGCACCGAGCATCTGCCGCAGTGCGACGTTCATGCCCTCGTCGCGATGGCCCACGACAGCGGGCGCCGCGTCGAGTCGGAAGAGGATCCAGCGCTCCTGGAAGGCCTTCCCGAGTCCGACCTTCTCGTCACTGCCGCCGTCGGGATCGGCGCCTACACCCAGGTGGTGCAAGAGTGGCTCGGCACCTGCTTCCTTCCTCTGGACGAGATCGACGACGTGCTCTGGGGCAATGAGGATCGGGCCCTGGCCATGCGGCACTCGGTGGAGCGCGAGCGGCTGAGGCTGGACCGCGTGGCGCGCAAGGAAGTGCGACGGCTCCGCGGAGAGATCCGCACGTGCCAGGCCTGCCGCACGGAGCTCCTCGGCTGGGACATGGAGACCCACCCCCTGTACTGCTCGCGGACCTGCTCGCCGGCGCACCCCCCGGCCCCGGCAGTGCCGACGGCGATGGTTCCGTTCTGACATGCGAGCGGCGCGGTGGCTTTCTGGACCGCGCCGCTCGGATATGTCACCTGGTCAGAGGCCGATGCCCTCGGTGGCGTTGTCCTCCCACTTCTCGCCCTCGTCGACGTACTCCCAGAACACCGGGGAGTTCTTCGCCCAGCCGCCCTGGGCGCGCAGCTTCTCGGGCCGCTTGCCCTTCCGGCGCCCGGTGGTGACGAGCCCTCGGCGGCCGGAGTGCCCGGTGATTCGCCGTCCGGTCAGCCCCGCGTACTTGGCGGAGCGGGTAATCGCCCGGCCGCAGCCGTCGGGGGACAGCCGTTGGGTGCCGAGGGCGCCCCACTGGCTGACCGGCAGGTAGGCGGGCCCGCCAGGGGCGGCGCCGGCGGCGAGCTTGGCCTGCTGCCACGCGATCCAGCACCGCACCGCACACGTGTCGGCACTCTCCCCGTAGGAGACGACGACATCACGGGGCGGGCGGCCCTTTACGCTGGGGACGAGGACCTCTAGGCCCTCGGCGACGACCCGGATGTCGGTATCGTCGAGCGCGCTCATCTCCTCGTTGCGGCCCGCCACGGCGAACCGCAACGTGTGCAGGGACCGGTCACGGAGCCGGGCCAGGTCCGGCACGACGAGCACCCGACGCCGCCGGGCGCCCTCCTGCGGTGCGCGCTCCAGCGGGGCGGTGTTCATCTTCCGCAGGTCGGCCGGAGTGATCGCGGCTGCCTTGCCGCGGCCGCGCTGCTGCCGCTCCTTGTCCAGCTTGAGCGGCTTGAGCGCCTGGGTGGCGGCCGCGCGGGCCGCCTTGGGCACCTCGTAGCCGCGCCGCCGGGCCTCCGAGGCAACCCCGGTGACCCGGCGCTCGATCGAGTTCGGCGCCGCCTCGACAACCTCGTCCAGCCACTTCACGAAGGCGACGTACGTGCCGACCGTGAGGGCGCTGGGCGGCAGCAGCGTGCCGGTCCGCTCAGCCAGCCAGGCATGGAACTCGCCCCACAGGGCCCAGTCCCGGGCGTATCCCGTCTTCGTCTTCTGCGGTCTGGCCTCGTGCAGGTCCTCGGCCGCCTTCGTGTCCAGCGCGGCCAGGATCGCCGCTGCCGGGTCGTGCACAACGATCTCGTGGCCGCCGGAGCGCGCGTCGTCCGAGTCGACCAGCTCGGCGTCCACCCACTCCACCGGCTCCAGCACAGACCCGGCCGGCTCCAACCTCAGGTTGGTCGGGGTTGTCTCGGGGCGGAGTCCCGGTCTGCCGTCGTCGAGCTCTGTGCAGTGGCTGCCGAAGCCCTGCGACGTATCGGTGGGTGAGACCTGGTACCGCCTCGGTGTTGAGCTCACGCGGAGATTCCGATCCGGCTGAACCTGTTGCGTACCTGCTCCAGCTTCTGGCGGACATCCTCGCGAGTGGCACGCCTTGCTTCCGGGTCCTGGTCGTCGTCCGCCATGGCGAGGCGGACCAGCCACTCGCGAAGTTCCTCTTCGATGCGAAGTCCCGTTTTGCGGTCCTTGGCGGGGAGAGGGTGGGTTCTGTCGTGCAGACGGCTCTGGAGCTGGACGAGAAGACGCGTGATCCGCTGGCGTACCTCGGCGGCCTCGCGCAGGTTCTTGAACGCCATGAGTTCATCCACCATCGCGGCCTGCTCCTGACGAGCCAGGGCCCGGTCTAGCCCGTCCTGGGCGCGGGCCAGTTCGGTGGTGGCCTCCTTTACGCGCAGATGAGCCAGCCGCACGGCTTCCATCGCCTCGGGAACGGAGACCGTCTCCGGCTCTCCCCCCCAGGGCCGTGTGCGCCGGTGACCGGGAGGGGCAGTCCGCCAGGGCGGTGCCACTGAAGGCGAGGCGAGGCGCAGTGCAGCGGCATGGTCTGCCGCCAGGTGCGGGTCGTCCGCGAGGCGCTCGACCGTCATCTCGCTGTGCGCGTTCAGCCAGAGGCGTTGGAACCTCTCGTGCTCTTCGCTGCTCGCGCGGATCTGTGTGACCCTCCTCCCGGATCCCTGACGAGACACGGATTCGAGGAGGGAGGGGATCTGGCGCACGGTTGCGCAGGCGTCCAGCAGGTCCTCCATCGTGGACCAGCTCGGCACGCGCCTGCCGGCCAGAACGTGGAACAGCGTCGATCGAGCAGTCCCGTTCGTGAGCTCGGCCAGCGTCCCGGCGGGCGTACCGGCGGGCAGGCTGGCGTGAATCAAGTCGCGCAGGGCGACTGCGAGTTCTCGTCTGTGCGGCCCCACATCTTCGGCAATCGCCTTCATCCTGCGGCCCCGACGGTTCCCCTGGGACACCTAGCTCTCCTTTCTGACCTGCACGTTGGGAAAGTCTCAGATTGTCTCGTACTCTTGAGACAATAATGCGGCAGTGTGTGTGCCCGGCTGTCGTCCCGTCACTTCGCCTGCCCGGGAGTGTTCATGCTTACTGTTGCCGCTGCCGCTGACTCCAGTGGGCCGTACGTGACCATCGCGGTCCTGCTGGCCGCTCTGGTGGCCGTCGCCGTCTACTTCGGTGTCCAGCAGCCTGCGCCGCACGGGCTGGGCGTCGGGTTCTGGCCCGCGGTGATCACCGCGGGCTCGGCGGCCGCGGGCACCTACTTCCTCGCGGAGGCCATCATGAAGAACATGGGCCTGCTGTAGGGCGCGCCCCTGTACGCGTATCGAGCGCTGGGACCCGGACGACCGGCCGGGTCCCAGCGCTTTCCCGTGCTTCCGAGCGTGGGTTCTCACGGCGTCTCGGTCGTGTCGTCGGCGGTGAGGTGGCGGGCCAGCCGTTGGTGCGCGGCCTGCTTCGAGACACCGAGGGCGGCGCCGATGTCGCTCCAGGTCGCGTCGCGCTGGTAGGCGGTGTCGGCCGCGCGGCGGGCGGCGGCCTCGGTGAGACGGTCCAGGCGGGCCACCGCGGTCAGCGTGGCGAGGGGGCGCTGGCCGGTCAGCTCGGCGAGCCGGGTGCGGACCTGGTCGAGGAGGTCGGTGACGTCGCCGGGCACCGTGGTGGCCTCGGCCGGAGTGACGTGCGTGTTCCACCATTCGGCATAGGGACCGGAGGAGTTGTCGCCCTCGGTGAGCTCGAAGTCCGCCTCGAAGTCGACGGGGAAGACCGTCGTGCCGCGCCAGTCGGAGCGCGGCTGGTCGCTGCCGAGGTAGCAGTCGCATGCGGCCCGCACGCCGGCCGCGCGCGGCCGTCCGTCACGGCCGTCGAAGCACCACCAGGCGGAGTTGCCGGAGGGATTGTCCGCCGCGGTGGCATCGCGGCCGTCGGCGAGGACGGCCACGGCGTACCCCTCGTGCCGGCCGTCATCGGTGGCCCAGCCCATCGTCCTGATTCCTCCCTTGCCCATGCCGTCAAGAAACCTTGACGACATGGGAGAAGATCCCACACCCGCCGATGCGCCGTCAAGAACCCTTGACGTTTCCGCGGTGCCCGTTTTATCGCCTCGGATATTGCACCTTATCCGAGGCGAGACGAGCCGGTCCGCCGAATCACTCGATCGAGTGCAGAACTCGGCCATTGTTCTCCCCGGTCTAGACGGCACGGCATCGCGGCGGGCATCCTGCATGGAGACCGGGGAGAACCGGTCGAGAATCTGACGGAGGGATCTCGTGGAGATCATCATCAAGGGCGCGAGCGAGGAGTTCGCCGAGAAGCTCGTCGCGCTCGCCGCCCAGCACCACGCCGAGCTGTCGATCAGCACCGTCCGTCCCGGCTGGACCGTGGACCGCGCCGAGCGCTACCTCCGCGACCTCACCGCCGGCTCGCGACGGATGGCGGAGATGGTCATCGTCGACGGCGACGGCTACATCGAGGCCGACCACCTCCGCCGTGTGCTCAACGCGCTCAACGGCCCGTCCAACGGCTTGAAGCGAGCCGTCGACCGCGGTGTGCGCAAGGGGTGGTGGCCGGAGGGCACCCCGCAGCCCGTCACCCCCGTCTCCGACCCCAACAACCCGTCCTGGCACCAGAACATCGCCTACCAGATGGACAGGGAGCTCGTCCCCGTCTTCCGCGAGGCGCTGACCCGGATCGCGAAGGGCGGCGGTTCACTCCCGGCCGACGACCAGGACGGGGAGGACAAGAAGCCGTGACCACCCGCATCCCCCGCCACGCCAAGCGGGTCTTCTACGCCACCGAGAGCACCACCCGGACGAAGCCGGACGGAGAGGTCATCCGGGTTGCCGGTCGCGATCAGCGATCCACCACCTTCCGAGAGGCCCGGGACTTCCTGGACGACCTCGGCGCCGCCGGCGGCGTCACCGTCTGGACCGCGCGCAGCCAGCAGACCCACGTCTACGCCGACCGCCGCGCGGACGGCACCTGGGTGTCCCTGGACCGGCTGACCGGAACGTGGGTGCCGCTTCCCGCAGCCGCCGATCCGAGCAACTCCCCCACCACCACGCCGACCAGCGAGGAGAAGCGCTGATGCCCGACTCCCAGTTACTCACTCCCGAACAGCGCCTCGTCTCCGCGAAGCGAGACCTCGGCCTGC
>NZ_JBIBWF010000017.1:0-104073 GCF_043081085.1 Streptomyces sp. NPDC014891 | reverse complement strand
CACCCCGGCCCCCGCGCCCACCCGGGTCACTACCCCCCGCCCCGGCCTCCCCCCCGCCCCGGTCCCCCCCTGCGGGCGGCGGGCGGGGCGCCCCGGGGCGCCGCGGCCCCCACCGCTCCCCTCAGCGGGCGCCGAAGACCTGGGTCCAGTACGGGCCGCCCTGGGAGTGGATGCCGACGCCTATCTCCTTGAAGTCGCAGTTCAGGATGTTCGCGCGGTGGCCCGGGCTGTTCATCCAGGACTCCATGACCTGCTCGGGCGAGCTCTGCCCCATGGCGATGTTCTCGCCGTACGTCGACCACGGGTACCCGGCCGCCGTCACCCGCTCCCCCGGGCCGGCGCCGTCGGGGTTGGTGTGGTCGAAGAAGTCGCGGGCCGCCATGTCGTCGGAGTGGCCCTGCGCCGCCCGGGTGAGGGTCGCGTTCGCGCTCAGCGGGCCGCAGCCGGCCTTGGCGCGCTCCGCGTTGACCAGGGCGACGACCTGGTCGGCCTCGGAGCTCGGGCCCTGGTCGTTCTGACCGGCGCCCGTCCCGGTCCCGGCCTCGTCGCCGGAGCCGGTGCCCGAGCCGGGCCTGCTCGGGCGGGTGTCGGGGGTGGGCGCCGCGGTGCGCGGCGGGGTGGTCTTCACCGGGGCGGGCTTGGCGGTGCGGACCGGACGGGGGGAGGCGGTGGTGGGACGCGCGCTGGGCGTGGCCGACGCGGAGGGGCGCGCGGTGGCGGACTTCGAGGCGGACGGCGAGCCGCTCGGGGTCGCCTCGGTCGGCGTCCCGGAGTGGGTGGACGGATCCTGGTCGAGGGGCAGGTCGAGCTCGGGTGCGGTCACCCGGTTCGCCTCCAGGACCTCGTCGTCCCCGCCGCGGCCTCCCGACAGCGAGAACGCCCCGCCCGTGACCGCCATGACGACGACGCCGGCCGCGATGACGGCGCGGCGCCGGCTCCGCTCCTGCGTCTGGCGGCGGCGCCGGAGGGCCGCGCGCGTGCCGTGCCGGCCGGGCGCCGCGGAGGCGGGGGCCGAGCGCGGCGGGTGGGGGCGTCCGTGGCCCGCCTGGCCGGCCAGGACGAACGGCTCGGTCAAGTCGGCCGTCTGCTCGTGCCCGGACCCGCCGAGGGGGGCGGTCGCGGAGGGGTCGGCGTACTCCGGGGCGGGGTACGGGGCGGCATCGGCGGCCACGTACGCGTCGGGGGCGAAGCCGTGGGCGGCGGGCGCGGCGGCGGAGGCGGCCGCCCGTCCGCGCGCGGCCTCGTCCGCTCCGGCCGCCCCCACGGGGGAGGCGGCGGACAGCAGGACCTCGGCGGGGACCAGGGCGTGCCAGCGGGGGGCGCAGTGCCCGCAGCCGAGGGTGTGGTGGGCGAGGTGGTCGCGCCACGGGGCGGAGGGCCGGCCGTCCCAGTCCGCGGCCTCCCGGCCGAGGAAGGGGCAGGCGGGGTTCCCGGCGAGGGCGGCGGCGACGACCCGGCCGGCGTCGAGCCGGGCCCGTACGGCCTCGAACCGGGCCGGCGCCTCCTCGGCGGGCCACCTGAGTGCGGCCGCCGTCTCGTAGCGGGTCAGTTCGCCCGCGCACTCCAGCCACCACAGGGCCAGCAGTTCCCCGTCGTCCGGGTCGAGCCAGCGGGCCGCCTCGGTGATCTCGTGGGCCGGTCCGTGCCCGGGCCCCTGCCCGCCGGGCGTGCCGTCCCCGTGGGCGTACCCGGCCGGCTGCTGGTGCCGGTGGCGCCGGATCCCGTCCACGGCGATGGCGACCAGCCAGGGCCGGAAGACCCCGGGGTCGGTCAGGGCGGGGAGGCCGTCGAGGGCGCGCAGCATCGTCTCCCGTACGACGTGCTCGACGTGATCGGCACCGTGGCGGCCGTTCATGGCGACCGCCACGGTGGTGTGGACCAGGGGCAGGTGGGCGGTGACCAGCTGCTCACGCGCCCACGGGTCGCCGTTCCGCGCCGCGAGGACCAGCTCCGTGTCCCGCTCGATTCCTGTGCTCTGCCGCACGCCGACCGTCCCGTTCGTTGGAGGTGATTGCGCATGGGAGAGCCTGGAGCGGGACGCGGATAACGGAAACCCGGGAGACGGCGAAAGTGACGTGAGTCACTCGGGCCCCATGGGACCTGTGGGGTCGGCCGGGTCAGTGGTGGTGGGCGCCCCCGGAGGTCCCGGCGGCGGGTTCGCCCGCCGCCTCCGTCCTCGCCGCCCCGTGCGTCCCGTGGTCGCCGTGACCCGGCACGGTGCCGTCCGGCTTGGCCACCAGGAACAGCCCGGCCATGCCCATGTCGGAGTGGCTCTGGACGTGGCAGTGGTACATCCAGGCGCCGGCGCCGACGTGTTCGCCGGCGATGACCTGGAAGCCGAACGAGTCCGCGGGTCCGGTGATCTTGTTGTCGATGATCCGGCTCACGTCCTCGGGGCCGGCGAGGAGCCCGGTGCGGTTGTCGGCCCACCGGTGACCGTGCATGTGGAACGTGTGGTAGTACTCGCCGTGCGTGATCATGACGATCTCCACCCGGTCGCCCACGGTGGCCAGGAAGTCGGGCGGCTCCGCAGCCGGCCGGTTGTTGATCGTCATGTCGTTGAAGACGATGGTGAACTGCCTGTCCGGCAGGATGTCGCCCTTGCGGCGCACCACCAGGCCGCCGTAGAGGCCCTTGCGGATGCCGCCGGTGCCGTGGTCCGTGCCCACGACGTGGTCGTGGTAGTGCCAGTAACCGGCACTCCCGGGCCGCCAGGTTCCGTCGGGGCGGCGGCCGGGGGCATGGGTCCGCCAGGTGTACGTGCGGGTGGCGCCCGCCTCGACGTGGCTCCCGCTCATCCGGGTGCCGTCGTTGTCGATGTCGTAGTCCACGCCGTGCGCGTGGAGGCTGACGGGGACGTCCATCAGGTTCTCGAACGCGATGTGGAGGGTGTCGCCCTCGTTGAGCTCGATGAGCGGGCCGGGCACGGAGGCCTTGCCCTTCTCCAGGCCGTACCCCATACGTCCGTCGGCCAACTTCTCGGCGTACAGCGTGAGATGGCGTACCTGGCCGCCGGCCGGGGCAGTCCTCAGCGGGGCCGCCGCGGCGGTGGCGTCGGGTGCGGCACTGGAGGCGGATGCGAGGGACAACGATGTCACGCCGGTCGCGGCGACGGCCCCGCCCGCGAGCAGGCGGCGGTTGAAGCTGCGTCTGTCCATGTCGAACTCTCCGGTCTTCAGAGGAGATTGACGGGCTGCGGGGCCGACGGGGGCTCCTGGGGACGGCCCACACCGTAGCGGGGCGCCGACTGTTTATCCACACTCAGGACAAAGTTCGTCCGGTTGCGGTCATAGCCCTTGGCGAACCGTGCAAAGAGGTCTAGCTTCAACGGCTGTCGTTGTGACCTCAGAGGGATGGGTGACCCATGAAGCGCACACCACATCACCGGTCGAGAGCGAGAACGGGCCTCTTCGTGGCGGCACTCGGGGCGGGAGCCCTGACCGCCTCGCTGCTCGGCGGCGGCCCCGCCGCCGCCAAGCCGGATCCGGGCCCGCCGTCGGCCGAGGCGGCGACAACGTTATCGCTGCCGTCGCCACCCGGCGGCGCGAACGTCCGGGTCCTCGTCTTCCACGGGTCCGCGACGGCCGAGTCCCCGACGGTCGACGCGGGCATCGCGGCCGTCGAGAGCATCGGCCTCACCGGCCCGGCCGCCGGCCGCTTCCGTACGGTGGCCACCGACGACCCGGCCGTCTTCACCGACGCCGAGCGGCTCGGCACGTACAACGCGGTGGTCTTCCTGACCGGCGGCGGCGATGTGCTGGACCCCGAGCAGGAAGCGGGCCTGGAGGCCTACATGGAGGCGGGCGGCGGCTTCGTCGGCGTCCACGAGGCCGCCCGCACCGAGCCCTACTCCAGCTGGTTCACCGGCCTGATCGGGGCCCGGCCGACCGGCGCGCCGAGCGGCACGCAGCGCGCGGTCGTGGAGGTCGGCGACCGGCAGCACCCGGCGACGAAGTCCCTTCCGCTGGAGTGGAAGCGGCCCGACAAGTGGTTCAACTGGGACCGCAACCCGTCCGGCACCGTGCACACCGTCGCACGCGTCCGGGAGGCCTCCTACCAGCCCGCGGCCCGACCCAACGGCTGGGACCACCCGGTCTCCTGGTGCCGCGACTACGACGGCGGCCGGTCCTTCTACACCGCCATGGGCGGCACCGTCGACAGCTACGCCGAGGCGGACTTCCGCGACCACCTGCGCGGCGCGATCGCCTGGACCGCGCGGATCTCCCGGGCGGACTGCAAGGCGACCATCGACGCGAACTACACGGCGGAGCGCGTCACCAAGCCCAACCAGCCCGGCCAGAACGACCAGATCGGCGAACCGCACGGTCTCGTCGCCGCTCCCGACGGCCGCGTCCTGTACATCGGCCGCGGCGGCGCGGACGCGAGCGTGCCGGTGGTCACCGACTGGAACGACCCGGACATCGGCAAGGGCAACGGCGAGATCCACGTCTACGACCCGAGGACCAAACAGGTCACCAAGGCCGGGGCGCTCACCGTCTTCGGCAACAAGGGCGGCGGCGACGAACTCGTCAAGAACGAGGAGGGGCTGCTCGGCATCGAGCTCGACCCCGCCTTCATGACCAACGGCTGGGTCTACCTCCACTACACACCGCACTCCCGGATCGACCGCGTGGAGCACATGGGCGAACGACGGGTCTCCCGCTTCACCCTCGACCTCGCGACGAACCGGCTCGACCTGGCGAGCGAGAAGGTGCTGCTGAGCTGGCCGGTCCAGATCCACAGCTGCTGCCACGCGGGCGGCGGGATGGCCTGGGACTCCAAGGGCAATCTGTACATCGCCACCGGGGACACCAACTCGTCCGGTTCCAGCGGCGGTTACTCGGGCAACAACCCCGCCCCGAACTTCCGGGGCGTCTCCTTCGCGGACGCCCGCCGCACCGCGGGCAACACCAACGACCTCAACGGGAAGATCCTGCGGATCCACCCCGAGCCCGACGGCACGTACACCCTCCCCGCCGGCAACCTCTTCACCGGCGAGGAGAGCGACGAGGGCGGCGGCAGGACCCGGGGCGAGATCTACGTGATGGGGGTCCGCAACCCCGCGCGGATCTCCGTCGACCGGCAGACCGACATCCTCTACGCGGGCTGGGTCGGCCCCGACGCGGGCGCGCCGTCGACGACCTGGGGCCCGGCGAAGTACGACACGTTCGCCGCGATCACCAGGGCGGGCAACCACGGCTGGCCGTACTGCATGGGCAACAAGCAGCCGTACCGCGACCGGGGCCTCGCCGACCCGGCCAAGCCGCTCGGCTGGTACGACTGCGACGCCCCGAGGAACGAGTCGCCGAACAACGACGGCCTGGTGAAGCTGCCGCCGGTGACCGGGAACACCATCTGGTACTCGCCCCAGGGCGGCGGCGTCGACTACCCCAGGGACGCGAACGGCGTCCCGAGCTACAAGCAGGAGGAGCAGAGGCTGCTGCTGCCCTGGCTCAAGGGCGGCGGGCAGGCGACCATGAACGGTCCGCTGTACCGGTACGACGCGGCGAGCGACTCGACGGTCAAGTGGCCCTCGTACTGGGACGGCAAGTGGTTCGTCGGCGACTTCTACGACGGCGACCAGCCGCGGCACGCCGTGCTCACCGATCCCAGGACCGTCGGCAGGGGCGGGCTGCCGGTGCACGCCGAGTCCCTCAAGAAGATCATCCCGGTCGGGCAGGGCGGCATCCGCAACCTGATGGACTGGAAGTTCGCCCCGGACGGTTCGCTGTACGTCCTCGACTACGGGCGGGGCTTCTTCACCTCCCACCCCGACTCCGCGCTATGGCGCGTGACCTACACGGGCGGCGGGCCCACCCCCGCCGCGGACCAGCTGGCAAGGAGGGCGGCGCGGTGATGCTCACGAGAAGCGGAGGCGCGAGGCTGTGGGCGGCGCTGCTGGCCGCCGTGGCGATGGTCGTCGGCCTGACCTCGGCCGCCGCCTACGGCAGGGCGGACGACGCCCGCCGCGGCGGGGACGGGACCCGGGCCGCCGCCCAGGTGCTGACCTGGAAGGCCGGCGACCCCATCGACCACTACCTGGAGTTCCCCACCACGGCGACGGCCGGTCCGACGACCATCGTCTTCGAGAACAGCACGACCACGGGCAACACGACCGGCATGCCGCACACCCTGACGTTCGACGTCTCCGACCCGGAGTACAACAACGACGTCCCGCTCAACATCCTGGCCAACCCGGGCGACGCGAACGGCGGCCGGCACACGGCCGAGGTGACGCTGACCCCGGGCCGCTACCTGTTCAAGTGCACCATCCCCGGGCACGGCCAGATGCAGGGCGTCCTCACCGTCACCGAGGGCGGCGGAGAGGACACCACCGCACCGGACACCACCGCGAAGGTCGAGGGCGACCGCAACGCCGACGGCGCCTACGTCGGCCAGGCGACGGTCACCCTGGCCGCGACGGACGCCGGGTCGGGCGTGGAACGGGTCGAGTACGCGGTCGGCGCGGACGGCCCGTGGCAGCCGTACACGGTCCCGGTCGTCGTCGACACGGTCGGCGCGCACACCCTGCGCTACCGGGCCACCGACAAGGCGGGCAACACCGCCGCCGAGAAGACGGCCGTGTTCTCGGTCGTCGCCCGGCCCACCGACGACACGACCGCGCCGGAGACCTCGGCGACCGTGTCGGGCGAGCGCGACGACCAGGGCCGCTACCTCGACATGGCGACCGTGACGGTGACCGCCTCCGACACCGGCTCGGGCGTCAACACCATCGAGTACGCGATCGGCGACGGCGCCTGGCAGCCGTACACCGCTCCCGTGATGGTGCACCAGGTCGGCGACCACACCGTCCGCTACCGGGCGACGGACAAGGCTGGCAACAGCGCCGCGGTGAAGTCGGCGGCCTTCACGGTCGTCGCGCAGCCCGATCCCGACACCACCGCACCCGAGGCGGCCGCCTCCGTCACCGGGACGCGCGACTCCGGCGGCGCGTACCTCACCAGCGCCACCGTCACCGTGTCGGCGTTCGACGCGGACTCGGGCGTCGACCGGATCGAGTACTCGCTCGACGCCGGCCCGTACCTGGCGTACACCACCCCGGTGATCGTCGACCGCGTCGGCCACCACACGGTGCTGTACCGGGCGACGGACAAGGCCGGCAACACCTCCGCGGCCCGGAGCGCCTCCTTCACCGTCGCCGAGGGCGGCGGGGTGCCGGCGCCGGACTGCCCGGAGTTCGACGAGCGCCCGACGGTCTCCGTCGGGACGGTCGACACCGGTGTCCCGAACCGGATGACCAACCGCCGCTGCACCGTCAACGAGCTCATCGAGGACGAGAAGGACTGGTCCTCGCACGCGCTGTTCCTCAAGCACGTCGACACGGTGGTCGACCGGCTCCTCGCCGACGGTGTCATCGACACCCGCGAGCACCGCAGGATCTATCGCGCCGCCAAGGAGTCGGGCATCGGGAAGCCGGGACGGACGGAGGGGTACCGCGACCTGTTCGACGGCTCCGCGGCGAGCTTCTCGAAGTGGCAGCACGTCGGCGGCGGAAAGTTCGGGCTGAGCGCGGACAGGGCCATGACCAGCAGCACCACGGTGCCGGGCATGGGCATGCTGTGGTTCCCGCAGCGGCAGTACGGCGACTTCTCGCTCAAGCTCCAGTGGCGCGACGACGCCCCCGGCGCCGGCAACGCCAACGGCGGGGTCTTCGTCCGCTTCCCGTGGGTCCACGACAACCCGGAGGAGCCCCGCCCCGAGTGGGTCGCCATCAAGTACGGCCATGAGATCCAGGTCCTCGACCGGCCCGACGGCGACATGTACAAGACGGGCTCGCTGTACGGCTTCGACCGGGTCGGCCTCGCCGGTGCCGGGGTGACGCCCAAGGGCACCTGGAACGACTACGAGATCCGGGTGGAGAGCCAGCACTACTCGGTCTTCCGCAACGGCCGGCTGATCAACGAGTTCGACAACACCGGCGGCCGGGTCTTCGAACCGCCGCGCGGCGACGACCCGGGCACCGACGGCCGGCGCTACGCCTCCGGCTACATCGGGCTCCAGGTCCACGGCACGACGGACGTGATCTCCTACCGCGACATCCGGATCAAGGAACTCTAGAAGGAGCGACCGCGCGAGGGCCCCTCTCCCGGACGGGAGGAGGGGTCCTCGTGGTGCGTGCGTCACGTGGGCAGGTTCTGCTCCGCCCACACCACCTTCCCGGAGACCGTCCGGCAGGAGCCCCAGCGGCGGCACAGCATGTTGATGAGCTGGAGGCCCCGGCCCCCCTCGTCGCTGAGATCGGCGTGCTGGATCTGGGGCAGGTCGGGGCCCGTGTCCGAGACCTCCACGACGAGGCGCTCCCCGCGGAGCAGGCGGAGGCGGCCGGGTCCGTTGCCGTAGCGCAGTGCGTTGCCCACGAGTTCCGAGACGACCAGTTCGCAGACGTCGGCGAGCTCCGCCAGGTCCCAGGCGTCCAGCTGGTCGGTGACCAGTCCGCGGGCGACGGACGCGGCCCGGCCCTCCCGCGGCAGCTGCCATTCGCGCAGCTCGCCCGGGGTGGATCCGGCCGTGGTCGTCGCGACGAGGAGCACGGCCTCGTCGAAGCGGCTGGAGTCGGTCGGGGCGCGGTCGGTCAGACCGCCGCGTTCCAGGGCCTCGGGGGTGAGGCCGCGGGCCGCCGAGCGCAGCAGCTCCAGCTGGTGGTCGAGGTCGGCGTGCCGGGACTTGACGAGGCCGTCGGTGTACATGACGAGATGGGCGCCGGCCGGGACCTCCAGGCGGACCGGGTCGTACGGGATGACCCCCGCGCCGAGGGGCGCGCCGATCGGTACGTCCACGAAGGCCGCGGATCCCTCGCCGTCGACGAGCAGCGGGGGCAGATGGCCGGCGCTGGCCAGCGTGTAGGTGGAGTCGGCCGGGTCGTGGACCGCGCAGAGGAAGGTGGCGACCTGCTCGTCCTCCAGGTCGCGGGTGGCGAGGTCGAGCCGGGCGAGGACGCGCTCCGGCGCCATGTCGAGGGTCATCAGGGTCCGGGCGACGGCGCGCAGCCGCCCCATGGTGGCGGCGGCGGGCAGTCCGTGGCCCATGACGTCGCCGACCATGAGGGCCGTCCGTCCGCCGGGCAGGGCCATCACGTCGTACCAGTCGCCTCCCACTCCGTGGTGGGCCGTCGACGGGGTGTACTCGGCGTGGATCCGCAGGCCCGGCGTCACCGGGGTCGCGCGGGGCAGGAGGCTGCGCTGGAGGGAGACGACGTGCTCGCGCTCGCGTCCGTACAGCCGGGCGTTGTCGATGTAGACGGCGGCCTGGGAGGCGAGCTGCTCGGCCACGGCGAGGTCCGTCGAGGAGAACGGGGGCGTCCCCCGGCCGCGTACGAAGTCCGCGCTGCCGAGCAGCAGCCCGCGGGCGATCAGCGGCACCGCCAGGTAGCTGTGGACGCCCGCGGCGCGCATCTTCGCCGCGGCGCTCTCGGTGGGCGCGACGCGCAGGAAGTCCTCGTGGCGCATGCGGCTGAGCAGGACGGGCCGGCCCTGTCGCAGGCAGTAGCGGTGGAGGAGGGTCTCGTGGGCCTCCTCGGTGCGGACGAAGGTCTCGCCGACCGGGGTGGGCTCCAGGGAGGCCAGCTCGTCGACGAAGCTGAGCGCGGTGGCGCGGAGGACCGGGATGCCCGTCCCCGTCCAGCGCGAGCCCTCCTCGCCCCGCAGGACGCTCTCCAGGATGTCGACGGCGGCGCCGTCGGCCAGGACGGGCACGGTGAAGTCGGCCAGTTCCCGGGCGGTCCGCTCCAGGTCGAGCGTGGTGCCGATCCTGGCGCCCGCGGAGTTCAGCCAGGCGAGCCGGCCGCGGGTGGTGAGGCGGTCGAGGGGGACCTCGCCGTGGCTGCGGCCGAGCCGTCCGCGGGCGCCGGCCGAGCGGAGGACCGAAGCGCCCTTTCCGGCCGAGGCACGGCGGGCAAGGCTCCGCCGTCCGTTGCCATCGTTCACTCTTTCGGCCTCCAGACAGAAACTCGTCCGCTGTTGGTGCACATCATGCACCCGCCTCCCCCTCCTGGCCGATCATCGCGACACGTCCTTTCACTGCCTTGCGGCGCAAGACAGTGCCCGACTACCATGCACCGCATGACAAAGGAGCCGTCGAACGCCGGTGACCAGCGGCGCAGCCAGCTCCTGCGCGGCGTCCTCGACCTGTGCCTGCTGTCGCTCATCGCCGAACGGCCCCGGTACGGATACGAGTTCGTCGAGGCGCTCACGGAGAGCGGGCTGGAACTCGTCGGTGAGGGCAGCATCTATCCGCTGCTGGCCCGGATGGAGCGGGCGGGGCTCGTCGAGCCGTTCCGCGCGCCGTCGTCCAGCGGCGGGGCGCCGCGCAAGTACTACCGGCTGTCCGAGGCGGGCCGGGCCGAGCTGGAGCACGGCCGGGCCGTGTGGCAGGGATTCACCGCCCAGGCCGACCGGATCCTCACTCGAACGACCCACGGGGGAACGACACCATGACCAACGAGCACGTCCTCGCGGTCTGCCGCAGCAACTGGGAGTACCGGGGCCTGGACGACGCGGCGGTCCGCGAGATGCTGGCCGAGCTCCGGGCCCACCTGGAGGACGCCGAGGCCGCCGGCCGCACCCCGGAGGACGTCGTCGGACAGGACGTCAAGGCCTTCGCCGCGTCCTGGGCCCGGGCCCGGACACCGCTGCGCCTGCGGCTGCTGAGGATGGCGGCGCTGGTCCCGCTCGTCGTCGGCGTCCTGCTGCTGCTCTCCCACCTCGTGCACCGGACGACGGTCGTGGACATCGACGCGGGACGGCTCGCCTTCTGGCTGAGCATCGGCGCGGCCACCGTGGTCCTCGAACTGCGCCGGGGCAGCCTCGGCTTCGGCAAGGGGTGGCTCGTCGCGCTGGCCGTGGGACTTCCGGTGCTGTTCCTGACGCAGCGCCTGGTGGGCGAGGAGACGCTGTTCCTGCTGCCCCTGTGGGGCACCGTCCTGCTGACCCTGCCCGGCCTCGCGTACCTCGTCGCCGAGCGGCGGAGGCGCGCGCCCCGCACCGCGGCGTCCTGAGCCGCCCCCGGGCTCACCCGCACGGCCCGGCAGGGATGCCCGACGGCCGCCCAGCGTGAACGCTGGAGGCACGGGCCGGGCCGAGAGGTGGGACACGGGATGAGCCAGGACGGCAGCGGCGGCAAGCGGGCGACGGGATCCGGCAGGCGTGCCGCCGCGCGGCTCCTGGCCCGGATCGCGGTGCTCGCCGCGGTCGGCTCGCTGGTCCTCCTGGGGTTCGCGATCGGCGACGGCGGCCTCGTGGTCCTGCTGGCCGGTCTGCTCGGGATCGTCCTATGCGCCGCCGGAGCCTGGTGGTTCGTGGCGCACCGCGGCGCGGTCCGTCTCCTCGGCGCGTTCGTCGCGATCGCCGCGCCGGTCGGCTTCGTGACGCTCCTCTCCCATGACGGCCTCTGGCGCCCCGCGCTGGCGCTGGTCCTGTGCTGGGGCGTCGTGGTGGCCTGCGCGCGGGCCGCGCTCCGCAAGGCCCGCCCACGGCGCAGGACCCGCGTCTTCCCGGCCTCCCCGCCCCGTCGGGCCTTCCTCATCATGAACCCGAGGTCGGGGGGCGGGAAGGTCGGCCGCTTCCAGCTCGTCGAGCGGGCCGAGGCCCTGGGAGCCCGGGTGACCGTGCTCGATCCCGACGCCCCTGCCGACGTGGCCGAGCTGGCCCGCGAGGCGGTGGCCGGGGGCGCCGACCTGCTCGGCGTCGCCGGCGGCGACGGCACCCAGGCCCTGGTCGCGGCCGTCGCCGCCGAGCACGACCTGCCGTTCCTCGTCATCTCCGCCGGGACCCGCAACCACTTCGCCATGGACCTCGGCCTCGACCGCGCCGATCCCGCGCGCTGCCTCGACGCGCTGACGGCCGGCGAGGAACTGCGGGTCGACCTCGGCGACGTCGACGGCCGGCCGTTCGTCAACACCGTGTCGTTCGGCGTCTACGCCGACGTCGTGCAGCACCCCGACTACCGCGACGCCAAGGCGGGCACGGCCCTGACCATGATGCCGGACCTGCTGGTCGGCGAAGGGGTGCGCCGCCTCGACGCGCGGATCGACGACGCGCCGCTGGCGTCCCAGCAGGCGCTCCTCGTCAGCAACAACGCGTACACCTCGCCCGACGTGCTCAGCGGCGGCGGCCGCCGGCCCAGCCTCGACGACGGCGAGCTGGGCGTGCTGGGCATCAGGGTGGAGGGCGCCGCCGAGGCCGCGGACCTCGCGGTGCGCGGCGCGCAGTCCACCGGGCTGACCGTCACGACCGCCCGCCGCGTCGAGGTGACGGCCACCGTCGCGGGCGACGAGGGGACGGGCGGCGCGGAGACGGACGCCGCCGCGGCGGAGGACCCGGGGCCGGACCGCGCCGGTGCGGACGGCCCGGGCTCCGGCGGGTCCGGAGCGGACGTCTCCCGTACGGACGAGATCCCCGTGGCGGTCGACGGCGAGGCCCTGCGCATGGCCACACCGGTCGTCTGCACCCTGCGCCCGGGCGCCCTGCGGGTCCTCGTGCCGCGCGACCGTCCCGGCGTCGCCGATCCCGCCCCGCGGGTGGACTGGCGGCGGCTGGTCGACCTCGCCTTCGGCCGCCCCGTGCCGGACGTCCCGGGGCGGGACGGCTGAGCATCCGCGGAGACCGCGGGCCCCCGCGTCGCCCCGCACGGTACGGCCCGGGAGAATGGCCGCCCGGGTGTGCCGCGGACGGACGCGGTCGTGGCCCGGTCGAGCGGAGAGACGAAGGATCGATGACGCTGACAGTGGGCCGGCGCGTGCGGCTGGCGGTGGAGCTCGCCCTGGCGGGGCAGGCGGCACCGGTCGGGGAGGACCCCGCGGAGCCCGCGGCCGCGGTGGGCTTCCTGGCCCTGCCGGCGGGGACGGAGGGCACCGTGGAAGAGGTGGCCGACGACCGCCGGGAGAGCGAGGAGGTGCGTGAGTACGCACGGCTCGCCTCGCTGCTCGACTCCTTCGGCCACCAGATGCCCCCGGCCAGCAGGGCGCAGCTGGAGGAGAGGATCGCCTCCCTGGAGCCGGCGTGGACCGCCCACCAGGAGGCGGAGGTCCCCGTGCGGGTGCGCGTCCGGCTGGACAACGGTTTCGTCCTGCGCGACACGGCCGGGCACGTCTTCGTCGCGCTCTGACGCCCCGACACCCACTGGGGGGTCGGCTCCGGCGTCCCCGTCCGCCGGAGCGGTCACCGCCCGCCGGTCGGCACGGGCCGCCTGATCAGATAGGCGGCGGCGGAGGCGACGAGCACCAGCATGCAGGCGATGAACACCAGCCCCGCCCCCTCCAGGCCGAGCGGGTCGGCCAGCACGCCGACGCCGATCACCGGGATGGAGATGCCGGTGTACGCGACGACGAACAGCGTCGAGATCACCGCCGCCCGCCGGTCCGGGGGCGCCGCGGCGGCGACCGAGGCCAGGGCCGCGCGGAAGGCGAGGCCCTGGCCCACGCCGCCCACCACCGCGGCGAGGACGACGAACGCCAGGACGTCCGTGAAGAGGGCCACGGCGAGGAGGACCAGTCCGCCGAAGAGCACCGCGCACCCCAGCGGCAGCGAGCGGGCCACCCCGACCCGGTCGACGGCGAGCTGCCCGGCGGTGGACGCGAAGAACGCGAGGGCGACGACGACCCCGCTCACCGCGTGGTTGTCGACGTGCAGGTAGCGGGCGAGGAACGCGGGGCTCACCGAGGTGAAGACCCCGAACAGGGCGAATCCCACGAACGACGCGATCGCCGCCGGCACGAACACCGCCCGCACCTGCGGCGGCAGCGCGGGCGGCCGGGGCCTTACGGCCGCCGGTCCGCGCCGGTCGCGTACGGTCTCGGGGAGCCACACCAGCACGCCCAGGGAGACCGCCACCAGGCCGAGGTGCACGGCGAACGGCAGGACGAGGGGCTCGGGGGCGTACTCCGCGAGCAGTCCGGCGAGCAGCGGCCCGCACCCGAGTCCGCCCATGTTGGCGGCCGTCGCCACCAGGGTCGCCCGCGACCCGCCGCCCTGAGGCGCGAGTTCCATGACGTACGCCGTGGCGGCCCCGGTGAAGAGGCCGGCCGATAGACCGGAGAGGAGCCGGCCCGCGTACAGCCAGCCCAGGGCGTCGGCGATCAGGAAGCAGACCGCGCTGGCCGCCGCGAACCCCAGGCCGAGGAAGAGAGCCGGGCGTCTGCCGACGGTGTCCGAGGCGTTGCCCGCGAGGAGGAGCACCCCGATGACCCCGAAGGCGTACACGGCGTAGACGACCGTCACCGTCAGCTCGGAGAACCCGAACTTCTCCTGGTAGAGCGGATACAGCGGGGTCGGCAGCGTGGTGCCGGCCATGCACACGACGAACACGGCACCGGCGAGCAGGCAGCGCAGCCAGCCCCGGCGGTCCTCCTCCGTGCCCCGGTCGTCCGTCGCCCCACGATCGCGCTCCACGTCCCGCTCACCTTCCATGCAGCGGACCGTATCCCCGACGGCGGCCGCCCCGCGGGTGCGAACTGCGGCAACCGCGCGGACGTCACCCGGTCGAGGAGCCGGCGCGGTGACGCGGAGGTGCCGCACCGCCCGGCCCCGGAGGGATCGGGGCGGTGCCGCGGACCCGCCGTCGCCGCCGCCGGACGGCCGCTCCGGCGGCGTGCGGCGGCCCCTCGGCGCCGGGGTCCGGCCGGTCCGCTACGAGGCGGCCGGCTCGCGCTCGCGCGGGATGCGCTCCCCGGCCTCGACCGCGACCGGCAGCCGGTTCTCGGCCGGCGGCAGCGGGCAGGTCGCGAAGTCGGTGTACGCGCACGGGAGGTTGGTGGCGCGGTTGAAGTCGAGCAGGACCTCGCCGTCGGGTCCGGGCGCGTCGATCCGCAGGCTGCGGTTGGCCGCGTACGTGGTGACGCCCGAGGTCTCGTCGGTGAAGAGGACCGTGAAGCCGCCGGGGGTGTAGCCGTTGAAGGCGATCAGTTCCAGGTCCCGTCCTGCCAGCCGGAAGGTGATGCTGCCGGGTGCGTCGTAGACGTGCTGCAGTCCCTCGACGGAGGCGCCGACCGTGGTCGGCCGGGGCGCGTCGAAGGGGACGTAGCGGCCGGTGACGGCCCAGCGCGGTGCGGGCGCGTACGCCGGGGTCCCGGCGAACGCGACCCGCAGCGGGTGCCCGGGGTGCCGGGGCCGGACGATGTCGTGGCCGCCTCGCCGGGCGACCTCGATCACGGCGACGCCCCAGACGGCGTCGACGCCGCCGCGTTCCGGGATGGCGCCGAAGGCGTACCGCCCCCGCACGACCGCCCCGTCGACGACGAGTTCCTCCCCCTCGCCGAGCTCCACGGTCACGCCGTCGGGGCCGGTCGACCAGAGCCCGGGGGCGTCCGGGAGGCGCTGTGCCTCGTCGGTGAGCCAGTGCAGGCCGGTGATCGCGAGGAAGCCGTGCTCGGCGGCGAGCCGGGCGTCCTTGTCGCGGTGCCACTCCTCCCATGCCGCGGTGAAGGCCTCGGCGTCGGGGTCCGCCGCCTCGGTGGCGGGCGCGGGGGTGTCGTTGACGGTCATGGGCGGGTCCTCCTGGTGTCGTCTGCTGCGTCGCGAACGGGGGTGCACCGGGAGGCCCTCGCGCCCGCCCGTGGCGACGGGCCGGGACGGGCGGGTCGCACGGTGGTGCTCGGGGGTGACGGGGGCTCGGAGGTCGCGCGGGCGACGGCCGGCTGCCGGGACGAGGGCCTCGGGTCAGCCGGAACAGGACGTGGTCGTGACGCGCACGTAGTCCACGTGGCGGCGCGTCACGAGCAGGGTCATGCCGCAAGCAAAGCACAACCGCCCGGCCCCGGACCAGTGGTCCCCGTCGCGGGATGGCCGGGCGGGTGGCCGGCGTAGGCCGTACGGGGGCCGGTACCGCTCCTGTCCGGCCCCGCCCGGACAGCAGCGACCGGAGCCGCCGGTCCGCCCGGCGGCTCCGGCGGCTCCGGGGGCTCCGGGGGCTCCGGCGGCTCCGAGGGCTCCGGGGGCTCCGGCGGGTGCTAACGGCCCTGGAGTGCCTTCACGTTGTCGCCGAAGGTCCAGCCCTTGGACCCGTCCCAGTTCGCCGACCAGGTCATCAGGCCCTTGAGCGCCCCGCCGTAGTGGTTCCACGCCTGCGCCACGAGCGACGGGGCCATGTGGCCGCCGCCCGCGCCCGGCTGGGCGGGGAGGCCGGGGACCTGCTTGTCGTACGGCACCCGGATCGTGGTGCCCTGGATCACGAGGCCCCGGTTCAGGCAGTCGGTCTGCGCGACGAACCCGGCGACGGTCCCCGCCGCGTAGGAGTCGCCCGAGCATCCGTACATGCTGCCGTTGTAGTACTGCATGTTGAGCCACCAGAGGCGCCCGTTGTCCGCGTACTTCTTCACGATCGGCAGGTACGCGCCCCAGATCGAGCCGTAGACGACGCTGCCTCCGGTGACGTACGCCGTCTCCGGTGCCATCGTCAGCCCGAACCCGGCGGGCATGCGGGCGAGGACGCCGTCGATGATGTACACCAGGTTGGCCTGCGAGGTGGACAGGGTGCCGATGCTGCCGCTGCCGACCAGGCCGGTCTCGATGTCGATGTCGATCCCGTCGAAGTTGTACGTCTTGAGGATCGGCACGACGGTCGCGATGAACCGGTCGGCGACGGCACGGGAGTTGAGGTCGATGCCCGCGGTCGCCCCGCCGATCGACAGGAGGAGCGTCGCCCCCGCCGCCTTGGCGTTGCACATCTGCGCCGGGGTGGAGACCCGGACCGTGCTGTCCATGCCGTCCTCCCACAGCACCGTTCCGTCCGAACGGATCACGGGGAAGGCGGCGTTGATGACGTTGTAGCCGTGGGCCTTGAAGCGCGGGTCGTCGATGGGCGCCCAGCCGAAGGGCGGGTGGACGCCGTTGGCCGCCCCGTCCCAGTTCTCCCAGTAGCCCTGGAGCACCTTGCCGGTGGGCTTCTGCTTGAGGGCACAGGTGTCCGCGGTGGGGGCGGACGGGGCGGCCGTGGCGGAGGGCGCCGCGAGGGCGGCGGCCGCGAGCAGGGTGGCGAGGCCCGCTCCGAGGAGTCGGGCGATCCGGGGCGCTGGCATGCGTGCTCCTGGGGACGTGGGGGGATGGTCCTGGGCGATGGCGCGCGCTCCAGCAGACCGTAGGTTGGTCCAGACCATTCGTCAACCACCCTCGCGGTCAGCGGCGTTGGACCGGAGCCCCCCACTCCCCCGCCCCGTCAGCGCGTCACGCGGTGTGCAGGGTCAGGCCGTAGCGGCCGAGGATCTCGTTCACCGGCTGGAACCACGTCTCCCCGCCGGACGAGCAGTTGCCCCAGCCGCCGGAGGTGACGCCCTGCGCCTGGTCGCCGCTGATGAACGCGCCGCCGGAGTCGCCGCCCTCCGCGCACACACTGGTCTTGGTCATCTGGTGTACCGCGCCCTGGCTGTAGTTCACCGTCTCGTTCTTGGCCAGCACGCTGCCGCAGTGCCACTTGGTCGTGGAACCGGAGCGGCAGATCGACGCGCCGATCGGGGCCTCGGCCGAGCCCCTGACGAGCCGGTCCGACGTCACCCCCCAGCCGAACACCACGGGCACCGTCCACCAGCCGCTGTGGATGCTCACGTACGCGTAGTCGTTCCCGGGGAACGAGGAGCCCTGGAAGGTGCCCATCGCGGAGCCGTCCCACCCGCGGACCGCCGCACCGGCGCCGCCGCAGTGCCCCGCGGTGACGAAGCCGCCGTGCACGGAGAAGCCGATGGAACAGCGGACGTTGCCGGTGTAGTAGGGGTCTCCGCCGACGGTCCCGGCGGCGTAGGTGCGGGGTGCCGCGGCCGTCTCGGCGACGGTGACGGGTCCGGTCGCGCGGGCCCGCTCGACGAAGGCGCGGACGGCCGGGGCGTTCCGGTCGGCGCGCACGACGGTGACCACGACGCTGTTGGAGCGCGGGTCCACGTGCCAGCCGGCCACGCCGCTCGGGGCGGACCGGGCGTCGAGCCGGGCCTTGGCGCGGTCGAGCGCGGCGGCGCTGTGCCGGACGAGCCTGGTGTCGGCGCCGAGCGCCTCGACCTCGGCCCGCTCCGCGCGGTCGGTGAGGGCGACGACGAGACGCCCGGTGCCGGCGTCGAACCACGAGCCTCCGTAGCTGCCGCCGGCGGTCTTCCTGGCCGCCGACTCGACGCGCGTCGCGGTGCGTTCGGCCGCCAGCCGCTCCTCGGCCTGCCGCTCGGTGAGCCCGAGGTCCTGGCGCATGGCGTCGAGCAGTCCCGCCGAGGCGGTGGGCGGGGCCGCGGTGGGGACGGCGCTCGCGGGCATCGCCTGGGCGGCGCCGAGTCCGACGGTGAGCAGCAGGGCCGCCGCGGCGGCGCGCAGGGCGGACGTTCGTTTCACAGGAGCCTCCTAGTGGGGTGAGCAGGCGCTGAGAGCGCTCTCAAGCGAGCGCGGAAGCCACCGTAGCGATACTCCACTTGTCAGGTCCATACCATGACCGGAGATTCCGGCCCTGCACCGTCCCCGCGACCGGGAGCGAGGCCGCCGACCGCGCGGGGCGGCTCGGCGGCCTCGCGGCAGGCCGGAGGGGCCCGGCCCGTCACGACGACGGACCGGGCCCCCCTCGGTTCCCCGGGGACCGGCCGGGTCAGACCCGGTCGGCCGCGATCAGGACGTACTGGAAGGAGCCGTCCTTGTACGAGTTGATGAACGCCTCCTCGATGCCGGTGACCAGGGACGAGGTGGCACGCAGCTCCCAGTAGGGCAGCGTGTCCGGGGTCAGGTCGATGACGGCCTGCGGGACCAGCCGGTTGTCGGCCATCGCGCGCAGGTACTCGCGGCGGGAGTGGATGTTGCACTCGAAGTGCGCGTTGATCTGGGAGACCCACTTCGAGGGCTGGCCGTACCGCGGGTTCCAGCAGCCGGTGATGGTCACGTAGCGGCCGCCGACCTTCAGGAACCGGGAGTGCTCGGCGAAGAGGTCGTCGAGGTCGACGTACATGCTCGACTCGTTGTTCCACGAGGCGGCGATGCTGCCCTTCTCGAACGGCGTGTCCAGCATGTTGCACACCTGGGCGTGGACGTGGTCGTCGATGCCCAGCTCCTTCGCGCGCCGGTTGCCGAAGTCGGCCTGCGTGGAGGAGAGCGTGACGCCCTCCACCTTGCAACCGAAGCGCTGGTGGGCCATCACGCTCGAACCGCCGCGCCCGCAGCCGGCGTCCACGAGCGTGTCCTCCCGGCCGATGACCCCCAGGTTGTCCAGGAGGACCTCGGTCTGCGCCGACTCCAGCCGGTGCAGCTCGGCGATCAGCCGCTTCTCGTAGGCGCCGTCCTCGGTGCTGCCGAGGGCGGCGTGGTCGACGTCGCCGATGCCGTAGTGGTGGTGGTAGAGCCCGTCGACGTCGCCCAGGCGCAGGTTGACCGGCCTGGCCTCGTCGTTCCAGTAGCGGGCGATGTCGCCCTGGTACGGCGTCGCCGGGGACGGGATGAACGCGGAGGTGCCGGAGACGGAGGTGAACTCGGTGCTGGTCACAGATAATTCCATTTCTTACCAGAAGTCGGGCAGGCTGTAGCGGTAGGTGTTGGTCTGGTGCCAGTAGTGGTTGCCGTCGACCCACACGGCCACGCCCCGCAGGAACCGCTGCACGGTCGGGACGGGGCAGGCTGCGGCGAGGGCGGCGGCCTCGGCCTCGAAGTCGCGCATGAGGTCGTTGTGGACCTCCACGGCCTTCAGATAGCCCTCGCGGTCGGAGACGCCCTCGCGGTCGGCGATCACCACGGGCAGGTTGAGGTGCCGGCCGGGGCTGTCGAGCTCCTTCATGTACGAGTACAGGTCGTTCACGATGGTGGTCGCGTTCCCGGCGAGCGCGAGGACGCGCTGCATGGCGGGCTGGGCGTGCAGGTCCGCCGGCAGTTCGTAGCCGCCGACGGTGTCCGTGATGGTGGGGCAGGGGCGGAAGTTGTTGAACTGGCGCATCGCCAGGTACTCCCACACCTCCGGCATGTGGTCCGTCTCCGTCCAGGCCGCCTCGGCGAGGTACCCCAGGTGGAGCCGGGCCATGTCGTGCCGGTACCGGTCGGCCTGGGAGGGGCTCGCCCGGTCGACGAAGTAGCCCATGGCGGAGCGGTACGCGCGCCGCGGGGCGTCGGCGTGGAGCGACTCGGCCCACCGCGGCTGGTACTCGGCGGTCGTGTGGAGCGGGTCCAGGGCGGTGTGCGCCAGGAGGAGCCGTCCGCCGAGGCCGACGGGTGAGCCGCCGTGGTCCTCGCAGTAGCAGTCGTCGACGGCGTTCTCGGCGACCATCAGGCGGGTCGCGAGCATCAGGTGCTCGACGGACGGGGCGTCGGGGTGACACGCGACCATGTAGCGGCCGACGGAGAACCCGTCGAACTCCCCCTCCCAGTCGTCGGGGTAGAGCTGCACCTCGTCCAGCGCCCAGGCCTTGATCCGGCGGCTGACCTCGTCCACCCGCACCGGGTCGGGTTCGGGCACGGGGTGGTGGTAGAGCCCCGGGACGGGGCGCCCCGCGGCCGGCGCCGGGGGCTCCGGCAGGACGGACGCCCCCGCGCCGCGGGCCAGGGACAGCGCCGCCGTGCCCAGACCGGTGGGCCCCGGCAGGGCGAACCCCGGCAGGGGCACGGGCGGCGCGGACGCGGCCGGCGCGGCAGGTGCGGCGAGTGCGAGGGCGGCGGCACCCGGGGCCGTGGGGAGGAGCGTGGTCGCGGCGGGTGCCGGGGCGACCGGCGCGGGCGGCGCGGTTCGCGGGGTGACGGGAGCGGGCGCGGCGACACCGGGGGCGACCGGTGCGGCTCCGGCGGCGTCCGCCGCACCGGCCGCCCCTGCCGCGGCCGTCGGGGCGGCCGCCGACCCGAGGACATGGGCGCCGAAGTGGGCGGCCGCGCCGGGCAGGCTCGATGGCAGGGGCGAGGGCCCTGGTTCGGGCATCCGTGTCTCCTTGCTGGGGGGGGTGGGGGCGGTCCGGGGTGCCGGGGGGGCGGTCGATCGGTACGGTCCGGACCGGCGCGGCCTGCGGGGCGGCGGCCGCGGGAGAGCGGCTGGGCCGGATCCGGAGAGCGGCGCCGTCCGCCGGCGGGCGGGGCTCGCGGCGTGCGGTACGGGCGGCCACCGGGCGGGCGCCTTCGTGGGGGGCGACGCTCTCGCCCGGTGATGCGGACGACCCGGAGCGCGGGCCGTCGGGCCTCTCGGCCGGGCCGCACGGTCCGGATGCGGCCCGGGGCCCGTCGTCGCACTCCCGCCGCCGCCCGCGGGACGGACGGGAGTGATGCGCAACCCCTAGTGCCTGCGGGCGATCTCCACGTTCTCCAGCACGCCCAGCGCGTTCGGCACCAGGATCGCGGCGGAGTAGTAGGTCGTGACGAGGTACGACATGATCGCCTGCTCGCTGATGCCCATGAAGCGCACCGAGAGGCCGGGCTCGTACTCCTCCGGAAGGCCGGTCTGGCGGAGGCCGATCACGCCCTGGTTGTCCTCGCCCAGACGCATGGCCAGGATCGAGCTGGTGTTCTCCTTGGTAATCGGGATCTTGTTGCAGGGCAGCAGCGGGACGCCCCGCCAGCCGAGGACCTGCTGCCCTTCGAGCTCGACGGTGCCGGGGTTGAGGCCGCGCGCGTTCCATTCGCGCCCGATCGCGGCGATCGTCCGGGGGTGGGCCAGGAAGAGCTTGGTGCCGCGGCGGCGGCAGAGGAGCTCGTCGAGGTCGTCCGGGGTGGGCGGGCCGGAGTGGGTCTGGATCCGCTGCTTGAAGTCGGCGTTGTGCAGGAGCCCGAACTCCCGGTTGTTGATCAGCTCGTGCTCCTGGCGCTCGCGCAGCGCCTCGATGGTGAGCCTGAGCTGCTCCGCCGTCTGGTTCATCGGGCCGTTGTAGAGGTCGGCGACCCGGGTGTGGACCTTCAGGACCGTCTGCGCGACGGAGAGTTCGTACTCGCGCGGCTTGAGCTCGTAGTCGACGAAGGCGCCGGGCAGCGCGGCCTCGCCGACGTGGCCCGCCGACATCGCGATCTCGGCCTCCCCGTGGCGGTTCTGGCGCTGGAGCGGGAGCGAGCTGAAGGCCTCGATGTGGGCCTGGAGGGCGGACGAGGAGGCGAGCACCGCGGCGAACTCGGCGCGGGAGAGGGTGAGCAGCGTGCCGGCGGTCTCGGCGGTCGCGGTGTAGTCCCATCGGGCGTCGGCGTCCAGCAGGGCGTTCTCACCGAAGCGGTCGCCGTCGGCGAGGACCGCGACGGCCACCTCGTCGTCGTACTTGCCGAGCGAGGTCTGGTTGACGCGCCCGTGGGCGACGAGGTGGATCTCCTCGGCGGGGGTGCCGCGCGAGACGAGGACCTCGCCGGCGACGAAGTCGCGCTGCACGCACCGGGCGGCCAGCGCGTTCAGCACCTCGTCGTCCTCGAAGCCGCGCAGCAGGGCGAGTTCGCCGAGTTCGCGGGGGATGACCCGGACGCGGGCCCCGTCCTGCACGAACTCGATGCGCCCGTCGCCGACGGTGTAGCTGAGCCGCCGGTTGACCCGGTAGGCGCCGCCCTTGGTCTCCACCCAGGGGAGCATCCGCAGCAGCCAGCGGGAGCTGATCTCCTGCATCTGCGGGGCGGACTTGGCCGTGTGGGCCAGGTTCCGGGCGGCGGCGGTACTGAGGCTGGACTGCTTCGGGGTGTCCTGCTGTACGGCCGGGCCGGTGTCGACGGTCATGGAGCGGGCTCTCCTTCGCAGGGGGGTGGTGACCGGCGCACGGGCGCCCCGGTCGGTGAAAGAGGAGGGACACGGGAAAGACGAGGAGAAAGCAGAGGGCGAGAAGGCGTGAAAGCTCGGAAAGAGGTGTGAACAAGGAGGAAGGTCCGGGAATCCGTCCAGATCCCGGGGAACACTAACGGCCGTCGACCCGGGCGCACCCCACGAGTTCGAGGGCATTACCTCGAAGCGGCGATCTTGCTCCATTCGAGGTTTAACCCGATGATCTGCGGTATTCGGGCCACATGGCCGAGAGCTCATGGTTCCCGCCACCAGATCTCGCACATTCCGTTCGGGAGTGACGCCGCCGTTCGATTCGTTTGCGTGCGGACGCCCGCGCACCTCTCCGCCGGTGCGGCGCACCTTGCCGTACAGGGACAAAACGCCACCATCCGGCTAGATTCGGCTTTCAGTCGTCTCCCGTCGCTCCAAGGGGTGGGCATGCAGGCCGGCGAACCCGCCGCAGAGGACCGAACCCCGCGGGAGCCGACGCCCGCTCGGGCCCTCCCCACCCTTCCGGCGGCAGGCGCGCCGCACGCCGTGCGGCGCCTCCCCCGCACCGGCTCCGGCCGGAGCCGCCCCCTCCCGACGTACGCCCCTCCGGCAGCTCCCCCCACGTCGGCCCCACGGAAGGCAGGTCATGTCGCACGCTGATACCGGTCCAGGCGCCACCACCGCCGGGTCCCCGCCCACGGCCAAACTGACGCTCGTCACGCTGACCGCGATGGTCGTCGGCTCCATGGTCGGCGCCGGCGTCTTCTCGCTGCCCCGGCGGTTCGCCCAGGAGACGGGGGTCGCCGGCGCGCTGATCGCCTGGGCGATCGCCGGCTTCGGCATGCTGATGCTGGCCTTCGTCTTCCAGGCCCTCGCCGTGCGGCGCCCGGACCTGGACGCCGGCGTCTACGCGTACGCGAAGGCGGGGTTCGGCGAGTACCTGGGCTTCTTCTCGGCGTTCGGCTACTGGGCGAGCGCCTGCGTCGGCAACGTGACGTACTGGGTGCTCATCATGTCGACGATCGGCGCGATCTGGCCGGCGCTCGGGGACGGCGACACCGCCCTCTCGATCATCCTGTCCTCGGCCGGACTCTGGGCGTTCTTCCTGCTCATCCGGCGCGGGGTGAAGGAGGCCGCCGCGATCAACCGGATCGTGACGGTGGCCAAGATCGTGCCGATCCTCGTCTTCGTCGTCCTCGCCCTGTTCTGCTTCGACGCCTCCGTCTTCGCCGACAACTGGGGCGGCGCCGACTACGCCGGCTCGCTGTTCAACCAGGTCCGCGGGACCATGCTCGCCACCGTCTTCGTCTTCCTCGGGGTCGAGGGCGCCAGCGTGTACTCGCGGCACGCCAAGCGCCGCGAGGACGTCGGCCGGGCGACGATCCTCGGCTTCCTCAGCGTCTTCGCCGTCTTCGCCTCCGTGACCATCGTGTCGTACGGGATCCTGCCGATGAGCGAGATCGCCGAGCTGCGCCAGCCCTCCATGGCGGGGGTCCTGGAAGCGGCCGTCGGCAACTGGGGCCAGGTCTTCGTCAGCGTCGGCCTCATCGTCTCCGTCCTCGGCGCCTACCTGGCCTGGACCCTGATGGCGGCCGAGGTGCTCTTCGTGGCGGCCAAGGACGAGGACATGCCGCGCTTCCTGGGACGCTCCTCCGGCGACGACGTCCCCGTGCCCGCCCTGCTGCTGAGCACGGCCCTCAGCCAGGTCGTCCTCGTGGTGACGGCCTTCTCCGACGACGCCTTCAACTTCGCCCTCGACCTGACGAGCGCGCTCAGCCTGATCCCGTTCCTGCTCGCCGCCGCGTTCGCGGTGAAGATCGCGCTGCGGCCCGCGCAGGAGAAGGCGGTCGGCCGGTCCACCCGGGGCGAACTGGTGGTGGCCCTCCTCGCCACGGTGTACACGGCCTTCCTGCTGTTCGCCGCCGGGCTCAAGTTCGTCCTGGTCTCCTTCATCCTCTACGCGCCGGCGACGTTCCTGTTCGTCAAGGCCCGGCGCGAGCAGGGCAGGACGCTCTTCTCCCCGCGCGAGCTGGTGATCCTCGCCGTCTCGGTCGCCGGCGCCGTCGTGGGCGTCGTCGCCCTCGCGGCCGGCTGGATCAGCCTCTGAGCCGCCCCTCCGGCCCGTGCCGCTCCCCGGCCCGTGCCGCTCCCCGAACCCCGACCCTCGCCCGCCCCTTCGCCTCCGTACCCGAAAGGCCCCGCATGACCAGCAACGACGCGTCCGCCCAGCCCGCGCTCGGCGTGTACTCCGAGGTCGGACGGCTCCGCAAGGTCCTCGTCTGCTCCCCGGGGCTCGCCCACCGCCGGCTCACCCCGACCAACTCGGACGACCTGCTGTTCGACGACGTCATGTGGGTGGAGAACGCCCAGCGCGACCACGCCGACTTCGTCGACGAGCTGGTCCGGCGGGGCGTCGAGGTCGTGGAGCTGCACGACCTGCTCACCGAGACCATGGCCCTGCCCGAGGCGCGCTCCTGGCTGCTCGACCGGAAGATCGTCGCCAACGAGGTCGGCCTCGGCCTGATCGACGACACCCGCGCCTTCCTGGACTCGGTGTCGGCCCGCGACCTGGCCGAGTACCTCATCGGCGGGCTGGCGACCACCGACCTCCCCGACGCGTACCGCTCGGGGTACCTCTCCCTCGCCCGCGAGGCCACCGGGGTACGCGAGTACCTGATGCCGCCGCTGCCGAACACCCTCTACACCCGGGACACCACGTGCTGGCTGTACGGCGGCGTCACCCTCAACCCGCTCTACTGGCCGGCGCGGCACGGCGAGACCCTGCTCATGAAGGCGGTCTACCGCTTCCACCCCGACTACCGGGACGCGACCGTCTGGTGGGGCGACCCCGAGCGGGACTGGGGCCAGGCCACCTTCGAGGGCGGCGACATCATGCCCGTCGGCAACGGCGTCGTCCTGATGGGCATGAGCGAGCGGACCTCGCGCCAGGCCATCACCCAGGTCGCCGCCTCCCTGTTCGAGAACGGCGCGGCCGACCGGGTCATCGTCGCGGGGATGCCGAAGCTGCGCTCCGCGATGCACCTGGACACCGTCTTCACCTTCGCCGACCGGGACATCGTCACGCTCTACCCGACGATCATGGACTCGGTGCACACCTTCACCCTGCGGCCCGGCGGCAAGCCGTCGGGCGTGGACATCACCGACGAGGGCGCCACCCCGTTCGTGGACGTGGTGGCGAAGGGCCTGGGACTGCCCGGGCTGCGGGTCATCGAGACCGGGGGCGACGTGTACGCCTCCGAGCGGCAGCAGTGGGACAGCGGGAACAACGCGGTCGCCCTCGAACCCGGCGTGGTCTTCACCTACGACCGCAACACCCAGACGAACGCGCTGCTCCGCAAGGCGGGCGTCGAGGTCATCACCATCGTGGGGGCCGAGCTCGGCCGGGGCCGCGGCGGCGGGCACTGCATGACCTGCCCGCTGATCAGGGACGCGGTCGACTTCTGACGGCGCGCCCGGGACCCGGCACCGCGGCGCGGTGCCGGGTCCCGTGACGTTCCGTGCGGCCGGCCGGCGGCAGGGCGCGGTGGCCGGCCCGCGCGTCCCGGGCGGTCCCGGTCAGGCGGCCGGGTCCGGGCCGGCCAGCTGCTCGGCCAGCTCGCGCTCGCTCTCCTCCGGCAGGGTGGTCTTGAGCACGGTGCCGCCGAACGGCTCGACCGCCGCGGCGAACCTGTCCTCGGCCAGCCGCGAGGCCATCACCACGACGGCGGACGAGCCGGGCGCCAGCAGCTCCTGGACCTTGTCGCGGAAGGCGTTGTCGACGCCCATCCGGTTGAGCCTGCCGATGAGCCCGCCCACGGCGGCACCCACGACGCCGAGCCCCGGCGTCAGAACGATCATGCCGAGGACCAGGCCCCAGAGGGCGCCGGCGGTGGCCGAGAGCGCGGTCTCCCCCTTCCGCCGGGCCGGGGTGTCCACATGGGTCCTGCCGTCCTCGTCCACCGACACGACGGCGAGTCCGGTCAGCTCGACCGCATCGCTCTCCCCGAGCTCCTGCACCGCGGCGAACGCCCGGTTCGCGACGGCCTGGTCGTCGTAGCCGAGGACGATGAGTTCGGACATGCGGCTCTCCTCCTGTGTCAGTACCGCTGCGCCTTGACGAGCTTCGGGGTGAGCACCGGGTCGGCCGGCTGGCGGCTGATGACCAGCGGCTGCCTGCGTTCGCCCGGTTCGAGGTCCTCCTCGCCGACGAACTGCGTCTCGACGACCTTGCCCGAGGGGTCGAGGAAGTCGACCTGCACGGCGTACGAGGCCTCCTCGTCGGTGGTGTTGGTGATGTTCAGGACGACGGTGAGCACGCCGCCGGTCTCCGCGCGCGGCTTGCCCGTCATCGCGACCTCGTCGCCCGCGTTCCCCGGGGCCCGCACGTCCTTCAGCTCCTCCTCGGCCTCTTGGCGGCTGCGCTCGGCCTCGGCCCCGATGGACGCCTTGCGCTCGGCCTCGCGTGCGGAGGCGGAGGCCGCCGCGGAGGACGCGGACGCGCGGGCCGACTCGATCGCCGCCTGCCCGGAGGAGGCGACGGAGGAGGGGAGTTCGCCCGTGAAACCGGCCGTGTCGGGGGCGGTGGGGCGCTCACTGACGGCGGTGCCTCCGGTGTCGTCGTCGCTGCCGCAGGACACGAGGCCGACGGCGCCGAGGGCCGTGACGACGACGGCCGCGGCCGCGCTCACCGCGCGTGCGCGGACCGGCCTGCGGCCGCGCTCCGATGTGGGGTTCACAGGATCCGTCCTCTTTCTCGTGGGCGTTCGTGGTGGGGCCGGACGGTGTCCGGAGGGTGTCGGCCGTGGCGCCGGTGCGCGGCCGCGGCGCGGGGCGTGGTCAGTACCGGAGGACTCCGGCGATGCGGCCCATGTCGAGCAGGGCGTCGTCGTGGACGAACTGGACCTCGGCGCCGGTGTCGAGGGCGCGCTCCACGATCTCGTCGACCATGTCGTCCCGGGTGCCGGGCTCGGCGGGCTCCGCGGGTTCCAGGTGGCCGCCCTCGTCGCGTACGACGGTCCGGTAGTGGTCCTCGACGGCGAGCAGCCGGATCCGGCCCTCCTTGACGGCCTGCCACACCTCGTCGATGCCGCCGGCGAACTCGCGGCGTCCCCGGGCGGCGTCGAGTTCGGCCAGGACGGTGGTGGCCGTGGCGGCCTCCCGGGCGGCGCGGGCGGGCTCGACGGCCTCGTGCACCGCGGCGGCCGGGCCCTTGGCGAGGCCACCGTGGTGCAGGGTCGTGGCGCCCCGCGGGAGCGGCCCGGTGTCCTCGAGGAGCGCGACGGCGGCGGGTTCGCCGAGCACGTAGAGCGGCCGGGGGGCGAAGGCGAGGACGGCGCGCAGGGCCGTGTGGGCCTCGCGCAGGAACTGGCGGGTGGCCTCGTCCTGGAAGGTGCTCGGCAGATCGCCGATGCGCTCCTTGCGCTCCGCGTCCGGGTCGTCGAGGCCGCGGGTGAGCGGGAAGCCGTTGCCCGTGTGCTCGGTGAACCGTTCGGGGCTGCCGCTCCAGAGCGAGACGCGGTCGGCCGAGACCGCGAGCGCCCAGGAGGGCTGTTCGGCGGCGTGGCCGGCGACGAGGTTGCGGGTGAGGAAGGTGTCGGCGAGGACGACGCGTTCGGGGACCGACCGGCCGACGGTCCACACGTGGTGTTCGCCCGGGGCCGCGAAGAGGACCAGGCCGTCCTCGGCGTGGGCGAGGTCGGTCTCGGCCACCGCGCGGTGCAGCTGGTCCATGACGTCGGCGCGCCGCTCGCGGGGGATCGCCGGGTCCTCCTGGATCGCCTTCTCCGCCGCGGCCACCAGGTTGCGGAGCCGTACGGGGTCCTGGGCGTTGTCCGGCTCGCGGCGGTGCGTCGGCATCGCGAGGGACACGGCGGGGTACGGGCGGGGCTGGCGCAGTTTCGCCAGTACGTCGCTGCTGAGCGCGGGGTCCATGGGGAGGCCTTCCTGGCGGGTTCAGGCGGTTCTGCGGGACGGGCGGAGCGGGGAGGGGCCGGGCCCTATCCGGGTCCGGCGAGCTGCTCGGCCAGTTCCCGCTCGTCGGCGTCGCTGAGCGAGGTCTTGAGGACGGTGCCGCCGTGCGGCCGCATGGCCACGGTGAACTTGTCGTCGGTGACCTTCGAGGCCATGATCACGAGCGCCGCCGAACCGGGCTTGAGGAGGTCCTCCACCTGTTGGCGGAACCGGTCGTCGACCCCGGACTTGCTGATCTTCCCGACGAGGCCGCCGAGGGCGGCCCCGGTCAGGAGCCCCAGGCCGGGGAAGAGGAAGAGCAGGCCGAAGATGGCTCCCCACAGGGCGCCGGAGGCGGCCGAGACGCCGACGACACGGCTGTCGGTGTCGACGTGGGTGGCGCCGTCGGCGTCGACGGACACGATCGCGAGGCCGTTGAGGTGCACGACGTAGTCGCGCTGCAGCGCGTGCACCGTGTCGTACGCCTGCTCGGCCACCCGGGGGTCGTCGTACCCGATGACGATCAGTTCAGCCATTCCCGCCTCCTGGGAGAAGGGGCCGTGAAGTGTCATCGTGTCCCGATATGTCCGCCCTCGCGACTCGGTGATCCCCTCGACGGGCGTACGACGACGACCGCCGGGTGCGCGGACGCGCGACCCCGGCGGTCGGGATTCCGGTCGTCCTCCCCTTTACGGGCGGGCGAGTGAGGCCAGCTCGACGGCGATGGCCTCGCGCAGCAGGGTGCGCGCGTGCTCGATTCCGATGCCGCCGCTCAGCCAGCGCATGCTGAGGCCCTCCAGGAGGGCGGTCAGCCGCTCCGCGGCGGCGGCGAGGGCGGCCGCCGGGGCCATCGGCTGGACCTGTCCCAGGAGGGCGGCGACCTCCTGCACCCAGACCAGGGTGGCCCGGGCGAGGTCCTCGCGCAGGATCGGGTCGAAGACGGCGCTGGCCCGCAGTTCGCCCCAGGCCGAGCTGTTCTCCCGCACCTCGGGGATGTCCTGGAGCTCCAGGAGGAGGACCTCGTCGAGCTCCTCGCGCGGGCCGAGCGGTTCGGCGTCGGGGTCGCGCTGGTTGGTGTACCGCTCGGCGCGGTCGTTGATGAACTCCAGCGTGTGCCGCAGGATCCCGGTCCGGTCCTTGAAGTGGTAGTAGATGAGGCCGGTGGAGACACCGGCCTCCGCGGCCAGTTCCTCCACGCGCAGGCCGCGCACACCGCGCCGGGCGATCACCCGGGCGGCGGCTTCCAGGATCTGAGTACTGCGAGACGACATGCCCCGAACCCTATCGGCTCCCCTGACCGGGTCCTGAGGCCGAGGTCCGCGAGGCGGGGTGCCGACCGGGGGCGTCGCACGGGACGGTCCGGGGCGAGGGCGGCCGCACCCCGGCCCACCGGTTGACCTTCTTTTCAGATTCGACCGCTCAGGGGAGCCCTGAGAGCGGCTCCGCACCCTCTCGCGATCTGCACTGCCCAAGTCCGCCATGCCCCGCCTGAGCTTGACTGAAAATCCAGTCAGTGCCAGAGTGGCGGCACGGCCCGCCCCCACGCACGTCCGGGCCGCCGGCCCCGCAACCCTCCGGGCGCCCGTGCGCAGCCCAGGCCCGCGAATCCGGCATGCGGCGCGTTTCACCACGATCCGCCCGCCACCGCCGGATACTCTCGCCAGCCCATGAACGGAGCACAGCGTGTCCCATCCCGTCCTCACCCGCCGCACGGCCCTGCTCTCCTTCGCCGCCGTCGGCGGCACCCTCGCCTTCGGCGCCGCGGGCTGCGGCCCCGGTGACTCCACCCCCGCCGGTGCCGCCGGCGCCACCACCGGCCCGGCCACCGGCTCCACCCGCCCCTCCGCCGCGGGCGGCGAGCGCCGCTTCGGCGCCGAGTGGGACAGCCACACCCGCACCTTCATGTCCTGGCCCGCGCTCGCCTCCGTCTGGGGGGACGAGCTCCCGTCCGTCCGGGAGGACATCGCCCGCATCGCGCGGGCCGTCTCCGCGTACGAGGCCGTCGTCATGATGGCCCGCCCGGCCCAGGTCGCCGCGGCCCAGCGGGCCTGCGGCTCCCAGGTCGAGGTGATCGCGATGCCGGTCGACGACCTGTGGGCCCGCGACACCGTGCCCGTCTTCGTGGAGGACGGGGACGAGCTCGTCGGGATCGACTTCAACTTCAACGGCTGGGGCGGCAAGCAGGAGCACACCAACGACGCGCAGGTGGGCCGGCTGCTGCTCCGTAAGTACGGCATCCCCCGCGAGGTGGCCCCCCTCGTCGCCGAGGGCGGCTCCTTCGAGACCGACGGCGAGGGCACGCTCCTCGTCACCGAGAGCTCGATCGTCAACGACAACCGCAACCGGGGGAAGACCCGGGACCAGATCGAGGACGAGCTCATCGAGACCCTCGGCGTCGAGAAGGTGGTCTGGCTCGCGGGCGTCCGCGGCGAGGACATCACCGACGCCCACGTCGACAGCCTCGTCCGCTTCACCGCCCCCGGCGTCGTCCTGCTCGACCAGGCCTTCCCCGGCACTCCCCCGGACTCCTGGTCCCGCTCGGCCGACCAGGCCCGCTCGGTCCTCAGCCGGGCCACCGACGCCCGCGGCCGGCGCTTCGAGATCATCGACCTCCCGCAGCCCGACCTCGACCGGATCACCGGCGAGGGCGACGACTTCGTCTCGACGTACGCCAACTTCTACGTCGCCAACGGCTCGGTCTTCATGCCCCGGTTCGGCGACCGGACCGCCGACGACCGCGCCCGGGGCATCCTCCAGGACCAGTTCCCCGACCGCGAGGTCGTCCAGGTGCAGATCGACACCATCGCCTCGGGCGGCGGCGGCATCCACTGCGCGACGCACGACCAGCCGGGCAGGCCCGCCGCCTGACCTCCTCCTCTCCCCCGCCCGCCGTCCCCCGTCTCCCGTCTCCCCCTGGAGCCCGTCCGTGTCCACGAAGCGACGTCAACCACGGCCCCCCGGCGGGCCGCTGAGCGCCGGGCTCGTCCTCCTGGCCGTCGCGGCGGCCACCCTCTGCGGCCTCTGGCTCCAGTTCGGCGAGCGCCAGGACCTGGACACCCGCTACACCGCCGGAGGACAGGCCCCCGACCGGATCGACATCGACGCCTCCGTCCAGCGCGTCGACGCCGCCGGCCGGGAGCTGGTCCTGCGCCTGCTCGTCACGCCCCGCGGGGCGCTCGCGGAGGCGGGCGGCATCTCCCCCGCCGAGAACCTGACCCTCCAGACCTCCTCGTCCGTGCGGGGGGACCTCGGCTTCCCCGCGCACAGCAGGATCGCCACGGTCGACGTGCCGGTCGCCCTGACCGGCGGACCGATCACGGACTACCCCTTCGACGTGTACGACGCGGACATGGAGTTCGGCGCCGTGCAGGGCGGCGAGCCCGTCCCCGTCCGCATGACGCTCACCAACCGGGACGCCCTGTTCTCCCTCGCCGTCGACACCGCGGAGATCAAGGGCGCGGCCGTGTTCACCGCGGAGGTGGCGCGCTCCCGCAGCGTCCTCGTCTTCTCGGTCTTCATGATGCTGGCGATGTGGGCCCTCGCCGTCGCCGTCCTCCTGGGCGGCCGGCACCTCGTACGGCGGCGCATGGGCCTGACCTGGCCCGCGCTCGGCTGGATGGCGGCCACCCTGTTCGCCCTGGCCGCCTTCCGCAACACCGCCCCGGGAGCGCCGCCCATCGGCAGCCTCCTGGACTACCTGGCCTTCTTCTGGGCCGAGATGCTCATCGCCTTCTGCGTGATCGTGGTCGTGGTCCGCGCGGTGCGGGCGGAGGGCCCGCCGCCGCCGCGCGACGGCACCACCGCCTGACCGCCCGGCCGCGCGCCGCGACGGCCGCCTCCGGACCGGGACCCGGCCGGACGGGGCCGTCGTCTGCCCCACACGGGCGGTACTCGCGCGGTCCGCGGAGTGTTCCCCCTCGGGCCGCCCCCTCGCCCCGAGATAGTGCGGGACATGACGCACACCCCCCACTTCCCGCGCACGCGCGCGCGGTTCCGCAGGGCCCTGCTCTGCGCCGCCGTCCTCGCCCTCGCCGCCCAGACGGCGGCCGTCGCCCCCGCGGCCGCCGGGAGTCCCGGCGGCCGCGGCTCCGACTGCGTGCGGACCCCGGGCCACCTCGGCGGCCAGGGACGAAGGGTCCTGGAGATCACCCGGCAGGCCAAGGAGGACCTCCGGCTCAACGCCGTACAGGTGCGGGTCACGGTCGACGGTCGCGAGGTCCTCACGGACGCGCTCGGCGAGTCCATGACCGGCGTCCCGGCCGAGCCCGCGATGCACTTCCGGGCCGGCTCCGTGGCCTTCGCCCACATCGGGACGGCCCTCCTCAGGCTGGTCGAGGAGCGGCGCGTCCGGCTCGACGACACCGTCGAGCGCTGGCTGCCCGACCTGCCCCAGGCGGACCGGATCACCCTGCGCATGCTGGCGTCCAACACCACGGGCCTCCACGACTACGTCACCGACCCCGCGTTCGGCGCGGAGCTGGGGACCCACCCGTTCAAGGCCTGGACCCCCGAGGAGCTGGTCGCGTTCCCGCTCCGCCACTCCTTCTGGTACGAGCCGGGCACGAGCTGGAGCTACTCGCACGCCAACTACGTCTACCTGGTCGAGGCCCTGGAGAAGATCACGGGCGTGCGGATCGACCGGCTGGTGAGGGAGAAGGTCACCGGTCCGCTGGAGCTCCGGAACACCCGGAACAACTTCACGCCCGACATCCCGAGCCCGGTCCTGCACGCCTTCACCTCGGACCGCGGTCTGTACGAGGAGTCCACGTTCTGGAACCCGTCGTGGACGACCGCCCCGGGCGCGGTCATCACCACCGACATCTGCGACCTGGCCCGCTCGGCGCAGGCCATCGGCGCCGGCGAGCTCCTCTCGCCCCGCTCGTACCGCACCCTGCTCGACCCGGGCACCGTCGGTCTCGGCGGCGAATCCGCCACCTGCCCCGCCACGATCTGCCTCAAGCAGACCGAGGCCAAGCACTTCGGTCTCGGGGTCATCGTGGTCAACGGGTGGATCGTGCAGAACCCGTCGTTCTCCGGGTACGCGGCCATCCAGGCGTACCTCCCGTCCGAGCGGCTCGCCATCGCGGTCTCGGCGACGCAGACGGCCACCACCCCCGAGGGCAACCAGGCCGAGGTGGTCGCCGAGCGGATCGCGGCCGCGCTCGCGCCCGGGGACCCGCTCGCGATCAGCTGACCCCGTCCGCCCGCCGCCGTCCGACCGCCGCCGTCCGTCCGCCCGCGCCGTCCCCCGCCGTCCCGCCGACCCGCCGTCCCCCGCACCGCCGTGGACGGCTCCGCGCCCCGATCTGAGTACACGTACTCATGGCCGGGGCCGGGGTCCGGCGGGACGATGGCGCCGGATGCGGACGGGCTCGGAGGGGGCGGCATGAGCAAGGTCGTGGGGGTCTTCCTGGCGGCGGGCTGCGCGGTCGGCGCACTGGTGCTGGCGTACGCGGTGGGAGCGCCGCCCGGTACGGTGCTCGCCGTGGGAGCGGGCGTCCTCGGGCTGCTCTGGCTCCTGCTGCTCCTCACCCTGCCGTGGAACCTGTACTTCCGGGCCCACTCGGTCCTCGCCGAGATCGCGATCAGCCGCGGCAAGGGCATCGACGTCCCCGGGGAGCGGGACGCCGAGGCGCGGCGCATCGCCCGCGGGATGCTGCGGCTCGCCGTCGCCGGGCACGTGGTGACGGCCGGCGCGGCGCTCGCCGTGGCCGCGGCGACCGGCCGCGCGGCGGGCCACTGGTTCGCCGGGTTCTTTCTCCTCAGCACCTTCTTCCGGCCGGCCGGGGCGTACTTCGGGCAGCTGCGCGGCCGCCTCGGGGTGCTCCTGGAGGACGTGACGTTCCCGCGCGACGACGTGGTGGCCCTGACCGGGCGGGTCGCCGCCCTGGAGGGCGGTGCGACGGCCATGGAGGAGAGGACGGAGGAGCAGTACCGGGCCCTGGCCGAGCTGCGCCGCACGGTGGACGCCGTCGCGCTCTCCGCGCACCAGCGGGCCGACGAGACCGACCGGAGGATCGCCGCGCTGGCGCGGGAGTTCGAGTCGACGGTGAACCGCCTCACCGACAACGAGGAGATCATCACCGGGCTCAAGGCCTTCCTGAGGCTGCTGCGCGCCACCGACGCACCCGGCGCGCCCGGGGCCGCCGGGGGCGCCACCGCCCCCTGACGCCGTGCGCCGGAGTCCTCACACCGCGCCCGGTGCCGCTGTGCGACCGGTGTTACGGGCCGAGATCGGCCCGGGTGACACGGGTGTCATCGCTCGTGCGTACGGTCGGGGCTCGAACGGTTCCACAGAGAGGCGCCCCGGTGACCCGACAGGACACGCCGACCCCCGGGGGCGGTACGGCAGGTACGCCCGACCGGATCCGGACCGTCTGCTCGTACTGCGGCGTGGGGTGCGGCCTGCTCCTCGACATCGGCGCCGGACCCGACGGACGCCGCACCGTCCTCAGGGCGAGCGGCGACCCGGACCACCCCGCCAACCGCGGACGCCTGTGCACCAAGGGCGCCACGACCGCCGACCTGCTCGCCGCCCCCGGACGGCTGACCACCGCGCTCGTCCGCGAGGAGCGCGGTGCCGACCCCGTCCCCGCCGACACCGGGCGGACCCTCGTCGAGACCGCCCGCCGGCTGCGCGCGATCGTCGACGAGCACGGGCCCGACGCCTTCGCGCTGTACGTGTCCGGCCAGATGAGCCTGGAGGCCCAGTACCTCGCCAACAAACTCGCCAAGGGGTTCATCGGCACCAACCGGATCGAGTCCAACTCGCGGCTCTGCATGGCGAGCGCCGGCACCGGCTACAAACTGTCCCTCGGGGCCGACGGCCCGCCCGGCTCGTACGACGACCTCGACCTGGCCGACGTCTTCCTCGTCATCGGCTCCAACATGGCCGACTGCCACCCCGTCCTGTTCCTCCGCCTGATGGAGCGGGTCAAGGCCGGCGCGAAGCTGATCGTCGTCGACCCGCGCCGCACCGCCACCGCCGAGAAGGCGGACCTGTTCCTGCGCGTCCGGCCCGGCACCGACCTCGCCCTGCTCAACGGGCTCCTGCACCTGCTGCACGAGAACGGCCGCACCGACCCCGCGTTCATCGCCGCGCACACCGAGGGCTGGGAGGCGATGCCCGCGTTCCTCGCCGACTACCCGCCGGCCGCCGTCGCCCGCGTCACCGGCATACCCGAGGCCGACCTCCGCACCGCCGCCGAGTGGATCGGCGCGGCGGGCGAATGGACCAGCTGCTGGACCATGGGGCTGAACCAGTCGACCCACGGCACCTGGAACACCAACGCCCTGGTCAACCTGCACCTGGCGACCGGTGCGATCTGCCGTCCCGGGTCGGGCCCCTTCTCGCTGACCGGCCAGCCCAACGCCATGGGCGGCCGCGAGATGGGCTACATGGGCCCCGGCCTCCCCGGCCAGCGCTCGGTCCTGGTGGCCGAGGACCGCGCCTTCACCGAGGAGCTCTGGGACCTCCCGCCCGGCACGATCCGCGAGGACGGCTCGGGTCAGGGCACCGTCGACCTCTTCCGTCGCATGGCGGACGGCGAGATCAAGGCCTGCTGGATCATCTGCACCAACCCGGTCGCCTCCGTCGGCAACCGCGCCACCGTCGTCGAGGGCCTGCGGGCCGCCGAACTCGTCGTCACCCAGGACGCGTTCGCCGACACCGAGACCAACGCGTACGCGGACGTGGTGCTGCCCGCCGCCCTGTGGACCGAGACCGAGGGCGTCCTGATCAACAGCGAGCGGAACCTCACCCTCGCCCGGCCGGCGGTCGACCCGCCCGGGGAGGCGCTCCCGGACTGGCTGATCATCGCCCGCATCGCCTGCGCGATGGGCTATGAGAAGGCGTTCGCGTACGACAGCGCCGAGGAGGTCTTCGAGGAGATCCGGCGCGCCGGGAACCCCAGGACCGGCTACGACCTGAGCGGAGTGTCGTACGAGCGGCTGCGCACCACCCCCGTCCAGTGGCCGGCCGCGAGCGGAGGCCCCGCGCGGAACCCGATCAGGTACGTCGGGGGGAACGGCGACGGGCCCGGCACGGGGCCGGTGTTCCCGACCCCCAGCGGCCGGGCCGTCTTCCACGCCCGTCCGCACGTCGACCCGGCCGAGATGCCGGACGACGTCTTCCCGTTCGTCCTCAACACCGGCCGGCTCCAGCACCAGTGGCACACCCTCACCAAGACCGGCAGGGTCGCCCGGCTGAACCGGCTGAACCCGGCGCCGTTCGTCGAGCTGCACCCGGGGGACGCCGCGCGGCTCGGGATCGCGGAGGGCGACGCGGTGGAGATCGCCTCGCGGCGCGGGAAGGCCGTCCTGCCCGCCGTGGTCACCGACCGCGTGGCGCCGGGCAGCTGCTTCGCGCCGTTCCACTGGAACGACCTCTTCGGCGAGGACCTGTGTGTCAACGCCGTCACCCACGACGCCGTCGACCCGCTCTCCTTCCAGCCCGAGCTGAAGGTGTGCGCGGTGGCCCTGACCCGGACGGCGGCCCCGGTGCGGGTCGGGTCCGTGCTTCCCGCGCCGGTCCGGGCCGTGCTTCCCGCGCCGGTCGCCCGGGAGGCCCCCGCTGCCCCGCCGGCGGCCGTCCCGAGCGGCGTCCTGCCTCCCGGGCCCGCGGCCGCCTTCGGCCTCGACACCGCCCCGCCGCCCGTCCTCTCCGCCGAGGAGCGGCAGTACCTCGTCGGCTTCCTCGCCGGGCTGGAGTCGGGCGCGCCCGGGGTGCCGGTGCTGCCGGCCGGCGCGCCCTTCCGCGAGGACCGCGCCCGGTGGGCGAACGGGGTGCTGGCCGGCCTGTACTCCCGCGTGCCGTCGCCCGCTCCCGCCGTCGGCGCAGGTGCCGCGGCGGGCCGGGAGGTCGTCGTCCTGTGGGCCTCGCAGACCGGCAACGCCGAGGACTTCGCGGCGGCCGCCACGGAGCGGCTCGTGTCGGCGGGCCACCGGGCCGCGCTCGCGGGCATGGACGGGACCGTCCTCGGGGCGCTGCCGCCCGCCGCCGACCTGCTGCTGATCACCAGCACCTTCGGGGACGGCGACGCGCCGGACAACGGCTCCGGGTTCTGGGACGCGCTGACCGCCCCCGACACGCCGCGCCTCGACGGCCGCCGCTTCGCCGTCCTGGCCCTCGGGGACTCCTCGTACGGCGACTTCTGCGGGCACGGGCGGCGCCTCGACCGGCGGCTGGACGAGCTGGGCGGGGTCCGCCTGGCACCGCGTACCGACTGCGAACCCGACTACGAGGCCTCCGCCCTGGCCTGGCTCGACCAGGTCCTGGCCGGGCTCGCGGGCGGGCAGGGGACGCCGGCGCCCGCCCCGTCCGCCGTCGTCCCGGGGGCCGTCCCGTCGTCCGCCGCGCCCCGGCGGTCCGGCCCGGCGAGCATTCCCGCCCGCCTCGTCGGGAACCGGCTGCTCAGCCTGCCGGGGGCGGGCAAGGAGGTCCGGCGGTTCACCTTCGACACCCGGGAGCACGGGGCGCCCCTCGGGTACGAGAGCGGGGACGCGCTCGGCGTGCAGCCCGTCAACTGCCCGGATCTGGTGGCCGAATGGCTGGCCGTCACCGGTCTCGACGCGGGGTCCCCGGTGGACCTGCGCGACCGGGGGACGGTCGCCTTCGGCGAGGCGCTCCACCGGCACCTCGACATCACCCGCGCCACGCCCGCCCTCCTCGCCTTCGTCGCCGAGCGGACCGGCGACCGCGAGCTCAAGCGGCTCCTGCGGCCCGACAACAAGGACGGTCTCGCCCGCTGGGCCTGGGGCCGGCAGGCCGTGGACGTCCTCGCCGAACACCCCGTCCGCACCGGCGCGCAGGAGTGGGCCGAGGTCCTGGGGCGGCTCGCGCCCCGGCTGTACTCGATCTCCTCCAGTCCGCTCACCGACCCGCACCGGGTGTCCGTCACCGTCTCGGTGGTCCGCTACGAGAACCGCCGCGGGCGTCCTCGCAAGGGTGTCTGCTCGCCGTTCCTGGCGGACGCCGACTCCGGTGCCGCGGTCCCCGTGTACATCCGGCGCGCCCCGCACTTCCGGCCGCCCGCCGACCCGTCGACGCCGATGGTGATGGTGGGGCCCGGCACCGGTGTGGCGCCCTTCCTCGGCTTCCTCGACGAGCGCCGCGCGCTCGGCCACCGGGCCCCGAACTGGCTCTTCTTCGGCGAGCAGCACCGGGCCACGGACTTCTACTACGAGGAGGAGCTCACCGCCCTGCTGGCCGACGGCACGCTCGACCGCCTCGACACCGCCTTCTCCCGGGACCAGCGCGCCAAGGTCTACGTGCAGGACCGGATGCGGGAGCACGGACCGCAGCTCTGGTCGTGGCTCCGGTCCGGCGCCCACTTCTACGTCTGCGGCGACGCGGCCCGGATGGCGAAGGACGTGGACCGCGCGCTCCGCGACATCGCCGTCGCGCACGGGGGCATGGACGAGGCGGAGGCGGCGGCGTACGTCAAGCGGCTCGCCGCCGACCGGCGGTACGTGCGGGACGTGTACTGACGCCCTGGGCGCCGGTCCCGGTGCTCAGGCGCCGTCCGCCGCCGCCCGCTGCGCGGCCGTCCGGGCGCCTCGTGCCAGCAGCCAGGCGGTGGTCTCCCCGGCGTTCCGGGCCCGGGCGACGTCGAGCGGGGTGAGGCCGTCCCAGCCGATCCGGTCGATGTCCGCGCCGGCGTCGAGCAGGCGGGCGGCGACGTCGGGCCGGTCGCCCTGGCAGGCGCCCCAGAAGGCCATGTCGATCTCGTCGGGCGACGGGGCGGGGCGGGCGGCGAGCCGGGCCTCCACCAGGTCGGGGAGGCCGAGTGCCGCGGCGTCCTGGAAGGTGGGGCGGGCGCCGTGCTCGAGCAGTCGGCGGGCGGCGCGCCACTGTCCGAAGGCGCGGGCGTCGGTCAGCGGGGTTCCGTCGGCGACGACCGCTCCGCCGGCCTCGATGTCGGCTCCGGCGGCGAGGAGCGCGTCGATCATGGGCACGTCGTCGTTGCTCGCCGCCCAGTGGAGAGGGGTCTCCCGGTGGGCGCCCGCGAAACGGGCGTCGGGATCGGCGCCGGCCTCGACGAGGAGGGCGACGGTCTCCGGGCCGCGCGGCCGGTGGCCGGGCCAGTCGGCGGCGATGTGCAGCAGGCTCCGTTCGCCGGGGCCGCGGCCCGGGCGGTCCTCGGCGATCCGCGCGGTGGCGAGTCCGGGATGCGCGGCGAGCAGTGCCCGCAGGGTGGCGAGGTCGCCGGTGACGACGGCCTCCGTGACGGCTGTTGCCAGCGGGTCACGGGAGCTGAGAGTCTGCGGGGTCGGCATGCCGCCAGGATGCCGCATCCCGGGGGCGGCCCGGGAACGGCTTCACCCGCTTGCCGGACCCCGGCTTGACGCTAATGTCGATATATAGGCCACATGTGCATCCTCCGTCCCGCGTTCATCAGGCGGCGGGAGGGCGGAGTACGGAAGGAGCCTCCCATGACCCGTAGATTGCGGGGCGCGATAGCCCTCGCCGGGGCCACCGCCCTCTGTCTGGGCGCGGTGGCGACCAGCGGGGCGGCCCAGCCCGGCGCGGAGTCGGCGCAGCGGCAGGACGTGCGGATCGGTCTGCTGCTGCCGGAGAGCAAGACCACGCGGTACGAGAAGTTCGACCGGCCGTACATCGAGGCCAAGATCAAGGAACTGGCACCGGACGCCCAGATCGACTACTACAACGCCGCCGAGAGCGCGACGACCCAGCAGCAGCAGGTGAACACGGCGCTCGCCAAGGGCGACAAGGTCCTCATCCTGGACGCCGTGGACGCCAAGTCGATCCAGTCGTCGGTGCAGAAGGCCCACGACGCGGGCGTGAAGGTCGTCGCCTACGACCGCCTCGCGCAGGGCCCGGTCGACTCGTACGTCTCGTACGACAACCGCAAGGTGGGCGAACTGCAGGGCCAGGCGCTCCTCGACGCCCTCGGCGACAAGGCCGGGAGCGGCGAGATCGTGATGCACAACGGGTCGCCGACGGACCCGAACGCGGCGGAGTTCAAGGCCGGCGCGCACTCGGTCCTGGACGGCAAGGTGAAGATCGGCAAGGAGTACGACACACCGAACTGGGACCCGAACAACGCCAACCAGCAGATGTCCGGCGCGATCAGCGCCCTGGGCAAGGACAAGATCGTCGGTGTCTACTCGGCCAACGACGGACTGGCCGCGGGCATCGCGACCGCCCTGAAGGCGGCGGGCATGAACGTGCCGCTGACCGGCCAGGACGCCCAGCTCGACGCGATCCAGCGGATCCTGCTGGGCACCCAGACGATCACGGTCATGAAGCCGTACAAGCCGGAGGCGGACATCGCCGCCACGATGGCGGTCGACTTCGCCGAGGGCAAGCCCCTGCCGGCCGACCTGGTCCCCACCACCGTCACCAGCGGGAGCGGCCAGAAGGTCCCGGCCAACCTGCTGACGCCGGTCGTGGTCGACAAGACCAACATCAAGGACACCGTCGTCAAGGACGGCCTGTACACGGTTCAGGAGATCTGCACCCCGACGTACGCCGCCGCCTGCAAGGAGGCCGGTCTCCAGTAGCCGCGCGCGGCGATTCCGTCCCGGCGCGCAGCTTTCCGCCCGGGCGCACGGCAGGTCCGCCCCGGACCCTCCGGTCCCGGGCGTTCCATCCCGGCGCGCGGTCCCTCCGCCCCGTGGGGCGGGGCGGTCCGCGCGGCCGGGCGAGCGGAGGAGGCGGTTCCCTTGCCGGAGCCACCCGTGCTCTCCCTGAGGGGGATCTCCAAGCGGTTCGGCGCGGTCCAGGCCCTGAAGGACTTCGACCTGGACGTCCATCCCGGTGAGGTGGTCGCGCTGGTCGGCGACAACGGCGCCGGCAAGTCGACCGCGGTCAAGTCGATCGCCGGGGTGAACCCGCCCGACGAGGGGGTCATCACCTGGGAGGGGCGGCCGGTCTCCATCGGCCGGCCGCACGACGCCCAGAACCTCGGGATCGCCACCGTCTACCAGGACCTGGCGCTGTGCGACAACCTCGACGTCGTCGCCAACCTGTTCCTCGGCCGGGAGCTGCGGCGGTTCGGTGTGCTCGACGAGGTCCGCATGGACCAGCGGGCGCGCGAACTCCTTGACACCCTGTCCATCCGCATCCCGAGCGTCCGCATCCCCGTGGCCTCCCTCTCCGGCGGTCAGCGGCAGACGGTGGCGATCGCCCGGTCGCTGATCGGCGCGCCGAAGGTCGTCATCCTGGACGAGCCCACCGCCGCCCTGGGGGTGGAGCAGACGGCCGAGGTGCTCGACCTCGTCGAACGGCTCCGTGAGCAGGGCCTCGGCACCATTCTGATCAGCCACAACATGGTGGACGTGATGGCGGTCGCCGACCGCATCGCGGTGATGCGCCTCGGCCGCAACAACGGCTTCTTCGACAAGCGCTCGACCACCACCGAGGAGATCATCTCGGCGATCACGGGGGCCACCGACAGCGCCGTCACCCGCCGTCAGGCACGCAAGCGGGAGCAGGAGGAGGAGCGATGAGACGCGACCGTGGCCGCGACCCCTCCGGCGGCTCCCCCGACGCGGGCAGCCAGGAACCGGCGCCCGGCGCCGTACCCGCCGTCGACACCCGGCTCCTCGTCCGTGAGGAGGGCATCAAGGGGTACCTCGGCGAGTTCCGGCGCAGGATGCGCAGCGGCGAACTGGGTTCGCTGCCCGTCGTGCTCGCCGTCATCATCATCTGGACGGTGTTCGGCAGTCTGAACAGCACGTTCCTGTCGGCGCAGAACCTGTCCGACCTCAGTCAGCAGATCGTCGGCACGGGCATGATCGCCGTCGGGATCGTCTTCGTCCTGCTGCTGGGCGAGATCGACCTCTCCGTCGGCTCGGTCAGCGGTCTGTGTGCGGCGATCTTCGCCGTGCTCAACGTCCTGAACGGCATGAACGAGTGGCTCGCGCTGCTCGTCGCGATCGCGGGGGGCGCGGCGGTCGGGCTCATCCAGGGGTTCTTCTTCGCGAAGGTGGGGGTGCCGGCGTTCGTGGTGACCCTGGCGGGCAACCTCGCCTGGAACGGACTCATGCTCCAGGTCCTCGGCACCAGCGGCACGGTCAACATCCCCAGCGAGAGCATCGTCTCCAAGCTGTACTCGACGATCTACCACAGCCCTGCCGCCGCGTACGTGGCGGCGGCGGTGGGGGTCGGACTGTTCCTGGCGGCCTCACTCCTGGACGCCCAGCGGCGCCGGGCGGCCCGGGTGCCGTTCCGGCCGCTCTCCGAGATCGTGCTGCGGACGGTCGTCATCGGCGCGCTCGCCTTCGCCACCGCGTACATCCTCAACCAGTACCAGGGGCTGCCGCTCGCGCTCCTGATCTTCCTGGTCCTGCTGGTGGTGCTGGACTTCGTGCTGCGGCGCACCACGTACGGCCGCCGGATCTTCGCGGTCGGCGGGAACATCGAGGGTGCGCGCAGGGCGGGCATCAGCGTGCCGTTCATCCGGATGACGGTCTTCTCGATCGCCGGGACCATGGCGGCGGTCGGCGGTCTCTTCCTCGCCGGGCAGATCCAGTCCGCGAGCCAGACCTCCGGCGGCGGGAACCTGCTGATGAACGTGATCGCCGCGGCCGTCATCGGCGGTACGAGCCTCTTCGGCGGCCGCGGCACGGTGTGGTCGGCGCTGCTCGGCGCCCTGGTGATCGGCTCCATCCAGTCGGGCATGAACATCATGGGCGTGAGCAACGCCGTCCAGTTCATGATCACGGGTGCGGTGCTGCTGGCCGCGGTGGTGGTCGACTCCCTGTCCCGCCGCACCCAGAAGGCGGCGGGCAGGGCGTGAGCGCGCCGGAGCGGCTCAGGGCGTGTCGGAGTCCTGGCCGCCGGGGCCGATGCGGAGTTCGAAGTCGCCGTCGTACTGCTCGTGGCCGGCGATCACGGCGAGTTCGACGACCTCGGTGCCGACCTCGCCGCGGACGATCAGCGGGTCCTTGCGGAGGTCCCGCATCAGCGCCACGCACATGCCGATCATCACGAGGACGAACGGGGCCGCGACCAGGATCGTGAGGTTCTGCAGGCCCGCGAGGGCGTCGCCCTGGCCGTCGCCGATGAGGAGCATGATGGCGGCGACCGCACCGGTCACCACGCCCCAGAACACCACCACGGGGCGGGTCGGTTCGAACGCGCCCCGCTGGGAGAGCGTGCCCATGACGATCGAGGCGGCGTCCGCGCCGGACACGAAGAAGATGCCGACGAGGATCATCACGAGCAGGCTCATCGTGCCGGTGATCGGGAACTGCTGGAGCACGCCGAAGAGCTGCCCCTCCGGCGTCGTCTCGCCCGCCAGGTCGCCCTGTTCGCTCAGTTTCATCGCCGTGCCGCCGAAGATGGCGAACCACACGAGGCTGACGGTGCTGGGCACCAGGATGACCCCGCCGACGAACTGGCGGATGGTGCGGCCCCGGCTGATCCGGGCGATGAACATGCCGACGAAGGGCGTCCAGGAGATCCACCAGGCCCAGTAGAAGACGGTCCAGCTGCCCAGCCAGTCGTGGATCTCGGCGCCGCTGGTCGCCTCCGTCCGCCCGGCGAGCTGCGGGAGGTCGTCGATGTAGGCGGCGATCGAGGTCGGCAGCAGGTCGAGCACGATGATGGTGGGGCCCGCGATGAAGACGAAGACGGCGAGCACCGCGGCGAGCACCATGTTGATGTTGGAGAGCCACTGGATGCCCTTCTCCACCCCGGAGATGGCGGAGAAGACGAAGGCCACGGTCAGGACGGCGATGATGGCGACGAGCAGTCCGGTGCCGGTCTTCTCCATCCAGTTCAGCTCCTCGAAGCCGCTGCCGATCTGGAGCGCGCCCAGACCGAGCGAGGCGGCGGAGCCGAACAGGGTGGCGAAGATGGCGAGGATGTCGATGACCCGGCCGGGACCGCCGTACGCCGCCCGCTCGCCCATCAGCGGGACGAACACCGCGCTGATGGTCTGCCGGCGCCGCTTGCGGAAGGTGGAGTAGGCGATGGCGAGTCCGACGACCGCGTAGATCGCCCACGGATGGAGCGTCCAGTGGAAGAGCGTGGTGGCCATGGCGGTCTGCATGCGCTCGGCCGAGTCGACGGGGTGGGTGCCAGGCGGCGGCGTGCCGTAGTGGGCGAGCGGCTCGCTCACGCCGTAGAACATCAGCCCGATGCCCATGCCGGCGCTGAACATCATGGCGATCCACGACACCGTGCGGAACTCCGGGCCCTCGCTCTCCTGGCCCAGCGTGATCCGGCCGTACCGGCTGACGGCCAGCCAGAGCGCGAACACGACGAAGCCGGACGCGGCGAGCATGAACGCCCAGCCGCCGTTGCGGATCAGTCCGTCGAGGAGGTCGCTCGACACGCTCTCCAGACTGTCGGTGGCGGTGGCGCCCCAGACGACGAACGCCACGGTCAGGACGGCGGTGACACCGAACACGATCCGGTCGGTACGGGCGCGCTGGTGTTCGGAGGGGTGGCCCGGGAGGTCGGCCGTCACCGGCAACGTCTCCCGCCCGCCCGGCTCGGCGCCTGTTCGGCGGCCGTCCGGCTCCTGGTCTTCCTGCGACACAGATCACACCTTTCACGGGAAGAGCGGCATTTCAGCCCAAACCTGACGATGTCTCTGTAAGGCAGTACCACAGCCGGGGCCGAACAGCGGGGACCAACAGACCCCGACGGCCCGGCCGGTGAGCGACGCGCGTTGCCGGGGACGGCTCCGGGGCGTCGTATCCTCGCCCCGGACACCCGCACGCGGGGACGGGCGGGCACGGCGGAGCAGGGAAGAGGGCGGCACGGGTGACGGACGGACGACGGGCCGACTCGACGGCCGCGACCCCGGACGGCAGGGCCGGCGGCCAGGCCGGGGTCCCGATGGGCACGCGCGCGCGTGAGGCGGTCCTCCAGCGCATCGTGGACCGGCGGTACGCCCAGGGCGCCCGTCTGGTGGAGCGCGAGGTCGCGGAGGAGCTCGGCATGTCACGCGTGCCGGTGCGCGAGGCGCTGCGCGCCCTGGTCTCCGAGGGTCTCCTGGAGCTGCTCCCGCACAGCGGGGTTCGTGTCCGCCGGCTGGAACGCGCCGACGTGGAGCACCTGTACGAGGTCTGGGAGCCGCTCACCGTGCAGGCGTCCCGGCTCGCGGCGCGGGCGCGCACGGGGGGCGACACCGAGGGGCTCGCCGCCCTGGAGGCGACGCTGCACCAGGCCGAGCGGGCGGCGGCCGCGGACGAGGCGACGCGGGAGGTGGCCGCCCACACCGCCTTCCACGAGAGCATGGTCGCCATGGCGGGCAATCCGCTGCTGGCGCGCACCATGGAGCAGCTCAGCTGGCAGCTGCGCCTGGTGTTCGGCCTGCGCGAGGAGCCGGCGCACATGAGGGCCCAGCACGCCGAGATGTACCGGCACATCGCCGCCGGGGACGCCGAGGCGGCCGCGGCGAGCACGCTGCTTCACGTGCGGGACAGCCGGGCGGTCGCCCTGCGGTCACTGTTCGGCGACGCCTGAGGGGGCGGCCTGCACCCGACTGGCGGCCGTCCGGCGGGCGACGGCCCGCGCTCGGCAGTCGGCGGCGCGGCGGGGCCGGCGGCGCGGGCAGCCGGCGCGCCATTCGTATACCAGGACCGCGCGATCATGCACTCCTGCTGCTCCATAACGGATGAAAGACGCATGGAATGCGTGTCTCCGATTCCTTCACCTCTCTCCCTTGTCCGCCGCCTTCAGCTTGGTATACAAAACGGGGAAGCCCTCGACCACTCCCCCAAGGAGCACCCATGTGCGTCGAAGCCATCCCCCCGCCCTCCCCCGCGGTGACCCGCCGCGGCGTCCTCGCCGGAGCGGCCGCCCTCGCCGGCACCGTGGCCGCGGCGGGACGGGCGACCGCCGCCGACGGCCCCGCCTCCGGGGCGGGGCGCCGGGCCCCCGGCGCGCCGCCACGCGCCGGTCGTCTGGTGATCCGGGGCGGCACCCTCCTGGACCCGGCGACCGGCGAGGTCACCGAGGACGCCGTCGTCGTCATCGAGGACGGCACCGTCCGGGCGGCCGGCCCCCGGGGCGCCGTCACCGTGCCGCAGGGCGTCGAGACGCTCGACGCGCACGGCCGCTGGATCCTGCCGGGCCTGGTGGACGCCCACATCCACCTCAGCACCGCGGCGGAGGCACGCGACGCGGTCCTCCGGGGCGCGACGAGCGCGCGCAGCGGATCGACCTCGTTCTACCAGGACATCGCCGTCCGCGAACTCGCCCGGCACAGCCCCGCCCTCGCGCCGCGGCTCCGGGCCGCCGGAGTGTTCGTCACCCCGGACCTCGGCGACACCGTGCTCGCCGACCCGGACCTGACCCCGCTGGCCCGCCTCAAGGGCGGGGTGCGCTCGGCGGAGGCCCTGCGACGGGTCGTGGAGGTGAACCTCGCGCGGGGCGCGGACGTCGTCAAGACCCGGGTCAACGAACGCGCCGGGCTCCCGGAGCAGGACCCGCTCACCCAGGTCTACTCGCGCGAGCAGCTCGCGGAGATCGTCGCGGCGGCCCGCCGGGGCGGTCGCGGTGTCCTCTGCCACAGCTACAGCGAGCAGGGCTGCCACGACGCCGTCATGGCGGGCATCCGCTCCCTGGAGCACGGCGCGTTCGTCGGCGAGCGCACCCTGCGCGAGATGCGGCGCCGGGGAACGTACTTCACCCCGACCCTCACCGCCGTCGCCGGCCTGGCGGAGTCACCCGACCCGGTCCTCGCCGAGCGCGGCCGCACCTATCTGCCGGTCCTCAAGCGCGCGGTCCTCGCCGCCCACGAACTCGGCGTGCCGCTGGCGGCGGGCACCGACTCCTCCGGCGGAACGGTGGACCCGATCGGCGGCGAGGTCGAACTGATGCACTCCGCGGGTCTGTCACCGCTCGACGCGATCCGCACGGCGACGACGGGCGCGGCCCGCCTGCTGGGCCTCGGCGGCTCGGTGGGCCGGCTCGCCCGCGGCTTCGCGGGCGACGCCCTGCTGCTGTCGGGCGACCCGCTCGCCGACCTGTCGGTCCTCAAGCGGCCCGTGACGGTGGTACGGGCGGGCGTCGCGGCCTGAGCACGGCCCGCCCCTCGCGTACACCCCGGCCGCCCAGCGCGCCCCCTCGCCGCCCTCCGCCCCGCCCCGCCCCGCGCCCGTCACGGCGCACGCGGCACCCGTCACGGCACCCGTATCACGCGCAGCACCCCGTTCCCGAGAAGGAGTTCCCCATGCAGTCGTCGTCCACCCCGGCGTCCCCGCCCTCGTCCGCACCCTCCGCCGGCGCGCTGTCGCGCCGGACGATGCTGGCGGGGGCCGCGGCACTGGCCGGAGCCACCGCCACCGGGGCCGCCGCGGCGGGGCCCGCGCAGGCGGCCGCCCCGGCCACCGCCGGGGCCGCGGCGGCCGGCGCCTCCGGACACCGGCCGAGGGCGGTCGTCTTCCGCGACGTGCGCCCCTTCGGCGCGGCGCGGGCCAGGGACCTGGTGGTCGTCGACGGCCGCGTCTCCGACCGCCCGGCGCCGCACGGCGCGAAGGTCGTCGACGGAGGCGGCCGGATCGCGCTGCCGTCCCTGGTGGACGCGCACATCCACCCCGACAAGACGACCTGGGGCGGTTCCTGGGTGTCGCGGCGGCCGGCGAGCGGCATCGGCGACTACGTGGCGCAGGACGTGGAACTGTTCCGCAGCCAGCGGCGCCCGGTCGCCGAGCGGGCGTACGGCCTGATGTCGCACGCCGTGTCCCGGGGCACGCGCGGCATGCGCGCCCACGCCGACGTCGCCCCGGCGTACGGCCTCGCCGGGGTGGAGGGGGTGGCCGAGGCCCGGGAGCGGCTGCGCCACGCGCTCGACGTCCAGATCGTGGCCTTCCCGCAGCACGGGGTGATCCGGACGCCGGGGACGGCCGCGCTCCTGGAGCGGGCCGCGCGCGAGGGTCTGATCGACATGATCGGCGGCATCGACCCGATCGGCTTCGACGAGGCGCTCGACGACCAGCTGGACGTCGTGTTCGGCATCGCGGAACGCCACGGCGTCGGGGTCGACATCCACCTGCACGACCGCGGGGAGAAGGGCATGAAGGCGATGCGGGGCATCGTGGACCGTACGCGGGCGCTGTCGCTCGCGGGCCGGGTCACGGTGAGCCACGTCTTCTGCCTGCCGGAGCTCTCGGACCGCGAACTGGGGGCGATCGCGGCCGACCTCGGGGACCAGGACATCGCGCTGACCACGGTCGCCCCCTCCGACTCGCTGGTCCTGCCGATCGAGCGCCTGCGGGAGCACGGGGTGCGGGTGGGACTCGGTTCGGACGGCGTGCGGGACTCGTGGAGCCCGTTCGGGAACGCCGACATGATGCACCGCGCCCACATCCTCGGCTGGGTGACGGACGTGCGTCTGGACGACGAGCTGACGGGCTGCTACGAGGTCGCGGCGCACGGCGGAGCCGACGTCATGGGCCTGGCGCACGCGGACTTCAGGGCCGGCGCGCCCGCCGACTTCGTCCTCGTCCGGGGCGAGTGCCTGCCGCAGGTGGTCGTGGACATGCCCCGCCGCGACCTGGTGGTGCACGGGGGTGTGGTGGTGGCCCGGGACGGCGTGTTCCTGGCCTGAGCCCCGCCCCGGTCCGGCCGGGCACCCCGTGCGGGTGTCCGGCCGGACCGGGGCGGCCGACCGGCGTCCGAGGGCTACAGATAGGGCCGCGTGATCAGCTCGAAGGCGTGGCCGCCGGGGTCCTTGAAGTAGACGCCGCGGCCGCCGTGGTCGGAGTTGGTCTCGCCGGGCCGCTTCATCTGGGGGTCCGCCCAGTGCTCGACGCCCTGCTCGCGGAGCCGGGCGTAGGCCCGCTCGAAGAGCTCGTCGTCGACGAGGAAGGCGTAGTGCTGCATCTGGATGTCCACCGGGGGCTCGGCGAACTGGATGAGCACGCCGTCGGCGAGCTGGACGTTGACGAAGGGGCCCCAGGAGGGGGCCTCGGGGAGCTCCAGGAGCTCCCGGAAGAACCGCGCGGACGCGTGGCGGTCCTTCGCGGCGATGATGGTGTGGTTGAACGTGACTGCCATGGGGACGACCTCGCTGTGGGTTCGACACGAAAGGGGACTCGTCGCAGTGCCGGGGCACCGGGGGGTCCGCGTGCGGAACCGCGGGGGTGCGGGGGACGCACCCACGGAGCGGTCAGTCGTCCACCGGATGGCCCGTCTGTGTGTGGCGTCGCAGCGCCGGTCCGGTGTTCACGTCGGAGGACGTTACGTGATCATCGGCGGGCTGACAAGCCGTCAGGGGTCCCGGGCTCCCGGGTCCACCGACCGAACCGGCCTCCTCCGCGGGGGAGTCGGGCAGCCGGCCGTGGCTCGGCTCAGCCGTTCGGGAGGATGACGGCGCGCCCCTCGACACGGCCCGCGTGCAGGCGCTCGTAGGCCTTCGGGGCGTCGTCCAGGCCGTAGGTCTCGGTGTGCACGTCGATCGCGCCGGCCCGGGCCAGGTCGAGGACCTCGATCAGCTCGGCCCGTGTCCCCCAGTACGGGGACGTGACCGAGACCTCGTACGGCAGGGCGCCGAACCCGACGGGCAGGGTGCCGCCGCCGAGGCCGACGATCGTGACGTCGCCCTCGATCGCGACCATGGCGCCGGCCGCCGTGACCGTCGGTGGGGCGCCCACGAAGTCGAGGACCACCTCGGCGCCGCGTCCGCCGGTCAGTTCGCGCACGGCGGCGGCCGCCCCGGCGTCCGACAGGACGGTCTCGTGCGCGCCGACGGCGCTGGCCAGGGCCAGCTTCTCCTCCGTGACGTCCAGGGCGACGACCCGGGCCGCCGTCATGGCCCGCAGGATCTGGATGGCGACGTGGCCGAGCCCGCCCGTGCCGATGACGACGACGGTGCTGCCGGGGACCAGCTTCGGCAGGGAGCGCTTGACCGCGTGGTACGGGGTGAGGCCGGCGTCCGTGAGCGGCACGGCTCGGACGGGGTCGAGCCCGCCGAGCGGGACGAGGTGGCGGGGGCTGTCCACGATCATGTACTCGGCGATGGCGCCGGGGGCGCCGAGCCCCGGCGGCCTGATGCCCAGTTGGGCGGCGCGCAGGCAGTAGTTCTCCCTGCCGCGGGCGCAGGCGGAGCAGCTGCCGCAGCCCCAGGGGCCGTAGCGCGTGCGACCCGAGCCGGCCGTCCCCGTGCCCTCGCCGGGGGTCTCCCCGGTCCGCGCCCCCTGCGGACCGTGCCGCCCGGTGGGGCCGACTCACCCCGCACCTATAGATGCATCATGCACCTATCACTGTCGTAACGGGACATTCTGCAAGTATCGCCACCTCACACCTCATCGCGGGTGTTCTGACGACTTGTCGCCAAGAGACTCTCCTCCACGTATGGAGGGAGCCGTTCCGGGCAAAACGTCGGCGGGCCGACCGGGCCCCGCACGAGAGGAGAGTGCCGTGCTGTCCGACCTTCTCGACCGATGGTTCCGACGCGGCGGCTCGGAGGGCCGCCCGGGGGCGGGCCCCCGGGGACCCGCACGCTCACCGGGGAGGGTGGTGCTCGACGCGGACTTCTCCTCCACCGCGCAGTGGGTCGCGGGCCGCTCCTGGGCCTATCCCGGCGGGGGCCCGACCAACCCCGGGGACAACAAGCTCGACCACCTCGTCGAGGACCCCGCCTACAGCAGGTCCGGGGTCTTCCGGGCGACCCGCCGCCCCGACGGCAAGTGGGACGCGGGACTGCTCACCACCGAGGGCAGTGCCGAGGCGTTCCTGGTGCGGGCCGACGACGTCCTGGAGGCGCGGGTGCGCCTGCCGGTGGAGACGGGGGCGTGGCCGGCGATCTGGACCTGGCTCGACGGCGGGCAGGAGATCGACGTCTTCGAGTACCACCCCGACAACCCCGACCTGCTGGAGCTGTCGAACCGGATCAGGTCCCGGCACCTCTACTACCGGAACCCGGCGATCCGCCCGGGGGCCTGGGTCGACCTGCGGGTCGAGTTCGGCGCCCGCAACGTGGTGTGGTGGGTGAACGGCGCCCGGGTCTTCGACGACCGCCGCGGGGTGGGGCGGTCCTGGCGGGCGCACCTCATCGTGAACCTCTCGGTCTGCGCGGGCCGCTACCACCCGGCGCCGGACCCCTCGGTGTCGGCGATGTCGTACGAGGTGGCGCAGTTGCGGGTGTACCGGGACTGATCCCCTCGCACCGGGTGGCGCGCCCGACGGCCCGCGCCCCTCGGCGCCGTCGGCGACGCGCGCGGGAGGAGGGGGGATGCGGGCCCCGGAGGAATCGTCGTTGCGTAGGCTCGAAGCGAGCGTTCCGCGCACCGCACCGTGCCGCCCGTACGACGAGGAGGACCCTCCCATGAACACCGCCGACGAGGGACGGCAGCAGCAGTTGGACGCGGCCAGCGTCCTCAACGCGAAGACCACCCTCCTCCAGCTCCTCGCACGCGCGGGGGTCTACACCGGCGACGCGGAGGAACTCATCGGACTCGTCGAGGCCGGCGCGCTCGCCCTCGCCCACCAGGAGATCGCCGGGGCCCGGCGGGACGCCCCTCCGCACGGGCCGGCGGCCGAGCAGGGGGAGCGATACGCGGCGGGCTGGTCCGACGGCGCCAGGGCCGTCACCGTCGAACTCGGCGCCGTCGCCGAGCGGGCCCTGCTCCACGCCGTCGCCACCGCCCCGTCGGCCGACTCCCCCGACGAGCCCTCCCCCGTCAGACGCGCCGAGATGGAGCGGGCGAAGGTCGCCGTCACCCCGCTGTACCTCTCGTTCGCCGACGTCTCCGAACTCGACCCGGAGGTCACCGAGCAGGTGCTCGGAGCGGTTCTGCGGACGATGAACCCGCGCCAGCGGGCCGGGTATCCGGGGCGGCTGACGCGGTTCACCTCCGCGCACCACGCGCACCTGGAGCGGCTGTACGCGCAGTACGGGCCGGGCAGTCCGATCGCGATCCACGGCCGCTACTCCCTCGTGCACTCCCCGGCGAGTGTGGCCGTGCTGGAGCGCCTGGCCGAGACCCCCTCGGCCCTGCACGAGGAATGGGACGCGGCCGAGCTGCCCCCGGCCTGGCTGGACGGTCTGACGACGGCCTGGGGGTCACCGGCCTGAGCCGGCCGGCCCTCCTCCCGGACCCGCCAGGGCGAAACTCCCGACCCGCCCCTTCCAACTCGGACCGGCCGCAGCAGCGTTGGAATCCTCCTCCCGAGCCGGAGGCGCGGATCCTCGATTCCGCCACCAGGACTACTTAGGTTAGGCTAAGTTTAGTTCGAGTGCGTCTCCTCGGGGTGTCCACCTCCGGGTGCGCGACACGTCCCCATCCTCAGGAGAGACGGAAAGCATGACCTTTCGGGTCGCGGTGGCCGGAGCCAGTGGCTATGCCGGTGGGGAGATCCTCCGCCTGATCGCCTCACATCCCGGTCTCGACATCGGCGTCCTCGCCGCGCACAGCAGCGCCGGCCGCACCCTCGGCGAAGTACAGCCCCAGCTGTCCGCGCTCGCCGACCGGGTGCTCACGGAGACGTCGGCGGACGCGCTCCGCGGACACGACGTCGTGTTCCTCGCCCTGCCGCACGGGCAGTCGGGCGCGCTCGCCGGGGAGTTGGGCCCCGACACCCTGATCGTCGACTGCGGCGCGGACTTCCGGCTGCGCGACCCGGCCGAGTGGAAGCGCTTCTACGGCTCCGAACACGCGGGCACCTGGCCCTACGGGCTCCCCGAGCTGCCGGGCGCCCGGGACGAGTTGAAGGGCACCTCCAGGATCGCCGTACCGGGGTGCTACCCGACCGCCGTCACCCTCGCGCTCTTCCCCGCGCACGCCGCCCGCCTCGTCGAACCCGAGGTCGTCGTCGTGGCGGCGAGCGGCACCTCCGGAGCGGGCCGCTCCGCCGAGCCCCGCCTGCTGGGCTCCGAGGTGATGGGCTCCATGACCCCGTACGGCGTCGGCGGCGGCCACCGGCACACCCCCGAACTCACCCAGAACCTGTCCCTCGCGGCGGGCGAGCCGGTCACCGTCTCCTTCACCCCCACCCTCGCCCCGATGCCCCGCGGCATCCTCGCCACCTGCTCCGCCCGGCTCCGCCCTCACATGGACGCCGACGGGGGCCTGCGCGAGGTCCGCGAGGTCTTCGAGGCCGCCTACGCCGACGAACCGTTCGTCCGGCTGCTACCCCGGGGCCAGTGGCCGTCCACGGCCGCGGTGCTCGGATCCAACACGGTGCAGGTGCAGGTGGCCGTCGACCCGGCCGCCCGCCGCCTCGTCTGCGTGAGCGCCGTCGACAACCTGACGAAGGGCACCGCCGGTGGCGCGGTGCAGAGCATGAACGTCGCCCTCGGCCTGCCCGAAGGGCTCGGCCTGCCCATGAATGGAGTGGCACCGTGACCGTGACCGCCGCCCGGGGATTCCTCGCCAGCGGGGTGGCCGCCGGGATCAAGACGTCCGGCGATCCCGACCTCGCCCTGGTGGTGAACCGGGGCCCCGCACCGGCCGCCGCGGGGGTCTTCACCTCCAACCGGATCCAGGCCGCGCCGGTCCGCTGGTCGCGGCGGGCGCTCGCCCGCGGTCCGGTCTCCGCGGTGGTCCTCAACTCCGGCGGCGCCAACGCGTGTACCGGGCAGACCGGTTCCGAGGACGCCCGGACCATGGCCGAGGAGACGGCCCGCGCCGTCGGCGTCGCCCCGGAGGCCGTGGCCGTCTGCTCCACCGGGCTCATCGGCGTCCCGCTGCCCATGGACCACGTCACGGCCGGGATCGCGCTCGCCTCGGACCGGCTCTCCGACGACGGCGGCGAGGACGCGGCCGTCGCCATCAAGACGACCGACACGGTCCACAAGACCGCCGTCGCCTCCCGGTCCGGCTGGACGGTCGGCGGCATGGCGAAGGGCGCGGGGATGCTCGCGCCCGGCCTCGCCACCATGCTCGTCGTCCTCACCACCGACGCCGCGGCGGACGGACCGGCACTGGACTCCGCCCTGCGGTCCGCCGTACGGACCACCTTCGACCGGGTGGACTCCGACGGCTGCATGTCCACCAACGACACCGTCCTGCTGCTCGCCTCGGGCGCCTCCGGCGTGACCCCCGCGGACGCGGACCTCGCCGGGGCCGTCCACGCCGTCTGCCTCGACCTCGCGCTCCAGCTGGTCGCCGACGCCGAGGGCGCGTCCAAGGAGATCGAGGTGGCGGTCGTCGGCGCCGCGTCCGAGGACGACGCCGTGACCGTCGGCCGCTCGGTCGCCAGGAACAACCTCCTCAAGTGCGCCCTGCACGGGGAGGACCCGAACTGGGGCCGGGTGCTGTCGGCCATCGGCACCACCGACGCCGAGTTCGACCCCGACCGCCTGGACGTGGCCATCAACGGCGTCTGGGTCTGCCGGGACGGCGCGGCCGGGGAGGCCCGGGAGAAGGTCGACATGACCGGCCGCCGCATCACGGTGACGGTCGACCTGCGCGCCGGCGAGGCGTCCGCGGCGATCTGGACCAACGACCTGACGGCCGAGTACGTGCACGAGAACAGCGCCTACAGCTCATGAGCCGAGGAGGTACGAGAATGAGGACGCTCCGCGAGCAGCCCGCCGTGCGCGGTGCGGACGGTGCGAGACGCGCGGGCGCCGGGCCGGGAGCGGACGCCGCCGCCCTGCCCGCCGCGGACGTCCCGTGGTCCGAGGAGCTCCAGGGCAGGACCGTCGTCGTCAAGTGCGGCGGCAGCACCCTGGAGGACCCCGCGCTCCGCAGGTCGTTCGCCCAGGACGTCGTCGAACTCTGGCAGGCGGGCCTCGACCCGGTCGTGGTGCACGGCGGCGGTCCCCAGATCAGCTCGATGCTCGACCGCCTCGCCCTGGAGGTGCGGTTCGAGGCCGGCATGCGGGTGACCACCCCCGAGGCCATGGACGTCGTCCGCATGGTGCTGACCGGGCAGGTCCAGCGGGACCTGGTCGGCGCCATCAACGCCCACGGCCCCTTCGCCGTCGGCATGTCGGGCGAGGACGCCCACACCCTGACCGCCGTGCGCCGCCCGGCCCGGGTCGACGGCCGGACCGTCGACATCGGTCTCGTCGGCGACATCGTCGGCGTCGACCCGGACACCGTGCGGAACCTCCTCTCCGGCGGCCGCATACCGGTCGTGTCCCCCGTCGCGCGCGGCGCCGACGGCCAGGTCTACAACGTGAACGCCGACCTCGCGGCCTCGGCCCTGGCCGTCGCCCTCGGCGCCGACCGGCTCGTGATGCTCACCGACGTCCCCGGCCTGTACGCGGACTGGCCGCGCAGCACCGAGGTCGTCGCCCGGCTGACGGCACGGGAACTGGAGACGCTGCTCCCCGGCCTCGCGGGCGGGATGCTGCCGAAGATGGAGGGCTGCCTCCGGGCGGTCCGGTCCGGGGTCGGACGCGTCCACGTCCTCGACGGACGCACCCCGCACGCCGTCCTCCGGGGCGTCCTCACCGAGGAGAACCCCGGCACCACGGTCCTGCCCGACGACGCCCCGGCCACCCCGGGGAACCCCGCGTGAGCGCCCCCGTGGCTCCCGCGGCGCCCGGGACGGGCACCGCGCCGGCGCGGACCCTCACGGACCGCTGGCGCGCCGTCATGATGGACACCTACGGCACTCCGCCGCTGGCTCTGGTCCGCGGTGAGGGCCGCACGGTCTGGGACGAATCGGGGCGCGCCTACACGGACTTCACCGGCGGGATCGCGGTCAGCACCCTCGGCCACGCCCACCCGGCCGTGGTCGCCGCCGTGCACGAGCAGCTCACGCGGCTCGGCCACGTCTCGAACCTGTTCGTCGCGGAGCCCCCGGTGGCGCTCGCGGAGCGGCTCCTGGGGCTGTTCGGCCGGGCGGACGGCCGGGTATTCTTCGCCAACTCCGGCGCGGAGGCGAACGAGGCGGCCTTCAAGGCCGCGCGGCGGACCGGACGCCCGCGGGTGGTCGCGATGGAGGGCGGCTTCCACGGTCGCACCATGGGCGCCCTGGCCCTCACCGGGCAGCCCGCCAAGCGCGAGCCGTTCCTGCCGCTGCCCGGCGAGGTCACGCACGTCCCCTTCGGCGACGTCGACGCCCTGCGCGCCGCGGTCGCGGAGGACACCGCCGCCGTCTTCATCGAGCCCGTGCAGGGCGAGGCGGGCGTGATCCCGGCACCCCCGGGGTACCTGCGGGCCGCCCGGGCGCTCACCCGTGCCGCGGGCAGCCTGCTCGTGCTCGACGAGGTGCAGACCGGGATCGGCCGGACCGGCCACTGGTTCGCGCACCTGGCCGAGGCGGGGGTGGACCCGGACGTGGTGACCCTGGCCAAGGGGCTCGGCGGCGGGCTGCCGATCGGCGCCACGGTGGCGTTCGGCGACGCGGCGGAGCTGCTCGCCCCCGGCCAGCACGGCTCCACCTTCGGCGGCAACCCGGTCGCCTGCGCCGCCGGTCTCGCCGTCCTGGACACCATCGTGTCGGAGGGGCTCCTGGAGCACACCGCGCGGATGGGCGCCCTGCTGCGGTCCGGTACGGAGGAGGCGAAGCACCCGCTGGTCGCGGAGGTGCGGGGCGCGGGGCTGCTCCTCGGGATCGTGCTGACCGAGCCGATCGCCGAACGGGTCCGGAGCGCGGCGCAGGAGGCCGGTCTCCTGGTGAACGCGGCCGGCCCCTCGACCGTACGCCTCGCTCCGGCGCTGACCGTCTCCGCGCGTGAGGTCACGGAGTTCGTGGAGGCGCTGCCGGCGATCCTCGACCGCGCCGCGGCCCACCGGTAGGCGCCCGGGGCCCGTACGGCCGCGCTCGCGACCCGGTTCGCGAGCGCGGCCGTCGTTATTCCCCGGGCCGGGCCGCCCGGGGCCGCCGCGCTCACCTTCCGCAGGGCCGTCCCGGGTACGCGTCGCTCTCCGGCACCCCGGCCGCCCGCATCCGGCGCAGGACCTCGTCCAGGAGGTGGCCGTCGATGTCCACCGGGAGGTTGAGCTCCCGGTCGAAGACCATCGTGTCCGGCTCCGCAGCCCAGATCACCCACCGCGGCGGCGAGGCAGGGGCCTCCCACAGCGGCGCGAACCGGTCGACGGTCCGCCCTGCGGCGTTCGGCGTGCTCACGGCCGGTCCTTTCCGGTACGGCCGTCGACGTACGTCGCCACGACCTCGATGTCCCCGATGCGCGAGGTGTCGACGGCCCGGGGGTCGTCCCCGAGGACCACCAGGTCGGCCCGCCTGCCGGGGGCGAGGACGCCCGCGCTGTCCTCCCAGTGGCAGGCGTGGGCGCCGGCCACCGTGTAGGCACGCAGGGCCTCGTCGACGGTGACGGCCTCCTCCGGGCCGATCGGCCGGCCGGAGAGCGAGGTGCGCTCCACCATGAACTGGATCGCGCGGAGCGGGGATCCGTCGGTGACGGGGCGGTCGGAGCTGCCGACGAGCGGGACGCCGTGGTCGAGGAAGCCCCGCCCCCGGTACATCCAGGGTGCCCGCCGCTCCCCCATGACGTCGGCGTAGTCGTCGCCGAAGGAGCGGAGGAAGTGGGGCTGGACCACCGCGCTGACCCCGAGCCGGGCGAAGCGGGGCAGCTGGTCCGGGCGGATCAGTCCCGCGTGCTCGATGCGGTGCCGGGCGGTCGGGCGGGGTCGGAGCCGCTGCGCGCGCTCCAGGGCGTCCAGGGCGAGGTCGGCGGCGCGGTCGCCGATGGCGTGGACGGCGAGCTGCCAGCCGGCGAGGTGCCCGTCGACGATGAGGTCCGCGATCCGCTCGGGGTCGTCCTGGAACTGCCCGGTGGTGGACAGTCCCTCGTACGGTTCGGTGAGCGCCGCCGTACGGGCCATCATGCCGCCGTCGGTGTAGATCTTGAGGGCCCCGAGGGAGAGCCAGTCGTCGCCGAACCCGGTGCGCAGTCCGAGGTCGAGGGCCCGCGGGATGCCGTCGTCCCGGTGGGAGGCGCGGGGGCGGAGGGTGTCGCCGGCCGCCATGACCTGGACGCGGAGGGGCAGTCGGCCCCGGTCCCTGAGGAGTTGGTACGCGCCGAGTTCGACGGGGCTGTGTCCGAGGAGGCCGCCGCCGATGCCGGCCTCGGCGCAGGCGGTGATCCCCTCGGCGAGGCAGGTGCGGCCGGCGCGCTCGATGGCGTCGGCCAGCTCCTCCTGGGAGTACGGCAGCCGCAGTCGCCGGACGGCGCTCATGGCGCTCTCGGCGAGGAAGCCGTCCTGGTGCGGGACCTCGGGCGGCAGGAGGTCGAGGACGGCGCTGCCGACGACGCAGGCGTGCCCGGAGTCGTGCATCAGGAAGATCCGGCGCCCCTGGGCGACCCGGTCGATCTCGGTGGCGGTGAGGTGGCGGCCCAGGGCCCGCTGGTCGTAGCCGGCGACGTCGACCCAGGCGCCGGGGGCCCGCCGGGAGGCGGCCTCGGCGATGACGTCGAGGACGTCCTCGACGCGCTCGCAGGGGGCGATGCTGGGGGTGGCGGCCTTGAGTCCGGCCCAGGCGAGGTGGACGTGGCTGTCGATGAAGCCGGGGAGCACGGTGGCCCCTTGCAGGTCGACGACCTCGCGGGCGGGGAGGTGGGCCACGGCCTCGTCGAGTCCCATGATCCGGCCCCGCCAGATGCCGAGGTCGTGGGCGACGGGATGGTCCGGGTCCATGGTGAGAATGCGCGCGTTCGTCAGCCTGGTGCAGAGCATGGGTGGTCCGCGTCCCCTCGTCGGGTGGTGTCGGCCGTCATGGTTCGCCGGTCGTGCCGGGCGTGATGATGCGTCAGGTGGTCTTGGCCATCACGGTGTCGTGGCCGGCGGCCCCGCCACCGCTCGGGCCCTCCACGGGCTCCGCGACGGCACCCGACGGGGCGGCCGCCCCTGCGGGGGCGTACCACGCGGGCGCGGCGGGGACCATCAGCGGCGTGCCGGTCTCGGGGTCGGGGATGATCCGGCACGGCAGTCCGAAGACGTCCTCGACGAGCTCGGCGGTCATGACGGAGCTCGGGTGGCCCTGGGCCGCGATGACGCCGCCGGGCCGCATCACGATGAGGTGGGTGGCGTACCGGCAGGCCTGGTTGAGGTCGTGCAGGACGGCGACGACCGTGTGGCCCTGCTGGGCGTGCAGCCGGGCGCAGAGGTCGAGGACCTCGACCTGGTGGGCGATGTCGAGGTAGGTGGTCGGCTCGTCGAGCAGCAGGATCGACGTCTGCTGGGCGAGGACCATGGAGAGCCAGACGCGCTGGCGCTGGCCGCCGGACAGGTCGTCGACGGGGCGTTCGGCGAGTTCGAGGACGCCGGTCCGGCTCATGGCCTCGACGACGGCGGCCTCGTCCTCGGCCGACCACTGCCGCAGCATGCCCTGGTGGGGATAGCGCCCGCGGGCGACCAGGTCGCCGACGGTGATGCCGCCGGGGGCGGTGGAGGACTGCGGGAGGAGTCCGAGGCGGCGGGCGACCTCGCGGGAGCGGTAGGAGGCGATGGCGGCGCCGTCGAGGTAGACCTGTCCGGCCTTCGGCCTGAGCATCCGGGCGAGCGCGGTGAGGAGGGTGGACTTGCCGCAGGCGTTGGGCCCGATGATCACCGTGAAGGAGTGGTCGGGGATGTCGACGGTGAGGTCGGTCGCCACCGTGCGCTGGTCGTAGGAGAGGGTGAGGTGCTCGGCCCGCAGGCGGGGCTCCGCCGCGGGTCGCGCGGGATCGCCCGCGGGGGACGTCGGCTCCGCCGCGGTGCGGGGGTGGTCGGCGGGGCGGTTCTTGGCAGTCATGCGCGGCTCTTTCGCGACTCGGAGACCAGCAGCCAGATGAGGTAGAGACCGCCGACGCAGCCGGTCGCCGTGCCCACGGGGAGGAGTGCGGGGGCGAAGAGCCGCTGGACGGCGAGGTCGCTCAGGGCGAGCATGACCGCGCCCATGAGGGCGGAGGGCAGGAGGGCGGGCCCGGACGATCCGGTGAGTCTGCGGGCCACCTGGGGCGCGGCGAGCGCGACGAACCAGATGGGTCCGGTGACGGCGGTGGCGAAGGCGGCCAGGGCGACGCTGATCACGAGGAGGACCGTGCGGGTGCGGGAGACGTCGACGCCGAGGGCCGTGGCGGTGGTGTCGCCCATCTCGACCATGGAGAGCCGGCGCGAGAGGAGGAGGGCGAGGGGCAGGAGCACGGCGACGGCCAGGCCGATGGCCTGCGCGTGCGTCCAGAGGCGGTTCCCCAGGCTGCCGATGAGCCAGGCCTGTGCCTCCAGGGCCTCCTGGAAGGTGGCACGGGTGATCAGGTACGAGTTGACGGCCAGGAGGAGGGCGCTGACGCCGATGCCGACGACGACGAGGCGGAAGCCCTGGATCCCGCGGCCGATCATGAGGAGGTGGACGGCGAGGGCGGTGGCGAGGCCGCCGACGAGGGCGCCTGCCGCGATCTGGGTCATGCTGCCGTGCAGGACGACGATGACGACGAGGGCGCCGACGGCGGAGCCGTTGGTGAAGCCGATGATGTCGGGGCTGCCCAGCGGGTTGCCGGTGATGCTCTGGAGGATGGCTCCGCTGACGGCGAGGGCCGCGCCGACGCAGAGCGCGGTGACGAGCCGGGGCATGCGGAGGGTGTTGACCACGAAGTCGGCGAGGCCGTTGCCGTTGCCGGTGAGGGCCTGGAGGACCTCGCCCACGGAGAGGTCGAAGTCGCCGGTGGTCAGGGTGATGCCGGCGACGGCGACGAGCGCGACGAGGAGGGCGGCCGTCACGGCGACGGCACGGCCGCGCACCCGCAGGGAGAGCGCGCCGGAACGGGTGCGGACCACCCGGCCGGCGACCACGCGGGGCCGGTGCCCGGCGGCCGCCGTCCCCGGGCGGGGCGGGGTGCCGTCCCCGGGGTCGGGCGCGGAGGCCTTCGCCTCCCGTACGGCGGTCACAGCATCACCAGCTTCCGGCGGCGGCACAGGGCGATGAACAGGGGGGCGCCGACGAAGGCGGTGACGATGCCGACCTGCACCTCGCCGGGGGCGCCGAGGACCCGGCCGGCGATGTCGGAGCCGACGAGGAGGACGGGTGCGATCAGCATCGAGTAGGCGAACACCCACCGCTGGTCGGGGCCGACGACGAAGCGGGCGATGTGCGGCACGGCGAGGCCGATGAAGCCGATCGGTCCCGCTGCGGCGGTGGCGGCGCCGCACAGGAGCATCACGGCGGCGGCGCCGAGGGCACGGGTCAGGCCGACGTTGACCCCGAGGGCCCGGCCCACCTGGTCGCCCATGGCCAGGGCGTTGAGCGAGGGCGCGAGGACGAGGGCGAGGACGAGGCCGGTGCCGATGAAGGGCAGGGACATCAGGACGATGTCGTGGTAGCGGCCCGCGAGGGAGCCGACGGTCCAGAAGCGGAACTGGTCGAAGGCCCGCGGGTCGAGCAGCAGGACGGCCCAGTTGAAGGCGTACAGGACGGCGGTGACCGCGGCGCCGGCGACGACGAGCCGCTCGGGGGAGGCGAGTTTCCGCCCCGAGGAGCCCAGCAGGTAGACGCCGACGGACGCGGCGGCGGCGCCGGCGAGGGCGAACCACACGTAGCCGAGGGGGGCGGCGACGCCGAAGAAGGCGATGGCGACGACGACGCCGGCGGAGGCGCCGAGGTTGACTCCGAGCATGCCGGGGTCGGCGAGGGGGTTGCGGGTGAGGGCCTGCATCAGGGCGCCGGCGAGACCGAGGGCGGTGCCGACGAGGATGCCGAGGAGGGTGCGGGGGATCCGGTAGTCGTGGATGATCACCGAGGTCTCGGATCCGTCGGGGTTCCAGAGGGCGTCCCAGGTGGCCGTGAAGGGGATGCCCCGGGTGCCGACCCAGATGCTCAGGAGTCCGACGAGGACGAGCGCGGCGAGGCCCAGGACCAGCCCTAAGCCCCGGTAGGCGTGGCCGGCGCGACCGATGCGCGGCGGGCCCGTGGGGACACCGGGGTCACCGGCCGTGCCCGGGGTGCGCACCCCGGGCTGCTGTCCCGACACCACCCGGGATTCGACGGACAACGACAACTCCCCCTGGCGGTGGTACAGATGTACGGCGCGATCCCGTGGTGCGACGGACCGGGACCACGACTTAGGTGAGGCTAACCGAACACTGTCGAGCGGTCAACGCGCGGAGCAGGACCCGCGGGGCCACGCCAGGAACACACCGCCCCACCGGCCCCGGGCGCCACACCACCCGAGTCGACGGTCAGAGTAGGCTTACCTAACCATCCTCTCCCCTCCGTGAAGGAGACACATGCCAACGGGCGTTCCTACGGGGGGACTTGTCCTCCGTCAGGCCATCAGAGGACAACGCCGCCGGGTGATCTCGGCATCCCTGCTCGGCATGACGCACCAGGGCTGCGAAGCCCTCGTCCCGGTGGTCATCGGCGCCACCATCGACACCGCCGTCGCCACCGGCTCCTCCTCGGCGCTGCTGAAGCTGCTGATCGTCCTCGCCGTGCTGTTCCTGGTCCTGTCGACCTGCTACCGCACCAGCGCCCGGATCGGCGAGGGGACCGGCGAACTCGCCGCGCACACGCTGCGGCTCGACCTGGCGGCCCGGGTGCTCGACCCCCGGGGCGGCGCGGACGCCAACCGGCTCCCCGGCGCGCTGACCAGCATCGCCACCAACGACGCCCGGCGCGTCGGCTCCGTGGCCACCGTCATCTCGTACGGGGTGTCCGCGGTGGCCGCCCTCGTGATCAGCGCCGTGGCCCTGCTGAACATCTCCGTGCCGCTCGGCCTGCTCGTACTGCTCGGCATCCCGCCGCTCCTGTGGCTGGGACACCGCATCAGCCGGCCGCTCGAACAGCGCAGCGAGGCCGAGCAGGAGCGCGCCGCCCACGCCTCCGGCGTCGCCGCCGACCTCGTCACCGGGCTGCGCGTGCTCAAGGGGATGGGCGCGGAGTCGGCCGCCGTGGACCGCTACCGCACCACGAGCCAGGACTCGCTGTCCGCCGCCCTGCGCGCCGCCCGCAGCCGGGCCGGGCACGAGGGCGCGATCCTCGCCCTGACCGGCGTCTTCATCGCCGTGATCGGAGTGGTCGGCGCCTACCTCGCCATGGACGGCAGCATCAGCGTCGGCGACCTGGTGGCCGCCGTGGGTCTCGCCCAGTTCCTCCTCGGCCCGTTCCAGCTCCTCACCTACGTGAACGCCGAACTCGCCCAGGGCCGGGCGTCGGCCAAGCGGATCGCCGAGGTCCTCGCCTCCCCCGTCACCGTCGAGGCCGGGCACGACGTGCCCGCCGACCCCGCCGGGCACGTCGCCCTGCGCGGGGTGTCGCTCGGCTCGCTGCGCGGCGTGGACCTCGACCTCCCGGCCGGCAGCCTGACCGGGGTCGTCGCCCGGGACCCCGCCGCCGCCAACGACCTGCTCGTCTGCCTGGCCCGCGAGGCGGACCCCGCCGAGGGGGCCGTCGAACTCGACGGCACCCCGCTGACCGCACTCGACCCCGACGAGCTGCGCCGCGTGGTCCTCGTCGCCCACCACGACGCCGACCTCTTCGAGAGCACCCTGCTCGACAACGTCCGGGCCGGGCTGGGGACCGCACCGGTCGACGGCCCGGACTCCGTCCGGCGGGCGCTGGAGGCGTCCGCGGCCGACGAGGTCGCCCGGCTCCTGCCCGACGGCGCGGACACCCTCCTCGCCGAGCGGGGCCGCTCGCTCTCGGGCGGCCAGCGCCAGCGCGTCGCGCTGGCCCGCGCGCTCGCCGCCGACCGGCCGGTCCTCGTCCTCCACGACCCGACCACCGCGGTCGACACCGTCACCGAGTCGCGGATCGCCGCCGGGCTGCGGGAGGTCCGCCGGGACCGCACCACCGTCCTCGTCACCACCAGCCCCGCGCTCCTCGCGGTGACCGACCGGGTGGTGGTCCTTGAGGACGGCGCGGTGCGGGCCGCCGGCCACCACACCGAACTCCTCGCCGCCGACGCGACCTACCGAGCGGCGGTGCTGGCATGACGGCCACCGTCGACCACGACACGAAGGCGGGCGAAGGACGCGAGAGAAGGACGGACCAGACCATGGGCGGAACCAGCCCCGACCGCGAGCTCCTGCCGACCGCCACCGGCGCCGAGTCGCTCACCGCCCTCCGGGGCATGCTGCACGGCCACCGGCTCCTCGCCCTCGGGGCGATCGCGGTCCTGGTCGCGGGCACCGCCATCGGTCTGCTCACCGCGCCGCTGCTCGGCCACATCGTCGATCTCGTGGTGGCGCACCGGGGCGCCTCCGCACTCACCCTCCCCCTGGTCCTGCTCGTCGTCGTCGCGGTGGCCCGGGGCGCGGCGGCGGCCGTCGGCAGCACCCTCGTGGCCCGGCTGGGCGAGACCGTCCTGGCCGCCCTGCGCGAGCAGTTCATCGAGCGGGCGCTGCGGCTGCCGCTCGACCGGGTCGAGGCGGCCGGCTCGGGCGACCTCGTCTCCCGGGTCACCAGCGACGTGTCGATGATCGGCAAGTCGGTGCGGCAGGCGCTCCCGGAGTTCAGCCGCTCCGCCCTGACGATCCTGCTCACCTTCGCCGGCCTCGCGGTCCTCGACTGGCGGTTCCTGCTCGCGGCCCTGGTCGCCGCGCCGGTCCAGGTGCTCTCGGTGCGCTGGTACCTGCGCCGGGCCGCCCCGGTCTACGGCGAACACCGCATCGCCACCGGTGCGCTTCAGCACCAGCTGCTCGACAGCGTCGGCGGCGTCAGGACCGTCCGCGCCTTCCGGCTGAACGGGACCCACACGGGCCTCCTGGAGCAGCGGTCGGAGGCGGCGCGGGACCTGGGGCTGCGGGGCATCCACATCGTCACCGGCTTCTTCTCCCGGCTCAACGCGGCCGAGTTCATCGGCCTCGCGGCGATGCTCGGCACCGGGTTCGTCCTGGTGGACCGGGACGCGGTCAGCATCGGTACGGCCACGGCCGCCGCGCTGTACTTCCACAGCCTCTTCAACCCGATCAACGCGACCCTGTTCCTCCTCGACGACGCCCAGTCGGCGGGGGCGAGTTTCGCCCGCCTGGTCGGTGTCTCCGGGCTCCCCGCCGAGCGGGCCCACGACGAGCGGCACGACGTCTCGGACGGATCGGTCGAGGTGTCCGGGCTCAGCCACGCGTACGGCACCGGGGCTCCGGTGCTGCACGGGGTGGACCTCCGGGTGCGCGCCGGGGAGCGGGTGGCGCTCGTGGGGGCGAGCGGTGCCGGCAAGACCACGCTGGCCAAGCTCATCGCCGGCGTCCACAGCCCCGCGGAGGGTTCGATCGCGCTCGGCGGGGTCGACGCCCGGGACCTGGGACCGGCCGGGGTCCGGCGCGCGGTGGCGCTCATCAGCCAGGAGGTGCACGTCTTCGCCGGGACCCTCGCCGACGACCTGCGCCTGGCCCGGCCCGGGTCGTCCGAGGAGGAACTGCACGCGGCGCTCGACCGGGTCGGGGCGCTGGAGTGGGCGCGGGGTCTGCCCGAGGGCCTGGACACGGTCGTCGGCGAGGGCGGGCACCGGCTGACGGTCACCCAGGCGCAGCACCTCGCGCTGGCGCGGCTGGTGCTGGCGGATCCGCCGATCGCGATCCTGGACGAGGCCACCGCGGACGCGGGCAGTGCCGGAGCACGGGTCCTGGAGGACGCGGCCGCGCGGGCCCTCGAAGGGCGCACCGGGCTGCTCGTCGCGCACCGGCTGCCGCAGGCGGCGGCCGCGGACCGGGTCGTCGTGCTCGACCAGGGGCGGGTCGTGGAGACCGGCACGCACGAGGAACTCGTGGCGGCCGGCGGCCGGTACGCCGACCTGTGGGCCGCGTGGTCGGCCAGCCGCCGGGAGCCCGGGGAGACCGTGCCGCACCCGGCGGCGGACAAGGACGCCCGGGTCTCGCCGGCCGTCTGAGCGCGGAGCCGGAGGACGGAACCGCCCGAAGCCTCGGGCGCCCGAGGACACGGGCGTCCGAGCACGCCGGGTGGAACGCCTGAGGGGGCGGTACGACGAGAGTCGTACCGCCCCCTTCGTGCCGCCGGCGGGCCGGTCAGTCCTGGGCCGCGACGAGGCTCGCCGGGCGCAGGTCGGTCCAGTGGGTCTCCACGAAGGCCAGGCACGCCTCGCGGGTGTCCTCGCCGAACACGGTCCGCCATCCGGCGGGGACCTCGGCGAAGGAGGGCCACAGCGAGTGCTGGTTCTCCTCGTTGACCAGGACCAGGAAACGGCCCTGCGGGTCCTCGAAGGGGTTGGTGCTCATGCGTTCTCACTCCTCTTGTGGGTCACTCCGGACAGCTGGGACAGGCGCTGTCCGGCATCGTCCGCGACGGTGCGCAGCAGGGTCTGCAGTTCCTCTGCGAGGCGGCGGGCCTTCGCCGGGCCGAGCCGGTCCAGCGCGTGGATCAGGCCGCAGTGCACGGGGCCCTCGCCCCGGGGCTCGTAGAAGCTGAGGGTCAGCTCCGCGCGGGTGGTTCCGGTCGGTACGGCGACCAGGTCGCCGACGCCCCCCTGGAGGCGTTCCAGGTCGGCCTGCTCGTGGTGGACCACCATCACCTGGGGTCCCTCCGGTCGGAGCCCGGCCGCGCGGACGACCTCGTCGAAGGGGACGTCCTGCTGGTCGAGGGCGCTCAGTGTGGTCTCCCGCACCCTGGTCAGGAGCTCCGCGAAGGAGGGGTCCCCCGCCGTGTCGGTGCGCAGCACGACCGTGTTCAGGAAGCAGCCGACGAGGTCGGCGAGCTGGTCGTCGCCGCGGCCGGCGACCATCGTGCCGATCGGCAGGTCGGTGCCCGCCCCGTGGCCGGTGAGGAGGGTCGCGAGGGCCGCGTGCAGCACCATGAACATGCTGGTGCCGGTGGACCGCGCGAGCCGGTCCACGTCCGCGTGCAGCCGCTCGTCGAGCACGAACTCGACGACTCCGGCGGCCCGGCTCCCCCGCTGCGCGGGGATGGCGGCGGGCGCCTCGGCGGGCAGGGCGAGCTCCCGCGGGGCGTCGGCGAGCGTCCGTCGCCAGTAGGCGAGCTGGCGGCCGCCCCGGCTCTCGGGGTCGGCGGGGTCGCCGAGCACCTCCCACGCCCAGCGCGCGTAGTCGCGGTAACCGACGGGCAGCGGGGCCCAGTCGGGGGCCCGGCCGGCCGCCCGTGCGCCGTACGCGGTGGTGAGGTCGCGGAAGAGCGGGACCACCGACCACTCGTCGACGGCCAGGTAGTGCAGGGTCAGCAGCACCGCCTGCGCTCCCCCGCCGCCGGTGAGCAGCCGGGCCCGCAGCGGGGCCTCCCGCTCCAGGTCCGGCGCGGCGGCGGCCAGTTCGGCGAGCCGGGCGTCCAGGTCCGCGCACTCCTCCACGGCCAGGCCGGGGGCTCCGACGGGCCGGTGGACCAGGGTTCCGTCGACCTCGGCGAAGGCGGTGCGCAGCGGTTCGTGGCGGGCGGTCACGTCGGCGAGCGCCGCGGCGAGCGCGTCGGCGTCGAGGCCGCCGGGTGAGCGCAGGACCAGGGCGTGGTCGAAGCCGGGGGCACGCCGGTACGCCTGCCACTGGGGGCGCTGCACGGGGGCCGCCGGCGGCTCTGTGCCGTCGGCGTCTCCGGGGCCGGCCGGGCGCAGGGCCGGACGGGCGGCGCCCGCGCCCTCCAGCTTGCCCGCGATGCCGGCGACGGTGAGGGCGTCGAAGACGTCGCGGATGCTCAGCTCGACGCCGAACTCGGCGCGGATGCGGCCCAGGAGGCGCATCGAGGCCATGGAGTGGCCGCCGAGGGCGAAGAAGCTGTCGTGGACGCCGACGGCGTCCAGCTTGAGGATCTCGCAGAACAGGTCGGCGATCCGCGCCTGCGTCCCGGTCGCGGGTGCGGCGTCGCCGGTCATCGCGGACCAGTCGGGGGCGGGCAGGGCCTTGTGGTCGAGCTTGCCGTTCGGGGTGAGCGGCAGCGGGCCGACGAGCGGGACGACGAGGGCGGGGACCATGTACTCGGGGAGCACCGCGGCGACGTGCGCGCGGAGTTCCTGCGGGTCGAGGGCGGGCTCGGCGCCCGGCTCGGGGACGGCGTAGCCGACGAGGCGGACGATGTCGCCGTCGCGGTCGGGCAGGACGGCGGCCTGGGCGACCGAGGGGTGGCCGGCGAGGGCGGCCTCGATCTCGCCCAGTTCGATGCGGAAGCCGCGGATCTTGACCTGGGTGTCGACGCGGCCGAGGAAGTCCAGGTTCCCGTCGGCGCGCCAGCGGGCCCGGTCTCCGGTGCGGTACATGCGGCTGCCGGGGGTTCCGTACGGGTCGGCGACGAACCGTTCCGAGCTGAGCCCGGGCTGTCCCAGGTAGCCGCGGGCGAGGCCGCGTCCCGCGACGTACAGCTCGCCGATGACGCCCGGCGGGACGGGCCGGAGGCGGTCGTCGAGGACGTAGCAGCGGGTGTTGGGGTCCGGGCGGCCGATCGGCACCCGGCCGGTGGCCCGGCCGCCGTGCTCCCGCGCGGGCCACAGGGTGGAGTTGACCGTGGCCTCGGTGAGTCCGTAGGCGCAGATCAGGTGCGCGGTCGTGCCGAAGCGCTCGAAGAGGTCCGGCGGGACGGTCTCGGTGCCGACCAGGACGGTCGATCCCTCGGGCAGCCGGCAGCCGGGCGGCAGGGCCGACACCAGCGAGGGCGGCAGGATCATGTGGGTGATCCGCTGGTCGGCGAGGAAGTCGGTGAGGGCGGGTCCGGCGACCCGGGCCTCGTCGGTGATCAGGACGAGCCGGCCTCCGTGGCAGAGGGCCATGGCCAGTTCGAAGGCGAAGACGTCGAAGCCGATGGAGGCGAACTGGAGGACCCGGCTGTCGTGCTCCAGGCCCATCCGGTCGACGGCGGTGGCGACGAGACTGGCGATGCCCTCGTGCGGGACGACGACGCCCTTGGGGCGGCCGGTCGAGCCGGAGGTGTAGATCACGTACGCGGCCTGGTCGAGGCCCACGGGGCCGCCGGTGGGGGCCGTTCCGGGCAGCGCGTCGAGTGCGGCGGCGACGTCGGGGGCGTCGAGGAGCACCACCGGGACGCCGCCCGCGGCGGGGATCTTCCCGGCGACGGGCTCGGTGCCGACCACGACGGCGGCGCCGGAGTTCTCGACCATGTAGCCGAGGCGGTCCTCGGGGTGGACGAGGTCCAGCGGCAGGAACGCCGCCCCCAGCTTCAGCGCGGCGACGACCGTGGCGATCATGTCGACCGAGCGCGGCACGGCCACGCCGACGACGCTCTCCGCGCCGACGCCGCGGGCGGCGAGCAGCCGGGCGATCCGGTTGGCGCGGGCGTCGAGCTGCGCGTACGTCACCGAACGGGAGCGCTCGACGACGGCGACCGCGTCGGGGCGCTCGGCCACCCGGCGGGCGAAGAGGCCCGGCAGGGTCTCCTCGTCGACCTCGCGGGGCGTGCCGTTGAAGCCCTCCAGGACGAGCCGGTGCTCCTCCTCGGTGAGGATCCCGGCCTCGGACAGCGGCCGGTCGGGGGCCGCCGCCAGGGATCCGACCAGGCGGCCCAGGCGTTCGCCGATGCGCTCGGCGGTCTCCCGGTCGAAGAGCTCGGTGGCGAACTCCAGACGGCAGCCGAGCGCGTCGCCCGAGCCGTCGGCCGAGGTGTGCTCGGTGAAGCTGAACACGAGGTCGAACTTGGCGGTGCCGACGCCGTACGGCAGGTGGCCGGCCTCGGCGCCCGGCAGCCGCAGGGCCTCGTCGGTGCGCGCGTGGTAGCCGACCATCACCTGGAACAGCGGGTTGCGGGCGAGGGAGCGGGTGGGGTTGAGCTTCTCCACGACGGCCTCGAAGGGGACGTCCGCGTGGGAGAACGCGGCGAGGTCCGTCTCCCGCACCCGGCCGAGGAGTTCGGTGAAGGTGGGGTCCCCGGCGAGGTCGGTGCGGAGCACGAGGGTGTTGACGAAGAAGCCGACCAGCTCGTCCAGGGCCTCGTCGCCGCGTCCCGCGATGGGCGCGCCGAGCGGGATGTCGGTCCCGGCGCCGAGGCGGTGGAGCAGGGCGGCCACGGCGGCGTGCGCGACCATGAACATGCTGGCGCCGGTGGAGCGGGCGAGCCGCCGCAGGTCCTCGTGGACCGTGCGGTCGAAGGCGATGTCGAGAGCGGCGCCGGTGAAGGCCGGCCGGGCGGGCCGCGGCCGGTCGGTGGGCAGCTCCAGTTCCTCGGGGGCTCCGGCCAGGACCGTGCGCCAGTGCTCCAGCTGCCGGGCGGCCAGGCTCGCGGGGTCGGCCGGGTCGCCCAGGAGCCTCTGCTGCCAGAGGGCGTAGTCGGCGTACTGGACGGGGAGCGGCTCCCAGTCGGGCGCGGTGCCCGCGAGGCGGGCGGTGTAGGCGGTGGTCAGGTCGCGCAGGAAGGGGCGGTCGGACCACTCGTCGGTGGTGATGTGGTGGAGCAGCAGGACGACGACGTGGTCGTCGGGCGCCACCTCCGCGACGGTGGCGCGGATCGGCAGCTCGGAGGCGAGGTCGAACGGACGCCGGACGGCGGCGTCCACGATGCCGGGGATCTCCTCCTCGGTGGCCCGCAGCTGCTCCACGACCGGAGCGGCGGAGCCGGCGGGCAGGATCCGCTGGTAGGCCTGGCCGTCGCTCTCGCCCGCGGCGAAGAGGGTCCGCAGGGCCTCGTGGCGGTCGGTGACGTCGGTGAGGGCGGCGCTCCACGCGGTGGGGTCGAAGGTGCCGCGCAGCCGCATGACGAGGGGGAAGTTGTAGGCCGCGGAGGTGCACTCGATCTGCTGGATGACCCAGAGGCGCTGCTGGGCGTGGGAGAGGGGCAGTTCGGCGGGGCGCTCGGCGGCGACGAGCGCCGGGCGTGCGGCGCCGCGGGCGGCGGTCGCCCGCTCGACGAGTTCGGCGACGGTCGGCGCCTCGAACAGGTCGCGGATCGCCAGTTCGGCGTCGAGGGCGGTGCGGGCCCGGCTGACGAGGCGGGTGGCGAGGAGCGAGTGCCCGCCGAGGTCGAAGAAGTCGCTGTCGATGCCGACGTTCTCCGCGGCCAGGCCGAGGACCTCCGCGAAGAGCCCGCACAGGGTCTCCTCCTGCGGGGTGCGGGGCGCCCGCACCGGGCCCGCGGCGGTCAGGTCGGGGGCGGGCAGCGCCTTCACGTCGAGCTTGCCGTTGACGGTCAGCGGCAGGGCCGCGACGGGGACCAGGGCGGCCGGGACCATGTAGTCGGGGAGGCGGGCCTTGAGGTGGTCGCGGAGCCGGTGGCCGAGGTCGTCGTCCTCGGCGGCGGGCGCCGCGGACTCGCGGACGACGTAGCCGGCGAGGCGCTTCGTCCCGGCGGACTCGTGGACGACCACGGCGGCGTGGGCGACCTCGGGGTGGTCGGACAGGGCGGTGGAGATCTCGCCGAGTTCGATGCGGTAGCCGCGGATCTTCACCTGGTCGTCGGTGCGGCCGAGGAAGTCGAGCAGGCCGTCGGGGCGCCGGCGCACCAGGTCGCCGGTGCGGTACATGCGCTCGCCGGGCTCGCCGAACGGGTCGGCCACGAACCGTTCTGCGTTCAGCGCGGGCCGGTCGTGGTAGCCGCGGGCGAGGCCGGTTCCGGCGATGTACAGCTCGCCGGGGCAGCCCGGCGGGACGGGCCGCAGCATCGTGTCCAGGACGTGGGCGCGGGTGTTGCGGATGGGCCGGCCGACGGTCGGGCCGGCGCTCTCGGCGGTGGAGCCGCCGAGGGTGTTGATCGTGTACTCGGTGGGGCCGTACAGGTTGTACCCGTACGTGCCCTCGGTGCGCCGCAGCTGCGTCCAGACGGTGTCGGAGACGGCCTCGCCGCCGAGCAGGACGAGGGCGGGGCGGTGCCTGCCCGCGGCCTCGTCCTGGTCGAGGAGGCCCTCCTCGATGAGGAGCTGGGCGTAGGTGGGGGTCACGTTGACGACGTCGACGCGGTGCGCGTCGCAGTAGGCGACGAGCGCCTCGGCGTCGCGGCGGAGGTCCTCGTCGCAGACGTGCACCTCGTGGCCCTCGACGAGCCAGAGCAGCTCCTCCCACGACATGTCGAAGGCGAAGGAGACGGTGTGCGCGATCCGCAGGCGCCGGCCGCCCGCGGAGGCGATGGCCGGGTCGAAGATCTCCTTCTGGTGGTTGAGCTGCATGTTCGTCAGGCCCCGGTAGGGCGTGACGACGCCCTTGGGACGGCCGGTGGAGCCGGAGGTGTAGATGACGTACGCCGGGAACTCCAGCCGGTCGGGCACGCCGCGGGCGAACGCGGGCCGTTCGGCGTCGGTGACCTCGTCCCCGGACAGCGCGGCCAGCTCGGCGAGCACGGCCGGGTCGTCGAGGAGGACCTCGGGCGCGACGGGCCCGTCCTCGCCGCGCAGGGTCGGGGCGACGGCCGTCGTGGACACCAGGCAGAGCGGTCCGGTGTCCTCGGCCATCAGGCGCAGCCGGTCGGCGGGATGGTCGAGGTCGAGCGGCAGGTAGGCGGCGCCGGTCCGCAGGACGGCGAAGAGGGCGGCGACCATCTCGATGGACCGGGGCAGGGCGAGGGCCACGACCTGCTCGGGGCCGGCGCCCCGGGCGAGCAGCAGCCGGGCGAACCGGTTCACCTGCGCGTCGAGTTCGGCGTAGGTGAGGGCGCGCCCGCCGAAGACCAGGGCGACCGCGTCCGGGGTGCGGGCCGCCTGGGTGGAGAGCATGTCCGCGACGGTCTCGTCCGGGACGGGCTCGCGGCCCGACCGCCGGGCAGTGGCCAGGGCGGCGCTCTCCTCCGGGAGCAGCAGGTCCAGGCCGACCGTGCGGGCCGATGCGGCGGCGGGGCCCGCGAGGGCCTCCCCGAGGCGGTCGAGGACGGTGGTGAACCGGGCGAGGAGGGTGCCGGCGGCGGCCGCGTCGAAGAGGTCGGGGCGGGCGGCCAGGGTGACCTTCAGGCGGGCGCCCGGGGTGACGATCAGGGTGAGCGGGAAGTGGGTGCCGTCGACGTTGGACACCGCGGTGATGCCGTGGCGTGCGCGGAGGGCGGCGGCGCGGTCCTCGCCGTCGGCCGAGCGGAGCACGAACAGGGTGTCGAAGAGGCGGCGGTGGCCGGTCTCCTGCTGGAGCGCGCCCAGGCCCACGTGCTCGTACGGCATGACGGCGGCGCGCTCGGACTGCATGCGGCGCAGCAGCGCGAGCAGCGGTTCGTCCGGGGCGAACGCGACCCGTGCGGGCACCGTGTTCAGGAACATGCCGATGATGCCGGCCACGCGGGGGACCTCGGCGGGGCGTCCGGCGACGGCCGTGCCGAAGGCGACGTCGGCACGGCCCGTCATGGCCGAGAGGACCAGGGCCCAGGCCGCGTTGAGGACGGTGTTGAGGGTCAGTCCGTGCTGCCGGGCGACGGCGCGGAGCCGGTCGCCGGCCTCCCGGGTGAGGAACGCGTCGAAGTCGACCGGGATGACGGGGCCGGTGTCGCGGCCGGTCGGGGCGAGCAGCGTCGGTTCGTCGAAACCGGCCAGGGCCCCGCGCCAGGCGTCCAGGGCGGCCTCGGTGTCCTGGGCGCCGAGCCAGGCGAGGTGGTCGCGGTACGAGCCGGGCTCCGGGAGGCCGGCGGCGTCGCCGGCCCGCTCGTAGAGCGTGAACAGCTCCTCCAGGAAGAGCCAGGCGGACCAGCCGTCCCAGAGGATGAGGTGGTGGGTGACGACGAGCTTGTCGCGGCCGTCGCCGAGGCGGATGAGGAGCAGGCGGCAGAGGGGCGCGGCGGAGAGGTCGAAGCGCTGCCTGCGGTCGGCGGCGAGGAGCTCCTCCGTGCGGGTGCGCCGCTCCTCCTCGGGCAGCCCGGAGAGGTCCTCCTCGACGAGCGGGATCTCGGCCCCGTCGACGATGAACTGGACGGGGCCGGGCAGGCCGTCGCTGGTGAATCCGGCGCGGAGGCCCGTGTTGCGGTCGAGGAGGGTGCGGCAGGCCGCGCGCAGCCGGTCGGCGTCGATCCGGTGGTCGAGGTCCAGGGTCTCCTGGGACTGGTAGACGTCGAGGGCGTCGCCCGTGTCGTAGGTGGCGTGGAAGTACATGCCCTCCTGGAGCGGGGAGAGCGGCCAGACGTCGGTGACGGGGAGCCCGGCGGCGGTGTGGACGCGGGCGGTCTCCTCCAGGTCGAGGTGCGGTCCGTCGAGCGGGGCGGGCGCCGGGGGCCCGGGGGCCGGGGGCGGCGTCGGCGCGGCGGCGGTCAGCTGGTCGAGGAGGGCCCGCAGGGCGGGGTCGACGGCGGCGCCGGACTGCTGCTGGAGGGCGAGGACGGCCTTGAGTGCGGCGGCCGCCTGGCCGGCGTCGGAGGCGGAGACGGTCACGCCGTCGGAGTGCACGGGTACCTCGGTGGAGTCGGGTGCCGGGGGCGCCGCGGGGTCCCCGTGGGGGGCGGCGGCCGCGGCGAGGGCGGCGGGGGTGCGGTGCTCGAACACGTCGCGGGGACTGAGGGCCAGGCCCGCGTCCCGCGCCCGCGTGGCGACGGCGATGGAGCTGAGGCTGTCGCCGCCGAGGACGAAGAAGTCGTCGTCGACGCCGGTTCCCGGGACGCCGAGGACCTCGTCGAAGATCGCGCAGAGGGCGCGCTCGCGGTCGTCGCGGGGTGCGCGGCCGGCGGCCCGGGGCGCGGCCTCGGGGGCGGGCAGGGCGTTCTGGTCGAGCTTGCCGCTGGGGGTCAGCGGCAGTTCGGCGAGGACGACGACGGCGCTCGGCACCATCGCGGCGGGCAGCGCCCCGGCGAGGGCGGCGTGCAGGTCCTCGGGCGCGGGTGCGGCGCCGGGGGCGGGTACGGCATAGCCGACCAGGGCTCCGTCGCGGACGATCACGGCCGCGCGGGCCACGCCGGTCAGTGCGGCCAGGGCGGTCTCGACCTCGCCCGGTTCGACGCGGTTGCCGCGGATCTTGACCTGCCGGTCGGTGCGGCCGAGGTACTCGACGGCGCCGTCCGCCCGGCGGCGCACCAGGTCTCCCGTGCGGTACATCCGCTCCCCCGGGCCGCCGAACGGGTCGGCGACGAACCGGTCGGCGGTGAGGGCGGGGCGGTCGTGGTAGCCGCGGGCCAGCTGGACGCCGGCGAGGTAGAGCTCTCCGGCCACCCCCTCGGGGACCGGGCGCAGGAACGGGTCGAGGACGTGGAGCCGGGTGTTCCAGACGGGCCGCCCGATCGGCACGGCCTGTTCGGTGCTCCCCTCGTAGGGGAAGTACGTGACGTCGACGGCGGCCTCGGTGGGGCCGTACAGGTTGTGCAGCGGGACGGGTGGGCGCCCGGAGCGCGCGGTCAGCTCCCACCAGCGGCGGGCGTCGGGACCCTGGAGGGCCTCGCCGCTGCAGAACACCCGGCGCAGGCTCGCCGACCAGTCGGGGGCGTCCGGGGACGCCTCCATGACCCGGACGAACGCCGCCAGCATCGAGGGGACGAAGTGGGCGGTGGTGACGCCGCGTTCGGCGATGAGGCGGGCCAGGTACTCCGGGTCGCGGTGGCCGTCGGGGCGGGCGAGGACGACGGTGGCGCCCTCGGCGAGCGCCCAGAAGAACTCCCACACCGACACGTCGAAGCTGGACGGGGTCTTCTGGAGGACCCGGTCGTCGGCGGTCAGCCCGTACGCGCCCTGCATCCAGGCGAGCCGGTTCACGATGGCGCGGTGGGTGACGGCGACGCCCTTGGGGCGGCCGGTGGAGCCGGAGGTGTAGATGAGGTAGGCGGGGTGGTCGGGTCCGGCGGCGGGCGCGGGGGCGTCGGTGGGCGCGGGGGTGTCGGCGGGGGGCTCCGCCGGTTCCCCGGCGTCCACGAGGAGCTGTTCGAGCCCGGCCTCGGCGGGAAGGCGACCGGCGGCCCCGGTGGTCGTGACGACGAGCCGCGCGCCGGAGTCGGCGAGCATGAACGCCACCCGGTCGGCGGGGTAGTCGAGGTCGAGCGGCAGGTAGGCGGCGCCTGCCTTGAGGACGCCGAGCAGCGCGACCATCAGCTCGGCCGAGCGCGGGACGGCGACGGCGACGTACCGCTCGGGTCCCGCGCCGCGGGCCCGGAGGCGGTGGGCCAGTTCTTCGGCCCTCCGGTCGAGTTCGGCGTAGCCGAGGGTGGTGTCGTCGAAGACGACGGCCGGGGCGTGCGGGGTGCGCGCCGCCCGGTCGGCGATGAGCGAGGTGAGCGTGGCCTCGGGGACGGGGTGGGCGGTGGCGTTGAGCTCGGGGAGGTGCGCGCGCTCGCGGGCGGACAGCAGGTCGGTCCGGGCGACGAGGCGGTCGGGCTCGGCCACCAGGGTCCGCAGCAGTGCGGTGAAGCGGTTGGCGAGGACCGCCACGTCGACCGGGTCGATCCGGGCCGCGTGGTGCTTGAAGCGGAGCAGGAGGCCGTCCGCGGTGGGCTCGACGATCAGCGCGAGGGGGTAGTGCACGGCGTCGAACACCTCGGCGCCGGTGACGAGGGGCGCCGGGTCCCGGTCGGCGGGGCCTCCGGGGTAGTTCTCGAAGACCACGAGGGTGTCGAAGAGTTCGCCGCCGCCGGCGGTCCGCTGGATGTCGGCGAGTCCGAGGTGCTGGTGGTCGAGGAGCGCCGCCTGCTCGTCCTGGACCCGGCGGAGCAGCTCGGTCAGCGTCTCCTCGGGACGGAGGGTGACGCGGGCGGGGACCGTGTTGATGAACAGGCCGACGGCGGCGTCCAGTCCGGCGACCTCGGTGGTGCGGCCGGAGACCGTGGTGCCGAAGACGACGTCCCTGCTGCCGGTGAGGCCGCCCAGGAGCAGCCCCCAGAGTCCGTGGAAGACGTTGCTCAGGGTCAGTCCGCGGGCCCGGGCACAGCTGCTCAGCGCGTCGGTGAGGTCGCGGGGCAGGCGGGTGTCGACGTGTTCGGGGCGGGCGGGCTCCCCGGCCTCGTCCGCCGGGGCGGCGAGCGCGGGGAGCCGGGTCGGGCCGTCGAGGCCGGCGAGCGCCTGCCGCCATGCCTCGCGCGCGGTGTCGCGGTCGCGGCCGGCGAGCCAGGAGAGGTACGGCTCCGGGGCCGGGGCCTCGGGGAGCGCGGCGCCCCGGTGGGCGTCGGTGAGTTCCCGCAGCAGGACGGCGACGGACCAGCCGTCGGCGACGATGTGGTGGAGGGTGAGGAGGAGCCGGTGGCGGCGGCCGTCCTTGACGAGGGTGGCGCGCAGGAGCGGCGGCCGGTCGAGGGCGAAGCGCTCGGCGCGGTCGGCGCGGAGGATGTCCGCGAGCTCCGTCCCGGCGGTGTCGGCCTCGCGCCACGGCAGGGTCACCCCGTCGGCGATCCGCTGGACGACCTCGCCGCCGGGGAGCTGGCGGAAGGAGGCGCGCAGCAGCGGGTGGCGGTCGAGGAGGCTCTGGAGGTCGCTGCGGAGCCGCTCCGGGTCGGCGTCCTCGGCGAGGTCGAGGAGTTCCTGGACGACGTAGAGGTCCTGGGTCCCGTGGTCGAACTCCGCGTGGAAGAAGAACCCTTCCTGCAGCGGGGAGACCGGCAGGGCGTCCTGGTCGAGCTCCGCCTGGCGGGACCGCGGGGACGCGACGGGCTCGCGGGCGGTCCTGGCGAGGGCCGCGACGGTACGGCTCCGGAACACGTCGCGCGGGGTGAGGGCGAGCCCGGCCGCGCGGGCGCGGTTGACCAGCTGGATGGCGACGATGCTGTCGCCGCCGAGTTCGAAGAAGCTGTCGTGGACCCCGACCGCCGGCAGCCCGAGGACCTCGGCGAAGAGGCCGGCGAGGGTCGACTCGACCGGGGTGGTGGGGGTGTCGGTGCCGGTGAGGGAGGTCCAGTGGGGCTCGGGCAGGGCCCTGGCGTCGAGCTTGCCGTTGGGCGTGAGCGGCAGCGCTCCGTCGAGGACGACGACCGCGCTCGGCACCATGTGGTCGGGCAGGGCGTCCGCCACGCGGGCGCGTGCCGCGGTCACGGCGGCGCCCGGGTCCGCACCGACGCCCGGCCCGGCGGCCGGCGAGTCCGTGTCGGCGGCCGTGCCGGGACCGACGGCCGGGGCCGTGCCGGTGGCCGAGGCGGGCCCGGTGGCCCGGGCCGTGCCCGTGGCCGTGCCCGGGCCGGTCCCGGCCTCGGGGGCCGTCGCGCGGTCGGTTCCGGCGGCGGGGGCGGCCGTCGCCTCCGGGACGAGGTAGACGACCAGCCGCTTCACCCCGCGGTGGTCCTCGCGGGCGAGGACGGCTGCCTGGGCGATGCCCGCGCAGGCCATGAAGGCGCTCTCGATCTCGCCCGGCTCCACGCGGTGTCCGCGGATCTTGATCTGGCCGTCCGCCCGGCCGAGGAACTCCAGGTTGCCGTCGGCGCCCCAGCGGACCCGGTCGCCGGTCCGGTACATGCGGGTGCCGGGTGCGCCGTACGGGTCGGCGACGAACCGCTCCGAGGTCAGGGCGTGGCGGCCGAGGTAGCCGCGGGCGAGGCCACGCCCGGAGACGTACAGCTCGCCCTCCGTACCGACGGGGACGGGCCGGAGCGCCGTGTCGAGGACGTACGCGCGGGTGTTGGGGTCGGGGCGGCCGATGGGCGCGGGCCCCGGGCGGTCGGGATCGGCGAGCCAGAGCGTGGAGTTCACGGTGGCCTCGGTGAGTCCGTACGCGACGACGACCCGGAGCCGGTCCCCCCAGCGGGCGATCAGCTCGCTGGGGACCGCCTCGGTGCCCACGACGAGGACGGCGCCCGGCGGGAGCTCGCACTCCGGCGGGAGCGCGGAGACGAGCGAGGGCGGCAGGATCATGTGGGTGGCGCGGTGGCGGGCGATGTACTCGGTGAGCGCGGGGCCCGCGACACGGCGCTCGGCGGGGACGACGATGATCCGCCCGCCGACGCAGAGCGACATGATCAGGTCCCAGACGGTCACGTCGAAGCCGACGGAGGCGAACTGGACGACCCGGCTGTCGGCGGTGACGCCGATGCGGTCGGTGGCGGTGGCGATGAGGCTGCCGACGCCGTCGTGGGAGACGACGACGCCCTTGGGGCGGCCCGTCGAGCCGGAGGTGTAGATGACGTAGGCGGCCTGGCCGAGCGCGACCTCGGGCGCGGGTCCCGCCGGGGTCGCGGCGGCGAGGGCCGCCTCGGTGTCCGGGTCGTCGAGCAGCAGGTGTGTGACGCCCGCGGTGTCCGGGACGGCGGCGGCGAGGTCGCGGACGGTGACGACGGTGCGGGCTCCGGCGTCGGACAGCATGTAGGCGATGCGGTCCTGCGGGTGGTCCGCGTCGAGCGGCAGGTAGGCGGCGCCGGCCTTCATCACGGCGAGCAGGGCCGTCACGAGCTCCGGAGAGCGGGGCAGGGCCACGCCCACCACGTCCTCGGCGCCGACGCCGCGGGAGCGCAGGAGGCGGGCCAGCCGGTCGGCGGCCTCGTCGAGGGCGGCGTACGTCAGTTCCCGGTCCTCGCAGACGAGTGCGACGGCCTCGGGGCTGCGGCGGACCTGGCGCTCGAACGCCGCGGGCCAGGACAGCTCCGGGGTCTCGCGCGGCGAGACGCCGAACGTGTCGAGCAGGAGGCCGCGTTCGTCCCCGGAGGTGAGCTCGATGCGGCCGACGGGGCGGTCCAGGTCGTCGGCGAAGGCGTCGAGGAGGGCGAGGAAGCGGCGCTCGTGGTCGGCGAGGACGGCCGGGTCGCAGACGTCGGCGTCCGCGTCGAGGTGGAGGGTGTGCCCGCGGCCGTCCTCGCCCTCGGCGAAGCCGAAGGCCAGGTCGCTGACGGGGCCGAGCCACTCGGGGCGGAGTTCGGCCCGGTGGTCGGCGAAGCGGAGGCCCTCCGAGCGGGGCAGGATGTTGACGGTGGGGCCGACGAGTTCCGGGACGCCGTCGACCAGGCCCAGCTCCCTGGCCAGGTCCTCGGCGCGGTAGCGCCCGTGGGCGAGGGCGTCGGCGACGGCGCCGCGCACCTGGGCGACGAGGGCGGCGCCGGTGGTGCCGGGGTGGACGGCGAGGCGCAGCGGGACGATGTTGGACACCATGCCGGGGACGGTCGCGGAGACCTCGTCCGCGCGGGCGGCGACCGGCAGGCCGAGGACGAGGTCCTGTTCGCCGCGGGCACGGTGGAGGTAGGCGGCGACGGCGGCGAGCAGGACGCGGGAGGTGCGGACGCCCGCGGTCCGGGCCGCGGACTCCAGCCGTCCGGCGGTCTCGGGGGACAGTTCCGCGGTCCGGCGCAGGCGGCGGGTCATGGGGACCGCCGCCCGCTCGACGAGGCGTACGGGCTCGGGGCGGCCGGCCATCCGCTCCAGCCACCAGGCGCGGTCGGCGGCGTGCCGGTCCGAGGCGCGGTAGGAGCGGTCGGCGGTGACGAGCCGGGACAGCGACCAGTCGCGGGGCGCGGCGGCGTCCCCCGCGGTGTACAGCTCGCCGGCCCGCCGGGTGATGAGCGAGACGCCCATCCCGTCCACGGCGATGTGGTGGTAGCGCTGGCACCAGACGACGCGGTCGTCGGCGAGGCGCAGCAGGGTGTGGGCGAAGAGCGGGTCGAGCGCGAGGTTGACGGGCCGGTCGCGGTCGGCGGCCACCCACGCGGCGGCGGCCTCGTCGGGGTCGGCGGCCTCGCGCAGGTCGACGACGGCGAGGTCGACGGGGTGGGTGCGGGTGCGGGGCGTCTGGCGGGGTCCGTCCTCGCCGGGGGCGATCCGCACGTGCAGGCACTCGGCCTCTTCGACGGCCTGGCGGACGGCGGCGGTCAGCCGGTCGAGGTCGACGGCTCCGCGGAGGTGCAGCGCGAACACGATGTTGTAGGCGGAGCTGTCCGGTTCCAGCTGCTGGGCCAGCCAGATACCGGCTTGCCCGCCGGTGACGGGGAGGCCGGAGGGGGTGTTCCGGTCCGACGGCTCGACGTCAAACATCGTACGAAGTGGCCTTTCCCTGGGGGTGCGTGGCAAGCGGGTGGCGACGTGAACCACCGGCGGCGCGGCGAGAGGTTCCGCCGCGCCGCCGGTGGGTCAGCTGGGGGCTCCGGTGCGCGTCAGCGACCGGGCCTCACTTGACGGCCGCGAGGAGCGGCTCGATCTCGTCGATGGCGTACGGGATCGACAGGACGGTGTTGAAGGAGAACGCGGCGCCGATGTCCGGGTCCTGGTAGGGCACGAAGAGGTCGCGCTTCTCCTGGTTGACCTTGAGCTTCTTGTAGAGCGGCTCCGCCTTGATGCGGTCGTTGGCCTCGGTGCTGGAGGTGACCCAGACGAGCCGGTCGACGTCGAGGACGTTCAGCTTCTCCGCGCTGAGCTCGGCGACGTTCCAGCCCGGCTTGGCGAGGGTGTCGATCTCCGGCTTGAGCTTGAAGCCGAGCTCGGAGAAGAAGATCGCCTTGGGGTCGGTCTTGGTGAACGCCGAGTACTTGCCCGCCTCGAAGCTGTCGGCGACGGCGAGGGTCTTCGTGGCGAACTCGGGGTGCTTCTCACGGACGGCCTTGAAGCGCGTGTCGATGTCCGCGATCAGCTGCGCGGCCTCGGCGTCCTTGCCGAGCGCCTTGCCGATCTGCTGGGTCATCAGCTGCCAGGGGGCGCCGTAGTCCGGGTGCTCCTTGGGCTGGGCGACGACCTTGGTGAACTTGGAGAGCGTGTCGTACTGCTCCTTCTTCATCCCCGAGTACTGGGCGATGACCAGGTCCGGCTTGAGCGCCGCGATCTTCTCGATGTTGTACTCGTCGCGCTCGCCGACGATCTCCGGCTGGGTCGAGCCCCACTTGTCCTTGGCCCAGGGCCACTTGCCGTACGGCTTCTCCTTGAACCAGTCGACCGCGCCGGCCGGCTTCACGCCGAGCGCGAGGACGGCGTCCTGGTCGGAGAGGCCGAGGGTGACGATCGTCTTGGGCTCCTTGTCGATGGTCGTGGAGCCGTACTTGTGGGCCACCGTGACGGGGAACGCGGCCGGCTTGGCTCCCCCGTCGGCGGCCGAAGTGGTGGACGGGGACGGCGAGTCGGACTTCTCGGTCCCGCCGCCACAGGCGGCGAGGACGAGGGCCGCCACCGCGAGGACGGCGACGCGGGGAGCGGATCTGGCGAACCGCGCCAGAGCGGGACGTGCACCAGCGGACACGGACGTTCCTTTCGGTGATTCACAGTGCTGCCCTGCCCGCCGGGACACGCGGAAGCGCCGCGCGGCGGGTGTGGCGATGTCGCGTGGGGGGTGGAACGGGGGGTGACGCTAGCGTGCCGTGCCCACGCCGTCGACCACGGACCTGACCTCGTCGGCGGAGGCAGGGGCGGGGACGGAGGCGGAGGACGCGGACGCCGCCGGGGTCCGGGACAGGACCGAGTCGAGGATCTCGCCGACCCTGATCGCGGTGTTGGAGAGCAGCGACGACGTGATGCCGTGGGTGTGCTCCGTGCCGCCCTGGAGGTAGATGCCGCAGCGCAGTTCCGGGTCGGTGGCGAGCCGGTAGTCCCGCTGCACGCTGACCCGTCCCCGGTCGTCGCGGTGGCAGCGGTCGGCGACCGGCCCGAGGAGGCCGAGGGGTTCGGCGGGGCTGTATCCGGTGGCGTAGACGACGACGTCGGCTTCGAGGACGGTCTCCTCGCCGGTGACGAGGGAGGTGACGAAGGCGCGGACCTTGTCGGGGCCGTCCTCGACTCCGGTCAGCCGGGAGATGTTGATGAAGCGCAGCCGCTCGGTGCCGAGGACCTTCTCCTGGTACGCCTGGCGGTAGAGGTCGTCGATGAGGTCGATGTCCACCACGGAGTAGTTGGTGTTCCCGTGGTAGTCCATCAGCTTCTGCTTCACGTCGTCGGGAGCGGTGAAGTACTCGTCGACGGCGTCGGGGTCGAAGATCCGGTTGGCGAAGGCGCTGTCGTCGGCGGGGCTGTAGCCGTACCGGGAGAAGACGGCGCAGATCTCGGCCTCGGGGAAGCGGCGGTGCAGATAGGCCACGTTCTCGGCGGCGCTCTGCCCGGCCCCGACGACGACGATCCGCTCGGGGGCCGTGCCCTCCAGGCTCTCGACCTTGCGGAGCAGGTCGGAGTTGTGCCAGACGCGGTCGCTGCGCTCGACGCCGGCCGGCATCTTCGGGCGGAGTCCGGTGCCCAGGACGAGATTGCGGGCGCGGTGGACGACCAGCTCGTCCCCCGCGCGGGCGGTCACGTCGAGGTACTCGACGACGCCGCCGCGCTCGACCGGCTCCACGGAGACGATCTCGTGGCCGTAGGAGACCATGTCGTCGACCTTGGACGCGGCCCACTCGAAGTAGTCGTGGAACTCGACGCGCAGCGGGAAGAGGTTCTTGTGGTTCACGAAGTCGATCAGGCGGCCCTTGCTCTGCAGGTAGCAGAGGAAGCTGTACTCGCTGGTCGGGTTGCGCAGCGTCACCAGGTCCTTGAGGAAGGACACCTGCATGGTCGCGTCGTCGATCAGCATGCCGCGGTGCCAGCCGAACTGCGGCTGGCGCTCGAAGAAGTGAGCGGTGACCGCTCCCTCTCTCCCGACGCGTGCGTTGTGCTCGCTGAGCGCTATCGCCATGGCCACATTGGACGGCCCGAAGCCGATGCCTATGAGGTCGTGGACCAGAGGTGCGTCATCAGGAGAACCCTGCGACATGTCACTCCCATCGTGCGGGAAAGATGCTGGGGGACGGGGCATCGAGCACGCCGGTGTCACCGGCAGCCCCGCATAACTTAGGTAAAGCTAACCTGATTGGACGCGACTGTCGACGGGACGAAACGGACACGAGGTGAGGCGCCGACACTAACGGGCCTGCATATCAGGCTAGTTGCGTCGTTAGGTAAGGCTTGCTTTACTTACTGACGGTCATTCGCTCTGCCAAGGAGGAACCACATATGCGGGTCGTCATGTTCGGTTACCAGACCTGGGGCCATCGCACCCTCCGAGCGCTCCTGGACTCCGAACACGACGTGGTGCTCGTCGTGACGCACCCCAAGAGCGAGCACGCCTACGAGAAGATCTGGAGCGACTCCGTCGCCGACCTCGCGGAGGAGCACGGCGTCCCCGTCGTGATCCGCAACAGGCCCGACGACGAAGAGCTGTTGACCCGCCTCAAGGAGGCGGACCCGGACATCATCGTCGCCAACAACTGGCGGACGTGGATCCCGCCGCACATCTACAACCTGCCCCGCCACGGCACGCTGAACATCCACGACTCGCTGCTGCCCAAGTACGCCGGCTTCTCGCCGCTCATCTGGGCCCTCATCAACGGCGAGAGCGAAGTCGGCGTCACCGCCCACATGATGGACGAGGTGCTCGACGCCGGCGACATCGTGCAGCAGCACGCCGTCGCCGTCGGCCCGACCGACACCGCGACCGACCTCTTCCACAAGACGGTCGACCTCATCGCCCCGGTCACGATCGACGCGCTGGACCGGATCGCCACCGGGCGCGCCGAGTTCACCCGGCAGGACCGCTCCCAGGCCAGCTTCTTCCACAAGCGCGCCGAGGAGGACATCCGGATCGACTGGAGCTGGCCTGCCGAGGTCCTCGAGCGGCTCGTCCGCGCCCAGTCCGCGCCCTACCCGAGCGCCTTCACCTTCCACCGCGGCAAGCGGCTGGAAGTCCTCACCGCGGTGGTCTCCGAGGGACGTTACGGCGGCACGCCCGGCCGTGTCTTCTACCGCGAGGGCGAGGGCGTCGTGATCGTCGCCGGCGCCGACGCGCGCACGGGCCGCAACCACGGCCTGGCCATCACCCGCGTCCGGACGGAGGACGGCCGCGAACTGCCCGCGACCGAGTACTTCACGTCCATGGGCGGCTATCTCACCAGCCGCCCCTGACGCACACGGGCAGCGCGTACGCCGACGGGGGGCGCACGCCACACCCGGGCTCCACGGCCTCCCCCGTATCGGACATGGGTAGGTTAACCCAACCTATCGGCGAGTCCCGGCGGTCCTCCCCGACCGCCGGGCAGTGAGGCACAGCGATGGAACAGCCGATCGTCAGCGGTACGGCGTGCGACTCCTCGGGAACGGCGTTCGCCGTCATCGGCATCTCCAACATGCCCGCCGACTGGGCGCGGATCTTCCGCTCCCTCGCCGACGCCGACCTGCGCCCCGGGGCCGGACCGGAGGCGGGCGGCGAACAGGCCCTGCTGCGTGCGGTCGTCGAGGCGGCCGGCTCCGGAGCGGAGCGCGGTGACGACGCCGCCACCGCCCCGGCCGCCTCCACCGCCTCCACTCCCTCCATGAGCATGACCCCGCCGAGCGTCCTGAACCTCAACGCGTATCTGATGTACGCCCTCGGCAAGGTCGCCCGCCGAAGACTCGCGGAGCGGCTGGAGGGTCGCGGTCTGCGCCTGTGGCACCTGACCGTGATGACCCTGCTCGCCGACCTCGGCCCGCAGATGAAGACGGCCCTCGCCGCACGGCTCGACATGAACGCCAGCGACCTGGTGAAGATCGTCAACGACCTCGCCCGCATCGGGCAGGTGGACTGCGTCCGCGACGACACCGACCGGCGCCGCGTCGTGGTCCGGCTCACCCCGGCGGGGCGGACCTACCTCGCCGAACTCAACGCGGAGATCGCCACGGCGGACGACGAGATCCTCGCCCCGCTCGACCCGGCCGAGCGCGAGCAGCTCACCGCCCTGCTGCGCCGGGTGCACAGCCACCTGGAACGGCCCGCGGCGGGCGCGGGACGCGGTCGCGGCGGCGTCCCGCAGGCTCGACGCGGCGGCTCCTGAGCAGCGCCGGTTCCGCCGGCACGACCAGAGCCCCCGCGCCCTTCCGGGCGCGGGGGCTTCGGCGTACCTCGGCGACCCCTCGGGTCAGCGGCGGCCGAGGACCCAGAGGCGGTGGTCCCACCCGATGTCCCTGCGCTCCCGCACGACCAGGCCCGCCCGCTCCGCCAGCGCGGAGACCTCGTCGGCGGCCCGGACGCCGGAGCCGAAGGCGCACTTGAGGCGGAGGTGGTGGAGGACGGCGTCGACGTCGTCGGCGTCGGCCCCGGTGACCATCTCCACCAGGATCAGGGTGCCCTCCGGTGCCAGCCCCGCCGCGGCCTCGGCCAGGGTGTGGACGGCGTCCTCGTCGGCCAGCCACTCCAGCTGACGGGACATCAGCAGCGTGTCGGTGCCGTCCGGAACGCCCGCGGACCGGGCGACCAGCTCGACCCTGGGGAGCACGTCCGTGTCGAGGACCTGGTCGCTCAGCACGCGCAGCACCGACGGCATGGCCGCGATCCGGGCGCGCAGCGCGGGGAACTCCTTGAGCAGCGCGTTCACCACGGTCGCCGAGCCGTGGCCGGTCGCGGTCACCTCGGTGACCGCCGACCAGTCGTGGGCCTTGAGGACGCCGGGAGCGATCCACATGGCCTCCTCCTCGACGGCGGTGCGGGCGGTGCCCGCGAGCCTCGGATCGTCCTCCATCGCGGCGGTCAGGGTCCGCCCGGCCGGCGTGCGGTACCCCGCCTCGCCGGTGCGGACCGTGTGCAGGAGTCCGGAGAGCGAGGCGTCGAAGGCGGCCTGGGCGCCTTCCAGGTGGTACTCCTCGGCCGAGTGGTCGTCCTCGACGAGCTCCTCGCTGACCGGGGTGAGGCGGTAGCCGTCCTCGCCCACCGCGAGGAGGTCGATCGAGACGAGGTAGGCGAGCAGCGCCTTCAGGGTGGGAGCGTCGGCCCCGGCCCGGCGGGCCAGCTCGCCCGCCTCGCGCACCCCGCCGTCGACCAGGTCGAAGAGGCCGAGCGTGACGGCCGTCCGGATGGCGTAGCCGGGGGCCAGGTCCGTCAGCTCGTGCAGTCGCTCGTGCGCGTCGCCGTCCTCCTCCGTCTCGGCGGCGGTGACCGTCTCGGCCCCCTCGGCCGGGGCGGCCGGCGCGTGCTCGGTCCGCCGCCAGTATCCGGTGATGTGGGTGTGGTCGCGCGGGATCTGACGCTCCGCCACGAGGTAGCGGCGGATGCCCTTGAGGGTGAGGGTCTCGCCGGCCACCCAGGCGAACACGGTGCCCGGCAGCCACTCCGCCGCGCGCACCGCCTGTTCGAGGAGGTCGGTGGTGCCGGCGGGGGCGCCCTCGCGCGACAGCCAGACGATCTCGGCGTCGGCCCGGGTGGGCAGTTCCTGGCGGTGCGAGTCGTCGCCGATCTCGATGAAGACGCGGGCCCTGGTGCCCTCGGGCATCTCGGCGAGCCAGCGGCCGATGGCGGGCAGGGCCGTCTCGTCGCCGATCACGAGCAGCCAGTCGGCGCCCTCGGGGTGGCTGTGCGACATCTTCGGTCCGGCGATCCAGGCGCTGTCGCCCGGCTCGGCCCGCTCGGCCCAGGTGGAGGCGACGCCGCCGTCGTGGCGGACGAAGTCGAAGTCGATCTCCCCGGCCTCGGGGTCGTGGCGGACCGGGGTGTAGTCCTTGGCGACGGGGCGGCCGTCGGCGGGCCAGTCCAGGCTGCTGACGTTCTGGCCGGGGAGGATCAGCCGTCCGGTCTCGTCGGCGAAGAAGAACTTGACGTGGTCGTCGAAGCCCTCGGTCCGCAGGGCGGGGAGTTCGAGGCCGTTCTTCTCGAAGGCGTCGAGCTGGGCTCCGCCCAGGGTGAGGCGCCGCATTCCCGGGGTGATGTTCTCGGCGCGCAGGACGGTCAGTTCCCTCAGCACGATGGGGAAGGTGACGACCGAGCGGGGGCTGCGGGTGGACATGGAGGGGGCTCCTTCTGGCACTGCGGTGGTCCGGGAACCGCGGCCGGGCGGACCGGTGGCGTGGTGACGCCGTCCGGTCCGCCCGGCCCGCCGGTGACGGGTGGGTGGTGCTCGGTGGTGCGGGGTGGTGCGGCTCCCTGACGGGAGCGGGGATCACTTGCCGGCGACGGCCTGGGCGAGGATCGGGGTCAGCTTCTCGACGATCCAGGGGAAGCTCAGGGCGTCCGGGTAGGCGACCGCGGAGGAGAGGGTGTTCTCCGAGGGGATCACCGCGTAGTGCTTGCCCTTGACGACCGTGAGGGACTGGAAGAGCTTGTTGCTCTCCAGCTCGGAGGCGCTGAGCAGGCCGTTGTCACCAAAGGGGTACGTCATCAGCAGGACGTCGGCCTCCAGTTCGTCCAGGTTCTCCAGGCTGACGGCGTTCTTGTCCGCCGTGTAGGCGGCGGCCTTGGCGGTCTTCTTCAGGCCGATCTGCTCGAAGATGCCCGGGTCCTGGTCGGCGTGGGACATGAAGGTGAGCTGCTCGGGGTGGACGACCGCGTAGGTGTACGTCTTGCCCTTGAACTCGGGGTGGGCGGCGGCCGCGTCGGCGATGGCCTTGCCGTTGGCGGCGATGACCTTGTCCGCCTCGGCCGTCAGACCGAGGGCCTTGGCGGCGTTCTTCAGGCGCTCCTGCCAGGTCAGGGTGTCGGCACCCTTCTTGTCGGCGTAGGTGACGACCGGGGCGATCGGCGCGAGCTTGGCGTAGTCCGTGTCCATGGACCAGGTGTTCATGCCGAGGATGATGTCCGGGGCCTCGGCGGCGATGGCCTCGAAGTCGGTGCCGTCGGTGTCGTCGTACGTCTTGAGCTTGCCGGCGCCGAGCTTGGTGAGGGCGCGCTGCTTGTACTCGGGGACGGGTCCGCCGTCCTCCGCGTCCGGGGTGATGACGGGGACCAGGCCGAGGGCGAGCGCGATGGAGGTGTCGCCGTCGGAGACGGTGGCGACCTTCAGGGGCTTCTTGGTGACCTCGGTCTTGCCCCAGGCGTTGGTGAGGGCGACCGGGAAGGCGGCCGGGGCGGCGCTGGAGCCGGTGGTCGGCTTGTCGGAGCCGGCCTTGTCCTCCGTACCGGAGCCGCAGCCGACGAGCAGCGTGGCCGCCGCGGCGGCGGCGATCAGGGTGCGGACGGCGGAGCGTCGGGCGGCGGGTCTTGCGAGGCGGTTCATGATCAGTTCTCCTGCGAGTGGTGGCGGCCGAGAGGGAAGATCTGCGGCCGTGCCGTGAGGGGGTGGGGGACGACGACGCACTTGAGACCGAAGACCTCGGCCACGGTGTCGGCGTCGAGCACCTCTGCGGGCGTGCCCTGCCGGATGACGCGTCCGTCGCGCATGGCGACGATGGTCGAGGCGTAGAGGGCCGCCTGGTTGAGGTCGTGGGAGACGAGCACGATGGTCTTGCCCGTCTGTTCGTTGAGGTCGGCGAGGAGGTCCATCACCTCGATCTGGTGGGCGACGTCCAGATAGGTGGTGGGCTCGTCGAGCAGCAGGGTCGGGGTGTCCTGGGCCAGGGCCAGGGCGATCCAGACGCGCTGTCGCTGTCCGCCGGAGAGCTGGTCCACGGGGCGGTCGACGAGTTCGGCGGTGCCGGTGGCGCGGAGGGCCTCGGCGATGACGGTGTCGTCGTGGGCGTCGCGGCGCCGGCCGAACTGGCGGTGCGGGTGCCGTCCGCGCCACACCAGGTCGCCGACGGTGATGCTCTCCGGGGCGATCGGGGACTGGGGCAGGACGCCGAGCCGGCGGGCCACCTCGCGGGTGGGCAGGCGGTGGATGTCGGCGCCTTCGAGGAGGACCGATCCGGCGGTGAGCGGCAGCAGCCGGGCCAGCGACTTGAGGAGGGTGGACTTGCCGCAGGCGTTGGGGCCGACGAGCGCGGTGATGCGGCCGGCCTCGATCCGCAGGGAGAGGTCCTCGATGACGGGGTTGCCGCTGTAGCCGGCGTGGATGCCGCGGGCTTCGAGCCGGTGGGCCGCCGTCTCCCCGCCGTCCGACGGCGGGGTCGGGGCCTTGGGCGCCCGGGGGGTGAGGTCGGTCTGTGGTGTCACGGCGTGTGTCACGAGGCTCCCTGCCTGCGTCGAAGGATCAGCCAGACGAAGTAGGGCGCGCCGAGCAGCGCGGTCAGGACGCCGGTGGGCACCGGACTGATCACCGGTGCGTGCTGCGCGAGGACGTCGGCGCCGAGCACGACGACGGCGCCGACGGCCGGGGCGACGGCCGTCGAGCGGTCGACTCCCACGAGGCGTACGGCGATGGGTCCGCTGATGAGCGAGACGAAGCCGATCGGCCCGACGACGCTGGTGGCGAGGGCCGCGGCGGCGGCGCCGAGGAGCAGGACGCCCACCCGGACCGTCGTCACCCGGGTCCCGAGGCCCGCGGCGAAGCCGTCGCCCAGCCCGAGGGTGCCGAGGGAGCGGCCGACCAGGAGGGCGGCGAGCAGACAGACGCCGAGGCCGAGGGCGAGGGTGCTGACGCCGTCCCAGTCCGCCGCGTTGGTGCTGCCGACGGTCCAGCGCATGGCGATGGCCATGCTCTGCTGGTCGGCGACGGTGAACAGGTAGTTGGTGTAGGCGGTGCAGACCGCGCTCAGCCCGATGCCCACCAGGACGAGCCGGTAGGTGTCGACCCCGCCCCGCCAGCTGAGCAGTTGGACGGCGGCGACCAGGACGAAGGAGCCGATCACGGCGGCCGCGGGGACGCCGATGCTGAAGGCGGCGGGGGCGTAGAGCAGCGCGGTCGCGGCGCCGGCTCCGGCGCCGGCCGAGATGCCGACGATGTCGGGGGTGGCGAGCGGGTTGCGGATGAGCCGCTGGTAGAGCGAGCCGGCGAGGCCGAAGAGGGCTCCGGCGAGGAGCGCGGCCAGCGCCCTGGGCATGCGCAGCTGGAAGATCATGTAGTCGGCGAGGCCGGTGCGCAGGCCGAACATGGCGGGCAGGACGTCGGCGGGTTCGACCCGGCCGATGCCGCCGACGAGGACGGAGGCGGCCGTGAGGGCGAGCAGCGCGGCGGCGAGCACGGTGGCGACCACGAGGGTGCGGCGGTTGCGGGCTCGCCGGTCGGAGCGCAGGTGCGCGACGACGGCGGAGGTGGTCGGGGTGTCCAGCCGCACGGGCCGGATGTCGGTCGCGGCCATCACACCTTCACCAGGTCCCGGCGGCGGGCCAGCCAGACGAAGAAGGGGGTGCCGACGATCGCGGTCATGAGGCCCACCTGGATCTCCCCGTGGTCCAGGATGAGCCGTCCGGCCGTGTCGGAGGCGGTGAGGAGGACGGCGCCGACGGCCATGGAGATCGGCAGCGACCAGCGGTGGTCGGGGCCGGTCAGGAGCCGGGCGCAGTGCGCGGCGACCAGGCCGACGAAGGCGACCGGGCCGACGGCGGCGGTGGCCGCGGCGCAGAGCAGGACGGCGACGGCGGCGCTGAGGAGCCGCGCCCGCTCGACGCGTACGCCGAGGGCGCGGGCGGTGTCGTCGCCGAGGCCGAGGATGTTGAGGGTGCCGCCGAGCGGCAGTGCGAGCAGGAGCCCGCAGAGCACGAACGGCATGATCTGTTCCATGACGTCGGCCCGGCCCGTGAGTTGGCCCACGGACCAGAACCTCAGGTGGAAGAAGGCCTCCTTGTCGCGGACGACGAGGAGGGTGATGAGGGAGGACATCACGGCGGCGAGGGCGACTCCGGCGAGCACGAGCCCGACGGCGGAGCTTCCCGCGTCGGTGCGGGTGCCGATCAGGTAGACCAGCGAGGCGGCGAGCGCGGAGCCCGCCAGGGCCAGCCAGAAGTAGCCGTTCACGTCGGTGACGCCGAGGAACATGATGCCGAAGACGACGAACATGGCGGCGCCCTGCTCGACGCCGAGGATGCCGGGGTCCGCGAGGGGGTTCGCGGTGAGCGCCTGCATGATCATTCCGGAGGCGCCGAGGGCGGCGCCGACGGCGATGCCGAGCAGGGTCCTGGGGATGCGTTCGGTCCACAGGACGTGGGAGTTGTACGCCTCGCCTCCCGGGTGGAGCAGGATGCGGACGACGTCCAGCGGGGAGATGTCCCGGGAGCCGAGCGCGATTCCGGCCAGCAGGGTCGCGATCAGGGCCGCGGTGGCGATCACCGCGACGGTCGCGCCGCGCGAGAGCCGGGTCCGGACCGGTGACAGCGGAGCTCTCACCGGTGGGGACGTGTCTGTCATGGGATGTTCCTGTTCCTCACGGGTCGTGCGGTGACTTAGGTTACCCTTACCTAAGCTCGGGCGATCCAAGCGGGAGTCCGACCGATCACACCGAGGGGTCAGGAATCCGTCCTGCCCCCCGGCCGACCAGGGGGGTGGGCCATGGCCCAGGGAAGAACGACCGCGCCCGCGGACGAGGACGTCATCACGGCGGGGGGCCACCAGCCCCACGCGCACGACTTCCACCAGTTGCTCTACGTGGCACTGGGCCGGATATCCGTCTCCACGCCCGGCGCCGTCCACGAGTTGACCCCCTCCGTGGCGCTCTGGATCCCCGCCGGGGTCTCGCACAGCGCACGGTTCCACCCGGACTCCCTGGTGCTCGCCGAGCCCTTCGACACGCGGTCCCACGAACTGCCGTACGCGGAGGCCACAGTGGTCCGCATCGACGAGACCCAGCGGCGCCTCCTGCTCGCCCGCACCCGGGGCGCGGGAACCGGCGCGGACGAGGCTTCGGCCTTCGCCACACTGACCGGACTCCCGTACGCCGCACTGCCGGCGCCCCGACCGAGGAGCGAGTCGGCCCGGGCCGTCGCCGGCGCGCTCCTGCGCCGGCCGGACGACCAGCGGACGGCTTCGGAGTGGGCGGAGAGCCTGCACACGAGCTCGACGAGCCTGCGCCGCGCCTTCCGCAACGAGACGGGGCTCGCCTTCTCGGAGTGGCGCACCCGGGTGCGACTGAACCGCTCCCTCGACCTGTTGGACCGGGGGCACCTGGTGAGCGCCGTGGCGGCGCGGGTGGGCTTCACCAGCACGAACGGCTACATCCTGGCCTTCCGGAGGCATTTCGACTGCACTCCCGGAGCCTGGGCGAAGCGGCGCGTGAACGGCGCCCGTCCCCTGCGGGACCAGGTGGCGTGAGCCGCGATCCGGAGGGATCGACTCCCCCGGAGCGGGCGTCGCGTCCACTTGACACCCAATCATCCCTCCAGGATCTTAGGCTAGCCTTACCTAATCGTTCAGGTGTCGCGAGCCCGGCCCACGACCGGACGGCGGCCGTCCCCTCCGGGACGACCCCCCACACCGCACAGCCAGCCCCCGCAAGGAGATCCAGCATGACCGCGACCAACCCCTTCGAGGACGCCGACGCCCGCTACCTCGTCCTCGCCAACGCCGAGAACCAGCACTCGCTGTGGCCGGCGTTCGCCGAGGTCCCGGACGGCTGGACCACCGTGCACGGCGAGGACTCCCGCGAGGGCTGCACCCGGTACGTCGAGGCCCACTGGACCGACATGCGCCCGGCGAGCCTCGCCGCGCGCGGCTGACCACACCCCGACGCGGACCCCCGGCGCCCCCGCGGCACCGGGGGTCCGCGTCGGGGCGGGCGGCTCGCGCCCGCCCCGACGCCACCGGACGGTCAGGCCAGGGAACGCACCAGGACCCGGGAGCCCCGCGCCGGGTCGAGGCGGGCGCGCCACCGCGGGGGAGCCTCCTCCTCGCCACCGGGAGCGAACCCGTGGCGCAGGAAGAGCTCCCCTCCGCCCGCCGTCGCGGTGAAGACCCGGGACACCCCCCGGGACGTCGCCTCGCCGAGCACGGCCCGCAGCAGCGCGGAGCCGACGCCACGCCCCTGACTCCCCTCCGCCACGCAGAAGTTGTACAGAACGGCGGCCGCCCGGCCGTGCGCGTCGGACCGAAGGCACAGCGCGACACACCCCTCCAGACCTCCCTGCGCGGCCTCGGCCACCAGGAAGTCGGCCGCGTCGCGGGCGTACACGCCCGGGGGGCGGTCCCGCAGCGCGCCCTCACGCACGAAGGGCGCGGACAGCCGGTGCAGGGCGGCGGCGTCGGACCGGCCGGCGGGCCGGACGGAGACGGCGGCGGGCTCCGACCGGACGCCCGGGCGGGGCGTGACTGTGGTCAACGGCTTCTCACTCTCGCACTCTCGGGGGAGCGGCGGGGGTCACGGAGACCACCGCCGCTTGACTCCCCCACACCATAGAGAGTTAGGTAAGCCTTACCTAACCAACCTGCTCACTCACTACATCCGCAGCACCTCGCATGCCGGACGGGAAGAGGACACGACGATGGTCGACACGGCCGGACATCAGGCGTTCACACGCGAGCGGCTCACGCGGGACGTCGCCGACGTGCTCTACGTCGATCCCGCGGAGATCGAGCCGGAGGAGAGCCTCGTCGAGCAGGGGCTGGACTCGATCCGGCTGATGACCCTGGTCGAGGGATGGCGCGCGGAGGGAGCGGAGGTCGGCTTCGTGGAACTGGCCGAACGCCCCACCCTCGACGCCTGGGTGGAGCTCCTGAACACCTCGACGGGAGCGACCCGTGCGCGCCGGTGACTTCCTGATCGACATCGGCCCGCTCCGGACCAGCCCCGACTTCCGGGCGATCTTCATCGCCCGCGTGGTCTCGCTGTTCGGCCTCGGCATGGCCACCGTCGCCCTCGCCGCCCAGGTCTTCGGCATGACGCGCTCCAGTTTCGGTGTCGCCGTCGCCAGCATGATCATGAGCGTCACGGTCCTCGTCGGCTCCCTGTGGGGCGGCTGGATGGCCGACCGCACCGACCGCAGGACGCTGATCCTCTGGGCCCGCGGTTCCGCCGCGCTCGCCTTCGCCGGTCTCGCGGTCAACGCCTTCCTGCCCACCCCGGAACTGTGGGCCGTCTACCTCTGCGTGGCCTGGGACGGACTCGCCACCGGAGTGAGCGTCACCGCGCTCATGGCGGTCGCACCGACCCTGGTCCGGCCCGACCAGCTGCCCGCCGCCGGCGCCCTGATCTCCCTCACCGGCGAGATCGGCTCCGTCGCCGCCCCGCTCATCGGCGGCATCCTGCTCGCCGCCTCCGGCCCCGGCCCGGTCTACGCCTTCACCGCGGTCACCACGGCGATCACCACCCTGCTGCTGCTCCGGCTGCGCCCGCTGCCCCCGTTCAAGGACGAGGACGACGAGGACGGCCACGAGGACTCCGGTTCGCCGGTCGCCGCCTTCCGGTTCGCCGTGCGCAACCGCGTGGTCGGCGCCCTGCTGGCCCTCGGCGGCATCAACGCCGTGTTCAGCCTGCCCGTCGTCCTCTTCCCCGAGCTGGTCTACACCGAGTTCGGCGGCGGCGACTTCATGCTCGGCGTGCTCTACACCGCTCCGGCCGTCGGCGCCATCGCCGTCTCCGCGACGAGCGGCTGGATCACCCGCGCCGGACGCCCCGGACGCCTGCTCCTGACCGCCGCGTTCACCGGCGGCCTGGCCATCGTCGGCTTCGGTCTCAGCGGCAGCGCCGTCGTGGCCTACGCCATGCTGGTCGTGGGCGGCGCGGCCGGGACGGTGTACGAGATCCTGGAGTACGCCCTCGTCCAGCACAACACCCCGGACCGGCTCCGTGGCCGGATCGTCAGCGTCGTCACCGCCCAGGGCACCGCGGGCGGCATCGCCGGCGACGTCGAAGTGGCCCTGATCGCCCGCTGGTTCAGCCCGGTCGGCGCGGCCGTCGTGAACGGCGCGATCTGTGCCGTCGCCGCCGTGGTCGTGGCCGTCACGGTCCCCGGGCTGCGCAAGGCGACCCTCCCCCGCGACGAGCCCGACGACGAGACGCCCGCGGCGGGCGAGGGCGACCCTCCCGTCCCCGCCGTGGACGTCCGGTCGGCCACCGCCTGACCCGGCCGGGGAACCGCGCCGCCGGGCGCAGCCACCGCGCGCCCCGCGTCCTCCCCGGCCCTCCCCTCCCCCCGAATCCCCTCCTCGCCTTTCCTTCCCACGGGCGGACTCCGATCCGCCGCGGGTGAACCTGGAGCAAGATCCATGACCGAGCGTGCTTTGCGGCGTCTCCCCCTCACCGGGGCCCAGACCGGTGTCTGGTACGGGCAGCGGCTCGCCCCCGACTCCCCGGTCTACAACGTCGGCCAGTACGTCGAGATCGACGGCCCGGTCGACCCGGACCTCTTCGAGGCGGCCGTCCGCCGGGTCGTCGACGAGTGCGAGGCCCTCACCGTCCGGTTCGAGGAGGACGCGTCGGGGACCCCGTGGCAGATCCTCGCCGAGGAACCCCGCCGGGGGCCGGTCCTGGAGACGGTCGACCACCGCGCGGAGGCCGACCCCGAGGCCGCCGCGCTCGCCCGGATGCGCGCCGACATGGGGACGCCGGCCGACCCGGCCACCGCCCCGCTCTTCGCGTTCGCCCTGCACCTCGTGGCCCCCGGCCGCACCCTCTGGTACCAGCGCGTCCACCACATCGCGCTCGACGCCTACGGTTTCTCCCTGGTCTCCCGCCGCACCGCCGAGGTCTACTCGGCGCTCGCGCGCGGCGAGGAACCCGGCCCGACCCCGTTCGGCCCGCTCTCCGCCGTCCTGGACGAGGAGAGCGCCTACCGCGCGGGCGAGCGGTACGCCGAGGACCGCGCCCACTGGCTCGCCCGCCTCGAAGGCCGCACCGCCCACGAACCGCTGTCCGGCGCCTCGTTCCCCGCGGCGCCCGACTTCCTGCGCGCCGAGGCCGTCGTCGGACCCGAGGCGACGGCCGGGATCCACGCCCTCGCCCGGGCCTCCCGTGCCACCTGGGCCGATGTCGTGACGGCCGCGTTCGCCGCCTTCCTGCACCGCTCCACCGGCGACCGCGACGTGCTCCTGTCGCTGCCCGCGATGGCCCGGCTGGGCTCCGCCGCCCTCTCGGTCCCGGCGATGGTCGTCAACGTGCTCCCGCTGCGCGTGGCCGTACGCCCCGGGCAGCCGCTGGCCGCGGTGGTCGCCGACGTCGCGGACGGCGTCCGCGGACTCCGCCGCCACCAGCGCTACCGCGCCGAGGACATCCGCCGCGACCTCGGCCTCGTCGGCCGCGACCGCGGCCCGCTCGGCCCGATGGTCAACGTGAAGGCCTTCGACAACGCCCTCGCCTTCGCCGGCGCCCCCGGCTCCGTGCACAACATCGCCGCGGGACCGGTGGACGACCTCACCCTCGCCGTCCACCACGACGCGGCCGAGGGCCGCATCCGCCTGGAACTCGACGCCAACCCACGGGCCTACGACGCCGCTTCGCTGGCCGCCAGGACCGCCGAGTTCGCCCACTTCCTCACCGAGGCCGCCACCGCCGGACCCGACACCCCCGTCGGACGCCCCGACCTGGTCGACGCCGCGCACCGGCGCGCCCTCGCCGAGGCGGCGGACGCCACCGCCCGGGAGACCGAGCCCGGCACGGTCGTGGACGCCTTCGCCGCGCGCGCCCTCGCCCACCCGGAGGAGACCGCGCTCCTGGCTGGCCCGGACGCCCTCACGTACGCGGAACTGGACGCCCGCGCCAACCGACTGGCCCGGCTGCTCGTCTCGCGCGGCGTCGGCCCGGAGTCCTTCGTCGGCCTCGCCCTGCCGCGCGGCACCGACCTCGTCGTCGCCCTGCTCGCCGTCCTCAAGGCCGGCGGCGCCTATCTGCCGCTCGACCTGGACTACCCGGCGGACCGCCTGGAGTTCATGGTCCGCGACGCCCGCCCGGTCTGCGTGCTCACCACCCTGACGGGCGCGCCGGACGCCCCGGACGTCCACGGCACCGAGACCCTCGTCCTGGACGCGCCCGACACCCTGGCGGCGCTCGCCGACCTCTCCGCCGCCCCGCTCGACGGGGCCGAGGCCCCCGCGCTCTCCGGCGACCACCCGGCGTACGTCATCCACACCTCGGGCTCCACCGGACGCCCCAAGGGCGTGGTCGTCCCGCACGCCGCGCTCGCCAACTTCCTGCGGATGCAGGCCCACGAGCTGGCCATGGCCCCCGGAGACCGGCTCGTCGCCGTCACCACGATCTCCTTCGACATCGCCGCGCTCGAACTCCACGTCCCGCTCATCTGCGGCGCGACGGTGGTCCTCGCCGACCGCGACACCGTCCGCGACCCGGCCGCGCTCGCCGCCCTCGTCGACGCCCACCGCCCGGCGGTCATGCAGGCCACCCCGTCCCTGTGGCACGCCCTCCTGGAGGACGGCCGCCCGACGGCCCTCGGCACCACGAAGGTCCTCGTCGGCGGCGAGGCGCTGCCCGCCGCCCTGGCCGAGCGCCTGACCCGGACGGCCGGCTCCGTCACCAACGTGTACGGGCCGACCGAGGTCACCGTCTGGGCCACCTCCGCCGTCCTGCCCCCGGACCACACCGGCACCCCGGACATCGGCCTCCCCTTCTGGAACACCCGCGCCCACGTCCTCGACGGGGCGCTGCGCCCCGCGCCCGACGGCCGCCCCGGCGAGCTGTACCTCGCGGGCGCCCAGCTGGCCCGCGGCTACCTCGGCCGCTTCGCGCTGACCGCCGAGCGCTTCGTCGCCGACCCGTACGGCCCGCCCGGCAGCCGCATGTACCGCACGGGCGACCTGGTGCGCCGCCGCCCCGACGGCCGCATCGACTTCGTCGGCCGTGCCGACGACCAGGTCAAGGTCCGCGGCTTCCGCATCGAACTCGGCGAGATCGAGAGCGTCCTGACGGACCGTCCGGAGGTCGGGCGGGCCGTCGTCGTGGTCCGTGAGGACGTGCCGGGCTCCCAGCTCCTCGTCGGCTACGTGACCGCCGCCGAGGGCGGCGCACCCGAGGCCGACGCCCTGCGGCAGGCCACCGCCGAGCGGCTCCCCGCCTACATGGTGCCGTCCGCCGTGGTCGTCCTCGACGCCTTCCCCCTCACCTCCAACGGCAAGGTCGACCGCCGGTCCCTGCCCGCCCCCGACCTGGCCGGCCTCACGACGGCGGGCGGGCGGGCCCCCCGCGACGCCCGCGAGGAGATCGTCGGCGGCGTCTTCGCCGACGTCCTGGAACTGGAGTCGGTCGGCCCGGAGGACGACTTCTTCGACCTCGGCGGCCACTCGCTGCTCGCCGCCCGTGTGGCCGCCCGGGTCCGCGGCGCCCTGGGCACCGAGTGCGGGGTCCGGGACGTCTTCGAGGCCCGCACCCCCGCCGCCCTCGCCGAACGCCTCGGAGCCCGCGGGGAGTCCGCCTCCCGCCCGGCGCTGGCCGCGGCCGGACGCCCCGAGGTGCTGCCGCTCTCCCACGCGCAGCGCCGGCTGTGGTTCCTCCACCAGATGGAGGGTCCGAGCACCACGTACAACATCCCGTTCGTGGCCCGCTTCGCGGAACGACTCGACACGGAAGCGCTCGACGCGGCCCTCCGCGACGTCGTCGCCCGGCACGAGACCCTGCGCACCGTCTTCGCCGACCACGAGGGCGAACCGCACCAGCGGATCCTCGCCCCCGCGGACGCGGGCGTCTCCCTCCGCGTGGAGGAGACCGGCCGGGAGCACCTGGACGCGGCGGTGGAGCGTGCCCTCGGGCACCTCTTCGACCTGGCCTCCGAGGCTCCCGTGCGGGTCACCCTGGTGCGCGACACCGAGGGCGGGTCCGACGCCCTGGTGGTGGTCCTGCACCACATCGCGAGCGACGAGTGGTCGATGGGACCCTTCCTGCACGGCCTGGAGCAGGCCTACGCGGCCCGACGCGAGGGCCACGCGCCGGAGTTCGCCCGTCCCGGCGCCGGACTCCCCGTCCAGTACGCCGACTTCGCGCTCTGGCAGCGTGACCTCCTGGGCGACCCGGCCGACCCCGGTTCCCTGGCCGGCCGCCAGGCCGCCTACTGGCGCGAGGTGCTGGCCGACCTCCCCGCCGAGCAGACCCTCCCCACCGACCGTCCCCGGCCCGCCGTCGCGGGCAACGCGGGCGGCATGGTCCACCGCGAGGTGCCCGCCTCGCTCGCCGCGCACGTCCGCGCGCTGGCCCGCGAGTCCGGCACCAGCGTCTTCATGGTCGTCCACGCGGCCGTCGCGACCCTGCTGCACCGCCTGGGCGCCGGCGACGACATCCCTCTGGGCAGCCCCGTCGCCGGTCGCTCCGACCCGGCGCTCGACGAGCTCGTCGGCTTCTTCGTCAACACCCTCGTGCTCCGCGCCGACCTCTCCGGCGACCCCGCCTTCGCGACGCTCCTGGAGCGCGTCCGCGCCGCCGACCTCGCCGCCCTCGACCACGCCGACCTGCCGTTCGACACGGTCGTGGAGACCGTCAACCCGGTCCGCTCCCTGACCCGGCACCCGCTCTTCCAGACCATGGTGTCGCACAGCACCGTCACCCAGGACGTCCGCGCGCTCTTCGGGCTCGACGCGCGCGTGGACCGGGTCGACCCCGGTGTGACCAAGTTCGACCTCGACATCACGTTCTCAGACACCGCCCACGGGGACACGCTCGACCTGGAGGTGTTCTACTCCTCCGCCCTCTTCGACCGGCGGACCGCCGACACGCTCGCCGACCGGCTGCTGCGCGTCCTGGAGCAGGCCGTCGCCGACCCCTCGGCGCCGGTCTCCTCGTACGAGCTGCGCTCCGCGGCCGAGCGGGACCTCCTGGAGCGGTGGAACGACACCGCCGTCGCGCACCCGGGCGAGAGCGTGGTCGAGGTGCTCGACCGGCAGATCGCCCGCACCCCCGACGCCGTCGCCCTCGTCTGCGGAGACGAGCGGCTGACCTTCGCCGAGCTCGGCGACCGGGTCTCCCGGCTCGCCCTGCTCCTCGCCGCGGAGGGCGTGGGTCCCGACGCGGTCGTCGCCCTCGCCGTGCCCCGCTCGGCCGACTCCGTCGTCGCCGCCTTCGCCGTCCTCAAGGCCGGCGGCGCCTATCTGCCGCTCGACCTCGACCACCCCGCCGACCGCCTCGCGTACATGCTCGGCGACGCGAGACCCGTCTGCGCCGTCACGACCGCCGACGTCGACGGCGCGGTGCCCGACCGGCCCGGCATGCGCCGGCTCGTCCTGGACGACCCCGCGGTACGGGACCGGCTCGCGGCCGCCTCGGGTCCCGCGCCGCGCGCGCCCCGCGGCGACGACCTGGCGTACGTCATCTACACCTCGGGGTCCACCGGCCGCCCTAAGGGCGTCGGCCTCCACCACGCGGGGCTCGCCAACCTCTACCGGGACCACGAGCGCACGCTGTACCGCCCGGTCGCCGAGCGGCTCGGGCGCCGGGTCCGCGCCCTGCACACCGCCTCGTTCTCCTTCGACTCCTCCTGGGAGCAGCTCCTGTGGCTGATCGCCGGGCACGAGCTGCACGTCCTCGACGAGTACGGCCGCCGCGACGCGGACGCCGTCGTCGGCCACGTGCGCGAGCACCGGATCGACGCCCTCGACGTCACCCCGTCGTACGGCCGCCACCTCCTCGACGCCGGCCTCCTCACCGGCGACCGGCGCCCCCCGCTGTTCCTCCTCGGCGGTGAGGCCGTCCCGCCCGCGCTGTGGTCCGAGCTCCGGGACGTCGACGGGGTCGAGACCGTCAACTACTACGGTCCCACCGAGTTCACCGTCGACGCGCTCGTCGCCCGCGTCACGGACTGCCCGACGCCCGTCGTCGGCCGCCCGCTGGACAACACCCGGGCGCACGTCCTGGACGCCGGTCTCCGGCCGGTCCCGACCGGCGTCCCGGGAGAGCTGTACCTCGCGGGCGTGCAGAACGCGCGCGGCTACCTGGGGCGGCCCGCCCTCACGGCCGAGCGATTCGTCGCCGACCCGTACGGCCCCTCCGGCACCCGCATGTACCGCACCGGCGACGTGGTCCGCCGCCGCGCCGACGGCCTGATCGAGTTCCTCGGTCGCGTCGACGACCAAGTGAAGATCCGCGGCTTCCGCGTCGAGCCCGGCGAGGTCGAGGCCGCCGTGACGGCCCTTCCCGGGGTGGCCTCGGCCGCCGTCCTCGTCCGCGAGGACACCCCCGGAGTCCCCCGCCTCGTGGCGTACACGACCGGCGGCGCGGACCCGGCGGAGGTCCGCCGCGCGCTCGCCGGGGAACTGCCGGAGTACATGGTCCCGGCGGCGGTCGTCGCCCTGGACGTCCTCCCGGTGAACGTGAACGGCAAGCTGGACCGGGCGGCGCTGCCCGTGCCCGCGCCGACGGCGGCCGAGCCCACGCGCGCCCCGCGCGGACCGCTGGAGGAACGTCTCGCCTCGGTGTACGCCGAGGTCCTCGGGCTCGCGTCCGTCGGGGCCGAGGACGACTTCTTCGCCCTCGGCGGCCACTCGCTGCTCGCCACCCGGGTCGTCGCCCGCGTCCGCGCCACCGGCACGGCCTGCACGGTGCGCGACGTCTTCGAGGCGCGTACGGTCGCGGCCCTCGCGGCCCGCCTGGCGGATCGCACGGCGTCCGCCCGCCCCGCCCTGGCCCGGGCCGCCGAGCGGCCCGAACTGCTCCCGCTCTCCTCCGCGCAGCAGCGGCTGTGGTTCCTGCACCGCGTGGAGGGACCCTCCGCCACCTACAACATCCCGCTCGCCCTGCGGCTGCGCGGCGCCGTGGACACCCCGGCGCTGCGCGCGGCCCTCGGCGACGTGGTCGCCCGGCACGAGGTCCTGCGGACCGTGTTCGCGGAGACCGACGGGGAGCCGTACCAGCGGATCCTGGCGCCCGGCGCGGCCGAGGTGCCCTTCGCCGTCCGCCGCGTCACGGCCGCCGAGCTGCCGTCGCTCGTGGAGGACGCCGCCACCGAGGTCTTCGACCTCACGGCCGAACTCCCGTTGCGCGCCGTCCTCTTCAGCGTCTCCGACGACGAGCACGTCCTGTTCGTGCTGCTGCACCACATCGCGACGGACGAGTGGTCCACCGGACCGTTCCTCGCCGACCTGGACACCGCCTACGCGGCCCGCGCCGCCGGTCACGCGCCGGAGTTCGCGCCGCTCGCCGTCCAGTACGCCGACTACGCCCTCTGGCAGCGCGCGCTCCTCGGAGACCCGGGCGACCGGGACTCCCTGGCCGCCCGCCAGTCCGCGTACTGGCGCGACCGGCTCGCCGGGCTCTCCGAGGAGCTGGCCCTCCCCACCGACCGGCCCCGGCCCGCCTCCCCCTCGTACCGGGGCGACACGGTCACGGCGGAGCTGCCCGCCGCGCTGGTCACCGCGCTCGACGGGCTGGTGGCGGCGTCCGGCGCGACGATGTTCATGGTGGTGCACGCCGCCGTCGCGACCCTGCTGCACCGGCTCGGCGCGGGCGACGACATCCCCGTCGGCACCCCGGTCGCGGGCCGCGGCGACAGCGCCCTCGACGAGCTCGTCGGCTTCTTCGTCAACACGGCCGTGCTGCGCACCGACCTCGGCGGCGACCCCACCTTCGGGGAACTCCTCCGCCGGGTGCGGGCCACCGACCTCGCCGCGCTCGACCACGCGGACCTGCCCTTCGACGCCGTCGTCGAGGCGGTCAACCCGGCCCGCTCCCTGTCCCGCCACCCCCTCTTCCAGACGATGGTGGCGTACGAGGGCGGCGGTCCCGACACCTCCCGACTGCTCGACACGGACGCCGCGGAGTACGAAGTCCGCGGCGGTGCGGCCAAGTTCGACCTGGAGATCCTCTTCCGGCGTACGGAGCGGGCGGGCGTGCCCGGCATGACCTGCGGCGTCCGCTACGCCACCGACCTGTTCGAGCGGGCCGGTGCCGAGCGGCTGACGGAGCGTCTGCTCCGGCTGCTGGCGGCCGTGGTGGCGGCCCCGGACGCTCCGGTCGCCTCGATCGAGCTGATGGACGAGGCCGAACGGCGCCAGCTGGACGTCTGGAACGACACCGCGCGCGTCCTCGACGGACCGGCCGACCTGGCCGACCTCGTCGCCGCCGGAGCCGACCGCGCCGAAGGCCCCGCGCTCGTCTTCGAGGGCGAGGACCTCTCCCGTACGGACTTCGACGCACGCGTCAACCGGCTCGCCCGCCTCCTCATCGGACGCGGCGTCGGACCCGAGACCGTCGTCGGCGTGGCCCTCCCTCGCTCCTTCGACCTGCTCGTCGCCCTCCACGCCGTCGTCCGCGCCGGCGGCGCATACCTCCCGCTCGACCTCACCCTCCCCACCGACCGCCTCACCCACATGACGGACACCGCCGCGCCGATCTGCGTGCTGACCGATCTCGAAGGGCTCGGGGCGCTGCCCCCGGCGTGCGAGGCCGAACCGGTCGTCCTGGACGCGCCCGAGGTCCGCGCGGAGCTGGAGGAGCTGCCGGACGCCGAGGTGACCGACGCCGAGCGGCTCGCTCCGCTGCTGCCGCACCACCCGGCGTACGTCATCTTCACCTCCGGCTCCACCGGCCGCCCCAAGGGCGTGATGGTCGAGCACCGCGC
>NZ_JBIBWF010000016.1:0-128181 GCF_043081085.1 Streptomyces sp. NPDC014891 | reverse complement strand
TGCAGGGGGGACCCTGTGGGAGAGTAGGACGCCGCCGAACAATCTTTAGCCTCAACCCCCGGACCATGTCCGGGGGTTGAGGCATTTCTGCGTTCTAAGCTGAGTCCATGCGCTACGACCTTGTCATCTTCGACAACGACGGTGTGCTCGTGGACAGCGAGCCGATCTCCAACACGCTGTTGGCCGGCTATCTGACGGAACTCGGGCACCCCACCACGTACGAGGAATCCGTGCGGGACTACATGGGGTCGGCCATGCACCGCATTCACGAGCTCGTCGAGGAGCGCAGCGGGCAGCGGCTGCCGGCCGGGTTCGACGAGACGTTCCACGCGCGGGTCTTCGCGGCCTTCCAGGCCGAACTCGAACCCGTGCCCGGAGCCGGCGAGGTCCTCAAGCAGCTGGCCGACGCCGGGGTTCCGTACTGCGTCGCCTCCTCCGGGAGCCACGAGCGGATCCGGGTGGGGCACCGCAAGACGGGGCTCGACACCTGGTTCCCCGACGAGCTCGTCTTCAGCGCCGAGGACGTCGGACGGGGGAAGCCGGCACCCGACCTGTTCCTCCACGCCGCGGCGATGATGGGCGTCGCCCCCGAGCGGTGCGTCGTGGTCGAGGACAGCCGGCTCGGAGTACAGGCGGCGGTCGCGGCCGGGATGGACGTCTACGGGTTCACCGCGATGACCCAGGAGGAGAAGCTCGCCGGCGCCGTCGGGTTCTTCACGGCCATGGACGAACTCCCGGCGATATTGGGACTGTGATCCATCTACCCCCGGGTAGGTTCCGGCTCTACGCTGTGCCGCCATGACGGATGCGCGGTTGCGGCGTGGGCGGGGATCCCTGGCGGTCGGTTTCTTCGTGCAGGGGGTCACCTTCGCCCTGCTCGTGACCCGAATACCGGCGATCCAGGACCGGTACGGGATCTCGGACGCCCTGCTGCCCGCGTTCCTCGCCGCCGTGCCGATCCTGGCCGGTGCGGCCAGTGTGCTGACCGAGAAGGTCGTGGCCAGGGTCGGACCCGCGATCGTGCTGCGGTGGGCCCAGCCGTTCGTGCTCCTCGCCCTGCTCGGCGTGGGGGCCGGGGACGCGCTGTGGCAGGCCGCCCTCGCCCTGGGGCTCTTCGGGCTGGCGGTCGGTGCGCTCGACGCCTCAATGAACATGCTGGGGGTCAGCCTCCAGCGGGCGTACGGGCGGAGCATCATGCTCGGGTTCCACGCCTCGTACAGCCTCGGCGGGATCGCGGGGGCCTCGCTGGCCTGGGTGGGAGCGCATTGGCACCTGTCGCTCTTCGCGTCCTATCTCCCCGTGGTGGCGGTGCTGCTGCCGGTCGCCTTCGTCGGGAGCCGCTGGTACGTCTCCGGGAGCGGTGAGCCGGACCCGGTGGCGGAGGCGGGGGACGCGAAGGGGCGCGGCGTCCCCTTCACACTGCTGCTGCCGCTCTGCCTGGTGATGACCTTCGCGTACATAGGGGACTCGACGGTCTCCAACTGGAGTGCCAAGTACCTCCAGGACGTGCTGGGCGGCTCGGAGGAGCTGGCGACCCTGCCGTACAACGCGTACATGGTGATGACGCTGCTGGGCCGGGCCGTCGGGGACCTCGGGGTGCGGCGGCTGGGGGCCGCGGCGGTCGTGCGGGCCGGTGCCGTGCTGGGGGCGCTCGGGTTCGCCGTGGTCGCGGTGGCGCCGGGCGCCTGGGCCGGGATCGCCGGGTTCACCGTGCTGGGACTCGGTCTCAGCGTGATCGTGCCGCAGACCTTCGCCGCGGCCGGCCGGCTGTTCCCGGGCGCGAGCGACGCGGCGGTGGCGCGGCTGAACGTCTTCAACTACGTCGGGTTCCTGATCGGCTCCCCGCTCGTCGGGGCGCTGGGCGACGCGTGGAGCTACCGGGGGGCGATGCTGGTGCCGATGGTGCTGGTCCTCGTGACGGTGGTGTACGCCACGTCGTTCGGCTCGCGAACGGCCCGATACGGTGGCGGGCATGAGCGGCCGCGCACTGTTGATGTGGGATGAAGCTGTCACCCGGTACGACTTCGGGTCCGAGCATCCGATGGATCCGGTACGGCTCGCGCTGACGATGTCGTTGGTGCGGGCCTACGGGCTGGACCGGGCCGTGGACGTGGTCGCGGCGAAGCCGGCGGGGGACTCGACGCTGCGGCTCGTGCACCGCGAGGACTACGTGGCGGCGGTGCGGGCGGCGTCGGCCGATCCGCGGCACGCCGACCAGTCGTACGGGCTCGGTACGGTCGACGACCCGGCGTTCGCCGGGATGCACGAGGCGTCGGCGCTGATCGCCGGGCAGTCGGTGGGCGCCGCGGAGGCGGTGTGGCGCGGGGAGGCCGCGCACGCGGTGAACTTCGCGGGCGGTCTGCACCACGCGATGCCCGGGAGCGCGTCGGGATTCTGCGTCTACAACGACGCGTCGCTGGCGATCGCGCGGCTGCTCGAACTGGGCGCCGAGCGGGTCGCGTACGTGGATGTGGACGTGCACCACGGGGACGGGGTGCAGGCGGCGTTCTGGGAGGACCCGCGGGTGCTGACCGTGTCGCTGCACGAGCATCCCCGGACGCTGTTCCCGCAGACCGGCTGGCCGGAGGAGACCGGGGCGGCCGGGCCGGGCGAGGGCGGGGCGGTCAACCTGGCGCTTCCGGCCGGGACCGGGGACGCGGGGTGGCTGCGGGCCTTCCACGCGGTCGTGCCCGAACTGCTCGCGGACTTCCGGCCGCAGGTCCTCGTCACCCAGCACGGGGCGGACACACACTTCGAGGATCCGCTGGCCCATTTCGCGGTGTCGCTGGACGCGCAGCGGGCGGTGCAGTGGGCCTGTCACGAGCTGGCGCACGAGTACGCGGAGGGGCGCTGGCTGGCCCTGGGCGGCGGCGGCTACGCGGTGGTCGACGTCGTGCCCCGGTCCTGGACCCATCTCGTGGGGATCGCCGCGCACGCCCCGGTGGATCCGGAGTCGGTGATCCCGGCGTCCTGGCGCGACGAGGTGTACGCGCGGACCCGGCAGCCGGGTCCCGGGCGGATGACGGACGGCTTGTGGCCGGTGGGCTTCTGCGACTGGTCCGAGGGATACGACCCGGCGGACCGGTTGGACCAGGCGGTGCTCGCGACGCGGAAGGCGGCCTTCCCGCTGCGGGGGATGCTCCCGTAGGAGGGTTCTGAACGTGCGGGCGGGCGTTACGCCGACGGTGGGGCGTGCCGGGGGTTCGTGCTCCGGTGCGGGGGTGTTCCGGCAGCATCGGGAGGGTGTTGAGTACCGGGGCGCTGCGGGCGCATCTGTTGGCTGCGGGGTTGGCGGGAACGGTGGCGACGCCGCGGGAGACGAGCCTGCGGAGCTATCGGCTCTTCGCGGCGCGTGATCCGCGGGTGCTGCTGGGGCTCGATCCGACCGGGGGGTGGGGTGAGGCCGATCTGCTGCGGCTGATGGCGGACAGGTGCGGGGTGTCGGGCGATCCGGCGCACCGGTCGGGGCCCGATGTGATCGATCCCGAGCGGACGCTGCGGGGGCTGGACGCCTTCGCCGCGCGGGTGGGCGCGGCGGCCGCGCGGCGGGTTCCGGTGCTCCTCGGGACGGGTCATCCGCATCGTCTGCTCGGTTTCTACGTCGCTCTCGCAGACGCTTTGTCGGCGGCGGGATGTCTTGTCCTCACCCCGGCGCAGGGGCGATGTATCGACATGACGACCCGGTTCGGCGTACGCACGTACCTCATCGACTACGTACGGGGGGTCGCGCTGGTGCGAGAACCGGGGCCGTCGGGGGACGGGCGTGTGCCGGGGGCGCACTCCCACTCCCCGCTGCCGGTCAGGGCGGCTCTGGAGAGCGCGGCCGAGGCCGGCGGGCCGCTGCCGGAGCTCGTCATCGGGGACCACGGCTGGGTCTGCGGGGCAGGTCAGCTGGGTATCGAGGCCATCGGGCTGGCCGATACGGATGATCCTGCGCTGTTCGTCGGTGAGGCGGAGGGGCAGGTGTCGGTGGCGGTTCCGCTGGACGACGGCGTGCGCCCCGCCTTCTATCGTCCGCTCACGCGCTATGTACTCAATCGAGCGTGTCTGTCACGGTAAACGGCGGGTGGTAGCTCCTCTTCCCCACTCGTACCACCCGCCCCTAGTCTGGAGAGTGAGCGCTCGGCGACCAAGGGTCACCGGAGGGGAAGCCGGTGGGCGTCGCGGCGGAAGGTACAGGTGGGTCATGGCTGCTGGCGAACGACCTCTCAACGAGGTCAAGTTTCTGACCGTGGCGGAAGTCGCCTCGGTGATGCGCGTCTCCAAGATGACCGTGTACCGCTTGGTGCACAGCGGTCATCTGCCGGCGATCCGGGTGGGCAGGTCCTTCCGGGTGCCGGAACAGGCGGTTCACGAGTACCTGCGGGAGTCGTTCGTGGGGGTGGGGACCGCGTAGCGCGAGCGCGGCGACAACGCCGGGAAAGCTCCGTATGTCCCTCGGATTACAAGCGCGGTGCTCGGGACGGTAGGCTAGGCCGACGTAGGTCGTGTGGGCCCAGACGCCCCGCACCGATCCCCGCCGGGAGGCGGGGATGTTCCGAGAAGTGAGCGAGGGTAGTCGTGGGCTCTGTTATCAAGAAGCGGCGTAAGCGGATGGCGAAGAAGAAGCACCGCAAGCTGCTCAAGCGCACGCGCGTTCAGCGTCGCAACAAGAAGTAAGGCGACCGCTGCATCGCAGCGTTCCGTGTGTCAGACGTGGCCCTTCACCGTTCGCGGTGAAGGGCCACGTCTTATGTGCGCGGAAATCCAGAGGCGCTACGGTGGCGACCAACGGAAGACGGACGGAAGGCGCTGATCTTGGGCAAGGTCGTGCTCGTCACCGGTGCGGCCCGGCACCTCGGGGGCCGTCTCGTGCGGCGGATCCAGCGGGACCCGGAGGTGGACCGGGTGGTCGCGGTGGACGCGGTCGATCCGGCGCACCAGCTCGGCGCCGCCGAGTTCGTCCGGGCGGACATCCGCCGGCCGGAGATCGCGAAGGTCCTCGCCGAGCACGACGTCGACACGGTGGTCCACCTGGACGTCACCGGTACGGCGCTCGGCGGCGGCGGCCGGACGTCGGTCAAGGAGACGAACGTCATCGGCACGATGCAGCTGCTCGGCGCCTGTCAGAAGTCGCCGCGGATCAGCCGGCTCGTGATCAAGTCCAGTACCAGCGTCTACGGCTCCGCGCCGCGCGACCCGGCCGTCTTCACCGAGACGACGGCCGCGAAGTCGCTGCCCAGCGGGGGCTTCGCGAAGGACGCCGTCGAGGTCGAGGGGTACGTCCGCGGGTTCGCCCGGCGCCGGCCGGACGTCGCCGTGTGCGTGCTGCGGTTCGCGAACATCCTCGGGCCCCGGATCGACTCGCCGCTCACCGAGTACCTCGCGCTGCCGGTCCTGCCGACCGTCCTGGGCTACGACCCGCGTCTGCAGTTCGTCCACGAGGACGACGTCATCGACGTGCTGCAACTGGTGGCGCACGAGCCCCGCCGGGCCACCCTGAACAGCGGCACCTTCAACATCGCCGGCGACGGGGTGCTGCTGCTCTCCCAGTGCGCGCGGCGCCTCGGCCGGCCCACCGTGCCGGTGCTGCTGCCGGCCGTCACCTGGGTGGGGACGGCCCTGCGGACCATCGGGATCACCGACTTCGCCCCCGAGCAGATCCGGCTGCTCACCCACGGCCGGGTCGTGTCGACGGTCCAGACGCGCGAGGTCCTCGGCTTCTCGCCGCGCTACACCACGGCGGAGGCCCTGGCGGACTTCGCGCGGGGCCGGGGGCCGGGGCTGCTGCCGCCCGAGCTGCTCGCGGGGGCGGTGGACCGGATCGCCGAGCGGCTGGGCCCGTCGACGGCGCGGCCGGGCGACGCCGTACCCCCTGCGCACGAGGTGCGCTCTGTTCACTCTGTTCACGACGGCGCCTGAGGAGACCGGACAGCGATGGCGGACGCCAAGGTCATTCCGTTCGACGACGACCGGTCGCGGGCCCGGCGGCGGCCCGGCGGCCGGGCCGACCGCGAGGCGGCGGCCGTACGGGCCCTGCCGGGGCCTCAGCAGGCCCACCAGGAGCCGGAGGGCGGCCGGGAGGGCGCCGGGGGGCCCGGCGCGGCGGACACGGCCCCTGGCGCCGCCTCCGGCGCGGGGACGGGCGCCGGTGCCTGGGAGCGGAAGCTCGCTGGCGGGCTCGCCTTCCTGCGGCGCCGGATCACCGGCGACTACGAGGTCGACGAGTTCGGCTACGACGAGGAGCTCACCGACCAGGTCCTGATGTCGCTGCTCCGCCCGCTGTACGAGAAGTACTTCCGGGTCGAGGTGAAGGGCGTCGAGAACATCCCGGCCGAGGGCGGGGCGCTCATCGTCGCCAACCACTCGGGGACCCTGCCGCTGGACGGGCTGATGATGCAGGTCGCCGTCCACGATCACCATCCGGCCGGGCGGCACCTGCGCCTGCTCGCCGCCGATCTGGTCTTCGTGCTGCCGGTCGTGAACGAGCTGGCGCGCAAGGCGGGTCACACCCTGGCGTGCGCGGAGGACGCCGAACGGCTGCTGCGGTCCGGTGAGATCGTCGGTGTGATGCCGGAGGGCTTCAAGGGGATCGGGAAGCCCTTCGGGGAGCGGTACAAGCTCCAGCGGTTCGGGCGGGGCGGCTTCGTGTCGACGGCGCTGCGGGCCGGGGTGCCGATCGTGCCCTGCTCGATCGTCGGGGCCGAGGAGATATACCCGATGATCGGGAACGCCAGGACGCTGGCGCGGGTGCTCGGCTTCCCGTACTTCCCGCTCACCCCGACCTTCCCCTGGCTGGGGCCGCTCGGGGCGCTGCCGCTGCCGACGAAGTGGACGATCCAGTTCGGCGAGCCGATCCCGACGGACGGGTACGCGCCGGAGGCGGCGGAGGACCCGATGCTGATGTTCAACCTGACGGACCAGGTGCGGGAGCAGATCCAGCACACGCTCTACAAGCTGCTGGTGCAGCGGAGGTCGGTCTTCTTCTGATCGGGAGCATGGAAGAAGGGGTGCCCCCCGTCCGTGGGGGCACCCCTTCTCCTTGCTAGCGAGCGTCCTCGCTGTCGATGCCGAGGCCTGGAAGCAGGCCCGGCAGGATGGGCGGAAGGGTGACGTCCGGCATCTCGGGCGTCGGCTGGCCGTCCGTGGGGGCGGTCGGCGTGCCGGTCGGAGACGGCTTGAGGAGTCCGCCGGTGCTCCCGCCGAGGAGGCCGTCGTCCTCGGGCGACGAGGTGCCGGTGTCCGTGCTCGGGCTGGTGCCCGTGCTCGGGCCCGACGGGCGGGGCGGTGCGGAGTGGCCGCCGGTGGGCGGGGCCTCCTGACCGGTCGGCGGGCGCTGGGTGTCCGCGCCCTGCGAGCTCTGCGGCATGCTCGGGCGGCCGCTGGGGCTCTCCGTACCGATGGCGCCCTTCTCGGGGGTGCGGGGAAGCACCGACTGGAGGGGCTCGACCTCCTCGTCCATCGCGTCGAAGACGTGTGTGACCTCGCTGCCCACGTCCGCCAACTGGACGGGGAGCCGGTCGCGGATGCCGTTCCAGGTGTCCCGGTGGGCCTGGGCGAAGGAGTTCAGGCGGGCCATCGGGCCGATCTCGCCGTCCCGCTGGTACGCCTGGCGGAGCAGCCGGTGGCCCTCGGTGGCGTCGTGCTTCATTCCGCCCAGGACCCGGCGGATCTCGGCGAGGGACTCGTGGTCGAGGTCGCCGACGCGACCGCGCTCCATCAGTCTTCGGGCCTCGCTGAGCCGGGTGGAGGCCTGGTCGAGGTAGATGCCGCCGCGGTCCGCGTCGTCGTCCGCCATGCCCAGCTTGATGTCCTCCATGCCTCGCTTGAGCCCGTAGAGCGAGTCACCGGGAAGCGCGTCGGAGCTGGCCGCGGCTACCCCGCCGAAGGCGCCCGCCGCCACGCCGACCGTGAGGCCGCCGGCGGCGAGGCCCTTGGACCAGCGGGAGCGGGGGCGGAGCTTCCGGAGCGGGGACGCCCGGTGGGTGCCCTTGCCGCCGGCGGTTCGCTGCTCGGGCACCGTGGGTGCTCCTGCCGCGCTCCCCTCCATGAGCATCGCTTCCATGGCGGCGACGAGCTGGGCTCGCTGCACCACCTTGACCTCGGGATCCAGCTGTGGCTTCGGCAGTTCGCCGAGGCCGCTCGCCAAGGCCAACAGTCGCCCCTGTTCGGCCGGGTCGGCCGGACTCTCCGGCTGCTCGGCCGCCGCGCCCTCGGACTCCCGGTCCTCCAGGGCCTGGGCGAAGGCGTTCGCCCGCCGGTGCGCCGATACGTTCGCGATCACTGGCGGCACCTCCTCTCGTCATGACGGTCGACTCCCCGGGGTGTCCGGAAGGTTGCACACCTTGAGCGCATCCACACGAAAGAGTGAGTGGCTGCGGACATGGCGTGTCCACAGGGAGCCTGCATCCCGCACAACGAGCGGCGCGGCACTTGGGTTACGCGCGAAAGATGATCGGACCAGTGCGTCATCGGGGCGTCACCGACTGTGAGTTGGGCGGGGGTCGTGGGGACGTGGGGGGAGGGGTGGGGACGGGGGCGCGGTCCGGTCCGCGGGGGCGCGTGTGGGGGGCGCGGACCGGTCAGCGGGCGTCGTCCGGGAGAAGGCGGGCCAGGGTGCGGACGGCCCGGTACTGGAGGGTCTTGATCGCGCCCTCGTTCTTCCCCATGACGCGGGCGGTCTCGGCGACCGAGAGGCCCTGGAGGAAGCGGAGGGTGACGCACTCCTGCTGCTGGGGGTTGAGGCGGCGGACCGCGTCGAGGAGTGCGGCGTTGGAGAGGGACTCCAGGACGGAGTCCTCGGGGCTGCGCTCGACCTCGTTGGCGTCGAGCATCTCGCCGGTGGTCACCTCCAGGCGGAAGCGGCTCGACTTGAAGTGGTCGGCGACCAGGTTCCTGGCGATGGTGACGAGCCAGGCGCCGAAGTCGCGGCCCTGCCAGGTGAAGGTGGAGATCCGGCGCAGGGCGCGCAGGAACGTCTCACTGGTGAGGTCCTCCGCGGTCGCCTTCCCGCCGACGCGGTAGTAGATGTACCGGTAGACGGTGTCGCTGTACTGGTCGTACAGGCGGCCGAAGGCCTCGGCCTCACCGGCCTGGGCGCGCTCGACCAGGTCCATCATCCGCGCGCTGTCGCTGTCGGCGGTGGGGCGGCGGGGGGTGGTCGAGGTTCCGGACCGGGCACCGCGTCTGCCCACGGCGGCGCTGCCGTCGGCCAGGGCGTAGCAAGGCCCGGCGGGTGCCGTTGCGGCGAATGCGAAGGCGGGGACAGGGCCGGCGTACGCGGTGGGGACGAAGCCGCGCAAACGGTCGAGGACCGTTGCGCGCAGCGTAGCCAGGCCCGAGGTGTCAACCCCGACGTGTGGGTACACGGGACTCCCAGAGGCAGAGCTTCCATCACGTGCAGTGCGGGACCGTTCACCCGTCGTGACGACGTGAGGGGTCCTTTGTGCGTCCCAGGAGAATAACGCTTCGTACAGGCAGCGCTACACCCAGTTGCTCAAATCACCGGTTCCGTCGGTTCCGTTACTGCTTGCAGTCGGATCAAGGTGCATTTGGTGACCGGTTGTTGATCGGTTTGCTTTCGAGTGTGACTGCGCGGGCGTTGCGTTGTGCTCAAGTGCCGGACCTGTGAGTGATCGAGGCCGCTGCGGGGTAAGGAGGCCCGAATGCCTGGGAGTCGATCTGCGCGGGGGTGTTCGACCACGGACGGGTGAGGGCGCCTGGTCCGGGGTTGTCGCAGATGATCGCAGCCGAAACGTATCGCCAGTCGCACCGCGCGGGCGCCCGGACCTGGTGGACGGGGGCCGGTGGACGGGGGGCGCCGGGCGGTGCCAGGGCGGTGCGGGGGCTGGTGTCCGGGCGCCTGGCCGGGTCGCTCCGCTCGGGAGGGGTGCGCGGTCCGCGTGTCGCGGGGCGGGGGAGGCGGGGCCGCCTGGCCTCAGTGGCGGCGGCGGTGCAGGGCGACCGCGGCCGCGGTGCCGCCGGCCAGGGCGCCCAGGCCGGCGGCGGCCGGGATGCCGACCTTGGCGGCCTTGCGGCCGGTCCGGTAGTCGCGCAGCCGCCAGTCCCTGGCCTTCGCGTGCTTGCGGAGCTTGGTGTCCGGGTTGATCGCGTACGGGTGGCCGACCAGCGAGAGCATCGGGATGTCGTTGTGCGAGTCGCTGTAGGCGGCGCAGCGGGTCAGGTCGAGGCCCTCGGCGGCGGCCAGGGCGCGGACCGCCTCGGCCTTCGCCGGTCCGTGCAGGGGCTCGCCGACCAGCCGGCCCGTGTAGACGCCGTCGACGGACTCGGCGACCGTGCCGAGCGCGCCCGTCAGTCCGAGCCTGCGGGCGATGATCGTGGCCGTCTCCACCGGGGCGGCCGTGACCAGCCAGACCTTCTGGCCCGCGTCGAGGTGCGCCTGGGCGAGGCCGCGGGTGCCGGGCCAGATGCGGTCGGCCATGTACTCGTCGTAGATCTCCTCGCCGATCGACATCAGTTCGGAGACCCGGTGGCCCTTGACGATGGACAGGGCACTGTCGCGGGCGTCCTGCATGTGCTCGGGGTCCTCGACGCCGGCGAGCCGGAACCAGGCCTGCTGCCAGGCGAAGCGGGTGAGCTCGCGGCGCTGGAAGAACTTCCGCTTGTACAGGCCCCGGCCGAAGTGGAAGATCGCGGCGCCCTGCATCACGGTGTTGTCGAGATCGAAGAACGCGGCCGCCCGTACGTCGCCGACGACCGGGAACTCGGGCTCGGGCGGCGTCTCCTCCTCCGCGGGCCGGGCCGCGGCCTCCTCCCGCTCCCGTTCCAGCTGGAGCGAGGACTTGCGCGCTGCCTCGGCAGCGGCCTCGCCTGCGAGGACGCTGCGCGCGGTGGCGGAGCGCCTACGGGGGGTGAGCCATCCCAGAGCGGCCATGCCGTGAGCATAGCCAGTCTGTTCGGTACTTCCCGACTTGTGACGATGCCGCGGCGTGAACACTGCGGGGCTCCCCTGTTAATCGGGGACGGAACCGGCGACAGAATGGACGCCATGTTCGGACGGACGAAGAAGAAGACGGCCGCCGCGTCGCGCACCGTGACGCTGATCGGCAAGCCGGGCTGCCATCTCTGCGACGACGCCCGCGCGGTGGTCGAGGCCGTGTGCGCCGAGACGGGGGCGCGCTGGGAGGAGAAGGACATCACCCGGGACGAGGAGCTTCACCGGGCGTACTGGGAGCAGATTCCGGTCGTCCTGGTCGACGGCGAGCAGCACACCTTCTGGCGTGTGGACGCCGAGCGGCTCCGCCGCGAACTGCGTGGCTGACCGAAAGACGGCTACCATCGTGGACGTTTTGTTGGGCTTCGGGGGCGGCGTCGTGAGGAGTGTGTGCGGTTTTGCCCCCTTCGGGTTCTCAACGCGCTGACACGCCGCCCGGTTCCGTGACGATACGAACCAGCCGCGTGACCCCGGTCACTTTGGCCGGACAAAACGGACACCATCTTTGTGCACGCGTTCACAAAGACATAGCCTGCATTCGACGGGGCGGTCTTGGGACATATGGCCGCCTGCAGCCCCGCTCATCCCGCAGGAGCACCGTGGCAACTGGCCGAACTCACCGACCGGCGACCCGTAGCCGAGGAATTCCCGAGGCCACCGTCGCCAGGCTTCCGCTGTATCTGCGCGCACTCACCGCGCTCTCGGAGCGCTCCGTACCCACGGTCTCCTCCGAAGAGCTCGCCGCCGCTGCGGGGGTCAACTCCGCGAAGCTGCGCAAGGACTTCAGCTACCTGGGCTCCTACGGCACCCGCGGGGTCGGCTACGACGTCGAGTACCTCGTCTACCAGATCTCCCGTGAGCTCGGGCTCACCCAGGACTGGCCTGTCGTCATCGTCGGCATCGGCAACCTCGGCGCCGCGCTCGCCGGCTACGGCGGCTTCGCCTCCCGCGGCTTCCGCGTCGCGGCGCTGATCGACGCCGACCCCGCCATGACCGGCAAGCCGGTCGCGGGCATCCCCGTCCAGCACAGCGACGACCTCGAGAAGATCATCGAGGAGGACGGCGTCTCCATCGGCGTCATCGCGACCCCGGCCGGCGTCGCCCAGCAGGTCTGCGACCGGCTCGTGGCCGCCGGAGTCACCTCCATCCTGAACTTCGCCCCGACCGTGCTCTCCGTGCCCGACGGCGTGGACGTGCGCAAGGTCGACCTCTCCATCGAGCTGCAGATCCTCGCCTTCCACGAGCAGCGGAAGGCCGGCGAGGAGTCGAGCGCCGAGGCCGACGCCGAGGCGGACACCGCCGCGGCCGTCGCGCCGCCGGCGCCCCGCGCCACCACCGGCGGCGGCCGCAAGGGACCCGACGGGGACGTCCCCGCGGTGATGCCGGCATGAGTCTCCTCGTCGTCGGCCTCAGCCACCGCAGCGCACCCGTCTCCATCCTGGAGCGGGCCGCCCTCGCCGCGGACACCCAGGCCAAGCTCCTCCAGGACACCCTCGCCGCCGAACCGGCCGCCGAGGGCACCGTCCTCGCCACCTGCAACCGCATCGAGCTCTACGCCGACGTGGACAAGTTCCACGCCGGTGTCGCCGAGCTGTCCACGCTGCTCGCGCAGCACAGCGGCGTCGGCCTGGACGAGCTCACCCCCTATCTCTACGTGCACTACGAGGACCGGGCCGTCCACCACCTCTTCTCGGTGGCCTGCGGGCTCGACTCGATGGTCGTCGGCGAGGGCCAGATCCTCGGCCAGATCAAGGACGCCCTCGCGCTCGGCCAGGAACTGCACACCGCCGGCCGACTCCTCAACGACCTGTTCCAGCAGGCCCTGCGGGTCGGCAAGCGCGCCCACAGCGAGACCGGGATCGACCGGGCCGGGCAGTCGCTCGTCACCTTCGGACTCGAGCGACTCGTCGACGGCGCGGACGGCAGCGACGTCGACACCTGGGCCAAGGGCAAGAAGGCGCTCGTCATCGGCGCCGGCTCGATGTCCTCGCTGGCCGCGGCCACGCTCGCGCGGTCCGGCGTCTCCGAGATCGTCATCGCCAACCGCACCCTGGCCCGTGCCGAGCGGCTCGCGCAGATCCTGAACGAGCCCGGAGGGACGGGCGTGGCCGCGCACGCGGTCGAGATGGTTGCCGTCGGCGACGAACTGACACGTGCCGACGTCGTCGTCTCCTGCACCGGCGCCACCGGACTCGTCCTCACCGGGGACGACGTCGAGACCGCCGTCCAGGGCCGCCGCACCCCGCTCGCCCTGCTCGACCTCGCGATGCCCCGCGACATCGACGCCGCCGCCCACCGCATCCCCGGTGTCCGGCTCGTCGACATCGAGTCGCTCGCCGAGGCCTCCGCCGACGCGCCCATGGCCGCCGACGTCGACCAGGTCCGCGGCATCGTCTCCGACGAGGTCGCCGCCTTCGGCGCCGCCCAGCGGGCCGCCCACATCACCCCCACCGTCGTCGCCCTGCGCACCATGGCCGCCGACGTGGTGGCCGGCGAGGTCGCCCGGCTGGAGGGCCGGCTGCCCGGCCTCGACGACAAGCAGCGCGCCGAGATCACCCAGACCGTGCGCCGCGTGGTGGACAAGCTCCTGCACGCGCCGACCGTGCGGGTCAAGCAGCTGGCCAGCGAGCCCGGCGGTGCCGGGTACGCGGACGCGCTGCGCACACTCTTCGACCTCGACCCGGAGACGGTGGCTTCTGTCAGCCGGGCCGACCTGAATGACGCCGACGTCAAGAACCGAGGGCGAGTATGACCGAGAGGGCACTGAGGCTCGGGACCAGGCGCAGCAAGCTCGCCATGGCCCAGTCCGGGCACGTGGCCGACGCCGTCCGGCAGCTGACCGGCCGGGCCGTCGAGCTCGTGGAGATCACGACGTACGGGGACACCTCCCGGGAGCACCTCGCGCAGATCGGCGGCACCGGCGTCTTCGTCGCCGCCCTGCGCGACGCGCTGCTCGCGGACGAGGTGGACTTCGCCGTCCACTCCCTGAAGGACCTGCCGACCGCGCAGCACCCGGACCTGGTGCTGGCCGCGATCCCGCGGCGCGAGGACCCGCGCGACGTGCTGATCGCCCGCGACGGACTGACGCTGGACCGGCTGCCCCGCGGCGCCCGGGTCGGCACCGGCTCGCCGCGGCGCATGGCCCAGCTCCACGCGTACGCGCGCAACCACGGCCTGGAGATCACCTGCGTCCCGATCCGGGGCAACATCGACACCCGGGTCGGCTACGTGCGCAGCGGAGAACTGGACGCGGTGGTCCTCGCCGCGGCAGGCCTCAACCGCATCGGCGGGACGGCGGAGCTCACCGGCTCCCTGTCGCTCGACCACCTGTCGGTCGACTCCGTCCTGCCCGCCCCCGGCCAGGGGGCCCTGGCGATCGAGTGCCCGGCGTCGAACGCCGACCTCGTCACCGCGCTCGCCGAGCTCGACGACCCGCTCACCCGGGCCGCCGTGACCGCCGAGCGATCCCTGCTCGCCGCCCTGGAGGCCGGCTGCTCCGCACCCGTGGGTGCGCTGGCCGACCTGCTGGCCGACGACCCCGGTCACGGGCAGGTTGTCACCGAGATGCGCCTGCGGGGCGTCGTCGGCACCACCGACGGCTCGACGCTGGTGCAGCTGTCCACCACCGGACCCGTACCCACCTCGCACGACGAGGCCATGGCGCTCGGACGCGAACTCGCGGACGAGATGCTCGCCAAGGGTGCGGCCGGTCTTATGGGGGAGCGAGCACTTTGAACCCCACCAGCCCGACCACCAGCCCGCTGTCCCCGGCCTTCGCGGGCCATGGGCACGTCACATTCCTCGGCGCAGGCCCCGGTGACCCCGGACTCCTGACCCTCAGGGCCGTGGAGGCCCTCGCCGGAGCGGATGTCCTGATCGCCGAGCCGGAGGTGCTCGAGGTCGTTCGCGGCCACGCGCGCGCGGGGGTGAGCACGCCGGAGCTGACGGTCGTTGACGAGGCGTCAACAACCGCCGGTGTCCCCGTGTTGAGGGACGCCGCCAATCTTGTCATGGAGGCCGCGAGGGGCGGCAGGCGGGTCGTCCGTGCGGTGACCGGCGACCCCGGCCTCGACGGCAACGCGGGGGCCGAGATGCTCCTCTGCGCCGCCGAGGGCATCCCCTTCGAGGTCGTCCCCGGCGTCGCCACGGCCGTCGGCGTACCCGCCTACGCCGGTGTCCCGCTCCGTGACGCCCAGGGCACCGACGTGCGCTTCGTCGACGCCCGCACCGCCGACGAGCGGTGCTGGACCGAGGTCGGCGCCTCCGACGGCACCGTCGTCGTGTCCACCTCGCTCGACTCGGTGGCCGCGGCCGCCGGTGAATTGGTGGCGGCTGGCCGTAAGCCGGACACCCCGCTCACCGTCACCATCGCCGGTACGACCACCCGGCAGCGGACCTGGAACGCCACCCTCGGCACCATCGCCCAGGTCTTCAAGCAGGGCAAGGTCCTCCCGTCGCCCGAGGGCCACCGGCCGGTCATAGCCGTGGTCGGCGAGCGCAGCGCCCCGGCGCAGCGGGACCAGCTGTCGTGGTTCGAGTCGAAGCCGCTCTTCGGCTGGCGGGTGCTCGTGCCGCGCACCAAGGAGCAGGCCGCGTCGCTCTCCGACCAGCTGCGCTCGTACGGCGCGGTGCCCCACGAGGTGCCGACCATCGCCGTCGAGCCGCCGCGCACGCCCCAGCAGATGGAGCGTGCCGTCAAGGGGCTCGTGACCGGACGCTACGAGTGGATCGCCTTCACCTCGGTCAACGCGGTCAAGGCCGTACGGGAGAAGTTCGAGGAGTACGGGCTCGACGCCCGCGCCTTCGCCGGGATCAAGGTCGCGGCGGTGGGCGAGCAGACCGCCGCGGCGCTGGTCGACTTCGGTGTGAAGCCCGACCTGGTGCCCAGCGGGGAACAGTCCGCCGCCGGACTCCTGGAGGACTGGCCGCCGTACGACCCGGTCTTCGACCCGATCGACCGCGTCTTCCTGCCGCGGGCCGACATCGCGACGGAGACGCTGGTCGCGGGCCTGATCGAGCTCGGCTGGGAGGTCGACGACGTCACCGCCTACCGGACCGTACGGGCGTCGCCGCCGCCGGCGGACACGCGCGAGGCCATCAAGGGCGGCGGCTTCGACGCCGTGCTCTTCACGTCCTCGTCGACGGTGCGGAACCTGGTCGGCATCGCCGGCAAGCCGCACAACGTGACCGTCATCGCGTGCATCGGTCCCGCCACGGCGAAGACCGCCGAGGAGCACGGGCTGCGGGTGGACGTGCTGTCGCCCGAGCCGTCCGTGCACAAGCTGGCGGAGGCGCTCGCGGACTTCGGCACGCGCCGGCGGGAGGCCGCCCTGGAGGCGGGCGATCCCGTGACGCGGCCGAGCGAGCGGCGGCCGGGCGCGCGCCGGCGCCGCACGACGTAGCGGTTCGGTCTCTTCTCGCGCGGGGCGCGGGCCCGTCTTCGCGGACGGGGCCGCGCCCCGCGCGCGTCGTGGGCGCCTCTGGCGCCGGCGGGGCGCTGGTCCGTTGTGCCCACCCGTTCCGCCCCTTGCGGAACGCCTGCCCACAACGGGCGGGGCCCAGGCCCCCAACGGGGTGGGGCGCGGGCCCACAGCGGGGCGAGGAGCGGGCGCCCGTGTCGGGCCGGGGGTGGGGCGCATGCCCACAACGTGTCTGTAAGGGCATCGCGCACGCGGGCGTAGCCTCACCTTATGAACTCGTACGGATCCTTTCCCGGGGCGCGGCCGCGGCGGCTGCGGACGACGCCCGCCATGCGGCGGATGGTGGCCGAGACGCGGCTTCATCCCGCCGATCTGATCCTCCCCGCGTTCGTGCGCGAGGGGATCACCGAGCCCGTGCCGATCCAGGCCATGCCCGGCGTCGTCCAGCACACGCGGGACACCCTGCGGAAGGCCGCGGTCGAGGCGGTGGAGGCCGGCGTCTCCGGGATCATGCTGTTCGGCGTGCCCGCGGACGAGAAGAAGGACGCGGCGGGAACGGCCGGCACCGACCCGGACGGCATCCTCCAGGTCGCCATCCGTGACGTGCGGGCCGAGGTCGGCGACGAGCTCATCGTCATGTCGGACCTGTGCCTCGACGAGTTCACCGACCACGGCCACTGCGGTGTCCTCGACGCCGACGGCCGCGTCGACAACGACGCCACCCTGGAGCGCTACGCCGAGATGGCCCAGGTCCAGGCCGACGCCGGCGTCCACGTCGTCGGCCCCTCCGGGATGATGGACGGCCAGGTCGGCGTCGTCCGGGACGCCCTGGACACCATCGGCAAGGAGGACGTGTCGATCCTCGCGTACACCGTGAAGTACTCCTCCGCCTTCTACGGGCCCTTCCGCGAGGCCGTCGGATCCTCCCTCAAGGGCGACCGCAAGACCTACCAGCAGGACCCCGCCAACGTCCGCGAGTCGATGCGCGAGCTCGCGCTCGACCTGGAGGAGGGCGCCGACATGGTGATGGTCAAGCCCGCGGGGCCCTACCTCGACGTGCTCGCCAAGGTCGCCGAGGCCGTCGACGTGCCCGTCGCCGCCTACCAGATCAGCGGTGAGTACGCGATGGTCGAGGCCGCCGCCGAGAAGGGCTGGATCGACCGCGACCGGGCGATCATGGAGACCCTCACCGGCATCCGCCGGGCCGGCGCCCACATGATCCTCACCTACTGGGCCACCGAGGTCGCCCAGAACCTGTCCCGCTCGCGCGGCTAGCGCCCGCCGGTGCCCGGTCGGCGGGCCGGGACACCCCACGAGGGACGGCCTAGTCCCACCAGAACGTCCAGACGGGGCTGTCCAGCAGTGCTTCGCGGGCGTAGTCGCGCAGGTTCGTGTGACTGCCCTGCTGGATGGTGTCCGGGCAGAACGCGAAGTGCTCCGCCGCCACCGCCTCGGCGTCCTCCCGCGTCACCGGCGGCGCCGCCACCGAGACCACGAGCTGGTCGAAGGTCAGCGCCACGACCCGGGCCCCGAAGCGGTCCTCCCAGGACCTCAGCACCGCGCACAGCCGGGCCACGTCGTTCTCGTGGTTCAGCGGTCCCGTCCAGCCGATGACCGCCGGGACGTCCGCGCTGCGCCGGGCCGGCACCAGGGCCGGACGGGCGTCCTCCAACCAGAAACCCGGCTCCGTCAGCAGCTCCGCCACGGCGGCGGCCGCCTCGTCGGGGTCCGCCTCGCAGCGCTGCGCCGGCGCGGAGCCGGGCCAGCCCGCGCTCCCCGGTATCTCGTCGGCCGCGTTGGCGTCCCAGAAGCCGGCCAGGACCTCCTCGGCGTCGTGGTCGGCCGGATCGCTCATCCGCTCCGGCATCAGCTCCCACCGGTCCAGCCCCCAGCGGCCGCCCAGCAGCACCGGCAAAAGCCCGGCCGTACGGGCCGCCGGGCGCAGCGCGCTCCAGGCGGCGGGGCCCGCCGGACCGTCTCCCGACCAGAGGTACGGGGCCTCCGCGGGGCCGGTGAGCGCGCCGGGCGGCAGGTCGAGACCGAGGGAACGGCCGGTCGGTTCGGCCGCGAGCCGGGGCAGCTGGTTCGGGATCATCGCCATGCGGAGAACGTACGGGGCACCACTGACATCCCCCGACGGCGGAGCGAGTGGTGAGGCGGCACGCGGCGGCGCACCCTGGAGAGGTAGCCGACAGGTACCTCGCTGGAGGTGGTCCTCATGATGCACACGCTTGTCGGATGGCATGTCGAGATGGAGTTCCAGGAGGAGGGCGACCGGACGCGGGCCGCGGCGATGGTGCGGCTCTCCGACGGAACCGAGTTCCGGGCCCACGGCACGGCGAACCGGCACCCCTCCGACCCGGACCAGCTCCGGGTGGGCGAGGAGATCGCCGGCGCACGCGCGCTGATGGACCTCGCCTCCCAGCTGCTCCAGAAGGCCCACACGGAGATCGACGAGGTCTCGGGCCGCACCTCGCACACGCTCCGCTGACGACGGGGCCCCCGGCACGGTGATCCGTACCGGGGGCCCCGTGACCGGATGCCGTTCCGGGTGCCGTCAGAGGCGCTCGGGCGTCCGGATGCCCAGCAGCGCCATGCCCTGGTGCAGGGTGCGGGCGGTCAGGTCGGAGAGGAAGAGGCGGTTCTCCGCGACGTCCTGCGCCGGCGCCGGCTTGATGACCGGGCACTCCGAGTAGAACGTCGTGAACAGCGAGGCCAGCTGGTACAGGTACGCGGCCAGCTTGTGCGGTGCGTGCTCCTCGGCCGCCTCGGCGATGACCTCGCCGAACTGGTCCAGGTGCAGGCCGAGCGCGCGCTCCGCCGGAGCCAGCTCCAGCTCCGGGTGGGCGAGCGGGGTACGGTCGCCGGCCTTCCCGAAGATCGACCTGACCCGCGCGTACGCGTACTGCAGGTAGACCGACGTGTCGCCGTTCAGCGAGACCATCTGGTCCAGGTCGAACTTGTAGTCGCGCGCGGCCGACGTCGACAGGTCGGCGTACTTCACGGCGCCGATGCCCACGTACCGGCCGTTCTCGACGATCTCCGCGTCGGTGAGGAGCGTCTCGCCGGTCTTCGCGACGTACTCGTCCGCCTTGTCGCGCACGACCGACGTCGCCCGGTCCACCGCCTCGTCCAGCAGGTCCACCAGCCGCACCGTCTCGCCCTCACGGGTCTTGAACGGCTTGCCGTCCTTGCCGAGGACCGTACCGAAGGCCAGCTGGACGGCCTTCACGTCCTCGTTCAGCCAGCCCGCCCGGCGGGCCGTCTCGAAGACCATCTTGAAGTGCAGGGACTGCCGGGCGTCCACCACGTACAGCAGGGTCGTCGCCTTCAGGTTCCGCACACGGTCGCGGATGGCCGACAGGTCGGTCGCCGCGTAGCCGAAGCCGCCGTCGGACTTCTGGACGATCAGCGGGGTCGGGTTGCCGTCCGGGCCCTTCACGTCGTCGAAGAACACGCACAGCGCGCCCTCGGAGCGGACGGCGACGCCCGACTCCTCCAGGATCCGGCAGGTCTCCGCCAGCATGTCGTTGTAGCCGGACTCGCCGATCACGTCGGCGTCCCGGATGTCCATGTCGAGCTTGTCGAAGACCGAGTAGAAGTAGATCTTCGACTCGTCGACGAACCGCTGCCAGAGCGCGAGCGTCTCCTCGTCACCGGCCTGCAGGTCCACCACGCGCGCCCGGGCCCGCGTCTTGAACGCCTCGTCGGTGTCGAAGAGGGCGCGCGAGGCCTTGTACAGCCGGTTCAGGTTCGACATGGCCTCCTCACCGGAGACCTCGGAGCCGCCCTCGGCCTTGTGGTCCAGCTCGTGCGGGTGCTCGATCAGGTACTGGATGAGCATGCCGAACTGGGTGCCCCAGTCCCCGATGTGGTGCCTGCGGACCACCGTCTCGCCGGTGAACTCCAGGATCTCGACCATCGCGGCGCCGATCACGGCCGAGCGCAGGTGCCCGACGTGCATCTCCTTCGCCACGTTCGGCTGCGCGTAGTCGATGACCGTCGTACCGGCCGACTCGTTGAACGGCACGCCGAGCCGGGCGTCGGCGGCGCGGGCCGCGAGGGTCCGCACGATCGCCGCGTCGCTGACCGTGATGTTCAGGAAGCCGGGGCCCGACACCTCGATCTCCCGCAGGACGTCGTTCTCCGGGATCGCGGCGACGACCCTGGTCGCCAGCTCACGCGGGTTGCCCTTGAGCTGCTTGGCGAGCGCCAGGATGCCGTTGGCCTGGAAGTCGGCCCGGTCGCTTCGTCGCAGCAGCGGGTCGGCGGACGCGGCGTCCGGCAGGGCTGCCGAGAGGCCGTCCGCGAGACGCTGCTGCACGGTCGAAGCGAGGGAAGGGACCGAGGCCATGAGCTTCCGTTCCTGTTGAGTCCGGTGAGTTCTCTGCGTCTGAAACGCTTGTCAAGTGTCCCACGGCGGCGCAACGTGATTTCCCCGCCTGTGGACGACCGAGGGGCCCACGCCATGTCGGCCTGTGGACAACCTCGGAGAGCCTTCTTCCGTCTGGGAGAATGGCTCACGCAGGACCCCTCAGGCAGAACCCACCCGGAAGAAGGACGTACCGACCGTGGCTCAGAGCAGCACCGAGACCGACTGGGTCTCCCGTTTCGCGGACGAGGTCATCGCCGAGTCGGAGCGACGTGCGCCTGGCAAACCGGTCGTCGTCGCCTCCGGACTCTCCCCGTCCGGCCCCATCCACCTGGGCAACCTCCGCGAGGTCATGACCCCGCACCTGGTCGCCGACGAGATCCGCCGCCGCGGGCACCAGGTCAGGCACCTGATCTCGTGGGACGACTACGACCGCTACCGCAAGGTGCCGAACGGCATCGAGGGCATCGACGAGTCCTGGGCCGAGCACATCGGCAAGCCGCTGACCTCGGTCCCCGCCCCCGCCGGCTCGCCCCACCCCAACTGGGCCGAGCACTTCAAGGCCGCCATGGTCGAGTCCCTGGCCGAGCTGGGCGTCGAGTACGACCCGATCAGCCAGACCGAGCAGTACACCGCCGGCGCCTACCGCGAACAGATCCTGCACGCCATGAGGCACCGCGGCGACATCGACGCCATCCTCGACCAGTACCGGACGAAGAAGGCGCCGAAGAAGCAGTCGCAGAAGCCGGTCGACGAGGCCGAGCTGGAGGCCGAGGAGGGCTCCGGCGCCGCCGCCGAGGACGACGGCTCCGGCGGCACCTCGGGCTACTTCCCGTACAAGCCGTACTGCGGGCAGTGCGAGAAGGACCTCACCACGGTCACCTCGTACGACGACGACACCACCGAGCTCGCCTACACCTGCGCGAACTGCGGCTTCTCCGAGACCGTGAAGCTCAGCGAGTTCAACCGCGGCAAGCTCGTCTGGAAGGTCGACTGGCCCATGCGCTGGGCCTACGAGGGCGTCGTCTTCGAGCCCTCCGGCGTCGACCACTCCTCGCCCGGCTCGTCCTTCGTCGTCGGCGGCCAGATCGTCCGCGAGATCTTCGACGGCGTCCAGCCCATCGGCCCCATGTACGCCTTCGTCGGCATCAGCGGCATGGCCAAGATGTCCTCCTCGCGCGGGGGCGTCCCGACCGCCGCCGACGCACTGAAGATCATGGAAGCGCCGCTGCTCCGCTGGCTGTACGCGCGCCGCCGCCCCAACCAGTCCTTCAAGATCGCCTTCGACCAGGAGATCCAGCGGCTCTACGACGAGTGGGACAAGCTGGAGGCCAAGGTCGCCGACGGCACCGTGCTCCCCGCCGACGCCGCCGCCCACACCCGCGCCGCCCGCACGGCCGCCGGAGAGCTCCCGCGCACCCCGCGCCCCCTCCCGTACCGCACGCTCGCCTCGGTCATGGACGTCACCGCCGGCCACGACGAGCAGACCCTGCGGATCCTGACCGAACTCGACCCCGAGAACCCGGTCACGTCCCTCGACGAGGTCCGCCCGCGCCTCGACCGCGCCGAGAACTGGATCACCAGCCACGTCCCGGCCGACCAGCGCACCATCGTCCGCGAGACGCCCGACACCGAACTCCTGGGCTCCCTCGACGACGAGGGCCGCGAGTCGCTCCGCCTGCTCCTGGAAGGCCTCGACAGCCACTGGTCGCTCGACGGACTCACCACCCTCGTCTACGGCGTCCCGAAGGTCATGGCCGGTCTCGACCCCGAGGCCAAGCCGACGCCCGAACTGAAGCTCGCCCAGCGCGCCTTCTTCGCCCTGCTCTACAAGCTCCTCGTCAGCCGCGAGACCGGCCCGCGCCTGCCCACGCTGCTGCTCGCCGTGGGCGCGGACCGGGTGAGGACGCTGCTCGGCGCGTGACCGACCGGCCCGGACCGTCCCCCTCAGACCGAGACGGACGGCCCGGACCGTCACCCCCAGACCGAGACGGACGGCCCGGACCGCCCCCCCCTCGACCTGACCGAGCACGAGAAGGGGCCGCCACCCGGACACCGGGCGGCGGCCCTTCCCCGTACCCCCCGACAGATCAGGGAGTGCGGTACTCCTGCATGTCCCGCTGAATCTGCTGCTGGACCTCCGGAATCATCCGGTGCAGCAACTCGGGGTTGCGGAGCTGGTCAAGGCCGTAGTGATCGGCCACCATCCGCTCCAGCTCCCCGGTCTCCGGGAAGGCGTCGTTCTCCACCGCGTACGCCCAGGTCTGCTTGTAGACGACCTCGCGGAACTCCTCGACCTCCTGCGGCTCCGGCTGCTCCTCGACGTACTCGGGGTACTCGACGAACTCCTCCGGCCCCGACGGCGGCACGTCCTCGGGACCCAGCGGAACGGGCACCGGGATCGGCTCCAGACCGTCGACGATCTGCGGATTGTACGAGCCCTGGTAACCGTCCGGCCGCGCCTGCCCGGCGAACCACGGGCTGCCCTCGGCCTCCTCCGGCCCCTCGGGGCGCGGCTGCGGACCCGGCGCCGGCTGCACTCCCTGCGGCTGCGGCGCCACCTGAAGCGGCTGGGGCAGCTGCGGCGGCTGAGGCAACAGCGGCGACACACCCTGCGGCTGCGGGGGCAGCACGGCCGGCTCGATGCCCGCCGCCGCGAGACCCGCCGGCGCCGTCTCCGCCAGCGGCACCCCGTACCGCGCCAGACGCAGCGGCATCAGCGCCTCCACCGGCGCCTTCCGACGCCAGCTCCGGCCGAAACGAGCCTGCAGACGCGCCTGGTAGATCAGCCGCTCCTGCTCCAGCTTGATCACCTGCTCGTAGGAGCGGAGCTCCCACAGCTTCATCCGGCGCCACAGCCGGAACGTCGGCACCGGCGAGAGCAGCCAACGGGTGATCCGGACGCCCTCCATGTGCTTGTCCGCGGTGATGTCGGCGATCCGCCCCACCGCGTGCCGGGCGGCCTCGACGGCCACCACGAACAGGATCGGGATCACCGCGTGCATCCCGACGCCCAGCGGATCCGGCCACGCGGCCGCGCCGTTGAACGCGATCGTCGCCGCGGTCAGCACCCACGCGGTCTGCCGCAGCAACGGGAACGGGATCCGCAGCCACGTCAGCAGCAGATCCAGCGCGAGCAGCACACAGATGCCCGCGTCGATGCCGATCGGGAAGAAGTAGGAGAAGGTGCCGAAGCCCTTCTGCACCGCCAGTTCGCGCACGGCGGCGTACGAACCCGCGAAACCGATCCCCGCGATGATCAGCGCACCGGCGATGACGAGGCCGATGAGTATTCGGTGTGTGCGTGTCAGCTGCATCGCGGCCACCCGCGATCCCCTCCCGTCAATCGACATCTCGCGCGCACAGACTGGCACATGTGCGCGAAGCCCGGCCCCCAGGGGAGGGACGGGCTCCGCATCGACGTGTCGCTCTGCGCCGGTTCGCTACGAGTTGTCGAGATTCACTCGCGTCTACTTGTTGGCGGCGGCGACCGCGGCCACGGCCTCCTTCGCCGCCTTCACCGCACCGCTCATCACCGTCTTGTCCGACGGAGTGGGCGCCCCCGCGTAACCGGCGCCGTTGTACGAGAGCAGCACCAGGACGTTACCGGTGCGCGCCACGATCGAGCCGTAGACGAAGTCCTCGTCGGTCTTGCGCAGCTCGTACGCGACGGACTTCGCCTCGTCGCCGATCCCCGTCGCCACGCTGGTGCGCAGCTTCTTCGCACCCGGGGTCTGCTCGATCTTGGCGAGCTCCTTCGCCAGGTTCTCCCGCGCACGCTCCTCGCCGCTGCCCAGCGCCGCGTCCGACTCGTACCGGTAGAAGGAGACGTCCAGCCAGCGGTACTGCGAACCCTTCACGCCCTTGTCGTCCAGGCCGTTCCACGAGCAGCCGCTGCGGCTGCCGAGGTCGCTGGAGACGGCCGGCGTGCCGTTCTTGGTCTTCGCCTTCGGCACGAGCGAGGCCGTCGTCTTGGCGACGACCGCCTTGCAGGCCTCCGGCAGCTTCGCGAACCTCGCCGGCTCGACCGTCTTCGTCGTCTGCGAGGGCGACGGGGTCGCGGAGGCCGACGAGGACCCCTTGTCCTTCGATCCCGCCGCGCCGGAACCGCCGTCGGAGTCCGAGGAGCAGCCGGCGACGACGAGCATCACCGGGACGGCGGCGCAGGCGAGTATGCGGGTGAGTCGCGGAGCTGTTCGCTGCATGGTTCCTTCAGTCGCTTGTCGTACGGTCCGGCCGGTACGCCGACACGTTACGTGGTGTCCGTCCGCTCACGGAGCGGAGCCGAGCGGCTACTCCTCCAGGCGTTCGGCGAGCAGCCGGGCCAGGTTCCGGGCCTTTTCCTGCAGCTCCATGCTGTCCGGGGCCTCGGCGGAACCGGTCGTCTGCTCCCGGTAGGAGACGGTCACGATGACGTTGGATGTGCGGAACACCACGCTCACGGCGCGCTGGTGGCCGTTCGCGCCGACCGTCGTCAGGGCGTCGTCGAGGAAGGCGACGTTCCCGAGGCCTTCGAGGACGCGGGGTTCGAGGCCGGTGGGCGACGGGTCGGACGGGGTGGCGCCGGAGGGGGCCGCGGTGGTCCCGGCCGGCGGCTTGCCCGAGGGAGTGCCGGCGGCCCCGGCCGTGGCCTTCGCCGCGTCCGCGCCCCGGGCCCCGTCCGCGGGGCGGCCGCTCGCCGAGGGGGTGGCCGGGGGCGTCGCCGTGCCCGAGGGCGGGGTGGTCGACGGCGGTGCGGTGCTCGGCGGCGCCGTCGGGGGCAGCGGGATGCCCGCCGCGAGCTGCTTGCGGGCGTACACCTCCTGCGCCCGGTCGTCGTCGCTGACGGCCGAGTCGTACGAGACCACCCGCTCGACGTCGAGCGCGAGCCGGTGCGACACGTCCGGGGTGTCGGCCCGCCAGGTGCAGCCGACCCGGCGGTCGGTGTCGTAGGTCACGGCGGTGGTGCCGCGGTACGCCTTGTCGCGTTCGGCGTCGGCGAGGGCGGCGGCGCCGGGGAGCAGGTCCTTGAGGGTGGCCTGGGGGACGGCGCCGCAGGGCTCGAAGAGCGTGCGGTAACGGCCCGGAGGCGCCACGGGCACGGCGGGGCCGGCCTTGGCGTCCACCGTGACGTCGTCGGCGGGGGTGCCGCCCGAGCAGCCGGTGAGGCCGATTCCGAGGCCGAGGCCGAGTGCGAGGACGACGGCGCCGCGAGCCGTGGACCCGGTGCGGCCGGGGCTGTACCTCTTACGGTGCACGCTCCCAGGCTCCCTTCTCCCGAGGTCATTCCCGAAAAACTGTTTGCCGCGCGAACCCGGCCGATGGACACAATGTCTATCGCACACGCAGCTGTTGATGCCGGTCCGCTGTCACCTGTACGGGCTTTGGCGCCGGTTTTTGCGTTATCAGACTTTTCGGGGGAATCGAGGGAGTATGTCGTACGTAGAGGTACCGGGGGCGAACGTACCCATTCGCATGTGGGCCGACCCCGCCGCGGTGGAGGGCGGTGCCATGCAGCAGCTGCGGAACGTGGCGACGCTGCCGTGGATCAAGGGCCTCGCCGTGATGCCCGACGTGCACTACGGCAAGGGTGCGACGGTCGGTTCGGTGATCGCGATGCAGGGCGCGGTCTGTCCCGCGGCGGTCGGAGTGGACATCGGCTGCGGGATGTCGGCGGTCAAGTCCTCGCTGACGGCGAACGACCTGCCGGGCGACCTGTCGAGGCTCCGGTCGAAGATCGAGCAGGCGATCCCGGTGGGCCGGGGCCTGCACCGGTCGGAGGTGGACCCGGGGCGGCTCTACCAGTTCCCGACCTCGGGCTGGGACGACTTCTGGTCGCGGTTCGACGGGGTGGCGGATGCGGTGAAGTTCCGCCGAGAACGTGCCGCTTTGCAGATGGGAACACTTGGAGCCGGGAATCATTTTGTAGAGCTCTGTGTCGATATGTCCGGTTCGGTGTGGCTCATGCTGCACTCCGGCTCCCGCAATATCGGCAAGGAGCTCGCAGAGTTTCACATAGGCGAAGCCCGGAAGTTGCCCCACAATCAGGGTCTCGTCGATCGTGACCTGGCGGTGTTCGTCGCGGACACGCCGCAGATGGCGGCCTACCGGCACGACCTCTTCTGGGCGCAGGAGTACGCGAAGTACAACCGCGCGATCATGATGGCGCTGTTCCAGGAGGTCGTCCGCAAGGAGTTCCGCAAGGCCCGGGTGAGCTTCGACCAGGTCATCTCCTGCCACCACAACTACGTGGCGGAGGAGCGGTACGAGGGCATGGACCTGCTGGTCACGCGGAAGGGCGCGATCCGGGCCGGGTCCGGGGAGTTCGGGATCATCCCGGGCTCGATGGGCACGGGTTCGTACATCGTGAAGGGCCTGGGGAACGCGTCGTCGTTCAACTCCGCCTCGCACGGGGCGGGCCGGAAGATGAGCCGGAGCGCGGCGAAGCGGCGCTTCTCGACGCAGGACCTGGAAGAGCAGACGCGAGGGGTGGAGTGCCGTAAGGACTCCGGCGTCGTGGACGAGATCCCGGGTGCGTACAAGCCGATCGAGAAGGTCATCGAGCAGCAGCGTGACCTGGTGGAGGTCGTCGCCAAGCTGAAGCAGGTCATCTGTGTGAAGGGCTGAAGGCTTCGGATGGACGGGGAGGGGCGGCGCGTGAGCGCCGCCCCTCCCCGCGTCCGGCTAGCGAATGGGCGACGCCGTCTGGCCGGTACGGATCCGCCACAGGCGCATCGAGCAGCTCTGTTCGGTTCGGTCGAGTGCGATGGCTGCGGCGGCGGGGTCGTTGAGCCGTAGCAGTTCTCGATCGTCGGCCTCTGTCCAGCGCCGGCGAGGCGGTGCGCACCTCATGTCTGCCGGGCGCACCCAGGTCTGGATCGATGCCGCGTTGGCCTTCTTGTGGTCAAGGGCGAGACAGCCGGGGTAGTAGAGGTGCTCGGCGAGCTGTTGGGCGTGTTCCTTGTAGTACGTGATGACGTAGACCTGGTCACGGACGTTGCGGCGGGCGATCCGCTCGGCGCCCGTGAGCTTCTTCGCGTAGTGGCACAGGTACGCGGCCAGGGCTGTGCTGGCCGATGTGAAGGAGAGGAATGGAAGACCCTCGGCGGTCCAGCCGAGCGATCCGTCAGCATCGATGACGCCGCGGAGATAGTCCGGGCGGGAGAACTCGAAGCGGGGAGGCCGGATGATCCGTGACTTCTTGCCGTAGGGGATTCCGAGCCTGTTGATGACGGTCCTGGCCTCCAGTGCGCACAGAGTCCACATGGCCGAGTGGTGCTGCTTGGCGAAGTTGGTGGCGCGGACCCGTTCCGTGACGGAGCTGTAGTACGGGGTCAAGCGCTTGAACTCGTGGAGGATGTGGATGTCCCGCGCGTTGATCTCGACCCGGAGACGGCCTTTCTGGCCGGCTCCATGAGCCAGGTGCCCGTCGGCTTGCAGGAAGCCGAACATGTAGGCGTACTCGGGGGTGCGGAGGTCCATGAACGTCGGTGCGAGGGCGCCGATGTCGAAGAGGGCGGGCGCGCTAGGGTCCTGTTCAGCCATGGGAAGGTGCTTCTTCCTTCTGGTGAGGCCCTCGGCCGGGAGTGCAATCCCCGCCGAGGGCCGTTCTGTATGGAGTTGTCCTTGACGCTAGGGCGCGCGTGCGGCTGTCGTTCGGGAGATCCAGGTTGTTCACCCGAACGTGGCGGGTGGTGTCAGAGCTCGCGGTGGACCTTGGTGTTGGAGGCCTGGGCTCGGGGGCGGACGACCAGGAGGTCGATGTTGACGTGCGGGGGGCGGGTGCAGGCCCAGGTGATGGTGTCGGCCACGTCGTCCGCGGTGAGGGGCTCGGCCACGCCGGCGTAGACCTTGGCGGCCTTCTCGGTGTCGCCGCGGAAGCGGGTGGTGGCGAACTCGTCGGTCCTGACCATGCCGGGAGCGACCTCGATGACGCGGACCGGGGTGCCGACGATCTCCAGGCGGAGGGTCTCGGCGAGCACGCGGGCGCCGTTCTTCGCGGCGACGTAGCCCGCGCCGCCCTCGTAGGTGGAGTGGCCGGCGGTGGAGGAGAGGACGACGACCGTGCCGTCGCCGCTCTCGGTGAGGGCCGGGAGCAGGGCCTGGGTCATGTTCAGCGTGCCGATGACGTTGACCTCGTACATCTGGCGCCAGTCGGCGGGGTCGCCGGTGGCGACGGGGTCGGCGCCGAGGGCGCCGCCGGCGTTGTTGACGAGGACGGCGAGGGTCTTGAAGGCGGTGGCGAACTCGTCGACGGCGGTGCGGTCGGTGACGTCGAGGGCGTAGGCGGTGGCCTGGTGGCCGGCCTCGTTGATCTCGGCGGCGAGGTCCTCGATGCGGTCCTTGCGGCGGGCGGTGAGGACCACGCGGTAGCCGGCGGCGGCGAGCTGCCTGGCCGTGGCGGCGCCGATTCCGCTGCTCGCTCCGGTGACGACGGCGATGGGGGTACCGGGGGCAGTCATGACGTCGTGCTCCTCGCGCAGGTGGTCGATTATGTCGATCGCCCGGCCAGGATAGGCGGCGCGGATCCCGGAGGGCGCGGTGAGCGGGTGGGGTGTGGGGTGGGGTGGGGACACGCAGGCTGATGAATGGTCAGTAGATCAGATGATCTGTGATTTCTTGGGGTCTATGCGTGGATTGCGGAATGGTGTGCTCGGGGTCGCCCTCGCGGCCGCGGTGGTGACGGGTGCCGGCGCGCGGGCCGGTGCGGTGGAGCCGGTGGCCGGGCCCGAGGCGGATCTGGCCCATCACGGCCATGTCTCCCTCTGGGACGGGCGGGTCGGGGTCTGGCTGGTCAGTGAGAACTTCGGCCCCACGGATCTCGCCCAGGCGACGGTCCGGCTCGCGTTCTCCGTGCCGATGGCCGGTGGACGGGAGCTGCCGGACGCCTGTCTGTGGAGCAGCGACCGGGTGGTCTCCTGCCGGACGGGGGAGCTGCCGGCCGCGGGGGGCGTCGGCGAGCTGATGCTGGACCTGCGGACCGCCGGGGCGCCGGACGAGCTGACCGTGGACATCACCACCGCCTGGCGGGACGGCGTGGCCGACCGGAATCCGCGGAACGACCGGCACCGGGTCCTGGTGCTCGCCACCGGCGACCCCTACGTCTTCTGACGGCACCTCCGGTGCCGGTCAGCGGCTCGTCCAGTGGACGTACCCGTCGGGGCGGACCAGGACCGCGGTCCTGCGCGCCGGGTCCGTCCAGGTGGCGCGTATGAGGCGCTCGGGGGAGACGGGGGCGCTCCCGGGCAGCGCGGGGGCGCCGCCCTCCGGGGCGATCAGGACGAACTCGCCCGCCCGCAGCAGCTCGTAGAGGCGGCCTTCGCGCAGCCGCGCGTCGGGCGCGCGGCGGCCCGCGGGGCGGCGGGAGCCCGCGGGGGGCGCGTACGCGATGCCGAGTCCGCTGATCATGCCCATGGCGCGGGCGGAGGCGGGCCGCAGGGTGCCCACCACTCGGGCGACCAGGGAGCGGGCGGCGCGGGTGAGCGGGGTGTGGGCCATCGCGAGGCGCACGAGCGTGCCGCTGCTGCGGAGCACGGCGGCGCCGACCGGGTGGCGCTCGGACTGGTAGCTGTCGAGGAGGGCCTCGGGGTCGGGTGCGTCGCCGCGCAGGACCGCCGCAAGCTTCCAGGAGAGGTTGGCGGCGTCCTGGAGGCCGGTGTTCATGCCCTGGCCGCCGGCGGGGGAGTGGACGTGGGCGGCGTCGCCGGCGAGGAAGACCCGGCCGACGCGGTACGACGGGGCCTGGCGCTCGTCGCTGTGGAAGCGGGAGATCCAGCGAGGGTCGTGCATGCCGAGGTCGGTGCCGAGGGCGCGCCGGGTGATCTCGCGGAGCTCGTCCAGGTCGACGGGCTCGCTGTCGGGGACCTGGCGGGTGCGGTTCCATCCCATCACCCGGTACCAGCCGTCGCCGAAGGGGGCGATGAAGGCGAAGGTGTCCCCCGAGCCGCTGACGCTGAAGGAGTCGGCGGGCTCCTCGGTGAGGCGGACGTCGGCGAGGACGAGGGACCGGATCACGGAACCGCCGGGGAAGGGCAGGCCCAGGGTGGTGCGGACGGCGCTGCGGACCCCGTCCGTGCCGACCAGGTGGCGGGCGGTGAGGGTGAGCGGGGCCCCGTCGGGGTCGGTGAACTCCGCCGTCACGGTGTCGGCGTCCTGGTGGAGTCCGCGCAGCTCAGTGCCGTGGCGGAAGGTGACGCCGGCGGCCCTGGCGCGGCGCTCCAGGAGGCGCTCCATCTCGTACTGCGGGGTGACGAGGAGGTGGTTGAAGCGGCTGGGCAGCCGGGTCAGGTCGAGGTCGAGGCGGCCGAAGAGCCTGGCGCTGCCGAGGGTCGTGCCGGTGGCGACGAGCTCGTCCGCGAGGCCGCGGGCGTCGAGCTGCTCCAGGGTGCGGGCGTGGACGCCGAAGGCGCGGGTCATGTTGGCGAAGCCGGGGCGGCGGCGCTCGACGAGGGTCACGTCGAGGCCGGCGGCTGCGAGGTCGCCGGCGAGGAGCAGGCCCGTGGGGCCGGCGCCGATGACGAGGACCTGGGTGTCCGTGGGTCCGCTGTGTGTGGTGCGTGTGCCGTTCGTGGCGGTCGTCGTGCGCTGCGTGCTCTCAGGTGTCTCCGTGGTGCTCATGGCTGCCTCCGGGGGTGCCCACGACCGTTGGCCAACGGCTGTTGGTCAACGCTTGTTGGCAACTGTAGAGGTGCCTTCGATGGAGTGTCAACGCCTGTTGGCCTACAGTTGTTGGTATGACGACCGCCCGCCGCTCCGACACCACCAGAGCCGCCATCCTGGAGGCCGCCCGCGAGCGCTTCGCCTCCGACGGGTACGAGCGCGCCACGATCCGGGCCATCGCCCGGGACGCCGGGATCGATCCGTCGATGGTCATGCGCTACTACGGCAACAAGGAGGGGCTGTTCGCCGCCGCCTCGGAGATCGAGCTGCACCTTCCCGAGCTGGGCGGCCTGCCGGCGCGGCACGTCGGGGCCGTCCTCGTCACCCACTTCCTGGAGCGCTGGGAGCGGGACGACGTGCTCACCGGCCTCCTGCGGGTGGGGGTCACCAACGCGGCCGGGGCGGAGCGGATGCGGGCGATCTTCGCCGAGCAGCTCGGCCCCGTCGCCCGGGGCGTCTGTCCCGACCCGGCGGAGGCGCCGCGGCGGGCTGCGCTCGTCGCCTCCCAGATCCTCGGCATGGCGCTCACCCGCTACGTGCTGCGGCTGCCGCCGCTCGTCGACATGCCGCCCGAGGAGGTCGTCGCCTGGCTGGCGCCGACCGTGCAGCGCTATCTGACCGCGGACGCGCCCTGACGGCGGCCCCGGAGCCGGCGGCCGCGACCGCCCGCGGGTGTCTGGTTCGTACAATCTCTGCATGACGCAGAAGAGTTCAGGCCGGCGCGAGGCGCTGATGACCGAGCTGTACGGGGAGGCCCGCCGCTACATGGCGGCGTACGCCCTGTTCAACCAGGCCGTCGCCGACCATCTGGGGCTCCACCCGACCGACGTCCAGTGCCTGAACCTGCTCAGCCTGGAGGAGGGCCCGGTGACCACCGGGCGGGTCGCCGAGCTGACCGGGCTCACCACGGGATCCGCGACCAGGCTCGTCGACCGTCTGGAGCGCTCCGGATACGTCACGCGCGAACGGGACACCGAGGACCGGCGCCGCGTGCTGGTGGCCCTCGTGCCCGAGCGGATCGCCGAGCTCGGCGCCCTGTGGCGCAAGCTCAACAGCACCTGGGGCACGATGTTCGACGTCTACAGCGACGCCGAGGTCGCCCTGCTCATCGCCCACATGCGGCGCACCGTGGAGGTCAGCGCCGCCCAGATCGAGCGGCTGCGCGGCGGCGGTCTGGACTGATCCGGGAGGGGGCGCCCCTCGCCGGAAGGCCGCCCGAGCGCCCGTCGGGAAGCCCGCCCGAGCGGTTGCCCGCGGTGTCAGCCCGCCGTCGCGCCGCCGAACTCGCGCACCGCGTCGGAGACGATCGCCTCCAGCCGCGCGTGGTGGGCGCCGCGCCAGTAGACCCGGCCGCACTCCACGCACTCGGCGAACACGTCGTACGACTTCTCGGTGCCCTGCTCCAGGCGCTCGCGGACCGTGTCCTTGTCCGCCTCGCTCAGTCCTCCGTTGCACGCGGTGCACCGCGTCCAGGGGGCGAGCCGCGGCGCGAAGCGCTCCAGGACGTCCCGGAGCTGGTCGTCGGGGCGGTCGCTGTAGACGTACGCCCCCGCCCACAGCTCGCGGCGGCGCAGCAGACCGCGGTCGCGCGAGAGCATGACGCGCCGCTCGCGCGCGGACAGCGCGGCCAGGGCGGGGTCGCCGATGTCCTCGCTCTCGTACGCCGCGTCCACCCCGAGCAGCCGCAGGCGCCGGGCCAGCGTGCCGAGGTGCACGTCGAGCAGGAACCGGAGGGGGGCGCCCGGCCGGACCGGCTGGGGGCGGACGACCGCCTCGACCTCGACGCTCTCTCCCGCCGCCGGGACGTACGAGGTGTCGACGGGGCGTCCGTCGACCAGCAGCCGGCCGGCCTCGGTGAGCGGCACGCCGAGCGACTCGACGACGTGGCCGAGCGAGGAGGCGCCGTCGGTGGTCACGGTCGTCCGGCCCGCGCGGCGGTCGGCCGGGACGAAGAGCCCCAGGTCGGGGGCGAAGCTGATGTGGATCTCCGGTCCGTTCACGGGGACAGGATCGCACCGGGGCGGGACGGGCTGCCAGGGAATTCGCGGCCGTCAGGGGCGGAAGGCCCGCTCGTGGTCGGCGGCCCAGGCGGCGAAGGCGCGGGCCGGGTGGCCGGTCAGCTCCTCCACCGTGCGGGTCAGCGGTGCCGGCCGCCCGTCGTGCGCGGTCCAGTGGGCGAGCAGGGCGTCGGCGAAGGGCTCCGGCAGGAAGTCGGCGACCGACTCCCTCCACTCCGCGGGGGTGACGACGGTGTGCGGGGCGGGCCGGCCCGTCACCTCGGCGAGCACCGCGAGCTGCTCGACGAAGGTCAGCGACTCGGGACCCGTCAGGTGGTGCGAGGTGCCGCGCAGCCGGGGCTCGGTGAGGACGGCGAAGGCCGCCTCGGCGACGTCGCGCTCATGGATCGGATCGGCGTACGCGTGGGGCACGGGCAGGGCGGGCCCCCGGCCGTCCCGGAGCCCCCGCGCCCACTGCAGGGCGTTGGTGGCGAAGGCGCCCGGCCGGAGGTGTGTGGCCTCGAAGGCCCCGGCGTCCGCGGCGGCGGAGAGGGCGCGCTCGGCCGCGAGGTGGGAGGCGGCGATCGGGTTCGCGGCGGCGTCCGGGGCCAGGACCGCGCTGGAGGAGAGCAGCACGACGTGCTCGACGCCCGCGGCGCGGGCCCGGTCGGCGAAGGCCCCGGCATGGGTCGCCTCGGCGTACAGGAAGACGGCGTCGACGCCGGTCAGGGCCGTGTCGAAGGTCGCCGGGTCGGCGAGATCGCAGCGCACGGTGGCGATGCCGGCCGGTGGGGAGAGGTCCGCGGGGTTCCTGGAGGCGGCTTTCGCCTTGATGCCGGCGGCGTCGAGGAGCCCGAGCAGCGTGGAGGCGACCCGGCCGCGGCTGCCGGTGACGAGAACGGTCATGAGGAGTCCTTCCGGAAACGGGCATCATTGTCCTGCGTGGCGCATCATCTGCGTCACGCAGATAAATATCCAGGGGTGGCCGCCGCTCGTCAACCCCGCCCGGACGCCGGTGTACCGTCCCGCCATGAAGATCATCGACCTCGAGCCCGGCGACCCCCGGCTGGAGAACGACCTCCTGCCCGTCCTCGCCGAGCTCCGGCCCCACCTCACCGCGGAGCTCTTCCGCGAGGTCTACGGCACCGGGTACGCCCAGGGCCTCCGCTTCAGCGCCGCCTACGCCGGGGACGGCCGCTGCGTCGGCGCGGCCGGCTGGCGGATCGTCGTCAACACCAGCACCCTGCGACAGCTCTACGTCGACGACCTCGTGACCGCCTCGGCCAGCCGCTCCACCGGCGTCGGCCACGCGCTCCTGGCCCACCTGGACGCCCGCGCCCGCGCGGAGGGCTGCCACACGCTCGACCTGGACTCCGGCACCCACCGCACCGGAGCCCACCGCTTCTACCTGCGCGAGCGCCTGGACATCGTGGCCTTCCACTTCAGCCGGTCGCTCACCGCGCCCGAGGACGCCTCCTAGGAGGCCAGGTCGAGCCGCCAGTCGTTGCAGACCATCGGGCGGCCCGGCGGGTACTCGAAGTCCCGCTCGCCGAGCAGCTCGAACCCCGCCTTGCGGCACACCGCGTTCGACGCGGCGTTCTCCGTCGACGGGTACGCGTGCAGGAAGCGGTGCAGGCCCGCGGCCCGGGCCTCCGCCGCCACCGCGCGCGTGGCGGCCGTCGCCACGCCCCGGCCCTGGAAGCCCGGCAGCACGGCCCACCCGGTCTCGTACACCGGCGCGCCGTCACCCGTCCGCACCCAGAAGCCGATGCTGCCGACCACGGCCTCCTCCGGCAGCAGCACGATCCGGTACATGCGCCCCGGGGCCGGGGCGGCGGCGCTCAGGGCCACGTAGCGCGCGTGGCGGCGGACGAGTCGCTCCTCCGTCTCGGGGCCGCCGAGGTGACCCGTCAGCTCCGGTGCGTTCAGGGCGCGCAGCAGGCCGGCGTCGGCCTCGGACCAGGGTTCGAGCCGTACGGGCGAGGAAGCGGGGAAGTCCATCCCCGTACGGTAGGTCAGGGCGCCGACAGTCCCCGGGCGTAGGCCGTCGGCGACGCCCCGATCGTCGCGGTGAAGTCCCGTACGAGATGGGCCTGGTCGCTGTAGCCCAGCTCCGCCGCCAGGGCCGCCCAGTCCGGGCCGCCCGCTTCGCCCGCCGCCTCGGCCCGCTCCAGGGCCTCGTGGATGCGGTAGCGCAGGATCACCCACTTGGGGGCCACGCCGACGTGGGTCCCGAAGAGACGCTGGAGCGAGCGCGCCGACAGGCCCGCGGCCGCGACCAGGTGGGACACCTTGGACAGGCCGCGGTCCCCGCGGATCAGGTCCACCAGCTCCATGGCCCGGTCCGCGGCCGGATCGGGGGCGGGGCCGTGGGCGAGCAGGAAGGCGTCGAGCGCCGCCACGCGCGCGTGGTCGGCCTCGGGGGAGAGGACGGCGTCGAGGAGAGCGGCGTCCGTGTCCGGGCCCGGCTCGGTCCCCGCGTCCCCGTCCGCCCCGATGTCCGGGGCCGTGCCCGAGGACGGCTCCGTGGCCGGGCCCCGCGCCGGGGCCGTGTCCGGGAAGACCTCCGCCAGGGGAACCCGGCGGCCCGTCCAGGCCGACACCGGCCACGCGGGCGCGAAGGGGCGGAAGCCGCCCGGGCGGAACTGGATCCCGCAGACCCGGCCCCGCTCCGTCAGCTTCCGGGTGAACAGGCCGAGCCCGATCCCGGCGACCTCGGCGGACGCGCGCGCGTGCGCCGCCGGGGCGTCGAGCGCCCCGTACCGCTGGAAGACGATGTTCACCGACGGGTGCGGGACGACGTGGGTCGCGTACGGCTCCGGCAGGTCCCAGTCGATCAGCCAGTAGTGCTCCAGATAGGGCCGCAGCTCCGGCGCCGGGGTGTGCCGGCGGAAGCGGACCCGGGAGAGCAGCTCGGCCGGGTCGACGATGCCCCGGGTGTCCCTGCGGGGAGCGGAGTCGGACATGCCCCGATGCTAGGTGCGTCCCGTCCTGAACGCGCCGCCTGGCGTGTTTCTTCAAGACGGGGCGCGCCGCGGCTCCTAGCGTCGGTTCCATGACGAACGAGGAACCGCTCAGCCCCGGTGCGCCGACCCGCATCGGTGACCTGCTCCGCAGCGCCGCCGCACGTGCCGTGCCCGTGGTCGCCGGCATCGGCGACGCCTCGCTCGGCGCGCCCACGCCCTGCGCCGCGTACGACGTCCGCGCCCTGCTGAACCACCTCTACGGCGTCGTCGTGCACTTCCAGGCGCTCGCCGCCAAGCAGCCCGCCGAGCTGTCCACCACCACCGACTGGCTCGCCGCCCCCGAGTGGCGGGACGGCTTCGGGACCGAGACGGACAAGCTCGTCGCGGCCTGGTCGGCGCCCGGCGCCGAGGAGGGCACCACCGGGGGCATGGGGCTGCCGGCGAGGACCGTCGGGTCCATGGTGCTGCTCGACCTCACTGTGCACGCCTGGGACCTGGCCCGGGCCACCGGGCGGGACTTCACGCCGGACCCGGCCGTGGTCGACGGGCTCGTCGGGGAGGTGGAGGCGATGGCGCCCATGGCCCGCAAGGCGGGCGTCTTCGAGGAGGCCGTCGCCCTGCCCGGCGACGCGACGCCCTTCGAGCGGCTGCTCGCGACGACGGGCCGCGACCCGTACGCGCCCCTGGTCTGAGCTCCGGTGCGCCGGTCCGGGCCGACGGAACCGGCGGTTCAGCGCAGGCGGCCCGGTGAGCCCTGGGAGAGGCGGGAGACGACCTGGCCGAAGGCGTGCTCCTCGGCGGGCGTCAGGACGATCGACTCCTGCGGGTGCCAGACCCGCTCCAGGGGCCTGCGCGCCCGGTCGCGGGCGCGGGCGCGCAGGCCGAGCGACAGCCACACCACCGTCGAGACGGCGAGCAGGCCGAAGAGCGTGATCACACGGGGGTCGGAGAACTGGCCGGGCAAGGACATGACTCACTCCAGGGCGTGAGGGCCGCCGAGCGCCGCACGCCCCGGCAGGTGGCGCGCGGGCACGAAGGCCCGACGATTCCTACTGCTTCCTCCCGACCTGTTCAGTTAACACCAACCCGGGGGACTTTCGGCAGGGGGTCCGGGACCTTGGTCCCGGACCCGGCGCGGCCCCGCGCAGGTCACCGGGGCCCCGGCCGCCCCAGCGTCGCGTCCTGACCGCAGGCCCTCTTGTGCGGGCCGGGGAAGCGCTCCAAGGTGCTCGGGGAGAGGCGCATTTCAGGCCGGGAGGGAGCAGCCGCATGTCCGGGACGCAGGCGTGGGGATTCACGGACGACAGAGGGGCGGAGCCGGGTGCGGCCCGGGTACCGCGGCGGGTGGTCGCGTACGTGCGGGCCGGGGCCGCGCTGTGCGACCTGGGCGTGACGCCGGTCGCCGTGTACGGGTCGGGGCACGACGGGGACACCTTGGATCCGGCGAAGGAGGGCGGGCTGGGCGCGGCCGCGGTGACGTACCTCGGGCCGGGCCGGGTCCTCGACGAGGAGCGGCTGCGGGAGCTGCGGCCGGACGTGCTGGTCGACGTGACGTATGACGGGAAGAGCCCCTACGCGCTGGACGAGGCCGTCGCCGAACGGCTCGGGGTGCCGCTGGTCGCGCTCTCCGTCGGCAACGAGCTCAGCCTGCCGGCCATCCTCGACCGGTTCGGCGCGCTGGCGGTGAGCCTGGGGGCGCCGGCGGACGGGGGCGCGGCCGGCGAGGGCTCCGCGGCCGATCTCCAGGCCGCCGAGGACGAGCTGCGGGAGGCGGCCGCGCGGACCGGGCTCGGGGTGCTCGCGCTCTCCGGTGCCGGGCCCGAGCAGGTGCACCTGGCCCGGCCGCTCGCCTGGCCGGAGCTCGCGAGGCTCGCCGAGCTGGGCGTCCGGCTCGTCGACCCGGGCCCGGGTCCCGGCGCGAACTGGCTCACCGGCGACTGGGGCCGGGCCGTCGAGCTCCGGCCCGACCTGGTCCTCTTCGACAGCCGGGCGCACGCCACCGCGCCGGACGCGGCCCTGCCCGCCGTCCGCCGCACGCCGTGGAACCCGGAGACACCGCCGAGCCCGGCCGCGTACGCGCGCTTCTTCCGCACCGTGGCCGGGGCGCTCGCGGGCTGAGCGCCCGCGCGTGCCGCAACGGACCCGCGGTGTGCCGACCGAGCCTCGGGCTCCGAGCCCCCGAGCCCCGAGCCCCAGGGCCCCCGGGCTCCGAGCCCCGGGCCCCGGAGCAGGCGGGGCGGGGCACGGCCGACCAGGGCCCCGCACCGCGGTCCCGGCCCGGACCACCGCAGTCCCGGCTGGACCACCTGGTCCCGGCCGGGCCCCGCCCCCGCGCCCCCTCAGGCGGGGGTCGCCGTGAGCCGGGTCCGGCGCAGGGAGTCGGCGAACTCCTCGGCTCGGGCGAGCTGGGCCCGCAGTTCGGCGACCCGTTCCGCGGCGGCCTGTTCGTAGCCGCGGACGCGGGCCACGAGCGCGGCCCGCTCGTCCGGGTCGAGCTCGGTCTCCGTGCCCTCGCGCTCGCCGGCCAGCAGGTCCACGGCCGTGAGGAGTTCGCGGGTCTCGTCCAGGGTGAAGCCGAGCGGCTTCATCCGGCGGACGACCATCAGCCGCGCCACGTCCGCGTCCGTGTAGAGCGGGAACCCGCCCGGTGAGGCCGCGGACGGGACCACCAGGCCGTTGTCCTCGTACTGCCGGATCGTGCGCAGGGACAGCTCGGTCCGTGCGGCGACCTCGCCGATCTGCAGGGGCTCGCCGGCCATGCGCACTCCTCGTGCTCCGCTCACGCGTCAGGTCCTTCCTCGTGCGGGGTTCCCGCCAGGCGTACGGGGTCCCCCAGGGCGCGGCTTCCGCGCATTACATACCATTCGTCCTAACTTCAGCACTTATGAGAGCTGGAAGTGCGGCGAAACGCCTGCTCGTAGGTCGTCCGTTGGACAGCGGCCGGCTCGGCGAGACCCTGCTGCCCAAGCGGGTCGCCCTGCCGATCTTCTGCAGCGACCCCCTCTCCTCGGTCGCGTACGCCACCGAGGAGATCCTGCTGATCCTCGCCCTCGGCGGCCTCGCCGTGCTCCATCTGGCCTGGTACGCGGCGGTCGGCATCGTGATCCTGCTCCTGGTCGTCGTGGCCTCCTACCGGCAGACCTGCTACGCCTATCCGGGCGGCGGCGGGGCCTACGTCGTCTCCGCCGAGAACCTCGGACAGACCGCCGCGCTCACCGCGGCCTCCGCGCTGCTGATCGACTACGTGATGACCGTCGCCGTCTCGGTGGTGTCGGGGGTCGCCGCGATCACCTCGGCCGTCCCCTCGCTCGACGGGCACGCCGTGCTCCTGTCGGTGGTCTTCGTGGCGGTGCTCGCCTGGATGAACCTGCGCGGGGTGCGGGAGTCGGGCCGCTGGTTCGCCGTCCCCACGTACGCCTTCATCGCGGTCGTCTATCTGATGTTCGCGGTGGCCGCGGTGCGGATGGCGACCGGTGCGACGATCCGCGCCGAGTCCGCCGACCTGCCCGTCGAGGCGGTGTCCACCTACTCGGGGATCGCGCTCGTGCTGCTCGCGCTGCGGGCCTTCGCCTCCGGCTGCACCGCGCTGACCGGCGTCGAGGCCGTCAGCAACGGCGTGCCCGCGTTCGCCAAGCCCAAGAGCCGCAACGCGGCGACGACCCTGGCGGTGATGGGCGGGCTGTCGGTGACCATGTTCTTCGGGATCACGGTGCTCGCCATGGTCTACGAGGTGCACGTCGCCGAGGACCCCACGGAACTCGGGCTCGCCCCCGGCACCCCGATGTCCACCGCGCTCGCGCAGATCGGCCGGGCCACCTTCGGCGACTGGCACATCCTCTTCTACGTGCTCCAGGCGGTGACCGCGGGCGTGCTGATCCTGGCGGCCAACACGGCCTTCAACGGCTTCCCGATGCTGGCCTCCGTCCTGGGCCGGGACCGGTACGCGCCCCGGCAGCTCTTCCACCGCGGCGACCGGCTCGTCTACTCGAACGGCATCGTGCTGCTCGCGCTCGCCGCGATCGTCCTCATCGTGGCCTTCGACGCCGAGCTGACCCGGCTGATCCAGCTGTACATCATCGGCGTCTTCGTCTCCTTCACCCTCTCCCAGGCGGGCATGGTCAAGCACTGGCGGCGGGAGCTTGCCACCCCAGCGGGGGCGGCCGACCGGCACAACATCCACCGGCGCCTGGCGATCAACGCCTTCGGCGCCTGTCTGACCGCGGTCGTGCTCGTCATCGTCCTCATCACCAAGTTCACCCACGGAGCCTGGCTCGTCGTCATCGCGATGCCGGTGCTGTTCGCCGGGATGAAGGGGGTGCGGCGGCACTACGACGCCGTCGCGGCCGAGGTGGCGGTCGGTCCCGGCGAGCGGCCCCGCGTCCTCGCCGGCAACCACGTCCTCGTCCTGGTGGCCTCGGTCAACGCGCCCAGCCTCCGGGCCCTGTCGTACGCGAAGACCCTGCGCGGCACCTCGCTCACGGCGGTGACCGTCGCCGAGGACCCGGCCGAGGTGGAAGTGCTCCGGGCGACCTGGGAGGCGCACGGCATCGACGTACCACTCCGGGTGCTGAGCTCCCCCTACCGCTCGATCGTCCAGCCGGTGCTGCGGCACGTCCGGGAGGCGCCGGAACGGACGGGCGACTCGGTGGTCTCGGTGGTCATCCCCGAGTACGTGGTGGGCCACTGGTGGGAGCAGCCGCTGCACAACCAGAGCGCGCTGCGCCTCAAGACCCGGTTGCTGTTCATGAAGAACGTCGTCGTGATCGACGTGCCGTACCGGCTCGCCTCGGCCCGTGAGCTGGCCGCGGAGCGCGCGCGGGCGGCGGAGGCCGCGAAGGCGGCCGAGGACCGGACCTGAGGGAGGGCCGGTCCTCCCGGCCGCACGGGGCGCGACCGGTCCTCCCGGCCGCACGGGGCGGCTAGGGCCACACCAGGCAGTAGGGCTGGTGACCCGCCTCGTGGAGGCGGACCGAGAAGTCCTGCCACTCGTGGAGCAGCTGGTAGACGTCGAAGGCGTCGCGGGGGCCGCCGCGGTCGGGGACCGTGGACCAGATGAAGGCGGCGGCGCCGACGGACTCCTCGCCGATCGCGCGCAGCGGGTCGACGACCGTCATCGGCAGCTTCACCACCGCGTAGTCCGGGTGCAGGACCACGAGCTCCAGCGGCGGCACCTTGTTCAGGGGCATGCCCTGGATGCCGGTCAGGACCATGGCCGCTATGGTCTCCGGCTTGATCTTGGTGAACATGCCGCCCATGCCGAGCTCGTCGCCGCCGAGCTCCTCCGGGCGCATCGAGATCGGTACGCGGGCCGCCGTGGCCCCGTCGGGCGCACCGAAGTACTTGTACGTCACCCCCAACCGGCCACTCCCGCTCGCGCTTCCGGTGACCGGGTCCCCCGGAGGGCCCGAGGTGCCCGGAACGCCCGGGCTGCCGGAGCCTCCCGAAGCGGGGTCCTCGCTCCGCCGGCGCCGGTGCCTCCCCCGGCGGGCAGACTCCGGACCCAGATCGTCCGTCCCCTCGCCCGGTCCGCCACCGCGATGCATATCTCCACCCGACTGCTTTTTCTCGGCAACACGACCCCGCCGCGCGACCCGATCATCGTGTCAGTGACCTCCCCCGCGTTCGTACGGTGAAACACCTGTCCGCAAGAACGCCGTGGCCTCTGACACCATGGATTCCGTGAGCCATCCCTATGACGCCCCAGTTTCGCAGACGCGGAGGGCGAACGCCCCGGCGTAATACTCGGGATGTTCACACCCCTCCTCCGTTCCCGATGTCGTGCCCTCAGTCGTTCTCGCAGGTCAGGATCACAGTGCCGTATTCATACGAAGCCCCAGTCTCACAGACGCTTTTCGACCGCGCTTCCCTCGTGACGCCCGGCGGCGTGAACTCACCGGTGCGCGCCTTCCGGGCCGTGGGCGGTACGCCCCGGTTCATGGTGTCCGGTTCCGGCCCGTACCTCACCGACGCGGACGGTCGCGAGTACGTCGACCTGGTGTGCTCGTGGGGGCCGATGATCCTCGGCCACGCGCACCCCGAGGTCACCGCCGCGGTGCAGCAGGCCGTCGCCCGCGGCACCTCCTTCGGCACGCCGGGCGAGGGCGAGGTCGCGCTCGCCGAGGAGATCGTGGCGCGCGTCGAGCCCGTCGAGCAGGTCCGGCTCGTCTCCTCGGGCACCGAGGCCACCATGTCCGCGATCCGGCTGGCCCGCGGCTTCACCGGGCGGGCCAAGGTCGTCAAGTTCGCCGGCTGCTACCACGGCCACGTGGACGCGCTGCTGGCCGCGGCCGGATCCGGTGTCGCGACCCTGGGCCTTCCCGACACGCCCGGTGTGACCGGCGCGCAGGCCGGGGACACGATCGTGCTGCCCTACAACGACCTGGAGGCCGTCCGGGCCGCGTTCGCCGCGCACCCGGGCGAGATCGCCTGTGTGATCACCGAGGCCTCGCCCGGCAACATGGGCGTGGTCCCGCCGGTCGCGGGCTTCAACCAGGGCCTGGCGGACCTGTGCCGGGAGAGCGGCGCGCTGTACATCTCCGACGAGGTGATGACCGGTTTCCGTACGTCGAAGGCCGGCTGGTACGGCGTCGACGGCGTCAAGGCGGACCTGCTGACCTTCGGCAAGGTCATGGGCGGCGGCTTCCCGGCCGCCGCGTTCGGCGGCCGCGCCGACGTCATGGGGCACCTCGCCCCGGCCGGCCCGGTCTACCAGGCGGGCACCCTCTCCGGTAACCCGATCGCGACGGCCGCCGGGCTCGCGCAGCTGCGGCTGCTCGACGACGCCGCGTACGCCACGGTGAACGCGGTGTCGGAGACGATCCGGGGCCTGGTCACCGAGGCGCTCGCCAAGGAGGGCGTGGCGCACCGGCTGCAGACCGCGTCCAACATGTTCTCGGTCTTCTTCACCGCCGACGAGGTGCGGAACTACGACGAGGCGAAGCGCCAGGAGGCCTTCCGCTTCAACGCCTTCTTCCACTCGATGCTGGCCGACGGCGTGTACCTGCCGCCGTCCGCCTTCGAGTCCTGGTTCGTGTCGGCCTCGCACGACGAGCGGGCGGTCGAGCGGATCGCCGCTGCCCTGCCGGCCGCCGCCCGCGCCGCCGCGGAGGCGACGGCATGAGCGACGCCACCGCTCGCGCGGAGAACGACCAGGACATCACCGTCGTCCATCTGATGCGGCACGGCGAGGTGCACAACCCCGACGGCGTCCTCTACGGCCGCCGGGCCGGGTACCACCTCTCCGAACTGGGCCGGCAGATGGCGGACCGGGTCGCGGAGAGCCTGGCCGGCCGGGACGTCACGTACGTGGTCGCGTCCCCGCTGGAGCGGGCGCAGGAGACGGCGACGCCGGTGGCCAAGGCGCACGGACTGGACCTGGCGACGGACGCGCGGCTCATCGAGGCGGCGAACGTCTTCGAGGGCAAGACGTTCGGCGTCGGCGACGGGGCGCTGCGCAAGCCGGGGAACTGGAAGCACCTCACCAACCCGTTCCAGCCGTCCTGGGGCGAGCCGTACATCGAGCAGGTCGTCCGGATGATGGGCGCGCTCGACGCGGCGAAGGACGCGGCCCGGGGGCACGAGGCCGTTCTGGTCAGCCACCAGCTGCCGATCTGGATCGTGCGCAGCTTCGTGGAGAAGCGGCGGCTCTGGCACGACCCGCGGCGGCGCCAGTGCACGCTCGCCTCGCTGACCTCGTTCACGTACCGCGGTGACACGATCGTCTCGGTCGGGTACAGCGAGCCCGCCCGCGACCTCGTTCCGGCGCACCTGCTGGCCGGCGCGAAGCCGGTGAAGGGGAAGTCGAAGGCTTTCGGGGCGTAGGTCCCGGAGGGTCCCCAGGTGCTTTTCCCCGTCGCGCCGATGACCGGAGCGTGAGCGTTCCGGTACGCGGAGGGTTGTTCGGCAGTCGTCTGTAGTCCTTCGGTGAAGGATTGCGGCCCCGCTGGACAGCGCGGGAGTGGGCGGTCCACAGTTCAGGGCGGTCGAGTGGTGTTCATGCCAATCGATCGCCCTGAAATTTTTGTGCGATTTCCCGGAACCTCCGTGTTCCTCCCGGCATCTCACTCATTGTCGGTTTGGATGACGTTTCGTTAATACGTCAGCGCGAATGGGGATGTCATGCGCGGGATCAGTGGAATCAGTCGAAGGGGGCTGCTCGGGGCGGGCGTCGGGGCCGCGGCGGCGATGGGTGTCGCGGCGTGCAGCAACGGCGGCCAGGACAAGCCGGGACGCTCCGGGCCCGGCAAGGGGGGCGACGTCTCGGCCGAACCGGGCACGGGCACCCCGACCAAGGACCCGGTCAAGCTCATCGGCGACGGCTCCACCGCCGACACCGGCAAGCAGCCGCACCAGCCCGACACCCCGGTCCCGCTCGAACCCGGCCAGACCCCGCCCCAGTTCGTGATCTTCTCCTGGGACGGCGCCGGCGAGGTCGGCAACGGCCTCTTCCCGCGCTTCCTGGAACTGGCCAGGAACCACGACGCGGCGATGACCTTCTTCCTCTCCGGGATCTACCTCCTCCCCGAGGCGAAGAAGAACCTCTACCGCCCGCCGAACAACCGCGTCGGCGCCTCGGACATCGGCTACCTCACCGACGACCACATCAAGGACACCCTGAAGTACGTCCGGCAGGCCTGGCTCGACGGCCACGAGATCGGCACCCACTTCAACGGGCACTTCTGCGGAGGCTCCGGCTCCGTCGGCAACTGGACCCCGGCCCAGTGGCAGAGCGAGATCGACCAGGCCGTGACGTTCGTCACCGAGTGGAAGACGAACAGCGGCTGGACCGAGCTCGACCCGCTGCCCTTCGACTACTCCAAGGAACTGGTCGGCGGCCGCACGCCCTGCCTCCTCGGCCAGGACAACCTGCTGCCCACCGCCAAGCGGCTCAACTGGCGCTACGACGCCAGCTCGCCCGGCGGCCGCCAGATGTGGCCCGAGAAGCGCCAGGGCGTCTGGGACCTCCCGCTGCAGGCCGTGCCCTTCCCCGGGCACTCCTTCGAAGTCCTGTCGATGGACTACAACATGCTCGCCAACCAGTCGAAGAACACGACCAAGGGCATGCCCTCGCGCTACCCGGGCTGGCGCAAGCAGGCCACCGAGGCGCTCCTCGGCGGCTTCACGCGCGCGTACGAGTCCAACCGCGCCCCCTTCTTCATCGGCAACCACTTCGAGCAGTGGAACGGCGGCATCTACATGGACGCCGTCGAGGCCGCCCTCAAGGGCATGGCCGGCAAGAAGGACGTCCGGCTCGTCTCCTTCCGCCAGTTCGTCGACTGGCTCGACGTCCAGGACCCCAAGATCCTCCAGAAGCTGCGCTCGCTCGAAGTGGGACAGAAGCCGGCCGGCGGCTGGAACGCCTTCCTCCGGCCCGCGGCGACGGCCTCGTCGACCCCGTCCGCATAGTCGTCCGCCGTGTCCGCTTAGACGATCTTGACAAGGGGCTTTACGGGCACGTAGGGGGGTGCCCAAGATCCCCCAAACGCCCATGCGAAACTTTTCACATGAGCCTTAGCCGTGCCCCTCGACGCACCCTGCTCGCCGTCGGAGTGCTGTCCGCCGCCCTCGCGCTCTCGGCCTGCAGCGGTGACAGCAACGGCAAGTCCGGCGGCGGTGGCAACACCAACTTCGTGACCAACACGGGTGGCATCTCCACCGCCGCCAAGGGCGAGCGCGCGGCCACCGGGGAACTCGCGGGCGAGACCCTCGACGGCAAGCAGCTCGACGTCGCCGACCTCAAGGGCAAGGTCGTCGTCCTCAACGTCTGGGGCTCCTGGTGCGCTCCGTGCCGCGCCGAGGCCCCGCACTTCGCCAAGGTCGCCAAGGACCTCAAGGGCCAGGGCGTCGAGTTCGTCGGGCTCAACACCCGCGACCCCAACAAGCAGCCCGCCCTCGCCTTCGAGGAGGACTACGGGGTCTCCTACCCCAGCCTCTACGACCCGCAGGGCAGGCTGATCCTGTTCGGCTTCCCCAAGGGCACGCTCTCCCCGCAGTCCATCCCCTCCACCGTCGTCCTCGACAAGGAGGGCAAGATCGCGGCCCGCTCGCTCATGGCGCTCAACGAGGAGAAGCTGCGGTCGATGATCGACCCCCTCCTCAAGGAGAAGTGAGCCGGTGAACGAGACCGTCACCAGCGGAGCCCTGCTCCTCGCGCTCCCCGTCGCCCTCCTCGCCGGCCTGGTCTCCTTCTTCTCGCCCTGCGTCCTCCCGCTCGTCCCCGGCTACCTGTCGTACGTGACCGGCGTCTCCGGCACCGACCTCGCCGAGAGCCGGCGGGGCCGGATGACCGCGGGCGCGGCGCTCTTCGTCCTCGGCTTCACCGCCGTGTTCGTCTCCGGCGGGGCGCTCTTCGGCTACTTCGGGTCGACCCTCCAGGAGTACCGCGAGACGCTCACCACGGTCCTCGGCGTGCTCATGATCCTCATGGGCGTGTTCTTCCTCGGCCTGATGCCCTGGTTCACCCAGCGCGAGTTCCGCTTCCACAAGAAGCCCGTCGCCGGGCTCGTCGGCGCGCCGCTGCTCGGCGCGCTCTTCGGCATCGGCTGGACCCCGTGCATCGGCCCGACGCTCGCCTCGGTCAACGCGCTCGCCCTGGAGCAGGCCAGCGCGGGCCGCGGCGCGCTGCTGGCCTTCGCGTACTGCCTCGGCCTCGGCGTGCCGTTCGTGCTCGCCGCCATCGCCTTCCGCAAGGCGCTCGGGGCGTTCGGGTGGGTCAAGAAGCACTACGTGTGGGTGATGCGGGTGGGCGGCGGCATGATGCTCCTCACCGGTGTCCTGCTCCTCACAGGCGCGTGGGACAGCATGGTCGCCACGATGCAGGGCTGGTCCAGCGGTTTCACGGTGGGGATCTGATCCATGAGTACGACCGACACGTCCGGTACGACGGACACCTCCGGAGCGGAGCAGCAGGAGGGCCTCGGCGAGGCCGGCGCCCAGCTGTCCACCGCCCCCGTCGAGGAGCGCGCCGAGACGGCCGTCACCGGCGGTCCCACCCTCGGCGTCATCGGCTGGATCCGCTGGTTCTGGCGTCAGCTGACCTCGATGCGGGTCGCGCTGATCCTGCTCTTCATGCTCTCCCTCGGCGCCGTCCCCGGCTCCCTCATCCCGCAGACCAGCGTGGACGAGATCAAGGCGCAGGCCTTCAAGGACGCCCACAAGACGCTGACGCCGCTGTACGAGAAGCTCCAGTTCTTCGACGTGTACAGCTCCGTGTGGTTCTCCGCGATCTACATTCTGCTGTTCGTCTCCCTCATCGGCTGCATCGTGCCCCGCAGCTGGCAGTTCGTCGGCCAGCTCCGCAGCCGCCCGCCGGGCGCCCCCAAGCGCCTCGACCGGCTCCCCGCGTACACCACCTGGCGCACCGCGGCCGAGCCCGAGGAGGTCCGCGGGGCCGCGCTCGCCCTGCTCAAGGGCCGCCGCTTCCGCGCCCACCCGGCGGGCGACGCGATCGCCGCCGAGAAGGGCTATCTGCGCGAGGCCGGGAACCTGGCCTTCCACGTCGCCCTGATCGTCATGCTCGTCGCCTTCGCCTGGGGCCAGCTCTTCAAGTCCGAGGGCGGCAAGCTGATCGTCGAGGGCGACGGCTTCTCGAACACCCTCACCCAGTACGACGACTTCAAGTCGGGCTCCCAGTTCGGCATCGGCGAGCTGGAACCCTTCAGCTTCAAGCTCGACGCCTTCGACGGCACGTACGAGAAGAACGGCCCCCAGCGCGGCACGCCCCGCACCTTCGAGGCCAAGGTCTCGTACTCGCAGGGCGGCCAGGACAAGAAGGCGGTCATCCGGGTCAACGAGCCGCTGAAGGTCGGCGACTCCAAGGTCTATCTGATCGCCCACGGCTACGCGCCCGTCGTGACCGTCCGGGACGGCCGCGGCAAGACCGTCTTCCACGGCGCCGTGCCGCTGCTGCCCATCGACAACAACATCACGTCCACCGGCGCCATCAAGGTCATGGACGGCTACCGCGACAAGAACGGCAAGAAGGACCAGCTGGGCTTCCAGGCCTTCTTCGTGCCGACGTTCGCCGGTGCCGGCCAGGGCTCGATGTTCTCGCAGTTCCCGGCCCTCGACTTCCCCGTCATGGCGCTCACCGGCTACCACGGCGACCTGCGGGTCGACTCCGGTCTGCCGCAGAACGTGTACCAGCTCGACAAGTCCAAGATGAAGCAGTTCACGGACGAGAAGGGCAACAAGCTCGCGAAGCGGCTGCTGCCCGGCGAAGCCATGAAGCTCCCCGACGGCGCCGGCTCGATCACCTTCGAGAAGGACGTCAAGGAGTGGGCGAGCTTCCAGATCTCGCAGCAGCCCGGCAACGGGCTCGCCCTCGCGGGAGCCATCGCCGCCATCGCCGGCCTGACCGGCTCGCTCTTCATCCAGCGGCGCCGGGTCTGGGTCCGCGCCGTGCGCGGTGCGGACGGCGTCACCGTCGTCGAGATGGCCGGCCTCGGCCGGAGCGAGTCCGCCAAGCTGCCCGAGGAACTGGGCGACCTCGCGGTCGCGCTCACGGCGGACGCGCCGCCGGCGCCCGACACCGATCCGGACGACGTACCGGAAACCGCGGAAGAACCCGCAGAAGACCCCGCCCCGTCTGGAGAGGCCGACAAGTGATCCTCGCCGCCACGACCAACGAGAGCCTGGCGCGGATGAGCGACCTGCTCATCTACTCCTCGATGGCCGTCTACACCCTGGCCTTCTTCGCCCACATCGCCGAGTGGGTGCTGGGCAGCCGCAGCAAGGTCGGCCGGACCGCCGCCGCGCTCACCCCCCGCACCGCGGGCGCCGCCTCCGCCGTGACCGTCCAGGTCAAGGCGGCCGGCGGGACGACCGTCCTGGAGAAGCCGAAGGTCGTCACCCGTTCCGCGGCCGGCACCCGCGACGTACCGGACGGCCCCGGCGCCGCCGGCGGCTCGGTCAAGGGCGACCTGTACGGCCGCATCGCCGTCTCCCTCACCGCCCTCGCCTTCCTGGTGGAGGCGTCGGGCGTGGTCACCCGGGCGCTCTCCGTGCAGCGGGCCCCCTGGGGCAACATGTACGAGTTCTCCACCACCTTCTCCACGGTGGCGGTCGGCGCGTACCTCGGCTTCCTGGTCGCCAGGAAGAACGTGCGCTGGATCGGCCTGCCGCTGGTCACCACGGTCCTGCTCGACCTGGGCATGGCGACCACCTGGCTCAAGACCCCCAGCGACCAGCTGGTCCCCGCGCTCGACTCGTACTGGCTGTGGATCCACGTCTCCACCGCGATCTTCTGCGGCGCGGTCTTCTACCTGGGCGCCGTCGCCACCCTGCTGTACCTCTTCCGCGACTCGTACGAGAACAAGCTGGCGACCGGCGGGAACCCGGGCGCCTTCGCCCGCTCCGTCATGGAGCGGCTGCCCTCGGCCGCCTCGCTCGACAAGTTCTCCTACCGGGTCAACGCGGCCGTCTTCCCGCTCTGGACCTTCACGATCATCGCGGGCGCGATCTGGGCCGGCGACGCGTGGGGCCGCTACTGGGGCTGGGACGCCAAGGAGGTCTGGTCCTTCATCACCTGGGTCGGTTACGCCGCGTACCTGCACGCGCGCGCGACGGCCGGCTGGAAGGGCCGGAAGGCCGCGTACATCGCGCTCATCGCCTTCGGCTGCTTCCTGTTCAACTACTACGGCGTGAACATCTTCGTGAACAGCAAGCACTCCTACGCGGGCGTGGAGTAGCGAGCGAGAGACCCCGGGGCCACCCTGGTGGCATGAGCGAGATACCCCGGGGCAGGTGCGAGAACCACGACGGGGACGCGCAGCTCCTGCGGTTCGCCGTGGAGCTGCCCCATCCGCCGTCCGAGGTCTGGGAGGCCGTCGCCACCCCCGAGGGCCTGGCGGGCTGGCTCTGCGCGGCGGACCCGCTGGAGCCCCGCCTCGACGGCCGGGTCACCCTCCGCTGGCTGAACGGCGACACCGTGGTGTCGGGGCGGGTGACCGCCTGGGACCCCGGGTACGTGGCCGAGTACACGGTCGATCCGACGCACGGACGCATCCGCTTCCACCTGGAACCGGGGGCGCCCGGGGGCGACGGGTCGACCGTGCTGCGTTTCACCAACGAACTGCGGGCCGACCGCGCGTACCGGCTGGACTGCCTCGCGGGCTGGCACGACCACTTCGAGCGGCTCGCCGCCGCCCTCGACGGCCACCCGTCGGACTGGGCGGCCTGGTCGCCCGAGCGGTGGCGGCACCTGCGCGACCTGTACGAGCGGGACGAGGCGCGCTGGCCGAAGTGGGTGCCGTAGGGCCTGGCCTGATCGACAAGACACCCCCTAGCCCCGCTTCGGCGGCAGGCAGGACGCCGTCGGCGGCCTGCCCTCCGGCCAGGCGATCTGGACGAAGCGCTGGCTGCCGTCGGGGGCCAGCTCCACGATCGGGACCGCCTTGTTGTACGGGTTGCCGTAGTTGTCCAGGCAGATCCAGCCGCTCGCGCCCTGCACCCGCAGCGAGCCCTTGACCTGCGGCCACTGGGTGACCACGTCCGCGAGCTCCGGGTACCGGGCGCTCTGCGGGGTCGCCTGGCGGATCGCGTGCACGGCCGTCGCCATCGCGTCGTACGCGACGATGGCCTGACCGTCCGCGAGCGCCACCGGATCCTTCGAGGCGCGGGCGATGTCCGTGACGAAGGTCGAGTACGCCACGACCGAGCCGCCGGTCGCCGGGACCCTGCGCCCCGCCGCCGGCCGCCAGGCGTCGGGGTGGGCGAGCGCCGCGTAGCGCACGGTCAGCCTCGCCTTCAGCGCGCTCCGGTCCAGCCGCTCGTCCGCGCCCAGGTAGGAGCCCTCGTCGCCGGTCAGGACCGTGAAGGCCCGGTCGAGGCAGCCGCGCGAGCCGAGCGCGTTGATGAACTGGCGCAGCTGGGTGTGGCGGCCCGCGAAGAAGACCGTCTCGGCGCGGGTGTCGCAGATCAGATGGGTGATCTGGCGGAAGGTGTTGGCGGTGGTGCCCTCGTCGGTGGGGTCGGGCGGCGAGGTGAAGAGCTGCGGCTCGTACGGGGCGCCCTTCAGGGAGGCGGCGAAGGCGGACTTGAGGGTGTCCGTGTAGTGGTCGCCGCTGCGGGTGTCCTGCACCAGGAGGGCCTTCGCCGCGTCGACCCGGCCGAAGTGCGCGAGGGCCTTGGCCTCGTCGTTGTTGGTGGGGGAGACGCGGGCGAGACCGGGGTAGCGGTTGTGCCCGGGGCCCGGGCCGTTGGCGATGTCGTCGGCGGTGATGGTGGTGCCGACGACGGCGATCCCGGCGCCGGTGAGCGCGGCCACCGACTCGCGCACCTCGGTGGAGGAGGTGGCGACGCCGGAGACGGCGCGCAGCCGGTCGGGGGCTCCGGTCATGGCGATCAGCCGGTCGACGGTGCCGCGCCAGTGGGCGTTGCCCTTGCCGGTGTTGGCCAGCACGAGCCGGATCTTCGGAGTCTCGCTGTTCGACTCGTGGTTGGCCCGGAACTGGTAGGCGTACGCGCCCTGGACCTCGTGCAGCACCTTGGTCCGCATGCCGCTGTCCGTGGAGGTCAGCGGCAGCAGGACGGCGACGGTGGCGTACTCGCCGGGCGTGAGCGCGGCGTTCTCGGCGCCGATGGCCCGGGCCACCTCGGCGAGTTCGGGCACGCCGAACGCGTGGCCGTCGCCGTTGACGCCGACGCACTCGTCGCTGCCCTCCGGCCGCGCCACGCCCGCGGCGCAGGAACGGTCCTCCGGAGTGGTGAGCCGGACGACGCCGTACCCGCCCAGGCCCAGGACCACGGCGGCGGTGACGACGGAGGCGACGAGCCTCTGGCGGGGGGTGCGGAGACGGCGGCGCAGCCGGTCGAGCGGTCGTCCGATGCGGGGGTCGGTCGGGCGGTCGGGCATGGCGTCAGACTCCGTCCTCGCGGCCCGGCGGCAGCGACGGCTCCCGCCAGGCACGGATGTCGCGCGGCCAGTGGGTGGCCGCGTCCCAGAGCGCGCCGCTGCCCGTCAGATGGCGGCCGGAGAGCCGGCGCAGTTCGTGCGCCAGGCGGTCGGCCACCTCGTCGTCGGGCAGCGCGAGCGGATCGGTCAGCAGCCATACGGCGTGCAGCAGGCGCCGTACGGACAGGTGGAGTTCGGTGGTGTCGTGGTCGAGGCCGGGGGGCAGGTCGGCGGACTCGCCGCCCGGCACGGCCGCCGGACGGCCACCGAGGGCGATCACCCGGCGCGGGTCGGGTCCGGTCCGGTCGCGCTCCCGGGGGTACGGCGCGGAGCCGATGAACCGCAGCCGCTCCAGCCAGCCGAGGACGTCCGGCTCGGGAAAGGTGGTCCGCAGCCGGGTGACGGCCTCCTCGGTGCGGCCGAGCGCCAGGTCGTGGTGGAGGCGGTACGGGCCGGGCTCGGGGCCGTAGTGCCGGCGCAGGGTCTCGTGGACGGCGTGCCAGGCGGCGTACCGGGGATGGTCCCCGTCCTCGAAGCGGAGCCGGTGCAGGAGCAGGGCGCGCAGCAGCGGGTCCGCCACGAAGTGGCCGGAGCCCGGCTCGGCGGCCGTCCAGTCCTCGGCGCGCAGCCGGTCGCGGACGCGCAGCGCCACGTCGCCGTCGAGGGACTCGCCCTGGAGCCGGGCGTGGGCGAGCATCCGGGCGGACTCCTCGTCGTGGGCGGCGGCGAGCACCGCGTACGGGCCGGGCCGCCGCACCGGGAGGAGCTCGGCGAGCAGGGTGGCGGCGACGGGCACCGGCGGGGCGTCCTCGCGCAGTTCCACCGTCAGGTCGAGCAGCGCGCCCGGGGTGAGGGCGGCCCGCAGGTGGGCCGGGGCCTCTCCGGCGGCCCGGCCGAGCAGGGCGACGCCGAGCGGGCGGCCGCCGGTCAACCGGTGCACGGCGCGCGAGAGTTCGGCCGGGGTCCGGCCGGCCGGGTCGTGGTGGTCGAAGGCGGACCGGGTCTGCGAGGGGGACAGCGGCGTCAGCTCCACGGCGAGGATGCCGGAGCCGACGCGGGCGTCGCGCGGGCTGGGCGCCCGGTGCGCGGTCTCCGGCAGCCGGGTCCTGGTGGCGTTCCGCAGCCCCTCGTGGTCGCGGACCCGGGAGGCGGCGAGGACGACGACCCGGTCGCGGCGGCCCTCGGCGCGGGCTCGCAGAATCGGTTCGACGAGCTGCCGGCCGAGCGGTTCGTGGGCGTTGTCGAGGAGGATCAGCGGACGGCCGATCCGGCCGCCGCGCCGGAGCCCCACATAGGGGTGGAGGAGGTCCTCGGTCAGCGCGCCGACGAGGAAGCCCTCGGCCTCGGCGCGGCGGCGGCCGCCCTGCTCGAAGTCGATCGCGAGCTGCTGGAGCCCGGCCTTGCCGCGTCCGCCGGCGTTCCGGTAGGCGCCGTACCAGCTCTCCGAGGTGCGCTGGAGGCGGCCGAACACCTCCTCCAGGACGGTCTCCACGGTCGCCTCGGCCAGCAGCCCGGCGAGCGGCGCGGCGGCCTCGGCGAAGGTGGCGGCCAGCTTGGCGAGGACCTTGCCGACCCAGTGGGTGGCGGCGCCCCGCGTCGGGTCGACGGTCGCGAGCAGCGGCCCGAGCCGCTGGAGGTCGCGCCGGGCCCGCTCGTCGTCCTCCTGCGACCAGCCGATCGAGGCGACGGCGACCAGCCCGAGCGACACCCGGGGGAACCGCACCGGCCGCGCGCCGAGCACCTTCGGCGACATCTGCACGGCGAGCTCGGCGAGGGCCCCAGTGAGCGGGGTCCAGCCGGGGCCGTGGTCGGCGGGCGGCTCGACGTGCGCGCAGTCGAGGAGCGCCAGCGGCGTGTACCCCTTGTAGCGGTTGCGGACCTCCTTGAGCAGGGCGGTCTTGCCCGTACCGCGTCCGCCGGTGAAGACGGTGACCGGCGGATCGTCACCGTGCTCGAACGGCACCCGGGAGGTGCCGTCCCTCGTGAGGCCGCTGAGGCGCGCGACCAGCCCGGCGTCGTGCAAGGCCGCCTCGCGGCCGTACAGCTCCCTGTCCACGACCTGCTCCCCCGTTGCCCGCGTTCCCCCGGACTACCCCCGTCACAGTCAACTCAAGGATATCGACGCTCTGTTGGGAAGACGTTCGGCTTTTCGACTCTGTTCTGGAGGTGTTGCCTCTCCGTGTCCGGACGGGGACATGCCGCTGCTTCCGGGGCCGGGGGCCGGGTCTCAGTCGTCGCCGATGTCCTCGTGCCAGAGGGCGGGCCGCTCGGCGATGAACTTCCGCATCATCGCGGCGCACGCCGGGTCGTCGAGGACGAGCACCTCGACGCCGTGGTCCGCCAGCCAGTCGTGCCCGCCGTGGAAGGTCTCGGCCTCCCCGACCACCACCCGCGAGATGCCGAACTGCCGTACCAGGCCGGAGCAGTACCAGCAGGGGGAGAGGGTCGTCACCATCGTCGTCCCCCGGTACGAGCGCTGCCGGCCGGCGGCGCGGAAGGCGTCGGTCTCGGCGTGCACGGACGGGTCCCCGTCCTGCACGCGCCGGTTGTGCCCGCGCCCGAGCAGCGTCCCGTCGGCCCCGTAGAGCGCGGCGCCGATCGGGATCCCGCCCTCGGCGAGCCCGGCGCGGGCCTCGGTGACGGCGACCGCGAGCCACTCCCGGGCCAGGTCCTTGCTGAGACGCTCGTCCATGGGGGATGCCTTCCCCGGCGGGGGCGCGGCCTCACCTCCGGCCGCCCGCGACACCGGGTCCGGGCCGCTCCTCGTCGCCGGGCGGCACGTGGCGGAGCCTGCCGTTCCCGTCCGGCACCCGGGTGAAGCCGGCCGCTTCGAGGAGGGCCGCGCTCTTCCGTGCCGTCCGTCGGCCCCACACGTGGAAGGGCAGCAGGAGGACGACGGCCCCCGCCCAGGCGACAGCGGCGATGGTGAGGACGGAGTGCCAGCCGTCACCGAAATCGCCCCCGAAGTCGAGGGCGACGAGGACGAGGGGCACGCTGATGAGCCAGAGGACCTCCTTGCGGTACCGCCGCTCCAGGTCGGACAGCATCCTGGCCCTGAGGAGCGCGTACGTGTCGAGGTCGGTCGCAGGCAGGGGTCCTCCCTCGGCGGCCCGCGGGTATCTGCTCCAGTTCTCCGCGGCGAGTTCCCGCGCCCGCGGACGGAGGTCCGGCACGAGGTACAGGGTGAAGCTGGTTCCTCCCTGTCGTAGGTCCGCGTACGCGTAGCCGAACTGCTCGGCCAGCAGGGTCAACCGGGCGAGTCTCCTGAAGGAGGCCGAGCCCGCGCCGAGCGCGACCGGCCCCCCGCCCGCCAGCAGCCGCAGCATCTTCCGTTCGAGCTTCCTGCTCACCGTTCCCCCTCGCGATCGGATCTCCTGATCGCTCTCACACAAGAACACACGTGCGAGGTTCCGTTGGGGGCGATGTACCGGGCGCTTCGCCGGCGGTCGGCCCCCGGCGCCGGCCTCCGCCGATCGGCTGACGGTCGCGGTCCCACCGGCCCGGCGTCGAGGGGCGGGACGGCTCGTGGCCTTGGCTTACGGGGTGCTCCGCCCGTCCGCGGGGCGTTCCGCCGCACTACCGAGAGGTGTCCTCCATGCGTTCCCTGCTGACCGCCCTCGCCACCGGTGTCCTCGTCCTCGGCGCCGCCGGCGTCGCGAGCGCCGACGTCACCGTCGAACTGGAGCCGGAGGCCTCGCACACCGTCGTCTTCGGGGACTGGCTCCAGTTCGCGCACGATGACGTGTTCAACGCGGGCCACGACAACACCGTCGGCTCCGACAACTGAGCCTCCTCCCGGACCGCCGCGCCCGCGGCGGTCCGGGAGCCTCAGGGCTTCTCGGGGGCTTCGCCGCCGTCCTGCTCGCGCTTCCTCAGCTCCTCCTCGCGGCGGCGGAGGTCCGCCTCCCAGTCCTTGAGCGCGGTCTCGTCGTCGGGGCCGTCGGCCGGGGTGTCGGTCCGCTTCTCGTCCCTGAGGGACTTGAGGAACTCGGGGTTGTCGTCGGGGGCCACCCAGCCGCCCGCGCCGCCCCGGGTCCGCGGCCGCCGCTCCTTGCCCGCGACGATCCAGCCGATCGCGCCGACCACGGAGAACAGCAGCACGACGATGGCCCAGACCGGCTTCGGGAGGTGCTTGACCTCCTCTTCCGGGGTGTTCAGGCAGTCGATGAAGGCGTAGATCATCAGCGCCAGAGGCAGGATGAACAACAGCGCCCTGAGCATGTGGGACAGCCCCCTGGAAGCAGTGATGGGGCTCGTTTCGACCGCCCCGGTGACACGTCCAGCGTAGCCCGTGGCGGATACTGGCCCCTATGGCTTACGACGATCTCCGCTCGCTGCTCAGGGCCCTCGAGCGCGAAGGCGACCTCAAGCGCATCAAGGCCGAAGTCGACCCGTACCTGGAGGTCGGGGAGATCGTCGACCGGGTGAACAAGGCAGGGGGTCCGGCGCTTCTCTTCGAGAACGTCAAGGGCTCCTCGATGCCGCTCGCGATGAACGTCTTCGGTACCGACCGCCGGCTGCTCAAGGCCCTCGGCCTGAAGTCGTACGCCGAGATCAGCGAGAAGATCGGCGGGCTGCTCAAGCCCGAGCTCCCGCAGGGTTTCATCGGTGTCCGCGAGGCCTTCGGCAAGCTCGGCGCCATGGTCCACGTGCCGCCGAAGAAGGTGAAGTCGGACGACGCCCCCGTGCAGGAGGTCGTCCTGACCGGCGACGACGTCGACCTCGACCTCCTCCCCGCGCTCTTCACCTGGCCCAAGGACGGCGGCTCCTTCTTCAATCTGGGGCTCACCCACACCAAGCACCCCGAGACCGGGGTGCGGAACCTCGGGCTCTACCGGCTCCAGCGCCACGACAAGCGCACCATCGGCATGCACTGGCAGATCCACAAGGACAGCCGGAACCACTACGCCGTCGCCGCGGCGAAGGGCGAGCGGCTGCCCGTCGCGATCGCCTTCGGCTGCCCGCCGGCCGTGACGTACGCCTCCACCGCCCCGCTTCCGGGCGACATCGACGAGTACCTCTTCGCCGGCTTCGTGCAGGGCAAGCGGATCGAGATGGTCGACTGCAAGACCGTGCCGCTCCAGGTCCCGGCGAACGCCGAGGTCGTCGTCGAGGGCTGGCTGGAGCCGGGCGAGATGCTGCCCGAGGGTCCGTTCGGCGACCACACCGGCTTCTACACGCCGCAGGAGCCGTTCCCCGCGCTGACGATCGACTGCATCACCATGCGGAAGCGTCCGCTGCTCCAGTCGATCGTCGTCGGCCGGCCGCCCACCGAGGACGGCCCGCTCGGCCGCGCCACGGAGCGCTTCTTCCTGCCGCTCCTCAAGATCATCGTGCCGGACATCGTCGACTACCACCTGCCGGAGTCGGGCGGCTTCCACAACTGCGCGATCGTCTCGATCGACAAGAAGTACCCGAAGCACGCGCAGAAGGTCATGCACGCCATCTGGGGCGCGCACATGATGTCGCTGACCAAGCTGATCATCGTGGTCGACAAGGACTGCGACGTCCACGACCTGCACGAGGTGTCCTGGCGGGCCCTCGGCAACACCGACTACTCCCGCGACCTCACGGTCGTCGAGGGGCCGGTCGACCACCTCGACCACGCCTCCTACCAGCAGTTCTGGGGCGGCAAGGCCGGCATCGACGCCACGAAGAAGCTGCCCGAGGAGGGCTACACCCGGGACGGCGGCTGGCCGGACATGGTCGAGTCGGACCCGGCGACGGCCGCGCTCGTGGACCGCCGCTGGAAGGAGTACGGGCTGTGACCGAGGCGGTGGCGCTCCGCATAGGGGACGACCAGGCCTGGGTCGAGCTGGCCCCCGAGGAGGACGCCCCCGGCCAGTGGCGGGTGACGGCCGACTGGGTGGGCGCCTTCACCGCCGACTTCGAGTGCGACCTGGGGGCCGAGGAGGCCGCGGCCTTCGCCGACGCGTTCCTGGCCGGGGTCGACGGCGGCGGCTCGTTCCGCCTGGAGGCCAAGGAGAGCAGGGACAACCCCCTCATGCTCCAGTCGGTCCGGGCGGGCGACGACCTCGCCTTCGTGGTCCGGCTCACCCCCAACGGGCACGACACCACCGTGCACCTCGACCTGGAGATCGACCCGATGGACCGGGCCGAGCTGCGCGGTCGCCTCGACGACTTCCGGAGGTCCCTCGTATGACATCGGCCGCCGAAGGCGTCCTCGGACAGGGTCCCGCGCCCGACTCCGACGGGAAGGTGAAGTCCTTCCTGCGCCTCGTGATGATCGAGCACTCGGTCTTCGCGCTGCCCTTCGCGTACACCGCCTCGCTCACCGCGATGTACCAGCTGGACCGGAACATCCACTGGTGGACGCTGTTCCTGGTCACCGTCTGCATGGTGGGCCTGCGGACCTTCGCCATGGCCTGCAACCGGATCATCGACCGCGAGATCGACGCGCGCAATCCGCGGACCGCCCAGCGCGAGCTGGTGACCGGGGCCGTCTCCGTGCGGTCGGCGTGGACCGGCGCCGGGATCGCCGTCGTCGTCTTCCTCGGCGCCGCCGCCCTGCTCAACCCGCTCTGTCTGGCCCTCGCGCCGCTCGCCGTCATCCCGATGGTCGTCTATCCGTACGGCAAGCGGTTCACCAACTTCCCGCACGCCATCCTGGGCCTCGCCCAGGCCATCGGGCCCATCGGCGCCTGGCTCGCGGTGACCGGCACCTGGTCCTGGGACGCGGTCGTCCTGGGCCTCGCGGTCGGCGTCTGGATCGGCGGCTTCGACCTGATCTTCGCCTGCCAGGACGTCCAGGCGGACCGGGCGCACGGCGTCCTGTCCGTACCGGCGCGCTTCGGCATCCCGGCCGCGCTGTGGGGCGCCCGCGCCTCCGCGGTCGTCACCACGGGCCTGCTCGTCTGGTACGCCCTCCTCACCAACGCCGGCGCCTTCTTCTGGGCCGGTCTCGTGATCGTCGCGGTCGCCTTCTGCTACGAGCACTCGATCGTGAAGCCGCACGACCTGTCCCGTCTGAACAGGGCGTTCTTCACGGTGAACGGGTTCATCGGCATGGCGCTGTTCGTGTGCGCCCTCCTCGACCTGCTGGTCCGCGGCCTCACCCCGTAGGCGTCGCCCCGGGGGCGAAGCGGTCGAGGAGCGCGTCGAGCCCGGCGGCCATGGCCTCGGCGCCGCCCCGCCGGGCGAGCGCCGGGGCGGCGGCGCGCAGGCGGGGGAACTCGTGCGCCGGCAGCCGGTGCAGTCCGAGGCGGAACGCGGGGTCGGGCTCGTCGGGATTGTCGACCATGGCCCGCAGGTCCCCGAGACAGCAGCCGAGGATCCAGCCGCTGACGGCCCGGAAGGCCTCGGCCAGGGCCTCCTCGTCGAGCCCCGCCCGGCCCAGGAGCACCAGGATGCGCTCGTGGTCCCTGAGGACGGCGGGCGGGCGGCGGGCGAGCGGGACCGCCAGCATGCGGGTGGCCAGGAGCGGGGCCACCTGGGGGTGGCCGAGGACGACCCGGTGGGTGGCCGCGGCGATCCGGTGGAGCTCCTCCCGCCACCCTGGGGCCTCGGCGAAGCGGGCCAGTTCCTCCTCTAGCTCCGCGTAGACGGCCTCGACCAGGCCGTCGAGCAGCGCGTCCTTCCCGGCGGCGTACCGGTACAGCGCCATGGCCTCGACGCCGAGCTCCGCGCCGGTCCGGCGCATGCTCAGGGCGGAGAGCCCCTCGCGGTCGACCAGCCCCAGCGCGGCGGTGAGCACCAGCTCGCGGTTCAGCCGGCCGTAGCGGCCGTGGTCGCCCGCGCGCCTGCCCGGCTCCCGGTGCCCCGCGGCGGGGCCCTTCTCGATCGCCATCTGCCCGCCTTCACCGTGCGGTCCGTCGTGCGCGGCCCCGGAGGGGAGCCGCCCTCACGCTACGCCTTGACCGGAAGACATCTACGGATAAAGTGTACATATACGTCGTAAACGTATGGTGCATCGTCAGGGTGTACCCCTCGCGCACCACACCCCGGCGGACGGCCTCCGCAGCACGACGCGACCGTGCGCCGCTTCCCTCCCGGAGCGATCATGACCACGCACCCGACCCTGTCGCCCAGCACCGGGTCCCAGGTCCCCGAGCACCCCCTGCGCCGCTCGACCGACCCGCCCCCGCACCCGATGCGACGCGCCACGGACCGTGCGCCGACCCGACCCGCGGTGAGCCTGGTGATCCCCGCCCTCAACGAGGCGCGCAACATCCCCTGGGTCTTCGAGCAGATACCGGACTGCGTCGGCGAGGTCCTGCTGATCGACGGCGCCTCCCACGACGCCACGGTCCCCGTCGCGACCCGGATCCTGCCCACCGTCCGCAGCATCCCGCAGACCGGCAGGGGCAAGGGCGACGCCCTGCGCACCGGCTTCCTCGCGGCGCGCGGCGACCACGTGGTGATGATGGACGCCGACGGCAGCATGTCCCCGGCCGAGATCCCGCACTTCGTGCACTTCCTGGAGAACGGCTACGACTTCGTCAAGGGCTCCCGGTTCGTCGAGGGCGGCGGCTCCCTCGACATCACCCGCATCCGCAAGCTCGGCAACCACGCCCTGCTCGCCCTCGTGAACCGGCTCTACGACGCCACGCTGACCGACCTCTGCTACGGCTTCTGCGCCTTCCGGCGCAGCTTCCTCGACCAGCTCGACCTGCACGCCACCGGCTTCGAGATCGAGGCCGAGATGATCGTCCACGCGCTGCGCTCCGGACTGCGGATCGCCGAGGTCCCCAGCCTCGAACTGCCCCGCCGCAACGGGCAGTCCAACCTGCACGCGATCTCCGACGGGCGCCGGGTGCTGCGTACGCTGCTCTCCGAGCGCCCCGGCGGCCGCCCGGCGCCCGCCCCGCAGGAGCGGAGCACGCCGTGACCGGCGGCGGCCCGCCCGCCGCCGCGCCGTCACCACCCGCGCCGCACGCGCCGCTGCCGGTCGTGGACATCGACCTCGCGGAGCCCGGGACGTTCCGGCGCCCCGGCGGCGGCGCGCGGCCCGGACCGTCCGGCCGGGCCCTCGGCCTCGTACGCCTCCACGGCCGTCCGCTGGGCATGGCCGAGGCCTGCGGCGGGGGCCCCGAGGAGCTGTGGCAGGCGCTCGCCGACACGGCGCGCCGGGACTTCCCGGCCGCCGAGGGGGAGCACGGAGCCGCGGGGCGTGCCGGCCCCGCCGGGAGCCCCCGACCCGCTCGGGGGCCCGGCTCCGGTGCGAGCCTCCGGCCCGCGCGGAGCGCGGGACCCGCCACCGCCTCCGGCCCGGGGGAGAGCCGCGGGCCCGGTCGCGGGCCCGGCTCCGGCCACCGGCCGGCCCGGGGGCCGGACTCCGGCGGAGGCCCGCGCGCCGCCCGGGACGCCGGCTTCGGCGGGCGGCGGCGGACCGGCCGCGGCGCCCGCCCCGACGAGGACCCCGGCGCGGCCCACCGGGGCGGGACCGCCGGAACGCCCCCGATCAGCGTGATCGTGGCCACCAGGAACCGCGCCGGCATGCTCCGCGACTGCCTGGACTCGCTGCTCGCCCTCGACTACCCCCGGTACGAGGTGATCGTCGTTGACAACGCCCCGGCGGACACGTCCACCGAGCACCTGGTCCGGCGGGAGTACGCCGGCCGCCGCGACGGCCCCACGGTCCGCTACCTGCGGGAGCCGGTCCCCGGACTCGCCCGCGCCCACAACCGGGGACTCGCCGTGGCCGACGGCGACATCGCCGCCTTCACCGACGACGACACGCTGGTCGACCCGCACTGGCTCACCGCCCTCGCCGAGCCCTTCCTCGCCGACCCCCGGACCGGCTGCGTCACCGGCCTCATCGTCCCCGCCGAACTGGACACCGACGCGCAGCTCGCGCTGGAACGCCACGGCGCCTTCGGCAAGGGCTACGCCCCGCTCACCTGGTCGCTGCGGGAACCGCCCGCGGACCCCCTCTTCCCCTTCACCGCCGGCCGGTTCGGCTCCGGCGCGAACATGGCCTTCCGTACGGAACTGCTGCACGGACTCGGCGGCTTCGACCCCGCCACCGGCACCGGCACCCCGGCGCGCGGCGGCGACGACCTGCTCGCCTTCTTCCGGGTGCTGGCCCACGGCCGCTCCCTCGCCTACGAGCCCACCGCGATCGTCTGGCACCGGCACCGGCGCACCCACGAGGCCCTCGCCGCCCAGGCGTACGGCTACGGAGCCGGTTTCGGCGCCTTCCTGGCCGCGGCCCTCGCCCACGAACCGCGCATGCTGCCCGCACTGCTCCGGCGGCTGTCCGGCGGCGTCCGGTACGCGATCGCCAGGAACCGGGAACGCGCCGGCCCGGCCGCGGGCCCGGGCGGCACGTCCTCCTCGCTCGCCCGCCTGGAACTGCGCGGCCTGCTCTACGGACCGTTCGGCTACCTGCGCAGCCGCCTGACCGAGCGGCGGACCCGACGATGACCGCGCCGCCGGCCGTACGCCGCACCCGGACGTCCACGGCGGCCGGGCGGCCCGGCGCGGGGGACGGGCCGCACCCCGGCGCCCGGCCCTCCCTCGGCACGGTGGTCCGGTCCGGCGTCGCCACGGTCTTCCCCCGCGACCCGCTGCTGCGCAACGGACACCTCCTGGCGATCAGCTCGCTCGTCAGCGCCGGACTCGGATCGATCTTCTGGCTCCTGGCCACGCACTGGTACGAGGACGACGTGGTGGGCCTCAGCTACTCCGCGCTCTCCATGACCCTGCTGCTCGCCAGCATGGGACAGCTCAACCTGTCCGACTTCCTCGTCCGGTTCGTGCCCTCCGCCGGCCACCACACCCGCCGGCTGATCCTCCTCTGCTACGCCGTCAGCGCCGTCGCCAGCGCGCTGGTGGCCATGGGCTTCCTGCTGCTCGTCCCCGTCGTCGCCCCCGGCCTCGGCTTCCTGCTGACCCCGGTGACCGCCACCTGCTTCGTCGCCGCCACCGCCGGATACTCCGTCTTCGTGATGCAGGACGGGGCGCTGACCGCCGTGCGGCGGCCCGGCTGGGTGGTCGGCGAGAACGTGATCTTCGCCTGCGTGAAGATCGGACTGCTCGGCATGGGCGCGGCCCTGGCCCTGTTCTCCGGCATCCTGCTCTCCTGGGTCGGGGCGCTCGCGGTCTCCCTCGTCGTCGCCAACTTCGTCCTCCTGCGGCGGGCCGTGCCCGCGCACGTGCGGGAGTCGACGGCGGGGGAGCGGCCGGAGCGGGCCCTGCGGTACGCGGCGGCCGACTACTTCGGCTCGATGTTCCGGATGGCCGCGTACACCGTGGTCCCGCTGATGGTCCTGAACAACCTCGGCGCCGACCAGAGCGCCTACTTCTCGCTGGCCTGGATCGTCGGCTACACGCTCTTCCTGGTGGCCCGCAACCTCGGCAACTCCCTCGTCGTGGAGGCCGTCCGGAGCCCGGAGCGCCTGGTCGAGCACACGGTGCGGATGATGCGCCACACGGGCCTGCTGCTGGGCTCCGGCATCGTCTTCGTCGCCGTGCTCGCGCCGCAGATCCTCTCCCTGTTCGGCGCCGAGTACGCCGAGCACGGCAGCACCCTGCTCCGGCTCCTCGCCCTGGCCGCCCTGCCGAACATCGTGGTCAGCCTGGCCATCGACGTGTGGCGGGCGCGCCGGCTGCTGCGCTGGGCGGTCGGGGTGCAGATCGTGATGTGCGTCCTGGTCCTGGGACTCACCAAGATCCTGCTGCCGACGCTGGGGATCACCGGGGCGGGCGTCGCCTGGCTGGTGACCATGTGCCTGCTCGCCGCGCCGCTGCTGATCTGGCGGGGGCGCTGGCTCACGACCGGATCCCGGGAGGCCCCCGTGAACACCGAGACCGAGACGACCGCCGACACCGCGACGGGCTCCGCGACCGCGCCGGGGCCGGCCTCCGGACCCCCGCCGACCCTGAGCGTCGTCGTCTGCGCCTACACCCTCGACCGCTGGGACGACCTGCGGGCCGCGATCGGCTCGCTGCGGGCCCAGCGGCACCCGGTGACGGAGACCGTCCTCGTCGTCGACCACTGCCCCGGGCTGTACGCGCGGGCGTCCGCGGCGTTCCCCGGCGTCCGCGTGCGGGAGAACACCGGACGCCGGGGCCTCTCCGGCGCCCGCAACACCGGGGTCGCCGCCGCCCGTTGCGAGGTCGTCGCCTTCCTCGACGACGACGCCGCGGCCGAGCCGGACTGGTCCGCCCGGCTCCTCGCCCGCTACGCCGACCCGGCCGTGGCCGGCGTGGGAGGCCTGGTCCGCCCGTGGTGGGTCACCCGGCGGCCGGCGTGGTTCCCCCGGGAGTTCGACTGGGTGGTCGGCTGCTCGTACCGCGGGCTGCCCGAACAGGCCTCCCCCGTACGCAACTTCATCGGGGCCAACATGTCCTTCCGGCTGGGGGAGGTGACCGCCGCCGGCGGCTTCCGCACCGACCTGGGACGGGTGGGCAAGCGGCCGCTGGGCTGCGAGGAGACCGAGCTGTGCCTGCGCATCGCGGCCCGCAGCCCGGACGCCGTCCTCCTGCACGAACCCGCCGCCGCGGTCCGTCACCGGGTGCCCGCGGCCCGCGCCACCTGGGCGTACTTCCGCGCGCGCTGCTACGCCGAGGGCCTGTCCAAGGCGCACGTGGCCCGGCTCGGCGGCAGCCGCGCCGCCCTGTCCAGCGAGCGTGCCTATCTGACGTCGACCGTGCCGCGCGCGGTCGCCCGTGCGCTGACGCCCGGCCGCGAGGGCGGGCCGCGCACGGCCGCGGCGCTGCTGGGAGGGGTCGGGGCGACCGTCGCCGGCTATGCCGTGGGCCGGCTCCGGCCTCCCGCCCGGGCCTCGTCCGGGGAGCCGTCCGCCGTCGGGGCCGCGGTGGCCGCCGAGGGCCGGACCGGGGGAGGGGCGGGAGTCTGACATGACCGCCGTGCCCGTCTTCCTCTACCACTCGGTGTCGTCCGACCCGCCGTCCTGGATCGCGCCGTTCACGGTCGCCCCGCGGGTCTTCGCCGAGCAGCTGGCGACGATCGCCGACAGCGGTCTGCGTCCGGTGCCGCTGAGCACGCTGGTGGCCGCCCTGCGCGGCGGCCCGCCGCTCCCCGACCGGGCCGCCGTCCTCACCTTCGACGACGGCTTCGCGGACTTCCACTCCACGGTGCTGCCCCTGCTCACGGGCCGCGGCCTGCCCGCCACCCTGTACGTCACCACGGGCGCGCTGCGCGGCCGGGCCGGCGCTCCGGTGGACGGCGTCTTCCCGCCGGAGTCGCGGATGCTGAGCTGGCGCCAGCTCGCCGCGCTGGACGCGGCGGGTGTCGAGATCGGCGGACACACGAGGACCCACCCGCAGCTCGACACGCTGCCCGCCCGCCGGGTGCGGGACGAGGTCGCGGGGTGCGGTCGCGAACTGGAGGACTTCCTCGGCCACCGGGTCGTCTCGTTCGCCTATCCGCACGGCTACTCCAGTCCCGCGGTGCGCGAGCAGGTGGCCGAGGCCGGCTGGACGTCGGCGGCGGCGGTGCGCGAGGCGTTCAGCTCGGCGGCGGACGATCCGCTGCGGATCGCCCGGCTGATGGTGCGCGCCGACACGGACCGGGACCGGTTCCGCCGCTGGACCGAGGGGGCGGCGGCGCCGGTCGCACCGTTCCCCGAGGGGGCCCGCACCAGGGGCTGGCGCGCCTACCGCCGGATGAGGGCCCGGCTGAACGTGCCGTACCGGGCCGTCTCCTGAGGCGGGGCCGGGCGGGCGCGTCAGGGCCGCTGCCACACCCGTACCCAGTCCACCCGCATCCGGGCGCTGTCGACCGTGTCCGGGGGCGCCTTCGGCACGCCGACGGCCAGGTTGATCAGGACCTCCATGGGCACGTGCGGGATACGTTCCGGGGACGTGACCCGGAGGCGTTCGACGTCGTCCACGTACCAGACGAGCCGGTCGCGCTCCCACAGCAGGCCGAACACGTGGAAGCCGGCCGGGAAGTCGACCGGGCCGTAGGTGCCGCTCTGCCGCTCCTCGTCGCCGTCGGGCTCGCGCCAGTGCACGTACATGCTGACCTCCTGGGTGGTGGCCAGGAATTCCATGATGTCGAGCTCCGGCGGGGTGAAGCGCGAGGCTGGCATCATCCAGAAGGCGGGGAACATGCCGGCCTCGGCGGGGATCCTGATGGCTGCCTCGAAGTAGCCGTAGGTGAAGGTGCGCCGCGGTTCCGCGTACCAGTCGTCCCGTCCCGTGGAGATCATTCCGGAGGTCCACGGATAGGTGTGGTCGTCGCTGCCGCGGGTCTCGCGCCGCTCGGCGGTGAGGGTCAGTTCGCCGTCCCCCACCGAGACCTGCTCCGGCAGGTACCACTGCAGTTCGTCGTTGCCGCTGTTGGTGCAGCCCTCCTTGTTCCAGTCGTAGCAGGTGGTCCACGTCCGGTCGTCGAGCTCGTCGCCGTCGAAGTCGTCGCTCATGACGAGCCGCCAGGGGCCGGCCGGCGTCGGCGTGACGGCGGACGGCGGTGTCGTCCCGTCCGCCGGCGGGCCGCCGGCGGGCGCGGTGCAGGCGGTGGCCGCCAGCAGCAGGGCCGTCAGCGCCAGCGCCGTCCGCCGGAGGGGCCGGCGGGCGCCCCGCGCGTTCACCGGTCCCGGCCCGCGGCCGGGGCCGCGAGCCGGTGGGGCAGCAGGGCGAGGACCGAGGTCAGCGCGGCGAGCACGAGCAGGGACCGGGTGGCGGTGAAGACGCCGCCGAGGAAGAGCACGACGGCCACGAGGGTCGTCAGGGCCAGCCCGAGGACGAGGGTGAGGAGGGCGAGTTCCAGGACCGCGGTGGGGTGCCCGGGCCGCCGCCACGCCACGGCGGGCCGCAGGGCGAGCTGGGCCGCGAGTCCGGGGCAGACCAGCAGGAACAGGGTGACGGCGGCGACCCGGACCGGGTGGGCGTCGGGCAGCGCGGTGGCGAGGAGCGCGAGCCAGCCGGAGGCGGCGAGTGCCAGGCGCGGACGTGTCATGCGGTGCCCTCCTCAGTCCGGTGGGGGCGTCACGTAGCGGTAGACGATCGCGTCGCCGTTGTCGTAGACGCGGGTGAAGCCGGGGGCGTCCGACAGCGCGGCCTCCAGCCGCTCGGGGACGTCGGCGGGCAGGGCCCCGGTGACGTAGAGGTTCATGTCCTGGGCCCGGGTGAGCACGACGTACGCGGGCCGTTCCTCGGTGGCGCCGTAGACGAAGCCCTCCACCCCCTCCAGCGGGTCGCGCACCAGCAGCCGCTGATCGTCCGTCTCCTGGTAGGCCAGCTGGACCCTGCGGTGTTTCTCGTAGTCGAGGTCGAGGTCGGGTACGTCGGCGGTGAGCGTGACGATCGTCGAGCCCGGCGGGGCGTGCTCGATCACGTAGCGGGCGGCGGCGACCTCCTTGAGGGTGTACTGGTTGAGGGCCTCCTTGCCGTAGTAGCCGAAGACCAGCGCCCCGAACATGGCGAGGAGGACGGGGTAGACGGCCAGCGTGCGGCCGACGCGCCGGTCGCCCGAGGGCAGGAGGAGGGCCGCCGCCAGGAACGCGGCGGCGGGCAGGGCGAAGAGGTAGGCCCGGAACAGCATCTCGCCGCCGTAGGCGTTGACGGCGAGCAGCGGCAGCGGGGCCGCGGCCAGCAGGGGGAGGCCGGTGCGCCGGGTCCAGCGGCGGACCAGAAGGCCGGCGACGGCCAGCAGGGCGACGGCCGCCGACAGACCGCGGTCCACCCAGGACAGCAGGATCTGGCCCGGAGCGGCGTCGCCCAGGGCGGCCAGTCCGGAGGAGACGTTCTTGTCGGGCTGGGTGAGGGATTCGACGAGGTTCTCGATGTTGACGGAGATGTACGACCGGGCCACCGTGGCGTCCCAGACGGCGGTGAGGACGACCGCGGCGATCAGCACCGGCAGGGCCAGGCGCCGGCTGCGCCGGGGCAGGGACAGCAGGGCCATGGCGCTGATCAGCATGAGCGGTGTGAGCGGGTGGGAGACCACGATCGCGGCCACGATCACCACGACCGCGACGAGGAGCCCGGGTGGCCAGCCCTCCCGCCGGCGCGGATCGGGGCGGGGGAGCGCCGGGGACCGCAGCTGCCGGAAGAGCAGGGCCGCGATGGTCATGAAGAGCAGGAAGGCGAAGGACTGCGGGGCGAAGTAGTCCTGGCCCACCCAGGAGCAGCTGTAGAAGATCCAGACCGCGCCCCAGACCAGCCGCCGGTCGCGGGTGACGCTGCGGTAGAGCAGGAGCAGCGGGGCGAGCAGCAGGGCGTTGGCGAAGGGCGGCGTCCAGGCGGCGTACCCGACGGACGAGTCGAGGCCGGTGGTCCGCAGGAACAGGGCGTGGAGCTGGAAGAAGCCGGGCCAGTCGTTGTAGACGGAGAACTTGTCGGCGTTCGGCACCTCGCCGCCGTGCCGGATCATCGCGTCGATGACCGCCAGGTGCTTCCACGCCCAGGAGTAGCGCAGGGTCGGGTAGAGCAGGGTGGGCGTGGCGTGGACGAGGGCGATCAGGGCGAGGACGTAGCCGGTCAGCCAGGCGCCGTGGGTGCGGCGGTCGCTCAGGGCCAGGCAGAAGCCCAGGGTGAGCAGGGCCGCGGCCACCCAGAAGAGCGGGGGCAGCACCTGGAGCAGTCCGAGGTCGCGCATCCGGTCGAGGGGGACGGAGCGCAGCGACAGCAGCCAGAGGACGACCGAGAGGGGCAGGACCAGGCGGGCCGCCCAGACGCGGACCGCCTCGGGCCGGGTGCGGTGCGGGGCGTCGGCGGGCGGTGCGGGGGCGGGGGTCCCCGCGGGGTCGTCGGCGGCCGTCGTGCGGGCCCGGCGTTCGGGCCCGCTCACCGGAACACGTCCAGGACCTGTTCGGCGGGACCCCACCTACCGCGAAGCCTCGAAAGGGACATTATGGTGCGATTCTAGAACGTCCCCTGGGGGGAGGCCCGTTGGGACGCCGGGCCCGGAAGGGCCGCCGGAGGGGCGCGCGGTGGGACGACGCGCGGGGATCACATGCCCTTGTTAGGGTGATATGAGCGCATGCGCCCCGTGGCGCGACGGCCCGTCGGCGCGACCGCGCGACGACTCGCAGGCTCGCCGGGAGGATCCGTGGACACCGCGTTCCCCCGGGCCGTACCGGGGGAACGGACCGGGACCGGACGGCCGGGATGGAGCGGCCTCCTCCCCCTCGATCCGAACCCCCTGCTGACCAGGCCCTCGGACCTGGTCCGGGCCCGACGGCTGGCCGGCCTGCTGCGCGGCGGCCCCGTCCGCTACCGCGACCTGCACCGGCTGGAGCGGACCGTCTCCGACCTGCTCGTCTTCCGCCTGGACGACCACGCGTCCGCACCCCTTGTCGTCAAGCACCCGCGCAGCCCCCGCGCGGCCGGATCCCTGACCCACGGCTGCGCGGCCCTCCGCGCACTGGCGGAGGACGACCGCGTCGGCGCGTGGCGGCGGCTGCTCCCGTCGGCCGAGGAGCTCCGGTACGACGGCCGGCTGCTGCTCGTGGCCGAGCGCCGCCTGCCGGGCGTCGAGGCCGACGCCCTGCTGCGCCGCGCCCCAAGCCGCACCTGGGCCGTGGCCGTCGCCGCGCTCGCCACCGTCGCCGGCCTGCACCGCGCGACCGGCCGCCCGGAACGCGCCGACCTGCGGACCGCCGACTGGGTGGACGCCCGCCTCGCCGTGCTGACCGACCAGATCCCCTGGTGCGGCGGGCCCCGCGGCGCGCCCGCCGTCCGCGCCCTGGGCGAGCGCCTCCACACCGGTCTGGCCGGCCGCACCCTGACCGCGGGCCGGACCCACGGCGACTACCACCCCGGGAACATCCTGGTGGACGAGGCGGACGGAACCCCGTCCGGGGTGATCGACTGGGCGGACTCCGTGCCCGACGGCCCGTGCGCCGTCGACTCCTACCTGTTCGTCCTCACCCTGCGGCAGCAGCGCGAGCGGCGGGAACTCGGGCAGATCGTCGCCGAGGCGGTGCGCCGCGGCGGCCTCCTCCCCGAGGACCGCGCCCTGCTCGGCCACGCGGACGTGCCCTCCCCGCGGCAGGAGCGCGACGAGGCGCTGCTGCCGCTGCTCACCTGGCTCTGGCACGTGGCGGGGAACGCCGCCAAGTCCGCCCGCTACGGACGCAGCCGGCGCTGGGTCGCCGGCAACGTGGTCCCGGTCCTCACGGAGGTGACCCGGCGATGACCGCGGCCGAGGTCCTCGGCCAGACCACCGCGGCGGGCCCCGTGCGGGTCGCGTCCCCCGCCCCCCGCGAGGTCTGGCGGCGGCTCGCCCGGGAGGACCCCGCGACCCTGGTCACCCAGACCCCGGCCTGGCTCGACGCGATCTGCGCGGCCGCGCCCTACGAGGACGCGAGCAGGCTGTACTCCTTCGCCGGCGGCCGCCGGCTCCTCGTCCCCCTCGTGCGGGGGCGCGGCCTGCCCGGGCGGCTGCTCGCCGAGGAGTCCTGGCCGTCCCGCTGGGGGATCGGCGGCCCGCTGGCGCCCGCGGGCACCCCCGACGCGGAGGAGGCCCTGGTCGTCTGGCGCGACCTGGCCCGGCGCCCGGCCCTGCGGACCGGCCTGCGGCTGGGACCGGAGGCCGACCCGGTGTGGGCGTCCACCGCGCCGCCGGACTTCGCGGCGGAGACCCTGACGACGTACGTCCTGGACCTGGGCGGCGGCTTCGACACGGTCTGGGAGCGGCGCTTCCACGGCCGCGCGCGGCGCGACGTGCGCCGCGGCGAGCGGTCGTCCGTCGAGGTGGAGGTCGACCGGGAGGGCCGGCTGGTGTCCGAGTTCTACGGGCTGTACGAGAAGTCCATGCTGCGCTGGGCCGAGCAGCAGCACGAGCCGAGGGCGCTCGCCCGGCTGCGCCGGTCCCGGGCGTTCCCCCGCCGGTACCTGGAGGCGGTGGCCGACCGGTTCGGCACCTCCTGCGCCGTCTACCTGGCCCGGGTGGGCGGGGAGCCGGCCGCCGGAGCGGTGGTGGTGTCGTACGGGCGGCAGGCCAAGTACTGGCGCGGCGCGATGGACCGGGAGCTGGCCCATCCGGTGCGGGCGAACTTCCTGCTGCAGCGGCTCGCGATCGAGGACGCGTGCGCCGAGGGGCGGACGGCCTACGTCATGGGCGACTCCCGCCCGGGGTCCTCGCTCGCCCACTTCAAGGAGGGGTTCGGGGCCGAGGGCCTCCCCTCCCTCCGCCACCGCCGCGAACGCCTCCCGCTCACGGAGGCCGACCGCCTGCTGCGGACCGCGGCCAAACGGCTGCTGCGCTTCCGCGACGCCTGACGGCGGCGGGCCGGGCCCCGGGTACGGCTCCGGGAGCGAGCCGCGCCCGGGCCTGGCTTTTCCCGGCCGGATAGGCTCTCTGTCGTGGAGTCGCAGGAGAAGAAGAGTCGTCGGCCCTGGGTGGTGGGGGTTTCCGGGGCGTCGGGCACGCCGTACGCCGCCGCCGTACTGCGGGGCCTCCTGGCCGCCGGGGAGAGCGTCGACCTGGTCGTGTCGAGGGCCTCACGGCTGACGCTGCTCGACGAGACGGGCATCTCCTTCCGGGACGCGCACTGGCGCGAGGACCTGGCCGCCTGGCTGGCGCGGGGCGCGGACGGCAAGCCGGACACCTTCGACGTGGCGGACGCCCTCGGCGACGTGCGGTACTGGGCGGCCGGCGACCTGGCCGCGGGGCCGTCCTCGGGTTCGTACCCGGCCAAGGGGATGCTGGTGGTGCCGGCCTCGACCGCGGCGGTGGCGGGAGTGGCACTGGGGCTCTCGAAGGACCTGCTCCAGCGGACCGCGAGCGTGACGCTCAAGGAGCGGCGTCCGCTGGTCGTCGCCGTGCGGGAGACCCCGCTGAACGGACAGACGCTCAAGCAGATGGTGGCGCTGGACGAGGCGGGCGCCGTGGTGCTGCCCGCCTCTCCGGCGTTCTACGCGGGGGCGACGCACATCCAGGATCTGGTGGACTTCGTCGCCGGGCGGGTGCTCGACGCGGCAGGGGTGCCGCATCGGCTGTACCGCCGGTGGGAGGGAGAGCTCGGTGGAGCGACCCCCCGATCGGATTAGCGCTTCGGGGCGCGCTTCTTCGCGGCGCGCTTCGAGGCGGCGGTCGGCTGGTGGGCACGCGAGCGGTTGGCCAGGTCCTGCAGCTCGCGCATGCGTGCGTAGGCCATCTCGATCGTGTACACGGTGAACACCACTCCTGAAAGATCGTCTTTGATCGTCTAAAAGATTCACAGGGCGTCTTCCCTGTGTACCTTAGATTCTATACCTAAACTCGCGGTATCGCTGGACAATGGAAGGCTTCATACCTATGGACGCCGTGGACAGGCAGCTCATCCAGGCTCTGCGCGAGAACGGTCGTGCCTCGTACGCCGAGCTCGGCCGGCTCGTCGGGCTCTCCGGCCCCTCTGTCACCGACCGCATCAACCGCCTTGAGGCGGCCGGAGTCATCACCGGCTACCGCGCCACCGTCGACGCCGCCTCGCTCGGCCTCGGCGTGACCGCCCTCATCGGCATCTCCCTCTCCGACGCCGCCGACCACGAGGACGTGGCCCGCCGCCTCAAGGACCTCGCCGAGATCGAGGACTGCTGGTTCATCGCCGGCGACGACTCCTTCATGCTCAAGGTGCGCGTCAGCGACGTCGACGGCCTGGAGAAGACGATCCGCCGCCTCAGCGGCACCAAGGGCGTCTCCCGCACCCGGACGACGATCGTGCTGTCCACCAAGTGGGAGAACCGGGTCGGAGAGCTGCCCGAAGAGGCCTGAGAGTACGGTTGGCCACGGCGTAATTCGGAGAAAAGGGAGGCGGCCGTACATGGATGTGGGCCTCAAGCGCGAACTCGAGCAGAAGGTCCGGGACGGTGAGCGGCTGAGCCGTGAGGACGGCATCGCCCTCTACGCGTCCGACGACCTCGCCTGGCTCGGCGGCCTGGCCCACGAGGTCCGGACCCGCAAGAACGGCGACGTGGTGCATTTCAATGTCAACCGGCATCTGAACATGACCAACGTCTGCACCGCCTCCTGCGCCTACTGCTCGTTCCAGCGCAAGCCGGGCGAGAAGGACGCGTACACCATGCGCATCGAGGAGGCCGTGCGCCTCGCCAAGGCGATGGAGAACGAGAACCTCACCGAGCTGCACATCGTCAACGGGCTGCACCCCAACCTGCCCTGGCGGTACTACCCGCGCTCCCTCTCCGAGCTCAAGAAGGCCCTGCCGAACGTCTCGCTCAAGGCCTTCACCGCCACCGAGATCCACCACTTCGAGACCATCTCGGGGATGTCGGCCTCCGACATCCTCGACGAGCTCATCGAGGCCGGTCTGGAGTCCCTGACCGGCGGCGGCGCCGAGATCTTCGACTGGGAGGTCCGGCAGCACATCGTGGACCACCGCACCCACTGGGAGGACTGGTCCCGGATCCACCGCCTCGCGCACGAGAAGGGGCTCAAGACCCCCAGCACCATGCTGTACGGGCACATCGAGGAGCCCCGCCACCGCGTGGACCACGTGCTGCGGCTGCGTGAGCTCCAGGACGAGACCGGCGGCTTCCAGGTCTTCATCCCGCTGCGCTACCAGCACGACTTCGTCGACATGCAGGACGGCAAGGTCCGCAACAAGCTCCAGGCGCGGACCACCATGGCGACCGGCGCCGAGGCCCTGAAGACCTTCGCGGTCTCCCGGCTCCTCTTCGACAACGTGCCGCACGTCAAGGTCTTCTGGGTCATGCACGGCGTGCAGACGGCGCAGCTCGCGCTCCAGCACGGCGCCGACGACATGGATGGCTCGGTCGTCGAGTACAAGATCACGCACGACGCCGACAACTACGGCACGCCCAACAAGCTGGGCCGCGAGGACCTCCTGGAGCTGATCCGCGACGCCGGCTTCCGCCCGGTCGAGCGGAACACCCGGTACGAGATCATCCGCGAGTACCCGGGACCGGACGCCGAGCGGCGGGAGACCCCGCAGCCGATGCGGTTCTGAGCAGGCGCGACGGAAGGGCCGGTGGGAGCTCCCACCGGCCCTTCCGCCATCCCGCCGCGCGCCGCACGGACCCGGTCCTCACCCGGCCGCGCGCCGCACGCGGGCCCGGTCCTCACCCGGCCGTGTGCTCCACCGGGATCCACAGCGCCGCCCGCGCCGTCTTCCAGTCCTCCGAGGGGCTGATGCTCATGATCTCGGGGCCCGGCCGGATCGCGTACGGGTTGGACGGGAACCACTGGGTGAAGATGTCCCGCCACAGGTGCTGCACGGCCTCCGGCAGCGGGCCCTCGTTCTCGAAGACCGCCCAGGAGCCCGACGGCACGTCCAGCACCTCGAACTCCTCCGGCACCTCGGCGTCGCTCACCACCGCGTGCCAGTAGTCCAGTTCGACGCCCTCCTCCCGGCTCTCGCCGAGGTGGACCACGGCCGAGACCACGCCCCGGGGCTCCTGGTCCGAGAGCCGCCCGAGCCGCTCGATCGTCTCCTGCCCGAGGGACCGGATGTGCGCGGCGATCGCCGGGTTCTCCCCCTCGTGGACCAGTGGGACCCGGGCCCTCCGCCCGACGACCCTCAGGTCCTTCTTCTCCACGACCCTGTACCGCATGCTGCTGCTCCCTTCGACGACCAGTCGGAAGGACATCCGCGGCTGGGCGCTGAGCGCGGCCCCCGTGCGGCGGGCCTCGCCGGGCCCGACCCCGTGCACCGCGCGGAACGCGCGGGCGAAGGCCTCCCCGGAGCCGTAGCCGTGGCGCACCGCGATCTCCAGGAGCGTCCGCTCCCCGGCGAGCACCTCGGCACCCGCGACGGTGAGCCGCCGGCGCCGCACGTACTCGGACAGGGACATGCCGGCCAGTGCCGAGAACATGCGCCGGAAGTGGTGCTCCGAGGTCGCGGCGACGCGGGCGAGGGCGGCCGCGTCGAGGGCGCCGTCGCGTTCGGCGACGAGGTGCTCCTCGATGTGGTCGAGCGCCCGGTTGAGCCGCTCCAGCACGGGGGTGTCCTTCCTTCGACGTGTCCTCACCCTAGGAAGCGGCCGGGGGTGCGGACCCGACATCCTGTGTCCGATCCGGTCGGGTCGTCCGGCGGCTCAGGTCAGCGGGAGCAGCATGAGGATGTCGTCCCGGTCGTCGCCGGGGGCGACCCGGATGGCGTCGGGGACGCGGCCGACCTCCTTGTAGCCGCACTTGGCGTAGAAGCCGTCGACGCCGGTGCCTCCCCGGCATCCCAGCCGGATCGCCTCGATGTGCTCGAAGCCCTCGGCGGTGCGGGCGGTGTGCTCGACGGCGGCCATGAGGTCGCGGCCGTAGCCCCTGCCCTGGTGCCGGGGGTCGACCATCACGGTGTAGAGCCACACCCAGTGCTGCATCAGGGGGTGGGAGTTGAAGGTGAAGAACGCGGTGGCGGCGATCGCGCCCGCCGCGTCGCGGCCGACGAGGAGCCGGGTGCCGCCCTCGTGCATCGCGACGAGGTGCTGGAGCAGTGCGGGGCGGATCTCGTCGGGAGTGACGGGCGGGACGAAGCCCACCGCACCGCCGGCGTTGGTGACGTCGGCCCAGAGGGCGAGCACCCCGTCGCGCAGGGCGGGGTCGATCGTGGGATCCACCTCGAAAGTAAGGGTCATGTATCGAGCGTAACTATTACTGGCGAGGGGCTCAAGAGGCCCGCCCCAGGGGTGCGGGGGCGGGCGTGCTTCACTGGAGGGGCGCTTGTCCCGTAAGGGATCTTGGGAACTTTTCGGAACGTCGGAACGGAAGAGTGGGCTGACATGCTCCGCTACACGCTGATGCGTCTCGGCATCTTCGCCGGATGCTTCCTCGCCCTGTGGGGCCTCGTCTACGTCGGCGCGCTGCCGCGTGGCCTCGGCGACTCGAACCTGCTCTGGGTCCTCGTCCTCTCCATCGTCGTCTCCGCCCCGCTGAGCTTCATCCTCCTCCGCAAGGTGCGCGACCAGGCGAGCGCCGAGGTCGTGGCGAAGGTCGACCGCGCCAAGGACCGCCTGGCCGCGAACCGCTCCCAGGAGGACGTGCTCTAGAGGCCCTCGCGGCCGCGTGAAGAGCGCGTAAGGTTCGTCACAGACCCGAACGACCCCGGACACCCCGGTCGGAGCTTCCAAGGCTTCCGTCCGGGGTGTTCTGCGTTTCGGAGGCGCGGAGGCGTCCCTACACCCCAAAGAAGGGCTTTGAGGTTCTCAAAGTTCAAGTGTTAACGTGTTCGACATGACGACAGCAGTGCGCCCTTCTCATGCCGCGAGCATCCCGCTCGTGGCGCGCCTGCACGTCGATCTGTGCCGCTGTATGTCCGCGGTCTGTTGCCGCGGGGTCTGACCCGGCATCATGCAGCGGCCCGCGTGAAAGCGCGTGTGTGCCGCACCCCCGTCCCGTATTTCCCGATACGCACCTGTGGAGTGTGTCTGTGTCCGCGTCCGCGACCACACCCGAGAAGCAGTCACCGGCTTCCTCGCGCATACCTAAGTTCCCCTTCTGGGCCCAGATCATCGCCGGTCTGGTCCTCGGCGCCCTGCTCGGCTGGCTCGCCCGCAGCCAGGACGTCTCCTGGCTGAAGGAGACCCTCGGCCAGGTCGGCGACATCTTCGTCCAGCTCCTGAAGCTGGCCGTCGCCCCGCTCGTCTTCTTCGCGATCCTGGTCTCGATCACCAACCTGCGGAAGGTGAACAACGCCGCCCGGCTCGCCACCCGCACCCTGCTCTGGTTCATGATCACCTCGCTGATCGCGGTGGCCATCGGCCTCGCCATCGGCCTGATCACCGACCCGGGCGCCGGCACCGGCCTCACCCCGCAGGACGGCAAGCTGCCCAAGCGCGAGGGCACCTGGATCGACTTCCTGACCGGCATCATCCCCACCGACGTCATCACGCCGTTCACCGAGCTGAACGTCCTGCAGATCGTCTTCATGGCCGCCGTCGCCGGCATCGCCGCCCTCAAGCTCGGCGACCGCGCGAAGCCGATCCTCAGCCTCTCCGAGTCGGTCCTCGAACTGCTCCAGAAGGCCCTCTGGTGGGTCATCCGCCTCGCCCCGATCGGCACCGTCGGCCTCATCGGCTTCGCCATCGCCGACTACGGCTGGGACCTGATCGGCAAGTACGCGACCTTCACCGCCGACGTCTACATCGGCTGCGCCCTGGTCATGTTCGGCGTCTACCCGCTGCTCCTCGCGACGGTCGCCAAGGTCAACCCGATCCAGTTCTACAAGGGCGCCTGGCCGGCCATCCAGCTGGCCTTCGTCTCCCGCTCCTCGGTCGGCACCATGCCGGTCACCCAGAAGGTCACCGAGCGCCTCGGCGTCCCGAAGGAGTACGCCTCCTTCTCCGTCCCGTTCGGCGCGACGACCAAGATGGACGGCTGCGCCGCGATCTACCCGGCGCTCGCCGCGATCTTCATCGCGCAGATCTTCGACGTGCAGCTGGGCATCGGCGACTACCTGCTGATCGCCTTCGTCTCGGTCATCGGCTCGGCGGCCACCGCCGGTCTGACGGGCGCGACGGTCATGCTGACCCTCACCCTCTCCACCCTGGGCCTCCCCCTGGAGGGCGTCGGCCTCCTCATGGCGATCGACCCGATCCTGGACATGATGCGGACGGCGACCAACGTCGCGGGCCAGGCCCTCGTCCCGGTGATCGTCTCGGCCCGCGAGAAGATCCTCGACCTCACGGCGTACGAGAACGCCTCGTCGTCCCCGATCGACGACCTCGCCGACACGGCCGGCACCGCCGACACCCGGGAGAAGGTCGCGGCCGCGGCCTGACCCCCCTCGCTCCCGCCCTGCGTGCCCCTCGCCCCCGTCCGGGCGGGGGGCACGTAGGCTTTCGCGGGGCAGCCAGTGGATCTTGGGAGCAGGGGTGGGCGCCATGGCCGATGGTGCTAAGCGGCGGTTGCCGCGGGCCGTGCGGGAGCGGCAGATGGTCGACGCGGCCGTGCGCTGCTTCGCGCGGAGCGGCTACCAGGCCGCCTCCATGGACGAGATCGCCGAGTCGGCGGGGGTGTCGAAGCCGCTCGTCTACCTCTATCTGCACTCCAAGGAGGAGCTGTTCACCGTCGTCATCCGGCGGGAGGCGCAGGCGCTGCTCGGGGTCGTGGCCGAGGCCGTCGTGGACCGGAGCGCGCCGCCCGACGAGCGGCTGTGGGCCGGGCTGATGGCCTTCTTCGGCTTCGCCGCCGAGCATCCCGACTCCTGGGCGGTGCTGAGCCGGCAGGCGCGGACGCAGGGCGAGCCGTTCGCCGGGGAGGCGGCGCGGATGCGGGAGGAGATCACGGCGTTCGTCGCGGGGCTGATCGGCGAGGCGGCACGAGAGGCGCCGGGCGGCGCGGAGATCACCGGGCGGGACGTCGACGCGCTCGCGCAGGCGCTCGTCGGATCCGCCGAGTCGCTGGCGAGCTGGGCCAACGAGACGCCGGGGGTGACGGCGAGGGAGGCGGCCGCGACGCTGATGAACTTCGCGTGGTCCGGTCTCGGGAACCTCATGAAAAGCGAGCGCTGGTCTCCCCGTTGACCCTTACTTGGCAGTAAGGTTACCGGCTGGTCAAGGGAGTTGCACGGTAGGCGACGTACCGGACCGCGGTGGGGGACCGTCGCGGCGTGACCGCGGTCCGTCGACGCACGACCTCAGTTCATCGCGCAGACCGAGGAGCCGCACGTGTCCGTCGTCACCGCACCGTCCGGGAGCGAACCGGTCGAGCCGCACAAGACCCTGGTGGACGGGGTGGTGCGCGAGGTCTCCGTCCCCCCGCTCGTCCCCGCCGTCCGCCGGGGATCGCTCGCCGACCTGCCGTACGACAACGCCCGCCAGGACCCCGGGGCGGTGCTGTTCTCCCGGAAGGACGCCGACGGCGGGTGGTCCGACGTCACCGCCTCCGCCTTCGCCGCCCAGGTGCACTCCGTCGCCAAGGGGCTCATCGCGCACGGGCTGCGGCCCGGCGACCGGCTCGCCCTCATGGCCCGCACCACCTACGAGTGGACGCTGCTCGACTTCGCCGCCTGGGCCGCCGGGCTCGTCACCGTCCCCGTCTACCCGAGCTCGTCCGCCTTCCAGACCCGCTGGATCCTCCAGGACTCGGGCGCCGCCGCCTGTGTCGTCGAGGACCCCGCCCAGGCCCGGCTCGTCTCCGCCGAGCGGCGGCAGCTGCCCGGCCTCGCCCACCTCTGGGTCCTGGACACCGGCGCCGTCGACCAGCTCCGCACCGCGGGCGCCCGGATCGCCGACGAGGCCGTCACCGCCCGGCGCGGACTGCTCACCCCGGAAACGCTCGCCACCCTCGTCTACACCTCGGGCACCACCGGCCGGCCCAAGGGCTGCGCCCTCACCCACGCCAATTTCTTCGCCGAGGTCGACAACGCCGTCCGGCTCCTCCACCCCGTCTTCGTCTCCGAGAGCAAGGACCCGGCCGCCACCCTGCTGTTCCTGCCGCTCTCCCACGTCTTCGGGCGGATGGTCTCCATCGGCTGCGTCCGGGCCCGGGTCCGCGTCGGGCACGCCCCCTCGGTGGAGGGGCCGGAACTCCTGGACGACCTGGCCGCGTTCCGGCCCACGTTCCTCCTCGCGATCCCGTACGTCCTGGAGAAGGTCTTCAACGCCGCCCGCGCCACCGCCGAGCGCGGCGGCAGGGCCGCGGCCTTCGACCGGGCCGCCTCGGTCGCCCGCCGGTACGGCAAGGAGACCGCCCCCTCGCTCTCGCTGCGGGCCGCGCGGGCGCTCTACGACCCGCTCGTCTACCGGCGCATCCGGGCCGCGCTCGGCGGCCGGGTGAGGTACGTGATCTCCGGCGGCTCCCCGCTCGGCGCCCGGCTCGCCGAGTTCTTCGCCGGGGCCGGCGTCGAGGTCTTCGAGGGGTACGGCCTGACGGAGACCACGGCCGCGTCGACGGTCACCCCGCCGCGGCGGCCCCGGACCGGCACGGTCGGCTGGCCGCTGCCCGGCACGTCGGTCCGGATCGCCGGCGACGGCGAGGTCTGGCTCAAGGGCGGCCACGTCTTCGCCGGCTACTGGGACGCCCAGCGCGGGGCGGCGGTGCCGTACACGGACGACGGCTGGTTCCCGACCGGGGACCTGGGCTCGCTCGACGCGGACGGCTATCTGCGGATCACCGGCCGCAAGAAGGACATCCTCATCACCTCGGCGGGGAAGAACGTCGCCCCGGCCCCGCTGGAGGACTGGCTGCGCGCCCATCCCCTGGTCGCCCAGTGCATGGTCCTCGGCGACGACCGCCCGTACGTCACCGCCCTGATCACCCTCGACCACGAGGGCCTGCTGCACTGGCGGCGGATGCGGCACAAGGACCACCTGGCGCTCTGGGAGCTGACCCGGGACGAGGAGCTGCTGGCCGCCCTCGGGCGGGCGGTGGAGGACGCCAACCGGCTGGTGTCGCGTGCGGAGTCGATCCGCGACTTCCGGGTGCTGAGCACGGAGTTCTCGGAGGGCTCCGGGCATCTGACGCCGTCCCTCAAGCTCAAGCGCCGGGCGGTGCTGCGGGACTTCGCCCGCGACATCGAGGAGATGTACGACTCCGGGGCCGGCGCCTGAACCCCTGCTAGGGCCAGAGGAGTTCGCGGGTCCAGCCGTCGGTCGTGCGGCGGTAGCGGAGGCGGAGGTGGCGGCGCTGCGCGTCGCCCTGGAAGAACTCGACCTCGGCCGGCTCGACGACGTAGAGCGTCCAGGTGGGGGCCTCGGCGTCCGGTTCCGCCCGGGCCCGCTCCCAGGCCCGGGCGCTGGCCTCGGCGAGGGTCCCGGGGGAGTCGAGGACCTCGCTCTGCCGGCCGACCAGGGCCGAGGCGAGGGCGCCCGTGGTGCGGGCGTGGAGGTCCGCGTACGCCTCCTCGGCCGTCCCGGTGGTGACGTGGCCGCGGATCCGGACCTGGCGGCCCTGGACCGGCCAGTAGAAGGCGAGCGCGGCCTCGGGGTTGGCGTCGAGCTGGCGGCCCTTGGCGCTGGTGGCGTGGGTGGCGAAGTGCCAGCCGCGCGCGTCGGCGTCGTGCAGCATCACGATGCGGACGTCGGGCCTGCCGTCCTCGCCGGCGGTGGCCAGGGAGAGGGTGTGCGGCTCGCTCTGGCCGGCGGCGACCGCGGCCGTGAACCAGTCGTGGAAGAGCGGGAGCGGCTCGGGCGGGGCGCCCGCCGGGTCGAAGGCGGGGAGTTCGGTGTCCCAGACCTTCAGGGAGCGGAGGGCGCGGTGGAAGTCGGTCATGCGGCCACGGTAGGGCGTGCGGCGGCGCCGGCGGGCCGGGGGTCACGAGCGGCCCAGCACCACCGTCCCCGAGGAGCAGAACCAGCCCCCCGTGCCCGAGGCCACCGCCAGCTCCGGCAGCGAGCCGTCCGGCCGCCGCACCTGGAGCCCCGGCGCCTCCCCGCGCAGCTGCCGCACCGCCTCCACCAGCAGGAAGAGTCCCCGCATCCCCGGATGGCAGGCCGACAGGCCGCCGCCGTCGGTGTTCACCGGCAGCCCGTCCTTCTCCCGGACGAACGCCCCGCCCTCGCCCTTCGCGCAGAAGCCCAGGTCCTCCAGGGTCACCAGGGTCATGTAGGTGAAGGCGTCGTAGATCTCCGCCACCTCGACGTCGGCGGGCCGGACGCCCGCCCGCCCGAAGGCCAGCCGGCCGCTGACGGCGGCGGGGGAGACCGTGAAGTCCTCCCACTCCGACATCGTGGTGTGCGAGACGTGCTCCCCGGTGCCGAGCACCCAGACCGGGGAGGTCCGGCAGTCCTGGACGTACTCCTCGGCGACCAGCAGCACCGCGCAGCCGCCGTCGCTGCGGATGCAGCAGTGCAGCCTGGTGAACGGGTCCGCGATCATCGGTCCGTCCAGGACGTCGTCGACGGTGATCGGGTCGCGGAACATCGCCTCCGGGTTCAGGGCCGCGTTCGCCCGCGCCCGGACGGCCACCTCCGCGAGCTCCTCCAGGGTGGTCCCGTACGCGTGCATGTGGCGGCGGGCGGCCATCGCGTACTTGGCGATCAGGGTGTGCCCGTACGGGACCTCGAACTGGAGCGGGCCGCGCGCGCCGAAGGACAGGTTGGCGGTGCGCCGACGGGCGCGGATGTCGGCGCGCGCGGTGGAGCCGTACACGAGGAGGACCGCGTTCGCGTGCCCCGCGGCGATCGCGTCGGCGGCGTGCCCGGCCATGACCTCCCAGGTGGCGCCGCCGACGGCGGTCGAGTCCACCCAGCGGGGCCGGAGGCCGAGGTACTCGGCGACCTCGACCGGGGCGAGGGTGCCGAGACCCGCCGAGGCCAGGCCGTCGATCAGCGAGCGGTCCAGGCCGCTGTCCGCCAGCGCGCGCCGGGCCGCCTGGGCGTGCAGGGCGTAGGGGGTGGCCTCGTCGACCCGGCCGCAGTCGGCGAGGGCCACTCCGGCGACGGCGACACGGCGGGGTCTGCGGACGGCGGCGCGTGCGGTGGTGTGCGCGGTCGTCGGCACGGGGGCGGGCGCGGGGATCGGCATGGATCTGACGGTACATCAGATCTGCTGGATCGGGACCGGCGCGACTCTGGCAACCGGCCCGACTCGGGCCTAGCATGACGCACCGTCAGATACGGAGGGAGCCTCATGGACGCCGCCGACAGCGCAGCGCTCGCCGCCGGAACCGCCCCGCCCGCCGCCCCGCCCGCCGAGGAGCCGCAGGGAATCCGCCGCGCCCTGCGCGCGCTGCTCGCCGAACGGGCCGGACCGCAGGAGAACCGCGCGGCCACCGCCACACCCCAGGGGTACGACCCCGGCCTCTGGGCCCGGATGTCCGGCACCCTCGGCATCGCCGGACTCGCCCTCCCCGCGGAGTACGGGGGAGGCGGCGGCCCCGCCGCCCTCGCCCTCGCCTGCGAGGAGACGGGCCGCGCCCTCGCCCCCTCCCCGCTCCTCGCCACCGTCGTCCTCGCCGCACCGCTCGTCACCGCCCTCGGCACCCCCGGGCAGCGCGCCGCGATCCTCCCCGCGCTCGCCGACGGCGGCCTGACCTGCGCCCTCGCGGTCCCCGGCGGCTCCCTCGCGCTCGCCCTCGGCCTCAGCGGCGACAACGCCGCCGGGGACTGGTCCGGCGGCGGCCGCGCGGGCGGCGTTCAGGCCCGCGCCGCCGACGGGGGCTGGCGCCTGTACGGCGAGGCCGCCCAGGTCCTCGACGGACACAGCGCGGGACTGCTCCTCGTCGCCGCCCACGCCGGCGGCTTCGCCCGCAGCCGCACCCTGCTCTTCCTCGTCCGGGCGGACGAGGCGGAGCGGCGCGCCGACGGACTCGTCCGCACCCGGCGGCCCACCCTCGACCCCACCCGCCCGCAGGCCTCCGTCCAGTTCCGCGACACCGCCGCCGAACTGCTCGGCGAGGAGCCCGCCGACGTCCTCGCCGCCCTCGCGGCCACCGGGCGCGGCGCCGCCGTCATGCTGGCCGCCGAGGCCGTCGGCGCGGCCCGGGAGGCCCTCGACCGGACCCTCGCCCACGCCTCCGCGCACCGGCGGCCCGGCCGGCCCGCCGGTGTCCTCCCGGAGGCAGGCCACCGCCTCGCCGACCTCTGCGTCCAGGTCGAGGCCGCGCGCTCCCTCACGTACGCCGCCGCCCGGGAGCCCGGCCCCGGGCCCGCCGGCGGACCGCTCGCCCTCGCCCACGCCCTGGAGGCGCTGCGCGCCGCCGCCGGCGAGTGCGTCCGGCTCCCCGGCGCCCTCGGCGTCACCGGGGAGCACGAGGCGCAGCCCTTCTTCCGGCGGGCCGCCTCCGACGAACTGCTCTTCGGGCCCGTGCGGCGGCTGCGCGCCCGCGCGGCGGAACGGACCGGACTCCTCGGAGAGGTGGCGGCGTAGATGCCCGTCGGACGCACGCTCCTGCAGAGGATGTCCTCGACCAGGACCTTCGCCCGGATCGGCCCGCACGTGATCCCCGCCATGGACAAGGCCGTGCACCGGCTGACCGGGGGAAAGGTCCTGCTCAGCGCCCGGATGCTGCCCGGCGTGGTGCTGACCGCCCGGGGGGCCAGGAGCGGACTGGCCCGGGTCACCCCGCTCGCCTGCATGCCGGAGGCGGACGGCGGCTGGCTGCTCGTCGGCTCCAACTTCGGCCGCCCGGGACATCCGTCGTGGACCGCGAACCTGCTCGCCCATCCGGACGCCGAGGTGAACTGGAAGGGCGAGGACATCCCCGTACGGGCCCGGCTCCTCACGGGCGAGGAGCGCGCCGAGGCCTGGCGGGCGGCCCTGGAGTTCTGGCCGCCGTACGCCACGTACCAGGCGCGGATCGAGCGCGAGATCAGGCTGTTCCGCCTGGCCCGGCGGTGACCGGCGGGCGGACCGGCCCCCGGACACGGCGACGCCGACGGCGGTCCGTGGGGGCGGGCCGCCGCCGGCGTCGACGACAGGACGGGTGGAGGAGGGGTCGGGGCTATCTGGTCGGCTTCTTGCCGGTGATGCCCAGATGCACCAACAGGGCCAGGTTGGGCTTGAGTTCGGCCTGCTTCACGCCCCAGGTCGTGAAGCCCTTCTGGTGGCCGGCGACCGCGGCCAGCATCGCCACCAGCGAGCCGGCCATGGCGGCGGGGTTGACCTCCTTGTCGACCTTGCCCTTGGCCTGGAGCTCCTTCACCGCGTCCGTGAGGGAGTTGGTGACCGAGTTCAGGATCTTCATACGGATCTTGTAGAACCGCTTGTCGCCCTCCGCGGCGCCGAGGTCCACGACCCGGAGGATCGCGTCGTGCTTCCGCCAGAAGTCCAGGAAGCCCTCGACGAGTTCCTCGGAGGTCTGCCAGCCGGCCTTGCCGACCCAGGAGCGGCCGGAGACCAGCTCGGTCAACCCGGCTCCCTCCTTGGCCATTTCCTCCGCGATCTCGAGAACGGCCCCCTCGACGTCCGGGAAGTACTGATAGAACGTCGCGGGTGAAGTACCCGCCTTCCGGGCCACATCGATGACCTTGACGTCCCGGTAGGGCGAGGAGCTGAGCATCTCACCGAGGCAGTCGAGCAGCTTCTGCCGCGTCGCCTGGCCGCGTCGTCCGGCCACGCGGCCGTCGACGGTGCGTACTTGTCCTGTCATGCCGTCAGCTTACCGAGGGGGTGTCGGCGCGCGATTCGGCCGACTGCAAATGGGGTGCACCCCCCGGCCACGCGTGTTCTCCGAGGTCGGCACGCGTGTCTCCGTGGGCGGGCCGCCGCGGGGGAGGGGCGGGATCGCGCCACTCCTGACGGACGGCGGAGCGGCTCCCCCCTCGAATAGGCTTATGAACAGCCTGTGGACAACTTCGGTGGACAACCCAAGCGTCCCAAGGGTTCCATGCCCATAAATCGGCACTTTGTTCGTATGTCCGGGTGTCGTGGAGCCCTGCGGGACCGTGCCCGCCGACCTAGCGTGGGGACATGGCCGCACGCACCGAGGGCACCCCCTGCTGGGTGGAGGCGCAGCTGCCCGACCTGCGGGCGGGCAAGCGCTTCTACGGCGAGCTCTTCGGCTGGACCTTCGACCCCGACCGCGACGAGGCCCTCCTCGACGGGCGCCGGGTGGCCGGCCTCCTCCCCAAGCGCGACGGCCGCATGCCCACCACCTGGACCCTCTACCTGGCCACCCGGGACGCCGGCGCCCTCGCCGCCCGGATCAGGGCCGCCGGCGGCCGGATGGTCATGGAGCCCTACCCCGTCGGCCCCTTCGGCGTCCTCGCGCTCGCCGCCGACCCCGGCGGCGCCGTCTTCGGCCTCCGTCAGTCCGGGGACGACGACGGCTTCGAGGTGACCGACACACCGGGCTCCTTCTGCTGGATGGAGGTGTACACGCGCCGCCCCGACGCCGTCGACACCTTCTACGCCGCCGTCTTCGGCTACCTCGGCCGCCAGGCCGACCCCGAGGAGGAGGGCCGGGACGCCGGCTTCGACTACCGCGTCTGGTCGCCCCCCGGCTCCCGGCCCGGCGACGACAGCGCCTTCGGCGGCCGCGCCGTCATCGGCGACGACTTCCCCGCGGAGATGCCGGGCCACGTCCTCGTCTACTTCGTCGTCGACGACTGCGACGAGGCCTGCGAGACGACCCTCCGGCTCGGCGGACGGATCGCCACCCCCGCCTTCGACACCCCGCACGGCCGGATCGCCGTCCTCCGCGACGACCAGGGGGCGCGGTTCGCGGTCCTCTCGGAGCCGTCCCGCCCGGCGTGAGGACCCCCCGCGGCGGGCTTCCTCATGACCTGAGACACCCCGATACGCCCCCGGGTTCGCAACCGGGCCCTCGGACAGGAAGAATCAGGGCCACGGGGCCGTACCCTCATGGCCCGTACGGGGAGGTGGCAGGCAAGTGGAACAGCTGACGCAGCACGACCCGAGACGTATCGGGCCCTTCGAGGTGCTGGGCCGGCTCGGCGCGGGCGGAATGGGTCTGGTCTATCTCGCACGCTCGGCCTCGGGCCGGCGCGTGGCGATCAAGACCGTGCGCACGGAGCTCGCTGAGGACCAGCTGTTCCGGGTCCGCTTCACCCGTGAGGTGGAGGCCGCGCGGGCGGTCTCCGGCTTCTACACGGCCGCCGTCGTGGACGCCGACCCGCGGGCCGCCGTGCCCTGGCTGGCGACCGCGTACGTCCCCGCGCCCTCGCTCGAAGAGATAGTGAACGAGTGCGGGCCGCTCCCGGCCCAGGCCGTGCGCTGGCTGGCCGCCGGCGTCGCCGAGGCCCTGCAGTCCATCCACGGCGCGGGCCTGGTCCACCGCGACCTCAAGCCCTCCAACGTCCTCGTCGTCGAGGACGGCCCCCGGGTGATCGACTTCGGCATCGCGTCGGGCGTCTCCAACACGCGCCTGACCATGACCAACGTCGCCGTCGGCACCCCGGCCTACATGTCGCCCGAGCAGGCCCGCGACTCGCGCAGCGTCACCGGCGCCAGCGACGTCTTCTCGCTGGGCTCGATGCTGGTGTTCGCGGCCACCGGCCACGCGCCGTTCCACGGCGCCAACCCGGTCGAGACCGTCTTCATGCTGCTGCGCGAGGGACCAGACCTGGAGGGCCTGCCCGACGAGCTGCGGCCCCTCATCGACTCCTGCATGCAGATGGACGTCAGCCGCCGGCCCACCCCGGCCGACCTCCAGGCCCAGCTGGCCCCGCACCTCTTCGGCCCCGGCAGCGACGACAGCGGCACGGCCTCGGCCTGGCTGCCGCGGAGCGCCACCGACATGATCGAGACCCGCCGCGGCGGCCGCCCCGCCCCGCAGGCCACCGCGCCGCCGATGCCGCCGCGCCCGCCCCGGCAGCCCGCCGAGCGGGGCGGCGACCCGCGCTTCCCGGAGCCGGCGCCCGTCGCCGGAGGGCGGCACGCGGGGCCCGTCGAGAGCGGCGGCGGACCCGTGCGCCTCGCCGGCGCGACCGTCCCGATCGGCCCCGGGCCGCGGGTCGCGGACACCCGAGCGGCGCTCGCCGTCGGCCGCGGCGCCGACGCCGGACCGGCGACCGGCTGGATCCGGCCGCCCGGCGGCGGCCCGCACGGCGCGGACCACGGTTCGTACGCCGGGGAGCCCGGCCCGCCGCCCGGCTCCCGCCCGGTCAACGTGCCGCCGCAGGGCTCCGACCAGGCCGCGCCGGCCGAGCCCGGCCCCTGGCGGCCGTGGCGCTTCCGGATGTCGAACGACGTCTGGGGTACCCCGGTCGTGGACGGCGACCTGCTGTACGTGACCTCTTTCGAGGTACACGCCCTGGACACCGGCAGCGGCCGGCGCCAGTTCAAGACCCGGGACGTCGCCTGGTCCATGGCCGTCTCCGGGGGCCGGATCCACGCCTCCGACGGGCCCACCCTCTACGCCCTCGACGCGACCGACGGCACCGAGCGCTGGCGGCTGCGGACGGACGCCTGGGTGTACTCGCTCCAGGTCGACCGGGGCACCGTCGTCACCGGGACGCGCGGCGGCGGCGTGCAGGCCTGGGAGGCCTCCAACGGCGCCAAGCTGTGGGAGATCACCGGAGCCCAGACCGACTTCGAGACTCCGGAGGCGGGGCCCGCCGTGCACGGCGACACCGTGTACGTGTGGCGGGACGCCCGGCTCCAGGCCCTCGACGCCCGCACCGGATCGGAGCGCTGGTCGTACCCGATCGGCGACGCCGCCTCCTGCGCCAACGTGCCCGTCCGGGTGGCCCCGGCCGAGGACGGCTGTGTGTACGTCTCCGCCGGGACCCGGGTCCTGTCGATCGACGTCGCCGCAGGGCACGTCCGCTGGCACTTCGAGGCGCCGGCCGTCTTCACCTCCCCGCCGGCGTTCGCCCCCGGACCGGCCGTCACGGGCGGCGGGGTGTACCTCTCCGACCACCTCGGCACGGTCTACGCCCTGGACGCCACCACCGGCCAGGACCGCTGGCGCATCGCGACCGAGCCGCGCCAGTCGACCGAGCCCGTCCTCGTCGCCGACGGCAACGTCCACGTCGGCAGCGGCAGCGCGCTGTACACGCTCGACGCGGTCACCGGCACGCCCCGGTGGCGGTTCGCGGCCGGCGGCGAGCTGGTCGGCTCGCCCGTCGTCGCCGACGGCCGGGTCCACTTCGGCTCGGCCGACCACGTCCTCTACACCCTGGACGCGACCGGCGGGCAGCTGCGCTGGAAGCTCGCGACCGGCGGCGAGATCACCGGCTCGCCGGTGGTCAGGGGCGGCGTCGTCTACGCCTGCAGCAAGGACCGCTGCGTGTACGCGCTCGACGCGGCCAAGGGCACGGCCACCGGCCGGGGGGCCGCCGCGCGGTAGGAGGGTGGCGCGGGCCGGGACCGCGCCCACGAGGGGGACCCGCCCCGGGGGAGTCTCAGCTCCCCGGCGGCGGGTTCCGCCGTTCCCGGTCGGGATCCCAGACCGGGACGTCGTAGGTCTGCGTCGCCGCGTACGGCGCCGGGGCCTGCGGATGCGCCCGCGGATCCTCCCCGGGGTCCGGGTCGTCGGGACGGGGTCCGTCCGACGGGGGGCGGGGGGATCGCGGCGGCGGCCGGTCCCCACGGTGCGGGGCACGGGACCTGCCCGACATGACGAGCGCGCCGATCAGCAGCAGGACACCGCCGCCCAGGGCGTTCGCGACCCCGTCGCCCAGACCCGCGCCGTCGCCGCCGACCGTGAGGCCGCCCTCGGCCTGCCCGACCCGCACCATCCACAGCACGGTGAAGCCGAGGACGACGAGCCCGGCGAACGCGACCAGCAGCCGCGAGCGCAGCAGCACGCCGAGCAGGGTCAGCAGGGCGGCGAAGAGGAACGGCGCGAGGACGGACCCGATGACCTCGGGACGGGCGTCGGTGATGCCGGTGAAGAGCTCGTCGATCGCGTAGTCGCGTCCGTGACGGCCGTCGTACCAGGCACGGAAGGGGCTCCAGACGGCGGCCGTCGCTCCGGCGAGAGCGAGGACCGAGCCGGCGAGGTTACGGATCATCGCTGCGGCCTCCTCGGGGTCCTGCTCCCGCTCCCGACGCTACGCCGGGACCGGGGGGTACGCCACGCGGCCGACGGACCCCATGAAAGCGGCGCGAACACGACAGGGGGCGGGGGCGGCGATGGTGCGCACACGTCCTGAGCGCGCGGCGACGTCCCGGCGCCGCCACCGCCCCGCCGGCTACCGCGTCCTGAACCCCGTCCCCCGCTTCCCGAACAGCTCCGCCTGACGGTCCGCGGGCAGGTTCCCCAGGGCGACCAGGTGCGGCGCGTGCGCCAGGGCCTGGGCACGGGCCGCCTCCTTCACCGACCACAGGGCCCGGACCGTCCCCTGGACCGCCTCCGTCGGATGGCCCGCGACGACGGCGGCCGCCGCGCGGGCGGCGGCCAGCGCCCCGCCGGGCGGGGTCAGCTCGGAGACCAGCCCGGTCTCGTACGCGCGCCGGGCCGAGATCCGCTCGGCGCCGCCCATGAGCGCCATCCGGGCGACCTCCCCGTACGGCATGCGCAGCGCCATGTGGACGGTCTCGAAGGCGCTCACCATGCCGTAGGTGGTGTGCGGGTCGAAGAAGGCGGCGTCCTCGCCCGCGATCAGGAACTCGGCCTCGCCGAGCAGGTAGAACGCCCCGCCGCAGGCCATCCCCTCGACGGCGGCGACGACCGGCTTCCACAGGTCGTTGGCCTTGGGACCGATCGCGAGCAGCGGGTCGTCGATGGCGTACGGGGAGGAGGGCTGGGGCACGTCACCGACCGCGGTCCGGTCGATGCCGGTGGAGAAGGCCCGCCCGCCGGCCCCGGTGACGACGATCGCGCGGACCTCGTCCTCGTACCGGAACCCCCGCCAGACGGCGCCCAGCGCGCGGGCCATGTCGGGGGTGATCGCGTTGTGCCGCTCGGGCCGGTCGAGGGTGACGACGGCGACGCCGGTCTCCTCGTCCCGCTCCACCGTGATGCCCGGGGTGCTCATCCGCGTTCCAGGAGCCAGCGCGGGACGACGACGCCGTCGATCTCGGCGAAGGCCACCCGCACCGCGGCCCCGATCCGGAGCCGGCTCGGGTCGACGGAGTCGAGCGGGGCGTCCGGGGCGGCGACCACGTTGCCGACGAGGCGGATGCGGGGGGCGTCGGCGAGCTCGACGATCACCGCGTTGTACGGGGCCTGGGCGGCGTAGTCGGGCAGCAGGGGCGGGTGGGGGAACACGTACGACCAGATCCGGCCGCGGCCGGACATCGGGCGCCATTCGCTCGCGAACGACTGGCAGTGCGGGCAGCAGGGGCGGGGCGGGAAGCGCAGCTCGCCGCAGTCGGCGCAGCTCTGGACGCGCAGTTCGCCCCGGGCGGCGTACTCCCAGAAGGGGGCGCCGTCCTCGTCGGTGACGGGGTTCAGCATGGGGACCAGCTCCTCAGGCGCGCAGCAGGACGGCGGAGGTGGGGACGCACGCGCCGGCGGTGACCAGGCAGGTGGCGGCGTCGGGGACTTGGGCGGTGGAGGTGCCGCGGAGCTGCTTCACGCCCTCGTTGATGAGGTTGAAGCCGTGGACGTAGGCCTCGCCGAGTCCGCCGCCGCCCGTGTTGATCGGCAGCCGGCCGCCGGTCTCCAGGGCGCCGCCCTCGGTGAAGGCGGCGCCCTCGCCCCGGCCGCAGAAGCCGTAGCCCTCCAGGGAGAGGGGGACGAGCGGGGTGAAGGCGTCGTAGATCTGGGCGACGTCGACGTCCTGGGGGCCGAAGTCGGCCTGCTTCCACAGGCGGCGGGCGGCGGTCCAGGCGGGGCCGGAGAGCGGGTCGTCGTTCCAGTAGTCGACCATGCCGTGGTGCTGGGCGGGCAGGCCCTGGGCGGCGGCGTGCACGTAGACGGGCTTCCGGCGGCAGTCGCGGGCCCGCTCGGCGGAGACGACGACGCAGGCCAGGGCGCCGTCGGTCTCCAGGCAGTTGTCGAAGAGGCAGAGCGGGTCGCTGATCCAGCGCGAGGTCATGTACATCTCACGGGTCAGCGGGCGCTCGTACATGATCGCGTCGGGGTTCTGGTTGGCGCGGTTGCGGCAGGCCAGCGCCACGTTGAAGAGGTGGTCGCGGGTCGCGCCGTACTCGTGCATGTAGCGCCGGGCCAGCATGCCGATCTCGTCGGCGGGGCGGAGCAGCCCGAAGGGGCGGGTCCACTGGCCGGGGGTGGGCAGCTGGACGGCGGTGTTCTTCCAGGGGCGGGGGCCGCTGCCCCGCTTCCGGGAGCGCCAGGCGACGCCGACGGTGGCCTGGCCGGTGGCCACGGCGGCGGCGAGGTGGCCGACGGTGGCGCAGGAACCGCCGCCGCCGTAGCCGACCTTGGAGAAGAAGGTGACGTCGCCGGCGCCGATGGCCTTGGCGACCTCGACCTCGTCGGTCTCCTCCATCGTGTACGAGGCGAACCCGTCGACCTCGGAGGGGGCGATCCCGGCGTCGTCGAGGGCGGCGAGGATCGCCCGGCAGGCGAGTGTCTTCTCCGACTCGGGGAGCTGTCTGGCGAAGGCCGTCTGACCTATGCCGACGATGGCCGTGACGTCCTTGAGCACCGGACCTCCTCATGGGGCAGCACTGCTGACAGCGCGTCAGGCTACAACTAATCTGACGGATAGTCAGCTACAGGGAGGTTGGGTATGGACATGCGCGGCGACCTGGAGTGGGGCACGATCCCCGGTCTCGTCCGAGCGGCCGCCGAGCGGTACGGCGCACGGGAGGCCGTCGTCGACGGCCGCAACCGGATCAGCTACGCCGAACTCGGTGCACGCGTCGAACGGGCCGCGGCCGCCTGCCTCGCCACCGGCATACGCACGGGGGACCGGGTCGCGATCTGGGCCCCCAACACCCTCGACTGGATCGTCTCCGCACTCGGCGCCGTCACCGCCGGAGCCGTCCTCGTCCCGCTCAACACCCGCTTCAAGGGCACCGAGGCGGCCTCCGTCCTCCAGCGCTCCCGCGCCCGCCTGCTCTTCGTCACCGGCACCTTCCTCGGCACCTCCTACGTGGCCTCCCTGCGCCGCTCCGGGGTCGCGCTCCCCGACCTGGAGACGGTCGTGGTCCTCGGCGACACCGCGCCTGAGGAGTGGACGACCTGGAAGGAGTTCCTCGCGGAGGGCGACGCCGTCCCGGCGGACCGGGTGCGCGCCCGGGCCGCCGCCCTCGACCCCACGGCCCCCTCCGACATCGTCTACACCTCCGGCACCACCGGCCGCCCCAAGGGCGCCGTCATCAGCCACGCCCAGAGCCTGCGCTGCTACGCGATCTGGTCCGAACTGGCGGGCCTGCGCGAGGGCGACCGCTACCTCGTGGTCAACCCCTTCTTCCACACCTTCGGCTACAAGGCCGGGATCCTCGCCTGCCTGATGCGGGGCGCTGTGATCGTCCCCCAGTCCGTCTTCACCGTCGACACCGTCCTCGCGAACATCGCCGCCGAACGCATCACCGTCCTCCCCGGACCCCCCACCCTCCACCAGTCCCTCCTGGACCACCCGGCGCGCGGCGGACACGACCTCTCCAGCCTCCGCCTCGTCGTGACGGGCGCGGCCGTGATCCCCCTCCGGCTGGTCGAACGCCTCCGCGTCGAACTCGGCGTCGCCACGGTCCTCACGGCGTACGGCCTCTCCGAGGCGAGCGGCATCGTCACCATGTGCCGCCGCGAGGACCCGGCGGAGACGGTGGCCACCACCTCGGGGCGCGCGATCCCCGGCACCGAGGTCCGCGTCTCCCCGACGGGCGAGGTCCTGGTCCGCGGCCACCACGTGATGAGCGGCTACTTCGAGGACGAGGCCGAGACCGCGGCGGCGATCGACGAGGACGGCTGGCTGCACACCGGCGACATCGGGGTCCTCGACGAGGCCGGCAACCTGCGGATCACCGACCGCCTCAAGGACATGTTCATCGTGGGCGGCTTCAACGCCTACCCGGCCGAGATCGAACAGCTCCTGGGCCTCCACCCGGACATCGCGGACGTCGCCGTCATCGGCGTCCCGGACCCGAGGCTCGGCGAGGTCGGCAAGGCGTTCGCGGTCCGCAGGCCGGGCGCCCGGGTCACCGCGGACGACCTGATCGCCTGGTCGCGGCGGGAGATGGCGAACTTCAAGGTGCCGAGGCAGGTCGAGTTCGTGACCGAACTGCCGAGGAACGCGAGCGGGAAGGTGGTGAAGGGGGAGCTGAGGGCACGGTGCTGAGAGCCGGGGGGCGGGGACGGGTCCGTGGGGGCGGGGCCTCGGGAGGCGGACCACCCGGTGCCGGCCCGCGCACGCCGGAGGGGCCGGGCGGATGCCCGGCCCCTCTTCTGCGGTGGTCCGATCGCGTTGCGCACGGGTCCTGCCCGGACGGATCCCCCCTGGTCCCGTCCCGGGCGTCCCCCGGGCCCGTGCGCTCCCCCGTCGACCGGACCTCGGGCCCCGGCGGCTCCCCCGAAGTCGCCGCCGCGGCCTCTCCCCGTCGGGAGTGGTCTACTTGGCCGGTTCGGACGTGGCGTGCATGTCCTTGGCGGCGATGGACTCGTCGTGACCACCGGTGATCTTCTCGGTGATCGCGTCGATGGCCGGTTCGGACGTGGCGTGCATGTCCTTCGTGGCGATGGACTCGTCGTGACCACCGGTGATCTTCTCGGTGATCGCGCCGACGGCCGGCTCGGACGTGGCGTGCATGTCCTTGGTGGTGATGAGCGGTTCCTGCTTGATCGGGTCGGTCATGCTCGTCAACTCCTGCGTGTGATGTCCGAGATGGGGGAGATCCGCCCAGCCGTTCCCCCGTGGACAGCCGGGCGAATCTCCGGGGGCCGATCACCCTAGTACTCAGGGGCAGTGGCCCTCATCGGCGACCCGCCTGCCCCCCGACGCGGCGGATCGTCATGAGGAAGAGCATGCCGGGTGGCGATAAACGAACGATGAACGCCCAGGCCCGACAGGTCTAGGCGGCCGTCGCAGGCGCCAGCAGCGCACGCACCTCGGCGGCCTCCGGGGCCCCGAGGCCGTCGAAGATGCCGAGTGCCTCCTGCCAGCAGACCAGCGCCCGGCCGCTCTGGCCGATGCCGAAGAGGGCCCGGCCCAGGACGGTGAGGACGTTGCCCCGCCGCCACTCGCCCCCGATGCCGCGCAGCACCGTGAGGGCCATCTCGGCGTTCGACGCAGCCTGGGCGTGCCGGCGGGCGGCGAGGTCCACCTCGGACAGCCGGAAGAGCGTCATGCCCTCCCACAGCCGCTGCCTGCTGTCGGCGAAGACCGCCAGAGCCTCGCGGAGCTGCTCGGTCGCCGCCGCCAGCTGGTCGTCCTGGGTGAGGGCGAGCCCGAGGGCGTACCGACCGTTGGCGCCCCGGAGCGCGTGCCCCATCGCGTCGTAGATCTCGGTTCCCTGGCGGGCGAGGGCTATCGCGCTCGGCGTCCGCCCCATGGCCAGGTGGATGCGCGACAGGTTGCAGAGGGCGCTCGCCTCCCCCGGCTGGTCCCCGATGTCACGGAACCGCTCGATCGCCTGGGTGAGGTACTGCTCGCCCTCCGCGAAGCGGTTCTGGTAGAGCGCGATGATGCCCCGCGCGTTGGCGGACCAGCAGACCGGCAGCGGATCCCCGGCCCCGTCCGCGTGCGGCAGGGCGAGTTCGGCGTCCCGGTCCGCCTCCGCGAAGCGGCCCGCCGTGTGGTGCACCCCCGCCAGGACCATGAGCGCACGGCCCTCGGCCCTGGCATCGGCGTGGCTGCGGGCCGCGTCACGGACGACGACGCCGGTCGCCTCGAACTCCCGGGAGTTCGCGCCCGACTCCCCGAGGTCCAGCGACGCCCACAGCAGGTCCACCCCGCGGCGCAGCGTCGTCGGGGACGCGGCCGACTGGCGGACGCAGGCCAGGAGGCAGTTCGCCTCCGCGTAGAGCCAGTCCTGTGCCCCGTGCCGGTCGGTGAAGGACAGGCCCTCGTACGCCGTGGGTTCCAGGTGGTCGACCAGGCGGTCGCCGGGCCGCTCGATCGCGTACACCCGCGCCGCCGTCGACAGGTAGAAGTCCAGGAGCCGGGAGAACGCCGCGTCCTTCTCCGACGGCGGCTCCTCGTCGCGGTCCGCGCACGCGCGCGCGTAGAGCCGCACCAGGTCGTGGTAGCGGTAGCGGCCCGGCGCCGCCGACTCCAGGAGGGACGTGTCGACCAGCGCCTCCAGGAGGTCCTCGGTGTCCCAGAGCGGCCGGTCCAGGACCGCCGCGGCCGCCGCCAACGAGATGTCCGGGCCGTCCGCCAGGCCGAGCAGCCGGAACGCGCGGGCCTGGGCCGGCTCCAGCTGCCCGTAGCCGAGTTCGAAGGTGGCCTTGACCGCGAGGTCCCCCGCCTGGAGCTCGTCGAGCCGGCGCCGCTCGTCGGCGAGCTTCGCCGCCAGCACCGAGACCGTCCAGGTGCGCCGCGCCGCCAGGCGGGACGCGGCGATGCGGATGGCCAGCGGCAGGAAGCCGCAGGCCGCCACGACGTCCAGCGCCGCCTCCCGCTCCGCCTGGACCCGCTCCGCGCCGACGATCCGGGTGAAGAGCTGGAGCGCCTCCTCCGGGGACATCACGTCCAGGTCCACCAGGTGCGCCCCGGCCAGGTCGACCATCCGGATGCGGCTCGTCACCAGGGCCGCGCAGCCCGCCGTGCCCGGCAGCAGCGGGCGGATCTGGGCCGCGTCCCGGGCGTTGTCCAGGAGGACCAGGACCCGTCGCCCGTCGAGGGTCGAGCGGTACAGCGCCGCCCGGTCGTCGAGGGAGTCCGGGATGGCCGAGTCGGGCGTGCCGAGGGCGCGGAGGAAGGATCCCAGGACCGTCTCGGGCGCGGCGGCGCGGGAGCCGGCCCCCTGGAGGTCCACGTACAGCTGCCCGTCCGGGAAGTGCGGCCGCGCCTCGTGCGCGACGTGCACGGCCAGCGTCGTCTTGCCGACCCCGCCGATGCCGGCCAGCGCCGACACCGCCATGACGTGCCCCTCGGCGGTGGCGAGCCGGGCGCCCAGCTCCCGTACGAAGGGGGCGCGGCCGGTGAAGTCGGGGACCGTCGCGGGGAGCTGCGCGGGCCGGGCGACGGGCGGCGCGGCCGGCGCGGACTCCTCCATCGGGCGGGCGAGTTCGGCGTCGGCCTGGAGGATGCGCTGCTGGAGCCGGGAGAGTTCGGGTGTGGGGTCGACGCCCAGCTCGTCGGCGAGCAGCCGCCGGGTGTCCGCGTACACGGCGAGCGCCTCGGCCTGCCGTCCGCTCCGGTAGAGGGCGAGCATCAGCAGTTCGCGGAGCCGCTCCCGCAGGGGGTGCGCGGCGGTGAGGGCGGTCAGCTCGGACACGGCCTCCGCGTGCGCGCCGACCTCCAGGTCGATGTCGAGCCGGGTCTCCAGGAGGGTGAGCCGCCACTCCTCCAGGCGGGTCCGCTGGGTGTCGGCGTACGGCCCCGGCACGGAGGCCAGCACCTCGCCGTTCCACAGGTCCAGTGCCTCGGCGAGCCGGTCGCGGGCCCCCGCGCGGTCCCCGGCGGCCCGCAGCTTCTCCGCCTCGGCTCCGAGTTCCTGGGCGGTGTCGGCGTCGAGGGAGGCGGCAGGGGTGCGCAGGGCGTAGCCGCCGGACTCGCTGACGAGGACCTCGGGGCCGAGGGCCTTGCGGAGCCGGGAGGCGTACGTCCGGACGGCCGCGAGGGCCTGCGAGGGCGACTCCTCGCCCCAGAGGGCGTCGATGAGTTCGGAGGCGGTGGCGGTGCGTCCGCCGCGCAGGAGCAGGGCGGCGAGCAGGGCCCGCTGCTGGGGGGAGCCGGTGGGCACCGGTTCGCCGTCCCGCCAGGCCCGTACGGGCCCGAGCACGGCGAACCGGAGGGGGCCGGCGGTCGGGCCGGTCCCGGTCGGCGCGGCAGGGCCGGAGGGCGTGCCCGCGGTCGGGCCGGGGGCGTCGCTCCCGGCCCCGGTCCGGTCCGTGGCGGCCGGGGCCGCCCCGGCCGTCCTTTCCTCGCCGCCCGCCTCGGGGTTCCGTTCCGTGCCGGCGTCCGCGCCCGTCCTCGGAGCCCGTTGCGCCGGGATCCGCGGCCCGTTCTCACGGTCCATAGCTCCCCCTGCCCGTACCGCCAACGCTTGTTTCGCCCTGGACAGTCTGCCTTGTCCGGAGGGGCTCCGTCAGCATCGGGTCGGCCGTAGTCCGGGCCGTGACGCGGCCGCGGGGGGCGCGTCGGGCCGCCGATTCCCCGCAGGCTAGCTGACGGGTCGTCAGATCAGCGCTACCGTGAAGGCCATGGAGACCTTCCCGAAGATCATCTCGGTGGACGACCACACCGTGGAGCCCCCGCACGTCTGGCGGGACCGGCTCCCGTCCCGCTTCCACGACACCGGACCCCGGATCGTCCGCGCCCCGCTCAAGGAAATGACCTTCCTGGGCGGGAAGTTCGCCCCCGTCATGGGCGCGAAGGGGGACGACGGCCCGATCGGCGACTGGTGGGTCTACGAGGACCTGCACCGGCCCCTCACCCGTCTCGACACCGCCGTCGGCTACGACCGCGACGAGATACGGCTCGAGGTCATCACCTACGAGCAGATGCGGCCCGGCTCCCACTCCGTGCCCGAGCGGCTCGCCGACATGGACGTCAACCACGTCCAGTCCGCGCTCTGCTTCCCGACCTTCCCCCGCTTCTGCGGGCAGACCTTCACCGAGGCGAGCGACCGCGAGCTGGGCCTGCTCTGCGTCCGGGCGTACAACGACTGGATGGTGGAGGAGTGGTGCGGCCCCGAGGCCCGCGGGCGGCTCATCCCGCTCACCCTCATCCCGCTCTGGGACCCGGAACTCGCCGCCGCCGAGGTGCGCCGCAACGCCGCCCGGGGGGTGCGGGCCGTCGCGTTCTCCGAGATCCCGCCGCACCTCGGACTCCCCTCGGTGCACACCGACCACTGGGACCCCTTCTTCCGCGCGTGCGACGAGACGGGCACCGTCATCGCCATGCACATCGGCTCGTCCAGCCGGATGCCGTCGACCTCGGCCGACGCCCCGCCGGCCGTGGGCTCCACCATCACCTTCGCCAACTGCTGCTTCTCGATGGTCGACTGGCTGATGAGCGGCAAGTTCGAGCGCTTCCCCGGCCTGCGGATCATGTACGCGGAGGGGCAGATCGGCTGGATCCCGTACATCCTGGAGCGCGCCGACGTGGTGTGGGAGGAGAACCGGGGCTGGGGCGGGGTCGCCGACAAGGTGCTGCGCCCGCCGTCGGAGCTGTTCGCCGAGCACGTCTACGGCTGCTTCTTCGACGACGCCTTCGGCCTGCGGAACCTCGACGCGATCGGGGTCGGGAACGTCCTCTACGAGACGGACTACCCGCACTCGGACTCCACCTGGCCCAAGTCGAGGGAGGTCGGCGAGGCGCAGATGGGGCACCTGGCCCCGGACGTCGTCGAGCGGATCGTCCGCGGCAACGCGATCGACCTGCTGGGCCTGACGCCGGACGGCCTCTGGCGGCCGTAGTCCGGCGAACGCGGCCGGGCTTCCCCCCGGCCTGGCTTCCCCCGCGGCGGCGTCTCCCCCGCGGCCGGGCTCCCCTCGGGCGGGGGAGTCCGGCCGTTCCGTCGCCCGGACGGCCCAGTGGGACGCCCCCCTGATGGCGGAGGGTCGGCGAGTGCGCGCAAATAGTAATCAAGTGTGCGCTTCTTGCACATCACGAGACAGCCAGTGGGCGTCCCTCCGGGGTGTCCACGAACGGAGCCTGTGACATGACCCCCCACCCCCTCCCGCACTTTCACCCCGCGGACGACGACATGGAACCCGACGACATAGGACCGACCGCAGCACCCCGCCCGGGTCCGTCCCGCGAGCCGGTTGTCTCCTCGCCCCCCACGCTCGACGCACCTCCCCGCCACGACCGCCCGGCGCCGTCCCCGGCGGAGCCCCGGTCCACCGCCCCGGCCGTCCAGGCCGTCTCCGTCTCCTCCTCCTCCTCCGACGCGAAGCCCTCGAAGCCCTCGGTGGCGTCGCGGGCCCCCTTCGTGACGGCGTCTCCCGTGGCGGCGGCCCCCTTCGAGGGGACGAAGTCCGCCGTGGCGACGGCCGTTCCGCCGGTGACCGGGTCGCCCGCCGCCCCGCACGCCCACGAGACGGAACGGCCCGCCGCCGACCGGCCGGCCGACGGGAAGCCGGCCGCCGAGCCGTCGACCGCCGATCAGTCGACCGCCGAGCCGTCGACCGCCGATCAGCCGGCCGCCGAACCGCCGGCCGCCGAGGAGTCCGGCGACGAAGCGGTGCACACGCTCCTGCGGACCGCGGCGACCGAGCGGCCGGTGGAGGAGGTGGCCGCCCTGGTGGCCCGCCTCCAGGAGACCGGCGAGCTCTCCAGTCCCGCCGACGTGGCACTGCGCGCCGCGGCCGTCACCCGTCCGCTGGACGAGGTGCGCGAGCTGCTCGTGCTCCTGAACGCCTCCGGGTACGACCTCCACGAGGCCGAGACCACCCTGCGCGCCGCGGCGGTCGGCCGGCCCGTCGAGGACGTGGTCCGGCTGGTCGGCATCCTCGGCTCCGACAGCGGCGACTGGCGGCCCGCCGCGGGCGGCGACGCCGCCCGCGGGCCGGACGTCGCGCCCGGGCACCCGGGCCGCCCGGCCGGGACCGCGCCCGCCGCGAGGAAGCGGGACCGGGGCGCCGCCAAGGGGCGCAGGTCCACCCTGGACGGCGCGCTCGCGGCGGGCCCCGGCAGCCACGTCGCCACGCCCGCGCTGCGCTCCGTGCTGCGCTGGCCCGCCGCGCTCGCGCTGTTCGCCTGCGGTCTGATCCATCTGCCGACCGACCTCGCGGGCCTGCGCTCGGGCGGCGACGCGCAGGCGCTCTCCGCGGTCGTCTCGGTGCTCTGCCTGGCGTGCGCGGTCTGGCTGGCGGCCAGGGACACCCTGATCGCCTGGGCCGCCGCCGCGGGTGCGGCCGTCTTCGTCATCGCGGTCCACGGGGTCGAGAGCGCGCGCACGGCCGACCTGCTGGGCGACAGCCTCGGCACGACGTTCGCCTGGGCGAAGGCCCTGGCGCTCCTGAGCGCCGTGGGCATCGTCTGCCTGGCCGCCTCGGCCCTGGTGCGCCACGCGAGGACGTCCGGCGCGACCGACGGCGCCTGACGGCCTCCGCCGGTCCCCGGCGCCCGACGACGCCGCGATCCGCCCCCGCCCGGGCAGCTCCCCGCTGCCCGGGCGGGGGCGCCCGTGTGCGCCCGGGACCTCCCCACCCCTTGCCTGATGGGTCGTCAGGTACGAGCATGGGCCCTGCTCGATGAAGTGACGATCCGTCAGATACGGGCCGGGTGCCCGGGCTCAAGGGGGTTGCCGTGGTGGTCTACGGGATGCAGCTGCCGGTCCAGTCGCAGAGCGTGATCTACGCCGAGCCCTGGGAGGCGGGCGCCGGGCCCGCCGATCTCCTCGCCGTCGCCCGCGCCGCCGAGGAACACGGGTTCGACTACCTCGCGGGCTGCGAGCACGTCGCCATCCCGCGCCGGCTCGCCGAGGCCATGAGCACCGTCTGGTACGACCCCGTCGCCACGCTCTCCTTCCTCGCCGCCGCGACCGAGCGGGTCCGGCTGCTCTCGCACGTGGCCGTCGTCGCGCTGCGCCATCCGCTCGCCACCGCCAAGGCGTACGCGACGCTCGACCACCTCTCCGGCGGCCGCCTGGTGCTCGGGGTCGGCGCCGGACACGTCCAGGAGGAGTTCGAGGCGCTCGGCGTGGACTTCGCCCGCCGCGGCGCCGTACTCGACGAGACCATGGACGCCCTCCGGGCCGCGCTCGGGCCCGAGGAGTACCCGGAGCACCTGGGGGAGCGGTTCGCCTTCAAGGACCTCGGGCAGCTGCCCCGGCCCGCGCAGGAGCGCGTCCCGCTCTGGGTCGGCGGGTCGTCCCCGGCCGCCGTGCGCCGCGCCGCCCTCAAGGGCGACGGCTGGCTCCCGCAGGGCGACCCGCGCGAAAGGCTCGCCGAGCAGATCCGGAAGCTCCTGCGGCTCCGCGCCGAGGCCGGGATCGCGGAGCCGATCACCGTCGGCGCGATCGCCGAGCCGCTGTACGTCGGCACGCCCGGCTGGCCCGTCGGCCGCCGCACCCTGAGCGGCGCCCCGGAGGAGATCGCCGCCTCCCTGCGCGCGTACGGGGAGATGGGCGTGCACCAGATCCAGGTCCGGTTCCGGTCCCGGAGCCGTACCGAACTCATCGACCAGATGGCGGCCTTCGGCACGGAGGTCGCCCCTCATCTCTAGGGGTGTCGACATGGGCTCACTCGACGGGCGGGTCGTCCTCGTCACCGGCGCGGCGCGCGGGCAGGGGGAGCAGGAGGCCCGGCTGTTCGCCGCGGAGGGGGCCAGGGTCGTCCTCGCGGACGTGCTCGACGAGGCCGCCGCCGCGCTGGCCGAGGAGCTGGGGAAGGAGCGGGCGGTCGCCGTCCGCCTGGACGTGGCCAGGGAGGAGGACTGGGCCGCGGCCGTGGCCGTCGCCAAGGAGCGCTTCGGGAAGATCGACGGGCTCGTCAACAACGCCGGCATCCTCCGCTTCCGCGAGCTGCTCGCCACCCCGCTGGAGGAGTTCCAGGCGATCGTCTCCGTCAACCAGACGGGATGTTTCCTCGGCATCCGCGCCGTCGCCCCCGAGATCGCCGCGGCCGGCGGCGGGACGATCGTCAACACGGCCTCGTACACCGGTCTGACGGGGATGGCCGGGGTCGGGGCGTACGCGGCCTCCAAGCACGCCGTCCTCGGGCTGACCCGGGTGGCCGCACTCGAACTGGCCGGGAAGGGGATCCGGGTGAACGCGGTCTGCCCCGGCGCCATCGACACGCCCATGAGCAACCCGGAGGGTGTGGACCCGGCCGCCACCGCCGCGCTGTACCGCAGGCTCGTGCCGCTGGGGCGGATCGGGCGCCCGGACGAGGTGGCGGCCCTGGCGCTGTTCCTGACCGGGGACGACTCGGCGTACATCACGGGGCAGCCGTTCGTGATCGACGGCGGCTGGCTGGCCGGGCTCGGTCTTCTCTGACGACCCGTCAGGTATTGACGCCCGTGGCGCTCGGTGCGACAGTCGGGCACATCGCAGATCTGACGACTCGTCAGAAACTTACGAGGACGGTGAACCCCCTTGGAATTCGGGATCTTCGTACAGGGATACGTCGGCAAGCGCGCCGAGACCGATCCCGAAGCCGAGCACAAGGCCCTCATGGAGGAGACCGAGTACGTCATCCAGGCGGACAGGTCGGGCTTCAAGTACGCCTGGGCCTCGGAGCACCACTTCCTGGAGGAGTACTCGCACCTCTCCGCCAACGACGTCTACCTGGGCTACCTCGCCCACGCCACCGACCGGATCCACCTCGGCTCCGGCATCTTCAACCCCCTCGCCCCCGTCAACCACCCGGTCAAGGTCGCCGAGAAGGTCGCCATGCTCGACCACCTCTCCGGCGGACGCTTCGAGTTCGGCTCCGGCCGGGGCGCGGGCTCCCACGAGATCCTCGGGTTCATGCCGGGCATCACCGACATGAACCACACGAAGGAGCTGTGGGAGGAGACCATCGCCGAGTTCCCCAAGATGTGGCTCCAGGACGAGTACCCCGGCTTCCAGGGCAAGCACTGGTCGCTGCCGCCCCGCAAGGTCCTGCCGAAGCCGTACGGGAAGTCCCACCCCGCCATGTGGTACGCCGCCGGCTCCCCGCCCTCGTACGCCATGGCGGGCAGGAAGGGTCTCGGCGTCCTGGGCTTCAGCGTGCAGAAGGTCTCCGACATGGAGTGGGTCCTCGACTCCTACAAGACGGCCATCAAGGAGGCCAAGGCCGTCGGCGACTTCGTCAACGACAACGTCATGGTGACCTCGACCGCGATCTGCGCCGAGACGCACGACAAGGCGGTCGAGATCGCCGTCGGCGGCGGTCTGAACTACCTCCAGTCGCTGCTCTTCCGCTACCACGACACCTTCCCGCGGCCCGAGGGCATCCCCGAGTGGCCGGAGCTCCTCCCCGAGTACTCCGCCGAGATCATCGAACTCCTCATCCAGGAGGAGCTGATGATCTGCGGCGACCCCTCGGAGGTGCTGGCCCAGTGCAAGCGGTGGGAACAGGCTGGGGCGGACCAGCTCTCCTTCGGGCTGCCGATCGGGATCTCGTACGAGGACACGATGAACTCGATCAGGCTGATCGGCGAGCACGTGATCCCGAAGATCGACACGGACCCGGTCCACCGCACGACCCGCTTCCGTCAGTCCGCCGGCGCCTGAGGGCCCCGCGCCGGCGGGCGGTGCACGACGAGCGCGGGGTGGTGTCTTCCCGGACCGCCGCCCCGTACCGGCCCCGGCCGGAGGCCGTTCCGCGGCGGCCCCCGGTCCGGGGCACACCCGTGTCCGCGTCCAGAAAGGGACCGTCATGCTCGACCACCTGATCACGGGCGCCACCGTCGTGGACGGCACCGGCGCCCCCGCCCGCACCGCCGACGTCGGCATCCGAGACGGCCGGATCGCCGTCGTCGCCGAGCCCGGCACCGTCCGCGAGGAGGCCCGGACCACCGAGGACGCCACCGGCCTCGTCCTCACGCCCGGCTTCGTCGACCCGCACACCCACTACGACGCCCAGCTGTTCTGGGACCCCTACGCCACCCCCTCGATGAACCACGGCGTCACCACCGTCGCCGGCGGCAACTGCGGCTTCACCCTCGCCCCGCTCCACCCGGACCGGCCCGAGGACGCCGACTACACGCGCCGCATGATGTCCAAGGTCGAGGGGATGGCCCTCAAGGCCCTGGAGGAGGGCGTCGACTGGTCCTGGTCGTCGTTCGCCGAGTACCTCGACGCCCTCGACGGCCGGATCGCCGTCAACGCCGGCTTCATGGTCGGCCACTGCGCCCTGCGCCGGTACGTGATGGGCGCCGACGCCGTCGGCGGGCAGCCCACCCCCGAGCAGCTCGCCGACATGGTGGCCCTCCTCAAGGAGGCCATGGAGGCCGGCGCCTGGGGGCTCTCCACCACCCAGTCGGCCACCCACTCCGACGGCGACGGCGCCCCCGTCGCCTCCCGGCACGCCGGCCCCGAGGAGCTCATCGCGCTCTCCCGCGCCGTCGGCGAGCACGAGGGCACCCAGCTCGAAGCGATCCTGGCCGGCTGCCTCGACCAGTTCTCCGACGACGAGATCGAACTGTTCGTCGAGATGACCGCCGCCGCCGGACGCCCGCTCAACTGGAACGTCCTCACCATCGACGCCGCCGTCCCCGAACGGGTCCCGCGCCAGCTCACCGCCTCCGAGCGGGCCCGGAAGTCCGGCGGCCGGATCGTCGCCCTCACCATGCCGATCCTGACCCCGATGAACATGTCCCTCGGGACCTTCTGCGCCCTCAACCTCATCCCCGGCTGGGGCGAGATCCTCGGCCTTCCCGTTCCCGAGCGGATCGCGAAGCTCCGCGACCCGGACGTACGGGCCGGGATGCTGCGGCGCGCCGACTCCAAGGAGGCCGGGGTCTTCCGGCGTCTCGCCCACTTCGGGCGGTACGTCATCGGGGACACCTACAGCCCCGCGAACGAGGGCCTCACCGGCCGCGTCGTCGACGACATCGCGGCCGAGCGCGGCCAGGACGCCTTCGAGTGCCTCGTCGAGATCTGCGCCAACGACGGGCTGCGGACGGTCCTGTGGCCGATGCCCAGCGACAACGACCCGGCCTCCTGGGCGCTGCGCCGCGAGACCTGGGACCACGAGGACGTGCTGCTCGGCGGCTCGGACGCGGGCGCCCACCTGGACCGGATGTGCGGAGCGCCGTACACGACCCGGTTCCTCGGCGACTGCCTGCGCGGCCGGAGGCTGGTGCCGCTGGAGCGGGCCGTGCGGATGCTGACCGACGACCCGGCGCGGCTCTTCGGGCTCCGCGAGCGGGGCCGGATCGCCGAGGGCTTCCACGCCGACCTGGTCCTCTTCGACCCGGAGCGGATCGACGCCGGACCGGCGACCCTCGTGCACGACCTGCCGGGAGACAGCCCGCGGCTCGACTCGCGGGCCGTCGGGATCGTGTCGGTGCGGGTCAACGGGGTGGAGACGGTGCGGGACGACGAGGTGACCGGTGCGGTACCGGGAAAGGTGCTGCGCTCCGGCCGCGACACGAGGACGGTGGCGACCAGGTGAACCAGAGGCTCTTCATCGGCGGGGAGTGGGTCGAGCCGGACGGCGGGCACTACGAGGTGATCGACCCGGCCACCGAGGAGGTCGTCGGGCTCGCCCCGGAGGCCTCCCGGGCCCAGGTGCACGAGGCGGCCGCCGCGGCCCGCGAGGCCTTCGCCTCCTGGTCCCGGACGCGGCCGGAGGAGCGGGCGGCGATCCTCGACCGGGCCGCCGACCTGATGGCGAGGGACGCCGAGGCGAACACGCTCCTGGCCCGCGCGGAGACCGGCGCCACCACCGGCACCGCGCGCGGCATGCAGGTGGCCGTCGGCGCCGCCCGGTTCCGGCGGTACGCCCGCGGGGCGATGGAGCCGGTCGAGCAGGCGCTGCCCCCGCAGATCAACGAGGCCGGCCCGATGGGGAAGGCCGGGGTGTTCGGCGCGGTCGCGGTGCGCCGCCCGGTCGGCGTCGTCACCTGCATCACCTCGTACAACAACCCCTGGGCCAACCCGGCGGGCAAGGTCGCCCCCGCGCTCGCCATGGGCAACACGGTCCTGGTGAAGCCCGCCCCGCAGGATCCGCTCTCCGTGTACGCGATGACGCGGGCGCTGGAGGAGGCGGGCGTCCCGCCGGGCGTCGTCAACGTGGTCACGGGCTCCTCGGCGGAGGCCGGGCAGGCCGCCGTGGACTCCCCGGACGTCGACATGGTGTCGTTCACCGGTTCCACGGCGGTGGGGCAGGCGATCGGCGAGGTCTGCGGCCGCACCCTCAAGCGGCAGCTGATGGAGCTGGGCGGCAAGGGCGCCGCGCTCGTCCTCGACGACGCCGACCTCGACTCGGCGGTACTGGGCATCGGGACGACCTTCTCCTTCTACAGCGGGCAGATCTGCACGGCCCCGACCCGGGTGCTCGCCCAGCGCGGGATCTACGAGCGGCTGGTCGAGAAGCTCACCGGCTATCTGGCCCACATGACGGTGGGGGACCCGGCGGAGAGGGGCACGGTCGTCGGCCCGGTGATCTCGGCGGCCCACCGCGACCGGGTGGAGGCGTACGTGGAGCTCGGCCGGAAGGAGGGGGCGCGGGTCGTCGCGGGCGGCGAGCGGCCGGACCTCCCCAAGGGCTTCTACGTCGCCCCGACGCTGCTCGCCGACTGCACGAACGAGATGCGGGTGGTGCGGGAGGAGATCTTCGGGCCGGTCGTGGTGGTGGTCCCCTTCGACGACGAGGAGGAGGGGATCGCGCTCGCCAACGACAGCGACTACGGGCTCCTCGACTACGTGTGGTCGGGCGACGTGGCCCGCGCCTTCCGGATCGCGGCCCGGCTGCGGGCCGGCGGGGTGGGCGTGAACACGATCGGACGGAACATGGAGGCGCCGTTCGGCGGATTCAAGCGGAGCGGGGTCGGACGGGACGTGGGCTCGTACGCGCTGCACGCCTACAGCGAGCTGCAGGCGGTGGTGTGGCCGGGCTGACGGCGACCGCGAAAATTCCTCGGGAAAATTTCTAAACGGACATTTCGGACCGAGCTGCGGTTCCCGCATATCGGACACGGATCGACCGACCTACCAGTTGGTCGGTCCGTTCCGATGGTCGATCTTTCAATCATTGGCGTGCGCCCGCTTCGACCCGGACAATGCAAGGCGGCGATCGATCGAGTACACGGATTCAGATCCTCCGCATATGGAAACCGCAGCACTTAACGTCCTGTTCATGACTCAGCTGGATGCGCGGCCCCAGGCCGGAGACACGGTAAGGGGCGTCAACGCTCCGGGTGGCGGCGACGGCGCGGCCGATGCCAACGGCGTCCGTACCAAAGGGCTCGGCGGGAACTCCGTCGGCCTCCTCGGCAGCGCCGTCATCGGCATCTCGACCGTCGCCCCGGTCTACTGCCTGACCTCGACGCTGGGCTCCACCGCCGGCGAGGTCGGCCTGCAGATGCCCGCGATCTTCCTCGCCGGCTTCCTCCCGATGCTCCTCGTCGCCTTCGCGTACCGCGAGCTCAACCGGGTCATGCCCGACTGCGGCACCTCGTTCACCTGGACCGTGAAGGCCTTCGGGCCCAGGATCGGCTGGATGTGCGGCTGGGGCCTCGTCATCGCGACGATCATCGTCCTCTCCAACCTGGCGGGCGTCGCGACCTCCTACTTCTGGCTCCTCGCCGGTGAGATCAGCGGCAGCGAGTCCATCGCCGCCCTGGACGACAACAAGGCCGTCCACATCGTCACCTGCCTCGCCCTCATCGCCGCGGCCACCGCGATCAGCTACCGCGGCATGACCGCCACCAAGGGCGTCCAGTACACCCTCGTCGGCCTCCAGCTCGTCGTGCTCGCCGTCTTCGTGGGCATGGCCCTGACGAAGGCCGGCTCCTTCGAGACCTCGGTCGACTTCTCCTGGTCCTGGATGAACCCCTTCGCGGTCCAGTCCTTCGCGGCCTTCACCGCCGGCCTCTCGCTCTCGATCTTCATGTACTGGGGCTGGGACGCCTGCATGGCGACCAACGAGGAGACCACCGGCAGCGCCAAGACCCCCGGCCGCGCCGCGCTCATCGCGATGGTCGTCCTGGTCGGCTCCTACCTGGCCACCGGCATCGCCGCCCAGATGGTCGTCGGCTCCGGCGAGAAGGGCCTCGGCCTCGCCAACCCGGAGACCTCCGACAACGTCTTCGCCGCCCTCGCCGGCCCGGTCATGGGCCCCACGCTCGGCGTGCTGCTCTTCGTCGCGGTCCTCGCCTCGGCCGCCGCCAGCCTCCAGACGACCTTCATCCCGGTCGCCCGCACGGTGCTCGCCATGGCCACCTACGAGGCCCTGCCCAAGTCCTTCACCAAGGTCCACCCGATCTTCAAGACCCCCGGCAAGGCCACGATCGTCGCCGGAGTCGCCACCGGCGCCTTCTACACCGTGATGACCCTGCTCAGCGAGAACGTCCTGGTCGACACCATCTACGCGCTCGGCCTGATGATCTGCTTCTACTACGCGCTGACGGCCTTCGCCTGCGTCTGGTACTTCCGCGGCGAGCTCTTCCGCTCCGGCCGGGACTTCGCCTACAAGGGCCTGATGCCGCTCCTCGGCGGGCTCATGCTCACCGCCGTCTTCGGCAAGACCCTCTACGACATGTGGGACCCGGCCTACGGCTCCGGCTCCGCGGTCTTCGGCGTCGGCTCGGTCTTCGTGATCGGCGTCGGCCTGCTGCTCATCGGCGTGGTGATCATGCTGGTCATGCAGCGCCGCAGCCCCGCCTTCTTCCGGGGCGAGGTCCTGACGAAGGAGACCCCGTCGCTGGTCGTCGCCGACTGAGCGTCGTAGGCACCTGAGTCGCAGAGACACGAAGGCGGCGGGCCCGTGGGGGGTCCCGCCGCCTTCGTCCGCGTACGGCTCAGTGGTGTCCGGGCAGCAGGCGCTCCACCGCCGCGTTCGCCGGCGGCAGGTCGGGCGTACCGGCCGGCTTGGCCTTCGGGGTCAGGACGCCGCTGAGCGGCACCACCGACGGCAGACTCGCGTCGGCGGCGGCGGTCCCGGCGGCGGCGAGGCCGCCGGACGCGGCGAAACAGGTCAGGGCGACTGCGGTGAGCATCTTCTTCATGCCCGCACCAACGCGGACGACGGCGATCCGGTTACGAGCCCGCCGCCGCACCGGCCGCACCCGGCCATGCCCCCGACGCCTCGGATGCTCACGACCCGACCCGGGGCACCGCACCCGCCGCGACCGGTCCCCGGCGCCGTCCGCCCCCCCCCGCGTCACGCCTCCGCGATGAGCGCGGTCGCGACCGTGCGGAAGCCGAGCCCCCCGTAGAGCCTCGCCACGTCCCCGTCCGACGCCGACAGGAACACCAGGTCCACGCCCCGGGACCGGGCGTCGGCCACCAGGGCCGCCGTCACCGCGAGCCCGAGGCCCCGGCGCCGGGCCGCCGGGACGGTGCCGACGCCGACGACCTCGGAGACGCCCCCGACCGGCTGGTGCTGCCCGGCCGAGAGCGCGGCGCCGGTGTCGTCCAGCGCCGCCGAAAGATGCGTCAGACCCGCCGTGATCCGGTCCGCGACCTGGCCCACCACCTCCGGCCCCGGCTCGGCTCCGAACGCCGCGTACGGCGCGGCGACCGCGCTCGCCAGGAACGGATCGCGCGCGCCGACCATCCGCACGGTGACGTCCTCGGGCCCGGCCACCGGCAGGGCCTCGCCCTCCAGGACCATCAGCGGATGCTCGTGCACGGCGAGCCCGCTCGCCTCCACGGCCGCCCGCAGCCCCGGCGTCGTCTCCGCCACCCACTCGAACGCCTCGGGCGCCCCCAGCTCCCGCTGCCGCGCCCGCACCCGGTCCACGTCGGCGACGGTCACCTCCCCCTCGTACCCGAGGGAGGGCCGCGCGTAGTACGGCCAGCCGGGCCCCTCCCGCACGAACAGGGTCAGCGGCCCGAACTCCTCGGCGCGGGCGGCGGAACGGGGAACGGCGTCGTAATACGTCTCGATTCGCTTCAGCACGGCCACACGCTAGGCCCCGCCGCCCGACCCCGCCCGGGTATTTCCGCCCGCCCGCGCGCACCCGGCGCGTGCCCGCGCCCGTTCGGCCGACGCGGCACACGGGTGCGTCGTACCCCTCGGAAATCCACGCCGTACGCCCTACCGTGCCGCTATGCGGATCTCGACCACGATCTTCCTGACCGACGAGACCATCAGCCCCGTGCGGCTCGCGCGCGAACTCGAACAGCGCGGGTTCGGCGGGCTCTACCTCCCCGAGCACACCCACATCCCCGTGGCCCGGGACACCGACTACCCGGCGGGCGGTGAACTGCCCCGCGAGTACGGCCGCACCCTCGATCCGCTCGTGGCCCTCGGCCAGGCCGCGGCGGTCACCGAGCGCCTGGCGCTCGGCACCGGCATCACGCTGATCACCGAGCACGACCCGATCGCCCTCGCGAAGCAGATCGCGACCCTCGACCACCTCTCCGGGGGCCGCTTCACCCTCGGTCTCGGCTTCGGCTGGAACAAGGAGGAGGCCGCCGACCACGGCGTCGAGTGGTCGACCCGCCGGGAGCTCGGCCGCGACCGCCTCGACCTGATGCGCGCCCTCTGGGCACCGGAACCGACCGCGTACGAGGGCGCGTTCGGCCACTCCGTCCGCCCCTCGGAGGCCTGGCCGAAGCCCGCGGGCGGCGCGCCCCGCATCCTGCTGGGCGGTGCGGCGGGCCCGAGGACCTTCGCGCAGATCGCCGCGCAGACGGACGGCTGGATGCCGATCGGCGGCCGCGGCCTGACCGAGGCGCTGCCGGTCCTCAGGGAGGCGTGGGAGGAGGCGGGCCGCGACCCCAAGGCCCTGGAGGTCGTCCCGTACGCGGTCCTCCCGACCAGGGGCAAGCTCGACCACTACGCGGAGCTGGGCTGCCAGGAGGTCGTCCTCCAGCTCCCGCCCGAGGGCGAGGCGGAGGTCCTGCGCGTCCTGGACGCCTACGCCGAGTACCTCTGAGCGCCGGCCGGTGGGCGGGGCGGAGGCGGGGAGACGGACGGACGGCCGGGTGGCCGGATCCGCCGCTTCCTGCGGGGACCCGAAGCCTGCTCCCGGCACCCGCTCGTATGCTCGGTCCATGACGGATGACCAGGAAGCCCGCCCCTCCGCGAACGCGATGCGCCGTGCTCTGAAGCGGGCGCGGGACGGGGTCGCCCTCGATGTCGGCGAGGCGGCCGTGCTGTTGCGGGCGCGGGGCGGGGATCTGGCGGACCTGGTGGCCTCGGCGGGGCGGGTCCGCGACGCGGGCCTGGAGGCCGCGGGGCGGCCGGGGGTCATCACGTACTCGAAGAGCGTGTTCATACCGCTGACCCGGTTGTGCCGGGACAAGTGCCACTACTGCACGTTCGTGACCGTCCCCGGCAAGCTGCGCAGGGACGGGCACGGGATGTTCATGTCCCCCGACGAGGTCCTGGAGATCGCCCGCCGGGGTGCGGAACTGGGCTGCAAGGAAGCCCTGATCACGCTGGGCGACAAGCCGGAGGACCGGTGGCCCGAGGCCCGCGAGTGGCTCGACGCGCACGGCTACGACGACACCCTCGCCTACGTCCGGGCCATGGCCATCCGCATCCTGGAGGAGACCGGACTCCTGCCCCACCTGAATCCCGGTGTGCTGTCCTGGACCGACTTCCAGCGCCTCAAGCCGGTGGCGCCGTCGATGGGGATGATGCTGGAGACGACCGCGACCCGCCTGTGGTCCGAGCCCGGCGGGCCGCACTACGGCTCGCCGGACAAGGAGCCCGCGGTGCGGCTGCGGGTCCTGGAGGACGCCGGCCGCTCCTCCGTCCCCTTCACCTCCGGCCTCCTCCTCGGCATCGGCGAGACGCTGGAGGAGCGGGCCGAGTCGCTGTTCGCGCTGCGGCGGGTGGCGCGGGCGTACCACTCGGTGCAGGAGCTGATCATCCAGAACTTCCGCGCCAAGCCGGACACGGCGATGCGCGGGATGCCGGACGCCGAGCTGGACGACCTGGTCGCGACCGTCGCCGTCGCCCGGCACATCATGGGGCCCTCGGCCTGCCTCCAGGCACCGCCGAACCTCGTCGACTCCGCGTACGAGCGGCTGATCGCCGCCGGCATCGACGACTGGGGCGGTGTCTCGCCGCTCACCATCGACCACGTCAACCCCGAGCGGCCCTGGCCCCGCATCGAGGAGCTGGCCGCCCGGTCCGCCGCGGCCGGTTTCGAGCTGCGCGAACGGCTCTGCGTCTACCCGGAGTTCGTCACCCGCGGCGAGCCGTGGCTGGACCCCCGGCTGCTGCCGCACGTGCGGGCCCTGGCCGACCCGGAGACCGGCCTCGCGAACCCGGACGCGCCGGTGCGGGGTCTGCCGTGGCAGGAGCCGGACGAGGCGTTCACCGCCGCCGGCCGCACCGATCTGCACCGCACGATCGACACCACCGGCCGCACCCACGACCGCCGCGAGGACTTCGACGAGGTCTACGGCGACTGGGACGCCCTGCGCGAGGCCGCCGCCCCCGGCATGGTCCCCGAGCGCGTCGACGCCGACGTCCGTGAGGCCCTCGCCGTCGCCGCCGACGACCCGACCAGGCTCAGCGACGCGCAGGCGCTCGCCCTGCTGCACGCCGACGGGCCCGCGCTCGACGCGCTGACCCGGATCGCCGACGACGTCCGCAGGTCCACCGTCGGCGACGAGGTGACCTACATCGTCACCCGGAACATCAACTTCACCAACGTCTGCTACACCGGCTGCCGCTTCTGCGCCTTCGCCCAGCGCCGCACCGACGCCGACGCCTACACGCTCTCCCTCGACCAGGTCGCCGACCGCGCCGCCCAGGCCTGGGACGTCGGCGCCGTCGAGGTCTGCATGCAGGGCGGGATCCACCCCGACCTGCCCGGCACCGCCTACTTCGACATCGCCCGCGCGGTGAAGGAGCGCGTCCCCGGCATGCACGTCCACGCCTTCTCCCCGATGGAGGTCGTCAACGGCGCCACCCGCACCGGCCTGTCCATCCGGGAGTGGCTCACCGCCGCCAAGGAGGCCGGACTCGACTCGATCCCCGGCACCGCCGCCGAGATCCTCGACGACGAGGTCCGCTGGGTCCTCACCAAGGGCAAGCTGCCCACCGCCACCTGGATCGAGGTCGTCACCACCGCCCACGAGCTGGGCATCCGCTCCTCCTCGACGATGATGTACGGGCACGTCGACCAGCCCCGGCACTGGCTGGGCCACTTCCGCACCCTCTCCCGCATCCAGCAGGAGACGGGCGGCTTCACCGAGTTCGTGACGCTGCCCTTCATCCACACGAACGCGCCGGTCTACCTCGCCGGCATCGCCCGCCCGGGCCCGACCGCCCGCGACAACCGCGCGGTCATCGCGATGGCCCGCCTCCTCCTCCACCCGCACATCCCCAACATCCAGACCAGCTGGGTGAAGCTCGGCACCGAGGGCGCCGCCGAGATGCTCCGCTCGGGCGCCAACGACCTCGGCGGGACCCTGATGGAGGAGACGATCTCCCGCATGGCCGGGTCGAGTTACGGCTCCTACCGCTCGATCCAGGACCTCGAGGCCATCGCCGAGGCGGCGGGCCGCCCGGCGAAGCCCCGGACGACCCTCTACGGCGACGTGCCCGAGGAGCGGCAGCGCACGGCGAGGGCCTCGGACGGACACCTCCCGGAACTGCTGCCGGTCCTTCCGCGGGAGTAGCGGGGTCAGCCGACCAGCAGGTCCTTCTTCAGCTCCTTGAGCTCCCGCTCGTCGATGCCGAGGCCCTTCCGCAGGTAGCCGCGGAAGGAGCCGAACTCCTCCTCGACCTCGTCGAAGCTCGCGTTGAGGTACGCGGGGCGGACGTCGAGGAGCGGCTTGTAGACGGCGGCCTGGGCGGCCGGGAGGTGGGAGAGGACCGCCTCGTTGGCGGCGGCCCGGTAGGTGTTGCTGGCCAGGTAGTCGGCCATGACCGTCTCCTCGGGGACCCCGAGGGCGGTGAGCAGGGCGGCGTTCGACCAGCCGGTGCGGTCCTTGCCGGCGGTGCAGTGGAAGAGGACGCCGCGCCTGCGGTCGGTGCCGATGCCGTCGAAGACGGTGGTGTAGGCGGTGCGGGCGGTGCCGCCGCTCACCATGAAGCGGTTGCCCTCGACCATCATCGCCTCGGCCTCGGCGGGGCTCTTCGGCATCGAGGTGAACGTGCCGGTGCCGGCGAGGACGTCGGCGACGACGTGGGTGGCGCCGGCCGGGACGCGGTCCGGCGCGGTGGTCCGCTCGGACTCCATGCGCAGGTCGAAGACCGTCCGTACGCCGAGGCGCCGCAGCTTGGCGAGGTCGGCGTCGGTGAGCCTGTCCAGGGAGTCGGAGCGGTAGACCTCGCCCATCCTCACCCAGTGGCCGTCGGTGGTGCGGTAGCCGCCGGCGTCGCGGAAGTTGACCGTGCCCTGGAGGCGGATCAGCCGGTCGGCGAGGTGCAGCGGGGTCCCCCGGTCGGGTACCAGGTCGAACCAGCGCCGGTCGGTGGGGGCGAGTCCGGAGACGGTGACGGAGCCGGTGGCGCCGCCGCGGGCGACGGTACGTCCGCCGGTGCGGACGGTGACCCCGCGGGTGCCGGGGGCGTTCCAGGCGACGGTGTAGGTGCCGCCGGTGTTCTCGGTGACGGTCGCGGCGGTGAAGGGGACGCGCCGCTCGTCCCGGTGCCGGTCGTGGGGGTGCGCGGCGGCGGTCGGGGCGACGAGGCCGGTGAGCAGGGCGGCCGCGAGGACCGCGGTGGGGAGGGTCGTGACGCGAGTCAGGGCGTTCATGACGCGGATCGTTCAAGTCATGCTCAAACCTCAGGTGAACTACGGTCGAAAGTGGACTGAAAGGCTTCGGATCGCATAACGTTCCGGACCCCGAGCGGACGTACCCGGTCCATTACAGTGCTGCGCAGACCGGTCTACGGGGGGAGGGCACGTCGTGGCCACGACAGCCGCGGCCGTGTGGGGCCGCGCCGAACAGCAGGACTTCCGCGCCCGCGTACGGGGCTGTCTGCTCGGCGGAGCCCTCGGCGACGCCCTGGGCGCCGGGGTCGCCGGGCTCACCCTCGCCGAGATCCTGGAGCGGCACGGACCTGACGGACTCGGGGAGCCCGCGCCCGCCTTCGGGCGCCGCGGCGCCGTCACCGCCGCCACGCAGATGGCGCTCTTCACCGTCGACGGCCTGATCCGCGCTCAGGTCCGCCGGGACACCGGCGCCTGGCACCCGCCCACCGACGTCCACCGGGCCCATCTCCGCTGGGCCGCCACCCAGCGCGACTGGGGCCCCGACGAGCGCCGCAAGGACAACGGCTTCCTCGCCGGCGAGGAGTGGCTCTACGCCCGCCGCGACCCGTCCCGCGCCTGCCTCACCGGCCTCGGCGACGAGATCCTCGGCACCCTCGACAAGCCCAAGAACCCGGAGGCCGCCGACTCCGGCGCCGTGGTCCGCTCCGCGCCCTTCGGGCTGCTCGTCGGCTGGGAGCCGCAGCTCGTCTGCCAGCTGGCCGTGGAGTGCGCCGTGCAGACCCACGGTGCCCCGGCCGCCGGCCTCGCCGCCGGCGCCTTCGCGGTCGTCGTCCACGGCCTGGCGCGCGGCGGCTCCGTGGAGGCGGCCGTCGAGCGGGCCCTCGGGCAGCTGGCGGAGCGCTCCGGCCACGAGCCGGTCACCGAGGCGCTGGGCCGCGCCCTCGGAGCCGTACGCGAAGGGGCCCCCGATCCGGAGCGGGTGGCCGCCCTCGGGGCGGCCGCGGACCGGGCCGAGGGGCAGCTGGCGGCGGCCGTGTACTGCGCGCTGGTCGGCGAGGACGTCCGGCACGGGCTGCGGCTCGCGGTGAACCACGACGGGCCGTCGGCGGTGACCGGGGCGCTGACGGGCGCGCTGCTCGGCGCCCTGCACGGCGAGACGGCCCTCCCGCCGGCCTGGCTGGCCGAGCTGGAGGGCCGTGCGACGGTGCTGGAGATCGCGGACGACTTCGCGATGGAGATGACGCAGGGGGCCGCCCTGCACGGCCCGGTGGAGTCGTCGCCGGGCTGGCTGGCGCGCTACCCGAGGGGCTGACGGGAGCCGCCGTCCGGGGCGGGCGGCTCACCCCTGGGGCTGATCGGCCCGTGCGCCGCCCTGCGCGGGGAGGGCGGCGCCGCCCTCGTCCTCCGGGTCGCCGCCGAGCCGGGCGAGCAGGGCGTCCCGCTCCGGGGTGTCCTCGGGCCGGAGAAGGCCGACGAGCACGTACAGGACGAGGGACGTGGCGAGCGGCGCGACGATCTGGATCTGGAGCTCGATGCCGTCGAGGCCGTAGTTGGTGAGCCAGAAGACGAAGAGGCCGGCGGCCCAGGAGACGAGCGCCGCGGTGGGGCCGGACTTCCGGAAGGTGCGGAGCAGGCCGAGCATGAAGGGGATCGCGATCGGCCCCATGAGGCCGGCGACCCACTTGATGACGACGGTGATGATGTCCTTGAACGTGGGGGAGTTCACCTGCGTGGCGACGGCCATCGACAGCGCGAGGAAGGCGATCGTCGACCACCGCGCGGCGAGCAGCCCGGCCGTCTGGCTCCAGCCGCGGGCGGCCCTGCTGACGGCCGGGGCGATGTCGCGGGTGAAGACGGCCGCGATGGCGTTCGCGTCGGAGGAGCACATGGCCATCGTGTGCGAGAAGAAGCCGACGACGACGAGACCGAGCAGACCGTGCGGGAGCAGCTGCTCGGTCATCAGGGCGTACGCGTCGGAGGCGTCGGGCTTCTTCGGGTCGACGAGCAGCGGCGCGACCCACATGGGGAAGAAGAGGACCAGCGGCCAGACGAACCAGAGCAGCGCGGACAGCCGGCCGGAGCGGGTGGCCTCGCGGGCGCTGGGGGTGGCCATGTAGCGCTGGGCCTGGTTCCACATGCCGCCGCTGTACTCGAAGGTCTTGATGAAGAGGTAGGCGAGGAGGAACGTCAGCGTGTACGGGCCGGCGGTCGGCGCGGTGTGGCCCTGGAGCTCGGGCCGGTCCCACACGGTCCACAGCGCGCTGAAGCCGCCGAGCTCGCCCAGGACGGCGACGAGCATGGCGACGCCGGCGAGCAGCTGGATGACGAACTGGCCGAGTTCGGTGAGGGCGTCGGCCCACAGTCCGCCGACGGTGCAGTAGATGCCGGTGACGACACCGGTGATGAGGATGCCCTGGTTGAGGGAGATGCCGGTGAAGACGGAGAGCAGGGTGGCGATGGCGGCCCACTTGGCGCCGACGTCGACGATCTTCAGCAGCACCCCGGACCAGGCGAGGGCCTGCTGGGTGGGGAGGTTGTAGCGGTCCTTGAGGTACTCGAGCGGGGAGGCCACCTTCAGGCGGGAGCGCAGCCGGTTGAGCCGGGGCGCGAAGAGGTTCGCGCCGATCGCGATGCCGATGGCGATGGGGAAGGACCAGGTGACGTAGGACGTGACGCCGTAGGTGAAGGCGATGCCCGCGTAGCCGGTGAACATCACCGCGCTGTAGCCCGACATGTGGTGGGAGATGCCGGAGAGCCACCAGGGCATCCGCCCGCCGGCGGTGAAGAAGTCGGAGACGGTGTCCACCCGCCTGTGGGACCAGACGCCGATCGCGAGGCCCAGTCGAGACTGTTCATGGAGTCCCCTCCAGGGGTCCGGTCCGCCTTGTGAACGCCGTTCATGGTGTGGCGCGCCGCAAGGCAGAGACAATGCAATGGAGGGTCAAGGGACAGTAAAATCGTTCTGTTTACTGACCCTTGTTCATGTCCATGAATGATCTCCGAGGGCGATCGGAGGGGGACCGGAAGGTTCCTGCGGGTATCAGCGCATCAGCGCATCAGCTCACCCGCGTTGACGAGCAGGGACTGCCCGGTGATCGCGCGCGCCCGGTCCGAGGCCAGGAAGGCCGCCGCCTCCGCCACGTCCCCGTCGGTCGCCAGCTCGGGCAGCGCCATCCGCTCGGTGAGCCGGGCGAGCACCTCCTCCTCCGGGACCTGCTCCGTGTGCGCGGTGAACTGGACGAAGGCCTGCACCGGCGGGCCCCACATCCAGCCGGGCAGCACGGTGTTGACCCGGATCCGGTACGGCCCCAGCTCGTGCGCCAGCGAGTACATCGCCGAGGTCAGCGCCCCCTTCGAGGCCCCGTACGCGGCCTGCCGCACCTGCGAGGGCGCGGCCACCGCCGATTGCGTGCCGATCAGGACGACCGACCCCCCGCGCACCTTGAGCGCCGGCAGGCAGGCCCGGGTCATCCGCAGGGTCCCGAGCAGGTTGACGTCCAGGACCCCCTGCCAGGTGGCGAAGTCGGCGTCCTCCAGGCCGCCGAAGTAGGAGTCCCAGGCGGCGACGTGCACCACCGCGTCGATCCCGCCGAAGCGCTCGGTGGCGAGGGCGGCGAGGGCCTCGCACTGCCCCTCGTCGGTGATGTCCGTGACCCGGTAGGCCGTACGCCGGCCCTCCGGGTCCAGCTCGGCGGCGGACTTGGCGAGATTGGCCTCGGTCCGGGCGCCGAGGACCGCGTTCCCGCCGTCCCGCACGACCGCCTCGGCGACGCGGTGGCCGAGCCCCGCGCCGACGCCCGACACGACGACCGTCTTCCCCTGGAGCAGCATCCGGACCCCTCTCAAGCCTGGCCAAGTATCTGACGGTCCGTCAGAGTGGTGGTCAGGTTAGGTCCCCGTCACCGACTTGGGAAGAGGTGCGAGTGTGAGCGAGGAGACCCGCAGCGACACGTACGCGGAGCTGGCGTCCGTCGGCCCGTACGGGGTGCGCCCCGGCCACGCCCTGATCACCATGGTCGAGCCGCACCCGGGCCACGAGTACGCCTACAACCGCTGGTACGAGGACGACCACTACTACGCCGGCGCCATGGCGATGCCCTGGATGTACGCGGGCCGCCGCTGGGTCGCCACCCGCGAACTCCAGGAGCTCCGCGTCCCGGAGAAGTCCGCCGTCGCCCGGCCCGTCACCGCCGGCTGCTACCTCTCCACGTACTGGATCACCGAGGGCCGCTACGACGACCACATGAAGTGGACCGTCGGCATCAACAAGCGCCTCAACCGCGACGCCCGCGTCCACCAGGAACGCACCCACGTCTTCACGGCGTTCCAGGACCACGAGGCGACCGTCTACCGGGACGGGGCGGCCGGCCCGCGCGACTTCCACGCCCTCGACCACCCCTACGCGGGGCTGATCCTCCAGGTCGTCGACACGGAGGGCCCCGAGGAGCGCGCGACCCTCCTCGCACACCTCAGGAGCCGGGAACTCCCCCGCCGCCTCGCCGGCTCCCCGGCGGCGATGATCACCGTCTTCCGCCCGACCCCGCTGCCCGGCGACCGCATGACGTACGTGAAGCAGGTCGAGGGCGTCGACACCCGCCTCACCCTGCTGTGGTTCCTGGAACGGAACCCCGCGGAATGCTGGACGGACCACTTCGCGGACCTGGAGACGGTGGGCGGCGCAACGGCCCGGGTGGAACTGGTGGCCCCCTTCATCCCCACGGTGCCGGGAACCGACCTGTACGTGGACCGGCTGCGGTAGCGGGCGATCGGGGGAGGGGCACCGCGCGGAGAGAAAAAGGCCGAGCCCCCTCGGCCAGGACGGCGGACCGGTCGAGAGGGCTCTTGCACACTGCGGACGACGTCGAGCGGCGGGGCTCAGAGGGCCCCGTTGCTGACCTCGCCGACGAAGGCGTTCCACGATCCCGGTCCGAAAGAGAGGGAGGGGCCCTCGGGGGCCTTGGAGTCGCGCACCGCGATCGCGGTCACGAGGGGGGACTTCACTTCGACGCAGGCCCCGTTCCCTCCGGAGTACGAGGACTTCGTCCAGGTGTCGGTGCCACCCTGAATAATCGCCATGCTGCTCAGCTCCGGTTCTGCCAGTGGATGTGTCGCGCCAACGTTCTCGCCGGCGTGATCGACGCTACTCGTCGGTCCCGTCCACCGTGACCGGCGTTCACACGTCCGAGTGGCATATTCCAACGGGGCTTCCGTGGGAGCGAGTACGCCGTGTACCGTACCCGCCCCGCCGCATTTCGGACCCCCGGAGCAGCGCCTTCCGGGCCCGGGACACGGGTCTCGCGACCCGGCCCCGAACACCCCGGATCAGCCCCTGGCGTGCTTCTTCACCATCTCCGAGATGAAGTCGCGGGTCTGCTCGACGTTCAGCGCCTGCGCCCGCAGGTGCTCGTACATGACGCTGTACTTGCCGACGTCCTGCGCCTTCTCCAGGTACAGGTCGCTCGTCACGCCCTCGATGTAGACCACGCTGGAGTCGGACGTGTCCGGGAACTCCAGGATCGAGTACTGCCCGCTGATCCCCGGGTGCGCGCCCATCTCGAACGGGATCACCTGCACCGTGACGTGCGGCAGGTGCGACTGCTCGATGAGGTGTTCCAACTGCTCCACCATCAACTGCCGGCTGCCCACGATCCGGTGCAGCGCGCCCTCGTCGATGACCGCCCACAGACGCAGCGGACGCTCCTCGTCCCGGATGCGCTCCTGGCGGCGGGTGCGGACCGTGACCCGCTTCTCGATGTCCGCGGGCGTCGACTCGGGCAGCGCGCCCGTGATGACCGCTTCCGCGTACGCGTGGGTCTGGAGCAGCCCGGGGATGATCTGCGGCTCGTACATCCGCAGGCTCTCCGCGTCCGTCTCCAGACCGATGTAGACGCTGTACGGGATGTCGCCGAAGGCGTGCCACCAGCCCTGCTGGCGCGAGTCCTTGGCCATCTGCATGAGCGAGTCGACCATGCGCTCGTCCTCGACCTCGTACACACCGCAGAGGTCGCGCACATCGCGCTGGCTGATGGAGCGACGGCCGTTCTCCAGCCGGCTGATCTTGGACTGGGAGACGAGGAGACGTTCGGCGACCTGCTCCGCCGTCATGTTCTTCGCTTCCCGGAGCTTGCGCAGCTCCTGGCCCAATCGGCGTCGCCTGACGGTGGGGTTGACGTTGGACGCCACGGAAACTGCACCTCCGGCTGTCTGCTGCGTAGCTGTGGGTATCTACCGCTTGGCAGACTGCCACCAAAAGCCGGGTGTGCGCTGGGAAACGACCACACCGCCCGCGACCACGCCGTTTGCGCGGCGGACCACCGGACCCCCGGGGGAAGCGCGGCAAGCGCGCGTGTGCGGGGCGGCCGTCCAGACCGCCCCGCACACCTGTGCGGCTCCCGGGTTGGTTCTGTGCTGTGCCCGGGGTGCTAGTGCGCCGCCGCGCGGGCCATGCTGCCGCGAGGCTGCGCCGGGACACCCGCGGCGCTCCGGCGCGGCTGTGCCGCCGCGCCGTTCTGGACGTCCATCACGGCGTGCGCCACGAGTCCGCCCATGGGGTCGTGCCGGATCAGATCGCGCAGCCGGGACCGCGACGACCGTCCTTCGTTGCCGGGGTAGAGGTGCTTGCCGAGACCGACCGCGTGGGCCAGCGCGGCGAGCGCCGCGGTCCGCGGGTCCGGCGGTACGCCGGTGCGGATCGCACTGTCCAGCCGGGAGCGGATCTCCCGACTGATCGCCGTGTCCGTCGCCTGGTAGCGAGTCGTCGGCAACACCCCGCACATCTGGCCCTCCACGGCATGCACCATGCCGCATCGCTCCAGATGCGAGAGATACGTCTGGCGGAGCCCCAGTCGGGGTCCGCCGATCCAGTGGACGGCCCGAACCGGACTGCCACGCCTGCGCAGCAGCTCCAGTGCGGAGTCCAAGGTCGGATCTCCGGTCGGCCGTGGCATCACCACGGCGATACGATCCCCGTCAGGGGCTATCCGGCCTGCCATCGCCAGCTCCACTAGCTGTGCTCCGGCCAGGCCGAGGTCGAGCGACTGCGGCTGCGCTGTGGTACCCGTGGTCGGGTCCAGAGCGAGCAGCAGAAGCTCCTCCGGAATGGTTCTGCGGCTCCTGCCCATCCATGCCTCCCCGCGTGGATGAATGACAGGGTGACCCCTCTCACATTCATCTGTCGAGAGTGCCTGGGTGGTTCATCCGGGAACCAGTAGGTATGTCGTTCTCGTCTAGCACGGGGGCCAAGGGGTTCACACAGGACACTGGTACACGGACCGGTACACGGTCCGTACGTACGCACGACGCATGGAGGAGGCACGGTGGCGGGCGAGTCCCCCGACAAGGCGGAGCAGCAGGGGTCGTCTCAGGAGACGGCGGCCTCGGGCGGCGGCGGCAGGGATCCTCGGCTTTCCGTTCTCCATGATTCGGACGCCTCGTCGGCGGCTTCGGTTGCGCCGTCGCGGGCGTCGGCGGTTCAGGTGGACCAGCCGACGGCCGTCTTCAAGACCCTGACGCCGCGGACCCCCGAGGACGACGCGCCGGCGCAGGAGCGCCCGGAGCGCGAAGAGGAGTCCCGGGAGCCGGAGACGACCGACGCCGGGAAGGCCGCGGAGGCCGCTGAGACCTCCGAGGCCGAGTCCGGCGCGGAGAAGGCCCCGGAGCCCGAGAGCGACCGCCTGAAGGCCGCCGTGGCGGCGTGGGTGGCGACGGCGGATGAGCCGGAGAAGGCGGAGCCGGCGGAACGGGCCGGTGACGGGGCCGAGGCGTCCGCGGCGCCTGCCGGGGCGCCCGCGAAGGCGTCCGACGGGGCCGACGGGGTCGTGGCGGACGCGGCCGTCGCCGCCGACGAGGCGAGAGCCGCGGACGCGGGCGACGCGGACGCGGGCCGGGCGGACGCGAACGACGGGGACGCGAACGACGGGGAGGCGAACGACGGGGAGGCGGACGGTTCTGACGCCGACTCCGATGCCCGCGCCGAATCCGGCTCCGACTCCGGCTCCGGTACCGGTACCGATGCGGATGCCGACTCCGGCTCCGGCTCCGAGTCCGGGCCCGAGGCGGCGGACGACGAGCCGGTCGCGGAGAAGGCAGCCGCGGCGGAGAAGCCCGCCGCGGAGTCCTGGTTCGCGGCCCGGAAGCCGGCCGCGGACGCGAAGCCGGTTGACACGAAGCCGGCGGACGCGGCGACCCCCGCCGTCGCCGACGCGGACGACGCCGACCGCGAGGACAGCACCGGCGGCACCGGCGGCGACGACCGCACCGAGCGCACCGACGGCGGCGGCAAGGACGCCGCCGACGACGTCGAGGACAAGCCGGTCGACCAGCCGACGACGATGTTCAAGGCCGTCCGGCCGCCCGTCGACCAGCCCACGACCGCGCTGAAGCTCCCGTCCTCGCTGACCGGCAAGGGCGGCTCCGGCCGCTCCGCCGCCGACGCGGACAGCGAGCGCACCAGCACCTTCCTGCCCCTGCGCGCGGACATCCCGGCCGACCAGAAGGCCGAGCAGGCCGCCCGCGCGGCCGCTGCGCCTCCCAGGGCTCCCGAGGCCCCGAAGCCGGCCGCCGCGCCCGTACCGCCGAAGGCGCCCACCGCGGCCGCGCCTTCGCCCGCGCCGGCGTCCGCGCTGACCGAGCCCGAGCGGACGCGGCAGCAGCCGCTTCCGCCGCTGCCCCCGCTCGACCTGCTGGCCGAGCTGACGAACACCCCGCCCCCGCCGCCGACCCCGCTGCGGACGACCGTCCGCCGGGTGCGGATCTGGACGCCGCTGATCCTGCTGCTGCTGATCGTCTTTGCGATCGTGCAGATGGTCCGCCCGCTGCCCGCGCCCGAGCTGACCCTTTCGGCCGCCCCGACCTTCAGCTTCCAGGGCGGCGACCTGAAGCTGCCGTTCCCGGCCGAGGGACAGGGCGCCGTCGAGGTCGAGGGCGTCGGGTCCATGGGCACGTACGGAGCCCAGAAGCCGGCCCCGATCGCCAGCGTCACGAAGACGATGACGGCGTACGTGATCCTCCGCGACCACCCGCTCAAGGGGAGCCAGAAGGGCCCCGAGATCGAGATCGACCAGAAGGCGGCCGATCAGGGCAAGGCCGAGCACGAGTCGACGGCGGCGGTCCAGAAGGGCCAGACGTACTCGGAGAAGGAGCTCCTGGAGCTCCTCATGATCCCCTCCGCGAACAACGTGGCCCGGCTGCTCGCGCGCTGGGACGCCGGTTCGGAGGCCGCGTTCGTCGAGAAGATGAACGCCGCCGCGAAGGACCTGGGCATGACCCAGTCCACGTACACGGACCCGTCCGGTCTGCTCGACAGCACGGTGTCGACCCCGCAGGACCAGCTGAAGCTGGCGAAGGCGGTCATGCAGTACGACGTGTTCCGCGAGATCGTGAACATGCCGAACGTGACGGTGGACGGCATCCCCGGCCGGATCGAGAACAACAACAACATCCTGCTCGAACCGGGTGTGAGCGGCATCAAGACCGGCTCGTCGACCCCGGCGGGCGGCAACCTCCTGTGGTCGGCGAACACGATCGTCGACGGCCAGAACCGGCGCATCCTCGGCATCGTGATGGGCGCGAAGGACGCGGACCAGCTCGGCCAGAAGCTCCAGCTCGCCATCGACAACAGCCTCAAGATCATCCAGCAGGCCCAGAAGGACGTCACCTCCGCGGTCGTCATCCGCAAGGGCCAGGTCATCGGCTATGTCGACGACGGCCTCGGCGGACGGACGCCGGTGGTGGCGACGAAGGAGCTCAAGGCGATCGGCTGGCCGGGCCTCCAGGTGAAGCTGGCGCTGACGGACGGCGGCAAGGCCGTCCCGCACGCCGGCAAGGCGGGCGACGTCGTCGGCCAGGTGTCGATCGGCACCGGCGCCGGCAAGGTCAGCTCGCCCGTCGCGCTCCAGGCGGACCTGGCGGAGCCGGGCTTCGACAAGAAGCTGACCCGCGTGGGCTGACCGAGCGGACCGGCTGTCGGTGGGGGCCCGGCCTCACGGCTCGGGCGCCGCGGTCCGGCCGCCGCGCCCCCGGGACCGGCCCCGCGGCTCGGGCCCGCGGTCCGGCCCCGCCCCGTCAGGGGCCGGTTCACCGCCCCCGTCGGGACCGGCCCCGCCACCCGCTCGGCTGGGCTTCCCGGGTTCTCCCGGGGGCCCAGCTGTTAGCGTTTTCCCGGGGACGAGTACGACGCGTGACTCACGCGAGAGCAGCGAGACGGGCAGCACGGGAAAGGGCCGCAGTTGACCACCGCCGAGCCGACACGCGCCGATCGCGCGGACTCAGCCCCCGCCCCAGCCCCCGATCAAGCCCCCGCCCCGGCCCCAGACCCCCTCCTCGACTCCCCCCACGACGACGGCCGCACCGAGGGCCGTACCGACGGCCGAACCGGAGGCCGCAGCGATGCCCGGACCGACCCCGCGAAAGCCGCTGCCGACGCCGATGACGCGTCCCTTGATTCGCTCCCGCGAATAGTGCTCCCGGCGCAGCGGCCCGCCCCGGCCCCCACCGCGCCGGCCCGGGCCCCGCGGCGGAAGCGCCGCTACACGGTCCTGGCGGCCACCGGCCTCGCGGCCGTCACCCACATCCTGTGGTTCTTCTTCTTCGCCAACAGCGGCGGCGACCTGGCCGCGCAGGACGCGTGGGCCGAGTTCGTCGGCCGGCACCCGGATTCGGCGTACAACCTCGCCTGGTACGGCGGGATGCACCCCGTCTCGTACAGCGTGGTGTCCCCGTACCTGATGTCGATGCTGGGCGTGCGCAGCACGATGATGGTCGCCGGGACGCTGTCGGCGGGGCTGACCGCGCTGATCCTGGTGCGGGTGCGGGCGGTCCGCAATCCGCTCGCCTGCTCGGTCGCGGGCGTCTTCGCCTTCCTCTGCAACGCCCTGTCGGGGCGGGTGACCTTCGGCCTCGGGATGATGTTCGCGCTCGGCGCGGTCGCGGCGGTGTTCTGCTGGCCGCACCGCTGGCGCCGCAAGCGCTGGGCGAAGGCCGCGGTCGCGGCGCCGCTCGCCGGCCTGGCGACGGCGTGCAGCCCGGTGGCGGGCCTGTTCCTGGGGGTCGCGGCGGCGGCGCTGTTCCTGAACCGCCGGCGCCCGGGTGCGTACGCCCTCGGCCTGGCGCCCGTGGCGGTCGTCGCCCTGTCCTCCTGGCTGTTCCCCTTCTCCGGGACGCAGCCGATGGCGTTCGGCTCGACGGCGCTGCCGCTGCTGTTCGGCGCGCTGGTCTTCGTCCTCGTGCCGAGGGACTGGCGGACGGTGCGGGTCGCCGCCGCCGTCTACACCGTCGGCACACTGCTGACCTGGCTGATCGACTCGCAGATCGGCTCGAACATCTCGCGGCTGCCGATGCTCTTCGCGGGCGTCGTGCTGCTGGCGGCCCTGCCGTACACGGCGCCGCGCTCCCGCCGCTGGTACGCGCTGGTGCTGGCCTTCGCCGGCCTGAACTTCTGGATCGGCTTCAAGGGCGTCGACGACGTGATCCGCACCGCCCCGGACGCCTCCTGGGCGCGGGAGCTGGCGCCGCTGATCAACCAGCTCCAGGTGCGCGACGCGCGCAAGGCGCGGGTGGAGGTCGTACCGGCGTCGAGCCACCGGGAGTCCTCGGCGCTGAGCCCGTACATCAACCTGGCGCGGGGCTGGAACCGCCAGGCGGACATGGAGCGCAACCCGCTCTTCTACGACGACACGCTGAACGCCGTGAACTACGAGGAGTGGCTGCACCGCTGGGCCGTCCACTACGTGGTGCTGCCGACGGGCGCGCCGGACTCGGGCGCGGAGCAGGAGGCGGAGCTGGTCGGGGACGGCCTGCCGTACCTGGAGCAGGTCTGGTCGGACGAGAACTGGCGCCTGTACGAGGTCGCGAACCCGACGCCCCTCGCGAACCCGCCGGCGGTGGTGCAGAGCGCGGAGGAGAACGAGGTCGTGATCCGCGTCGAGACCCCGGGCCGGGTCCTCATCCGCGTCCCGTACTCCCCGTGGCTGGCGCTGGTGGACGACCAGGGCGGCAAGATCGAGCCGCCGCAGGAGACGGAGGCGTCGAAGCTGGCCCGCGAGGACGCGGAGACCGAGATCCCCAAGGTCTTCGCGAACGAGGAGGGCTGCCTCTTCAAGACGGAGGCGGACGCGGAGGGCGACGAGTGGACGCAGCTGGTCGCCCCGAAGGCAGGCGTCTACCGCCTGGCGGCCCCGTACAAGCTCTCCCGGGGCACGCCGTGCCCGGAGGAACTCCGCTGAGCGGATGAGGCCGGGGCCGAGCGTGGTCCGGGACGGGTACGGCGAGGCGTCCGGTCCGAGGAGCGTCAGGGGCGGGTGCGACCGTCACGGACGCCGGTAGCCCGCCAGCATTCTCCGCATGGCGAGGGCGTGCCCGCCGCTGCCGATGACGAGCGCCCGGTAGACCCGCCCGGCCGCCCCGGGAAAGACGGCGCGGGTCTCGGCACGGAGCCGGCAGCGCCCGTCGGGCCGCTCCTCGACCTGGAGGACGAGGCTGTACGAGGAGAACCGGTGCCGTCCCTCCAGCGCGAGCTCCCGCCCCGGCACGAGCCGGGCGACCCGGAACCCGGGGAACTCGGACCCGGCGCCGAGCGGCCGGACGCCGCCGCTCCGACGGGGAACGGCCCGCACGAGCCGCGCGTACAGGGCGCCGCCGGGTGTGGAGAGGGACCGCTCGACGCGGACGAGCAACCGCCGCCAGGCCTCCTCGCGGCCAGCGTCCACGACGACGACGTGCTCATCGACGAACGGCAGCAGACTCACGGCACTTGCCTCCGGTGGACCACGGGACATCGGCGCAAGGAGCGTACGCCGGACGGGACGCGGGGCGGGGCGGATCTGGTACGGGCGCGGACGGTGGGAACTCCCGGTGGACCACCGCCCGATCGCCCGTCGGTGCAGCACCGGGATCGCAGCCGGGCAGAACGCTACCGGGGACCACAGCCTTCCGGCGACGGCCTTAGAGGGCGGGCTACCCTCCGGGCATGACGAGGCGCGGGAAACACTGGAGGGGCGGCCTGGGCACGCCGGACATGATGGTCCTGTTCCGGACCGCCAACGAGTGGCGCTACGCCCTGTACTTCTCGGACCCAGGCGGCGTCGCGGACGGCCGGCTACCCCACCCGGGCCCCGGCGGCACTCCCGACGAGGCGCAGACGGCGGCCCGAGCGAAGGCGCAGGAGATCGCCGGCCGCCCCCTGACGATCTCCTGGCGACCGGACACCGCCCCGGCCTGGTGGACGGGCACGGTCACGACCACCCCGCCGGAACGCCCAGGCCCCGCGTCAACGGCCTGAAGAGCCCGAGGAATGGCCGAAGGCCACACCTGAAACGTCCAGGTGCGGCCTCTGCGCTTGTGCCCCCGGCAGGTTTCGAACCTGCGACACTCGCGTTAGGAGTTCGATCGGTGCTCGGCACCGCCGGGAAGCCACCCGGCCCCGCCACCCGTGCAGAGCCACCTAGGGCCTGTCTCCTTGAAGGGCTATGGGCGCCATTCCTGCTGGTAGGCGGGGTGCTCGGCGTATGACTGGCCAAGGACTCGCAGCGCGTA
>NZ_JBIBWF010000015.1:0-181749 GCF_043081085.1 Streptomyces sp. NPDC014891 | reverse complement strand
AAGGTGTTGTTGTCGATGGAGCGGGGTGTGGTTCCTCCGTCGTTGCATGTGGTGCGGCCGAATGATCACATTCGGTTCGAGGGGACTCCGTTCTTTCTGGCGGATCGGGTGTCTGTGTGGGCGCGTCCGGTGGACGGTCCGCGTCGGGGTGCGGTGAGCGCGTTCGGGATGGGCGGGGTCAACGCCCACGTCATCCTGGAGGAGGCACCCGCAGTCCCGGCCCGGGACGTACCCGCCCCGGAGTCGTACGTGGTCCGCGTCACCGGCGCCGACGAGCCGGCCGTACGGAAGCTGGCCGGCGCGTACGCCGCCCGCTTCGACACGGCCCGCGACTCCGCCGAGACGGCCGACCTGTGCCACACGGCCAACACCGGCCGCTCCCCACTGGAGTACCAGACCGCCGTGCACGGACGCACGGCTGCGGACCTCGCGACGGCGCTCCGCTCGGTCGCGGACGGGGCGCACCCCGTCGCCCGCGTCGACATCGACCTCACCGCCGACGCGGCCGCCGCCCTGGCCGGGACGACCAAGGCCCCCGGTCACCCGGCCCGCGCGGCCGAGCTCGCCACCGCCGGGTACGCACACGTCGACTGGTCCGGGCTCTCCCCCGCGGGGGCCCGTGTGACGGACCTGCCCACCTACCCGTTCGCCGGTGCCCCGTTCTGGCGCGGCCCCGAGGAGACCGAGCCCACCGGATACGCCGGAACACCGGCGCCGGACGGACGTACGGGCACACCTGCCGTACGCGTCGAGTGGCGCGCCCGCGCGCTGCACCAGGCCGCCCCGGCCGGTCCGGCGACGGTCAGCGTGGCCGCGGCCGATCCCGCCCTCGGGCAGGCCCTGACCGGACTCCTCCGGCACCGGGGCGTGACCGTCGTCGCACCCGGCGCGCCGGCCGACGCCGCCGTCGTGATCGGAGCACGGGACACCCGGCACGTCGACGTGGCGGAACTCGCCTCGTTCTGGACCGAGTTGGGTGATCTGGTGCGGACGCTGCCACCGCGGGCCGGTGTCCTCTGGGCCTCGTTCGGCGGGGCGGACCCGAACACCGCGGCGCAGGGCGCGCCCGGGGCGAAGAGCGGCGAAGCCCGCCCCGACCCGGTCCGGGCCGCGACCGCCGCGGCCGTCCGGGCCGCGGGCGCCGAAGGGCGTCGGCCCACCGCCGTCGTCCACCTGGACCCCGCCGATCCGGCGGCCGACCAGGCCGCCCACCTGGCCGCCGAGCTCGCCGCACTGGCGTCCGGCGCGCCCCACACCGACTCCGCCGACGCGGGGACCACCGCCGCCGCCTACCGGCAGGGCGTCCGCTACGTGCCGGAGAACGTGCCCGCCAGGCCCGGCCCTCCCTACTTCCTTCCGGCCGAGGGCTACTGCCTGGTCACCGGAGGGCTCGGAGCCGTCGGACTGCGACTGACCGAGCGTCTCGTCGCCCGGGGCGCCCGGCGCGTCGCCGTCGTCGGCCGGTCGCCCCTCGACGCCACCCGAGCCCAAGCGCTCCGTGAGCTGGCGGGCGACGCCGAGGTCGAGTACGTGTCCTGCGACGTCTCCGACCCGGCGGCCCTCGCCGCCGTCACGGACCGGCTCGGGCGGACCTGGGGCCGACTGGTCGGCGTCGTGCACGCCTCCGGAACCGTCAACGCCTTCGGCGCGATGCACCGCCGCCCCTGGACCGACGCCGAGAAGGTGCTCGCGCCCAAGGTGGCAGGCTCGCTGAACGTCGTCCGCCTGGCCAAGGAACAGCGCGCGGACTTCGCCGTCCTCGTCTCCTCCGTCGCTGGCACCCAGGCCCTGGCCGGGCGCGGACTGGTCGACTACAGCCTCGCCAACGCCTTCCAACTCGCCCTCGCGGAAAGGGAGGACGACGAGGTCACCGCGGTCACCGCGCACGCCTGGCCCAACTGGACGGGCATCGGGATGAAGGCCGACGACACCTACTCCGCCGCGCACTCGGTCGGCGCCGACGAAGCGCTCGACGCCTTCTTCGACCACCTGCGGTCGGGCGGCGCCGTCGTCTTCCCCGGCACCGCGTCCGCTCCGGCGGGCAGGCCGGGTACATCGGGTACCGCGGGGCCGACCGTGGCGGCGTCCCCTCCGACCACCTCGGCGCTACCGGCCGCCGGCGCCGCTGGACCCACCGGTCCCGGGCCGCAGCCGGGGGGCACCCGGCGGGACACGACCGCGACGCGCGCCCGCGTCCGGGACGCCTTCCTCCACGTCCTGGGCGAGGACCCCGGCGCCCGGCCCCTCCAGGCCCTCGGCCTGGACTCCCTGATGATCGCGGAACTGACCACCGCCCTCGAACGGGGCGGCCCCACCGTCGACCCGTCGCTCCTCCTGCGGGCCCGTACGGCCGACGACATCGCGGCCGAACTCGCCGAGCTCGGCGACCTGTCCGCATCCGCCGGCACTCCGGCACCTGGGCACACACCCGCGCCCACGGGCACACCCGCACCTGTCGGCACTCCGGCGCCCGCCGGCTCTCGCGCACCCGTCGGGGCTCCGGTACCCCCGGCACCCGCCGCGCCCGACCGTGCCGGCGCCGACGATGCCGCCCTGAGCGCGCTGCTCCGTCCCCTGCTCGACCACGACGGCGGGCGCGGGGTGGTCCAGGCATGACCCGCGAGCCGAACGAAAGGAAACCTGTGAGCGAGCTCGACACCCGCATCGCCGTCATCGGCCTCGCGGCGAGGCTCCCGGGCGCCGAGGACGTGGCCGACCTGACGGCCATGCTGGGTCGCGAAGGAGTCGAGGTCGGCGAGGTCCCGCCGAGCCGGTGGGCCCGTCACCTGTACCTCGGGGAGGCGCCGCACCGCGGCACCCACCACCGGGGCGCGTTCCTGGTCGACCCGTTCTCCTTCGACCACGAGGCGTTCGGCATGACCGCCGAGGACGCCGTCCTCCTCGACCCGCAGCAGCGGGTCATGCTGGAGGTCGGCGCCCGGGCCCTGGAGGACTCCGGCTACCTGGGCGCGCGCCGCAGGCTCGACGCGGGCGTGTTCGTCGGCGCCCGGATGAACGCCTACGGCTTCGACCGGGGCCGAGGCCCGGTGGCCCCCGGCGTTCCGGACGCCGCGGAATCCGCCCCGGCGGGCACCGGCCCCGGCCCGGCCGCCCTGTGGGGGCGGTCGCAGAACTTCATGGCGGCCTGGCTGTCCGACCGCTTCGACCTCGCGGGCCCCAGCCTCGTCGTGGACACGGCCTGCTCGTCGTCGCTCTCGGCGGTCTGGCTCGCCTGCCAGAGCCTCGCCGCCGGAAGCTGCGAACTCGCCCTCGTCGGCGCGGTGGACCTGCTCATCGACCCGCTGACCTTCGTGCTCCTGTCCCGCACCGGAGCGCTGTCCCCGGACGGGCTGTGCCACACCTTCGACCGCCGGGCCAACGGCTACGTCCCCGGCGAAGGGGCCGCGGCCCTGGTACTGAAGCCCATGGCGGCGGCGCTGCGCGACGGCGACCTGGTCCTCGGTGCGATCAGCGGGGTCGCGGTCAACAATGACGGCCGCACCATGGGCGTCACCACCCCGAACCTGGAAGCCCAGATCGACCTGCTCGACAAGGTGTACCGGACCGTCGACCCGGCGACCGTGCAGTACGTCGAGGCGCACGGCACCGGCACCGCCATCGGCGACCCCATCGAGGTGCGGGCGCTCACCGAGGTGTTCGGGCGCCACGGCGTCCCGCGCAACTCGGTCGCGCTCGGCTCGGTCAAGCGCCGGATCGGGCACCTCCACTCGGCCTCCGGCCTCGCCGGCCTCGCGAAGATCATCCTGTCGCTGCGGGAGGGCACCGTCCCGGCCGTGGCCGTCGAGTCGCCCAACCCCCGGCTCAACCTGGACGACAGCCCCTTCCACCTGCCCGAGGCCCCCGGGCCGTGGCCCGACGTGCCCGTACGGCGCGCCGCCGTGAGCGGCTTCGGCTTCGGCGGCACCAACGCGCACGTGGTGGCCGAGGCGGTCCCCGCCCCCGCCCCCGCCCGCGGCACCGGAACGGCACCCGCAGGGGCCCGGCAGCCGGCCCACGTCCTGACGCTCTCCGCCGACACGGCCTACGGCCTGCGCGAACTGTGCGCCCAGTGGGTGGAGTTCCTCCCGGCCCTCCGCGGCCGGCCCGAGGAACTCGCCGACGTGTGCGCCACCGCCCGGCTCGCCCGGCCGCACCGCGCTGTCCGACTGGCCGTCGTCGGCGAGGACGCCGACGCGCTCACGGCAGCCCTGCGCGCCCGGCTCCTCACCCCCGGCCCCGGGGCCCCCGGAGCGGCGGCGCCCGCCGGCGCGACCCGCGCGACCGTCTCCGTACGGCCCGAGGCCGCCGCGGCGGCGCCCGCGTGGCTCACCGCCCTGGACCGTTCCACGCCCGCCGTCCACGACGTCGTACGCCGCTTCGAGACGGCCACCGGCACCCCGCTCGCCGCGTTCTCCGGCGAACTGCTCCGCATCCTGTCCGGAGTCGCCCTCGCCATCGCGCTGCGCGACCTCGGGCTGCCCGACGACGCCGTCGACCTCCCGCCCGGCTGGGACGCCGTCGCCGATTTCGTCCGGGGAACCGTGCCGCTGGAACAGGCGCTCGGCGACGTCCTGCGACGCGACGGGGACCCGGCCCGCGAAGCCGGCCACCGGGACACCGCCGGCCGCGACGTCGGCGCCCGCCTCGCCGGGGCCCACGACGAGCGGACCGCCTCGGCCGTCCTGGCGGCCGTCGCCGCCGACCTGTTCGAGAACGGCCGCGACGTCGACTGGGCCGTGTTCCAGCAGACCACCGGCACCACGTGGAGCAAGCGCCTGCTGCCGGTCGCCCAGCCGCGTGGCCGCGCGCTGAACCTCGCCGAACCGCTCCGGTCCGCCGAACCCGGCTCACCTGCCGAGCTGGTGGAGGACGGCGGCCCCGCCGGATACACGTACGCCCGGGTCTTCGGCCCGGGAGAGGTGCCCATCGCGCAGCACTCCGTCTACCGGACGCTGATGCTCCCCGGCGTGGCCTGGTTCGACTTCCTCCGGGAGGGAGCCGCCCTGCGCGGCGAGGCGTTCCACGGCACGCTGGACGTCCTCTTCCACCGCCCGCTCATCCCCGCGGGGGCCCGGCGCGTGGTCGGCCGGGTCGACGCCGACGGGCGGTTCCGGGTCGAGGACGGGGAGACCGGCGACGTCTTCGTCACCGGGCGCCTCGCCGCCCGCGCCGAACCGGCCCCCCGCCTCCCCGTCGGCGCCCTGCTGGCCGACTGCGCCGGGTCCGCCGTCCACGCGGGCTCCGGCCTGTACCGCTGGCTGCGGCGCATCGGCTACCACCACGGGCGCTACTACCGGAACATCTCCTGGGTGGCGAGCCTGCCGGACGGCGGCACCCTCGCCCGGATCGAGGGCCCCCGCCAGCGGGAGCTGAACCCGCCCGGCGTACAGCTCTTCCCCGGCCTCCTGGACAGCGTCACCGTGGCGGCCATCGACCCGGCCAACCCGGTCTTCGGCACCGCGGACGCCACCGCGTTCATCCCGCTGTCCGTGGGCCGGCTCGACGTCCTGGGCCCGCTCGACGACGCCGCGTACGTCCGGACCGAGATCGCCTTCTGGAACGACGAGGCGTGCCGGGTCACCCAGACCGTCACCGACGAGTCGGGCACGCCCCTGCTGGTCTTCGGCGACATGTCGTCCAAGCGCGTCCCGGCGCTGGCGTTCCACGAGGACGGGGCCACCGCGGCCGCGGCGGCCCCGGAACAGTCCGGCGGACCCTCGGCCGTCCGGCAGCGGGACGCCGTCCCGGCAGCGGTCCCGGCGACTCCGGCCGCCGCACCCGTGCCCGCGGCCGCACCCCTCCCGGCCGAGCCCGCTCCCGCCGCCCACGCGCCTGCCCAGGGCGCTCCCGCCGCCGAGCCGGCCCCCGCAGCCGTCGGCACGCCGTCCGCACGGGCCCTTGCCTGGTTCCTGGCACTGACGGACACGCCCGAGGAGCACGCCGACACCGAGTTCCTCTCGGCCGGGTTCGACTCCGTCGGCCTGGTGGCGCTGAGCGAGCGGATCTCCCAGGAACACGACCTGTCCCTGTACCCGACGGTCTTCTTCGAGTACGCGACGCCCCGGCAGTTCGCGGAGTTCCTGACGGAGGAGGCACCGGAACTCGTCGACCGGCTTCCGGGCCCCTCTACCTCGCACGCCCCTCCGGTGACGGGTCCAGAGGCCGCCCCTGTGACCGCCGAGGAACCGGCGGCCCAGCCCCACCCGACGACCCCCGTGGCCCCTGCGCTCCCCGTGACCTCAGCGACGTCCGTGGCCCCCGTGGTCCCGCCCGTTCCGGCGTCCCCGATCGCCGAGGCACCTTCGGTCGCCCCGGCGGCCCCCCGGCCACAGGAGGCCCCGCGGCCGGCCGCCCCGGCGGCGCGCGTCACCGCCGTCCCCAGGCCCCGTGGCGCCGACGAGGCGGCGTCCGGCGACAGCCACGCCACCCGGGCGCGCGACATCGCGGTCGTGGGAGCCGCGATCAGGCTGCCCACGGCCGCAACGCTCACGGAGTTCGCCGAGCTGCTCGTCGAGGGCCGCGACACGGTCGGCCCGCTGCCCGAGAACCGGCGCGGTGACGCCGCCGGGCCCCTCCCGCACGCCTCCTTCCTCGACCGGGTCGACGCGTTCGACCCGGCGCCCTTCCGGATCTCCGCCCGCGAGGCGCCGCTGATCGACCCGCAGGCCCGCATCGTCTACGAGACCATCTGGGAGGCCCTGGAGGACGGCGGACGCGGCGGCGCCCGCGCCGCCGAGTCCCGCACCGGGCTGTGGATCGCCTACAGCCACGACCACTACCACGAGGAGCGGTTCCGCCACGGCGTGCCCGAGGGACGGGGCCTGGGACTGGAGGCGATGATCGCCAACCGGCTCTCCTACCTGATGGACTGGCGCGGCCCCAGCACCGTCGTCAACACCCTCTGCTCCTCCTCGCTCGTCGCCCTGCACTCCGCGCTCCAGCACCTGCGCTCCGGCGACATCGACACCGCGGTCATCGGAGCCGTGCACGCCGGGCTCAGCCCGGAGTACTTCCGGTCGATGGGCGACATGATGGCGCTCTCCCCGCGGCAGCGCAGCCGTGCCTTCGACAGCACCGCCGACGGCTTCGTCCCCGGCGAAGGTGCCGTGGCCGTCGTGCTCCGGCGCTGCGACGACGCGCTGCGCGACGGCGACCGCATCCGGGGCGTCGTCAAGGGCGCGGCCGTGAACCACGGCGGCCGGACCACCCGTTACTCGGCGCCGAGCCCGCGCGCCCAGGCCGAGGTCATCTCGGCTGCGTTGGTGGATGCGGGTGTGTCGGTGGAGTCGATCGGCTTGGTGGAGGCGCATGGGACGGGGACGAGTCTGGGTGATCCGATCGAGGTGGAGGGTTTGACGCGTGCGTGGCGGGGTGTGACGTCTCGTTCGCAGTTCTGTGCGTTGGGTTCGTTGAAGGGGAATGTGGGGCATCTGGAGCCGGCTGCGGGTCTTGCGGGGTTGGTGAAGGTGTTGTTGTCGATGGAGCGGGGTGTGGTTCCTCCGTCGTTGCATGTGGTGCGGCCGAATGATCACATTCGGTTCGAGGGGACTCCGTTCTTTCTGGCGGATCGGGTGTCTGTGTGGGCGCGTCCGGTGGACGGTCCGCGTCGGGGTGCGGTGAGCGCGTTCGGGATGGGCGGGGTCAACGCCCACGTCATCCTGGAGGAGGCACCCGCGGTTCCAGACCGTGAGGTGGTGGGTCAGGAGTCGTATCTGGTGCGGGTGGACGCGGCCGACGAGACCTCCGTCCGCGCCCTCGCCGGCTCGTACGCGGACGCCCTGGCCGCCGCGGACGAGAACCTCGTGGGCGACTTCGCGTTCACGGCGAACACCGGACGCGCCGAGAACAGGTTCGGTACGGTCGTCTCGGGCGCGGACGCGGGTGAACTCGCCGTCGCACTGCGGGACATCGCTTCAGGCGCGTCCCCCGTCACCCGTCGCAGCGCCGGGAAGCCGGCGCCGGTGGTCTTCATGTTCACCGGCCAGGGCTCGCAGTACGCGGGCATGGGCCAGGGGCTCTACCGCACGGAACCCGCCTTCCGCGCCGCACTCGACGAATGCGCCGACGTGCTCGCCGGACACCTCGACATCCCCCTGCTCGAGCTGCTGTTCACCGACACTTCCGGCGCTCTCGCCTCTACGCGGTATGCGCAGGTGGGGATCGTGTCGGTGCAGGTGGGGTTGGTGCGGTGGCTGGAGTCGTTGGGGGTGCGTCCGGATGTGGTGGTGGGTCACAGTCTGGGTGAGTTGAGTGCGGGGTGGGCCGCGGGTGTGGTGGGTCTGGAGGATCTGCTGCGTCTGGCCGTGGTGCGTGGTCGGTTGATGGAGTCGCAGCCGGGTGCGGGTGCGATGGCTGCGGTGCATGGTGATGCGGCTGTAGTCCTGGAGGCTTTGAAGGCGTTTCCCGGGGTCGAGGTGGCTGCGTTCAACTCTCCTCGTGTGGTGACGGTTTCGGGTCCGGTGGATGCGGTGGCGCGGTTCCGTGCGGAGTCGGGCCTGAGGTCGCAGGCGCTCGTGGTGAGTCATGCGTTCCACTCGGCGTTGATGGAGGGGGCGGTGGCTCCGTTCGCCGACGTGGTGGCGGGGGTCGAGTGGTCGGCTCCGCGGGTGGCGTTCGCGTCGACGGTGTCGGGTGGTTGGCACACACCGGAGTCGGTGGGGGATGCGGCGTTGTGGGCGCGGGGGATTCGTGAGCCGGTGCGGTTCGCGGAGGCTGTCGGGCTGGTGTCGGGTGTGGACGCGGGCGTGGTCTGGGAGATCGGCGCGCAGCCGCAGTTGACGTCGTTGGCACGCGCGTCGTGGTCGGGGGATGAGCCGTTGTGGTTGTCGACGCTGCGGCGTGACCGGGTGGATCAGGCGGAGGTGTATGCGGCGGTCGCGTCGTATGCCGCTTCGGGTTCGGGTTCGGTGGACTGGGCCGGCGTGCATGCCGGCAAGGGCCACCGCACGACGACCCTGCCCACGTACCCCTTCCACCGACAGAGGTACTGGATCACCCCGAACGCGAACGCGAACGCGAACGCGACGCCCGTCCCCGGCGCGGACCCGACCCTCCCCACGACCCCACCTCCTACCCCTGCCCCGCCCCCGACCCCATCCGCCCCCGATCCCGCCCTTCCGAACAACGTGCAACACCCGCACCACACGAACGAGAGGTACCAGCACCATGGCTAGCGAGTACGGACTGAAGCGTCACTTCAACGGCGACGCGGCCCGCCTCATCGGCGGCAAGATCCGAGTCGTCCACCCCGACTTCGACGTGGAGGACTACGCGGCCGAGACCGAGCGGCGCATCCCCGGACTGGAGCTGAAGGACCGTGTCCTGGTCCTCGCGGAGGGCCTGCGGGCTCGGCTCCCCGAGGACTACGAGAAGGCCGTGCCGATCCTCCTCGCCATCCTCGAGGACGAACTCGTCGAGGGCGAGGGCATGTTCAACAGCAGCTGGTTCCTCATGCCGGTGGCCCGCTTCGTCGAGGACTACGGCCTCGACCACCCGGAGCTCTCCCTTGAGGCCATCGAGGAGATCACCAAGCGGCACACCGGCGAGTACGCCATTCGGCCCTACCTCGAACAGCACTACGAGCTGACGATGCGGAAGGTGGCCGACTGGGCGGTCAGCCCCAGCCACAACGTGCGCCGGCTGGCCACCGAGGGCGTCCGCCCCCGGCTTCCCTGGCACCGCACGCTGGTCGTCTTCGTCAAGGACCCGCAGCCGGTCCTGGAGATCCTCGAACCGCTGCGCAGCGACCCGTCCGAGTACGTACGGAAGTCCGTCGCCAACAACCTCAACGACATCTCCAAGGACCACCCCGAGGTCGCGCTCGCCACGGCGCTGCGCTGGCTGGAGGAGAGCCCCACTCCCGAGACCCGCTGGATCGTCAAGCACGGTCTGCGCACCCTCGTGAAGAAGGGCGACCAGCAGGCCCTGGGTCTGCTGGGTGCCACCGGCGGCGAGCACGTGCGCGTGCCCCGGCTGCGCATCACCCCGGACGCGGTGACCGTCGGCGACACCCTCGTGATCGACTTCGACATCGAGAACACCGACGACCGACGGCACAGCATCGCCGTCGACTACGTGGTGCACCACGTCCGCAAGAACGGGCGCACCATCCCCAAGGTCTTCAAGCTGACCACGCTGGAACTCGGTCCCGGCGAGAAGCGGACGCTGGAGAAGTCCCACCCGATCAGGGAGGTCCAGACGCGCACGTACTACCCCGGCGAGCACGCCGTCGAGATCCAGGTGAACGGCCTCGTACGGGCCACAGGGCGCTTCGGACTGCGCACGTGAGCGCCCGCCTGATCACCCTGAGGGCCGCCGATCCGCTGGTCGCCGACCACCGGATCGGCGGCGTCCCGGTCGTCCCCGCCGCCGCCCAGATCGACGCCCTGCTCTCCGCCTGCGCCGCCGACCTGCCCGACCGGGTGTGGCAGCTGGAGCAGATCGCGTTCAAGACGCCGCTGACCGTCCCCGGCCCCGAGGCCGGCATCGAGGTGGCGGCGGCCGAGGACGGCCGGCACACGGTCCGTTCCCGGCCGGCCGCGCCCGCCGGGGAGCCGGTCGAGCACAGCGTCGCCCGGGTGTCGAGCACTCCCTTGCCACCGCCCCGCTACGTCGACGTGGCGGCGCTCAGGGCGGGCTGCACCGAGCACGTGCCGTCGGCGGACATGGCCGCGTGGCGGGACGCGAGCGGCATCACCTACGGACCCGCCTACCGGGTCGTCCGTTCGGCGCACCGGGGCCCCGGACGCATGCTGCTGATGCTCCGCGCCGAGGACGGCGCGGACGGCGGCGCGGTGCCCCCGTTCGTACCGCCGCCGCTGCTCGACAGCGTCTTCCAGTCCCTCGGCATGCTCGACGACGGCTCTGCCGGGATGTGCCTGCCCTGGTACGTCGGCCGGCTGGTGGCCCGCCGACGGATCTCCGGCACGGTGATCGCCCTGGTCGAGCGGGACGAGACCGCGGACACCGGCGGCGGTGCCGTCCGCGGCCGGGCCCTGGTCTGCAGCCAGCAGGGGGAGGTCCTCCTGGAACTGGACCGGATCACCCTCAAGTCCGCCGGCCCGACGGCACCCGCCCCCTCCGGCGGCTCCGTCACCGCGCCTGCCGTACCCGGGGCAGCTCCCGGAGCGGCCGGAGCACCGGCCGCCGCGTCCACCGAGACCCCGGCCCCGGTCGAAGGCGACCAGCCTGCGGCCGGGCGGGGCCCGGTGGCCGTCCCCACCGTCGAGACCCTGGTCTGGCACGCGACGGCCCCGCGACCCACCCGCCCCGACCCGGCGGCCGAAGCGGGGGAATCCGTCGGCACCGGCGAACCCGCCGGCGCCGGGGGAGGGGCGGCCGACGCCGAGCGCACCGTCCTGCTGGTGGCGGCGCACCCGCCCCGTGCGGCCGAGGGCCACCGGTTCCTCCACCTGACGCCCGAACGGCTCGTCGACGAGGGCCTCGACGCCCTGCCCGACGGCGCCGTGCCCCGGGACGTCGTCTACGTGGCCCCCGACGGCCCGGAGAACGACGCGGCTGCGGCGACCAAGGCCCTCCAGGACGTGTTCGCGCTGGTCCGCCGGCTCGCCGCCCGTACGCCCATGCCCGACCTGCTCATCGTCACGGGCACCGCGCACGCGGTGACCGAGGGGGAGACGGTCGACCCGTTCATGACGGCCCTGTGGGGACTCGGCCGCACCCTGCGCGTCGAGCACCCGCGCACCAGGATCCGGCTCGCGGACCTCGGCTCCGGCCCGGCCCGGGCCGGAGCCGAGGAGGGCACCGACGGGGCCGCCCTCGTGGAGGCGCTGCGCCGGGACGACACGGAGCTCGCCCTCAGGAACGGCACCTGGTACGAACCCGTGCTGCTGCCGGCGCCCCCGGCCCCCGCCCGCGAGGTGCGGTACCGGGGCGGCCGGTTCCTCATCACCGGCGGCATGGGCGGCATCGGCCTGCGCGTGGCGGAGTTCCTCGCCGACGAGGGCTGCGCCCGGCTGACGCTGGTGGGGCGGACCGTACCCGCGGAGGGCGAGGCACGCGCGCGCCTCGACCGGCTCGCCGAGCGCTGCGACCTCCAGATCGTCGCCGCGGACGTCCGCTCCCCCGGGGAGTCGCTGTCCGGCCCCTTCGACGGGGTGTTCCACGCGGCGGGCGTGCTCCGCGACGGACTCGCCCGCAGCCTCATGCCCGACCGGGTCGACGCCGTCCTCGGCCCCAAGGTCGGCGGGACGCACGTCCTCGCCGACCTCGTGTCCGACGGTGAACACCCGGCCTTCGTCGTCCTGTTCTCCTCGATCGCGGCCGTCCGGGCCAACCTCGGCCAGAGCGCCTACGCCGCGGCCAACGGCTACCTGGACGGCTACGCCGCCCGTCGACGGGCCGAGGGCCTGCCCTGGTACAGCCTCGGCTGGGGCCTGTGGACGGTCGGCATGGGCGAGGCCGTCGCGCCCCGGGCCGCCGCGCACGGCGTCGCCGCGCTCACCGAGGACGACGGGATCGGCCTGCTCCGCACGGCCCTGGGCCGCCCACCCGCGCACTACGTACTCTCCGCCGCGAACGCGAAGGACGCATCCATGACTGCTGTCACGCCCGACGCCGGCCTCTGGCCGTCACTCACCCTCGCCGTCGGCAAGGTCCTGCACCTCGACTCGGTCTCCGCCGAGGACGACCTGCTGGAGCTGGGCCTCGACTCCATGATGGCCGTCGAACTCGCGGCCTCGCTGGCCGCCGACGGACTCGACGTGGACCCGATGGTGTTCTTCGAGCACACCCGGGTCGGCACGCTCCTCACCCACCTGGAGACCCTCCCGCGCGCCGCCGCCCGGCCGTCGGCCCCGGCCGCCCCCGCGCCCCGCGAGTCGTACGCGGCGGCGCCCTCCGCTCCGGCCCCTCCGATCGCCGCGGCGCCCGCCGCCCCGGCCCCGCAGGCCCCGCCGGCCTCGGTGTGGCCGGCGACGACGACGGCTCCCGTCCGGGCCGACAACGGCTTCGCGCCCGACTGGGACCGTTACCGCGACACCGAGCCCGCTCCCGCTGCCCCCGCGGCCCGTCCGGCCCCCGCCGCCCCGCCGACCCGGCCGCCGACCCCGCGCCCGGCACCCGACGCCGCCTTCGCCCCGGCCGCCCTGCCCGCACCCGGCACGGCGCCCGCCGCCGGTCCCCGCATCCCGCGCCGCACCCTGCCCGGCCGGCTCGACGACGCCCCCCAGGGCACCTTCCTCGACCGCCGCATCGACGCCCTGTCGGCCGACGACCGTGGAATCGTGGCGAGGGGCGAGTACTTCTACGAGCCGGTGATCGAGGAGGCGTCGGGCTCGCGCATCAAGTTCGACGGCCGCTGGTTCCTGAACTTCGCCTCGTACAGCTACCTCGGGCTGATCGGGCACCCGTACATCGACGAGCAGGCGCTGCGCGCCGTCGAGCAGCACGGGACCGGCGCCCACGGCGTACGCCTGCTGGCCGGCACCCTGCACCTGCACCGCGAGCTGGAGCTGGCCCTCGCCCGCTTCCTCGGCGCGGAGGACGCCATCGTGTTCTCCAGCGGCTACATGGCGAACGTGGCCACGGTCGGCGCCCTCGTCGGCCCGGGCGACACCGTGATCGGCGACGTCTACAACCACGCCAGCATCCTGGACGGCTACCGGCTGTCCGACGCCAAGGTCGTCACCTACGCCCACAACGACCTCGCCGACCTCGAACGCGCCCTGCGCAAGGCGGGCGACGGCGGCCGGCTCGTCGTCACCGACGCCGTGTTCAGCATGGACGGGGACGTGGCCGACCTGCCCGGCATCCTGGAACTGTGCGAGCGCTACGACGCCCCGCTCATGGTCGACGAGGCGCACAGCCTCGGCGTGCTGGGCGACACCGGGCGCGGCATCACCGAGCACTTCGGCATCGACCCCGACCGCGTCCACGTCAAGATGGGCACGCTCTCCAAGACCGTCCCGAGCGCCGGAGGCTACGTCGCCGGCTCCCGCGACCTGATCTTCGCGCTGAAGAACAACGCGCGGGGCTGGATGTTCTCCGCGGCGGCCACGCCCGCCCAGGTGGCCGCGGCCAAGGCCGCCGTCGACGTGATGGCCGCCGCGCCGTCCCTCCCGCGTGAACTGCGGGCCAGGACCACCCGCTACCGGGACCAGCTGCACGCCCTGGGGTTCGACACGCTCGCCAGCGAGACGCCCGTCGTCCCGCTGATCTGCTCCAGTGCCGACCAGGCCGTGGAGATGGCGCGGCTGTGCCAGCAGGACGGGCTCTTCGTCCAGCCGATCGTGTACCCGGCCGTCCCGCGGACCCTTCCGCGGCTGCGGACGATCGTCAACCTCAGCCACACCGAGGCCGACCTGGACGCGGCGGTTCTCACGCTCGAGAAGGCCGGCCGCGCCTGCGGCCTCATCCGCTGACCCGCGCCGGCCCACCGGTGCCGCGCGACACCGCTCCCCGACCGCGGGAGCACCGCGCACCCGTGACGACCGACCGACGCACGGACCCGCGCACCACCCGGAGCACCACAGCGTGTTCCGGCCTCCGACACCCGACCGCCGGCCGCACCACGGCCGACGCGCCGGTTGACGTACCGACCGATGCACCGCGAGCAAGGGGGATTCGACCATGACCGACACCACGGCGTTCTTCGGAGCGGTTCTGAAGACCATCGCCTCCACCCGCAACCACGACAGTGACCCGGCGGCGTTCGCGTCCGGAGTGGCGGAGCCGGCGGCGCGCATCCGCGCGCTGGAGAAGGAGATCGGCGAGAGGGGACTGACCCCCGCCGAGGCCGAGGAGATTCTCCGTCTGCTGGAGACGACGCTGCGCACCAAGCGCACCCCCGACGAGGAGCGCGAGTACTACCTCCAGTACATAGAGAAGGCTTCCGGCGTCAGCCGCGCCTCGCTGGGAGTGTCCGGCTGGTGAGCGGCTCCCGACTCGCGTGGTTCAGCCACGAGATCTGCTTCTGGCACGACCCCGGCGCCGGCTCGGGGTACGTGCCGGTCGGGCCGGGCGTCGAACCGCTGCGGCAGTTCGCGGTCGACCCGGACCTGCGGCGCGCGGAGGGCCTGGTCAAGGCGACCGGGGTGATGGACCATTACGCCGTCCACACCCCGGCGCCCGCCACCGACGAGGAACTCCTCCTCGTGCACGGTCCCGGCCACATCGAGCGGATCGAGGCCGCCTCGGCGGCGGGGGCCGGCGACGCCGGCGTGTACGCCCACGTCAACTACCACAGCGCTCGGGCGGCCAGGCTCGCCGCCGGGGCCTGCGTGCAGGCCGCGACGGGCGTCCTGGACGGCAGGTTCGACCGCGCCTACTGCCTGGTCCGGCCGCCCGGGCACCACGCCGAACCCGACCGGGCGATGGCGCTGTGCCTCTACAACAACCTGGCGGTCGCGGCCCGCGCGGCCCAGCGGCGCGGGGCACGCCGGGTGCTGATCCTCGACTGGGACGTGCACCACGGCAACGGCATCCAGCGCACCTTCTACGAGGACCCCGACGTCCTGTACGTCTCCGTCCACCAGGACGGACTGTTCCCCGCCGCGTCCGGTCTCGTCATGGAGACCGGCGCCGGGGAGGGCACGGGCGGCACGCTCAACGTGCCGCTGCCCGCCGGGTCCGGCCACGGCGCCTACCTCGCCGTCATGGAGCGGATCGTGGAGCCCGCGGCCCGCGCCTTCGCCCCGGACCTGATCCTGGTGGCGGCGGGCGTGGACGCGGGCGGCCACGACCCGATGGGCCGGATGATGTGCACCAGCCGCACCTTCCACGCCATGGCCTCGGCCATGGTCCGGCTCGCCGACGAACTGACCGGCGGCCGGGTCGTGTTCGCCCACGAGGGCGGCTACTCGGCGTGGTACCAGCCGATGCTGGTGCTCGGCACGGCCACCGGGATCGCCGGGCTGCCGGCGCCCGAGGACCCGTTCCTGCACTCCCTGGAGCACCTTCCGGGGCAGCGGCTCCAGCGCCACCAGGAGCGGGTGATCCTGCACCTGGAGAAGCGCCACCCGCTCCTGGCCGGCCGCGCGCCGGCCCGGCAGCCCGTGACGGCCGGACACCCCGTGTCCGGGGATGCGGGGCCGGGATGAGCGGCTGGTGGATGAAGGTGGGCAGTGGGGCCCGCCGTACCGCCGCGAGCGGCCCGGGGCACGTGCCCCGGGCCCGCCCGCGGTTCCGGGTGGTGGCGCTCCCGCACGCCGGCGGGTGGCCGTCCGCCTTCCGCTCGTGGTGGCAGGTGCTGCCGGAGGACGTCGAGTGCGTGGTGGCCCAGCTGCCCGGCCGGGGCGCCCGGATCGGCGAGCCGCCCGTGAACCGGGTGGAGCCGATGGTCGAGGCCCTGGCCCGGGAACTGGCCGAGCTGGAACCCCTGCCGTACGCGGTCGTCGGACACAGCTTCGGCAGCGTGCTCGGCTTCGAGCTCACCCGGGCGATGGAGGCCAAGGGCCTGCCCCCGGCACGTCTGGCGGTGTCGGCGCGGCAGCCGCCGTGCTTCCCCAGCGAGCCGCCCTTCGCCCACCTCAGGACCGACGCGGAGCTGCTGGAGCACCTGACGGACATCGGGGGGATGTCCCCGGGGGTGAGGGACCGCGCCGACCTGGTCGGTCCGTCGCTCCGGGCGATCCGCGCCGACCTGGAGGCCATGGAGACCTACCGGCGTCCCCGGTCCGGGGTCGCCGTCCCGATCCTCGCGCTCGGCGCCGTCGACGACCCGGTGGTGATCGGCGACCGGATGCACCTGTGGTCGCTGGAGACCTCCGGCGGCTTCGAGTACCGCACCTTCTCCGGAGGCCACTTCTACCTCTACACCCCTGCCCACGCGGCCGCCGTCACGGCGCTCCTGCTGCCCTCCTCCAGCGCGCCGCCCGAGGCGGCGCCCCCTATGCCTCTGCCCGGTGTCCGCGCCGGGCAGCGATGAGTACGTCCCCGAAAGGAACACCGTTGACCACCGACGTCGACACCCCCGCTCAGGCAACGCCACGTGAGTGGCTGGGCCTGGCAGTCCTGGCACTGCCGACCCTGCTGCTCTCCATCGACGTGAGCGTGCTGCACCTCGCCGTGCCCCACATCAGCGCGGCCCTGGACCCCTCCGCCTCCCAGATGCTGTGGAACATCGACATCTACGGCTTCCTGATCGCCGGCTTCCTGGTGACCATGGGGACCCTGGGAGACCGCATCGGCCGCCGCAAGCTGCTGCTGATCGGCGCGGCCGCGTTCGGCCTCGCCTCGCTGGCGGCGGTCTACGCCGACGGCCCGGTGTCCCTGATCGTGGCCCGCGCCGCCATGGGCCTCGCCGGAGCCACGCTGATGCCCTCCACCCTGGCCCTGATCATCAACATGTTCCAGGACGCACGGCAGCGCGGTGTGGCCATCGCGGTCTGGGTCACGATGTTCTCCGTGGGCATCGCGCTCGGCCCGGTGGTGGGCGGCGCCATGCTGGAGTACTTCTGGTGGGGTTCGGTCTTCCTGCTCGGCGTGCCGATCATGGCGCTGCTCCTGGTGGCCGGTCCGATGCTGCTGCCGGAGTACCGTGACGAGGAGGCCGGGAGCCTCGACCTGACGAGCGTGGCCCTGTCGCTCGCCGCCATCCTGCCGGTGATCTACGGCCTCAAGGAGATCGCCAACGACGGGTTCGGCGCGGTGCCCGTCGCCGCGCTCGTCGTCGGTCTGGTCGTCGGCGTGCTCTTCGTCCGCCGTCAGCGGACCCTGGAGAACCCGCTGATGGACCTGGCGCTCTTCCGGACCGCCACCTTCCGGACCGCGCTGGTGACGCTGCTGCTCAGCATGCTGGTGGCGGGCGGCACGTACCTGATGGTGACCCAGTTCCTGCAGCTCGTCGGCGGGCTGAGCCCCATGAAGGCGGGTCTGTACCTGCTGCCGGCGGCGTTCGCGCTGATCGTCACCGCGGTGGTCTCCCCGATGGCGGCGAGCCGCTTCCGTCCCGCGTACGTGGTGGCGGCCGGCCTGCTCGTCTCGGCGGGCGGGCACCTGATGCTGAGCATGGCCGACAGCACCTCGGGCATCGCCCAGGTCGTGACCGGTTTCGCCTTCGTGTACGCCGGTGGCGGACCGCTGATCGCGCTGGGCACGGACATCGTGGTCGGAGCTGCTCCGCCGGAGCGGGCGGGCGGGGCGGCCGCGCTCTCGGAGACCAGCACCGAACTCGGCATGGCGCTGGGCGTCGCGATCCTCGGCAGCCTCGGCGCCGCCCTGTACCACGCGGGCGTCAAGGTGCCGGAGGGGGCGCCGGACTACGCTGGTGACACGCTGGCCGGGGCCGTCGACGCCGCCCAGGGTCTGTCCGCGGATGCGGCCTCCGGGCTGCTGGCCTCCGCGCGCGAGGCGTTCACCGACGGTCTGAACGTCATCGGCGGCATCGGCGCCGCGGTCGCGGTGGCCTCCGCCGTGCTGGTCGCCATCGTCGTGAAGCTGCCCGCCACGGGCGGGCAGCCCGAGAACGCCGAGGACGCCGAGGGCGCGGTCGAGGCTGCGCCGGTCGTCGGCGCGGAGAAGTAGCGGCACGTCACGCCCCCGCGAGGAGGCCCCGGTTCGGCCCGCGTCCCCCGGTGGACGCGGGCCGAACCCGTCATGCCGCCGTGTCGGCGCCGTCCGTGTAGGCGTCGGCGTACTCGGCCGTGGGAGGGATGGGCGTGATGACGTCCACGAGGACGCCGTCCGGGGCGGCCACGATGAAGTGGCGCTGCCCGAAGGCCTCGCTCCGCAGTTCCAGGGCCACCCGGAGCCCCGCACGCCGCACCAGGCGCTCGTACTCGGCGTCCACGTCCGTCACCTCGAAGTTGAGGAGGAGGCCGCCGGCCGGACGGCGGTGGCCCTCGGGAACGGTGGGATGGTCGGCCGAGACCAGACCCAGTTCGTGGAACGGCGGTTCGGGCCGGCGCAGGCTGACGTACCAGTCACTCGCGTAGGTCGTCTCGAAGCCGAAGTGCGTGCGGTAGAAGTCCACCGACTCGTCGAGCACTTCGGTGCAGATCACCGGATAGAAGCTGGTCAGGGTCGAGGAGGTCATGGTGGCACCGTTCCGATCGCGAGAGACGTGCGTTCGTTTCCTCAACGACCCTCGCGTCCCGGCGTCACGCCGGGGGCGTGTCCTGGGCGCGGTCCGCTCGTTGCCCTTCCCGAGGGCGCGTTGACATACCAGAGGTACGCCCTTAGCGTCATTTGACCTACCGTTGGTATGTGAGCGGAGCCGTCTCGATGATAACCAGCCTCTGTCCGGTGATCTGCACCTCGCGTATGGACCAGACCCGCAGCTTCTACGGAAGACTCTTCGGGCTCACCGTCGCCTACACGACGCCGTGGTACACCGAGCTGGTCCGGTCGGGCGAGCGCCACCCGACGCTCGCCCTCCTCGACCACACCCACCCCGCGCTGCCCGAGGCGTTCCGCACGCCGATGCGTGCGGTCCGGATCACCCTGGACGTGGAGGACCGCCCCGAGGTGTGGGAACGACTCGCCGCCGACGGAGCCGTACCGGCCGACGACCTGAGGCGCGGTTCCCTCCTCGACCCCAACGGGGTCAGGATCGACCTCCAGACGGCCTGACCGCGGGCCGGGCGGACGTCACTTCGTCCGCAGCGCCTCCAGAAGACGCGTCAGAGCGTGCCGGGTGGCCTCCAGGTCCGCGGAGTCCTCCGACGAGGCCAGCCACAGCGCGGCCTCGTTCATCGCCCCGGAGAGCAGATGCGTCAGCGGCGCCGCGGGCTGTGCCGGGATGACGCCCTCGGCGATCAGCATCTCGAGGGCGTCGGCCAGGTGCCGGCCCGAGGTGGCCGCCGTCATCGCCCGCCAGCTCGGCCACCCGAGCACCGCCGGCCCGTCCACCAGCATGACGCGCTGGACCGAGGGGTTCGTGGTGGCCTCCAGGAACGCCTGGCAGCCCGAGGCGAGTTGGCTCCAGGAGTCCTCCTGGGCGTCCGCCGTCGCCGCGACGTACGCGGCCACCTCCTCCTGGACCTCCTCCAGCACGGCACGGAAGAGCGCGGTCTTGCTCTCGAAGTGGTGGTAGAGCGCCCCCTTGGTCACACCGGCCGCCTGGACGACCTCCGACAGGTTCACCGCGGCGTACCCGTGAGTCGAGAAGAGCCGTCGGCTCTCGCTCAAGAGGGTGTGCCGCGTCTGTTCGCGCTGAAGCGCCCGGACCCCATTTCCCATCGTGCCCCCCGATTCCGTCTGGCTTGCCGAAAGCTTGCACATACGGTACTTCGTGACCGCGCGAGCGGGTAGCTCAGCGTAGTCGGCCCTCTCGGCCGCACCACCCGTCTCGTTCCGCCAGTGGCGGAACAACCGCCGCACCGGGCTTGGCTGTTACTACAGTCGCACCCCATGACGACGATTACGACGCGAACGGTCGAGTACCCGGCCGACGGTCTGACCATGGTCGGGCACCTCGCACTCCCGGCCGGTACCGACCGCCGGCCCGCGGTGCTGGTCGGACCGGAGGGCACCGGGCTCAGCGACGTCGAACGCCGCCGGGCCGACGCCCTCGCCGAACTGGGCTACGTGGCGCTCGCCTTCGACATCCACGGCGGGCGCTACCTCAGCGACCCCGAGGAGATGCTGGCGCGTTGCATGCCCCTGCTCGCCGACCACGACCGGATGCGCGGCATCGGCCACGCGGCCCTCGCCGTGCTGCGCGCCGAACCGCGCACAGACCCCGACCGGATCGCCGCCATCGGATACGGCACCGGAGGCGCGATCGGGCTGGAACTGGGCCGCGACGGCGCAGACCTGCGCGCGATCGGAACGGTCAACGCCCTGACCACCGGCCGCCCGGGAGAGGCGTCCCGCATCCGATGCCCGGTGTGGGCCGGGGTCGGCTCGGAGGACCCGATCATGTCGCCCGCCCAGTGGAACGCCTTCAGCGCCGAGATGCAGGCCGCGGGCGTCGACTGGCGCCTCGCGGTCTACGGCGGGGCCCTGCACGCCTTCCACCACCCGACGGTCGACCACCCCGCGGTCCCCGGCGTCGCCTATCACGCACGGCACGCCGAGCGCGCCTGGCGCGACGTGACCGGCCTGCTCGCCGAATGCCTGCCCCTGCCGGACCGGCCGGAGGCCTGACCCGGGGGGCCCGGGACCAGGGCTCGGGCGGCCCGGGACCGACGGTCGGACGGACCCGGCCGACGGCGCCTGAGCCGACCTTCGGGCGAGTGCGCCGGGCAAGGCGGCCCGGAGAGGCGGGCGTGGTGAACGTGCGGTCCGGCGACGGGCTACTGCCGTCGGGTCCGTTGCCCGGGGGCGGCGCTCTGAACGCCGGGGCCGGGGGTGCGCCGAACGTCTCCGCGTGTCCCTGCGGGGTGCGCGGGGTGTCCGGGTGCCGTACGGATCCGGCGGCAGCCCGTCGTGCCTACGGGCGGGCCCCGGTGACGCCGAGGGGGAATGGGCGTCACGGGGCGGGCCCGCTCCGGAAGGCCCACCCCCACGGTGCGCACTTCCGATACTCCACCGTCTGACCCGGGTTCCCGCGCTCAAACGCGTTGTTCTCCGGGAGCTCTGAGAAACCGGGTCAGCGCCCCCTCCGGGCTGCCCGCCCGGCGCCGCCGCCCGACCCTCAACGAGGCCGTCCCGGTGGTGGGGTGACACCGCCCGGCAGGACGGTCTCGAAGCCGTCCGGCCATTCGTCCTCGTCGAGCACGTGGTCGTCGACGACGAAGCAGTCCGGCTCGTCGGCGAACCCCGGGAGGAGGCGCGCCCGGCGCATGCGCTCCTCGGCCTTGACGCGCGAGGAGTAGACGCCGAGCAGCTTGGCGTCGTCGCCCTCCTGCTCGTCGACGAAGACGTCCTCGCCGTCGGTGTGCAGGGTGGTCCGATCTGGTCCGGCTTCGTTCCGGTGTCCGATGTGCCACAGCAGGGAGACGATCATCGAAGCAGGCTACCCGCGTTCGCGGCCGGGTCTGTCGCCGCCCGGCGACGGCGTCCGAGGAGAGGCCGCGTCAGTTCCGGGCGTTGAGCTCCGCGACGATGCCCGCGGGTGTGTGACCGCTCGTGTCCGAGATGCGGTGGAAGTCGACCGAGACGAAGTTGGGGTCCCGGTCGCCTGCGGCCGGGCGGCACTGCCGGTTGATGCGGTCGCGGAGTTTGGACCCGTTGTCGAGCGCCGAGTTGATGACCGTGGGCACGTTGCGGTGATGGCTCATCGTGAAGAGCCGACGGAATCCGGGCTCCTGGCGGTCCAGGGGCACGTCGGACCAGCGGGTGACGCAGGAGACGTCGTTGCCGAGGTCGCCCAGGCTCCAGTAGTTGCTGACGGTCCAGTTCTTGTCGTACATCACGCCGAGGTGCTCACGGTCGCCCTCGTCGCTGAAGAGGAGCAGACGCTTGCCGGAGCCGATGAGCTCGGTCATCTTCGGCCACCCCTCCTGGCGGACGTTCCAGGCGTCGGGCCGGAACAGCAACTGGTCGAGGCCGCGTACACGACTCAGGGAGCTGCCCAGCTGCTGCGCGGACACGTAGTCCTCCAGAAAGACGCTCACGACCTCCTGGGGGTGGGTGTTCAGGAAGTCGACCACGGTCTGCAGGGTGCTGTGGAAGGACTGACGCGGGAGCGCGTAGGTGACCCCGGCGAAGGTCTTGCACTCGCCGTGGCAGAGATACACGTCGCTCGGGTAGCAGTCGCTCCCGAAGCTGATGACGCACAGCCACGTGCTGCGCTCGTACCAGTGCGTGTCCAGGCTCAGGCCGCGCACCCCGTTGTCGAGCTGGTGACGGATGGACTCGGACTGCGCGACCGAACTCCAGCGTGAGTCCTCGTAGTTGGTGAACGCGTTGTGCGTGGCGAGGAAGGTCGCCTCGTCGAGTCGCCGGTCTCCCCACCGCGCCTCTGCCTGGGCCGCCGCCGCGCCGCTCGACTGCGCCGCGGCCGAGAGCGCCCGGGCGGGTGCGGGTGGAGGCGCGGCACTGGCGAGCGTCGGGGCGGTGAGGAGGCTCAGGAGGAGGAGCAGCAGGAAGGAGAACCGCCGCGCCCTCCGTGAACCGGCGGCCCCGGACGCGCCCGATGCGAACCGCGGACCGGCGCCGCGGCGGACCTCTCTGTTTGGCATGTGCATGGTTGGCATGGCGTGGAGCGTAGCGCGCCTTCGCGTGATTCGAACCCATCGGTAACGTATGGATTGTTGTGGCCGGATATGCGCGCTCTGTCGCACCCTCGGGAGCCCGAGCCGTGCCGCTCCGCGGGCCTGTCCCGGCTGCTCGATCCCCCTCGGCCGCCCCGATGCCGAGGCGACCGGCTACTGAACCACCGTTCAGCCGCTCCGTGTCTACCGCCCCGCGCGGTCGCGGCGCAAGACCCCGTACACGTCCGCCGTCCGCCAGATCCCGGCGGGAAGCTGGCGGACGGCGGACGGCGGACGGCAGAGGGCGGTCGCGCCGAGGTCAGGACTCCCTGGTGAAGACGAGGACCTCCGTGGAGGCGAAGCCCAGGGGTGCTGTGAAGCTCGCCTCCAGGCCGCAGCCGAGGTGACCGAAGAGGTCCACGCACGCCTGGCGCGGCAGGGCGGCGGGGTAGGAGTCATGTCCCGGGCCGCCCTTGGCCGCCCAGTCCCGCACCGTCGCCGGATCGAGGCAGGTCTCCGTCATGGCGTCGAAGACGATCCGGCCGCCCGGGCGCGTGACGCGCGCCATCTCGAAGAAGTAGCGGGCGGCGACGAGGAACGTGACCGTGTTGAAGACCTTGTGCGCCTGAACGAGGTCGACGCTGTCGTCGGGCGTCGAGGCGAGGTCGCCCGCGCCGGTGGGCTGGGCGACCACGTCGAAGGTCTCCACGAGGTAGTCGGCCCAGGGCTTCGCGGTCTCGTAGATCTCGTAACGGTCCGGCGTGCACTCCTTGAGCGTCTTCTCCAGGTACCGGCCGGAGCCGGGGCCGATCTCCAGCACGGTCCGCGGTCCGGAGGCGAAGACCCCGAGGTCGCGCAGTTCGTCGATCGTCGACTGGGTGGCCCCCGGAGTCCCGTTCATGACCTCGTCCAGGTAGTCCCCGACGGACAGGCCCGCCGAACGGGCGGCCCGCATCGTGGCCTCGAAGGGCAGGAAGTCGTCGACCCCGCCCCGGTTGTTGGTACTGCGCACGATGTCGAATCCGGTGCGCCCAAGGAGCCGCTTGAATCCCGACTTCAGCACTTCTCTGCCCTTCTTGCTGCGTAGATCGTGTAGGTGGTCGCGAGGGAGCGGCATCCGCGTCCGAGGCCGTCCGCGGTCGAGACGGCGGGGATGGAGGGCGGGGAAGGGACGCCGACGGGAAGGGGAGAGGCGCTGCGCGGGAGGGCGGCCGGGGCCAGGACGGCGACGGGGCGTAAGGCGGTCAAGGTCAGGGGCCGGCGGTGGGGTCCTGCGGCGAGGGCGGAGGAACAGGCGGTGGGGGTGCCCACGAAAGTCCGGCGCGCCCAGGGGTGTTGATCGGAAATGCAGGAGATCGGCATGGCTGGACCATCATCCCGGACGCATGCCCCGCCTCGTGGAGGAATGCCCCATCTCGTACGGAGTGAGGCCAGGCCGGCCATCCTCCCTCGGTCCGGTGCGCCGGACGGAGGGGACGAGCTCGGCGCCGGGGGCCAGGCAGCCGGCAGTGCGGGGGAGGGGGGCGGGGCCGGCGGAGCAAGCGCGACCCCGCACGGCGATCATGAGGCGAGGCCGGGAGGCGGATCATCGGCCGATGGCACCGCGGTCGCGCGCCCCGGCGACGGCTAACGCGCGAGGTCGGTCCTGGTTCCGGCACGCCGCGAGCGACCCCGCAGACGTACGACGAGCGGCAGGGCGGCGCCGATCAGCGTCATGACGGCGGCAGCGACCCAGTGCCGCGTCTGCTGGCCCAGGAGCAGGCACGAGAGGGCCCCGAACCAGGCACCGGCTGCCGGAATCAGCGCGGCGTGCCGCTCGGCGGTGGTATCGGTGAGCGAGGCCACGCAGAAGTAGCCGACCATGAACCCGCCGAACAGGCCGACGGAGTACCACTCTCCGCCGTCCGGGAGGGTGTAGCCCTTGCGGGTCCGTTCCAGCCCGAGGTCGACGGCCCCGGCAACCGCCCAGAAGAACGCGCTGGAAGCCACCACGCCGAGAGCGACGCGCCACGCCGTATTCGTCATGGCGGGATCGTACGAGCGACGACTGACGCGCGGCCAGGATGTCTCCTCCGTCCCTTCCCCCTGCACCCGGGGCACTCGCGTCGAGCGGACCCGATCACGCCCGTACGGAGGCCTGGTGTACGGAATCCCGGCGATCGAGGGCCGTCAGGAGCGTCGACGTCCGCTGGGCGAACTCCCGGGAGCCGGCGTTCCCGGCGTGCCCGGCACACGTCCGGCCCGTGCGGAGAGAAGCTCGCGAGAGGCCAGCGCGACTCCCCCGAGCAACGCGGTACCGGCCGCCGACGCGGCGGCCGTGACCCGAATCCTCTGCGGCACGTCCTCGACCTCCCTGCGCTCGCCGTCGCCCATGACGCACACCGTGCGCAGGCTGCGGAAGTCGACCTCGTAGTCCACCGCCCCCCGCAGCTTGGCACGGCACGGGTGGGTGTAGGGGAACGGAGCCGAGTCCGCGCCGCCGTCCTGCGCCACGACCACGGTCGACATCAGGACCAGCGCCCCCATCGCGTACGACGCCACGGCCGCGGCACCGCTCGCCAGCGCGCAGCCGGCGAGCGCGCGCCACCACCCGGGCCAGCGTCTGCTCCTCGTGAAGGCGATCCTGACGGACTGGATCAGGAGGAAGACGACGGATGCGAGGGCGGCCAGAAGGACCACCGGTAAGAAGAAGATCATGGTGCTGCCCTTCCTCGTGCTCAGCCGCGCTCGGCCTCTCCGCCGTCGCCGAACTGAACGTGACGCCAACCGGGACGTGCGACGCGTCCACGACGTGAACAGGAGTACGACCGTCTCCGTGATCGACATGCGCGAGGGCCTGTTCGGTTCCCCGCCGGCGCCGCGCCCGGACATTCCTGCCCCGAGGACCGGCCGTGCACCTCGTCACGGAAGGTTGTCAGCGTGCCGTGATCACGTCGGAGACGACCGGGACCACGTCCGCACCCGCGGCAGGATGCACCCTCCGTGATGTCCGGTGATCCCGTCGGGACCTCTCCACCCTGGTTCCACCCAGGGTTCCACCCCTGGGTGCAGGTGCTGCGAGCTGCGGCGCAGCAGTCTGGAGGGCATGACAGCAACCGAGTGGATCACCGACGCAGCACTCATCCTGGTCGTCTTCCGGCAGCTGCGGGAGGGCCGTCTGGACCGTAGGACGTTCCTGCTCCCGCTGGCCATCGTGGCCTTCGTGGCGTACTCCTACCTGGACACCATCCCCACCGGAGGCAACGACCTCGTTCTCATCGCCGCGCTGATGGCGATCGGTGCCGTCCTCGGCATCGCCGGCGGTGTCTACACCCGCATCCGGGCCCTCGACGGACAGCTCCTGATCAAGGCCGGTGCCGTGTCGGCGATCCTGTGGGTCGTGGGCATGGGGGCCAGGATGGGCTTCCAGGTGTGGGTCGAGCACGCCGGCGGGGCCGACGACGTCGCCCGCTTCAGCCTCACGCACCACATCACCGGGCAGCAGGCATGGGTGGCGGCCTTCGTCCTGATGGCGCTCACCGAGGTGGTGACCCGCGTGGCCACCATCTACGTGCGCAGCAGGACCCACAAGGCGCTCCGCCCCGTCGCCGTTCTCGATCGAGCGGCCTGAACGTGCAGTATGTTCGGTTCGTGCCCGCAGATCACAACGCCCCGCCTCCCAGGTCGGACCCCGGCCCGGGGGCGGGTGCGCGTCGCGTGCCCGGACAGGACCCCCGGGTGCAGTGGGTGGCGAGCCTCGCGGTGGTCGTCGTGGGCGCGGTGACGATCCGTCCCATGGGGTTCACCGGCCAGGGCCTGGCCGTGGCCGTACTCTTCGTGGTGAACGCCGCCGCTCTGCTGGCCAGGCGCCTCCCCGAGCACAGGGTCCCCCCGCGTCTGGTCCTGGTCTGGCTCACCGTCGGCGTCGTCGCGGCAGCCGCCCTGATCGGGGTCAGCAGCAGCGGTACGGGCTACCTCTTCGCGTTCTTCCTCTCCGGTCACATCGGCTACCGGCTGGAGACCCGGCCGGCCCTCGTGCTCGCAGGGCTGTGCAGTCTGCTGTGCGGCGCGGTCCTGTTCTTCCGCCTCGGGCCGGGGTACGAAGCCCTGCCGTGGGTGTTCGGGCTGCTGACGGGTCTGCCGGTCGTGATGGGCATCCTCAACCGCACACAGCGTCAGGCGGTACGGGCGGCCATCGAGGCGGCGGAGGCGGCCGAGCGCGCGGCCCGGGCCGAGGCCCGTACGGCCGTCCTCAGCGAACGCAGCCGGATCGCCAGGGACGTGCACGACGTGCTGGCGCACTCGCTCGCGGGGATCAACATGCAGCTGGAACTGGCGGACGCGCTGATGGAAACCGGCGACCTGGACAAGGTCCGTGAGGCGCACGACAAGGCGCACGGACTGGTCAAGGACAGCCTGCGGCAGGCGCAGTGGACCGTGCACGCGCTGCGCGAGGACGCCCTGCCCCTGCGGGAGACCTTGGCCGCGATGCTGGAGTCCTCGGGCCACCATGAGGCCCTCACCGTGAACGGTACGGTGCGCGACGTGCCTGCCCGGGTGACCCAGGACCTCCTCCGGATCGCGCAGGAGGCCCTCACCAACGCGGCCCGGCACGCTCCCGGCGGCGAGGTCCGGGCCGAGCTGACGTACACCGCGGAGACGATCGCGATGCGTGTCCGCAACGGGCCGGCGACCCGCGAGGCGAGCGCGGGCGTAGGCAGCGGAATGGGCCTGATCGGCATGCGCGAACGGGTCGCGCTCCTGAACGGAACGCTCACGACGGGCCCGATCACCGAGGGACCGCAGCGCGACGGCTGGCAAGTGGAGGCAGTGATCCCGGCATGAGTGACGATACGGATCGGCAGCGGTTGAGGGTGGTCGTGGCCGACGACCAGGCGGCCGTGCGCGAGCCGCTCGCGGCGGTACTCGCGCTGGCCGGGGACATCGACGTCGTGGCAGCGGCGTCGAACGGCCACGAGGTCCTCAAGGCGGTCGAGGCCGGGCCGGTGGACGTGGTGCTGATGGACCTGAGGATGCCTGTGATGGACGGGATCGAGGCCACGCGGCTCCTGGCCGAGCAGCACCCGGAGGTCGCGGTGGTCGTGCTCACCACCTTCGCCGACGACGACTCCATCCTGGGCGCACTCAGCGCGGGAGCCCGCGGATACCTGACGAAGAACGCCGGACGCCGCGACATCACGCGGGCGATCCGGGCCGCCGCGGCCGGTCAGTCCGTCCTGGACCGCGAGGTCCAGGACCGCCTGCTCGCCACGGCACGGGCCAAGGCCCCCGCGCCGACGAAACGGGACCTGCCGGACGATCTCACTCCGAGGGAACGAGAGGTGCTCGCGCTGATCGGCCTCGGCCTGCCGAACCGCGGCATCGCCGAGAAGCTGTTCATCAGCGAGGCCACGGTCAAGACCCACATCAACAACCTCTTCGCCAAGGCCGGCCTCCGAGACCGCCCGGACGCGGTCCGCCTGGCCATCGAGGCGGACCTCGCCTGAGGGGCGCACCGTGAGCCGGAGCCGGAGCCGGAGCCGGAGCCGGAGCCGGAGCCGGAGCCCGAGCTGGAGCTGGAGCTGGAGCCGGAGCCGGGTGCGGCAGTGCGGCCCACGGCGGTGGGACGGGTGAACCGGCACCACCGGCTTCAGTCCGAGTGACGTGCGCGGCGGATGCGCAGAGGCCCCCGTGCCTCGTTCTCCGTCACAGGCCGGCCGCCCTGGGTCACCTCGACCTCGCCGGCCGCCACCAGACGCCAGGCCGCCCGGCGGGCCGGCTCCATCAGATCCCGCCAACCGTCGTCATCGCCGTCGTAGACCTCGCGTGCCACGTCGGACGGACAGATCGAGGCCGTCTCGGCGCGGCGCTCCAGCAGGTGCCTGGTGGCCGTCTCCAACCGCCGGGCGAGCTGCCGATCCGACCGCGTCATGCCTTCAGTGTGGCACCGCGGGACCGGCGACGCCCGTACGGGCGCGGCTCCTGCGTGTTCCCGGGGCCGATGTCACCTCGACGGTCCGGCTTCGGGCATGACCACGACCTGGTACGCGTCCTCGTAGACGACGCGCCCGGGGTTCGTGGTCTCCAGGCGCCGGCAGTCCACTCCGTGCGCGGCGAGCAGCTCCAGGTACCCGTCCACCCGGCCCACGAGCTCGACGGCCGACGACTTGAACCAGGCGACGGCTCCGGGGTTCACCTCGGGGTCGTACACGCGGGCATCGACGTGACTGGGGTTGGGGTAGTTGGCGTCGTACCAGTCGTTGTTCGACCTCCAGAACCGGTACTGCTCCTCGGTCAGCCGGCCCTGCGCGGCCAGTTCGTTGGCGAGGATGAAGACTCCGGGATAGTGCCCCCGCTCGTGCCGCTCGGTCCCCTGGAACCGTACGTACAGTGCTTCGTCCATGACGTACTCCTCGTCGTGCCCCGATTCCGACTCCGCACGGGATCCTACGGAGTCCGCGGCCGGTCCCTCTGCCATGACCGGCTCGGCGGAGGCGGCCCTTCGGTCAGGGAGAAGGCGTCCGGTCGACGGAATAGGTCTGCCCGCCCGCCCCCATGTTGGCCCGGGCCTTGCGGTACGCGCGGCGGCTGGGCGGCTCGGCGCCGGCGTTCTGCTCGTCGCGGCGGGTGGTCAGGGCGGCCAGGGCCTCCCGGGCTTCGACGGGACTCCAGTCGGGGAGATCGATCTCGCGGTGCTGCCGTGCGGCCGTCTGGATCGCCAGATACGCGTTGGCCGCGGTGATGGCCTGCGTCGCCCTCTGAGGTGCGTTCACCGTGGTGAGGACCGCCCCGAGGCCCGCCGACAGGAGGGCCAGGATGCCGGCCGCCGTCGCGCCCGTGGACTCGACGAGGGCGGTCGTCCCGGCGACGGCGGCGAGCAGCGTCGCGGGCAGGCCGAGGAGCCAGTGCGTCGCCCGCCAGCGTTTGCCCTCCTCGAACTGGCACTGCGCGCTCCACATGGCGCTCTCCTCCAGCCGCCGGAACTCGGCCTCGACGGAACGCAGACGCCTCTCGCCCCCGTCGGCGCCGGAAGCAGCCGTCCCGCCCAGGGGGTCCTCCGGGCCGTGGGCGGTCGAGGCCGTCGCTGTGTCGCCTGGTGTGCTCTCCACCCGCTCACGGTATCCGGCCATCGTTGCTCAGGGAGCGGAACGACCGATACTACGGGGGCAGTTCCTCCTCGTACGTGGCCAGCGCGGCGTGCGCGGGATGGCGCGCCGGCAGTCCGTCGACCAGCTCGTGCCAACGCACCGGACCGATCAGTTCGTTGGCCCGCAGCGAGGCGAGCAGCTCTGCTGCCGGCACCCGGTCGAGGAACAACAGGGGGACCGGGGGCCCGTCCAGGTCCACGTCGAACCCGCCCGAGGGCGCGGGCACGGCGATCCGGCCGTGCAGGACGGGACCGACACGGCCCAGCAGCATCCAGTAGCGATCGCTGCCCGGCGCTCCGGCGACGACGCCCGCCGGAACGAGCCGCACCGGGTAGCACACGGGCCCCTCGGCCTCGTCCGCTCGGCGCCCGGCAGGGGCTCCTGACGCCTCCGCGGCGGCGGGATCGATCTCCATCTCGACGGTCACCCGGCCCCCTCGCGTGACGGTCACCTCCGCTTCGACCGGCCCCTGCCCCAGCGAGACGGACGTCGGCCCGTCCTCGTCCCCGTCGGCGGCGCGGAGGACGAAGGTGGAGTCGAGGCGCGCCAGGAGCGCGAGGTGGTCACCCGCACGGGGCTCGGGGGCGCTCAGCCGGGCGGCGGCGAGCCGTGCGCTGTGGTGGAGCACCGGGTCCGCGCCGATGCGCAGGGCGACACCGGCCAGTGCGGCGCGGGTCGGTGCGGGAAGCCGGTGCGGATCGGCCGCCAGCAGCCCGGCGATCAGGGCGGACGCCTCCCGCCCGAACCACGGCCCGGGGCGTTGGGTGCGCAGCCCGGACTCGAGGACGGACAGCGGCCCGGCGAGCGAGGTGGCGGCGGGAGTGAACCAGTGGCGCAGGGGACCGTCCGGGGCGGGAACCGCGGCGGACGGCGGGCCCGCCTCGTCGAGGAGTGCCGCGGTCGCGCGGGCGGCGGCCTCGACCCGGTGCCACGGCAGGCAGTGGAAGAGGGCCGCGGGGACGGTGGTCTCCCGGTCGAGCCGGTGCAGCAGGAAGTACCGCAGCTCCAGGCTTTCACCGGTCAGCCACTCCACGGTCGTGGCGTCGGCGGGAGGGGCGGACCACCGTTCCTCGAACCGCGCGACGAGTTCGGCGCCGTTCGCCGAGACCTCCACCGGTGCACCCCGGTCGTCGAGTTCGACCACCAGCGAGTCGTCCGGGGCCCTCAGGGCCAGGGCGCGCACGGGGTCGCCCGTGGGCTGCCGCACGGCTGCGGCGGCGCGGGTCCAGCCGGGGGTGAGGAAACGCGAAGCGGTCCGGGCGTCCGCCCGTTCGTCACCGTCGTTGATCGGGCCGAGGAGTCCGGGCGCGCCGGAGGTGGCGCCCGGGCTCAGCCGCGCGACCCAGCCACTGAGCGGGCGGTGTGCGGGGCGGGAGTCGCCGCCGGTTCGGGGCATCAGACGCCTCCGCTCCGGTCCGGCCGGGCGGTGGGGGCCGGCCGGACCCGAGGGGCGTGGTCGTGGTGGATGTCAGGCGCGTCACCCGTCTCCGGTCCGTCCGATCCGCCGGGCGCGGCGACGTCGATCCGCCGGTCGCGCGTGGAGAGCCTGTCGAGCAGCCCGGACGCCGCCGGCCCGAATGCGCGGAGTGATTCCCCCTGGGCGGCCGTCGGGCCGCCCGGCACCCACGCCTCCCAGAGGGTCGCAAGCCTGAGCCATTCGTCCTGGCCGGTGTCGAGTGCGTCGATGCGAGCCGGAAGGTCCGCGGGGAGTTCGAGCACCCAGTCACGCAGCCCGGCGGTCTCGAGGCCGGGCCTCGTCTCCCAGCGGATCAGGAACTTCGCCGCGCGCAGCAGGAGTTCGGCGCAGGTGACGGGATCATCGGGGCGTCCGGGCGGGACCAGTCGCAGGGGTCGCCCCGGCCCTTCCGCCTCGTGTCCGAGGTCGGCGAGGGCGCGCCCGAGCGGGTCCAGAACGAGCTGTCGCACGGGGTCGTACAGCAGGGTGTTGACGGTGAGGTCGCGCTGGTGGGCGTCCTGGCTCAGGTCGGTTCCGGTCGCGGGATAGGGCAGGCCGGTGAGGCCGAGACCCCGGTACTCCAGGGTCCGCCGGTCGCGGTGGACCGTCAGGACGGAGCAGACCAGGGAACGGGGGCTGAAGCGGGGCGGGAGTTCGGCACTGTCGCCGTCCAGGGCGAGCACCTCGTCGACGGCGCGCAGGAAGGCGCCCGCCGGAGCGGTGCCGGTGGCGTCCAGGTCGCGTACCGCCTCGGGGGCGCCGCCCGCGACCAGGTCGCGGGGCGCTCCTCCGGCCAGCCAGACGCCGTGACCGTCCGAGGTGAGCCGGTCCACGAGGTGGCCGAGGTAGCCGGGGGCCTCCGGACCGTACAGCAGTCCGTCGAGGGACGCGACGAGTCCGGGACCGATGTCACTCGCCCGGTGCACGTGCCGGTCGTCGAGCTGGTGGCCAGGCGCCAGGCCCGCACGTGCCAGCGTGGGGTGGTCGGCCGGGTCGGCGCTCCGCTCCGGCGGTCCGCTCGCGTGCTCGTCGCCGTCGAGCAGCAGACGGTCCCCGAGCCGGTCCGCCGCGTAGCCGGCGTCCTGCGTCCGGGGGCCGCCGCGGTGACCGAAGCCGAGCACCCGACGGCCGTCCACGAGGTCACCGGTCATGAGGGGCCCCGGCCGGGGGCGCGGCGACACGTCCCCGGCCCCCTGCTCCCCGGTGCTGCGGGCCTCGACCGCCTGCGCACCGGCCTCCGGTTCGCCTGCCTCCCGCTCCTGAACCCTGGGGGCCGGTACTCCCGGGTCCCCGGTCAGCCGGTCGTTCAGCCTGCCGCCAGTCCGGTCCACAGGGCTTCTCCCTTCGCGTCCGTCCGGAAGAGGAGCGGTACCTGGGGAAGGTCGCCGCCCCACGTGTTGTAGACGACCCCGCCGTAGTCCACGTCGCTCGCGTCGGGGCGCGCGCCGAGCAGGGCGACGTCCCGGAGCTGTTGTGGCGTGCAGGTGATGTCCTGTCCGGGCTCGTCCACGCAGCTGCTCAGCCCGGGATACATCAGGCCCTCGGTGCCGTTGCGCCCGGGGTGTGCGCGGATGGCGCGCAGGACGGCCGCGGGCCCGTCCTTGCCTCGGATCCACTCGTGCACCCCCGCACCGCAGGTCCCGCAGAGGGCGACCAACCCTGCGGTGTCGCCCCGTACGGCCGCCTCCTCGATCCGGCGGGCCAGCCGGACCACGGCGTCGGGCAGGCGTTCGCCGTGGTCGTCCACGGAGGTCACCGTGGCGGCCGGCGGTTGCGGCGCGGCCTTCGGACGCCCGGCGGCCGCGCTCTCGGCAGGGGTGAAGGTGAACGCGGACACGCCCTTGGCCAGGGTGTGCTCCCGGTCGGCCGAGGTCAGGGTCAGGGTCCCGGTGTAGTCGGCGATTCCGGACGGCGCGCGGGTCAGGCCGAGGGAGGACTCGTCCCCGGCGAGTCTGGCCACCCGCCCGTCGGCGCCGAGCGCGATCCCGAGCATGCCGGTGCCGAGGAACGTCCGGGCGCCGTCCCGCACGTAGTACGACACGAACCTGTCGGGGCCCGGGACCTGGCAGGTCTGGAGGGGGCCGTAGGTGACGGTGACCCCGTCACCGGCCCAGGCGAAGGAGGAGACCGTGCGCTGTCGGTCGCCGATCAGGGCTCGGCGGAAGGGGAGGTCGTCCGGCAGGTGCCGGACCGGGTCCGTGGAGGTGCGACCGGAGTGGGTGAGCAGGGTCGACCGGGTCCAGCAGGCGCCGCCACTGTCGGCGGTGCCCCACGCGAGTGCCTTGCCGTCGGGGGAGCGCAGGGCGTCCGTGAACGTCGACGGGCGCTTCGCCGGCAGGAGCTCGCGAACGGTACCGCGCCGGTCGACCGTGGCCAGGGTTCCCTGCCCCCGGGTGACGCCCGGGCCCTCGGGCAGTGTGGCGAAGACGACGACGTCAGCGGGTCCGCCCGCCGCGAGCCGGGCGTACGAGCCGCGGCCCGTGCTGAGCGGCACGCGGCGCGCGGGCTCCGCCGGGAAGCCCGGGGGGGAACAGGGCGAGAGAGGAGCCGTCGGCCGCCAGGGTCGCCAGGTCCTCGCCGAGGAAGCCGAGGCCGTGGCAGGGGCAGGCCTGGGAGTAGGGCTTGCCCGTGGCGACGTCGTAGATGTGGATCTCACCCGTGCCTCCCGAGGCCTCCACGTCCAGCCAGGCCAGGCGGCGGGCGTCGGGCGACCAGACGACCGTGGTGGGCGGCGTGGCCCCGGTCCGGGCGGCGAGCCATGTGCGGCCTGCCGCGTCCGCCAGCATCACGGTCCGCTTCTGCGGCTGGACGAAGGCGAGCACCGGGTGGTCGCGGTCCGGTTCCGGACCTGCGGGGCCGCCGGCGGGGCGGGGCCCGGACGGCGGAGCGTCGTCGCCCGCCGTGCAGCCGACCGCGGCGAGCGTCCCGGCGAGGAGGAGGGCCACCAGCCGCCGGACGCGTCGCCCGCCCCGGTGCCCCGGGCGGGACGGGGCGTCACCTGACGCTCTCCGCCGGACGGCCGGGCCGACCGGAGTACGGACGGACGCGGTGTGGCCCGACGGCCGGGACGGCTCCGGGAGCGACGGGTCGTGCGGGGAGGCAGGGCCGGGACCGGAAGGACGTGCGGGTTCCATGACGGTCTCACTTCTTCTCGGGGCACAGATCGATGTACGGCTCGTCGGGGTCGACGAACTCCTTCCACTCCTCTTCGGTGAGCCCGGAACCGGTCCAACGGCACAGCACCTCGCCCCAGTCGACGGAACCCACCCGCCAGAGCTCCACCGGCCCGGCGGGCCGGTCGCCCTCCCGGCCCACGGACGAACGGGTGATCCCGGCCAGCACCTGGCCGTCGGGGGACCAGCGCAGATGAAGGATGCGGTCGGTCCCGGAGACCTGGAGCTCGGGCAGGAGGGGGTCTCCGGTGCCGGTGTCCCGCACGGTGACCCGGTCGCCGTACCCGACCGCGACCTGCGCACCGTCGGGCGACAGGGCGATCGAGGACGGTTCCGTCACCGCGCCCGTGAGGCGCAGCGGATCTCCCGTCCGGTGCAGGTCGGCGTCGAGGAACCGTACGGTGTTGTCGAGACCGAGGAGGGCCACGCGCTTCCCGTCGAGGCTCCAGGCGAATCGGTGGACCCGCGGGGTGTCGACCACCCGGGTGGTGCGGGTGACCAGGTCGACGAGGACGAGACGGGCGTCCGCGGCACCAGGCCGCTCCAGGGCGAGGGCGAGCGGCCGGCTCTCGTGCAGGGTGAACCCGAGCCCTTCGCTCGCACCGAGCGCCACGGTGCCCAGCGGCTTCCAGGTGCGGGTGGACCACAGGTACAGGGGACCGTCGACGTGCCGGGCCACGAGGAGTTCCCTGTCCGGCACGAACCCGACGCCGACGGCGATGCGGTGGGCGCTGGTGCCCTGGTCGGCGTTCGGGGGGCGGAGGCCCTTGAGCCAGGTTCCGTCCCGCTTCCACACGACGATGTTCGAGGCCCCTCGGAACTGACCTGCGGCGGCCACGAACGCGGGGGAGGAGGCCGCGTCGTTGATGAAGTGGCCGGATGCCGGATACTCCGTCAGGACCGGGTACTCGGCCAGCGCCGGGTCCTGGTGGTAGGCGAGCGGGTCCGGCCGGATGCTCCGGAGGCCGTAGGAGAGGTTCCCGCTGACGTCTGTGAGCAGCAGCGACCCGTCCGGGTCGAAGGTGGCGGTGCTCGACGCCCCTCCGGGGAGCAGTCCGAGCGGTCCGGGGCGCCGGTCCAGGACGCCGACCCAGCCGTCGCGTCCGGCCGTGACCACGGTGAAGTTCCTGCCGACCGCGGCGGCCCCGGTCGCCCCTCCGCGCGGCCTCTCCAGGCCCCGGCTGGCGGCCGCGTCGCCGCCGGTGCCCAGGGGGATCAGCGCGGCGCCCGCGTCACCTGCGATGACGACGCTCCCGCTGTGACCGATCAGGACCTTCGGCGAGTCGGCCAGTCCGCCGACGGGGTAGTCGAGTTGACGCTTCTTCACTCTGTCCCACGCCAGCACTCCGCCCGGGGTGGCCAGCATCACGAGACTGTCGTCGGCCCCGAGGGCGGTGGCCTGGCCCGGGATGTCCTCGTTCTCGATCTCGCCCTGGACCTTGTGGCTGTCCAGGCCGACCGAGACCACCGCGTTGTCGTCGAGGAGCAGGACCGCCCGCTCCTCGGCCGGAAGCTGCCCCGAGACCCAGGGGCTCGTCGCCACCGCGGCGTCGACCACGCTCCACCGTCCCCGGCCGGCCCGGTGGCAGGCGGACTGCTCGCGCGTGAGCAGGTCGTACTGGGCGATCGTCCCGTCGTTGCGCACCTCGACCAGCCGGCTCCCGCCCTCGGTGAACGTGGTCGCCACGGGGTACGTGTCCGGGCCCGCGCAGGTGGGGCCGGGGAGGGCTCCGAGCAGCTTGGGAACGGCGCTCTGGGCCGAGAACAGGAGGGTGCCGTCCTTCCCGTGCGCGGCGAGCATGCCGCTCTCGGGGCCGAACACCAGCCCGCCGAACTCCCCCTTCACGAATCCCAGCGGCTTGCCGGTCCGCAGGTCCCAGGACTTGAGGTAGGGGTCGTCCCCGGTCGTGTACACCCGGTCCCGCGCGTCGTCGACGGCGACGCTGTCCACGCTGCCGGGGCTGGCCTTCCAGGAGATCCGGAGCCCGGAGTTGGCCTCCAGGACGTCTCGCATGGCCTGCTCGGCGTTGGGGGTGCCGGATGCGATCCGGCGGCCGGCGAGCGCGAGCAGCCCGGCCAGCCTCGGCTCGCTGCCGCGCCGGGTCATCGCCTTGGCGACGAGGCCGGCGGCGAGCTTCTCGCGATCCTTCGTCTCGCCGCGCTCGTACAGCACGTACGTCGCTCCAAGGAAGACGAGTGCCAGCGCGAGCAGGACCACGATGACCGGCCGGAGAGACCGCAGGACGGCAGGCATGTCCACGGTGCGGGCCGCCTTGGCCGCCTCGGTGACGGTGTGGACGGGTTTCAACTGGGCGGAGCGGTCGCCCTCCCAGGCCTCCAGAGCCCGCCGCCGGTCCTCGTGGGGGAGGACGACGGTCTGTCCGTTGTCGACGACGCTGAGCTTCGCCTCGTAGCCGCCGACCCTGGTCAGCCGGCCCTCCGTGCTCCCGTCGAGCGCGCCGATCAGGGCGATCCGGGGGTTGAGCCGCGACCAGCCGGTCGCGAGGCGACGTACGCGTCCGCTCTGAGCTCGCCTCACCTCGTCCAGGAGTACGGCGAAGGCGCAGCCCAGTGAGGGGTCGGTGGCCATCGCGGTGACCCCCTCGTCGTCGGTGAGCGACCAGAGGACGGTTCCGCGCACATCGCGGCTCGACGCGATCCAGGCATGGCGCAGGGAGGTGTGGAACTTCTCGTCGGCCCGGAAGCCCGACATGGTGCGGGGATCCGGTACGAGCGCGGGCGGCCCCTCCGGGAGCACCGCCACGCTCAGTGCGCCGCGCACCCCGGTGTTCCCGCCGTCGAACAGCACGCTCGCCGATGCCACCGCCTCGGGCCCGGGCAGCGCGTCGTCGAGTGTCAGCAACCACAGCAGCAGGGGCAGTGACGCGTCCCGGTCCTGTGGCCCGAGGTCTTCGAGCAGACGCCGGATCCGCGCCGGGTGCCCGGCATCACCGGACGGGAAGGCCCGGAGGAGGCCCTCCACCGGCCCGTCGGGGGACGGGAGCCGGGCCCAGGAGTTGTCGAGCCACCGTGTGCCGGCGGTCAGTTGTGCCGCGGCACCGTCCAAGTCGTCGACGAGGGCGAGTCCGAGCGCGGCGGAGGCGCGAAGCGCCTGCACGACCCCTGGCTCCGCGTCCCTCGCCGGGCGGAAGGGCGGATGGTCCGCCAGGGCGGGGACGGTGGTCCGCGCCGCCGCGCGGGGCATCATGAGCGTGTGGACCTGCGTCGTCTCGTCCCGCACGCGACGGAGTGCGGCCACGTCCTCCGCGGCGATCCTCTCGCGCAGGTACGCGAGTGCGGGCTGCGCCGGCGACAGCAGGGCCTGACGGGCCGCCGGACGTTCCCTCATCGCGAGCCGCGGGCCGGCGAGTAACTCTCCGATGTCCAGCGGCGCGGACGGCGCATCCGCCATCGTCTCTCCCCCTCGCGCACGACCGGCGGAGCGGTCCGCGCCGGTTGAGAACACATAGTGGCACCGGAGACGGCCGCGCAGGAGGAAGTCGGCGACATCCCGTTCTCTTTGGACTTCTGGTACTACACCGGCTCTTGGGCGGATTGAGGGGATCGGAGCGTGGGGGCTGACCGGCCCGGGACGGGAAGCCGCAGCTCCCGGCACCAGTCGGTAGGGTCCCAAGCCCCTCAGGCCTGAGCGCACCGAACAACCGACCGAGTCGCCCTCCAGGCCCTTCGGCCGGCCCTGTGACCTGCTGCTCGCACCGCACCGGCCGCCGTCTCCGCCGGGCCCTGTGCCCAGCGGAGACGCGGCCTCAGGCGACGGACTCGCTGCCGTCGTCTACTCGGGCTGGGTGACGGTCAGAGCCCAGCGGACGGAAGGTGACGAGGCGTCGACGCCGACGGAGAAGGACCCCGCACGGACCACGCCCGCCGGCAGCGTCACCGACCCGCGGCCCGGTGCGTCGACGGGGCAGTCCACGGCGAACGCGGCCACCCGGGTCTGCTGGGAATCCATCGTCACGTCGAGGGAACCGCCGCCGTCGCAGGCCACCGTCAGGACGGTGGGCAGACTGTCCCACGCACCGCCCGAGACGACACCGCCGTCCCCCCACTGCTCCTGCACCCACACCAGTCCCTCCGGACCGGGGTGAGGCAGCAGGACATCGTCCGAAGTCGCCGCGAACGCCCCGCCGCCCGCAGCGCAGACGAGAAGTGCCGCTGCCGCCGACGTCAGTACGGTTCGGATCCGTGCCATGTTCTGCCCCCTGTCGTTCGTTTGCTGTGCGAGGAAGCCTGCCCCTTCGAACGTCCATGCGCCTGAGTACGGGTACTCAGGCGAAATCCAGACGGATGCCGCCGTTCAAGCCAGTTCCGCCTACGGCGTTGCTGCTCGATGGAGCGGTACGAACGCAGGCGATCCGCTCGCGGCCGGCGGCCCCCGCCGCAGCCTCCGCCCGCATGCGGGCCGGTCCCCGTGCCGAATGAGTACGACGACTCAGGCGGCCGGTGGCCGTCGGCCCGCAGGGTGTGGGCATGCGATCGATTCTCCTTCCCAAGTCCCTGATCACCGCCGCAGCCGGCGGCGCGCTCCTGGTGGCCTTCGGCACCCAGGGTGCCTCCGCCGCCACCAAGGCCCCCGCCCCGGCTGCCAAGCCCGTCGCCCCCGCCCGCACCCCTGCCGTGTACGTCCCACCCCGCGCCGTCATCGTCCCGCCGAGAGTCTCCGAGGCCGAGGCACGCTTCCTGGAGGTCGCCGATCTGATCGCGCAGAGCTGCGAACCCCGGGTCCTCCGTGCCGAAGGCCGCGTGGCAGCGGCACCGGCTCGCGACACCACCATGCCGGTCCTGGTGGACCCCCTGCCGTTGCACCCGGCGGAGCAGTGCGCCGCCCAGCGGCACCAGCTCCGGATCGGCAAGGCGTTCTCCGGGACGGAGACGGGCACGTATGCGCGGATGCGGGACCGGCTGACGCTGCTGCGGTACCCCGAAGCGCGCATCCACCGCATGCCGGACTTCTCCGGCAGGCCTGTCGTGAGGCTCGATCTCCGGGTGGGATCCGGCAATCTGGCCCTGGAGGTCACCGACATCGGCAACAGCGTCATGGTCCGGGCGTTCGGAGCACCCGAGCACGTGAGCGTGACCGAGGTCCGGCTGAAGCAGGAGGTGGACTGGCCCACCTCCTGAGTCCTGCCGGTGGCCGCGTGGCCTCGGAGGATCTCCCGCCGTGGCCTCGGCCGTGACCGCGCCGTCGGCGTACCGCGGACACTCAGGCGGGACCTCCGGTACGGGAGGGGGGAGCGAGCCTCCCCCCTCCCGTACCGGCTGCCGCCGTCCGAGTCGCTCTCAGTCGACGGCCTGGTACAGCGTGGTCCAGAAGTCGCTCATGGCGCGGGGGGAGTCCGCGGTGGACAGTCCGACCTGGGTGAGCAGGACTCCGGTGAGCCGGTTGACCGGATCGGCGTAGACCGTGGTGCCGGTGCCGCCGAACCAGCCGAACTGGCCGACGGGGGCGTAGTCGCCGCGACAGGTGCGCACCGACATCCCGAAGCCCCAGCCCCCGTCGGCACCCTGACCGGACGACAGATGCGCGACGGTGCCGAACATGGTGTCCCGGGCGGCCTGTTGCTGAGGGGAGAGGCGGTTCGTGGTCATCAGCTCCACGGCGGCCCGAGACAGAATGCGCCGGCCGCCGTGCACGCCGCCGTTCAGCAGCATCCGGAAGTAGGCGTGGTAGTCGTCGGCGGTGGAGACGAGTCCGCCGCCCGCGCCCTGGAAGGCGGGAGGCGTGCTGGACCTTCCTCCTGCCGCCGCGTCCCACACGGCGAACTCGCCGGTCTGCGGGTCGGGTCCGTACAGGGGAGGGAGTCGGTCGATCTTCTCGGTGGGCACGTGGAAGGCGGTGTCCCGCATGCCCAGCGGATCGAGGACGCGTTCGCGCAGGAAGGCCTCCAACGACTGTCCCGCGACCCGGGAGACGAGGACACCGACCACCTCGTTGCTGAGGTCGTACTGCCACCGCACGCCGGGCTGGTACTGGAGAGGCAGCTCGCCCAGACGGCGCATCCACTCGTCCGGCTCCGGTGCCGGCCCCGACGCCACGCTGTAGTCGAGACGTTCGAAGGTCGCGGCCCTGATGGGGGAGGCCATCGACTCGAAGTCCACACCGAGGCCGAACGTGGACGTCAGCAGGTCCCGTACGGTGATCGGCCGGAGCGCCGGCACGGTGTCGTCCAGTGGTCCGTCGGGACGCTTCAGGACCTGGCGGTCGGCGAGCTCGGGAAGCCACGGGTCGACCGGGTCGTCCAGTCGCAGCCGGCACTCGTCGAGCAGGATCATCGCCGCCGCCATGGTGACCGGTTTGGACGCGGACGCCATCCGGAAGATGGTGTCCCGGCGCATCGCGGGCCCACCGTCGTGGCGCATCGTCCCGATCGCCTCGACGTGCGTCTGATCACCGCGGCTGACCAGGGCGACAAGGCCGGGAATCTTCTTGGACTCGACGTGCCGCGCGAGTACCTCGCGCAGTCGGCGAAGCCCCGCGTCGGAGAATCCGTCGCTGCTGGTTCCCATGATGAGTCTCCTGTTCACAGTGTGCGGGCTGCCGGCAGCCAGATGGCGGCCGGGCCACTTCCGCGGCCGTGTGAGGAGCTTCCAGCCTTGACCCAAGGTCAAGGTCAAGCCCCGCCTCTCGAACTGGCGCGCGCTATCCTCGCCCCCGCGTCCGGCTGCGCTTTCCGGACGAGGCGGTTCGGGGAACCGCGACCGTGCCGCTGAGCTGGAGGTGCACCGAACCGATGACAGGCGGGCTCACGATCGGTCAGGCGGCGGCGTTCGTCGGCGTCACGATCAAGACCGTTCGTCACTACCACCGGCTCGGCCTGGTCGCCGAGCCGGATCGTGACGGCTCCGGCTACCGCCGGTATCGCTCGGGGGAGTTGTTCCGGCTGGTCCAGGTCCGGACGCTCGCCGCGGCGGGCGTCCCCCTGGCGAAGGTCGGAGACCTGCTCGACGCCGACCCCGTGACGTTCGCCGCGACCCTGGACGACGTCCATCGGCAGCTGACCGAACGCATCGACGACCTGATCGCCCGACGCGACAGGCTGCACCGGCTCGACCACGGCGACCGGGCCCTGCTGCCCGACCGGGCCTGCGCGGTCCTGGACCGGCTCGGCGAGGCCGACTTCGACCCCGGCTACGTCGTCGGTCAACGCGAGGCGCTGGTGCTGACCGCGGCGCTGCTCCCGGAGATCTTCGACGCCTTCGTGTCCCGTCTCGAAGCTCTGCTGGACGATCCCGAGTCGGTCGAGCTGACGAAGCGCGGTTGGGATGCCAGGGCCTGGGATCCGTACGATCCGAGGATCGAGGAGCTGGCCTCCGCGCTGGCCGACCGGCTCCTGGCCGATCCGGCCCTCCTGGCGGCGCCGGCCGCGCTCCAGAAGCCGGACACCGCCTCCCGGTACGGCATGGTCAACCACCACCGGGAGGGCCAGTCGCCTTCCATCGCCCGGCTGAACACCCTGGTGGAGGCGAAGCTGCGCGCGGCCGGAGTCGCCGTTCCGCGGCACTGAGGACCGGGGACCGGGCCTACCCCGCTGGGCGTGGGGGTGGGCGTCAGAGAACGGCGAGCCGGTCCACCAGTAGTTCCACTCTCCGGACGGCGTCCCCGGGGAGCAGTCGTCGCGTCCGGGTGAGCGTCGCCAGCCCGTGGAGAGACGCCCAGAACAACTCGGTGAACATCCCGGGATGGACGTCCGCGCCGGCGACCTCGGCGAGTGTCTCCTGGAGGGAGGCGAAGGCGTCCTTGAGCGGTTCGGGGGTGTCCTCCCGCGCGTAGGGCAGGCCGCCGTCGAGGTGGAAGAGGGCGTCGTAGACGGCGGGGTTGTCCGCGGCGTAGTCGAGATAGGCCTGGGCCAGGGCGGTGACCCGTGCGCGCGGGCCGTCCGCCTTCGCGGTCGCGGCGCGGACGGCGGCGGCCAGCTCCGAGGCGCCCTGGAGGGCGACGGCACCGATGATCTCGCGCTTGCCCGTGAAGTGGCTGTAGAGGACGGGCTGGCTGTACTCGATGCGCTCGGCGAGGCGGCGGGTGGTGACGGCGTCCCAGCCCTGCTGCTCGGCGAGTTCGCGGGCCGTGACCACGATGAGCCGCTCGCGGTCTGCCCGCTCGCGCTGCTTGCGTTCCTGTACCGACATGACTCGATGCTAGCACCGCTAGACAAGGGAGCGGCAGTAGTACTAGCGTTGCCTCATCAGCTAGCAACGCTAGAAACTGGGAGGGGTCGCCGCCATGCTCACCGCATTCGAGGTCGTCACCGTCGTGATCACCGGCCTGATGGTCGGAGTGGAGTTCTCCGTCGCCTTCGTCATGAACCCGATCTTCAACGCACTGCCCGAGGACAGCGGCCAACTCGGCCGCGCACACGGCGGCCGGATGCTCGGCGCCGTCATGCCGGTCTGGTACATCGGCTCACTGATCCTCACGGCCGCCTGGGCGGTGGCGGGATGGGGCCAGGAGGGCGCCGGCCTCGTCGTCACCGCCGGCGCGCTCCTCGTCGTCAGCGTGATCATGTCCGTCCTGCTGCTCGTCCCGATCAACAACCGGGGCAAGACCTGGACTCCCGAGAACCGGCCCGCCGACTGGAAGCGGCAGATGAAGCGCTGGGACTCCTACCACTACGCCCGCGTCGCCGTCATCATCGCCGCCTTCACCCTCCTCGTCGTCGCCCGCGCCTGACCGCGGACCGCGCCGTCAGGCTCCCGGGCGCCCCTGTCGCCACGACGCGGACGCCCGGCCCGCACATCCCGTATCCACCCGGCTCGACGAGACTTGCAGGGAGCGCGACGATGTCGCTGAAGAAGATCAACACCATCCTGGCCGCGGCCTTCATCCTCTTCATCCTCTGGTTCGGGACGGAGTTCATCCTGCGCCCGGAGGCGACGGCGCCGGGCTTCGGCCTGCCGAGTTGGCCGTCCGGTGACGGCGGTGGCTTCCTGGTCGTCAAGGGAATCAGAGACGTGGTGATGGCCCTGGTCCTGGCCGTTCTGCTGGTGACCGGTCACCGCCGGGCCCTGGGCTGGGCCATGCTGGTGGAATCCCTCGCCGCGTACGGGGACATGGCCACCGTGCTGGCCCACCACGGCTCGACGGCGACCGCCCTCGGCATCCACGGCCTGACCGCGACGCTCATGGTCGTGAGCGGCCTGCTGCTCCTGTGGGAGACCCGAACCTCCACCTCCGCGGCGACGACGGGCGGCACGGCGTCGAAGGCCGCGGTGCCTGCCTAGGGGGCCCGACGCCCGGGGTTCGCCGGCAGTCGCAGGGGGCGGGCGCGGCGAGGGCGGCAGCCGGTGAGGTCCCACCGGGTGCGGACCTCGCATCCCGCGCTGGGAGCCCGCATGCCTCGCGGGTGAACCTTCCGGCCCTGCGGCCCGGGCAGGTACGCGACTCGGAAAGGGCCGGGGGAGTAGGTCGCGCTGCGCCGGCCGGCCACCTCCTCGCCGATCAGAGAGCGTGGGCGCCGGATCCCGCTCCCGCCTCCCCGAGTGCACCGCGACGGAGGGCGTCCCTCATCTCACCGAGCTTCGCGGTGGTGGCCGGGGTCGGCTCCTGCGCCTGTGCGGAGAGTCGGAGGGCGTCGTCGATCTCGCCGAGCTTGACGGAGGACAGGACGGCCGCCCGCTCGATCAGGTCGTCCCGGGACACCGTGGTCAGCCACGTGCACGGAGTGAGGCCCGGACGCGGGAACGCAAGCCGCAGCACGCCTTCGAACGGCAGTCCCTCAGCGGCCCCGACCACCACTTCGATGCCCAGACCGCTGATGTCGACGCCCGCGGGAGCGACGACCTGCATCACCCGGATCCCGGTCGTCTCGTCCCCCGACAGCAGTACGGCCAACCTCCGCTCGTCGTACTGAACCCACCAGACCTCGCCACGCCGCACAAGTCCTCCAGACACGATCCCCGTACGTCCATCCCGACGACGACGCCCTCGACAAGGCCGTGCGGCTCCGATCGGCGAGCTGCGTGACGCCGCTCAGGCCGCGCCGACCACCGGTGCCAGGGCGGCCAGCAGGCGGGCGCCGAGGTCGCGGCGGGCGGCCTCGGTCTCCGGGTGGCCGTCGTCGAAGTCCGACCAGTCGACCTCGCGTACGGCGTCCCCGAACATCGCCAGGCTCAGCGGCTCGCCCGGACGGCCCGGCCACTCGTCCGCCTCCCGCAGCACCGCTTCCAGGAGGGAGAGGGGCAGGGTGCAGCTCTCGGCGAGGAGCACCGCGTCGTACAGGTCCTTGGCCTGCGGGTACGAGTCGCAGCTCAGCCACATGAGCTTCCAGGCCAAGGAGGACTCCCGGTCCGCGGCGGCCAGCCGGACGCCCGCGACCTCTTCGGTGCGGGGAGGGGTGGGGAGGCACTCGTTGAAGACGAAGTCGAGCTGGACCTGCCCGCCGGGCAGTCCGGGCGCGGTCCACGGAAGCACCAGTCGGTGACCGGGCACCCGTTCGTACGTCCAGATGTACTCGGACACCGCCCCGGCCGCCGAGATCGCCAGATCCGTCCCGCGCTCCGCGGCGAGGCGCTCGGCCGCCGCGGCGATGTCGTCCAGCATCTCCCGGGTCCGGGGCTCCTCGATGCGCCAGGTCTCGGGGACCACGACGAAGTCGATGTCCTTGGGGGCGCGGGCGGCGTCGCCGAACCAGGCCCCCATCAGCATGCTTCCGCGCAGCACGAGGGAGCCGGCCCACGGCGACCCGGCCACGGCCGCGAGGACGAGTTCCAGGGCCGCGCGCCGGGCCGTCCGCCAGCGGGCCCGCAGCTCCGGGTCCTCGACGACCCCGTCGGCGGGGCGGAAGGCCTCGTCGAAGTGCTTGAGCGCGGGGTCGAAGACGCGGTGCCGAGCGGGCACCTCGCCGACTCCCGCGGTCAGGGTCTGGGGAACCTCCGTCCTGCGGCGCACCCGGTCCGCGACCGGTTCGGTGATGCTGTCGGGCCCGTCGGGGATCGACGGAGCCCACTGCTTCTCGTTCATACGGGCATCTCCTCCAGCCAGCCCTCGTCCCACGACAGATCGCTGTCGGAGACCACGAACTCCCGCTCCTCGGACAACAGTTCGTGTCCGGCGGTGATCAATGCGGCGACGAGCGCGTCGCAGGCGCGACCCGCCGCGTCCGCGGGGCCCGCGTGCCGCTGGGTCACGAAGCGCTCGTGCCGCCCGCCCGGCCCCGGCAGCGCCCGGCGCGCGTTCCACGAGACGTGGGCGCCGTGCGGCACGACGAGGTCCTCGAGCGCCGTCCGGTCGTACGCGGCGGACAGCACCAGCTTGACGTGGTGCTCGAAGTAACCGCCGCCGGGACCCGGGGGCTCCGTGCTCCACGGCACCGTCTCCACCTTGACCCGCGCCGGCTCGAAACCGGCCTCCCGCAGCCCGGACACCACGGCCGGATGCCCCGTGCGACCGCGCAGGGTGAGCATCGGCTGCACCGGCGTACGGCCCCGCGCGAGAACGATGGTGGTGACCTTGAGCGCCCGGTCCGCCGCCCAGGCACGGAGGCGGGTCAGCTCGCCCTCGCTCCGGCACCGCACCGTCACATGCGTCTCGAAGACGTCGTGGAACTCGTTCATCCCCCACCCCAGGAACACCTTGCGTTTCGCCGCGAGTCTGGCAGACGGGCACCCGGGGGCGCCTCCGGGTTTCCGCCCCGTGAGCCGTAGGCTCGGAACCGACGTCGACGGGAGACTGGGATGTGGAAGCGGGCCCTCGACCGGGCCGGGGTGAGGGAACCGCGGCTGCGACGGGACTACACCGAGCAACGGCGGGCGGTACGGCGGTTCGCGACGGCCGAGTACGCGGCCGCACGCCTCCTGCTCCCCGCCGCGCTGCTGCCGCACGTCGTCGCCGCTGTCGCGTTCATGCACGACACCGACGACCGGATCGACCGCGGCACACCGGACGAACGGGCGGCCCGACTCACCGAGTGGGACGCCCTCGTCCGCACGTCCCTCGCCGAGGGCGACTCGGCCCTGCCCGTCCTGCGCTGCCTCGCGCACACCGCCGAGAGCCACCCCGGGATCCGCACCCACGTGGACGACTTCCTGCGGGGCTGCGAGCGCGAGGTCCTCTGGCGGACCATGGCCGACGACGAGGAACTGCGGCAGTACGTACAGGAGTACTCGCTGCCCGCGCTGATGCTCACGGCCGGCCTCCTCGCCCCCGAGGACGCCGCCGCACGTACGGCGTACACCGAGGGCTGCCACCTGCTCATCCGCGCCATGCAGCGCATCGACTTCCTCGAGGACCTGCCGGAGGACCTCCGCGCGGGCCGCCACGGCATCCCCCTCGACGCCGTGGCCCGCCACGGCGCCGACCTCACCGTGCCCGGTCCCGAACTCGGCCGCCTCGTCGAGGAGCAGGCCGACCGCGCCGCCGCCGACCTCACGGCCGCCACCCCCCTCCCGAGCCTCGTGGCCCCGCCGTACCGCCCCTTCGTCCGCGCCCTCGTAGGCGTTCAACGCCTCCGCCTCGACGCCGTACGCCGCGCAGGCGCCTCGCTGGCGACCCGCACCTCGGGCCCCTCGGCACCGGCGGCGGCGCGGCTGCTCCTGCGGGAGGCGGCAAGGAGGGCGCGGAGCGGCCCCCGAGTCACCGGTCGGCGAGTGCCCGGATCTCGGCGGCGATCAGTCGGGGGTCCTCCTCGGCCATGAAATGGCCGCAGGACACCGTGCGGTGGCGCAGTGCGTCACTCCAGGCGCTCCACAGCCCCCGGGCGTGATAGCCGAGCGCGGCGCCCCAGTCCTGCTGGAGGACCGTGACCGGCATGGCGAGCTTGTTGCCGGCCTCGCGGTCCACCGTGTCGTGCTCCACGTCGACGCCGGCCGAGGCACGGTAGTCGGCGACGATGGACGGGACGGCCGCCGCCGAAGCGGCGAGGTAGTGGGCGCGGACGTCGGCGGGGATCGCGTCCGCGTCCCGGGTCCAGGCGTCGAGGAAGTGGGCGAAGAACGGTTCGGGGGCCGCCTCGATCATCTTCTCGGGCAGTCCGGGGGCCTGCGCCATCAGGTACAGGTGGAACCCGACGGCCGCGGACACTCCCCGCAGGGCGCCCCACATGTCCAGAGTGGGCAGGACGTCGAGGAACAGCGCACGGGACACCGCGTCCGGGTGGTCCATGGCGGCCCGGAAGGCGACCAGGGCACCACGGTCGTGGCCTGCCAGGGTGAAACGGTCGTGTCCCAGCGCGGCGGCCAGGCGTACGACGTCCCGCGCCATGGTCCGCTTCGCGTAGACGCCGGCTCCGGACTCGGCGGGCTTGTCGCTGGCGCCGTAGCCGCGCAGGTCGGGACAGATGACGGTGTGATCGGCGGCCAGGTCGGCCGCCACGTGCCGCCACATGAGATGCGTCTGGGGGAAACCGTGCAGCAGGACGACCGGACTGCCCGCCCCGCCGACGGCGGCGTTCAGGGCGACCCCGTCGTCGACGCGTACACGGTGCCGGGTGAATCCGGGGATGGTGGGGGTTGTCATGGCTGCTCCTGGCGTTCGTGGCAGAGTGATCTTCCGGACCGCCGACCTCGGTGGTCCTGCCGTCCGGGGACGTCACCCAGGCTGCGGGCCCCGGATCAGCGATCGATGAGTGACCATGCGGCACCCGCCAGGGACGGCGCCGCCCGCGAAAGGAACAGCGGTGGGCGTGACCTTCGGACTGCTGGGCCCGGTCGCCGCGTGGGGACCCGACGGCGCCCCCCTCGCCCTCGGCGCACCCCGCCATCGGGAGGTGCTGGGGCGGCTGCTGATCGCCCGGGGCCGCGTCGTGCCGATCGGGCGGCTCGTCGCGGACCTGTGGGAGGACGAACCTCCGGCAGGAGCCGTAGGCGCGGTACGCACGTTCGTGTCCGCCCTGCGGCGGGCGCTGGAACCCGATCGGCGCCCCCGCCTGCCGTCCCGGCTGCTGATCACCGACGGCCCCGGCTACGCCCTGCGCGCCGACCGGGGAGCGGTCGACGCCTGGCGGTTCCAGGGCATCGCCGCACGGGCCGCTGAGGCGCCGCCCCATGCGGCCGCCGCCCTGTGGGACGAGGCCCTGACCTGCTGGCGGGGACCGGTACTGGCCGACTTCCCCGCCGCCACGTGGGCCTCGGCCGAACGAGCTCGCCTGGAGGCGCTCCGCCTGGACGCCGTCGAGCGGCGCGCCGACGCCCTCCTGGCCACCGGTGCCGCCCGCGACGCGGTCGCCGATCTCGCGGCGCACGTCGCCGAGCACCCGGGCCGGGAGGACGGCTGGGTCCTGCTGATCACGGCGCTGGACCTCGCCGGACGGCGCGCCGATGCCCTGGAAGCGCTGAGCCGGGCCCGTACCGCCCTGGTCACCGAAGACGACGGCAGGACCCCCACGGGAGCCCTGGCACGGACCGAAGCACGCCTTCTCGGCCGTACGAGGCCGGCGGAGGCCGCACCCGCCGGGACGGTCGACAGTCTCTGGGACCGGGCCGCGGCCGCATGGGACCGCTCGGTGCCCACCCGGTCCCGGTCGCGGCTGCACGCCACCGCGGGCCTCCTCCGCGACCTCGCGGTGACCGGCCCCGACGGCCTGGAGGAGGCCGGCCGGCACCGCCGGGACCTGGTCGCCGCCGCGGAGGCGACCGGGGACACCGAACTGGCCGCCCGCATCATCGGCTCCTACGACGTCCCGGCCGTATGGACCCGCGCCGACGACCCCGAGGCCGCGGCCGAACTCGCCGGGGCGGCCGCCCGCGCCGCGGCCCGGCTCGGGCCGCAGGGCCCGGCCGCACTGCGCGCCCGTCTGCTGGCCGTCGTGGCCGTCGAGTCCCGAGGGGACGCCACCGCCGATGCGCCGCTGCCCCGTGCGGCGCACCCTCCCGGCACGGAAGCGTGGCGGCATCGTGCCGAACGCGCCGCCCGGCAAGCCGTAGGACTGGCCCGGAGCCTGGGCGACCCCGCGCTGCTCGCCTTCGCCCTCAACGGCGCCTTCATGCAGTCGTTCGCCTCCTGCGGCTCGGCCGCCCTGCGGGCCGCACTCGGGAGCGAACTGGCCGGGGCTGCCGCAGAACACCAGCTCGCCGGCCACGAGATCCTCGGCCGGATCATCCGACTTCAGGCACTCGCCGGCCTGGGACGCCTTCCGGAAGCGGATGCCGAGGCAGAAGCGATCGACCGGCTCGCACAGCGCAACGAACGGCCGCTCGCCGGGGTCTTCACCACGTGGTACCGGGCGTTGCGCACCTGCGAGACCGAGGGCTGGGACGCCGCACGGCCCCTCTACACGAGGGCACTTGAGGACTCCGCGGACTGCGGAATGCCCGGCCTCACCGAAGGCGCCGCCGCCCTCGTCGCCCTGGTCCCCGTCCTGCGGAGCGACGGCCTGCCCGACCCCGCGGGCCTCGCCCACGGGGACGCCGGGCCCTACCAGCCATGGCTCGACCCGCTGATCCTGGCCGCCGCAGGTGCCACCGACGAGGCACGCCGGGCACTGTCACGGGTTCCCCGGCCCCCGCACGACCTCCTCCAGGAGGCGCTGTGGTGCGTACTCGCCCGCACCGCCGCGTCCGTCGGACACGTACCGCTCCTGCGCCGGGCCCGCGAGGTGCTCACCCCCGCGGAGGGCGAGTACGCGGGAGCCGGCAGCGGCCTGGTCTCCTTCGGCCCCGTCACCCGCCACCTCTCCGCCATCGACACGGCCCTCGGGACACACGGCCACTCGGCTGTGGCCTCGGGAGACGGGGATGCGCAGCAGTGATTCTCAGGAGTCACACCGGCGCGTCCCGGGCCGACTCCCGATGCCCGTGGAGCTCGGCCACCGCCTCCGAGGCCTCCTTGCGAACCTCTGAGTGGGGATCGTGGAGGAACCGCTCGACGATCGGCAGCGCCGCCTGGTCGTGAGTGGACGAGAGGACGGCCAGGACGTAGGGGAGGAGCAAGGGTGCGAAGCCCTCAGCTCCGGCTGCGAGCGGTTCCACCACGCGGTCTCCGGGCCTGCGGGGACCCCCGCCGCATACCTGCCCGAGGCCTTCTGCCGTGCAGCGGCCCGTACCCTCGCCGTCGGCTCAGAGTTCCTGTCCTGCCTCGTCGTTGGTCGTTTTCCTGTTGCTCCGCCCGAAGTGCGCTTCGTCCGTCATAGTGGGAGCAACACTGACGGATGGGGGGATCCATCGTGATCGAGCAGGCGTATGTTCAGCCGGGGGACGTGACGGACCCGACGGTCGCGTCCTTACGGGCCCGGATCGGCACCGCGATCGACGACAACCCGGCGCCGGGCACGGGAACCGCCCTCGAACGTCTCGACTTCTGGCTGCAGTTGCCGAACGACTCGATGTTCACCGGCATGCGGGACAGGCTCTGCGAGGCCCGTGGCCAGCGCGTGGGGACCGTCCTCAGCTCGGTGGCGGCAGGAGGGCTATACCACCCCGCGGACCTGGCGGCGGCCGGGGACATCGCGGCCAAGTGGACCGCGATCGGCGACCGTCTGCACGTCGAGCGTGCCGTGACCGTCAAAGGCCCGACCAGCCATGTCGGCGGCTCCCAGAGCCTGTTCATTCGGAAGGACGGCACCGGATTCCACGTGATCGTGCTCCTCGCCACCGGCAACGACGGAGGCCCCGGTGGAGCCCCCTTCTTCCTGGCCTTCGACCCCGACGTCAGCGCCACGAGGGAGGCCCGGTTGGCGTGGGTGCGCAAGCAGACCGTCGGGAAGACCGCCGACAAGGCATCCGCACTCACTCATGCGGACGCCGTCACGCACATCAAGCGCATGCTCCTCGGGGACGATCCGGACGGCTTCGGCCCGCTGATTCGCAAGTACTACGTCAAAACGGCCGAGCCCTTTCCCGCGGTTCCCTGGGGCGGCGAGTAGCCGGCGCGGCGAGCGGCACGATCACGACAGGACGTGTGCGCGTCACCGTCGGCGGTGACGGTCCATGACCGCCCCTGGACTGACACGACCTCTGAGGCGGCGAAACGCCCGCGGCATGCCGCGGGCGTCCCGTCCGTGCGCTGAGTTCAGCGCAAACCGTTCGTGTCGTCGAGCTCTTCGCCGGCGGGGAGCGGCTGAAGGTCGTACCCCGGCTCATCGCCGTACATGACCGCGGAGACCGCGTTGTCGTAGGCGTCGGCGAGGCCGTTGCCGCTTGCGTCGAGTATGTTCTCCCAGTCGATTCCCATGTCGACGAGCCTACCCGTAGTGCGCCTTGGGAGGTTGTGGACGTCTGGGCAGCCCGACACGCAGCCCAGCCGTGGTCCCGCATCGACATCTTCCGGACCCTCGTACCGATACGGGCCGCGCCGAGTACCGCCCTGTCTTCTGTCCCGACGGCCCCGTCACTCAGGAGTCTTCGGGACGGAAGCGGTTGCCTCCTCCGGGCCGAACGTCAGCGTGAACAGCGCCCCGCCACCCGCCGCCGCCCCGGCCGTCAGCTCCGCACCGTGGGCGCGGGCGATATGCCGGGCCATGGCGAGGCCGAGGCCCGAGCCGGGGAGGGCGCGGGCCGACTGGGCGCGGTAGAAGCGGTCGAAGACATGGGGGAGGTCCGCAGCCGGGATCCCCGGGCCGTGGTCCCGGACCGTCAGCTTGAGCCCGCCCGCGCCGCTCCCGCTCGCCACGGCGCTGCCTCCAGGGCCGTACGCGCCCAGCGTCACCTCGACCGGTGTGCCCGGCGGGCTGAACTTGGCGGCGTTGTCCAGCAGGTTCGTCAGCAGGCGGGCCAGCCGCGCCGGGACCCCGGGCCGGACCGCGTGGACCGCGTCCGGCTCCACCTCCAGGTGGAACGGGGTGTGCGGCCAGTGCGTCCGGGCGAGGGCGACCGCGTGCTCCGTCATCTCGGCGACGTGCACGTCCTCCAGGAGGGGGAGCGGTTCCTCGTCCCGGGCGAGTTCGATCAGGTCGTTGACGAGCCCCGTGACCTCCCGGATGCCCCGCTCCAGCGCCCCCGACGCCCGTGCGCGCTGGGTGGGTGTCAGCCGGTCCCCGCGGGCGAGGAGTTCCGCGTTGGCACGCAGCGCGGTCAGCGGCGTCCGCAGTTCGTGGGAGGCGTCCGCGACGAGCCGGCGCTGGGACGTCACCGACTGCTCCAGCTCACTGAGCATGGTGTTGAAGCTGGCCGCAAGGCGGGTCACCTCGTCCTGGCGGCCCGGGGGACCGGGCGGGAGCTCGATGCGGTGCCGCGGGTCCCGGGTGGACGCGATCCGTTCGGCGGTCGCGGTGAGCCGGGCGACCGGGGCCAGGCCCGTGCGGGAGACGGCGGAACCGAGCAGCCCGGCCAGCAGGACGCCCACCGCGCCGACGGCCGCGAGCAGCGCGGCCGCCTGCCGCACGCCCTTGTCGACCGGGTCGGCGCGCAGGGCCACCTGGAGTGCCTGCCCGTCCCCGAAGCGGGTGGTCAGCATCCGCAGCGGCTGCCCGAACCGATGGACGTTGCTGTAGTACGGGGCCCGCGTGCCCTCCGCGACCTCCCGTACGGGGGCGGAGACGGGCAGCACGTAGGGCTCGGCGGGATCCGCCGCCGGGTCGGCGGGGACGATCTGGGCGCACGCGGGTGCGGAGAGGTAGCGGCACTCGCCCGCCACGACCTGCGGGTCCTCGCCCCGGTTCGCCTGGATCACCCGGGTGGCGGACTGGGTGAGGGACAGGTCGAGCTGGTGCAGGAGCTCGTAGCGGATGACGAAGAACGCCGCCGTGCACACCCCGACCGCGACCAGCGCCACCGCCGCCGACGCCGCGAGCGCCATACGGGTCCGGAGCGGCCTCCTGCGCCGCCAGCGGGCGCCGAGCCCGCGCACCCCGCTCACACCAGATCCAGCCGGTAGCCGAGCCCGTGCACGGTGTGGACGAGGCGCGGCTCGCCGCCCGCCTCCAGCTTCCGCCGCAGGTATCCCACGTACACCGCGAGCGAGTTGGAGTCGGGCCCGAAGTCCCGGCCCCAGACCCGCTCCAGGATCACCTCGCGCGGCAGGACCTGGCCCGGGTGACGCAGCAGGAGTTCCAGCAGGGCGGACTCGGTGCGGGAGAACTCCAGCGGGCGGTTGCCCCGCCGCCCGGTGCGGGTCACGGGATCGAGGGTCAGGTCCGCGAAGACCAGGTCGGCACCCAGGGCGGGCGGCGCGGCGCGGCGCAGCAGGGCCCGCACGCGCGCCACCAGCTCGTCCAGGGCGAACGGCTTCACCAGGTAGTCGTCGGCGCCCGCCTCCAGCCCGTCCACCCGTTCGCTCACCGAGGACAGCGCGGTCAGCACGAGGACCGGCGTACGGTCCTCCACGGCCCGCAGCCTCCGGCAGACCGCGAGCCCGTCCAGCACCGGCATCATCACGTCCAGGACCAGCGCGTCCGGCTGCCAGGCGGCGACCGCCGACAGCGCCTCCAGGCCGTCGCCGACACCCCGGACCTCGTACCCCTCCATGCTGAGCCCGTCCTCGACGGCGGCCCGGACGTCCGGCTCGTCCTCGGCCACCAGGATCCTGCCCGCACCCCGCACGCCGCTTCCGCCACCCATGCCCTCACCGCCGCTCACACCGTTCCCGCCGCCCACACCGTTCCCGTCGCCCGCGCTCAAGCCGTTCATAGCCTGAAGCCTGCCAAACCGGACTCTTAGAACCCTCTTAATCCGCTTCCCGAGAGTGGCGGCCATGCGCACACCACTCTCCGTCGTGATCGGTGCGGGCGGCACCGGCGGCCACATCTACCCCGGCCTCGCCCTGGCCGAGGCCCTGCGCCGCGTCGACCCCGAGACGGTCATCTCCTTCATCGGCACCGAACGCGGTCTGGAGACGACCCTGATCCCGGCGGCCGGATACCGGCTGCACACCGTCGACATGATCCCCTTCGACCCCGCGCTCGGCGCGAAACGCTTCCTCCTCCCGGCCGCGCTCCTGCGCTCGGGTGCCCAGGCCCGTCAGGTTCTGCGCACCCAGAAGGCGCACGTCGTCGTCGGCATGGGCGGCTACCCCAGCGCCCCGGCGATCGTCGGGGCGAAGATGGCGGGCCTGCCCAGCGTGATCCACGAGTCCAACGCGGTCCCGGGCCGGGCCAACCAGTTCGCCGCCCGACTCACCCCCCACCTCACCGTCGCCTTCGACGGCAGCCGCACCCACCTGTCGGGCGGCGAGCGGGCGCAGACCGTGGGCATGCCGATCGCCGCGTCCCTGGCCGCCCTGGACCGCCCGGCCCTGCGCGAGGAAGCCCGGCGCGCCTTCGCGATACCCGGGGGAGCCCGGGTCGTCCTCTTCAACGGCGGCAGCCTCGGCGCGGCCCGCCTCACCGCCGCCGCCGTGGGCCTGGCCACCCGCTGGCGGGGCCGCGAGGACGTCCACCTCCTGATCAAGACGGGCCCTGCCGCACTCGCGGAGACCCGGAGAGCGCTCGTCGAGGCCGACACGGGACCGGTCGCCCAGGCGGTGCCCTACCTCGACCGGATGGACCTCGCCTACGCGGTCGCCGACCTCGTGGTCTGCCGCGCCGGCTCGGCCACGATCGCCGAGCTCGCCACGACCGGAGTGCCCGCCGTCCTCGTGCCGTACCCGCACGCCCCCGGCGACCACCAGACCCACAACGCCCGGGTCCTGTCCGAGGCCGGCGCCGCCCGCCTCCTCCCCGACGCCGAGACGACCCCCGACCGGCTCGCCGCCCTGATCGACCCGCTGCTCGCCGACCCCACCCGGCTCGCCGTGATGGGACGCGCCGCGGACCCCGGACACCACGCCCACGCCGCCGACCTGCTCGCACAGACGGTCATCCGACTCGCCGGACGACCCACCACCGCAAAGGAGCTCACCGCATGACAGCCACGACCATCGACTGGACCGGCCGCACCGTCCTCGTCACCGGAGCCGAGGGCTTCATCGGCTCCACACTCGTCGACCTGCTCGTCCACCGCGGCGCGCGGGTCAAGGCCTTCGTCCACTACAAGCCGTACGCCGACAAGGGGCACCTCGCCCACTACCTCGACGACCCGCACGGCCCCGTCGAGTTCATCGCCGGGGACGTCGGCGACGCGGGCCGGGTCATGGACGCGGTCGAGGGCTGCGACACCGTCTTCCACCTCGCCGCGCTCATCGGCATCCCGTACAGCTACGACGCTCCAGGCGCCTACGTCCGCACGAACGTCGTCGGCACCGAGAACATCGCCGAGGCCTGCCGCCGTCACTCCGTCCGACGCCTCCTGCACACCTCCACCAGCGAGGTGTACGGGACGGCGCTCACGGCCCCGATCGGTGAGGACCATCCCCTCCAGCCGCAGTCGCCGTACTCGGCATCGAAGATCGGCGCGGACATGATGGCCCTGTCCCACTGGCACGCCTACGAGCTGCCGGTGACGGTCGTACGCCCGTTCAACACGTACGGGCCCCGTCAGTCCGCCCGCGCCGTGATCCCCACGATCCTCGCCCAACTGCACGCCGGGGCGCAGGAGATCCGCCTCGGCTCGCTGACCCCGACCCGCGACTTCACCTACGTCACGGACACCGCGGCCGGGTTCCTGGCACTGGCGGGCTGCGACCGGGCCCTGGGGGAGAGCGTCAACCTCGGCACCGGTCGCGAGATCGCCATCGGAGACCTGGCGAAGGCCCTCGTCACCGCCTCCGGACGGGACGCCGAGATCGTCGTGGACCCGGCACGGCTGCGGCCCTCCGGCAGCGAGGTGCACCGGCTGCTCTCGGACAACACGCGGGCCCGCACCTGGGCGGGCTGGGAGCCCGAAGTCGACCTGGAGGAAGGCCTGGAGCGGACCTCGGCCTGGGTGGCGGATCACCTGCACCTGTTCGCTCCCGGGCGCTACCAGGTCTGAGCACGGCGGCCAGGGGCGCCCGGCTCGTGATCGCCGGACGCCCCTGGCAGGGCGCATTCCCACCGCTGCCCGACACGAGTCCCCGCCTCCGCACACCGAGGGACGGAGAAGGGGCCCGCGGCGGGTCAGGCGGTCTCCCGCGTCAGCGGCGCCACTCCCACCTCGTGCTCACGCCGGGCGGCTTCCAGGAGCCTGCTCCAGGACCGCACCAGCGGGCGACGCTTCAGCAGGGCGCGTCGCTCTCGTTCCGTCATGCCGCCCCAGACCCCGTGCTCGATCCGGTCGTCCAAGGCATGAGCCAGACACTCGACCCTGACAGGGCATCCGGTACAGAGCGCCTTGACCTGGCTCTGCGCCGCGCTCTCGGCGAACAGTTCGTCCGCGTGCGCCGCCCGGCACAGGGCCGACGTCGTCCAGTGCTCACTCACTCGCATCCATCCCACCCCAGTTCCACCCTGCCCCCGCTCCCGCACCGCAGCCCGGCCTGCGTCCGTCTCAGGGCCCCGCCCCGCAGCCGGCTCGCCCCCACCGCCACCCGCTCCCGCCCGAGACCACGTCGTCTCCGGGGGAGGCCGTCCGGGCCGAGACGCGGTGACCGGCCCGCACCCTCTCGGATGCGGACCGGTCTCCACCCTGCCCGGGGCCTGTGCGGACGGGGGAGACCGCAGGCCCTCGAGGAGCGGCCATGTCCTCCGCTCCCGGGGTCGTGTGCCCCCGAACCGCGCACCCATGCACCACTTCGCCCGGAGACGGTGAAGAGGCAGGGAGAAAGCCGGTTCGGCCGCCCTCACCGGACCTTCGTACGCACACGTGCCGAGCCGCACGCCGGGCTGATCCGCACCGCATCCGCGGGCCGGGCCATGCCGGAAGTAGCGGTACGGGCAGTGGGCGAACGGTGAGGGCGGGCCATGAACGACGTGAACGGCGAACCCGACGGTCCTCGGGGACGGGGACCGTCGCCGGCACGGCCGACGGAGTCGGTGTGGGACTACCCACGGCCGCCGCGGCTGGTGGCCGACGACCGTCATGTGCGAGTCACGGTGGGCCCGCACGTGGTGGCGGACACCCACACGTCGCTGCGCGTCCTGGAGACGAGCCACCCGCCGGTCTTCTACGTCCCGCGCGACGACGTCCGCATGGACCTGCTGCGGCCCGGAGCGGGACGGAGCGTCTGCGAGTGGAAGGGCGCGGCCTCCTACTGGGACGTCGCCGCCCCCGACGCCGTGGTCCCGCGCGCCGCCTGGAGCTACGAGCACCCCCTCGCCCCGTACGAGGCTCTCCGCGGCCACCTGGCCTTCTACCCGTCCACCGCGCGCTGCACGGTCGACGGCGAGGTGGTGGTCGCCCAGGAAGGCGACTTCTACGGCGGCTGGATCACCCCCGAGATCGAGGGCCCCTTCAAGGGCGGTCCCGGCACCTGGGGATGGTGACGACCGGCCGCGGCACCGGCATGGGCGCGAGGTCGTTCCGACCCGCCCCTGACCGGCACGGCGGCACGCGATCTAGCGGATTCACGTGATGTGCCACCGCGCGGCCCGCTGACACGCTGGTGGCAGAGCACGAACCGCCAGAGGAAACACCCATGCAGACGCTTTCGCCGGAGCCGACCCCCGGCCCCCTCACCCGCACCCACTACTCCGCGGAGACCGTTCCCGCCGCACGGCGCCGGGGGTACTGGCGCGAGGCGCTGTCCCGGACGTTCGGCGCCGTGGACATGGCCGTGCCCGACGAGGTGTGGTCCGGCACGATCCGCACCGCGGTACTGGGACGCGTGCAGGCCGTCACGGTGGAGAGCGAGCCGCAGTTCGCCCGCCGGACCCGGCGCCTCATCGCCTGTGCCGACAACGAGGACTTCGTGGTCGTCAAACTGCTCAGCCGGGGCGGCGCCCGCGTCGAACAGGACGCCCGGGACAACGCCGTACGGCCGGGCCAGCTCTTCGTCTACGACATGGCACGGCCGATCCGGCTCGCTCTCCCCGAACCGTTCCAGACGAAGTCCCTGGTCCTCCCGCGGGCCGTCCTCGGCCTCGACGAGTCGGACATCTCCCGGATCACCGCCCTGCCCCTCGGGCCCGAATCCGCGATCGGCGGAATCCTCTCACCCCTCCTGGCGCAGCTCGTGGACACCGCCGAGGCGTGCCCGGAACCCGTCGGCGAGCTCATCGCCCGCAACGTGATCGACCTGCTCACCGTCCTCGCCGACGAGCAGCGGGGCGCGGACACCATGGAGTCGCCGAGCGGCGCTCGCGTGCTGCTCACCCGGATCCGCGCCTTCATCGACGACCATCTGGCCGACCCCGACCTCACCCCCGAACTGGTGGCCCGCGCCCACCACGTCTCCGTGCGCTATCTGCACAAGCTCTTCGAGACCGAGGGCATCACCGTCAGCCGCCTGATCCAGCGGCGCCGCCTGGAGGAGTGCCGGCGGACGCTGGCCCGCAGGGACGCCGCCGACACGACGATCGCCGGCGTGGCCCACCGCTGGGGGTTCACCAGCGCCTCCCACTTCAGCCGTGTCTTCCGTACGGCGTACGGGCAGTCCCCCGTCGACTGGAAGAACTCGGCGGCGGCCGGACGGGGTGCGCGATCCCGCCCGACGGAACCGCACGGGAGCCCCCGCCGCCTGGTCGTGTGACCGGAGACTCACCCGCCAGATGTGCGTTGAGCTGCAGTTCTTGCCATAGTGACCCTCCTGGGAACGCTTCGGCGCCGGTGACGGCGGCCGGGGGCGATCCGTGGGTCGCGGGGGAGGGGCAAGGTGGCGGGGTCGGGCGGGCCGTTGTCCCGTCGTGGGCTGCGCGGCCGGGAGGCCGAGCTCGCGGAGCTGCGTACGCTCGTCGCATCCGTCGCCCGGAGCGGCAGCGGCGCGCTCGCCCTCCTGCGCGGCGAGGCCGGCATCGGGAAGAGCACCCTGCTCACGGAGGCCGTCGAGCTGGCCCAGGGGCACGGGTACTCCACCGGCATCGGCAGAGCCGACGAACTGCATCACCTCGTGCCGCTGTCCTCCCTGGCGGGCTGCCTCCTCGACGGTGCGCGCCCGCTGCTGTCGGGTGACGCCTTCGCCGACCTCGCCCGCCGCCACGACCAGCGGATCCGGCTCGTGGAGCGGCTCGCCGGGGTGATCGAGGCCCGCGCGGCCGAGACACCCGTCCTCGTCGCCCTGGACGACGTGCAGTGGGCGGATCCGCTGAGCCGGTTCGCCCTGCGGCAGCTGCCCGGCCGACTGCGGAGCTCCCCGGTCCTGTGGCTGCTGACCGGGCGTACGGGGCCCACCGCCGCCGGCGAGGAGATCCTGGCGGCCGCGGGAGACCGGCTGCCGGTGGCACGGTTCCTCGTGGCGCCCCTGTCCGCCGCCGCGATCGGCCGACTCGCCGACGACACCCTGGGCGAGGATGTCGACGAGCGGACGCGGAGCCTCCTCGACGGCACGGGCGGGAACCCCTTCCTCGCCGTGGAACTGCTCCGCGGACTGCGAACCGAAGGACACACCGCAGAGCCCGCCGCCCATGCCGCGGAGCCTGTCGGAGACCCGACCTCCGTCCGAACGGCCGACGCGGGCACGGAACCCGGACCCGGTGTACGGAGCACCGCGCACCCGGCGGAGGACGCGTCCCCGTCCGTGCCGACCGGGCTCGTGTCCGGCGTGCGCGGACGGATCGAATCCCTCGGACCCGACACCCTCACCTTCCTGCGGATGGGGGCCGTCCTCGGCCGCCGGTTCGCCTTCGCCGACGCGGCAGCGCTGTGCGAGCGCCCTCCCACCACCCTGATCCCGGCCCTCGACGAAGCCGTCCGTACCGGGCTCCTCGACGACGACGGCGCGCTCCTCGCCTTCCGGCACGACCTGCTGCGCCAGGCGGTGTACGCCGACATCCCCGGGTCGGCGCGCAACGCACTGCACCGGGCGGCCGCGCACCGCCTCGTCGCCTCCGGGCACCGCCCGATCGACGCGGCGTCCCACGTGCTGCGCGGGGCCGAGCCCGGTGACGAGGAAGCCGTCGCCCTGCTCCGGCAGGCGGCGGAGGACGTCCTGCCGGTCACGCCGGGCCTCGCGGCCGACCTCATGACGCGCGCCCTGGAGCTGGTACGCCCCTCGGAGGCGGCGCGGTTCGACGTCGGCGAGCAGACCATCGTCTGCCTCATCCGCGCGGGGCGGGACCGGGAGGCGCTGAAGACCTGTGACGGCCTTCTCGCCGCGCAACCGCCGCTCGCGGTGTTCGGGCGGCTCCAGGCGACCCTCGGCGGAGCCCTGTGGAGCCTCGACCTGGCGGAGGAGCTGTGCCGGCGGGCCGAGGCGGCCCTGGCCGTCGGAGGGCTTCCGCCCGACGTGGGAGCCCGGCTCGCCGCCCTGCGGGCGCTCGCCCTGTCCCGTGGCCGCGACCTGGGCGTCGCGCGGGCCGCGGGCGAGGAGGCGCTGGCGGCGGCGATCACCACCGGGGACCGCCCGGCGCACGTCCAGGCCCTGTCCGCACTCGGCGAGATCGCCCTCAACGCGGGCGACGGCGCCGGGGCGTTGGCGCGGTTCACCGCGCTGAGCGTCGTGGACAGCGCCTTCCGGCCCGAGGAGGTCGTCGCCCACCAGCACACGGACCGGTTCGACAGCGCCGAGGAGTTGCTGCGGCGGGCGGAGGCGGACGCCGGTGCGCATCGACAGGCCATGCTCCTCTGGGCGCAGGGACAGCAGCACCTCGGCCGGGGCCGTCTCGACGACGCCGAGGCGCACTTCGTGACGATGGAGGACTTGGAGGACGCCGTACGGATCCCCGTGCAGCAAGTGAACTCGCGGGTGATCCGCGCCTGGATCGCGCTGCTCCGCGGCAGGCGCGCGGAGGCCGGCGAGCAGCTGCTCGCGGCGCGGGAGCGCCTGGCGGTCAAGCCGAACCCGGGGAACCGGGCCGCGGTCTGCTTTCTGGAGGCCCTCGTCGCGGCCCACGACGGAGACGCCCGGTCGGCCGCGGACGCGCTGCGACGGCTGCAGGAGATCGGGCCGTTCATGCGCTGGCGGCTGCTGCGCACCTGGGTCGGTACGGCGGTCCGGACGGCTCTGTCGGCAGGGGACCACGCGCTGGCCGAGGATCTGGTCGCGCAGGCGGCGGCGCACGCCGAACGCAACCCCGGGGTGCCGACGGCGACGGGGATCGCCGCCCACGCCGCCGGTCTCGCCACGGGCGACATCGGCGCGCTCGACCGGTCGGTGTCCCTGCTCGCGGCCGGACCCCGCCCGCTGGTCCTGGCCGACGCCAGGGTGGACCTCGGACGGGCGCTGCTCGCGGCGGGACGGACGGCAGAGGCGGCGGCGGTGCTCGCGGCCGCCCGGGACGCCTTCGCCGCGTCGGGCGCCGACGCGGCGGCGGCCGGCATACGGCGGCTGCTCGACGCCGCCGACGGCGGTCCGGGCGCCGAGGCCGAGTCCCGGCCGGGGGCCGGGCCCGAGCGGACGGGCGCCGCGCGCGACCGGCCGGTCCAGGGCTGGGAGGCGCTCACCGCCTCGGAGCGGAAGGTGGCGCGGCTGATCGCAGGGGGCCACACCAACAGGTCCGCCGCCGAGGTCCTCGTCGTCTCGCCCCACACCGTCAACACCCATCTGACGGCGGTCTTCCGCAAGCTCACCGTGAGGTCGCGGGTGCAGCTCACCCATGTGGTGCTCGCGCGAAGCGACCTGGAATAGACCCCTCCATCACGTCGGTCCTCCTCGATGGGCGACACTTTCGAACACGGTACGCACGTCCGTATCCCTCACCTCCGTATCCACCGTGGCCACCGGCCGCACTGGCACCCGCATCCCCGCTCGCCCCCACATCCGCACCCGCACGAAGAGAAGCATTCGCATGAGAAGACGCATCCGCACGAAGAGACGCGTCTGCAGGCAGGGCACCCTCCTGAACGCACCGACGGGACCTCGCAGACGGCTCCTCGCCGCCCTCGCGGCGGCCGTCGCACTGGTCCTGGTCACCGCCGGCTGCGGAACCGGCGACCCGGCCGGCTCCTCCCGTACCGAACGGGTGGCGTCCCTCACCGTGCTCGACTACTACACCGACAGCACCGAACACGCCCACTGGGGCGAACTGCTCGACGCCTGCGGCAGGCAGGCCGGGGTGACGATCGAGCACCGGAGCGTTCCCGCGCCCTCGCTCGTGCCCACGGTCCTGCGGCAGGCCGCCGCACGGACCATGCCCGACCTGCTGATGCTCGACAACCCCGACCTCCAGCAGATCGCGCGGTCCGGCGCGCTCGCCCCGCTCCGTCCGTACGGCGTCCGGACCGGAGGCTTCGGCCCGGGCATCCTGTCGGCCGGCACCTACCGCGGCGAGGTGTACGGGCTGGCGCCGACCGTCAACACCCTCGCCCTCTACTACAACAAGGACATGCTCGCCGAGGCCGGCCTGAGCGTCCCCCGGACCTGGGACGAGCTGCGGAAGGCCGCCCGGGCCACGACCCGGCCCGGCCGCCACGGCCTGGCGGTCGACGCCGACGCGTCCTTCGAGAGCACCTTCCAGTTCCTTCCCTTCCTCTGGTCCAACGGTGGCGACGAACGACGCCTCGACACCCCACAGGCCGCCGAGGCACTCCGCCTGTGGAGCGACCTCGTACGGGACGGAGCCATGTCCCGGTCCGTCCTCACCTGGAACCAGGCCGACGTGCACGAGCAGTTCCTCGGCGGCGACGCGGCCATGATGGTCAACGGTCCCTGGCGGATGACCGAACTCGCGAAGGCGAAGGACCTGCGCTGGGGCGTCGCACCGCTCCCCGTGCCCCGGGCCGGTGCGGAACTGGTCACCCCGCTGGGCGGCGAGGTCTGGACCGTGCCGCGCAGCGGCTCCGAGGCCCGCATGCGGAAGGCCGCCAAGGTCCTCGACTGCCTCAACGAGCCGGCCCACCAGCAGAAGCTGGCGACCTGGCACCACACGGTGCCGACCCGCACGGACGTGGCCGCCCGGTACGCGAGGCAAGTCCCCTCCATGGCCGCCTTCGTCGAGAGCGTCCGGGGCGCGCGGGCCCGCACCCGGCAACTCGGTCCCGCCTGGCCGAAGACGGCCACCGCGATCCACACCGCCGTCCAGGCCGCGGTCTCCGGACAGCAGACTCCCGAGGAGGCGCTCCGGCGTGCGCAGCGCATGGCGACGAGCTCCTGACCGCGGAGGCCGCACCGGCGGCGGCACCCGAACCCGTACCGACGGCAGCGGCCGAAGCCGCCTGGACGGCAGCGGCCGAAGCCGCTCCGGTGCGGCAGCTCGGGTCCGGCGGCGTGAGGCCGCTGCCCGGGCGGCGTTCCTCGCACCGGCCGCCGTGTTCCTCCTGCTGTTCCTCGGCCGGCCGCTCGTGGACAACATCACGACGAGCCTCCGCGACTCCACGGCCGCGACCCTCCTCGGCGGAACGGCTCCGTTCACCGGACCGGACAACCACATCCGCCTGCTCGCCTCGGAGGAGTTCCGGCAGGCGGCAGCCGCCACCGTCCTGTACACGGCCGGTTCGCTGGCCGCGCAGTTCACCATCGGCCTGGCCCTCGCCCTGTTCTTCCAGCGCCGCTTCCCGCTCGGCCGGATCGTCCGTTCGCTGCTGCTGCTGCCCTGGCTGATGCCGCTGGTCGCCACCGGAACCGTCTGGCGGTGGATGCTCGACACCGACGACGGCGTCGTGAACGGGGCACTGCGCGCGCTGCGCGCCGTACCCTCCGGCGTTCCCTGGCTCACCGGCACCCACGAGGCACTGTGGTCCGTGATCCTCGTCAACACCTGGGTGGGCATCCCTTTCAACACCGCCCTCCTGTACGCAGGCCTCCAGGCGATCCCGCCCCAGGTCCACGAGGCGGCCCGGGTGGACGGAGCCGGACCCGTCCGGATCTTCCGCTCCGTCACGTGGCCGCTGCTGCGGCCGACGGCCGGCGTCGTCCTCGTCCTGGGAGCCGTCTACACGCTCAGGGCGCCGGACGTCGTCCTGGCGCTCACCGGCGGCGGACCCGCCGGGGCGACACGGACCCTGGCGGCCCTGGCCCACGAGCAGGCGTACGCCCGGTTCGACTTCGGGCGCGCCGCCGCCACCGGCAACGTGCTCGTCCTGGTCTCGCTCGGCCTCGCCCTGCTCCATCTCCGCGCCGTCCGGCGCGCCCGTACCCCCTGAGGAAGGGGAACCCTTGTCCCTCGCCACGTCGTCGCGACGACAGGGCGGCCTCGTCCGCTCGCTCGGCGCGATCGTCCTGCTGGCCCTGATGCTGTCTCCCGTCCTCTGGATGGTGAACGCCTCCCTGCTGCCTGACGGCCGCCCGGCTCACGGGGTGTGGTTCCCGACGGACCCCGATCCGAGCGGATACGTCACGGCCTTCCACGATCAGGGCGGCGCCCTCGTCACCAGCCTGGCCGTCTCGCTCGGCACGGCCGCGCTCAGCCTCGCGCTCGCCGCTCCCGCGGCCCACGCGCTGACCCTGTCACCGCTGCCCGGCGCCGGCCCGTTCCTCTTCGCCGTGCTGCTCGTCCAGGCAGTTCCCGGCATCAGCGTGGCCAACGCGCTCCACGGTCTCTACGCCGACACCGGACTCCTCGACTCGCGTCTCGGCCTGGTCCTCGCCGACTCGACCGCCGGCGTCCCCCTGGCGATCCTGGTGCTGCGCACGGCCATGGCGGCGATTCCCCGCGAGATCGTGGAGGCGGCCCGTCTCGACGGCGCCGGCGCCTGGCGCGTGTTCCGTTCCGTGGTCCTGCCCCTGAGCAGGAACGCCCTGGTCACAGCCGGCCTCTTCGCCTTTCTCTTCGCCTGGGGCGACACCCTGTTCGCCCTCACCCTGACCACCACCGACACCGTCCGCCCGATCACGCTCGGCCTGTACGACTACCTCGGCGCCCACACCACCCGGTGGAACGCGACCATGGCCACCGCCGTCCTGGCGTCGCTCCCCGCGGCGGTTCTCGTCGTGGTGGCGCAGCGCCACATCACCACGGCACCCGCCGCCGGAGCGACGCACTGAGGACGGCGTCGGCAGTCCCGTCAGAGTGTGCGGCGCACACCCGCCTGGCGCTCGAGATTGCGCAGCTGGACGGACAGGTCGCCCTCGACGGCCAGGTGCGCGGGGCCGCTGCGGCCGATGGGCAGCACCTCCTCACTGCGCATGTCCTCCAGCATCAGGGCGAACGCCGCGTACAGGGCCACCAGCGCCACCACGAGGCCCAGCGCACCGGACGTGCGCGTCAGCCATTCGGCACCGGTGATCCCGGCGAGGCCGGTGGCCGCCCAGCGGGGGGCGGACACCACCAGGACGAGCCACAACGCCCGCTTGGGCCGGGTCACGGCGATCATCAGCGCTCCGAAGACGAGCAGCGCCAGGTTGAACACGCCCAGCACCTCCAGGCCGCCCGGGGCCCCGGTGAGCATGACGAGCGCGTACGGCAGCCAGCTGCCGGCGAACACCGCCATCAGAGTCGCCGCGATGACGTCACGTGCCCCGAAGGCCAGGTGGCTCACCAGGAGCTGGAGGACGAAGGCCGGCAGCACGGTGAACGCGACGGCGCCGCGGGCGGCCTCGTCGAAGACGCCGAGCTGGAGGCAGCCCGTCATCACGGACGCCAGGGCGATCGTGAAGAAGCCCAGCGGCATGGGGGAGGCGATGGGCCGCAGGGTGATCCGGGTCATGGACCGCAGATCGGGCTCGAAGCGACGACCGGCGACCACGGGTGCGGACCCGGGATCGGCGCCGGTGCCGGCGCCTGGGCCGGTGTCCGGGCCGGGCTCGGTGTCGGACTCGGTGTTCATACGTGTGTTCCTCCGGGGATCAGTGGGTGAAGCAGGGGTCGACGAACGACGGCGGCGTGCCGGGACCCGCGCCCCGCGCCGTACGCCACCGGCGGTGCTCCGCGGAATCCGCGGCGGCCTCCGCCACCAGCGCGGCCTGCCGTGCGCCGCCCGCCTGGTAGCCGCCGAAGCGGGCCACCGGCGACCACTCCGGGGAGATCGGGGGGAGTGCCTCGTCGAGGCCCTCGTACTCGGCGGAGGCGTACACGATCCGGCCTCCGACGACGGTCAGGACGGCCTCGATGTCGGGGATCGCGTGCTCGGGCACGGTGAAGTAGTCCTCCGAGAGCACCGCCAGGTCCCCGTAGTACCCCTCCCGGAGCAGGCCCTTGACGTCCTCCTCGCCGGTGAGCCGCGCCCCGCCCCGGGTGTAGAGGCCCAGCGCGGTGTCCCTGCCGAGGAGGTTCGCGGGGCCGCGGAGCGGTGTGCCGCCGACGGTCCGGCCGGTGATCAGCCAGTGCAGCGCCACCCACGGGTTGTACGACGACACGCGAGTCGCGTCCGTACCCGCGGCGACGGTCAGGCCCCGGTCGAGCATGGCACGGACCGGCGGGGTGTGGGCGGCGGCCTCGGAGCCGTACCGGTCACGGAACGCGAGACCCTGGAACGACATGCGGTTCTGCACGGACACCGCGCCGCCGAGGGCCGCGATCCGGTCCAGGCTGCCGGCCGAGACGGTCTCGGCGTGGTCGAACAGCCAGCGTCCGTCGCCGGGGAAGAGCCCCTCGGCCGCGAGCTTCTCGAACACGGCCAGGTCGCGGCGGATGGTCTCGTCGTAGGTGGCGTGCAGCCGGAAGCCCCAGCCGTTCTCGACCAGAAGGCGTACGGCCTGCTCGAACTCCGTCTCGTAGCCCGCAGCGAGTTCGGGCCGCGGTTCCGAGAAGTTCTCGAAGTCGGCCGCCGCCCAGGTCAGGTTCTCCCCGGCGCCGTTGAGCCGCAGCCACGCGTCGCCGTCGCCCGGTCTGACCGTCTCGGTCCAGCGCTTCAGGTCGGCGAGCTCCTGCCCGGCCGTCTGGGGGAAGAGGTGGTAGGCGATCCGCAGCGAGAGCTCACCGGCCGCCGCGAGGTCGGCGACGGTGCCGTAGTCCTCGGGGAAGCTCTGGAAGCCGCCGGCGGCGTCGACCGCCGAGGTCAGTCCGAAGCGGTTGAGCTCGCGCAGGAAGTGCCGGGTCGAGGTGCGTCTGTCGGCCGCGTCCAGGGTGGGCGCCTTGGCCAGTGTCGAGTACAGGACGAGCGCGCCGGGCGCGGCGAGCAGCACGCCGTTCGGCTCGCCGTCGCGGTCGCGGACGATCTGCCCGCCGCGCGGGTCGGGGGTGTCACGCGTGAACCCGGCGGCGCGGACGGCCGCCCGGTTCATCAGCGCCGCCTGGTAGAGGTGCAGGACGAAGACCGGAGTATCGGGGGCGGCGGCGTTCAGCTCGGCGACCGTGGGCATCCGGCGCTCGGCGAACTGCTCGGCCGTCCAGCCTCCGACGACCCGGATCCACTGTCCCTTAGGCGTGCGGCCGGCCTGGTCGCGCAGCATGGCCAGCGCCTGCCGGAGACTGCGCACACCGTCCCAGCGCAGTTCGAGCACGTAGTTCAGACCGCCCCGGATGACGTGCAGGTGCGAGTCGTTGAGGCCCGGGACCACGCGGCGGCCGAGGGCGTCGACGACCCGGGTCCCCGGCCCGACGAGGGGCGCGAGCTCGTGGTCGTCGCCCAGCGCCGCCACCCGGCCGTCGCGGATCGCGACGGCGCGGGCGTGCGGCCGGTGGACGTCCCCGGTGAACACCTTGGCGTTGCGCACCAGGAGGTCGGCGTGCGCGGGCTCGCGCCGCGGGGCGGGGACGAGACCCGCCACGGGCATGCTGGTCGAGGACCCGGTCATGCGAGGGCCTTGCGGAGGACGTCGGTGGCGACGCCGATGGCGAGCTCGGCGCCCCGGGTCTCGCGCAGGGCGTTCAGCATGACGAAGTCGTGGATGACGCCCTGGACGCGCAGGGCGGTGACGGGGACGCCCGCCGCACGGAGCTTCGCCGCGTACTCCTCGCCCTCGTCGCGCAGGACGTCGGCCTCGGCGGTCACCACCAGCGCCGGCGGGAGGTCCGCCAGCTGGTCGAGGGTGGCGCGCAGCGGGGAGGCGGTGATCTGCGCGCGCTCCGCCTCGTCGGTCGTGTACTGGTCCCAGAACCACTTCATCGCGTCGCGGCGCAGGAAGTACCCCTCGCCGAACGCGTGGTACGAGCCGGTGTCGAAGGAGGCGTCGGTGACCGGGTAGAACAGGACCTGGTGCACGAACGTCACGTCGCCGCGCCGCTTGGCCATGAGGGTGAGGGCGGCGGTCATGTTGCCGCCGACGGAGTCGCCCGCGACGGCGACCCGGGTGCCGTCGAGACCCTCGTGGTGGCCCTCGCGGGCGATCCACCGGGCGACGGTGTAGTTCTGCTCGATCGCCACGGGGTAGCGGTTCTCGGGCGACAGGTCGTACTCGGGGAACACGACGGCCGCTCCCGCACCGACCGCGAGTTCGCGGACGAGCCGGTCGTGGGTGTGGGCGTTGCCGAAGACCCAGCCGGCTCCGTGCAGGTAGAGGACGACGGGGAGGACACCGGTGCTGCCGTGGGGGCGGACGATCCGGGCCCGGACCTCGCCGGTGGGGCCACCGTGCACGGTCACCCACTCCTCGTCGACGGCGGGCATCGCCGTGCCCTCACCGCTCTGCACGTCGTCCACCGCCTTGCGGCCTTCGGCGACGGGTATCTGGTAGAGGAACGGCGGCTGGGCGGTGGCGTCCGCGAACGCACGGGCGGCGGGTTCGAGTACGGGCTGGTCGGTCATGGGGTTCTCCTTGAAGGGTGTGCGCGGCGCTCCGCCGCGCACGGCTCGGGCTTGTGGGGGGCTTCAGACGAAGCGCAGGTCGGCGAGCTGCTGCTCGTAGGCGGTGATGTCGTCCGTGGGCTCGTCCCGGGGCGGCCGGGCCGCCATGAGCGCGGCGAGTTCGGTGCCCGCCCGGCGGACGCGGCCGGACAGACCGTCGTCGTGCGCGGTCCCGCCTGCGCCCCAGTCCTCGGAGGCCGCGAAGACGGCGGTGGGGACGACGACGGCGCGGAGGTAGGAGAAGAGGGGCCGCACGGCGTGTTCGAGGACCAGGGAGTGGCGGGCGGTGCCGCCCGTGGCTCCCGTCAGGACCGGCGTCCCGGTGAGGGCGTCCGGATCGATCACGTCGAAGAAGGACTTGAAGAGACCGCTGTACGAGGCCGCGAACACGGGAGTCACCACGATCAGGCCGTCGGCCGCCGTCGTCGCGTCGATCGCGGCACCCAGCCGGGGTGCGGGAAAGCCGGTGAGGAGGTGGTGGGCGATGTCACCGGCCAGCTCGCGCAGCTCCACGATCTCCGTGGTCGCCTCGTGGCCCCTTCCGGCGAGCGCGTCGCGGGTGGCCTCCGCCAGCCGGTCCGCGAGCAGCCGGCTGGAGGAGGGCGTGCTCAGTCCCGCGGAGACGATGGTCAGCTTCACGCGGCGGGCACCTCCCGGAGAGCGCGGAGGGACGCGTGCGTGGGCGCCTCCGGCACACCGGCCGGGCGCCCCTTGGCGAACTCCTTCCGCAGCACCGGCACGACCTCCTCGCCGAGGAGGTCGAGCTGTTCCAGGACGGTCTTCAGGGGCAGCCCGGCGTGGTCCATCAGGAAGAGCTGCCGCTGGTAGTCGCCGACGGTCTCCCGGAAGGCCAGGGTCCGTTCGACGACCTGCTGGGGTGAGCCCACCGTGAGCGGGGTCTCCTCGGTGAAGTCCTCCAGGGACGGCCCGTGGCCGTAGACGGGTGCGTTGTCGAAGTACGGGCGGAACTCCCGCACGGCGTCCTGGGAGTTCCTGCGCATGAACGCCTGTCCTCCGAGGCCGACGACGGCGTCCTCCGGACGGCCGTGACCGTGGTGGGCGAACCGGCGGCGGTACAGCTGCACCATGCGCCGGGTGTGGTGGGCGGGCCAGAAGATGTTGTTGTGGAAGAAGCCGTCGCCGTGGAAGGCGGCCTGCTCCGCGATCTCGGGGGACCGGATGGACCCGTGCCAGACGAACGGCGGGACGCCGTCCAGCGGCCGCGGTGTCGAGGTGAAGGCCTGGAGCGGCGTACGGAAGGTGCCCTCCCAGTCCACGACGTCCTCGCGCCACAGCCGGCGCAACAGGGCGTAGTTCTCCTGGGCGAGCTCGATGCCCCGCCGGACGTCCTGCCCGAACCACGGGTAGACCGGGCCGGTGTTGCCGCGTCCCAGCATGAGGTCGACCCGGCCGTCGGCCAGGTGCTGGAGCGTCGCGTAGTCCTCGGCGATCTTCACCGGGTCGTTGGTGGTGATCAGCGTGGTGGCGGTGGAGAGGATCAGCCGCTCGGTGCGTGCGGCGATGTAGCCGAGCAGGGTGGTCGGCGACGACGGGACGAAGGGCGGGTTGTGGTGCTCCCCGGTCGCGAAGACGTCGAGGCCGACCTCCTCGGCCTTGACCGCGATGGCGATCATCGCCTTGATGCGCTCGCGTTCGGTCGGGGTGCGCCCGGTGGTGGGGTCGGGGGTCACGTCCCCGACGGTGAAGATGCCGAACTGCATGGGTGGTTCGCTCTCTGGACTCGTACGGTTCCCCCGCGGGGAACCGTGGGGCCGGGGTGACGGCGGAACCCGCGCGTCGCCCCGGCGGATCAGCGGTGGGACGTCACTTCGCCAGGAAGGCGAGGAGGGCGCTGTTGACCTCCTCGGCGTGCGTCCACAGCAGACCGTGCGGGGCGCCCTCGATCTCGACGTAGTCGGCCGAGGGGAGCGCCTTGTGGAAGGGGCGCGCGGTGCCGTCGGCCGGCAGGATGCGGTCGGCCGTGCCGTGCAGGATCAGGGCCGGCACGTCGACCGCCGGGATGTCGGCGCGGAAGTCGGTGTACCAGGTCGCCGGCGCGGCGGACGCGGCGAAGGAGCCGCCGCGGGCAGCGGTGTCCCAGCTGTTGCGGAGGGCCTCCTCGCTGATGCGGGTGCCCAGGTTCTCGTCGAGGTTGTAGAAGTCGTTGAAGAAGGCCGTGTAGTAGGCGTAGCGGTCGGCCTTGACGGAGGCGACGACCCCGTCGAAGAACTCCTGGGGGGCGACACCGTCCGGGTTGTCGTCGCTCTTGAGCAGGCAGGGCTCGAGGGAGGCCAGGAAGGCGACCTTCGCGACGCGACCGGAGCCGTACGTGGAGACGTAACGGGCCACCTCGCCCGTGCCCATCGAGAAGCCGACGAGAACGGCGTCGTTCAGGTCGAGGGTCTCCAGCACGGTGTTCAGGTCGGCGGCGAAGGTGTCGTAGTCGTAGCCGGTGGTCGGCTGGGAGGACTGCCCGAAGCCGCGGCGGTCGTACGTGATCACGCGGTGTCCGGCATCGAGCAGCGCCGCGGTCTGCCGCTCCCAGGAGTGGCCGTTGAGAGGAAAGCCGTGGATGAGGACGACGGGCCGCCCCGCGCCCTGGTCCTCGTAGTACAGCTCGATCGGGGCGGTGTTCTCCTGGCCCACGGTGATGTACGGCATGAGTGTCTCCTCGGTGTGTCGTGGCTGGTCCGCGCCTCTGTGCGGTGCGGATGACCGTCACGCTACGAGCGGGGAGAGGGCGCCTCTTGTCGCGTCACGCACTGGGTCTTGTCCGTGAGCGCAGTGTTCGGGCGCGCCCACTTCTGCCTGCGGTTCTGCCTGGAGAGGGGCTCGGGCCGCTGCTTGGCTGTGAGGAACGGGAGGGAACCGGCGGACTGCGGCCTTCCGGGCGGATTCGGCGCCTGGTTCCCCGACCCCGGCCTCCCTCGACGACTCCCCTGAACGACTTCCCTCGAACGGACATGACGTGAGCGTGCTGGTGACGACCGCAACCGTGCCGGCCCCGGACAGGGCCGCCTACTGGAACGACGCGGTGAGCAGGACGCTGGTCCCGGTCGAGGTCTCGCCCCGGGGCGACGGACCGCTCGACGGCCGGATCACGACCGACCGCCTCGGATGTCTCCAGGTCTCCACGGTGGCGGCCGACGCACAGCGGATCCGCCGCACGCAGGCGCTGATCGCCAGGTCGCCGCAGGCACGGGTGGCGGTCGCCGTCCAGATCTCCGGCACCGCCACCTTCAGCCAGGACGGCCGATCCGCCGAGACGGGGGAGGGGGACCTGGTGCTGTACGACACGACCCGGCCCTTCTCCTTCGACTGCCCACGGCAGTTCGCCATCCGCGTCTTCCACCTTCCGCGCCGTGCGCTGGGTGTCCAGGACACCGCGATCCGCCGGGCCACGGGTCGCACCATCGGCACCGGGGACGGCTTCGGCGCGGTACTCCTCCCGTTCCTGACCAACCTCGCCTCCTCGGCCGCCGGCCACCCGCCGGCCGTCGCGCACCGGCTGGCGGGCATGGTCGTGGAACTCTTCGAGACCTTGATCGCCGAGCAGGCGTCCCGCTCCGGCGCCGGGGACGCGGACACACCGGGCCACCTGGTGCAGCGGGTCCGCGAACACGTCGACCGGAACCTGGTCGACCCGGACCTGTGCCCGGAGGGCCTCGCCGCGGCGCACGGGATCTCCGTCCGCTACCTGCACCGGCTGTTCGAGGCCGAGGGGATCACGGTCAGCCGGCTCATCAGGCAACGCCGCCTGGAGGAATGCGGCCGTGAACTGGCGGGCCGCGGCAGAACGGCTCCCACGGTGTCCGCCGTGGCCCAGAGATGGGGCTTCGTCAGCCCGGCCCACTTCAGCCGCGCCTTCCGCGCGGCCTACGGGGTGACGCCCAGCGAATGGCGCGCCGGGGGCAGGGGACGGCCGGAGGCCGACCTGGTGTCGGCTGCCGGGTAGATACGAGCGGGGCCCTCAGCCTTCCCTCCGCGACCGGCGGGCGGCCGCGGCGTCACCGATCGCGGGCCACAGGCTCTCCAGCCAGGCTTCGGCACTCCGCGCCGCAGGGAGACCTGGTGGCAGGAGGTCATGCACGGCGACCGTCTCGGGCTCCACGTCTCGGCAGCGAGCCACGGTTGCCGGCTCCTCCGACCCCCGTGCGGCCGCCGACACACTGCGGAGGAACATGACGTTGGCCGCCACGAGCCAAGGCTGCCGTTCCATGCCCGCCACACCCGAGGAACCGTCGTTCCCGCTGGCCAGGGCCCATGGATCCGGCGCCAGGTAGCGCACCGTCCCCACGCCCGTGAAGGCCGCGGCGGCCGTGCACATGGAGCAGGGCTCCTGCGTGCTCCACAAGGTGAGGACGCTGAGATCCCACTCGGTGCGTGCCGCGGCCAGAGCGTTCATCTCGGCGTGCGCAAGCGGCGTACCCCGCAGCGGGCCGCCTCCGGGGGCGTCGTCATAGGCCTGGTTACGGCCTTCGGCCCGCACCATGCCGACGGAGTCGGCGAGTACGGATCCCACCGCCAGCCCGCCGGCGACGAGTGCCTCGTACGCCAACGCCAAGCAGCGCCTCACCGCGTCAGGCGCGGCTGCCCACTCCACATCGAAGTTCCCCACATGGGCAAAGATCTCATGCCGCCGGACGACCCGTGTCGTACGGGGGCGGACCATCGGCAGCGCTCGATCCACGAGCTGAGATGCGTGGTCTGGCACGGGTTACGGGGTGCCACCCCGTCGCGTGAACGGATCACCTCGGGGTCGAACGACGGCGAGGGTGCACACGAGCGCCGGGTCAGTCACCGGCCTCGTTCGCGGACTTCCTGCTCAGGAACTGCTTCGCCGCCGCAACCGCTTCTCCGGGCGAGCACCGTGCCGCGGGTGTCTCCCGGCGCGACGACGACCGCGCCGGCCCCGCCCTCGGGGGCGTGGACCGGCGCGTAGATGCCGCGGGCAGCCGTCTCGTCCGGGTCGATCTCCTCCCACCGTCACCCCGGCGGCCGGCGACTCCGCCGACGGCCATCCGCACGGCGATGGTGCCGGCCCGGCCGCCGGCCCGCCTGGCTGCTGCGGCCGCTCCGGCGGCGGGCTGCATCGCCGCCCGCCGGCCCCGAGCACGACGGCCTCGTCCTCGTCCGCGTCCGTCAGCCGCGTACCAGCGGAGTGTCCACCAGGTGCTCGGCCAGGAACCAGACCTGCGCCTCGCCTGTGCGGATCACGTCGGAGACCAGCAGATCGGCGCTGCCCTCGTCGCCCTCACCGGAGAGCCTGGCAGCCGCGTCCCGGGCGTCGATCAGGATCCGTTCGTGCGCGTCGAGCAGCCGTGACAGCATGACCGGCACCGGTTCCACGCCGTCCGGCGGCCGGGGGATCGCCGTCAGTTCCGCGACGTGCCGCGGGTCCCCGACGGCCACGCCTCCGAGGCTCTGCACCCGCTCGGCCAGCGCGTCCACGATGGCCAGCTGGGTCTCCGCGTGCTTGTCCAGCATCAGGTGGAGCGAGTAGAAGGTCGCTCCGCGCATGAGCCAGTGGTGCTTCTTGTAGAGGGAGAAGAGGATCTGGGTGTCGGCGAGAACACGGTTGAGGCGCTGGCAGGCGTACATACGTGTGTCATGGCCGAGGCCGATCGGCAGCTGCTTGAGGGTGCCGAACGCCTGGATCTCTGCGCCCTTCTGATGCAGCAGCGGCTGACCGCCACCGGCCTGCGTCGTCGTGAGGGTGTTCATGGGTGCTCCGATTTCGGAAGGAGGGGAGAGGGAAGGGGACGGCCGCCCGGTCGGGGGTACGCGGGCGACCGGCCCCGGTCCGAGGGGGGCCGCGCCGGGCCGTCAGCGTTCGGCGGGCGCCGGGGCGGCGGGGCGGTGCAGGACGAGCCGCGCGAGCAGGCCGGATCCGACACCGGCCCCGAGCACCACGGCGGCCCACCACAGGGGGTACGGCGTGAGGCCGAGGGCCGCGTCGAGGGACCATGCCCCGGGACCCAGGGCGGCGAGCGCCGCGGCGGTGCCGATGAGGACGAGCGGGTACTCGTACCCGTCGTGCTGCACCCACAGGCCGTTGTGCCACTTCACGGTGAGCGCCACGGTCATGACCCCGACGGTTCCCGCCGCGGCGAGCGGCGTGAGCAGACCGGCGGCCAGCAGCAGGCCGGAGCCGATCTGGCCGCCGCCCGCCGCGAGGGCGGTGAGGACACCGCCGCGGAAGCCGTCCGCGCGGAACTCCTCGGCGCCGCCGTCGAGTCCGTCGCCTCCCAGGTGCGAGCTGACCTTCTGCACACCGTGGCCGGCGACGAGCAGTCCCACCAGCAGACGCAGGACCAGAATGCCGGTGTCCACGGAGGTCAGCCGGCCGCGTGCGCGCCGATGACGGCCTGCGCGTACACGACCCCCAGGCCGTACGCGCCCGCGTGGGCCTTGACGATCTCCATGACCGCGCCGTACGTCTCCTGGCGTGCCCAGTCGCGCTGCAGCTCGAGAAGGACCTGCACCCAGGTCACGGGGACGGCGCCGGCGGCGGTCATGCGCTGCAGCGCGTGCTCGTGGGCGGCCGGGGTGACGCCGCCGGAGGCGTCGGCGACGACGTACACCTCGTATCCCTGGCCGAGGGCCGAGAGGGCGGGCAGCACCAGGCAGACCTCGGTCCACAGCCCCGACAGGACGATCTTCCTGCGCCCGGTCGCCCTCACCGCCGCCACCAGTGCCTCGTCCTCCCAGGCGTTCATGGTGGTGCGGTCGATGATCTCGTTCTCGGGGAAGACCTCGGCGAGCTGGGGCAGCAGGGGACCGGAGAAGGACTCGGCGGCCACCGTGGTCAGGACGGCCGGTACGCCGAACGCCCGGGCCGCCTTGGCGAGGCCGACGGTGCTGTTGATGATCGAGGCCCGGTCACCGCTGCCGGTGCCGAAGAACATCTGCGGCTGGTGGTCCACGAAGAGCATGACCGCGTTGTCGGGCGTGAGCAGGTCCTCGCTCGGGGCGGCCTGCACCTGGGCGATGTCGAACATGAGGGGTCCTTTCGAAGCTGTCGGAGCGTGCCCGCCGCGTGGCGCGACGCGGCACTCCCGCAAGCTACGAGCGGCCGGAGCGGTCGCGTTGCCCTCCCGCGCACAGGGGCTGGCACGTCAGCGCACAACCGGTCGAGAACCCCGTGCCGCGCCGCGGACGGCGTCGCGGCGGGGCACACGTCAGGTCGCCGGGGCTGCCCCGTTCCGCATCGGGGGGACCGGGCACGGACCGCGTCACCCCTCCGACTCGGCGAGGCGCTCGCGGGCCTCCGTGAGGCGGGTGGGATCGGCGGTCGTGCCGAGGGCGAGGCACCGGGAGAAGGAGTCGCGGGCCTCGTCACGGTGGCCGGCGCTCAGCAGGCAGTTCCCCAGGTGGACCAGGGCCCGGCTCTCCATGGCCGTGTTGCCGCTGCTGCGGCAGAGTTCCACGGCACGACGCAGGTGATCCGCGGCGTCGGACCAGTTCCCCAGGCTCGCGTGGGCCCCACCGATGGTCACCTGCAGATTGGTCCGGGTGAACGCGGCGATGTGGGGCTCGATCCGCTCACCGGCGTGGTCCAGGAACGCAAGGGTGTCCAGGATCTCCTTGATCGACTCCTCGTGCAGCCCTCCGTCCACGAGGATCTGCCCGTGTTCCACCCGGCACTGGAGAGCGCCGTGGAGGTCACCGGCGGTCTCGAAGAACGCGGCCGCCTCCCGGTTGTGACGTGCCGCCTCCGCGTAGTCGCCGAGCAGTCGGAAGGCCCAGGCGGTGTACTTGTGGGCCCAGCCCTGCTGCGGGAGGTCGCCTGCGCGCTGCGCGGCCGAGAGCGCCTGCGCGGAGCGGTCGAGACTGTCCTGGTGCCGGCCTTCGCAGACGAGCAGCGCCCAGGCGTGGTAGTTGAGGTGGGTGGACTGGAGGAGGGGGTCGCCCAGGGCCTCGGCGCTGCGGGCCGCGGTGGCGAACACCTCGGGCCAGTGCCCCCAGAAGATCCACTGGTCGGAGAACCAGTGCAGGGCCTCGGCGACCTCGACGACCCGCGCGTGGTCGCCCTCGGCGGCAGCCGCGCGCAGGGCGGCCAGCCAGTTGGGACCCTCGGCCTGGAGCCAGTGGCGGGCCTTGTCCGCCGTGGACAGGTCGATCGTCCCCCGCCACGTGGCGGGCGGAGCCCCGTGGTCGGGCTCGTACCAGCGGCCCGCCATCACCGTGTTCTCCAGCAGCCAGCGGTGCAGCGCGGACCGTGCTGCCTCCGCCACGCCCGAGGACTCCTCGGCCCGCAGACGGCCGCGGGCGTACAGGCGCAGCAGATCGTGGAAGCGATAGCGGTCCCGGTCCGTGTTCAGGAGACCCGTCTCGACGAGCTCCTCCAGCGTGTCCTCGGCGTCGAACAGCGACTGCCCGGTCAGCTGCGCGGCCCCCGCGGCCCCCGCGTCCGGGCCGTCGACGAGCGACAGCAGCCGGAACATGCGGGCCGCCGTGGGGGTGAGCTGGCGGTACGACAGATGGAAGGCGGTGGACACGTGGACGTCGCCGGCCGTCAGCGTGTCCAGGCGGTGCTCCTCCATGGACAGCCGGTCGGCGAGGCGGCGCACGCTCCATCCGGTGCGCGTGGCCAGCCAGTTCCCGGCCACTCGCAGGGCCAGCGGAAGGTTTCCGCAGTGCCGGGCCACCTCGGCCAGGGCTCCCGGATCCGACTCCGCGCGCTCCCGTCCCACCAGAGTGGTCAGCAGCGTGTCCGCCTCAGCCGAAGACAGCTCGCCGAGAGCGAGGCGGTGCACGCTCTCCAGTCCCGCGAGCATGCGCCGGCTCGTCACCAGCACCATGCTCGCGCCCGAGCCCGGAAGCAGCGGACGGACCTGCGACTCGTCGTGCACGTTGTCCAGGACCAGCAGACAGCGCCGCTCGGCCAGCACCCGCCGGCACAGCTCCGGATGGCCCTGCGCGCCGGCCATGGCCAGGTCGCGGTCGGCCACCCCGAGCGCCTTCAGCACGCGCAGCAGGAGCTCCGCCGCGTCCGGCGGATCCTCGTCCGTTCCCCGGAGGTCGAACAGCAACTGCCCGTCCGGGAAGCGCGGGGCCAGGTCCTGGGCGGCACGCAGAGCCAGCGTGGTCTTCCCCGTGCCGGGCTGCCCGGACACGGCCACGACCACCGGCATCCCCGGGGACTCCTGCTCGGCCAAGGCCGTCAGCCGTGCCAGTTCCGACGCGCGCCCCACGAAGTCGTCGATGCCGCGGGGGAAGGCACGCAGGCCTGTCGGCTGCGGGCGGGGCATGCGCCCGGTCCGGGCGGTGGTGAGCAGCCGCTCCCGCTCGGTCGTGGTCAACTGCAGCCCGTCGGCGAGTGCTGCCACGGTCCTGCGCTGGGGAGTGGCGACCCGGCCCCTCTCCAGGTCGCCGATCCCGCGGACGCTCACTCCCGACGCCTCCGCAAGCGCCTCGAGCGTGAGCGAGGCCTCCAGACGCAACCGCCGCAACAGTGCCGCGAACTCCGAATCGGCGCCGGTCACCTGTTCGTTCCTCCCACCACAAAAGATCACATGAAGTGACTATTCTGCCCGAGGTTCGACCCCCGCTCGTCCGTGCGAAGGTGCCCCGGAGGCGACCGTGATGAGCGGACACGGGACCGTGCACATGCTCCGCCGACGGAGCACCACGCCCACGCCGTCCGCGCGGGGACGGTACTGACCGAAGGCGGGGGAGCCGTTCGCGAGCGGTGCCGGACGGCCCGGGCGGGCTCGCGCGATGCTTCCCGACGTCGGGCGGTGCGGGAGGACGGAGGGCCGCGAGGAGTGACAGAACTCTTACGGCGCGGTGCGGGAGCCACCGCCGAGGGGCGTCCTTCCGTAGCGTTCCCCGCATGCGCGTACTCGTTACAGGAGGAGCCGGGTTCATCGGCTCGCACGTGGTGGACGTACTGACGGCCGGGGGACACGAACCGGTCGTGCTGGACACGCTGTTGCCGGCCGCCCACCCCCAAGCCCCCGACCTGCCGGACGCCGAGTTCGTCCGCGGCGACGTCAGGGACGCGTCCGTCGTACGGCGTGTGCTGCGCGGCGTGGACGCCGTGTGCCACCAGGCGGCGATGGTCGGTCTGGGGAAGGACTTCGCGGACGCGCCGGAGTACGTCGCCTGCAACGACCTCGGCACGGCCGTACTGCTGGCGGCGATGGCCGAGGCGGGGGTCCACCGGTTGGTGCAGGCGGGCTCGATGGTCGTGTACGGCGAGGGGCGGTACGCCTGCCGGGAGCACGGCGTCGTGCGGCCGGGTCCGCGGGCGGTGGCCGATCTGGAGGCCGGCCGCTTCGAGCCGTGCTGCCCGGACTGCGGGGCCGATCTGCGTCCCGGGCTGGTGGGCGAGGACGCGCCCGTGGATCCGAGGAACGTGTACGCCACGACGAAACTCGCGCAGGAGCACCTGGCCGCGGCCTGGGCGCGCGCCGTCGACGGTCGGGCCGTCTCCCTGCGCTACCACAACGTGTACGGACCGGGGATGCCCCGGGACACGCCGTACGCCGGTGTCGCCTCGTACTTCCGGTCGGCGCTGGCCCGGGGAGAGGCCCCGCGGGTGTTCGAGGACGGCGCGCAGCGACGGGACTTCGTCCACGTCCGCGATGTCGCGCGGGCGAACGTCGCCGTCCTCATCGGCCTCGACACCGTGGGGGAGGGTGGCCACACCGCCTACAACGTGGGGAGCGGCGACCCGCACACCGTGGGGGAGATGGCCGCCGCGCTCGCCGCGGCGCACGGCGGCCCGGCGCCGCTGGTCACGGGGGAGTTCCGGCTGGGCGACGTCCGGCATATCACCGCGGACTCGTCGCGCCTGCGGCGAGATCTGGGCTGGTGTCCCGCGACGGGGTTCGACGAGGGCATGTCGCAGTTCGCCCGCGCCGGACAGCGGGCCTCGGCCGGGGTCGGATAGCCCGTTCCCCAGCGATCACCGTGCGGCCCGCGACGGCCCGGCCCGCGACGGTGCCGCCAGTGACAGCGCGTGCCCCGCGAAGGCGCGCCCTGCGAGACGGCGCGGCCCGCAAGGGCGCGCGCCAGGACGGCGTGCCCCGCGCCGGGTCAGCCGGCCGCGTCGGCCACTGGAAGGGTGACCTCGAAGCGGCAGCCGCCCGGCACGTTGCTCACCCGTGCCTGCCCCGCGTGGGCCTCGACGATGCCCCGGACGATGGCCAGCCCCAGCCCCGCTCCGGCCGGGGGAGTACGGGCGGGGTTGCCGCGCCAGCCGGTGTCGAACACCTTCCGCAGGTCCTCCTCGGGGATGCCGCCGCACCCGTCGGTGACGGACAGGACCGCGGCCGACGGGGTCCGGTCGACCCGTACGGCGACGGTGCCGTCGGAAGGGGTGTGCCGGATGGCGTTGCCCAGGAGGTTGGACAGGACGCGGGTCATCTCCTTGCCGTCCACGTCGACCGGTACGTGAACGAGGCCGTCGCCGCACAGCCGTACGCCGCTCTCGCGGGCGAGCGGATCGGCCCCGAGGAGGGCGTCCGCCGCCAGGTCGCGGAGGGAGACCCGGCTGGGCGTCAGTTCGAGGGCGCCCGCGTGGATGCGGGACAGCTCGAAGAGGTCGCCGACCATGGTGCCGAGGCGCTCGACCTCGGTGCGGATCTGCCGGTGGTAGCGGGCGGGTTCGTCCGCGACCCCGTCCTCCAGCGCCTCTGCCATGGCCCGCAGCCCCGCGAGCGGGGTCCGCAGGTCGTGGGAGATCCACGCGACGAGTTCGCGGCGGGAGGCGTCCAGGGCGCGTTCGCGTTCCCGGGAGGCGGCGAGCCGGGCGCTGGTGGCGGCCAGCTCGCGGGTGACGGCGGCCAGTTCCGCGGTGGCCTGGCCGGGCGGCGGCGCGAACCCGCCGTCCGCGCCGAAGTCCCGGGCCGCACGGGCCAGGTCGCGGCCGCGGGCCACGACCCAGCGCCCGAGGAGCACGGCGGTGGCCAGGGAGACGACCGCGGCCATCCCGGCCACGAGGGTGACCACGTTCAGGTCGTGCGGGGAGAGGAACATGGCCCGCGCGACGGCGAGCGTCCCGGAGAGCATGGCGCCGACGGTGACCACCGCGACGACGGCCAACGACACGGCCACCGAGCGGTGCCGCAACAGGCGCAGCGCGACCGCGCCCAGCAGGCCCGCGCAGGCGGCGCCGCCGAACGCGTACACTGCGATCAGCAGGACGTCCTTCACCGCTGTACCCCTTCTCCGGCCGTCTCGAAGCGGTACCCGACGCCCCACACCGTCTGGATCAGCCGGGGAGCCGCCGGGTCGTCCTCGATCTTGGCGCGGAGGCGCCGGACGTGGACGGTGACCGTCGACAGGTCGCCGAAGTCCCACCCCCACACGTCCCGCATCAGCTCCTCGCGCCCGTGGGCCCGGCCGGGACGGGTGAGGAAGTACGCGAGGAGGTCGAACTCCCGCAGCGTGAGCGTGAGCTCCTGACCGTTCTTCGCGGCTCGTCGCGTCCGCGGATCGAGCTGGATGCCCGCCCCGGCCAGCTGCAGCGGTCCCGACGTCTCCGTCGCCGCGGTCCGGCTCCGGCGCAGGACGCACTCCACCCGTAGGACGAGCTCGCGTGGACTGAAGGGTTTGGTGACGTAGTCGTCCGCACCGAGCTCCAGACCGGCGATCCGGTCGTCCTCGTCGCCGCGGGCGGTCAGCATGATCACCGGGACGGCGCGGTCGGCACGCAGCCGCCGGCACACCTCCAGACCGTCGATGCCGGGCAGCATCAGATCGAGGACGACCAGGTCCGGGTCGAGTCGCCGCGCGGCCTCCAGGGCGGTCGGACCGTCGGCGGCGTGGTGGACATCGTGACCGGCCCGGCGGAGGTAGCCGGCGACGACCTCGGCGACGGTGGGGTCGTCGTCGACGACGAGTACCCGCGCGGGCGGGCCGGACGGGGACGTGCTGGTGGCCGTACTCATGGGGGCAAGCCTGGCACCGGTCGGCCTCCCCCGTCTCCGCTGGTCCGCCCCCGGATGGCGGACGTCCGCGTTTCGTAAGGAGTCGATGTCCGCTATGTCCCGGGAGAGTTCCTACGGTGGCAGCCGTGACCGAACATTCCGTGGACGTCGTCCTGCCCTGTCTGAACGAGGCCGAGGCACTGCCCTGGGTACTCGCCCGCATTCCCTCCGGCTGGCGGTCCCTGGTGGTGGACAACGGGTCCACCGACGGATCCGCCGAGATCGCCCGCTCCCTGGGCGCCACCGTCGTACCGGAGGCCCGCCGGGGCTTCGGCGCCGCCTGCCACGCCGGACTCATGGCCGCCGACGCCGAGTACGTCTGCTTCTGCGATTGCGACGCCTCCCTCGATCCGGGCCTGCTGAGCGGGTTCGTGCGGGCGGTCGCGTCGGGAGAAGCCGACCTCGTGCTCGGCCGCCGTCGCCCCCGGGGGCGCGGCGCGTGGCCCGCGCACGCGCGCGCGGGCAACCTCGCCCTGTCCCGCATGCTGCGCCGCCGCACCGGACTCCGCCTCCACGACCTCGGCCCCCTGCGCGCGATGCGCCGGGAGGAACTCCTGGGCCTGGGGTTGACCGACCGCCGCTCCGGCTACCCGCTGCAGATGGTCGTCCGGGCGGCGGACACGGGCCTGCGGGTCCGCGAGGAGGACGTGCCCTACCTGCCGCGCACCGGCCGATCCAAGGTCACCGGCACATGGCGGGGCACCTGGCAGGCCGTGCGCGACATGCGCACCGTCCTCGCCGAGCCGCCGTACGCCCCTGCCACCCCCGGCCCCGTCGAGCCGCCGTACGTCCCTGCCGTCCACGGCCACGCCGAGCCGACGGGAGAAGCACGATGACCGCGCTGACCACGGCAACGACGTCGACCCTGGCGACCGCGACGACCGCGACGACCGCGGGCACCGCGGCCACTGCGACGGCCGCGACGCCTGCGTCGACCGCGACCACCGTGTCGCCCACGGCGCCCGCGGCCACCGTGTCGCCCACGACGACTACCGCGACGACGCTGCTCGTGATCGCCAAGGAGCCCGTGCCCGGCCGCGTCAAGACCCGGCTCACCCCGCCGTTCACCCCCGAACAGGCGGCGGCTCTGGCCGAAGCCGCGCTCCTCGACACGCTGGCCGTCGCGGCCGCCACCCCGGCCGGCCGGCACCTGCTGGTCCTCGACGGCACCCCGGGGCCCTGGGTCCCACCCGGCTTCGAGGTCGTGCCGCAGAGCGGCGGAGGCCTGGACGAGCGGCTCGCGGCCGCCTTCGCCGCCTGCCCCGGGCCCGCGCTCCTCATCGGCATGGACACGCCGCAGATCACCCCGCAGCTCCTCTCGCGCGCCCTGGTCTTCGACGCCCACGACGCCTGGTTCGGACCGGCCGCCGACGGCGGCTTCTGGGCACTGGGCCTGGCCGCGCCGGACCCGGCGCTGCTCCTCGGCGTCCCCATGTCCGTACCCGAGACCGGTGCGGTGCAGTACGAGCGGCTCCGCGCGGCGGGCCTCCGCACCGGGACGCTGCCCCTGCTGCGGGACGTCGACACCGCCGCCGACGCCGACGAGGTGGCCGCGCTCGCACCGGCGGGCCGGTTCGCCGCCCGGTACCGCGAGCTCGGCGTGCGGTCGGCGGTGACCCGATGACCGCCCCTGCCGCCCCCAGGCCGCGGACGAGTCCCGGCCCGGCCTGGCGGGCCGACCCGTACGCGGTGGCCCTGCGCGCCGGACGAGGCCCGCTGTTCCTGCGTCGCACGGACGGATGGCTGCTGCCCCTGGACGTCGAGCGCTGGTGCGCGGGGACCGACGCCGGCGACGAGAGCGTGCTCGCCCGCTGTCGCGGCACCGTTCTCGACATCGGCTGCGGACCCGGCCGGCTCGTCGCGGCGCTGGCCGAACGCGGTCGTCCCGCACTCGGCATCGACGTGACGCCGGCCGCCGTGGCGCGGACGGTGCGCCGCGGCGGCACCGCACTGTGCCGCTCCGTGTTCGACCCCCTGCCCGGCGAGCGACGCTGGAACACCGCGCTCCTGATCGACGGGAACATCGGCATCGGCGGCGACCCCCGGGCCCTCCTGGAACGCACCGCCGAGCTCCTCGCCCGCGGTGGGCGCCTGGTCGCCGAGGCCGCCCCCGGCGAGGTGGACGAACGGTGCGAGGTACGTCTCGACGACGGCCGCGGCGGCCTCGGCACCCCCTTCCCGTGGGCCCGGCTCGGCCTCCCGGCTCTGCTGAGGCACGCCGAGGCGGCCGGATTGCGCACCGTGGACAGCTGGACGACCGCCGGTCGGCAGTTCGCCGAACTCGGCCTCGGGACACAGCGGGAGGCCCCGGCGCGGCCCGCTGCCGCTCCGTCGGGAGTCTCCTCGTGACCAGGCCTCCCACCGCCGGCCGGTGGGCCACCGTCACCACCGTCGTCCTCGTGGCCGCGTTGGTCGCCACCCTCGTCCTCACGCTCCGCCGGGACGACTTCGACGCCGATCCGGTTGCCTTTTCCCGGCGGTATGCCGCCTGCTGGATCCTCTTCGCGGCTGCCGTGTGGTCCCTGCGCCGGGCACCGGTCCGGCACGCCGCGGCCCTGGTCCTCGCCGGAGGCGTCGCCGTCGCCCTGACCGGGCTGGTCGGCCCGCCCCGCACCAGCACCGACGCGTACCGCTACGCGTGGGACGGCCGCGTGCAGGCGGCGGGCCTCTCCCCCTACGACCACGCCCCGGCCGACGCCGCCCTCCTGCCGTACCGCGACACCTGGCTGTTCCCCACCGGGGAGGCATGCGCCGGGCCGGACCTCGCGCCGGTCACGAAGGGCGTCTGCACCCGTATCAACCGCCCGCAGGTGCACACCGTCTACCCGCCGGCCGGCGAGCTGTACTTCCTCCTCGTCCACGCCCTCTCACCCGACGACGTACGCCACAAGGCCCTGCAGGCGAGCGGCGCGGCACTGGCCGTCGGCACGACCCTGGCGCTGCTCCGTGTCCTCCGCCGACGCGGCGACCCCCGCACCGCCGCCTACTGGGCCTGGTGCCCCGCCGTCGCCGTCGAGGCCGTCAACAACGCCCACGCCGACGCGCTCGCCGTCCTGCTGTCCGTCCTCGCCCTCGGCCTGGCGGTCCGCCACCGGGCCCGGGGCGGCGCACTGCTCGGCCTCGCCGTCGGGGCCAAGCTCCTGCCGGCCGTCCTGATCCCCGGAGCCCTGTCCGGAGTACGCCGAGCCCGCGACGCCGCCGCCGTCCTCCTTCCGACCGCCGCGGTCCTCACCGCCCTGTACGTGCCGTACGTGCTGCTCTCCGACTCCTCCGTCCTCGGCTACCTCGCCGGGTACGCCGACGAGGAGGGTTACCAGGACGCCGCCGCCGGCAACCGCTACGCCCTCCTCCGCCTGGTGCTCCCCGACTCCTGGGCGCTGCCCGCCGTCGCGGTCGGCATGCTCGCGATCAGCGCCCACGTGATCCTCAGGGGAGACCCGGAGCGCCCCTGGGCCGGCGCCCTCCAGGTCACCGGTACCGCGTTCCTCCTGACCACCCCCGGCTACTCCTGGTACGCCCTGCTCCTGATCGCCCTCGTGGCCCTCGACGGCCGCTGGGAATGGCTGGGCGTCGCGGTCGCCGGCGCGGCCGCGTACCTGACGGGGCGAGTCGTCCCGGCCGCCGGCACCGTCCTGTACACCGCCGCCGCCGTGGCCGTCCTGTGCGGGTGGGCCGCCCGCCGACGAACCCGCGGAGCGGGCCCGGCCCCGGCCCCTACGGCGGGAGCGGACGCACGAGCCTCCGCTCGCGAGCCCCTGCCGGACCACGAACGCGCGATCCACGGAGGCACCTCATGAACGGGCCCGACGACGCACCGACCTCCCAGCGGACCGCCCGTGGGGGAGCGGAACCCGAGGACGCCCCCGCGCGGACCCGGCGGCTGTGCACGGCCCTCGCCTCCGGCTGGGCCGCCGGGCCGCCGAGGGGCCCGTCCCGACCGGAGTTCTGGCGCAGCCCGCTGCGCGGCCCGTGGCTGACCGCGGTGTTCGGGATCGTGCTCCTCTTCGGCGTCACGATCCTCTTCGTCACCGGCCTGCTGTCGTACGCCGCCTACGAACCGGACCTCGCCCCGGTCAACGACCAGACCCCGGGCAAGGGATGGCTCGGGTTCTACCTCTTCACCTGGCCCACCTCGCCGTACTGGCTCTACCGGGTCACCCAGGGCGTCCACGTCACGCTCGGAGTCGTCCTCGTCCCCGTGCTGCTCGCCAAGCTCTGGTCGGTGATCCCGAAACTCTTCGCCTGGCCGCCGGTGCGGTCCGTCGCCGACACCCTCGAACGTCTCTCCCTGCTCCTGCTGGTCGGCGGCGCCGGATTCGAGTTCGTCACCGGCATCCTCAACGTGCAGCTCCACTACATCTTTCCGGGCTCCTTCTACACGCTGCACTTCTACGGCGCCTGGGTGTTCATCGGCGCCTTCGTCGTCCACGTCGCCCTCCGGCTGAAGCGGGCCGTGCGGGCCCTGCGCGCCGGGCCGAGACAGCCCGCCCCGGACAGCGAGGAGGCGGCCGGGCTCGTCTCGCCGAACCCGGCCGCTCCCACCATCTCCCGCCGAGGCGCCCTGGGCATGGTGGGGCTGGGCTCGCTCGCGCTGCTCGCCGTGACCGCGGGCCAGAGCATCGGCGGCTGGTGGCGCCGAACGGCCCTTCTCGCACCCCACGGCCAGGAGCCGGGAAACGGCCCGAACGGCTTCCAGATCAACAAGACCGCTGCGTCCGTCGGCATCCGGCCCAGCGACATCGGGCCGGGCTGGCGCCTGACCGTGCGCGGACCGGGCCGCCAGATCGACCTCACCTACGCACAACTGCTCGACCTGCCACAGAACGCGGCCCTGCTCCCCATCGCCTGCGTGGAGGGCTGGTCGACCACCGATCAGCACTGGAGGGGAGTCCGCCTCACGGACCTGGCCGCTCTCGTGGGCCTGGAGACGGACATCCCACCGGTCCTCGTCCAGTCCGTCCAGCGGGGCGGATCGTTCAGCTCGGTCGTCCTCAGCCGAGGGCAGGTCCGCGACGAGCGCTCCCTGCTGGCCGTACGGGTCAACGGAGCGGTCCTCTCCACCGACCACGGCTACCCGGCCCGCGTGATCGTCCCCGGAGCACCCGGCGTCCACAACACGAAATGGGTCACCCGCCTCACCTTCGGGGAGCCTTCGTGAAACCGCCGACCACCGGCTCCGCGTCCTCCTCGCTCCGCCGCCGCTACGGGGCCTCGCCGCTCCACCTGCTCCTGGTCCTCGTCTCCTTCGCCCTGACCTGCTATGCGGGGCTGCGTCTGCTCGACGGGGACACCCTCGGGGTGACCCTGTGGTTCGTCGGGGCCGCGCTCCTGCACGACCTGGTCCTGCTGCCGCTGTACACGCTCACCGACCTGGCCGCCCAGAGGCTCCTCGCCCGCGGCGGACCGGCAGAGGGAGCGCGCCCGCCGCTGACGGGGATCAACCACGTCCGGATCCCCGCATTCGTCTCCGGCATGCTGCTGCTCGTGTACTGGCCCCTGGTCCTCGGCCAGGTCGGCCACTACACGAGCAGCACGGCGCTCCCCGCCGACGTCTTCCTCCGGCGCTGGCTGCTGATCACCGCGTCCCTGTTCGCCGCCTCCGCGGCCGTCCTCGGTGTTCGGGTGTGGCGGAGGAGCAGGGACGGTCGGAGGGCACGGGGAGCCGGCGACTGACACGGGGGACGCGGTGACGGCGAGGAGGGGGCGAGGCCGTCTCCAGTGCCGGCGCCCGCGAGACTTCGGCGGTCTCGCGGGCGCGGCGGGCGATCGACGCCCCGGCTTCGCTCCGTGCTCCGACCGGTACGGAGAGCTCGTGGGCAGGATCGCGGTGTACCGGTTCGAGACCGGGGTATACGGCTGCCCGGACGACAACGGATCAGAAAGAGGGGGACCGCATGGAGCTGGTGGCCGGAGCTGCGGAGCGGCAGCTGGGGGACGAGGTCATGTCGGTGTCCGGTCTCTTCGAGGGCAACGAGGACATCGCCGGTGCGCGGCACCTGGCAGGCGCATTCCTGGACGACGCGCAGACGGCACACGGGGTGTGCGTGTCCGAGCGTGCGCGAGGCGCGGTGGAGCTGGTGGTGAGCGAGCTGGTCACCAACGCCCGCAAGTACGCGCCGGGCCCCTGTCTGCTGACCCTGGAGATCGCCGGGGGCACGGTCGAGGTGACGGTCTGGGACAGCAGCCCCGCTCTTCCGGTCCTCCTCGGCCCCGACCCGACCCGCATCGGCCGGCACGGTCTGGAGATCGTGACGGCGCTCGGGCAGAGCTTCTCCATCCACCGCGAACCGGTCGGCAAGCGCATCACCACGGTCCTGGCACTGACCGACGACACGGGCGCCGGCGGCTGGCTCTGACCACCGGACCCGGACCGGCTCGGCCGGACCGAAGATCGATTCACCGCGGGCGTACGACCTCCGGTGGCAGGAGCTTGCCGCGTGATCAGGCGGGGTACGCCGTGACCACTCCCGACACCGTGACGGTCTTCCCCGGCGAGGCCCGCGCCTGCCATCGCCCGTACCCTCGCTGACCAGGACCGTCCCCGTCGACATCGCGCTCGGCCCCTCTGCGACCCTGTTCCGTGCCGGTGAGCAACTCCGGCTCGTGGTCGCCGGCCGTTGGCTGTCTCCGCGCAATCCGCTGACCGGCCAGTTCCCCGCCTCCTACCGGACCCGCACCCGGGGGCGCTGCACGCTGCACTGGGGACCGGACCGCCCCGCCCACCTCCTGCTGCCCGTCATCCCCCCACGGGCATGAGCCGGCCGCCCACGGGTGAGCCCGCCCCTCGGGGAACGGCACGGCGGGGTCGGCCTCATGCCGGCGCATCTCAGACAGGAGTGTGGGGATCCACACGTCCGAGCACCTCGGCGAGGGGCGTCCCCGCCCGTGCCGCCGCGATGCGCCGGGCTCGTACCTGGGCCCGTGTGCGCGGACGGAACTGCGGGTCCTTGGCGCAACCGCAGGATCCACGGCCCTCGTAGCGCAGCCCGGCGTCGAGCACGGCCGCCACGACCGTCCACGCCTTGACGTCCCGACGCCGAGGTGCGGCGAAGTCATGGCCGGCGCAGAGCATGGGCTCCGAGCAGCGCGGGCATCGATGCCCGGCGGCGTCCGGGTGCCGCTTGAACGCGACACGGCACGCGGTGCACACGAAGTGCAGCTTGTAGGGCTTCTCGGCGTAGAGGCACACGCCGTCACACTACCGCCATGGCGATCGCCGGCCGGGGCTGTGATGACGGACGGCGCGGTCCTGGCGGGTCTGGCGGTTCTCAGGGCCGGTGGCCGAGGTGCCCGTCCACGGACCGCCGTGTCGGTGCGGCCGGCAGTGGGGGAGGCGGGGCAGTCGAGGTGCGCGACCTCGACGCGGTCGTCGCGGAACTCAGGCGGCGCGGTGTGGTCTTCGAGGACGTGGACCTGCCCGGGTTCCGGACCCGGGACGGGATCGCCGAGATCGACGGGAACCACCCGAGCAAGAGCGCCCGGGGCGAACGCGGTGCCTGGTTCCGCGACAGCGAGGGAAACCTGCTGGGCATCGGTGAACCGGTTCGGTGAGCGGACCTGCCGGTGACACCCCGGGTGCGGCGGTCGGCCCGGGGAGCCCGCCTCCCGGTCGTCCGCTCCGGGAGGACCGGGAGGCGATCGTGACGCTCGGTCAGAGCGAGGAAGGGAGGTCGAAGGAGCGCCGGCAGTGCGTGAGGAGCGCGCGGAGGGCCGGGTCGGGGCGGTCCTTCCAGACCAGGGCGAGCAGGGCCAGGGTGTCCACGTCGCCGAGTGGAACGGCGACGAGGCGGTCGTGGTAGCTCGCGGCCATCGACTCGCTGAGGACCGCGACCCCGAGCCCGCGGGCGGCGAGGCCGGCGACGGCGTCCGGGGCGCTGGCCTGAAGGGCGACGTCGGGGCGGAGGCCCTGTGCGGCGCAGGCGTTGTCGAGGACTGTACGCAGGCCGGTGCCGGCGGGCATGCACACGAGGGGGTGTTCGGAGAGGTCGCGCAGGGAGACGCGGTCCCGCTCCGCCAGGGGGTGTCCGGGCGGAGCCAACGCGACGAGCCGCTCGCTGATGATGGTCAGAGTCTCCAGCCCTTCGGACGCGGCGGTCGCCGTCCCGACGAGAGCCAGGTCGACGGCGCCGGAACGGACGTCCTCGACGAGACGGTCGGACCGGTCCTCCAGGAGGGCGAGTTCGATCCCGGGATGTGCCTGGTGGAAGGCGGCGAGGGCCTCGAACAGCGGGGTGACGGTGCAGCCGATGACCATGCCGATGGCGAGCCGTCCCCGGTACAGGCCGGTCACCTCGTCCACGGCCCGGCCGACTGCACGCGCGGCGTCCAGGGCGGCACGGGCATGATCGAGTGCGGCCTTGCCGGCGACGGTGAGGGTGGCGGTACGCGTCGACCGGTCGAACAACTCGGCGCCGAGCTCGCGCTCCAGCTGACGGATCTGGGCGCTGACCCCGGACTGGCTGATGTGAACCCGTTCGGCGGCCCGGGTGAAGTTCCGCTCCTCGGCGACGGCGACGAAGTACTCCAACTGCCTCAGTTCCATGACTGAGGATTCTAGTCACCAGAAGAACCATCTGTTGGACTTCTGGAAGGGCCAGGGCCAGGCTGGAAGCACGGAACGGAGCAGCAACCGAAGCCCGATGCAGGAGGAACACCGTGAGCGCGTACGAGAAGGCCATGCGGCCCGAGGACATCACCCGTCTGTTCGTCGAGCGGTCCAACGCCGGCGACGCGGCGGGAGTGGCCGCGCTCTACGAGGAGGAGGCGGTGATGGCCTATCCCCCCGGCGAGCTGACGGTCGGACGGGCGGCGATCGGCGAACTGTGGGCGAAGGTCCTGGCGAACCGCCCCCGCTTCGAACCGGAGCAGCCGCTCCCCACACTGGTCAGCGACGGCATCGCCCTCACGTCGACCCCACCGAGGGACGGATCCGGCGCGAGGGCGCAGGTCGTCCGCCGCCAACCGGACGGAAGCTGGCTGCGCCTGCTGGACCAGCCCGAGTTCACCCCGCCGACGCACGGAAGCTGAGCCCGAACCCTGAGGTACGAACCGTGCCCGGCGGCAGGCCGGGCGCCGCGGGGCGTCTGTGGCGGGGGAGTGGGGCGCCGGTAGCGTGCAGGATGGTCGTACCCGGTCGGGTACGGACACGTCTGCCCGGCACGGACCTCAGCAGACCGTCCTGGCGGGTAGCCCGGCCTCGGCGCGCCAGTGGACCAACGCGACGAGCTCAGCAGGCACGCTCGTACTCGACCTGCTCCAGCGGGTTCCCGTCGCCGAAGTCGTAGGCCCGTGTCCTGCCGCATTCGGCGAATCCGCACTTGCCGTAGAAGCGGCGGGATCGGGTGGTGTCGCGAAGTGTCCACAGGTGTACCCGGGTGAACCCGTCCTCGCGTACTCGGCGCAGCGTCTCCGTCATCAAGACGGCGGCCACGCCGCTGCCCCAGCTGTCGGGGTGGCTGTAGAAGCTGTGGATCTCCGCAAGACCCGGCCGGGTCGCGGACGGGCCGAACGACGACAGGGCCAGAGGCCGACTGCCGAGTTCCGCCAGCAGGATGGTCGCGGTTCCCTGCCCGATCCTCGCGTGCCATCGCCCCCGCCTGTCCTGGACGGCGGGGCCGGCGAACTCCGGTGAGAAGAAGGGGGCGTAAGCCGCCTCCCAGGCCGCGGCGTGGATCTCACCGAGGGCGTCCCCGTCGTGCGAGCCGGCGTGACGAACGTCGAACATCGGATCACCGTATCCGTGGACCTTGCTCCGTGACCAGGTGGTGGGGCACCTGCCGGACAGTGCGTCCTGCCTGTGGGCCGCGCCGCGAACGCAACCCGCCGCGGGGACCCGCCCGTCGGTCGTCCGGTCGATTGCTCCGGGCGCATGGCCGCCTCCTGGTCGCGGTCGCGAGGCAGGACCAGATCGAGCCCACGCGCGACGGTGACGCCTCCGATCCGGGATTCGCTGCCCACTACGACGGCATCCGACCCGGCCTCGCCACGTGGATTCGTCGCGTCATCGACGCCAACACACGCGCCCACGGCATCGACCCGGACACCGCGACCTGGCAGGAGAGCGCGAGTCCGGAAGGCTGAACCCGCCGCCGGCGCCCGGTGGCACACCCGTTCGGGCGTCCGGCCGCCGGTGCCCACTGCCATGGTTCACACTGGAGCTGTCCGTGTGGCGCACCCTTCACCGATCGGCAGCAGCTTTCGTGCGTACTGAAGATTCCAGGTCGCAGGCCCCCTACAGATGGGAGGCCTCCAGGGTCGGTTCTCTCGGTGGTCCGCTGCTCGTGTGCGACCTCGAAGCCTTCTCCGACTGGGGAGGGGCGGCGTACGACGCCGACTATGAACTGGAGCCGGCCTGCGATCACGCGCGGGCCTGGTCGGCGCTTCACCCGGACGACGATGACCTCGAAGCCGCGTTCGTGCGTTTCGGTGATGATGGGGCGCGTGTCGGCCTCGTCTGGGAGATGGACGGCGACGGGGCCGCGGAGGTCGCCCGCACTCGGAGCCGGAGCGGCGGCGACGACAACTTTCTGATCATGAGGTCGTGGATTCCCGCGGGCAGGACAGACGCGCCGCGCCGGCATGCTGCCCGGGCGGTGAGCGAGGAGCAGGTCGTGGGGCAGCTGACGCTGCGAAGCGGCAGGGTCGTTGTCGTCGCGACGGGAGTAGACGCCGACGAGACCGGCTCGTACGCCACAGCGCAGGAAAGGGAAGCGTCGATCCGCGCCCTCGGCCGGCTCAACCCACCGGTCCAGCTCAACCTGGACGGCCAACTGGGTCTCGGGACGGTGCTCTGGGCACGGCCCGGAACCTATCGCGTCACCTGCGGATGGCACGAAGGCAAGCGGGGACGGTACATGCCCGAGGAAGAGATGTACGGGCCGCCCCGGTCCTACGTCGACGAGGACTGGAGCTGCCGCTGGGTCCGCTTCACGTGGACTGGCGAGCCAGATCCTGTGAGAGTCCGGTTGGGTCGAGCCCGGCGCGAGGCCTGACCGTGGGTGGCTCGCCCTCGCTTCGGCGGTCGGGATGAGGATCGGGTGCGCCGTCGGAGCCGCGCCGGTGCCGGGGGCGACAGCTCCGGCACCGGCGTCTCGCTCACGCGCCGCCTCCCCGGAAGTTCGAGTCCGTCGCGTCCCGGACTCGTGAACCGGCTACACCCTTCGCGTCAGGAGACCGGCGTCGATGACCTCGGCGATCAGCGCCGCACCGCGGCTGTTCTGGTGGATGTGGTCGGTCGTGAGCACGAGGTTCCGACGCCGTGAGACGGTGTCGAAACCGCGGCGCAACACATGGTGTTGGAGAAGGACGCCCAGACCCGCTCTCGGGGGCGCGTCCCGATAGGGAATCGGCGGCGGATCCGCTCGGCGAAGCTCCTCGACCTGGCGTTCGTGGAGCGGAAGGTACGTGACCTCGTTGGCGGTCGCGACCCCGGCGATCATCCGGCTGTACTGCTCCGATGCCCGCGCCGCCGGTCCGTCGAGGCGCTGGCCGAGAACCGGGAGCGACAGCAGACCGATCGTCGCGTCGGTCTCCGCACGCAGTCGTACGACGATGCTTCCCAGGCAGTGCTGGAACCAGTCGGCAGACGGGCGTCGGGGGAGTTGCTTGCGCTTCACGGCCTCGTCGGTGCGGTAGCCGGGAAGGCCGGCCCGGGCGTCGTTGGTGCCGATCAGCACGGTGACGATGTCGGGCGGGTCCGCGACCACGGCGTCGAGGCGCTGCAGGAGGTTGTAGGCGAAGTCGCCGTTGGCGGCGTGGCGGGCGAGTCGCAGATCACCGGGTGGATGGCGCCGTGCGAGAGCGTCCAGGTAGTCGACGCTGATCAGCGCGCGGGTGAGGCTGTCGCCGAGGCAGGCGATGCGCGTCGTCATGACGCCTCCGGTCCCGGCCCGCCGTCGCCTTCGGTCGGGTGCGTCTCGGACCGAGTCCGGTGGTCGGTACCGAGGCCCGCGGTGATGCTCAGGATGGTCGACGGCCCGGTCATGTCGACCGCATGCCAGACGCCGGCCGGGTTCACGGTGGCCTCTCCCGGGCCCAGCAGAACGCGGTCGGCGACTCCGTCCAGGTCACGGCTGACCGTCACCGACCCGTTGAGGCAGACGATCAGCTCGTCACCGGCGGGGTGGCGTTCCCAGTGGTCGCCGGGGCCGTCGCCGTCGAAGATCATCACCATCCGGCCCTCGGCGCCGTCGGCCGCCACCGCGGCGCCGTAGGCCTGGAGCGCCTCCGGGTCCCAGCCGAAGCCCTCGACGAGCTTCGCCGTGGATCCGAGTCCGAGGTGCACGGGGGTGGTCCGCAGGGAGATGACGTGGTGTGCGTTGACGAGTCTCATGCCGGTGATCGTCACACCGCGGCGGCCGGCCGGTCTTGAAGGAATGGGAACGAAGGCCGAGGCGACGAGCGGTCGGGGGCCCGGCGTACCGCGGCGCCAGGATTCCGGTCCGCGGCTACCCCGACTCCAGCAGGACCTCGCCGTGACGCCACGCCGTCGGTGTTCGGCCCGTGAACTCGTTCCAGTCCCGTACGAGGTGGGCCTGGTCCGCGTAGCCGGAGATCGTCGCCACCTCGGGCCACGGCAGCCGGTCCCGCGCCGTCGCCAGGTCGTGGGCGTACTCGAAGCGGAGGACGCGGGCGAAGACCTTCGGGGTCAGCCCCAGCTCGCCACGGAACCGTTCGGTGAGGTGCCGGCGGCTCCAGCCCAGTTCTGCGGCGACGTCACCCACCTGGAGGCCGCCCCGTGCCGCGACGAGGCGGCGCCAGGCCTCGGCCACCTCGGGGCGCATCCGGCGCGCAGGGGCGCGGTCGGTGCCACGAGCGACTGCGCGCAGGAGCAACTCGTCGAGGACGGCGAATCGCGCCGGCCACGTCGATGCGGCTCGGAGCCGGTCGGCCAGTTCGGCGGCCAGCGATCCGAGCAGTTCATCCAGCGGAACCAGCCGGTGGGCGAGCACGGCGGCGGGCATGCCGTAGACGGCCCGCGCCCCGAGGGGCGTCAGCGCCACCTTCACACCTTGCTGCCGCCCGTCGTGGTGGATGGCAACCGACCGGCCCATCAGGCCACCGGCCACGCTGCCGAACCGGGTCACAGGGGACCCGTCGCCGACGCCCGCCGCCATCTCCATGGGCTCTGACAGGCTGATCACCGCGGTGAGCCGGCGACTCGGCGGGCCGCAGTGCACCCCCGTCGCGAGCCCGCGGAGGTCGAAACCGACGTACGAGTCGACGTACGGCCGTAAGGCGGCCGCCGGACGCGCACCGATCACGGGGGCCATGCGACTTCCTCCCTGCGCGACCTGGGAGCCGGCGAGCTCCGCAAGAACATGAACCGGAACCGCCACGCCGCTCGCGGATCCGGTCCCGCGATCACTCCCTGCGACAGGTCCTCGGGCAGGCCCCAGCATGCCACGCGGACGCATCGGCGTGGACAGGGGACCCTTCGCCTCTCCGAGGACTTCCATCGGACTGCTCGCCCCACGACCCGACGGACTTCTTGGAAACGGGTGCATGAATTGTGCCGTTTTCGTCTCCTATGCACCCTCCCGGTGAGAGGCTCCACCCGCATCGTATTGAAAATGAGTGTCATCGTCGTATAGAAGTACGACGTGCTCATCTCTCGACAGCGGCACGAGCGCCCGAAGGCCGGAGCCCGGCCCTTCGCGCTCACCGCACTCCGGCATCCCGCGGTCTCCAAGCTCCTGACGGACCACCGCACCCTGCTCGCCGACCTCCTTGACGGCCTGGGGTCCCCGCTGCACATCGTGCTGCCCGAGGTCTTCGAGGAGAACGTCAGAACACTGAGGCGCGCGTTCACCGAGGCCGGAGTCGTCGCCGACATCCTCTTCGCCAAGAAGGCCAACAAAGCCGACTGCTACGTCACTTCGGCCGCCGCCCTCGGCATCGGCGTCGACGTCGCCGGTGCCCCCGAGCTGGTCAAGGCGCTGGCCGGGGGAGTCTCCGGCCGGCGGATCGGGGTGTCCGGCCCGGAGAAGGACGACGCGCTGCACGCTCTCGCCGTCCACCACGACTGCATCGTCGCCGTCGACTCGATCAGCGAACTGAGGCGTCTCGCACGGACCGCGCGAGACGCCCGGCGGCAGGCCACAGTCCTGCTGCGCTGCCGAACGGCCGGACAGCCGAGCAGTCGCTTCGGCCTCTCCGCCGACGAGCGCCGGGCCGCCGTCGGACTGTGCGGGGAACTCGCCGACCACCTCGTCCTCCGGGGATTCTCCTTCCATCTGAACGGCTACTCGCCGGCGGAGCGCGCGACGGCCGCGCACGAGATGATCGAGCACTGCCTCGACGCCCGCCGCTGCGGCTCGCTCTCCGCCGAACTCGTGAACATCGGCGGCGGGTTGCCCGTCCGATACGTCGAGCCGTGGCTCTGGAACGAGTTCGTCGCACAGAACGAGCCCGCCCAGTACCACACGGCAAAGGACTTCGAGGAGTTCTATCCGTACGGGGGGCAGCCCGCCGATCAGGCCGTGCGCGCACTGATGGCGCACCCGGTCGACGGCGGCGAGAGCCTGTCCGCGAAGGCGAACCGCTACGGCATCCGCTTCGTCGTCGAGCCCGGCCGGGCTCTGCTGGACCAGGCCGGGTTCACGATGTACCGAGTCCAGCAGGTCGACGACCGGCGGGACTCCGACGGGTACGCCATCGTCACCGTCGCCGGAAGCAGCTTCAGCCTCTCCGAGCAGTGGTTCAACAGCGACTACCTCCCCGATCCCCTCCTGATGTCCGCCGGGACCGGCGCGGACCAGCCCTTCCCCGCGTGCGTCGCGGGCTCGACCTGCCTGGAGAGCGACATGGTCACCTGGCGCAAGATCGGCTTCCCGCGCCCGGTGCGCCGCGGCGACCATCTGGTCTACCTCAACACCGCCGGCTACCAGATGGACTCCAACGAGTCCCCGTTCCACGACGCACCTCTGCCGTCGAAGGTCGTCCTCCGCCTCGGCGACGACCGCGACGGAACTCCGCCGCGCTGGCGCCTGGACGGCATCCGCTGAGACACCGACTCCATCCGATACGACCAACCCCCGAGGAGAAGACCCGTATGTCCCCGAACCACGCCCCGCCCGGGCAGCTGTGGCTGTTGCCTCAGGTGCAGCAGGAGGGTCTCGACGTCGACCACCGGAAGGTGATCGAGGTCGTCGAACAGGCCTACCGCGCGCTGCGCGAAGACGGCTCGAACAATCCGGTCAAGACGATCATCGACGACCCCGACCACCGCTCACTGAGCTACTCGATGGTCGCCAGGGACGCCGGAAGCGGCACTGTCTGCTTCAAAGCGGTCTACGAGTTCGATCCCCGGCGGACGAGGGACGCCTACAGCTTCCACTCGTTCGTCTTCCTGGTCGACGACACCACGGGTGCCCCCATCGCGCTGATGGACGTGGTGAAGCTCGGCCCCCTGCGGTCCTCCGCCACCACGGCGCTGTTCGCCCGCGAGGCATGCCCCGACGCGCGGACCGCCCTCGTCGTCGGCACCGGCGTCCAGGGGCAGGCGGCGCTGCCGATGCTCGTAGCCGCGATGCCCGAGCTGGAGCGGCTTCAGGTGTTCGGTACGTACCCCGAGGGGCTGCGCGCCGTCCAGGAGAGCGTCGGCGGACGCGAGGTCGAGATCGTCACGGACCTGAGAGAGGCCGCGGGCGGGGCGGACGTCGTGATCGGCGCCGCGGGCCTGTCCGCCACGGAGGAGGTCCGGCGCGACTGGATGAAGCCGGGCGCGGTCGCCGTGCTCCTCGGCTACGGCGTGCACGCCGACGTGTGCCACGGCGCGGACCACCGGATCGCCACCGACACCGCCCAGATGCACGCCACCTGCGACGACCTGCGAGGCGAGGACGGCACCCTGCCGGCCGTGGACGCCCAGCTGCCGGACATCCTGCTGGGCCGGGCGCCTGCTCGACGCCGTCCGGAGGACGTGGTCTTCGCCTACAACAGCGGCATGGCGGTCACCGACGCCGCTCTGGGCCGGTACATGGCCGACCTCGCGCTGGCGAGCGGGCGCGGGGAGAAGGTCGACTTCTGGTGAGCACCGACACGACCGACACGACCGACACGACCGGCGCGACCGGCGCGACCGACAAGACCGACGCGACCGAAAAGACCGGCGCGACCCGAGCCGAAGAGGCGGGCGCCGGGTGGTGGGTCAGAAACTCGCGTGCGCTCCTGAGGCTCGCGCTCCCGCTGATCCTGACGAACTTCGCCTATGTCGCCCTGACCACCGTGGACATCGTGATGCTGGGCCGGCTCGGCGCGGTGGAGATCGCCGCCGCGGGCCTGGCCATCGCGCTCTTCAACCAGCTGCGCACGACCGGAACCGGCCTGGTGACCGGCGTGAGCAACCTGGTGGCCGAGGCACGCGCCCGGGACGACGGACCACGGATCGGCGCGCTCCTGTTCGCGGGATTCTTCTGGGCGACCGTCTGCGGTGTGGTGTTCAGCGTGGCGCTGCTGCTGATAGGACCGCTGCTCGTCCTGCTGGGCCAGGACCCGGAGGTCGTTGACAAGGCCGGTGAGTTCCTGGTGGTCCTGGCACCGGGCATGCTGCCCTGCCTGTGGTTCCAGAACCTGCGGCACTTCACGACCGGCCTCAAGCGCCCCGGCCCGCTCCTCGCCATCACGCTGGCTTCGGTCGGAGCCACGATCGGCCTCAACTACGTCCTCATCCACGGCGAGTTCGGGCTTCCCGCGTTCGGCTTCGTGGGAGTGGCGATCGCCACCGTCTCCGTGTTCCTGCTGTCCTTCCTGGCGTTCGTCGCGGTGATCCTGCGCGACAGCGTGCTCCGTCCGTACCTCACCTCGCTCCACGCATGGCGCTGGAACGGGGACGCGGTCCGGTCGGTCTGGCGCCTGGGCCTCCCCATCTCGGGCACCTACGCCTCGGAGGCCGGGTTCTTCAGTGTGCTCACCCTGGTCGTCGGCTCCCTGGGCGTCGAGGCCCTGGCCGCCCAGACGGTGCTCAACCAGATCGTCTACATCGTCTTCATGATCTCCGCCGGCCTCTCCCACGCGGCGTCGATCCACATCAGCGAGGCCGCCGGCGGCGACGACTACGTGGCGGCCCGCAGGATGGGCCTCCTCGTCACGGCGTGGGGCGTGATCACGACTCTGGTGGTCGCCGTCGTGTACCTGGTGATCCCGAACCAGATCGTGTCGCTGTTCATCTCCGCCGAGCACGCCGACAACGCGGACGTCATCGCGCTGACCGTGACCGGACTGCTCATCGCCGCCCTCATGCAGGTCTTCGACGCCACCCAGAACATCGGGAACGGCATCCTGCGCGGCATCGGCGACACCGGCGGCCCCTTCCGGATCTCCCTCGTCGGCTACTGGCTGATCGGCCTTCCCGCGGGCTGCCTGCTCGGGATCACGGCGGGCTGGGGTGTCGAGGGAGTCTGGACCGGCCAGACGATCGGCCTCGCGGCCACTGCCGCGATCCTCCTGGCCGCCTTCCTGCGACGAGTCGACCGGCTCCACCGCGAGACGTCCCGTGCGCCCCTCCCCGAATCGGAGTCGTCATGAACCCCATCCTCGCTCCGGCCACCTCGGCCTCCCTGATCCGTGAGGAGGTGGCGGGACTTCCCGGCTACGACCCAGGCGCCGATCCTGACGAGGTGGCCGCCCTCAGCGGCGCCGACCGCGTCATCAAGCTCTCCAACAACGAGAATCCTTACGGCGTTTCACCCGCGGTCGCGGAAGCCGTTCGCGCGGGACTCGCCGGCGGTGTCTCCCGCTACCCGGATCCCACCGGCAAGCGCCTGGCCCAGGCCATCGGCGCGAGCCTCGACGTGCGGCCCGAGCGCGTGGTGCTCGGCAACGGTTCGGAGAACATCCTGGAGCTGCTCTGCCAGGCCGTACTGGACCCCGGTGACCTGGTGGTCACCCAGGCGCCCGGGTTCAGCCTGCACGAGACCTTCCCGCGCGTCATGGGCGCGCGGGTCCACAAGGTCCCGGTCACCGCCGAGTGCGGGTTCGACGCGGCCGCCTGGCGCGGCGCGCTGGCCGCCGGCCCGAAGCTCGTCTTCCTCGCCAACCCGTGCAACCCCACCGGGGCGATGCTCACCACCGGCGAGCTGGAGCAGGTCGTGGACGCCACCCCCGAGTCGGCCCTGCTGGTGCTCGACGAGGCCTACGGCGAGTTCGCCCGCACCGATCCGGGATACCCCGACGGTCTTGAGGCGCTCCGCGCGCTGGACAGGCCGTGGATCGTGCTGCGTACCTTCTCCAAGGCGTACGGCCTTGCGGGCTTCCGCGTCGGGTACGGCGTCGCCTCCGACACGGCCCTGATCCAGGCGCTGGACCGGGTCCGTACCCCGTACAACGTGAACCGGCCCGCTCAGGACGCCGCCGTCGCGGCGCTGGGTGACGAGGTGCACCTGGCGGAGACGGTTCGCCGGACAGCCCTGGAGATCGCCAGGGTCACCGGCCGCCTGCGTGCCGCGGGGCTGGGCGTGGTCCCGTCCTCGACCAACTTCCTCTTCATCGACACCGGCCGCCGCTCCGACCGGGTCGCCCGCGAGCTGCACCGCGCCGGAATCATCGTCAAGGCGTGGCGCGAGCCGGGATACGAGACCTACATCCGAGCCTCCCTGTCCACCCCCGAGGACAACGACGTCTTCGTCGGGTGCCTGACGGAGATCTGCGCGAAGGACACGATGTGATCAGGACCAGGATGTCCGACCTGGTGGGGCGGACGCCCCTGCTCGAACTGCACACCGCGGAAGGCGGGGCCACCGTCCTGCTGAAGCTGGAGCAGTTCAACCCCACCGGAACCGCCAAGATCCGGATGGCCAGGAACATGGTCGACGAGGCGGAGGAGGCCGGCCTGCTCGCCCCCGGCGGATGGCTGGTCGAGTCCACCTCCGGCAACACCGGACTCGGCCTCGCGCTCATCGCCGCCGAACGCGGCTACAAGTTCACCGCCGTGGTCGACAACCACTCCAGCGCGGACAAGCTGCGCGGCATGCGCGCCTACGGCGCCGACATCCTCAACGTCGCGGGCGACGAGGGCGGACTCGCCACCGCCGAACGCGACACCACGGCCGAGCGCCTCGCCGCCGAACACGGCGCCTACTGGACCGCCCAGCACCGCAACCAGGGCAACCCCAACGGCTACCGGCCGCTCGCGCGCGAACTCCACGACGACCTCGGCGACGACATCCAGTACCTGTACGGGGCCGTCGGCACCGGCGGTTCGCTCTGCGGCACCGGCCGCTTCCTCCGCGAACGCATCCCCGACCTGAAGATCATCGGAGTCGAACCGGAGGGGTCCGTCCTCTTCGGCGGCCGGGGCGCGCCCTACCACCAGTCCGGCACCGGTACGCCCGAGGGCTCGGAGATCGGTCCCGTCGTCGACTACGAAGTGATCGACCAGGGGCTCAAGGTCAGCGACGCGGAGGCATTCGAGACCTGCCGCTTTCTGGCCAGGAACTTCGGTGTCCTGATAGGCGGTTCGGCGGGCGGGGTGGTGTACAAGGCCCTGGAACGGGCGCAGAGCGCGCCGCCCGGATCCACCATCGTCGTGCTGGTCTGCGACGGCGGTGACAAGTACCTCCACACCGTCTTCGACGACGACTGGATGGCCGCCCACGGCCTCTTCGACGAGCAGGTCGTCCACCGGCTTGCCGCTCTGCTGCGGTAAGCGCGCGGCCTGTGCGCCGGCCGGGATCCCCGCCGTCCAGGGGCCCGCCCGGAGGCTCCAGCCACCCTTCTTCCCTTCCCTGCGAACTGATAGTCTGCGCATAATGAAAACGAAAATGATTACCATAACTACCGCGGCTCTGGCGGCGCTCACGATCACCGGATGCGGGACGGGCACGTCCTCCGACTCCGGGGCGAAGGCCGAGGGCACGGCCGCGGCGACGACCGCCACGCCCTACCCCTTCACCCTCGAGAACTGCGGCACCGACGTGACCTACAAGGCCGCGCCGCAGAAGGTCGTCACGCTCAACCAGACCGCCGCCGAGATCCTCATCCATCTCGGCGCGGGCGACCGGATCGCCGGCACGGGCTACGAGATCGAGAAGACGCCGCCGGCGATCGCCGCGCAGTACGAGAAGATCCCGGTTCTGTCCGCGCCCGGTGCCGAGATCAAGCACGAGAAGCTGCTGGAGGCACAGCCGGACTTCGTCTACGGCTCCTTCGCCAGCATGTTCACCAAGGAGCAGTCCGGTGAGCGCAAGCACCTTCACGACCTGGGCGTTCCCACGTACCTGACCGAGTTCGACTGCACGTACCACGAGACCGTGGCGAACGCGGACTTCCCGATGCTGTTCGAGGAGTACCGCCGACTCGGCAGGATCATGGGCGTGCCCGATGCCGGCGAGAAGCTGGCCACCGAGCAGAAGGCCGTGGTGGACAAGGCGGTCGCCTCCGTCCAGAAGCGCGACAAGCCGCTCAAGGTGATGTGGTTCTACTCCACCTACGAGGGCACTCCGTGGGCGGCGGGCCCCGGTGGCCTTCCGCAGCACATCTCCAAGCTCGTGGGCGTGGAGAACATCTTCGCCGACGCCAAGACCAAGTGGGCGGAGGTGAGCTGGGACGAGGTCGCCGCGCGGAACCCCGACGTCATCATCCTGGCCGACGTGACCCGAGGCGAGCCCAACGACACCGCCAAGGAGAAGATCGCGCTCCTCAAGAAGGACCCGCTCACCAGCAAGCTCGCCGCGGTGAAGGGCGACAGGTTCATCACCATCCCCGGCAGCCACATGGACCCCAGCTACGGCAGCGCGTCCGCCGTCCCCGCGCTGGTCGACGGTCTGAACAAGCTCGGCTGACCCCTCCACCATCATGACGACGAGTTCACACACGACCGCCTCGCGCACCGGAGACCCGATCACCACCGGTGAGAAGGCTCCGGTGCGCCGGCGGCGCACCGCGACCGTGGCGTTCTACCTCCTGGCCGTATCCGGGCTCCTGGTGTCGATCGTCACCGCATCGCTGTTCGGGAGCGCGAACATCCGGCCGCTGGACGTGGTCTCCACGATCCTCCGGCACATCGGTCTCGACGGCATCGCCCCCACTCCGCCCCTGCCGGGCCTGCTCGACGCCCTGATCTGGGAGTCCCGCTTTCCCCGTGTCCTGCTCGCCGTGGCCGTCGGCATGGCCCTCGCGGTCTCCGGCGCGGTCCTCCAGGCGGTCACCAGGAACCCCCTTGCCGACCCCTACCTGTTGGGAGTCTCCTCCGGTGCGTCCACCGGCGCCGTCGCCGTACTCCTGCTGGGCATCGGCGGAAGCATCTCCCTGTCGACGGGAGCCTTCGTGGGAGGTCTGGTCTCCTTCGGCCTGCTGCTGCTCCTGCTCGGCGGTGGGCGCGTCGCCAGTCCCTCCCGCGTGGTGCTGACCGGCGTGCTCGTGTCCCAGTTCTTCGCCGGGGTCACCTCGGTCATCCTCATGGTCAACGGGGACGCCAACTCGACCCGCGGCTTCACCTACTGGCTGCTCGGCACCCTCGGCGGCGCCCGATGGGAGGGGGTGACCGTCACCGTCCTGGTCATCCTGGCCGGGGTGATCGCCCTTCAGTTCTTCGCGCCGGCCCTCGACGCCTTCACCTTCGGGTGGGACTCCGCGGCCGCACTGGGCATCAACGTCACCGCCGCCCGGATCTGGCTGATGGTACTGACCTCGGTGATCACGGCCGCGGCCGTGGCGGCCTCCGGGGCCATCGGCTTCATCGGCCTGCTCATCCCCCATGGCGTCCGCGTCGTGACGGGACCGACGCACCGCTCGCTCCTCCCCCTCTCCGCGATCGTCGGAGCCGTCTTCCTCATCTGGGTGGACGTGTTCGCGCGGACGGCGTTCGCACCCCATGAACTGCCCGCCGGCGTCATCACCGCGCTGCTCGGCGCGCCCGCGTTCGCGCTGGTCCTGAAGCGTCTGGAGGCCTGATGGGCCACATCACCGCCCGCCGGCTCTCCTGGTCGGTCAAGGGCCACCGACTCCTCGACGACATCGACATGGCGGTCCACGACGGGAGGGTCGTAGGACTCCTCGGCCCCAACGGCTCCGGCAAGTCGACCCTGCTGCGTCTGCTCGCGGGGCTGCGGAAGCCCGACACCGGAACCGTCCGCTATGACGACACCAGCCTGAGCGACCTCGGCCGCCGGGTGCTGGCCCGACGGCTCGCCGTCGTCGAGCAGGACGTGTCCGCCCACCACCACGTCAACGTCCGCCAGGTCGTCGAACTCGGCCGCACCCCGTTCCGCGGCCGCTTCGACGCGCTGACCGACCACGATCGGCGGATCGTCGACGAGGCGCTGGAGCGCACCGAGATCGCCGACAAGCAGCACCGGAGCTGGCACACCCTCTCCGGAGGGGAGAAGCAGCGCACCCAACTCGCCCGCGCCCTGGCTCAAAAGCCTCAGGAGATCCTGCTCGACGAACCCACCAACCACCTCGACATCCGTCACCAGCTCGAACTCCTCGATCTGCTGACCTCGCTGGACGTCACCTGCGTGGTGGCCCTGCACGACCTCAACCTCGCGGCCCGGTACTGCGATCACGTCGTCCTCCTCGACCAGGGGGAGGTGGCCGCGGCCGGCACGCCGGGAGACGTGCTGACCCCCGACCTCATCAAGCGGGTCTACGGCGTGGAGGTACTCGTCGACCGAGAACCCGTCACCGGGACCCTGAGGATCACCTACACGGGCACGGCCGCCCGGACGGCAGCCGCGGTGGCCACCACACACCGCTGACGCCACCCGCACGGGCAGGCACACCGACGCTCTCGGCGGGCCTGCCCGTGCCGCCCCGGGGCGAGTCGAACCGGGCGGGTGCGTGCCCGAGGCGCTTGCGCGACGGCACGGGACCTACGTGTGCTGACGGCGCGGTGATCGTCGGTGATGGCCGTCCGGGGGGTGCCGTACGACTCACCGGGTCCGCGGGGCGACCAGGTTCGGCCTGGTCTCGCGCGGCTGCGATACGTGGGCCACGAGAAGGAGGAGTACGCCGCAGCCGGCGACCACGATCCAACCCGGGCGGGACGCGTGGGCGAGCTCCGCCGGGCCGGTCGCCGTGACCAGGCCGCCGGCGAGAGCGATGCCGATGGCGGAGCCGAGTTGCCGTGCGGTGGAGGTGATCGCCCCGGCCACGCCGGCCCGGGCGGCGGGCAGTCCGTTCACCGCGGTGTTGGTGATCGGGGCGTTGGCGAAGCCGAACCCGATGCCGATGAACGCGTAGGCGGCCAGAAGCAGCAGGACGTTCGTCTGCGGAGTGAGCCGGACCAGGCACAGCCCGCCCGCCGTGACGAACCCACCGGCGAGGAGCAAGGGCAGCCGCGGCCCGGTGCGTCCGACCATGCGGCCGGACCACGGCGCGCAGACGGTCGCTCCGACGGCCAGCGGCAAGGTGGCCACACCCGCGGCCAGCGGCGTCCAGTCCCGGGTGTGCTGCAGATAGAGGGTGTTGAGGAGCAGCGTCATGTTCAGGGCGACGAAGACGGCCACCGCGCCGACGACGGCACCGCTGAAGACCGGGCGGCCGAAGAGCCGCGGATCCATCAAAGGCTCGGCCCGGCGTGACTCGACCCACACGAATGCGGCTGCCGCCACGGCGGCCCACACGTATCCGATCCATGCCGCAGGCGACGTCCAGCCGATGCGAGGCCCTTCGATCAGGACACCGACCACGACGGCGAGGAGCAGGGTCAGCAGGACCTGTCCGGGCAGGTCGAGCCGCCGGGCCCGCTGTGCCCGGGACTCCGGTACGAACACCGCGCTGAGCAGCAGAGCGGCCGCGATCACGGGCGCGTTGACCCAGAACAGGGCCCGCCAGTCGAGCCAGGCGAGCAGCGCCCCGCCTGTGACGGGCCCGGCGGCCATGCTCAGCCCGAACACCGATGCCCAGATGCCGATGGCCTGCGCCCGTTCCCTGGGGTCCGGCATCGTGTTCACCACGATCGCGAGCGCCACGGGGCTGAGCATCGAGGCGCCGACGCCCTGGAGGGCCCTGGCCGCGACGAGTACCCCCGCCGAGGGAGCGACCGCACAGAGCAGTGAGGCGGCGCCGAACACGGCCAGCCCGACCTGGAACACCCGCCGGCGTCCGAAGCGGTCCGCGAGCGCGCCGGAGGAGATCAGCAGACTGGCCAGGACGAGGGTGTACGCGTCCACGATCCATTCGAGACCGCGGGTGTCGACGCCGAGGCCGCTCCCGATGGCCGGCAGGCCCACGTTGACGATGGTGGTGTCCAGGCCCACCAGGAACATGCTCAGGCAGCAGACGGCCAGCACCGTCCAGCGTCTGCGCGCACTCAGTACGGGTTGAACGGGGTGTGTCGTCGTGGTCATGGTCCACCTCTGACGTCCGGAAACGATGTCCGGGCAAGGCTCGTCCCAGGCGACCCGCGCAGCCCATCGGTTTTGCGGACACTGCAAAACTGGACCCATGAACACAGGATCCACGGACGCGGAGCTCGAGCGGATACTCGACGGCATCGGGCCCCGGCTGCGCCGACTGCGCCAGGACCGGGGACTCACGCTCGAAGCGCTGGCGGCGACGACCGGGATCTCGGTCAGCACGTTGTCCCGGGTCGAATCGGGGAGACGCCGTCCCACTCTCGACCTGCTCATCCCGCTGGCACGAGCCCACCGCGTCGCACTCGACCAGCTGGTGGCCGCGCCGGCCAGCGGAGACCCTCGGGTACACCTCCAGCCCCTGCGCAAGGAGCGCGGAAGCATTCTCGTGCCCCTGACGCAGTACCCCGGGCGCGTGCAGGTCTTCAAGCAGGTACTGGCGCCCCGCCGGCCGGAACCGGTCACCCACGAGGGCTACGAGTGGCTCTACGTCCTCGCCGGGCGGCTACGCCTCATCCTCGGGGAGAAGGACTTCACGCTGGGGCCCGGCGAAGTGGCGGAGTTCGACACGACCCAGCCGCACTGGTTCGGACCCGCCGACACGAGCGCCGTCGAGATCCTGCACCTCTTCGGCCCCCGAGGAGACCAGGCCGTCGTCCGCGCCGGCCCGTCCGCCGACGCCACGCCGACGCCGCATCCCCTGCCGGGCACGTCCTGAACGCGCACCGAAAGAGGGGTGCCGAGTCGCAGCCTCGGCACCATCCGACCCCGCACCGTCCGGGGGCGTACCGGGTCAAGCGGTGCTGTGGCTGCGACCACCGCTCGACCCGGAGAGAAGGCCCTTCGCGCGCAGCTCCCGCCGGAAGGCTCCGCGCTCACCCCTCAGGGCTCAGCAGCCCGCGCCGGTACGCCTCGGCGAGCCGCTGCGGCACGGAGTAGGTCACGCTGTCGATGGTGATCGGCACGAGCTGCGGCGTCGTGGCCGTCTACCCGGGTCTGCGCCGGGTGCCTTGTCCGAGGCCGGTCAGTCGTACTCCCGCAGGAGTCCGTCCACGTACGCCTCAAGCCGTCCGGCGAGCACTTCGGGTGTGAGATCGTCCCGGCCCAGTTCACGCCACGGGCCGGCCAGCTTCGCCGCGTCCGGGCAGTAGTGCAGGGCGTCGAGCAGCCGCCAGTACAGGTGGGCGGGGTGGTCGCCGAGGCCGTGGCCGCCCTGTGCCTCGTACCGTCTGCGGAAGTCCCACCCGTAGGCGGGCCCGTGCAGCAGCGCGAGCGCGGTCGAGCAGTGCGCCACGTCCAGGTCGGCAGGTCCCCAGGAGGCCTCGACCCAGTCCACGACCCCGGCGATCCGCAGTGCGGAACCGGCGCCCGTGAAGAGCACGTTCCCGGGGTGGAAGTCGCGGTGCAGGAAGCGGCCGGCGTACGGCGGAGGGTCGCGGCGGATCACGTCGACGGCTCGCTCCCACAGGGGGCCGTCAGGGGCGCGGACGTGTTCAGGGGAGGTCCACGCCTGGTACGTGCGCGGCCTTTCGTCCGGAACGACGCCGTGGATGCGGACGAGCTGGGCGGCGAGCAGGTCGAGACGCCGCTCGAGGTCGTCCTCGTCCTCGTCCACGCGAACGCCGCCGGGCAGCGCCGACATCAACAGGGTGGGGTGGTCGCAGTGCTCGGCTGTCGCGTCCACGGCGACCAGAGCGGGCGCCGGGATGCCCCCCTGCCCGGCGAGCTGCCTCAGGACGGACGCTTCGCGGGCGAGGAGCCCGGGACCGTGGCGGCGGAAGAACGGTTTGACGAAGGTCCGTTGCACCAGCTCGGCCCCGTCGTCGAGCGTGAGCCGGCGCATCTGGGAACTCCAGCCACCGGACAGGAAGCGTGAGTGCGCGACGGTGCGGCCGCTGCCGACCTGCCGGGCGACCCACGCATGCGTGGCCGACCAGCCCCGTCCGTCGAGGCCGGTCAGCACCGCCCTCACGAACCTCTGCCGGTCCTCGCCGTGATCGCGGAACCACGTCCCCAACCGATGCTGCGCATCGGGAAGATCGAGCCGCGTGTACTGAGATCGGGAGGTCAGCGCGTCCTGCACGGACTCGGTCACGGCGGCGGGGATCACCGCGTCCGTACCGGGTACGGCGAGCACCGCCCGGCCCTCGTACGCCCGCAGCGCCCGCAGCGCGGGCGCGTCCCGCCAACTGTCCGGGCGCCGGATGATCCGGCTGAACTGCCCGTTGCCTTTGCCGAAGGGAACGCCCCAGGCGTCGGCGGCATACACGGTGGGCGCACACCGCCCCAGCGCTGCCACCCGGTCCCCGTAGTGGGCGACGAGATCCGCGACCGTCTGCCCGCTCATGCTGAAACCCACGAGGACCAGCGGCCCTTCCGTCCCGGCGTAGGCGTCGATCACCGCGACGGCCTGCTCGAACCGTCGCCGCAGGCTCGACTCGCCGAGCGTTCCGGTGCTGCCGCCGTGCCCGGAGAAGTCGAAGGCGACGCCTCGGCAGTCGCGGTCCACGAACTCCCGCACCACAGGGAGCAGTGACTCCATGCTGCTGTCGCCCGCGCCGTGCAATACGACGGCGGTCACCCCGGATGGCCCACCGCCGCCGCATACGCCGCGGAGCCGCTCACCCTTGTGGTCGTGCGTGAAGTCGCAGAGCATGCACCCCATTCCCTCACGCCATGGTGTCCCTCCCATGAGGGAACGTCATCTTCGAGGGCCCTGGCGTGCGGGCCGTGGCGGCCGTGCGGGCGAAGCGGTCGAGGCACAGCTCTGCCACGAACGGGTCGAACCCCGCGAAGCGGGTGTGCGGCAGTCCTTTCGCGCAGCCCGCGCAGGTCGTCACGGAACGGCTGGTCAGCGCACCCGGCCCCGCCCGGTCCACGCCCCGCTCGGCCGCCGCTAGCAACCGCTCGCGCACGTCCGGCGTCGCCACTCCACGCGCTCCTGCGCAGGGCGACAAGTGTCAGGTCATGCGTGGCCGATCCACCGCCACGCGCCTGCGGTGACTTCGCCCGCCTGCCCTGGCTTCTGCCCGGGTCGAGTCACAAGATGCCTGGCAGACGCCGTGGGGACGCGAGCCGCGAACCGCGGGGGATGCGGGAAACGCTCCTTGACCGACGCGCCGCGGAGCCATAGTTTCGTGCGCACCGACTCGTGAGTACAGAAAGGGGGCGAGGGCGGATGTCGATCTTCTCCGACCTGAATCGCCTCGCTCACCGGGCCGCCTGGGTCCCGGGTCGGGTGGCGCACGGCTGCTGACGCGCCGCCGTTCCGGCGGGCCCGTCGTGGCGCCGCCGACCCCCTCTTTCCCGACTTCCCTGTGACTTCACCGTTCCCCGCGGCGTGTCGTCGTGTGCATCCGACGCGCGCCCGGGACGGTTCTCCCACTGCGCGCCGTCTCCCGCCGCGCACCGCGACAGAAGGCCAGACATGAGGACCCTTCCCCTGCCTACACCCCTGCACCGAAGCGAGGAACCGTCGTGACCGAGGCGCGGATCACCGTCAACGGGCTCCAGACGCCGATCGCTCCGGCCCCGGCCCACACCACGGTCCTCGACTTCCTCCGCGAGCGCGGCCTCACCGGCACGAAGGAGGGCTGCGCCGAAGGCGAGTGCGGCGCCTGTTCGGTGCTGGTCGCCCGCCCCGGCGTCCACAAGCCCACCGACTGGGTCGCGGTCAACGCCTGTCTCGTCCCGGTCGCGGCGCTCGACGGCCAGGAGGTCGTCACCGCCGAGGGCCTCGCCATCCCCGGAGAGCCCAGCACGCCGCCCACGCTGCACCCCGTGCAGGAGGAGATGGCGGTCCGCGGCGGCTCCCAGTGCGGCTACTGCACCCCGGGATTCGTGTGCAGCATGGCGGCCGAGTACTACCGCCCCGGCCGAGGCCCGCACGACGGGCCGGAGGCCGCGTACGCCCGGAGCACCGGCCTCGGCACCGAAACGGACGCCCACTGCCCCGGCTCCGCTACCGACGCCGAGCACGGCCCCAACGGCTTCGACCTGCACGCGCTCAGCGGCAACCTCTGCCGCTGCACCGGCTACCGGCCGATCCGCGACGCAGCGTTCGCCGTCGGGGAGCCCGCCCCGGAGGACCCGCTGGCGCGGCGCCGCGACCAGGCCCCGCCGGAGCCCGCCGCCACCCGCTACACCACGGACGACAGCACCTTCCTGCGGCCGGCGACCCTCGCCGAGGCGCTCCGCCTCCTGCGGGAGCGCCCCGACGCCGTACCGGTCGCCGGCAGCACCGACTTCGGCGTGGAGGTGAACATCCGCTCCCGCCGCGAGCGTTGCGTCGTCGCCATCGACCGCCTGCCCGAACTGCGGTCCCTGCACCTGGCGTCCGATCACATCGAGATCGGTGCCGGCCTCACGCTCACCGAGATCGAGCGTCGCCTGGACGGCGAAGTGCCCCTGCTGGCAGCGCTCTTCCCCCAGTTCGCCTCCCGGCTGATCCGCAACGGCGCCACCCTCGGCGGCAACCTGGGCACCGGCTCCCCGATCGGCGACAGCCCGCCGGTGCTGCTCGCGCTGGAGGCCTCCCTGGTCCTCGCCGACGCCGACGGCGAACGCGAGGTCCCGCTGGGGGAGTACTTCACCGGCTACCGCCGCAGCGTGCGCCGCCCCGACGAGCTGATCCGCGCGGTCCGCGTCCCGCTGCCGCTCGCGCCCGTCACGGCCTTCCACAAGATCGCCAAGCGCCGCTTCGACGACATCTCCAGCGTCGCCGTCGCCTTCGCGCTCGACATCGACGCCGCGGAAGGCGTCGTCCGCAAGGCCAGGATCGGCCTCGGCGGCGTCGCCGCCACCCCGATCCGCGCCCTCGCGACCGAGGCCGCCCTGGAGGGCAGGCCCTGGACTGCGGAGACCGTCGAGGCCGCCGCCCGCGTGCTGCGCGGGGAGGGGACGCCGATGGACGACCACCGGGCCAGCGCCCTCTACCGCTCCGCGATGCTCGGCCGGAGCCTGTCCAAGCTGTACGCCCAGACCACCGAGGCGGTGTCGTCATGAGTCATCTCTCCGAGCGTCCCGAGAAGGCGCTGGTCGGCGTCTCCATGCCCCACGAGAGCGCCCACCAGCACGTCACCGGCACGGCTCTCTACACCGACGACCTGGTGCACCGCACCAAGGACGTGCTGCACGCGTTCCCCGTCCAGGTCATGAAGGCCCGCGGCCGGATCACCGCGCTCAGGACCGGGCCCGCCCTCGCCGTTCCCGGCGTCGTCCGCGTCCTCACCGGCGCCGACGTCCCCGGAGTCAACGACGCCGGCATGAAGCACGACGAGCCGCTCTTCCCCGACGAGGTCATGTTCCACGGCCACGCCGTGGCCTGGGTGCTCGGCGAGACCCTGGAGGCGGCCCGGCTCGGAGCCGCGGCCGTCGAGGTGGAACTCGACGAGAAGCCCGCCCTGATCACCCTGCGGGAAGCCATCGAGGCCGACAGCTACCACGGCGCCCGGCCGCTCATGGAGACCGGTGACATCGACGCCGGCTTCGCGGACTCCGCACACGTCTTCAGCGGAGAGTTCCAGTTCGCCGGACAGGAGCACTTCTACCTGGAGACCCACGCGGCGCTGGCGCTCATCGACGAGAACGAGCAGGTCTTCGTCCAGAGCAGCACCCAGCACCCCTCGGAGACGCAGGAGATCGTCTCGCACGTGCTCGGCGTTCCCGCCCACGAGGTCACCGTCCAGTGCCTGCGCATGGGCGGCGGCTTCGGCGGCAAGGAGATGCAGCCGCACGGCTTCGCGGCCGTGGCCGCGCTCGGCGCCAAGCTGACCGGCCGGCCCGTCCGCTTCCGGCTCAACCGGACCCAGGACCTCACCATGTCCGGCAAGCGCCACGGGTTCCACGCCACCTGGAAGATCGGCTTCGACGCCGAGGGCCGCATCCAGGCCCTGGACGCCACCCTGGTGGCCGACGGCGGCTGGAGCCTGGACCTGTCCGAACCGGTCCTCGCCCGCGCGCTGTGCCACATCGACAACACCTACTGGATCCCGCACGCCCGCGTCGCCGGTCGCGTGGCCAGGACCAACACGGTCTCCAACACCGCCTTCCGCGGCTTCGGAGGCCCGCAGGGCATGCTGGTGATCGAGGACATCCTCGGCCGCTGCGCCCCGCTCCTCGGCCTCGACCCGGCAGAGCTCCGGGAACGCAACTTCTACCGGCCGGGCCAGGGGCAGACGACCCCGTACGGCCAGCCGGTCACCCAGGCCGAGCGCATCGCCGAAGTCTGGCGGCAGGTGAAGGAAGACGCCCGCTTCGCCGACCGCAGGCGCGCGATCGACACCTTCAACGCCACGCACCCGCACACCAAGCGGGCCCTCGCGATCACCGGCATCAAGTTCGGCATCTCGTTCAACCTCACCGCCTTCAACCAGGGCGGCGCGCTGGTGCTGATCTACAAGGACGGCTCCGTCCTGATCAACCACGGCGGCACCGAGATGGGCCAGGGCCTGCACACCAAGATGCTCCAGGTCGCCGCGACCACGCTGGGCATTCCGCTGCACAAGGTCCGGCTGGCCCCCACACGTACCGACAAGGTGCCCAACACCTCGGCGACCGCGGCCAGCGCCGGCACCGACCTCAACGGCGGGGCGATCAAGAACGCCTGCGAGCAGTTGCGCGCGCGCCTGCTGCGCGTGGCGGCCACCCGGCTCGGCGTCCACGACTCCGACGTGCGTCTCGTCGACGGCGTCGCGCGTGCCCTGGGCAGCGAGGAGGAGTTCGCCTGGGACGACCTGGTGCGGACGGCCTACTTCCAGCGGGTGCAGCTGTCGGCGGCCGGCTACTACCGGACCGAGGGCCTGCACTGGGACGCCGCCTCCTTCCGCGGCTCCCCGTTCAAGTACTTCGCCCACGGCGCGGCCGCGACCGAGGTCGAGGTGGACGGCTTCACCGGCGCGTACCGCGTCCGGCGCGTGGACATCGTCCACGACGTCGGCGAGAGCCTTTCCCCGATGATCGACATCGGGCAGATCGAGGGCGGCTTCGTGCAGGGCGCCGGCTGGCTGACGCTGGAGGACCTCCGCTGGGACACCGGCGACGGTCCGCACCGCGGCCGGCTGCTGACCCAGGCCGCGAGCACGTACAAGCTGCCGAGCTTCTCGGAGATGCCGGAGGAGTTCCACGTCAGGCTGCTGGAGAACGCCACCGAGGAAGGCGCCGTGTACGGCTCCAAGGCCGTGGGCGAGCCTCCGCTCATGCTGGCCTTCTCGGTCCGCGAGGCGCTGCGCCAGGCCGCCGCGGCGTTCGGCCCGGCCGGCATCAGCGTCCACCTCGCCAGCCCGGCGACCCCGGAGGCGGTCTACTGGGCCGTCGAGTCGGCCCGTGAGGGCGGGCAGGACGGCGACGGGCAGGGCGTCGTACGCGTCATCGGTACGCCGGGGGACACGGCAACGGCGAAAGCCCCCGCGGCCTCGGCAGCCCCGGGAGCGGCGGCAGCGCCGGGCGGGCCGGATGCCGTAGCGGGCGCTTCGGAGTCCGTACCGGGCGTGGCGGGCACGTCGGAAGCCGAGGGTGCCGCGGAAGCGAACCCCCTGAGCCATGCCTGACATGACCTGGATCGCCGCGGTCGCGCGGTTGCGGGGGCGCCGGGAGGCCGGCGTCCTCGTGACCGTCGCGACCGTGCGCGGCCACGCCCCCCGCAAGGCAGGCGCCAAACTCGTGGTCGGACGGACGGACACCTGGGGCTCCATCGGCGGTGGCAACATCGAGGCCGTCGCCATCGACCGGGCCCGCGAACTGATCGACACGCCGTGGGCGGAGCCGGAGCTGATGGAGTTCGCCCTGAACGACAAGGTCACCGGCCGGCACGGGGTCCAGTGCTGCGGCGGCACGGTCACCGTCCTCCTGGAACCGCTGCCCGTACGGCCCGCGGTGGCCGTCTTCGGCGTCGGCCACGTCGGCCTGGAGCTCGCCCGCATCCTGGCCCGGCACGACCTGGACCTGCACCTGGTCGACACCCGCCCCGACATGCTCCTCGCGGAACGGCTCGCCGTCCTCGACGACGCCGTGGCACAGGTCCACGTCCACCACACCCCGCTGCTGCCCGAGGAGGTGCTCGGAGAACTCGCCCCCGGTACGCACGTGCTGATCGCGACGCACGACCACGCTGAGGACGCCGCCCTGTGCGACGCGGCCCTGCGGACCCCCGAGCTCGGCTCGATCGGCCTGATCGGCTCCGCGGCCAAGTGGGCCCGCTTCCGGCAGCGTCTGGCGAAGGAGGGCGGGCACGACGAGGCCGTGATCGACCGGATCAAGACGCCGATCGGCCTCCCCGACATCACCGGAAAGGAACCCGCGACGATCGCCGTGAGCGTGGCGGCGGACCTCCTGCTGACCTTCCAGAAGACCGATGGGGGATAGCCGTCTCCCGGACGGTGCCGTGGTCCGGCCGCGCTGGGCGCTGGGGGAGGGCCGCGGACGCGACCGCGCTCGGCGGGCGACGGGCGACCACGTACCCTCACTGTCAGGTCACTTGACACCAGGGCATCCGGTCCGGGGCAGACGGCCTTGGGACGGATGACCCGTGATGGCAACTGAGACCTCCCGCCCGGCCGGTGAGCTGCCGCCGGCCGTGTTCGATCCGGCGCGGCTGGCCGCGGTCGCGGACACCGGCCTGCTGGACACCGCGCCGGAAGGCACGTTCGACGATCTCGCGCAGCTCGCTCTCGCGATCACCGGCGCCCAGAAGGCGTTCTTCACCATCGCCGACGGCCGACGCTCGTTCTGGAAGACCGCCCTGGGCATGGACCCCGCGGCCGGACGCGAGAACGACATACGGGACAGTCCCTGCCACATCCTGATCGGCACCGGCCGGGAGCTGATCGCCGAGGACGCCGCCCATGACCCCCGGATCAAGGACCTCGGCGCCATCGGCGCCCTGGGCATCGGGGCGTGGGCGGGCTACCCGGTGTTCTCACCGGACGGGCACGTGCTCGGCGGGTTCTGCGTGGTCGACCGGAACGCCCGCCCCTTCACGCCCGTCCAGTCGCAGGCCCTGCGGACCCTGGCGAGGTCGGTCTCCTCCGAGATCGCCCTGCGCCATGCCCTGCGCCAGGCCCGTGCCCGCGGTGAGGCGTCGGCGGCGCTCGCCCGCACCTTGCAGGACAGCCTTCTGCCGCCCCGGCTGCCGAAGGCGCCCGGCATGGACGTGGCCGCGGTGCATCTGCCGGCCGACGCCACCGGTGCGGTCGGGGTCGAGGTGGTCGGCGACTTCTACGACCTGTTCCACACGCGCGGCCTCGACTGGTGCGCGGTGATGGGAGACGTCAGCGGCAAGGGCATCGAGGCCGCGAAGGTCACCGCGCTGGCCCGCTACACCGTGCGCACCGAGGCCACCCAGCACAGCGATCCCGCCACGGTGCTGCACCGCCTGCACGAGGCGATGGTCGACCAGCAGATCAGTGATCGGTTCCTCACCGCCGCCCTGGCCGTGTTCCGCCCCGACTCCGAGGGGCTCGCCGGCCGCTACGCCAGCGCCGGCCATCTCCCGGCCCTCATCCGCCGGGCGGACGGCGCCGTCGAGGAACTCCACGCCGCCGGCAGGCTCCTGAGTCCGCTGCTGCCCGCGTCCCGCGACCAGCACGCCGTCACCTCCTTCCGCCTGGAGCCGGGCGACGCCCTGCTGCTCTACACCGACGGCGTCACCGAGGCCCGCGACCGCGACAGGGGTCCGTTCTTCGGAGACGAGCGCCTCGCCGCGTCGCTGGCCGCGACCCGCGGTGCCACCGCCTCCGAAACCCTCGACCGCCTGTGGCGGGAGGTCGCCGACCACTCGGGAGGCCACGCGGTCGACGACACGGCCCTGCTGCTCGTCCGTGTCCCCCCGCGCATCTGACACGGCGCCCACGGGGAAGCGGTACGGATGCCGCCGCGGCCCGCACGCCGGGTTCGGGCCGCGGCGACGGTCCCGTGCCTCCCCGAAGGCGTGCCGGTCAGGCAGGGCCGAAGGCGATCAGCGTGCCGTTCTGGGCGGGGGCGAAGAGCCGGCCCTGCGCTGTCGCCAGGCCGGGGACCGTCCAGCCGTTCCAGTCCCGCTCCGCGACGACGTTCTCCATCGGGTGCGGTGCCTCGCCGAGCCGGTAGGACCACGCCTTCGCCCCGGTCTTCTCGTGGAGGACCACGAGCTCTCCGGTGCCGTCCTGTACGTAGACGTAGCCGCCGGCGACCAGGCGGACGGTGGCGGCCTGCCGAGGGCTGGTGTACGTCCACCGTGTGGCGTATCCGGCGGTGGTGTCGAGGGCCCGTACGACGCCGCGGTCGGCGATGTACACGCGGTTCGCTCCGAACGCGGGCGTGGCGTCGGCGGGCAGGCGGCGCAGGACGTCTCCCGTCCGGCGGTCGTAGGCCACGGCGTCGGAGTCGTCGCCGAGACTGTTGCGCAGCCACAGCGCCCCGGCCCCGAGCGCGACGGGGTTGCCTCCGGGGCCGGACATGTCCGGAACGTCGAAACGGCGCAGTTCCTTGCCGGTGGCCCGGTCCAGGAGCTGGTAGGCGAGGTTGTCGAAGCCGATCCAGACGCCCGCCTCGTCGACGACGACCGGAGCCCAGCCGTTCTGGAGGAGAGGCGTTTCCCACAGCCGCCGGCCGTTCTCCCCGCTCAGGGCGACGGCCTGGCCGCGCCCGTCCTGCGCGTAGAGGACGCCTCGGTACCAGGTCGGCGGGTACTGGGAGAAGCCGTTGCGGAGGTCGACGGTCCACTTCACGACCCCGCCAGCCGGATCCCAGGCGCGGATCTGGCCACTCATCGTCTGCGTGTAGAGGAGCCCGCCGCCGAAGGTCACGGTCGCGCCGGGTTCGCGGGTCAGGAACCTCTGCGGCCACAGCGCCTTGCCCGTGGCCGCGTCGAGCCCGACCAGCTCCATACGGGGACCGCCCTCGTCCCCCTGGTCGGCGTTGACGACCGCGAACACCCGGCCTCCCACCGCCACGGGTGCGGACACGACCGAGCCGAAGTCGCGCGACCACAGCTTCTTGAACGGTGGCCTGGCCGTGGCCGCCGGCACGAAGCTGTCGTGGCCCGGAGTTGCCCGGTAGCCGAACGTCGCGTCCGAGTACATGGCCGCCGCCGATGAGGGAGGCGGCGTGACGGACGAGGCCGGGGACGCCGGCCCGGTGACCAGCAGGGCGCCCGCCGCGGCGACGACAGCCGCATCTCTCATCGAACCAGGCAGCGACATCCTCACAGCACAACCCCCATCGAGAAGCGTCGAGTTGACGCACCGGCGCAGTCCAGGCCCGGCTGCCCACCTTCGGCCCGCCCATGCATCAGCTGTGAGGGCAGTGCGTCCGCGGGGGATCAGACCCGGTCGAGCCGGGGGCTGCCGTCGAGCACGGCCAGTTCCCTGCTGCCGGCCTGGCGTTTCCACTCGGGCGCGACGGCGGCGTAGGTGGTGACGTCGTGCCAGCTGCCCTGGGTGCGGAAGAGTTCGCGAAGCGTGGCTTCGGGGCGCAGGCCCGCGGCGTGCATCAGCTGAGGCATGTGGTGGTGGTCGCTGCGATGGCCTGCCCAGATGCGGTGCAGACCCAGGTGGCCGAAGCCGTAGGCCATGAGGAGCCGACCTGCTTCGTGCCCGTGGCCGCGTACCGGGGCGCCGGGCAGCAGGACCAGGCTGGTGAGCATCGCGTTGCTGCCGTAGTCCTCGACGAGGAGCCCCATGGTACCGACCAGGGTGTCCTCGCCGGGGGCGCAGACCGCGAGGGTGTACCTGCGGCGCGGGTGGGTGTGGGGCTGGGCCAGGGCTTGGGCGAAGGCGTCGTGCGCCTGCCCGGGGTCCATCCGTTCGATGCCCAGATAGCGTGTGAGGACGCGGTGGGTGAGGATCCGCGCGAACGGGTCGTGGTCGCCGGCGTGCAGCTCCCGCAGCCACAGATGCTCGCCGTGGAGTTCGGGGACCCGGTTCACCGACCTGCTCCGTGGGGGACGGGTGCGGCGGGGGCGGCGACGAGCTCTTGGAGGTCGAGGCGGTGGCGGCCCGAGGGGAGCGGTCGGCCGAGGAGGATGCGGCGGGCGGCGTCGGTGACGAGGGCGGCGCCGAGCATCACCCCGCTGGCGAGCTGCGGCCAGCTGGAGAGCGTGCGGCCGACGCGGGTCAGGGCGTCGCTCATCGCGGGACTCAGCGTGCTCTCGTCGACGATGTCGAGGAGGAGACGCAGGGCCGCGTCGCGGTCCAGATCCCGTACGTCGGCGGCGGTGACGGCCCCGGTACGGCCGTGGAAGAGCGGACGTCCCGGTTCGAGGTCGAACCGCTCGACGTCCAGCACACCCCGGTCGTTGGTGTCCATGAGGACGGGGATCCGGCGTGCGCGCGCCTGTTCGCGGGCGGCGACCTTCACCCAGGGGGTGTCGCACTCCTCGATGAGCAGGTCCAGCCCCTGTGCGTCCTGCCCGTCGCCGAAGAAGTCCCCGAGTGAGTCCTCGGTGATGCCGCTGCGGAGGATCTCGATGTCCAGGTAGGGATCGAGTTCGTACATGCCGCGCGCGCAGAGCACGCTCTTCTCCACGCCGACATCGTGGACCCCGGCGCGCAGCCTGTTGAGGTTCGACAGGCCGAGCCGGTCGAAGTCCGCCAGTCTGAAGGCTCCGCCGACACCTTCCATGGCGCAGGTCAGGGCGGCGCTGCTGCCGACCGACAGCCCGATGACACCGATCCGTCGCCGCAGCAGTCCCTGCTGCTCCTCGCGCGTGATCTTGTCCCTGTTGCGGTCGGTGCGTACCAGCCGGAACTCGGATTCCGGCAGGACGTGGACCAGTCGCCCTGACCACGGGTACCAGGCCCACCTGCCGTAGGTGTCGGGACGGGAACCGAGGACGTCGGCGACCGCGTGGGAGCGTGAACGGCCGCCGAAGGGGTCATGGGGCGTCAGGCAGCTCAGGAGTTCTTCGATCTGATCCTCGATGCGGTCGTGCAGCTCGCGCAGACGGTGCGAGTCCCGCAGTTCGGCCAGGGCCGCCGCGTCGGCCGGCAGCGACGCGTCCAGGAGCACCGGACGAAACGATTCCCCGGCCTGACGGGGACCGGGCAGGGGGAGGCGGTCCGGCAGGCCGGACGGCAGGGGGTGCGTCATGACAGGGACGCTAACAACCAGAAGATCTTGAACCGGGATCCGTCACCCGGAGGGGCGCACTCGAATTGATCTTCTACCTGAATGCGCCCCCCATGCCCTTTTGCGCCCTCTGGGGCGCGGGGGCGTGAGGCGTGGGCGCCCAGGCGGCGGTACGCCGACAGCTAACGACCCTTTGCCCTCCGGGTAGTTGGGGGGTCGGCCCGGGGTGGCCGCGAGGAGGGGGCGAGGTCGTATGTGCAGTCGGGCGGCAATCAAGGACAGTTTGGTCTGGACCTCTTGACGGTTGGTCTAGTCCTTTCTAGGGTCGCGGGGACGCTGCGGTGGGTGCCGAGCAGGGACACCACGCACTCAGGGACACGTGGCGTTGACAGGCCAGGGGACAGCCCTGCCTGCCGGACCTCACACGAGGAGACTCCTTGAGTACCCCCACGCGGCGGCGCCGCACCCGATCGGCTTCGAGCTTCCTTCCCCACCTGCGGTCCAGGACCTTCGCGGGTGCCACCGCGCTGCTCCTCCCGCTCGCGGCCATGGTCGGCCTCGCCGCCCCGGCGGAGGCCGCGGCCTCCGCCACCGCCGTATACACCAAGGCCTCGGACTGGGGTTCGGGCTTCGAGGGCAAGTGGACGGTGAAGAACACCGGCACCACGACGCTCACCTCCTGGACCGTCGAGTGGGACTTCCCCGCGAGCACCAAGGTCACCTCGGCCTGGGACGCCACCGTCACCAGCTCCGCGAACCACGTCACCGCCAAGAACCTCGGCTGGAACGGCACCCTCGCCCCCGGCGCCTCGGTCTCCTTCGGATTCAACGGCAGCGGCACCGGAGCCCCCACCGGCTGCAAGCTCAACGGCGGCGCCTGCGACGGCACGACCACCCCCGGCGACAGCGCCCCCTCCGCTCCCGGAGCGCCCACCGCGAGCGGTCTCACGGACACCTCGGTGAAGCTCTCCTGGGCCGCGGCCACGGACGACAAGGGCGTCAAGAACTACGACGTCAAGCGGAACGGCACCACCGTCGCCACCGTCGCCGGCCTCACGTACACCGACACGGGCCTGAGCGCCGGCACCGACTACAGCTACACCGTGGTCGCCCGCGACACCGCCGACCAGACAGGCCCCGCCTCCGGCGCCACGCCCGTCCGCACCACCGGTGGCGGCGGTGAGAACCCCGGCGGCAGCGGCAAGATCAACCTGGGCTACTTCACCAACTGGGGCTCCTACACGGTGAAGAACCTGGTGTCCTCGGGCTCCGCCCCGAAGATCACCCACATCAACTACGCCTTCGGCAACGTGCAGAACGGCAAGTGCACCATCGGCGACCCCTACGAGGACTACCAGAAGGCCTACACCGCCGCCCAGTCCGTCGACGGCGTCGCCGACACCTGGGACCAGCCGCTCAAGGGCCACTTCAACCAGCTGCGCAAGCTCAAGGCGCAGTACCCCCACATCAAGGTCCTGTGGTCGTTCGGCGGCTGGACCTGGTCCGGCGGCTTCGGCCAGGCCGTCCAGAACCCCGCCGCCTTCGCCCAGTCCTGCCACGACCTGGTCGAGGACCCGCGCTGGGCCGACGTCTTCGACGGCATCGACCTCGACTGGGAGTACCCCAACTCCTGCGGCCTCACCTGCGACACCAGCGGCCCGGCCTCGATCAAGAACATGATGCAGGCCATGCGCGCCGCGTTCGGCCCGAACAGCCTGCTCACCGCGGCCATCACGGCCGACGGCTCCAACGGCGGCCGGCTCGACGCGGCCGACTACGGCGGCGCCGCGCAGTACATCGACTGGTACGACGTGATGACGTACGACTACTTCGGCACCTGGGCCGCGCAGGGGCCGACCGCTCCGCACTCCCCGCTGACCTCGTACCCCGGCATCCCCGCGCAGGGCTTCAACTCCGCCGACGCGATCGCGAAGCTGAAGGCCAAGGGCGTCCCCGCCTCCAAGCTGCTGCTCGGCATCGGCTTCTACGGCCGCGGCTGGACCGGCGTCACCCAGTCCGCGCCCGGCGGCACCGCGACCGGCCCGGCGGCCGGCGTCGAGCCGGGCAACCAGTACTACAAGGTCCTGAAGACCAGCTGCCCGGCCACCGGCACCGTCGGCGGCACCGCGTACGCGCACTGCGGCACCGACTGGTGGAGCTACGACACCCCCGCGACCGTCGGCACCAAGATGGCCTGGGCCAAGAGCCAGGGCCTGGGCGGCGCGTTCTTCTGGGAGTTCAACGGCGACACCGTCGACGGGGAACTCGTGAACGCGATCAGCAACGGCCTGAAGTAACCACCCGGTACGACCGCGAGTACGACCACGTGGCCCGTCCGTCCCCATCGCGGGGCGGGCGGGCCACGTTCCGTTCACGGGGCGGGCGAGCCGCGTTCCGTTCACGGGCACGCCGCCACGCCTCACGCCGGGGGAGGGGAGGGGCTCATGCCGCCGGAGACGTCTCCTCGGTGGTCAGCACGGTCCGTGCGAGCTCGCGCAGCCAGGTGTGGGCGTGGTCGGTGTCATGCCGCTGGTGCCACGACAGATAGAGGGGCGCCGGCGGCAGCTCGAAGGGCAGGAGGAGGACGACCAGGCCGGGATCGGCGATCGCGGCGCGCGTGGTGGTTTCGGGGACGGTGACGACGAGGTCGGTACGACGCGCGAAGGCGAGAGCGGAGGCCTCCGTGGGCACGGCCGCCACGACCCGGCGCGCGAGGCCGAGTCGGGCGAGGACGTCGTCGATGGCGTTGCCGAGGTTTCCGCGTCGCGAGACGGTCGCGTGTTCGGCGGCGGCGTAGTGATCCGCCGTGAGGGTCCGATGCCGGGTGAGGGGGTGTGCCTGTCTCACGACGGCGACCAGGCGGGTCTCGCCCACCTGCTCCGTACGGAGGTCCGGAGCGCCGGGGCGGTTCGCGTTCGCCTCCAGATCGACCTCGCCGCGTCGCAGCGCAGGGGTGTCGGTGCTGGACTCCGTGACGAAGCGCAGCCGTACGCCGGGAGCCTGGGCGCGTACGGCCCGGAGGAGCGCGGGGCCGTACAGGGCGACCAGCGAGTCGTGCCAGCGGAGGGTGAAGGTGCGCTCCAGCGTCGCCGGGTCGAGTTCGCGGCTCGGGGCGAGAAGACCCTGGACCTGGTGGAGCACTTCGTGGACCTGCGCGCGGATGGCGACGGCGTAGGGCGTCGGCGTCATGGTGCGGCCGGTGCGCACCAGGATCTGGTCCCCGGTGGTGCGCCGGATGCGCCCCAGGCTCCGGCTCATCGCGGGGGCGGTGACGTGCAGACGCGCGGCGGCCCCGGCCACACTGCCCTCCTCCAGCAGCGCGTCGAGCGCGGTGAGCAGGTTCAGATCCAGTTGCATGGCAGTCATCCCAGCCGTGTTTGACATGCACTTGATGCTAATGCCGGGGCTCCGTAGCGTCGTCACCACGGCGCAGGACGCACCTCAAGGCCTGGCCCGAAGGCTTCTTCGACCACCCCTGCTCAGACGGGAGCACACCCATGTCCGAAACCCTCCAGACTACCGCCACCGCCGTACCCGGCTCCGCCCCCGCCCCTTTCTCCGCATCCGACGCCCGCCTGCTCACCGAGACGACGCACGCCGTGCGCGAGGCGGGTGCGGCGCTGCGCGAGCGGTTCGGCCAGGTGGTTCCGTACCAGTCCCGGCAAGAGCTGATGGACGCGCTCGCCGCCAACGACGACACGGCCCTGCGCATCCTGCGCCCCCGCCTCACCGGCCTGCGCCCCGGCGCCGGCTGGGTGGAGGACGAGCTGGTCGGCGGTGCGCTGCCGTCCGGCGAGTGGTGGGTCGTCGACCCGGCCGAGGGCAACGTCAACCACCTGCACGCGCTGCCCGAATGGGCGGTGACCGCCACCCTCGTACGCGACAACCGGCCCGTGCTCACCGCGGTCCACCTGCCGTCGACCGGCCAGACCTACACCGCGCTCGCCGGCGCGGGCGCCCACCTCGACGGCCGCCGGCTGCACGTCTCCCGGACCGAGGACCTCGGCCTGGGCATCGTGGCCACCAGCCAGGCCCGGCCGGACGAGGACGAGGGTGTCGTGAGGCGCGTCGGCTCCTCGATCACCGCGATGCTCTCCGACGCGCTCGTCGTCCGCGTCGCCGTACCCGCGACCCTGCACCTGCTGGACGTGGCCGCCGGCCGGACCGACGCCTTCTGGCAGTTCGCCGGCGCCCGGGCGGACCTGCTGCCCGGCGCGCTGCTCGTCACCGAGGCCGGCGGACGGATCTCCGACGCCGACGGCCGCCCCTGGACCCCGCAGAGCGCCGGATTCCTGGCCGCCGCGCCCGGCGTCCACGCACAGGCCGTCAGCAGCCTCTCCCGCTGACCGCCCATTGCCGCGCCCGAACACACGACAAGGAGTCCCACCCTCATGACCACGATCGCCGTACTCGGAAACGGCCGCGTCGGCGGCAACCTGGCCGCCGCCCTCACCCGTGCGGGGCACGAGGTGACCGTCGCGGACAGCACACCGGGCGCCGCGGCCGAAGCCGCCCGACGCGCCCGGATCGTCATCAACGCCACTCCGGGTGCCGGCTCCCTGGAGCGGCTCGCCGCCCTGCGCGACGAACTGCGCGGCACCCTCCTCGTCGACGTGGCCAACGCCACCACCGACGGGCCGGACGGTCTGCCCGCCGAGCTGCTCTACCCCGGCTCGAGCCTCGCGGAGCAACTCCAGCAAGCGCTGCCCGAAACGCACGTGGTGAAGACCCTCAACACCATGCTCTTCCCGGTGATGACCGCCCCGGCGATGCTCGCCCACGCGCCCACGGTGTTCCTCTCCGGCGACGACGCCCGGGCCAAGCAGGCCGTGCGGGAACTCCTCGCCGACCTCGGCTGGCACGACGAGTGGATCACCGACCTGGGAGGGATCGGGACCGCCCGCGCGACGGAGGCCGCGATCCTGTTCGCGCCCCACGTGATCCGCTCCGACGGATTCGTCCCCTTCGCGGTCTCGATCGCCCGCTGATCCGCTGCCCCGCCGCCCCGCGATCCGGAGGCCACGCGTCGGCGAGTTCGACCAGCCCGTCCCCAGGCGTGCGGCGGAGGCCCTCCGCCGACGCGCACGACAGAGGTCAGGGGGAGGGGCGCAGCCCTGCGAGCAGGAGGGCGACCAGACGCCGCGGGTCGTAGCGGGGGTCGGTGTCGGTGCCGATGCAGAGGTTCCCGATGCCGCGCATGAGGGTGTAGGCGTCGAGGTCGGGTCGGGTCTCGCCGGTGGCGACCGTGGCGTCGAGGAGCTCGGCGCACACGGGCAGCAGGCGTTCGAGGAAGTAGGCGTGCAGCGTCTCGAAGCCGGCACTGTCGGCCTGCATCGCCGCCGCCAGGCCGTGCTTCGTGACCAGGAAGTCGACGAAGAGGTCGACCCACCCTTCGAGCGCGGCGAACGGGGTCGGGGCGGATGCCAGCAGGGCCGGTCCGGCTTCGGCGCAGGTGTCGACCTGGTGACGGTAGACGGCGATGACGAGGTCGGCCCGGCTGGGGAAGTGCCGGTAGAACGTGCCGAGTCCGACGCCGGCCTTCGCGGCGATCTCGCGCACCGGCGCGTCCACGCCCGAGGTCACGAAGACCGCGGCGGCCGCGTCCAGCAGCGTCTGCTGATTGCGGCGGGCGTCCTTGCGCTTGGACGCGGCCGAACCCGCCGGGCGCGTACTGCTCTCGTCCACCGTGCACTCCCTCTCGTGACGTCCTTGCAAAACGGAACGTCGTTCCGTATCGTAAGTGGAACAAGGTTCCGTTTCATCTGATGATGTCAGACCGACGGACCGACTGCCAGCTCTACGTGTCCGCGCCCCTCATGCGGGCGCGGGAACCCGTGAGCACCATCCGCTCCCGCCACACCCGGCCCCGCGACGCAGCCCTCCTCCGGCCGCCGGGGCGCCGACGAGCGAGAACTCCGATCGGAAGGCACTCCCATGTCCCACCCGAACGCCCCGGCCGCCCCGACCACCTCCGCCGCCCGGACCCCAGCGGCGGCGACCGCCACGGTGGTCTCCGTGAAACCGGTCGGCCTCACCGCCCCCGACAGCCGGGGAACAGACCTCCAGGTACGCGTGTCCGCACCCGCGGCGGGCGGAGACCTGCCCGTCGTGGTCTTCTCGCACGGCTTCGGCTGGTCGATGGACGGCTACGCCCCGCTGGCCGACCACTGGGCAGCCCACGGCTTCGTGGTCGTCCAGCCCACCCACCTGGACTCCCGGCGGCTCGGCATCCCGGCCCAGGACCCGCGAACCCCGCGCATCTGGCGTCATCGCATCGAGGACATCACGTCCGTACTGGACCACCTCGACCTCCTGGAGGCGTCCGTCCCCGGCCTCGCCGGGCGAGTCGACCCGAGCCGCATCGCCGTCGCGGGTCATTCCTGGGGAGCGCAGACCGTCAGCACCCTGCTCGGCGCCCGCGTCCTGAACGCCGACGGCGCACCCGGCGAGGACATGTCCGACCCCCGGGTCACGGCAGGAGTCCTCCTCGCGCTGACCGGCCTGGGCGACGATCTGACCCCCTTCGCCGCCGAGCACTTCCCCTTCATGAAGCCGTCGTTCGACACCATGACCGCCCCGGCCCTCATTGTCGCGGGCGACCGGGACCAGTCCCACCTGTCCACCCGCGGACCCGACTGGTTCACCGACCCGTACACCCACAGCCCCGCCGACAAGAGCCTGCTCACCCTCTTCGGCGCGGAGCACTCCCTCGGCGGCATCGCCGGATACGAGATCGCCGAGACCACCGACGAGAACCCGGCGCGCGTCGCCCTCGTGCAGCACCTCACCACGGCGTTCCTGCGCAAGGCGCTGCTGGGCGACGACGCCGCCTGGAAGAAGGCGGACGCCGCGCTGGAGGCAGAGCCCGCCCCGCTGGGCGAGCTGACGAGCAAGTGAGCGATCGCTCCACCACCGGCGATCGACACCCCCTAGGGGGTGTCTTGTCGATCAGGCCGGGCTCGCGGGGGCTGGCACCGCGCCTCGCCGCGTTGTCGTCGGTCGGCATGGTCCCCCGTAGCCCTTCGGGCACGGGAGGTGCCCCCACCGCCATGCCTCCCTCCTCCGCCTTGCGATCCACGGCACCAGCCCCCGCTCCCTGATCCGGCCTGATCGACAAGACACCCCCTAGACCCAAGGACACCTGATGATCCTCGTCACCGGAGGCCTCGGCTTCATCGGATCCCACACCGTACGCGCCCTGCTCGACCTGGGCGAGGACTGCGTCGTGGTCCAACGCCGCGCCCGCGCGCTTCCGCCCGTACTGGCCGGAGAACCCGTACGGGTCGAGCAGGCGGACATCACCGACCGTGAGGCCCTGCTGGCCGTCGGCCGACGCCACGACATCACCGGCATCGTGCACCTCGCCGGCTCCTACCCCTGGCCGCCCGTCCCCGACGCGCCCGTCCAGGCGACCCGAAACGCCCTGGGCGGCCTTCTGAACATCGCCGAGGCCGCCCAGGAGTGGGGCGTCAGGCGCCTCGGCATCGCGAGCACGATCGGCGTCTACTTCGGCGCCACGAACGACGGACCGCTGCGCGAGGACGCCCCGCTGTCGATGACCGCGGCCGTCTCCATCCCCACCTTCAAGAAGGTCGGAGAGATGCTCGGCGGCTTCCTCGCCGACACCACGGGCCTCGACATCGTCAACTACCGCATCTCCGGCACCTGGGGCCCGCTCGGGCACCTGGACCCCTTCTTCGCCGCCCCCGCCCTGGTCCACGCGGCGGCCCGCGGCACCGCCACGGACCTCGGCCACCTCCTCCACCCGGCCCACGCCGAAGACGGGCTCGACCTCACCTACGTCAAGGACACCGGACGGGCGATCGCCCTCCTCCAACTCGCCCCCACCCTGAACCACCGGACCTACAACATCGGCTCCGGCCAGGCCACCACCAACGCCCAGATCGCCCACGCCATCAGGAAGACGATCCCCGACGCCCAGGTCGACCTCGAAGCAGGAGGCGGCGCACCCCACCTGGTGCTCGACATCAGCCGCCTCATGGCGGACACCGGCTACCGCCCCGAGTACGACACCGACCGCGCGGCAGCCGACTACATCGCCTGGCTGCGCGCGGGCCACGAGAACTGAACGCGGTCGCCGGAGTGCGGCGACTCCGGCGCGGAGCAGCGACGCCCCTGCCGCGACGCCAGATCAAGCACACCATGACCGAACCGAGGAACCAGGGCGCCAAGCACCGAAGCCGGGGTGACAGGGGCGGTCGGCACACCGCTTGGGACAAGACGTTCGTGACGAATGTCGGGAGGACGTCGGACGGGTCGGCCGCACATGATGCGGCCAGACGCGTGGGCGGGGAGACAGGCCCTAAGGAGCGGTGAGTTCGACGACGACGTCGTACACCGCGGGGTTCGGGGTGATCGGCTGCTTGGTCTGCTCTCGTGCGGCCTGCGTGCGCGACACGAAGTCGGGGTCGGCGGTGGCGGCCTCCCATGCCTCCTGGCTCTCCCAGCGGGAGACGTTGACGAGCTGGAAGCGCGAGTCCGAGGAACGGGCCCTGTGCATACGGGAGTCGATGAAGCCCGGCTTGTCACGCATAAGCCGCGCCCGCTGCTCCCACTTCACGACGAACTCGTCGAGCTCGGCCGCATCGATCTCGAAGACGTTGATGAATGTGACGGACGAGCCTAAAGCGTTGGGCGCCTGGATGCGCTGCGGTTCCGTGGTCATGTCGGCAGCCTAACGACACGTCCCAACGGGGCGCCGTCCGCCCCTCATCCACCGGACACGCCCGTACGCAAGACCGGACGATTCCTCACCGTCGTCGGCGTAGCTGTAGAGGAGCGGCCCGCTTGCACCCCCGATGCGTTTCCGTAACTGGAGCCAGTGAGAACCTGGCCGTGGTGGAGAGGGCACGGGGCAGTCGCAGAGAAGCGCCCCCTGGGCCCTGGACGCGGGGGTGTGCAGCGCCTCTCGCGGGGCAGGCGGAGTTGAAGACGAGAGCTTCACGAGGGCGCGGGGTGAGTGTCATGCACGCGACAGTTCTGAAGTCCTTCCCGGCCGGAGCACCCCGCGGCGCCTGGCCCGCCGAGGAGTACGCCGCCGCCCGGCAGCGCGAGGGCGTACCGGCCACCGTGGTCATGGACCTGGAGTCGGACTGCTTCCTGGTCGTCCTGCCGGCGCAGTCTGCCGCGGCGAGCGGCCCAGTCGTCTCCTGACACCCGCGCCGGACGCTGCGGACGCACGCCGGCCTCGACGTTGCCGCGGAGTACCGCCCCGTCGTCCCGTGAAGTCGGCACGTGGTCGTTCCGGCAGCGGTCGGGCCGTCGATGCCGCCCGGCGTCGTGCGCCCGCCCGCATCCGCTCCCGGTGCGCGCGGGGTCAGCCCTGTCGAGCGCTGCCGCCTTCCGTGGGGCCGTAGCGTGCGGTGCTCTGTCCGGTGAGCAGCGCCCAGTAGCGGTCGCCGTAGGACCAGTGCCACCATTCTGTCGGGTAGTTGACCAGTCCGGCCGTGGTGAGGGCGGCGGACAGTGTGTGGCGGTTGGTGCGGGCCTCATCACTGATGTCGGCGGCGTCGGTGTAGCAGGCGCCGTTGCTTTCTTCGGGGCTTGCGTTCATTCGCGTGCCCAGGTCGAGCTCGCGCCCGTCGGCGTCGGCCAGTGTGAGGTCGACGGCGGCGCCGGCACTGTGGGGAGCGATCTCGGGCGGTGAGACGTAGCGGCTGGCCGCCGTGTGGATGCGTTGGTCGGACCAGTCCGGGTGATCGGCCCGCAACTGGCCGGCGTACTCCTGGAAGTACGCGCGCTGGAGCGAAGGCGGCCGGTATCCCTCGACGAACAGCAGCCGTAGGCCCCGCGGGAGCGCCGCCTGCGCTGTGAGGAGCCGTTCGAGGACGCCTTCCCGTAGAAGGGCGAAGGCGTCCGCGGGATCCTCCTTGCGCGTATCGACCAGCAGAGAGCCGCTACGGCGGACATCGACGAGAGGCTCACCGCACTCCACGACAGGTAGGGCCGCGACGGCGGGGTCCGACATCAGGACGATCTCACTCATGAGGCGATCATGCCTCAGCACTCACGTCGGCCGCCTTGGCGGTCCGGGATCCGTGCGGCACATCATGACGTCGTAGGCATGTAGCGCATACACAGCACACCGACTGAACACGCTCGGTGCCTCTACGGGGACGAGTACCGTCCGACCCCCACGTGATCAGCAGCGTCGACGGTCGGCGTCCGCCTCGCTCGGGCATCAGCCGGGTCAGGCCGCCCGCCCCGGCGACGTGCCCGAGCCGTTCGCCGGGGCGGTGCCGCCGAGGCGGTGTCTTGGTGTCCGGCTAGGGGCCGTCCCGTCAGGTACGGGTCGCCCTTCTGCCGCTTTTCATGAGGGTGTTGACGATGTGTGTGCGGCTGCGGCGGCCCTTGAGGAGTCTCTCGGCGGCGAGACCGAAGGCCAGAGCGGGGCCGAGGAGGCCGAGCGTTTCCCCGCTGGCCAGCGCCAGTGAGGCGCCGGCCAGACCGAGGCCGGTCTCGGCAGCGGCCCAGGCCAGGGAACCGGGTCGTTCTGCGGTGGCCGGCAGTCTGCGGCGGATCGCGCGTAGGAGTGCGGGCAGGGCGTCGTCCGCTGCTGTCGTGTCGCCGGCGCGTAGCGCGGTTTGGAAGGCGTCGCGTTGCCGGGTCACGGTCTCGTCCTGGTGGATCTTCGCGATGTCCTGCCAGCCCAGCCCGGCGACGGCCGCGAGGCGATCGGGCGCCATCGAGTGTGCTCCCGCGCCTGTCGTGTCGGGGCCTCCGGGCTCGAACAGGGCGTCTGTGGGGTGGCCGAGGTAGAGACCGATGTCGGCAGCCTGCGGAAGCGAACGTGGGGATGCACCGTCGGTGCCCAGGGTCCGCTGCACCGCCGCGTTCCAGGCCTGTGTCGCGGTGTTCCATATCGCTGTCGTATGGGGCGAGTCCATCGCCTCAAGCCGGGCGAAGAGCACGGACCTGCGGTGCCGGTCCGCCGGCTCCACGTGCGCGTCGAGAAAGGCGAGAGTGTGTTCCACCGGGGCGTAGTCGCGGGCGGGAAGCCCGGGCAGCGCCGCCACTTCCTCCAGCACGTCGTGGTAAGTGCTCGGGTGTGTCACCACGCTCGTGCCCAGTGGCACTCCCGCCTCACGGGAGAAGTGGTGCAGGGTCCAGGCCACGGCCTCCAGCCTGCGCCGGATCGCCCCGCCCTCCTCGTACCGTGAGCCCAACGCGGTACCCCGCGCGAACAGCGGCCCGGGATTCGCGTCCCCGCGCGCAAGAACCTCCTCGGACAGCCGGACCAGGGGCTCCGCGGTGTCGAACGACGACGAGAGCCAGCCGGGCTGCAGCGCACGCTGCAGCCCGGTGGCGACCAGGGCGAAGGGGTCACTGCCGGCCGGAGCGGCGGTGGTGCAGCGCAGGAACGAGGGGCAGCCGCGCACGAAGGACCGGAAGTCCTCCGTCTCGAACAGGGCCTGTACGGCGTGGCTGTCGATGAGCTGTACGTCGCTGAGCACCACGGTGTGCCCCAACAGTGCCTGGATCTTCAGCATCACGGCCAACGACGTGTCCTGCGGACTCCACCCGGACACGCGCAGATGCTCACCGTCAAGCCAATGGGCATAGATCTCCATGGTTCCCCCGTCCCCCTGCCCGGCGAGGGACACCCCCTCGGGAGCAGACCCTACGGGTATCCTGCCAACCACGCTGACAATCAGATCCGTTGGGATTCGAGTTCGCATCCAGCGCTCCCTGAAGGCGCAGAATCGTGGGGAAGGTTCGGCGGATCGGCGGATCGGCGGGAGACGCCGTCGACGGGCTTGCAGCGCCCACCCGCCGACCTGGTGCGCGGATGGCCGGACCCTCGTAGGGTGGACTGCTCTGATCGATTCCGGTCAAGCCCGGCAGCACAGGGTGGTGGATCCCCCTCGCCACTCACTCCATCGGGCGCTCGGCCTGTTGTAGCAGTGGACTGTGCCCCAGCCCCACGAGGGGAAACCGCGAGACGACTGCGGCTAGGATCTGTGGCGGCATCGCGTGTCGGTCACCGGCCGGGTGAGGCCCCCACGTAGCTGCCTGTCCGGTGGTCGGGCAGGCCGCGGTCGACGGGGCCGGCCGGTGTCAGGTACTGGTGAGTTTGTCGAGGTCGGGGGCGTAGACGGTCATCCAGTGCGGGTTCAGCCGGTAGTAGACGACCTCGCGGTTCCAGTCGAAGGCGTCGTCGTCGCCGTAGTGGTCCTGCAGGTAGGCGAGGAGTTCCTGCCAGTCGGCCGTGGGCTCGGCGCCCTCCGGGTTCATCTCCTCCACCGTGCCGTGGGTGAACACTCCGAGGTCCTCGCCGCGCAGGTGCGCGACGCTGGCGGCCGGACGGGCGGCGAGATGAACGGCTTTGGCGGCGGTACGTGCCGTGCCGAAGTGCCACCGACCGTGCAGGAAGTGCCCGTCGGCCCCGCTGATCCGCGGTTCACCCTGTGCGGTGACCGTGGACAGGGCGAGCGTGCACATACCGGTGAGAACCCCGGTGAGCTGCGCCGCTGTGATGGTGCGGCCCTCGACGATCGAGCGGAGGTGTGCGGTCGATCGTGAGAGGGAGGAGCTGAGGAGTGACTGGAGCGTGTCGAGTTCTTCTGGGGTTTCGCGCATAGGCCCATGGTCGGCCGTAAACCCGACATCCTCTGTCGTCATTGATGAGACAGCTTTGATGAGGCAGCGCAGGCATCGCGATGCACGCGCGGGCGCTCGGGGGAGTGTGGGGATCGTCGTGCGTGGCGGCCGTCCTCGCCGGCCCGGCCGCCACGCCGCGATCAGGGACCTACGGGTCGGGAATGCACGATCGGCGGTTCGAGCATCACGATGTCGGAGGGGTCCGGCACGGGGCCCCCGGGGACCTGGCCGGGGTGGTCGACGATGCCGGTCGCCGTGCGGGCGTAGGACTCGGTGTGGCCGCCTGGGCCGTGCGACTCCCTGCGCAAGCCGCGGTACGCGTACGTCTCGGGGTCCAGGTAGAGGTACTCGAGGGTGTTGTCGCGGTCGTGGAAGTCGAACGCGATCGTGAGGCTCGGCCGGCCGGCGGCGTCCTTCATCAGTGTGTCGACCAGCTCGGCCCCGGGAATCAGGGCGAGCGCGCGGTAGAGGGCGGCGTTGATCTCGGGTGGGATGTTCGGCGCGACCCGCAGGATGTAGAGGATCCTGGCGAACCGAGCACCGGAGGTGGCAGCCTCGGGTAGTTCGTCGCGGAAGTCGTGCATCCTGTTCGGGCCGGCGTCGGGACGTGTGCTGGGGTCGTAGCCGGCGGCGAAGTAGGGGTCCTTGCTCACCCGTGCCAGGAGCTCAGCCGGCTCGGTCGGCAACTGGGAGAGAACCCGCCATGTCTTCCGCGGGTCTTCTCCGATCTTTCCCAGGCGCAGGAACTCGATGTTCTCCGACACGAGGACGGCGGTCCGGCCCTGACTCTCGGGCGCCTCCCCGACAGAGGCACCTTGGGCCCCGTCGTACCGCGCCCAGGACGTGCGAGGACCGCAGATCGACTCGCAGACCACGGTTTTCGTGTACACCCATTGGCGCAGTCCGGGCTCACGGCCCGACCCTTTCGCCGCGCCGAGCGCGGCGGCGTCCAGGACCTGCGCGACCGTCACGGCGCGTACCGGACGCGGGCGGTCGCCTGGGAGATCCGCAACACCGTCGCGGCCTCCTTCGTCGTCAGGCCGTCCACGGCGACCAGGTCGATCACGGCGCGCAGCGGCGCGGACAGCACCGCATGCCGGGCCAGGAGCGCCCGGGCCTCCCGCTCGGCGTCGATCCGCTCCTCGAAGCGGAGCATGTCCTCCTCGTCGAGCAGCCGGCGCCCGTTCAGCGCGGTCACCGCCTCCCGCTCACGCGCGGTGTGACGTGCGTGAGCGGCCAGGGTGTTGCGGGCGATCCCGTGCAACCAGACGCGATGCGTGCCGCGCCCGGCGTCGTGGCTGTCGAACGCCTCCAACGCGGCCACGAACACGTCCGCGGTCAGGTCCGCGGCGGTATGCCGGTCGGTGGTTCTGCGGGTGACGTATCCGAGGATCGTATCGAAGTGCTCCTCGTAGACGTCGCTGAACGGAGTACGGCTCCGTCCAGGGTCGTGACCGGATCTGTGCACCTGGGCCCTCCACAAAGGTTCTGCAGTCTGTCACTCCTTACTTGGCTCGGGAACAGTGATCCGTTACTTCGCGCAGGTCAGCGGCCTGCTGCCGCGCACGGTCGAGCTGCGACCGCAAGCAGGCAGGACAGGGCGGGGTCTACCAGGGTGGGCGGGTGTCGCGGAGTGCTTCCGGGGTCTGTGCGGGCAGGGGGTGGCCCTGGTCTGTGCGCAACAGCATGCCGGGGTCGGGGTCGGGGTCGTAGTCCTCCGCGGACGGTGCCGGCCGGTGGAATCGCTCGGTGCGCGGGATGGCGACTTCCACCAACCGGCCCTCGTGGAACATCCATAGGCCGAAGCAGTCGTCGTCCTGGTCCCGGAGCAGGACCTGCACGGTATGCGGGTTCGGCCACGCCAGCGATTCCAGGTGCCTGAGCAGGCCCCTGCGGTGGTGCACTTTGTCGAGCTCCAGGGCCCACCCGAACTCATAGCCATGGTGCCCCTCGATAGGGACGAAGCGACCCCGCCACGTGCGTTCCGGGTCGTCCTGGGTCAGTGGGTGCATCACCTCGTCCGACCAGCGGGCGAGCACGATGACCTCTCCGTCTCTACTCATGCCGGAGTATCACCGGATGCGCCGGATCCACTGCAACTGAATTCGCTCGCAGTCGCCGCCGGGAGCCGAGCGACGAACAAGGTGCCCAGGCAGGTCAGTCGAGGGGGCCGAGTTCGGAGCCGATCCGGCATCGCGACAGCTCATGGCGAGGTGTCGCGATGCCGTGGTCCGCGTTGCGGGCTCTGTTCAGGGGGCGTCTAGTAGTAGATGCCCTGGGGAAGGTAGTAGTCGTACATGCGCTGGCGTGTGGCCAGCGGCTTCGTCCAGTTGCCGGTGCCGCGGTACAGGTGGGGGTGGGTTTGTGTGTCCACTGCCATGAGGTCCCCGCGGCCGTCGCGGTCCTGGTCTCCGACGCCGATGATCTGGGTGAAGTCCTGCCAGCCGCCACCGATGCGGGTGCGTGACGCGAAGGTGCCGTCTCCCTTGCCGAGGTAGAGCCACAGGACGCCGTCGCGGTCACGGGCGACGAGGTCGCCGGCGGGGGCGCCGGCGAGGTTTCCGACCGCCGCGATCTTGTTGTAGGTGTTCCAGCCACCGCCGACACGGGTGCGTGCGGAGAACGGGGTACCGGCCTTTCCGGTGCCCTTGTACAGCCACAGAATGCCGCTGCTGTCGGTGGCGACCAGGTCGGTGTGTCCGTCGCCGGTGAGATCGGCGGCGGAGGTGATCTGGTCGTAGACGTTCCAGCCGCCGCCGATCCTCACCCGGTGGGTCAGCCCGGCGCCGTTGCCCTGGTGGAGCCAGAGGACGCCGGTGCGGTCGCGGGTCAGGATGTCGGCGTGGGCCGTGCCGCCGACATCGGCTGTGGGGACGATCCGGTCGTACACGTTCCAGCCGGTGCCCAGCAGGGTGCCGGGGGTGGAGCGGGCGATCCAGTCGCGGGCGGCGCCGACGACGGTGTTGGCCGCGAACGTGCCGTTCTCGGAGAGACTCAGGACGTCGGGGAGGCCGTTGTCGTCGAAGTCGTGGCTGACGGCGGCGCGTTGCACGCGGAAGGCGCCGGTCTCCTTCAGGTCCGGTCCGATGCCGTTGCCCGGTTTGGCGGTCAGCTGCCAGGTCCAGGCCCCGTTGGGGACGGGCACATCGTCGTCGAACTCGCCGTCCCAGATCTCCTCCTTCGCGCCCTGGTTGGAGAAGAGGTCCAGGCGGACGGTCCGTCCGCTGGCCACGTGGGTGAGGGTGGCGGTCGCGGAGGCGTTCGTACTGCTCAGACGCCAGGACAGAGTCGTCCAACTCTGCTTGTCGAAGTCCAGGACGGCCGGGACGTCGCTTCCCAGCAGCGCCAGTGCGGTGGACCGGCCGGTGCTCGCCACCCGACTGGCCACCGGCACGCCGTCCGCCGCCGGGGCGATCCGGTACATCCCCTCGCCCGCGGCGACCGTGCCGCCCTGCACGAGCACGGTGCCGTCCGGGCCTGCCACCGACCGCGTGTAGGCGTCGAGGACCGTGACGGACCGCTCGTCCGTCAGGGAGCGCGCGGTGACGGCGTACAGCGGGTTCCGGCCTACGTTCGGGGCGTCGTGACCGGCCTGACCGTAGAGCACCCATCCGCCGACCAGCTCGACCTGCACGTTCCCGGCCTTGGTGAGAGGGATGCGCAGTGGGTCGGCCGCTGATCCGCGGCGGCTGACGACGACGGTGGCGGTGGTGGTCGTCGGCCGCTCGACCCAGGCCAGATGCGTGGGCGAGAGCGCGACGTCGCCGACGGGCTGGGAGGGCGTGACCTCCTGCACCACCGCGCGCCGGGGGACGTCGACGACGGCGAGGCGGGCGCCGCTTCCCGCGGTCGCGGCGGGATCGGTGTACGTCACGACGGCGGTGTCGGCGGTCACATCCCCGACGGAGGTGATGTCTGCGCCGGCGGGTATCCCTGCGATCACCTCGTCCCTGAGCCCGTCGTCCGTCTTGCTGACGACGTGCAGGGAGTCGCCGCCGGTCGGGTCGGCCCGCTGCACGAAGACCGAGGACTGCCCGACGGCCCGCCCCCGCTGGTAGCCGACGCCGAGCGTGGCGATGTCCAGGACCACGGGCGGGGCGCCGGTGGCCATGTCGATGACGGTGTGGGTCGCCCCCGGCTCCGCCTCGGTGAGCAGATCGGTTCCCGAGGTCTGCAGGAATCCGACCGGGGTCGGCAGTTTTCTCGTGGAACCGTCCGCGTACCGAGTCCAGGAGTACGTGACTGGCAGGCGGTCTCCGTACCAGCTCAGGAAGCCCGACGGTCCTGCCCCTGCCAGACGGCTGCCGTCCTTGAGGAGAGGCGGCTCCTGCAGCGTCCCGGCAGGCGCGCTCACCGGGAGGCCGGCGGCGAGGGCAGGGTGCGTCAGGGCCCCGGCGGTCACGGCGAGGACGACGGTGACGGCCGCGCTCAGAACACGCGGGGCGCTGCCTCTGTAGTGCTTCACGGGTTGATGCTCTCCGAGGTCTCAAGGGGAATCCAGAGAGAGATCGGAGAACACGTCCGAGGAACTCGCCCCTGGTTTCAGAGACGCAGCAGTTCCACGCCCCGCCCACAAGACTCTGGAATGTCCTGAAGGGTTGTACGCGAGATCGACCACCGGAAACCAGTACGGCAAGCGCCCACGGGGAAGCCGGCCAGTGCGCGCCGCCGCGGGGCCATGCGGGGCGGGGCCGGTGACCGATGACCGGCTCACGAGGAGGCCCCCGCCGTTTCCGGAGCTGCGCTGTCCGGGCGGCGGGGGCCTCAGGGGATGAAGGCGATGTCAGGGAGCGTCAGCCAGGGATCGACATGTTGAGGGGGCTGGCCTGCGGCGCCGATTCGGTGCCGTCGGCGGCCACGGCGGTGACCAGGTAGTAGTAGGTCCGCAGTGGCGTCAAGGGGCCGAGGTCCGTGTACATCGGTTCCGTCAGGCCCGAGGCGATGCGGTTCGCCGGGGCGAAGACGCCCGAGTGGGACATGGACCGGTACACGTTGTACGAGACGGTCATGCCCTGGTCGCACGTTCCGGGCTCCCAGGCGATCCGGACGGCGGGGCCGGCGTCGACGGCGGTCCCGGTGATACGGGGAGTGGGAGGCGCGCTCAGGACCGGGCACGGGACGAGGGCCTCGGCCATCGGCGAGAAGCCGGACCACTTGCCCTGCGTGCTGACGGCGCGGACCACGTATCGCCAGGTCCTGCCGCCGGGCGGATTCTCGTCGGTGAAGGTCGTCCCGGTGAGGATGGGGGAGATGTCGTAGGCCTGCGCGGGGTCCGTGCCGGTCGTGCGGTACACGTAGTAGCCCTGCAGGTCGGCCGCCGTGCTCGCGGTCCACTCCAGCCTGACCTTGCCGTTGTCCAGGGTGGCGGTCAGCGAGGCAGGCGCGTCCGGGATCGGATGGACCGGCAGGCGCTTGCCGTACACGGTGCCGTAGCCGGGCTGGGGCAGGCGCGAGACGTTGCCGGCCTCGTCGACGGCGAGGACGGTGTAGCCGAACTGCACACCTGCCGGGGTGCTGGTGTCCACGTACGCATCGCCCCACACGCTGGCGATCTGCTCCCATCCGTCGAACGACTGCTTGCGCATGACGACGTAGTGGTTCGTGTCGTCGCCGGTGTTCGGCGTCCAGGACAGGTGCACCCCGTCGGTCTCGCTGTACGCCCTCAGATCGCGCGGCATGGAGGGCGGGGTGGTGTCGCGGACGCGGGTGGCCGAGACCGTCGCCGAGGGGTCCGACTCGGTGCCGAGCGGCGTGACCGTCCGGACCTGGTAGTAGCGCACCTGGCCGGCGACGGCCGTGACGTCGTCGTACAGGGCGTTGGGGGCCGGGCTCTCGGTCAGGCGGGTCCACGGGCCGGTGGCCGCGTCGGCGGCGTAGACGTGGAACCGGTGCGACGCGTCCGCGGTGTACGTCCAGCCGACGCTGTTGCCGTCGAGCCGGCCGCCGGCGAAGACAGCGGTCGGCGCCAGGGGCTTGGCCTCGGGCACGTCGAGCCTGACCGGTGCGGAGTACGCGGAGGTGTTGCCCGCGGCGTCGCGGGCGCGCACGCGGTAGTGGTAGGTCGTGGCCGGGACGACGCTCGGGTCGGTCGTCTCGGTGCCGGTCGAGGCCATGCCGACGGAGGCGTACGGGCCCGCGGAGGCGAGGGACCGCTGCACCTCGTAGGCGCTTGCCCCGCTCGCCGGGGACCAGGAGATCCGGGCGCCGGCGCCGTAGGGGTCGTGCGTGGCCCTGAGGCCGCCGGGCACGCCGGGAGGCGTCTTGTCGGCGCTGACGACCCTGGTCAGGGCGGACAGCGGGGACAGGTTGCCGGAGCGGTCGAGGGCGCGAAGCGCGTACTCGTACGTGGCGCCGGTGGCCGGCGGTGCGTCGGTGTACGTGGTGCCCGTGAGGGTGGTGGTGTTCAGCTGGCTCCACGTGCCGGTGCTGCCCGTACGACGGTAGAGGCGGTAGCCGGACAGGTCCATCTCGTAGTTGCGCGACCAGCTGAGCGCCGACTTCAGGGTGGACGCCGTGTAGGCGGCCTTCAGGCCGGCCGGGGCCAGGGGCACTACCCTGTCGTGGGCCGCGCCGATGACCGGGGCATAGCCGAAGGAGACGTTGGCGGTGCCGGTGAAGGCGGCGAAGTCCACGCGCAGGGTGTGGCTTCCGCGGGGGATGGTCAGCCGCAGCGTCTTCTTCTGCGTCGAGGTGACGTTGCGCCACAGGTCGATCTTGCGCACGCCGTCGAGGTAGACGCGGGCGCCGTCCTGGACGGCGAGGTTGAGGTCGAAGGGACCACCGGAACCGAAGTTGCGCGTGGTGCTCCACCGGACGCCGAAGTTGTCCTTAGGCAGCGTGACGCCGGCGGGGTCGCCGAGGCCGTAGTTCTCGGCGACGGAGGTGTCGCAGGCGGTGGCTCTCGGGGTGCCCGTGAGGGTGGTGTTGGCGAAGTACTCGGCCTTCCACACGCCGGACGCGCAGGTCACGGCAGCCTGAGCGGTGCTGGGGAAGGCGAGCCCGGTAAGGGCGGTGGCCAAGGAGAGCATGGCGGCACCGGCGGTGCGGCGTGCCACGCCGAGGGATATGCGCATCTGCTGACGGTCACACTTTCGATCGAAGGCGGTGCGAGGGACGGCTCATGTCGACGTGATCGTGCCATTTCGCGACCTCGTTCGAAAGGGGGTTGTTTGGAGGCAACTCATCCGCTTTGCCGTTGACACCAGGAGGACTTGGGCAAGAGATGACGCAGCGTCACTCGACGCCGGAAGCCCGTCCAGGAGCCGTTTCCTTCCGGACGGTCACACCACGAGACGCCGGTACGGATCCGGAACGGGGCCCCGTCGAGCACGCGGTGGTGACCGTTCCACCGCCAACGAGAGTCCGAAGAAGACCTGCACGATGCGCAGCGTGGTGTACCTCTCTGTGCTCCCGCTCGGGATCCGGGAGGCCGGCCACGCGTGCGGCTCAAGGAGTGAGGAGGTGGACGGCGGGGAGACTCCCGGCCTCTGCGGCATCCTGATCGATACTCAGCCTCGTGTATGCGCCCAACGCGGTGAACACCAGGGTGGGCAAGCGCGCGCTGTGCTGCTCGTAGGAGGCGGTCACCTCGTCGGCCGTGGCGTCGGGGAGGGAGGGAAAGACGGCACCGGCGGCGGTGAGCGCCGCGTCCAGCGCCGACTCGTGGCCGGTGGTGGTGCCGAACTCTGCGCGCCGTACCACCTCGTCGCCTTCGACGTGCAGGATCGCGGCGGGCGGGCTGTACAGGTTCCGGCTGGCGCACAGGATCTCTTCGCCCGGGCCGGGGCGCATCGAGGGGACACGGCGGAAGCCGGTTGCCCAGGTCGCGGCGTGGTCGTTCTCCAGCACGTACGTCCACTCACCCTCGCTGCCGTACATGGCGTAGGCGTAGCGGGTGGGGTCGTGGCCAGGCGGCGTCGGCCGGTCACGCAGTTCGGCCAGCGGGGTGCGGGCGGCGAGCTGGTCGAGGTCGGCCCCGAGGTTGATGAGGAACTCGTCGGGGTCGATGCCGCGGGCGAGGGTGAGGGAGATGCCGCCGCGCATGCCGGGGACGGGCGTGGCGGTGTGGGCGTGGGCGCCTATCCAAGTGAGGCCGTCGGTCATGGAGGGGGTCCGTCCGCTGGAAGGGGCGAGTTCGAGCCTATCCTCGCGCTTCCAGCGTGTTAGCCGCCCGGCCGGCCGCCTGCGTGCGGGCCACATCGTCGATGAAGCACGTCACAGCGCCGACCCCGTCCGGCTGATGGAACTCTTAGGCCGGTCCGACCTCTCCGCCGCCAACCACGTCCTGCCGGCACACCGCGACAAGAAGAACGGCCCATCGCCCCGTGGCCGGCTACGGGGAACACCTGAGCATCAGGACAGTTTCCACGCGAGAAAAGTGGTGTGCGCAGGGAGCGGGGCTGGCGTACCGTGAACGGGTTCCTGCGCCGGAGTCATCGGTGGTGGTGAACCGACTGCCTGTTTCCTTATCTATCGATCTTGAGGTGACTTCCTATAGCCCAGGCCATGTAGCCGTCCGTGTTCCCCGCGTGCTGAGTTGTCGCACGTGTCCGGGGGCGGACGTCGCGCTGGCCTGAGTCGCGTCACCCTCCCCCGCAGTCCTCTGTCTTCTCCCGGGTGCAGCTCTGCCGTCTGCCCCGGGATTCGCGTTCTCCGACCCCGGTCTGGCTGTCGGCCTGGGCTTCCCGGTCCTTCGGATCAGGAGTTTCCCCCTCGTGTCATCCTCCGCGCTCAACCCTGAGCCGCAGCACACCACCCCGTCCCCGGACAGCTCAGCACCACATCAGCCGAGAATGGCCTCGGCCGCCCGGATCGCCCTCTTGGTCCTGCTGACAGCCGAGCTCATGGACCTCCTCGACCAGTCGGTCGTGCTGACCGCTCTGCCCGCGATCCAGGAGTCGACCGGCGCCGGGCCGTCCGCGGTGCAGTGGCTGACCACCGGCTATTCACTGCCCATCGCCGTCGGGCTGATCACCGGTGGTCGCCTCGGCGACCTCCACGGCCGGCGCAGGATCCTTCTGGTGGGCACCGTCGTGTTCACCACGGCCTCGCTCCTGTGCGGCCTGGCGGCCGGGCCGTACGAGCTGATCGGCGCCCGCATGCTCCAGGGCGTGGGAGTGGCGTTGATGATCCCGCAGGTCCTGGCCACCCTCCATGTCACCTTCGACGGCGAGAGCCGCAGCAAGGCGTTCGGCCTGTACGGAGCCGTCCTGTCCATCGCCAACGTCCTGGGCCCGGTGATGGGCGGCCTGCTCACCGAGGCCGACCTCTTCGGGCTGTCCTGGCGGCCGATCTTCCTGGTCAACGTACCCGTCGGCCTCGCCGTGCTCTTCCTGGGGCGCACGTTCATCCCCGAGTCGACGGCGCACAGGGCCGCCCGGCTTGACCTGACCGGCATGGCACTGTCCGCGCTGGCGATCATCCTGATCGTCTTCCCCCTCTCCGAGGGCCACCTCCATCACTGGCCACTGTGGTGTTTCGCCCTGCTCGGTGCGGGGCTCCTCGTGCTGGGCGTCTTCCTGCGCCACCAGCAGCGCAAGCAGGACGATGCTCCGCTCGTGCCGCTGTCCCTCTTCCGGAACCGGCAGTTCTCCGGCGGCACGGCCGCGCAGCTGGTGCACGGCTTGTTGTGCGGGCTGTTCTTCATGACCTGGAGCCTCTACCTCCAGCAGGGCCTGGGCATGAGTTCCCTGCACGCGGCCCTGGCCTTCGTGCTGCTCTCCCTCGGAGAACTGGCCGGCGCGGCCATCGCAGCGAAGAGCGCCGGGCGCTTCGCCCGCCGTCTGCCCCAGACCGGAACCCTCGTCACGATCACCGCGACGGCGGGCTACGGTCTCCAGGCCGCCGCCGGCGAAGGGGAGCTGACACTGCTGGGGATGGCCGCTCCGGTCGTACTGATCGGCTTCGGCCTCGGCATGGTCAGCGGCCCGCTCGCCGACCTGTCGCTGGCCCGGGTCCCACACGAGGACGCCGGGGCCGCCTCGGGCCTGTTCAACACCGCGATTCACCTGGGCATCGCCCTCGGTACCGCACTGACCGCCCTGGTGTACTTCGCCACCACCGCCGGCTCGCCCGAGCCCGTACTCAACCGCGAGGCGTTCATCTCCGTGCTGTGGTGGGTCGGTGCCCTCCTCGCCCTGATGTGGGCCCTGATGTTCTGCCTGCCCAAGCGTGCGAGCGACGAGGACGGCTGAGTCGCCTTCGACGGCTGCGGCACCCAGCCCGGGGTGCCGCAGCCGCTCGGCCCGCCAGGACGCCGCCGACCACGGTGACATTGTCGCGGCCGTGCTGGACGGCGAAGCCGTTCAGCGTTCAGCGGCGGACTGGCGTTGGTAGATGTCTGGGATGCCGTCGGCGTCGGCGTCGGTGGTCTCCTCCTCGTAGAGCCGCTTGTAGACGGTGTTGCGGCGGCGTAGTACGACGGCGGCGAGGAGGGCCGCGGTCACGGAGCCGATGAGGACGGCGGCCTTGGCGTGTTCGCCCGCTTCCTGACCGGGGAAGGCGAGTTCGCCGATGAGGAGGGCGACGGTGAAGCCGATGCCGGCGAGGACGGAGAGGCCGAAGACGTCGGCCCAGGCGAGGTCGGGATTGAGCCGGGCGCGGGTGTAGCGGGCGGCGAGGTAGGTGCCGGCGAACACGCCGAGGATCTTGCCGGCGACGAGACCGAGGGCGACGCCGAGGGGTTCGGGCCGGGTGAACACCTCCCCGAGGGCCGGCCCCGAGATGGACACTCCGGCGGCGAACAGGGCGAACAGGGGGACGGCGACACCGGCGGAGAAGGGGTGGAGCAGGTGGGAGGTGCGGGCGCCGGGGGAGGCCTTCTCGCCCTGATCGGCGGTGGTGCGCAGGATCAGGCCGATGGCGACGCCCGCGACGGTGGCGTGGACGCCGCTGTTGTACATCAGAGCCCAGACGGTGATGCCGAGGGGTACGTACCACCACCAGCCGCGGACGCGGAGGCGCTGGAGGGCGTAGAAGACGGCGAGACCGGCGAAGGCGCCGCCCAGGGCCCAGAAGTTGAGGCTGCTGGTGAAGAAGACGGCGATGATGAGGATGGCGCCGAGGTCGTCGACGACGGCGAGGGTGAGGAGGAAGGCGCGCAGCGCGGACGGCAGGTGGGTGGAGATGACCGCCAGCACGGCGAGGGCGAAGGCGATGTCCGTGGCCATGGGCACGGCCCAGCCGTCCAGGCTGCCGCCACCGGCGGTCGCGGTCAGGACGTACAGGCCGGCGGGCACGACCATGCCGCAGACGGCGGCGACGACGGGCAGCGCGGCGGTGGCAGGTGTGCGCAGTTCACCGACGACGAGTTCCCGCTTGAGTTCGATGCCCGCGACGAGGAAGAAGACGGCGAGGAGGCCGTCGGCGGTCCAGTGCCCGACGGACAGGTCAAGGCCGAGGGAGGGTATGCCGAAGTGGAAGTCGCGTATCTGCTCGTAGGCATCGCTCCAGGGGCTGTTGGCCCAGATCAGTGCGACGACGGCGGCAGCGAGGAGGACCAGGCCGCCGATGGTCTCGGTGCGCAGGGCGTCGGCGATCGCACGGCGTTCGGGCCAGGGCAGCAGGCCGAGGAAGGAGGAGCGCTGCGGGGGCGGGGCGGCGTTCATGGGGGGCGTCTCCAGTGCGTCGGCGGGTCGCGGGCACACGGCCCCGAGGACGCCGACCAGACTTCCCGGCACACCCCGCGCCTGCTCCCTCGATGCGCTGAGGGGCTTCTTGACGCGTTCCATACACCCTATCGGGAGGGCCGGGGTGCTGCCAGGGTGGGTTTGACGTGCGGTGATGTGGTGCGGGCAGGGGACAGGGCCCGTATCCGCCCAAGGCGCGGGGGAGGGTACGGGCCCTGTCGTAGGAGCCGGGCCGCCGGGGGGACGGTCAGACGGTGGTCTTCACCGGCTCCTGGTCTTCGTCCTCGTCGGTGTCCGTCTCCAGGCCGGCGTCGCGGCGGCGGACGAAGTCGAGGAAGGTGCTGAGTTCCCGCTTGACGACGGGGGCCAGCAGGTACAGGCCGATGATGTTGATGACGGCGAGCATGAAGAGCACCGCGTCGGCCATGTCGATGAGGGTCTGCAGGGTCAGCAGGGAGCCGCCGACCGCGAAGAGGGTATAGAGGACCTTGAAGGTGAGCTCGCTGGCCCGGCTGCGGCCGAACAGGTGGGTCCAGGCCTTCATGCAGTAGTAGCCCCAGGTCAGCACCGTGGAGATGGCGAACAGCATCACGGCGATGGTGAGGATGTAGGGGAACCAGGGCAGGACGGTGGCGAAGGCGTCGGAGGTGATGGTCACGCCGCCGATGGACTCGCCGTTGCGTGCCTCGCCCCAGCTGGCCGGATTGGCGATGACGATGGTCAGCGCCGTCATGGTGCAGATGATGACGGTGTCGATGAACGGCTCCAGCAGGGCGACCAGGCCTTCGGACGCGGGGTGCTTGGTCTTGACCGCGGAGTGGGCGATCGGGGCGGAGCCGAGGCCCGCCTCGTTGGAGAACGCGGCCCGCTTGAAGCCGATGATCAGTGCGCCGAGGACGCCGCCGGCGACGCCCTCCGGGTTGAAGGCGCCTTCGATGATCGTGGAGATCGCGGAGGGGATCGCGGAGGCGTTGACGGCGATGACGACCAGGCAGCCGATGATGTAGATGCCGGCCATCGCCGGGACGAGCGCGCCGGTGACGGTGGCGATGGAGCGGATGCCGCCGAGAAGCACGATGCCGACGAGCGCGGCGACCAGGACCCCGAAGAAGAGGGCGCCGCCGGAGCCGCCCATCAGGCCGTCCTCACCGCCGGTGACGGAGACCAGCTGGGCGTAGGACTGGTTGACCTGGAAGAGGTTGCCGCCGAAGAGGCCGAAGAACAGGACGAATGCGGAGGCGAGGACCGCGAGGACCTTGCCGAGGGTCTTGCCGCGGGCGCCGAAGCGCTCGGCGAGGCCCTTGGGCAGGTAGTGCATGGGGCCGCCGGAGACGGTGCCGTCGGAGTGCACCTCGCGGTACTTCACACCGAGGGTGACCTCGACGAACTTCGTGGCCATGCCGAGCAGGCCGCAGAGGATCATCCAGAACGTCGCCCCGGGCCCGCCGATCGAGACGGCGACGGCGACACCGGCGATGTTGCCCAGACCGACGGTTCCGGAGACGGCGGCGGTCAGCGCCTGGAAGTGGTTGACCTCACCGGTCGAGCCCTTCTCGTCGTACTTGCCGCGGACCACCTTCAGGGCGAGCGGGAACTTGCGTATCTGGATCAGGCCGAACCAGGCCGAGAAGACCAGACCGGCCACGACCAGCCAGGCGACGATCAGCGGGAGCTCGGTGCCGTTGACCGGCACCGAATAGAAGACGACGTCTCCGAGCCATGCGGCGATGGGCTCGAAGAATCCGCTGACGGCCTCGTCGACGGAGTCGGTGAAGGAGTCGAGTGACATGTGGCAGAACCTCGATGGCGCAGACCGGTCCCGTGCGGAGGGCCGGTGTGTGGTGGCGGGCTGTGAGCGAACGCCGTTGTCCGATCGGCGACCCGTGGCGCCACCGGTCCGCGGACACGGATCGGGGAGGGGCGCCTTGGTCGTGCAGGTGTGGCGAGAACTGCAGGTGGTGCCGCGACCTGGTGCGGCCGCCACTCCGGACGTCCGGCGAGGGGTGGGCCGGATGCGGAGTTGCGTATTCCTAGCACGCTCTTTACGTTCTCTTTAGTGATGCACATCACATCTGAGCGACCTGTATGCCGTCCGTCCGCGTCTGGTGACCCGATCGTTATCCGGATCTGAGGTTCCCCTGAGCGAACAGGCCCCCACACCGTCGCCTCCCCGGCGGCCCGCGCGGTACGACGAACCCGGTCAATTCGGACGCGTGAGCGTCTCGGTCCACCCAGGGGCGGGCCTCGACAGCAGACCGATCCCCGCACCGTCTGCCGCGGACCCCGATCTTCAGCGAGCGCCGTGCCATGCGAGCGCAGCCGCACCCTGCTGGTCCTGCTCCTGCCGGCGACGGCGGCAGCCCTCGTCACGGCGCGGCATCAGGGTCGATCAGACCCTCCCCTTCAGGAAGCCTCCGCCGAACCCGCAGGTGCGCACCTCCGGGCCGTGGGACCGCCCTGGGAGGTCCGCGTTGTCGACCGGGGGCCTCCGGGGCCTCCGGGGGCGGCCTCCGGCGGCACGTAGCGGCATCGCCTACCGCTCCCTGTGGGACTTGAGCCCGTACACCGCCCGCTACCGACTCCGACGGGACAGGGACTCTGATCCCGGCTCCCGAGCAGAACCATCTGCCCGTGTCCTACCCGGCTGAACCTCCCCGCTCGTGATTGTTTGGACGCATGATGAGCAAGGTTCGCGCCCGCGTCCTGCCGGCCTCTCAACGCCGCTCGCTGGACGAACTGACGCAGGATCTGATCCTGTCGACCGGGGACACCACGTCCAAGCGCTCGGCCTTCTGGACGATGCTGACACTGTCTTCGATCATCGCGGCCGGCGGAGTGCTCACCGACTCGACGGCGACCGTGATCGGCGCCATGATCATCGCTCCGCTCTCCACGCCCATCATGGGCATCGCACTCGGATCGGTGCTGCGCCGACGCACCGGATCGGTCACGATCGTCCTTCTCGCCTGCCTGCTGGTGATCGCGATCGGAATCGTCATGTCGACGGTTCTGCCCAGCAGCTACGACCTGTTGTCGAACAGCCAGATCTCCTCCCGCACGTCACCGGACCTGATGGATCTGATCGCCGCCCTGGCCACCGGCTTCGCCGGAGCGATCGCCCTGGCCCGCCGGGACGTCGCCGCCGTGCTGCCCGGCGTCGCCATCGCCATCTCCCTCGTCCCGCCCCTGGTCGTGGTCGGCGTGTGCCTGGGGCAACTGTCGGGATGGCTCGCACTGGGCGCCCTGGCACTGTTCGTATCGAACCTCTTCGCCCTGGTCTTCGCCGGCATGGTGGTCTTCGCGGCGCTCGGATACGCCGCGGAGGCCGATAAGGCAGCCGGGCACCCGGCCGGCAGGGCGTCCGTCGCCATGGCCCTGCTGTTCGTCGTCGTGTTCGTTCCGCTGACGGCCAACACCGTCGCCACGCTCCTGCTGAACGTCTGGACCGGCCGGACCAAGGAAGCGGCGCAGCAATGGCTCGCGGACGAGTCGGGCGCGTCGGTGACGAGTGTCGACGCGAATTCGCGAACGATGTACATCCACGTGCGGAGCCCGGGAGACCTGCCGCCCGTGCAGTCCTTGATCGACCGGCTGGAGGGCCAGATCCCGGACGGGATCCCCATCGTGGTGGACGCCTCGCGCGGGCGGCGTATCGACGCTGGGAAGGTGGGCGGATGAGTGCCGGCCCAGCTGGGCCGCACTGCGCGGGTGACCCCTGACGGCTGCGGCGGGGCCGTAGCGCGGAAAGGCGAAGCGGCGCGCTCCCTTTCACTGCGCCGGCCTCGGGAAAGACGAGTGGTCGGGACGCGCTCGACCACTGTGCCCCGCCCGCCGCCGCCCGGTCCTCCCATCGTGTCACGCGTGGTCTCCCTCATGACGGTCCTGGAGTTGCGGCCGGGGCGGGTCAGCGCTGTGCGGGCTCGGTGCCCGTCTGCTGCTGTACGCAGTGTGGGCAGCGTTCACGGCCGTCCCAAGCGGACCAGCCGAAGTCGGTCGGGGTGAGGGCGTGGCCTTCGAGCTCGTTGCGGACGGCTTCCCGGTACGCCCAGACGGCGTCGAGGTAGGGGTGGTAGACGTCGTGGAACGCTGGGGTGGAGATACCCGCGCCGGTCGCGACGGTCCTGCGCAGAGCCCGGAGGCACTCGAACATGGTCTGGCCTGCGCCCGCGATCCGGGCGCTGGCGTCGAGGAAGAGGCGCTCGCGGACCTCGTAGATGCGCGCGTCCGTCAGTGCCAGGCGGGTCGCCTCCTCCAGGTCGGTGGACCCGGCGCCGCTCTGGGCGAGGCGGCGCAGTTCGGTGTGGGCCGCGCCCGCCGCCGCGATGAACTCCGTGTAGACGTCCCGGCGGCGCGCCTGAAGACTGCGGCGGTGTTCCTGGCGGGTACGCAGACGGTCGGCCAGCACCGTGCCCGCTATCGCGATCAGACCGCCGCCCAACGTGGCGACCAGCGTTGCCCACTCCACATGCGCTCCCAGCCGGTGCGGGCGCCCCCGTGGTGCCCTCCCGCAGATCATGCCCGACGGCGGGGCCGGCAGAGGTGGCCTCGGGTCAGATGCTCGGCCGGGACGGCTCCGCCCGCGCATCGCCGGATGTGACCCGGCGGCCCGTACGGCGGGAGCGCGTGCTGGGGGAATGGGGCACCGCTTGCGGGAGGGGCTCGGCGGCCGGTGACAGGCCGGCCGTCCTGTGCTCTGATGACCGGATGGAGTTCGCCGTGTTCGTGACGCTGCCTGGCCTGGTGATCGTGCTGACCCTGGTTGCCTTCGCCGACCAGCTGCTCCGCATGAGCGGGCGCGGCAGGCGCACCGGCCAGGTCTCCTCGACCGGCTTCGAGCAGCTGCACGCCACGTTCTCGCAGGGCAAGCAGAACGAGCTCAAGGAACGTCAGAGCGCGCTGGTGATGCGGGACGACGAGGAGGACGGCGCCCCGCCGCACCGTTCCACGGTGGACCTGCAGGGCGGACGGGCCGTCATCAGGCTTGGCCGGCCATAGCGCCCGTGGCCCGCGTCGTCCTCTCCGGCAGCAGCAGGGGGCGATGTCGCTGTCCCGCTCGATGACCATGAAGTGGTTCTGCAGGCCGAAGGCCGGGCCCGCTGGCAGAGACGACCGACGCAGAGGCCGGTCAGTGAACGCGGTCACCGCACTCCGCCGGGAGCAGTACGGCGCCGGGCAGCAGTTCCGCCGGATGCCGCCCCCTCACCCGCAGGCATGCGTCAGCAGAGCCGTCCACCGGCGGGTACTCCAGGACGACCTCCTCCAGTAGGGAGACTGTGCCGCCGGCATGGAGTTCCGCTGCGTGTGCGCCGCTGGGGAGACTGCCTGCCAGAGCCCCGAAGGCCGCCGTGTCCTGGCTGTCGGCGGCGCACTCTGCGATCTCGAAAAGCCAGTGCTCGGCCGCACCGTCGACGAGCGCCTTGCCCCTTCGCCCCATGCTGATGAGAAGCGCTGAGCGGGTTCGCACCTGGTGTGCGATGGCGCAGCAGATCGGCACGGCTGTGCTGTAGGACGTCGTCACCCGCCGGTACTCGTCGTGGGGATAGCACGCCAGGGCCTCGTCGATCAGCCCCAACGCGACGTCCCGAGCCGGCGGGTGCCCCTTCTGCGCGATGTCCAGGAGCAGAGGGGCCGCGACCGCTGCCGCCGGAAACACCGCGGCACTGTGACCATGCAGGATTCCGCCGCCACCGAGCAACGAGCCTCCCGCAGCCGCCTGGACGAGGTTCGTCGCACCCGTCAGCGCGCGCAGACCCCGGGCAGCACGCGCCGGTTCGTACCAGTCGGGATGGCCTGGTATGCCGCCCCAGTCCACCGCGTCGATCGCATCCCTCACGACAGCATCCTCGCACCTGACCACCATCCTCAAGGCGCCGTGGTGCCCTTGACCCTCGACCACAGGCCACGGCTCAGCAGCACACGTCATCAGACGGACAGGCTAGTAATTGATTCGGGTTGCGAGCTTCTATACATTCGCAACGTCCACGTCGCCGTGAATGGCCTGGGAGACGCGATGCCCGAAGAGAACGCCGGAGACCGAAGCGCAAATCAGTATGCTCGGATCATCACATTGGCTGCGGCCAGAATTCAGATGGCTGATCTGCTCGGCCGTATTCAGGGTAGACGATCAGGTTTTGTAAGCGCCGAGCTGGACAGGATTATCGGCGATCTGCAGCCCATGGGTGACAGTCTCCGACTCGGAAACGCAACCGGTCTTTTCGCGTTCCCTGCCGCCGGCGGCCCCGGCGAGGCGGGCGAAGAGGCCGCCGCCGACCTTGCCGCGTTCGGCGACATGCTTCGCGAGGCGGCCAGCGACTTCGCCGACTTCGTGACGGACGTCCTTGCGGCCGGCAAGATCCTTCCGGCGGAAGCGGCAGTTCCTGAACTGGTCGCCTTGGCGCACCTGGCCGATGAAGTGAGTCGGGGTGCGAGCGTCGAGGATCTCGCAGAGATCAAGCAGCAGATCATCTCCTCGTACTCTTCACGCCTCTCCGGAGGAGAAAAGTAAGCCTCCCGCCCGGGGGGCTTCTGGCTGGTAAGGAGGGAGCGGTCGCATGTCACAGGTCTGGGAACTCGGAGTGTGCATCTGTCTGGCGCTCTGGTGGGTCGCTTCCGCCGTTGCACAGCACAAGAGAGTTCGCACCTTCCTGCTCTCCTGGTGGGACAACTGCTGGATCAGTCCCCTCCTGCCGGTGTTCACCTTCTTTGCGCCGCGCCCGGCCTCCCGCGACTTCTACCTCTTGATTCGCTCGTGGAACGACGGGGAAGCCGGACCTTGGCGCGAGATCGAGGTGGGATCCTCGTGGCGGTGGTTCCACTGTCTCTGGAACCCTGGAAAGCGCCAGGGAAAAGCTCTGTCCGACATCGTCAACAACCTCCTGACCGAGCCGCCGAAGTCGGACGTGCAGTTAGTCCTCCATAACTCCTACCTTCAGCTACTCTGCCTGGCTTCCTCATTCCACAGAGGAGAAGCCTCCACCCACGTACAGTTCATGGTGCTCGCCGCAGGCGGACACAACTCCGATGAGGCTCCCGCGGTCACCCTGCTCTCGAACCTGCACCGGCCGGCTGCTAAGAAGGTGACGCGCGATGACAACCGAGTCCGCGCTTGATCTGACGCAACGACTTATCGGATTCGCTGCATGCATCACCGCTCTCGAAGCCGCAGGAGCGCGATCACTGCTGCCACAACAGGGTCTGCTCTCGTGGAGAATCTCAAGGCTCCGCCGGGTCGATACAGCCACCGGATCCACCGGAACCATCCTCGGATTCCTCTTCGACGGCCACAGAGTCTGGGCGACCTTCTTCGTACGGGCCGCGCTCGGCTGCGCCCTGATGTTCACGGATCAGACCTCCCTATCGGCGCTCCTCTGCGGAGCACTGGTCGCTCTGATCCTGCTCTCCCACCTAGCCACGCCCCAGGGGAACGACGGCTCGGATCAGATCACGCTGATCTCCTCCACCGCTCTGCTGCTGGCTCGTCTTTCGCCCGCAGACTCTCTGGCGCAGCAAGCCTGCCTGGCTTTCATCGCCGCCCAACTGACACTGGCGTACTTTGCTGCCGGCGTAGCCAAGGTATTCGGCCCTTCCTGGCGTGCCGGAACCGCGGTGGCCGAAATCGTCTCCACCCGAACGTACGGCGCGAAATGGATCGCCCAGATCGCAAGACGCCGACCCGGGTCCTTCGTCTGCGCTACGTACGGCACCGTGCTGTTCGAGGTGGCGTTCCCCGTGGTCTTCTTGCTGCCGCCAAGTTTCACCGCCCTGTTCCTGGGGGTAGCGATGTCGTTCCATGTGTGCGTGGCCTTCCTCATGGGGCTCAACAGCTTCGTCTTCGCCTTCGCAGCGACCTACCCTTCGATCATCTGGGCACAGGAGACCCTGCACTCCTGATGCCGATCCCCAACACCGCGGTGGTGCCGCATCTACCCGGTGCTGCCGACCCGGTGACACACGTCCCAGTCGAGGCAACGACTACCTGGTCGGCATGGGCCGAGTAGGTGAGCAGGTCTGACCCCGAAGACCCCTGTCGACACGTGTCGTCTGTCGTCTGTCGACCGGGCCCTGCCCGTGGTGAGAGCGCGAGCCGAACGCGGCATCGCGCGTCTCGAGTGCTGCCGTGTCCTCCGCCAACCCCCGGCCCCAGCCGAACGGCATGACCGCCCTCGCCGCAGCCGTCCTCACCGGGGACCGTCAACGCGCAGCATGATCAGTGCACCGACAGGCCCAGGCGATTCCTGGCGTTGCTGAGGTCCGCGGTGAGCGCGTCGCTCACGGGATCGCCAGCGCGTTCCAGTGCGTCGACGAGGACGGCGGCTCCGGCCAAGGCGCTCTCCTCGGCCTCGCGCAGCGGCACGGTCGCGGTGGAGTCGCCGGTGTTGAAGGCGGTCAACCGGCGTGCGGCATCGCAGAGAAGAAGTGCCTCCCAGAGGGCGCGCAGTGCCGCGTGTGGGCGATCGGATGCGATCAGCTGGTGGCCGATCCGGGCGAGCGAAGTGACCTGGCGTGGAACAGCGTCGACCACGTTCATCCGGCCGGTGGCCGAGAACCTGGCCCTGTCACCGCCGCAGAGGGAGAGTCGTAGCGTCCGGATCTCCAGCGGATCCAGGCCGCCGGCCCCCACACCGCCCGCGAGCCTCGTGGACGCCGTCCGCTCCGCTTCCAGCAGTACCTCCCGCAGACTCGGCGCAAGCGCCGCCCCGACCTCCCGCTCCATCTCCGCAACCCGGTCGTGCGACCCGCGGGCGGCCATGGCAAGATGTTCGGCCGCCTCCGCCTCCCGCCCGGCCTCTCTCAGATGGACACCGATGCGTGCATGAGCCCGAGAACTCCCGACCCCGCCGAGTTCCGCGGCCTCCAAGATCACGCCGTCCACGGCCAGCGCCGCGTCCCACCGCCCACGCGCCGCCTCCAGCATGGACACGACCGGGGCGGCGAATCCGATCGCGTACGGGATCGCCTCAGCGCCGATCCGGCCCATCTCCCGGTATCGAGCGAGGGACTCCTGGCCGCATTCCAGAGCCAGTTCATGGTCCCCTACGCGCAGTTGGATCACCGCCCCGACCGCGAGGATCCGCGCCACGTCCCCGGACCGATCCGAGAGGGGAGTGAAGGCCCCCGCCCGCATGTACCCACCGATCGACATGTCCAGATCGCTGAGCGCACTGAACGGGCGGCCCCACTCGGCATAGGCTCGGGCCCGTCGCAGCTGGACATCGGCCACCAGCACGACCGCGGAAACGGGACCCGACTCCTGCAGGTCACCCCTCTGCTCACCCTCCTCTCGGGTGGGGAGCTCCTCCGATTCCATCCGCTGGTACAGCTCCTCGGCCTGGTCCAGGGCTACGACCGCACCGGCCGCGTCTCCGACATCAGTCCTGGCCCGCCCCATGGCGTAGAGCAGTCCCGCCCTGGCCCGGGGAACCTCAGACAGGTCCGGGGAAGCGGTGTCCAAACGGTCCAGAGCGTGCTGAGCCCGCGCGAACTCGGCCAGCGCCTGTGCCGGCCCCTGGCCCTGCTCGGCGGCGAGCCCCCGTTCGTAGGCCGTCCGGTACTCACGGATCGCCTGCTCGGCACGATCCCCGCCCTGAGAGGCTCCACGCCGCCGAAATATCTTCATCTTCCGTACGATCCCCTTGGGTTGACTGCATCCGGCCGTCCCGTGAAACGTCGGCATCCTGTCACGGCGTCGACAGCGGATGCCTTCGTTCCGCGCCGAAGGGGTCTGTCACAGGGCTCCCGGCCGACCTGCGCCGGGGCATCGGTCTGCGTGTGTGTGGGCGAGGCGCGAGGCACCTGGCGCTGAGAGCGGCCTTCCTCCGCGCGCCTCGGCAAGCCCTGCTGCGAGCGCACCGCGACGCCGGCGGCCACCGTGGCTACGGCCTGACCCCGTACGGCGGGGCCATGGTGCTTCGGCTCAGGGCACACCCCATCGGAGCGCGACGCCCCTTCACCGGCCCCGTACGTTCGCCTGCGGCGGGGTCGGCAGCGGCCCTGGCCACGCCGTTCACCTTGCTGGACGCCAGGGGGTCTTGTCAGTGCCTTCTCCTACGATGTGGTCCATGAGCATGATCGGGCACTACCTCCGTCTTACCCCGGCCGAACTCGAGCGCGCGTTGCAGGAACCCGGCTGGGCCGCCGAGCACGCGCACGCGCAGTACGGCGGCGATGAAGCGGCCGCTGAGGCGCGGGTGCATGAGACGGACAAGGCGTGGCACGCCCTCGACTTCCTGCTGGGCCGGCGTGGGTTTCCGGTGGACGTGGTCTTCGGGGAGGCGGACATGCCCTGGCCGGAGGGCGAGGACTGGGGGTACGGTCCGCCCCGGCTCCTCACCGCCGACCGGGTACGGGCTGCTGTGGATGCCCTGGAGGCCCACGCTCCCGACAGTCTGACCGACGGTGTCACCCCGGCCGATCTTGCCGCCGCGGAGGTCTATCCGCAGATCGTCTGGGAGCGCGGCGAGGAACCGGACTGGGTCGCCGCCCACTGGGCCGACCTCGCGAAGTACCTGCGCGCCGCGGCCCGGGAGGGCGACGCGATACTCCTGTGGATCTCCTGAGCCGAGCGGATCGAGGCTCTCCCAGAGGGGGCATTGTGCGGCTCAGGCGAGTGCAGAGTCGACCTGGGGCGCGCTGGGGAACGAGCATGTCAGGCTGCGTGATGCCCCTGCGGGGTGGTGGCGGGGCGCGGCTGCTGAGCCTGGAGTCCAGTGCGAGAGGCGAGGAAGAACCGGCGGACGAGCAGGCTGCGGATGACGCGTCGCTCCACTGGCCGTCCGTCAAGCATCCGCGGTGGAAGCGGGCCCCCGTCACGACCTCTGCGCATGGCGCCCGGTCGGGAGCGAGTGCGCGGCCGGGTAGCCTCGTGGACGTCTTGAGTCCCGCCGTGCCGGTCCCTTTCCGATGGCCGGCCGGCTGCGTCCGGAGGATCTGTGTCGGCCGTCTCGCTGTCGTCGCCCGGGGTTCAGGCCCTTCTTGTGGAGGCCCGGAGCCGTACGGACGCGGTGGTGGCTCCTTTGCTGGAGCGGGTGGATCCCGAAGCCGCGGGGGTGCTTGCCTATCAATGGGGGTGGCGGGGGACCAGGGGCGAGCTTGTCGCCGGGGGTGGACGGGGGAAGGCAGTGCGCGCGGCGCTCGTGTTCGCGGCTGCCCGCGCCACGGGGGACGGTCCGGGCAGCGAGGACGATCCCTTGGTCCGGGCCGGTGCAGCGGCTGTGGAGGTGCTCCACACGCTCTCACTCCTCCACGACGACGTGATGGACGGCGACGCGCTGCGGCGGGGCAGGCCGGCGGCGTGGAAGGTCTTCGGTGCCGACGTCGTCGAGTCCGCGGTGCGTGCTCTGACCCCCGACGCTCTGGAACTGGCTTTCCGCGACGTCCTGGGTGTGTCCGGCCGGCCGGGGATTGCTCCGCCGAGGCTGGCCGGGGCCGCGCGGGCCACCGGACTGCTCGGGGACGCGCTTGTGCGCCTGGCCCAGGGGCAGGCGCTCGATCTCGCCCTGGAGGAGGAAGCCCGTTGTGACACCGCCACGATTCTCCGGGTACACGCGGACAAGACCGGCTCCTTGTTCGCCTGCGCCTGCGCGTTGGGGGCCGCTCCCGAGGCCGCCGGTGATCTGGCTGTGTTCGGGGAGAACCTCGGCATCGCCTTCCAGATCGTCGACGACGTCCTCGGCCTCTGGGGTGATCCTGCGGTCATGGGGAAGCCGGCCGGTGCCGATCTGACAGCCCGCAAGAAGTCCTACCCGGTGGCCGTGGCCCTGTCCGGGGAGGGTACGCGCCACGACGTCGCCGGTACGGGAAGGCTGCGCGAGCTCTACGCGAGGCCCGAGCCGTGGACGTTGGAGCAGGCCGGCGAGGTACGGCGTCTCCTGGACGGCTCGGGTGCCCGAGGTGTGGCGGAGGCGGCGGCGAGGGCTCATGAACGCAGGGCGCTCGACGCTCTCGCCCGGGCCTGCCCGCCGTCGCGGAAGGCGGGTGACGATCTGCGGGCGCTGGCGGCCTTCGTCACAGGACGCGCGTACTGATCACCTGGTGATCGTCCAAGGAGCCGGCCGGTCGAAGGCGTTGGGCAGGCCCGCCGCGTGCAGCGCGTCGTCCAGGAGCCGTAGCCGTTCGAGTTCGGGAGCCTCCGGGCGTCTTCGCACGACACACTGCGGCGCCCGTGAACCCGCTGTTTGAAGAAGGGCGTTGACCGCGGCCTTGGCGCTCTGGTCGGCGGCCTCCATCGTCGCGAGGTTGAGGTCGACGTCCACGTGGTCCCGGCCTGGAAGAGGTTGGGTATCTTGCCCGCGGGCCGGGGGCGCCAGCGGCGCGAGCCCGCCGTGCTGATCAGAAGCGGTTCCGCGTTGCGGGCGAGGGCCCCCGGTTCGGTGGGCCACTGGATCGCCGGGTCCGTGAAGCAGGAGTGCACCAGGTCCGGGGCGAGCAGTTCCCGCCCGTCGAGGCGCAGCGAGTCCGCCAGCTGGTGCCACACCTCCCGGATCGCCTCCTCGCGGGTGCACGCACGGGCGGGTTTGCCGGTCAGCGGGCCGGGCACGGCCCACGCCGACACGTCCACGGACAGGCAGTCGCGGACCGTTCCGTCGCCGTACCGGTCCGCGAAGTCCGGACCGGACCAGAACTGGGCCTGGGCGACGGAGGTCAGGGCCCACGGCGAGTCCACGTGGATGATGTGCCCCCGGACGAGCGGAGTCGGTTCGCGCAAGAAGAACTGCATGCCGGTCATCCAGTCCGTCTCCAGCCTGTCGATGTCGGGCAGCGAGTCGTCCAGCTCGCACACCTCCGGGCCCAGGGTCCGTACGGCTGTCTCGGCCGGAACCGCGCAGACGAACCAGTCGGCGTCGATCTCGCGCAGAGCACCGGAGGGGGTGCGGACGGCGGCGGCACGCACCGCACCGCCCTGCGTCCGCAGCCGGATCACCCGATGCCCCACCAAGAACCGCACCCCGAGCCCGGCCAGATGGGCGGCCCACGGGCCGATCCACGCCTCCGTCGTCGGGGCGTCCAGGACACGGTCGGCCTCCGCGTGACCGGAGCCGCCCAGCAGTCCCGACCAGAACTCCACCTGTGTACGCCCGATGGACGCGACGCTGGCCACTTCGGCCTTGGCCGCGACGAGACTGCGGGTCGGACCGATCACGCAGAGCCGCCGGTACTCCTCCGAGGCGGTGGCGCCCGCGGTGAACTCCCACCAGGTGGTGTTCTCGAACTCGTCGTCGTGACGCGCCGCGCCACTGGTGGCGTAGACGAGCAGCCGGTTGGCGAAGTGGGCGCTCTCCGCCGAGGTCAGTCCGGGGGTCCTGGCCAGCAGCCTGCCCGCCGCCCGCAGCGTCGCCTCGACGCTGCGGGCCGCGGGGCCACCGGAGATGTCCACGACCACGCCGTCCCGGCCCCGGTCCCGCGCGTACAGCACCTCCGACGTGGCGACCAGCCGATCGGCGACAGTACGCCCGGCGCCACCGGCACCGGCTCCTGGAGAGGGAATCCGGGCCATCGTCTCGGTGACGTTCCGGTAGAACCCGGGGAAGAAACGGAAGCCGTGCTCCCCGGGAAGGTCACGACGCCCCTCACGGCCGGTGCCCAGGACCGGGATGCTGCGTGCCTTGCCGCCCAGGGCACGCGCCTCAACCACCGTCACGGAGAAACCGCGCTCGGCCAGTTCCATAGCGGCCGTCAGGCCGGCCGGACCACCGCCGATCACGACCACCCGGCGTCCGGCGAGTGTTCCCGCTGGCCCGGCCGCCGCCGTCCCCATGCCGCTCGCTCCCGTTCGTACTCGCACGCCCGCCCCCGATCCGTCGCGTCGCGGCGCGGAAGGTCTGGGCGCGCCTGGGCAACATCACCACACCGGCGGGAACACGCGCCAACCGAGCACGGACGCCGGCCTCGCCGAGACCGGGCCCGGTGAGGCGGACGCGCCTTCTGGGAAGACGTGGTGGAGGTCCGGGGCGGCGATGGGGACGATGCCGCGCTGCCGCCGGTGCGCTGGTCGCGATACAGGCTCAGGCGGCCGCCGTCGTCCTCGCCTTGGGCTTCGACGCCCCGTCGTCGTCGGCAGGACACCACGCTGATCAGCGAGGTCCCGCTTGCGCAGGAAGACGTCATGAAGGGCCGCGGCGTCGTCAGCATCGCGGCGACCCTCCCTTCAGCTCCCGGCACCGGGCGCGGCCGGCGCAATCGTGATCGCCGTCGATTACGCGGCCCTGTCTGAGGAGCTGGTCGAGCGTCTCCCCGACCTGGTGCGCCGCGAGTGCCTGGCCGTCGGCCTGAGCGGCGCGCTGCACTCGCACATCGACCTCGGCACAGAGCCCCGCCGGGGCCGGCAGCGCGATGTGTCGGCATGATCGGCGAGGGGGGCACGCGCAGGTCCTCGTCCAAGGCGTGACCGTGTCTCCCTCCTGAACCTCCTCGACGGGGTGTCCAGGCGCGGCGTCACCGTGCCCGTACCGTCGCGGTGCTAGCTTGGCGCGCGGCACAGGAGCCCGCCGACGGCCCGAGGCCGTCCCCTGCCCGCCGACGAAGGCTGCGATGTCCCGACGCCTGTCCCCCTCGCGTCCCACAGCGGCCCTGCTGCGAGGCCGTGCGGTGGCGGGCTTCGGGGACGGCACGATGGTGCTGAAGACTGTGGCGGCGGCGCTGCTGTCGGGGTGGGCGGCCGATGCCCTCTTCCACCTGCCGCAGCCGATGCTGGCTCCTGCCGGTGCCATCCTGACCGCCCAGGTCACGCCGTACGGGACCCTGCGCAAGGCGGTGCAGCGCGCCGCCGGAGTGGTGCTCGGCGTGCTCCTGGGCGCCGCCGTGGCCACCCTCCTGGGTTCCGGCGCGCTCGCCTTGACGACGGTGATGCTGGTGGGCATGTTCGCGGGACGGTTGCTGCGGCTGGGAGCACAGATGCACCAGGTCGCCCTCACGGGCATCCTCGTCCTGGGCAGCGGCGAACTCGTCGGTTACGGCACCGCGCGGGTGGAGGACAACATCCTCGGCATCCTGGTGGGCACGGCCGTCGCGCTGCTGGTGCCCACGCCAGGGTTCGTCGACCCGGAGCCGGCATGATCGGCACCGTCGACTTCAATTCCGGCACCCTCTACCGCTACGCCGCCCTCGGCATCCACCAGCTGGCGGACAACCTCGGCCAGGGCCTGCGCGAGGACGAACCGGTGGCCACTCCGGTCCGCCGCGCCGTCGAGGCGTTCACCCGCAGCTTCATCGATTCCCTGCCCAAGGGAAAGATCAACACCTTCGGCAACCACACCCTGCCCGAGGCCGTAGTCGTCAAGCTCCGCACCACCCGCCCCATCAGTTTCGTCTCCGCCTTCGAAGAAGCAGTCCGCGGCGACCAGGGTGGCCACGTCCGCGAGGCAGTCGAGCGACTGGCCGAGTACATCCCCGACATCGAGCGCAAGTACGGCGACGACACCTCCACCCTCACCTGGATCCTCAGGGTCGGCCCCAACACCCAGAAACTCAGCGGCATCGGCACCGAAACCGAAACGCTGGGCGACCTGCTCACCGCCGTAGGCCACGCCGTCGCGGAGCGCCTGGAGACGCCCGCATGAGCGTCCTGACCCTCAGGCTCGCCGGCCCCCTGCAGTCGTGGGGGGCCTCAGCCCGCTTCACCCGCCGCACCACCGAGTCCGCCCCCACCAAAAGCGGCGTCATCGGCCTCCTTGCCGCCGCCCGCGGCATCCAAAGAGACGACGACCAGCAACTGCAGCCACTGGCCGACCTGCGCTTCGGCGTCCGCATCGACCAGCCCGGCACCCGACTGCGCGACTTCCAGACCGCCATCCACTGGCCGACCGAGAAGTCCATGCCGCTCTCCGACCGCTTCTACCTCGCCGACGCCGTCTTCGTCGCCGCCGTAGAAGGCGACCTGAACCTCCTCACCGACCTCCACGACGCACTCAAGGCCCCCGTCTACCCCCCCTTCCTCGGCCGCCGCTCCTGCCCCCCGGCCCAGCCCGTCGAACTCAACCTCCACCCCCACCACGACCTGCTCCAAGCCCTGACCAGCGAACCCTGGCAAGCCTCCCCCTGGCACGCCAGACGACACCGCACCGGCCCCCGCATCACGCTCCCCGTACTCCTCGAGGAACCGCAGAGCTCCATGACGGCCGAAACCATCCGCGACCAGCCCATCAGCTTCGCCGCCCACCACCGCCGCCACTCCCTGCGCACGCTCGTGCGCCACGACATCGACATCCCCCACCCCCACACGGCACCCTCCACACCCCCACACGACCCTTTCGACGTGCTGCCCGAGGAGAGCGCCTGATGTACCTGACCCGCTTCAGGGTGAACACCGCCCGCACCGCAGCCCGCCGCCTGCTCTCCTCCCCCCAGGTCCTGCACGCAGCCGTCATGTCCTCCTTCCCCACGCTGCTCCCCACCGACCACCCGGCAGCGGACGCACCCCGAGTCCTGTGGCGCCTGGACCACAACGCACCCGGCGAAGTCCTCCTCTTCCTCGCCAGCCCCGAAGCCCCCGACCTCACCCACCTCGTGGAACAGGCCGGCTGGCCCACAGCCATGATCGACACCCCCGGCTGGCAGACCCGCTCCTACACCCCCCTGCTCGACCGCCTCGCCGTGGGGGAGCGCTGGAGCTTCCGCCTGACAGCCAACCCCGTCCACCACATCCGCCGCACCGACGACGAGCCACGCAAACGCACCGCCCACCTGACCCCCCACCACCAGATGGGCTGGCTGCTGGACCCCGAACGCCAGCAGCGCGGCGGCTTCCGCATCCTCGAGAAACCGAAAGACAAGCGCCTCCTGCCCGCCGGCACCACCCACCAGGGCCGTGAGCACCACGGCGACCGCTACGAACTGACCGTCCGAGACCCCCGCTCCCACGCGTTCGACAGATCCCGCCACTCCGGCGCCAAGCGCGGCAGGACCGTCACCCTGGTCACCGCCACCTTCGACGGCCGCCTCGAAGTCACCGATCCCGGCCTCATGCGCCGGACACTCACCCACGGCATCGGCAAGGCGAAGGCCTACGGCTGCGGACTGATGACCCTGGCACCCCTCCCACAAGGAGAGACCCGGTGACGACCGTGTCCCAGCGCGGTGCACTCACCCCGCGTGAACTGACCCGCGCGAGCGACCGCCTGTCCTACATCTACCTCGAGCGCTGCACAGTGCACCGGGACGCCAACGCCATCACCGCCACCGACGCCAACGGCGTCACCCACATCCCCTCGGCGACGATCGGCACCCTGCTCCTGGGACCCGGCACCCGCGTCACCCACCAGGCCATGAGCGTCCTCGGCGAGACCGGCGCCGCCGTCATCTGGGTGGGAGAACAGGGCGTGCGCTACTACGCCAGCGGACGGGCGCTGAGCCGCTCCTCGGCACTGGCAGAGGCCCAGGCCACCCAGTGGGCCAATGTCCGCTCCCGCCTCTCCGTCGCGCGCGCCATGTACCGGCTGAGATTCCCCGACGAGGACCCCAGCGGAGCGACCCGCCGCGAACTACTCGGACGCGAAGGCGACCGCGTGAAGAAGTGCTACCGCGCCCAGGCCGCGCGGACGGGAGTGCACTGGCGCGGCCGCAGATACGTCCCCGGTGACTTCACCGCCGGCGACGCGGTCAACCAGGCGATCACCGCAGCGGCGCAGTGCATGTACGGCGTCGCGCACGCCGTGGTCATGTCCCTGGGCTGCAGCCCGGCACTCGGGTTCGTCCACTCCGGACATGAGCTCTCCTTCGTTCTGGACGTCGCCGACCTCTACAAGACGGACATCGGCATCCCCCTCGCCTTCGACGTCGCGGCCGAAGGAGAGGAGGACGTCGGCTCCCGGACACGCAGGGCACTGCGCGACCGCATCCACGAGGAATCCCTGCTCGACCGCTGCGTCGACGACATCAAACGACTCCTCCTGGGCACCGAACAAGCAGGGGAGACAGACCTGGACGGGGCCCGGGACGTCGTCATGCTGCAAAGCGACCGCGGCGGACAAGTAGCGGCCGGCTGGAACTATGGCGACAGCACCCCGCCCGGTGAGGAAAGCCGCTACGAAGACATGGCACTGACCTGGTGACCGTCATCGTTCTGACCAACTGCCCCGCCGGCCTACGCGGATTCCTCACCCGCTGGCTTCTGGAGATCTCCGCCGGCGTCTTCATCGGAAACCCATCGGCAAGAATCCGCGACGCCCTGTGGAACGAGGTCCAGCAGTACGCCGGCCAAGGCAGGGCACTGCTCGCCCACACAACCAACAACGAGCAGGGATACACCTTCCGCACCTTCGACCACGCCTGGAACCCAGTCGACCATGAAGGCCTGACCCTCATCCACCGCCCCTCCGTCAACGGCACCGATCCGCCGACGAACACCACACCCGACAAGCCCGGATGGAGCAAAGCCTCCAAGCGACGAAGGTTCGGACGCCGGTAAGGGAGAAGGAGCATCCACCTTCCCCTACCGGCTTATCCGAGCTACCGGCAGCGAAGAGGGTTCGGCCCCGTGCGAGCGCCCTAGCACAGCTGGGGCGGCTGACGTCGACCAGGCGTCGGCCAACGTCTCACCCCCTCCGTGCAGCCTGCGCCCTCCAAGGACACGATCGCGGCGCGTCCCCCATTTCACGCCCCTGGTGGTCGGCACGCGTATCAAGGGACCACGCTCCTCGAGGTGATGTAGATCCGCAGCGCTGCAACACGTTAGAGGTGATTTGCCCGGTTCGGTGAAAGTGGTTGGCGCGGGGCCGTGCGTGCCGTAAAACTGCAGGTCAATAAGTCTGCTCCCCGCGCCCGCGGGGATGGTCCCGTGACCGTGACCGGGGTGCCGGGGTGCGGGCCCTGCTCCCCGCGCCCGCGGGGATGGTCCCCGGGGGCGGGTCGGGTCAATAGAGGGGTTACAGGTTCCGCTTGAGTGGAAGCTTGACTTGAAAGTCTCCTCTTGTCTGAAAGGCGCCAGGTAGATCGTTCCAGAGGCGCAAAGCCCAAAGCGTCACTGGCAGACCGTGTGTCTGTTCACGCGGTGGGAGTGAAGACGCTCCTGCCCCATGTTCTGGTTTGCCTTGAAGGTGGCTGGGATCTTGGCCGGAAAGGTTTGGGTCAAGCGGAGTTCAGATGACATGCTGATCATTAGGAGTCCTGCAGCACTGCTTCAGAGAGCGGTACCCACGGTGCCCGGCCGTCGAGCACGGGAAGAACTCAGGACTCCGCACTGTCCGGCCAGCCGCTCCGAAATCCTTTACCTTATGCCTTCTGTATGCGAGTCTTCTTCGATTCCCCCTATATCGAGGGGCGGTGCTGTACTCGATCCGTCGGCGACCAATCCCAGGCGGAGCTATGGAGTCAGCTGGCTTATCCCGCTCCTCGGGGCCCTTGCTCTCGGTTTATGGGGGTTGTCACGGCAGGGCAGCGTCTGGCGGGACGAGGCCGCGACCTGGCAGGTGGCCACACGCTCAACGCCTGAAATCTGGCACCTGCTGCAGAACATCGACGTCGTACACGGGGCCTACTACCTGTTGATGCACGCGCTGTTCGAGTGTTTCGGAGCCGGCACCACAACCCTCAGACTCCCCTCGGTCATAGCCACGGGGATAGCGGCCGCATGTGTCGGGCGCATCGGAGAACGCCTGGCGGGAACATGGGTGGGCATTGCCGGAGGGGTGGCATTCGTCCTGCTTCCCGCGGTGCAGTTCCATATGCAGGAGGGACGGCCTTACGCCTTTGTTGCAGCCGGGGCGGCGATCGCGACCCTGCTCCTCGTGATGGCGCTCCAGCAGCGAGGCCGGGCTGTGTACTGGGCGGCATACGGCGTCGCTGTGACGGTGAGCGGACTCCTGAACTGGCTCTCGCTCATGATGCTGTCCGCACATATGGCGACGCTGCTCTGGGTACGGGCCGGCCGCGGTGTGTGGAAGCCGTGGACCGTAGTCTCCTCGGCGGTCGTGATCTGCGTGCTCCCTCTCATCCTTTTCAGCCGGGGGCAGTCCGGCCAAGTGTCCTGGATCCCGCCGCTGACCTGGCATATGCTCATTGGCCCGGCAATCCTGTTTCTGATCGGCGGGACTGGTGCACTGCTGGACCCCTCCCGAGGAGTGGGGCGACTGTCCGCAGCCGCGGTGGGGTTACCGCTATTGATGATCCCGCAGCTCGGTCTCATCGGTCTGTCCCTCATTCAGCCGTTGTACCTGGAGAGGTACGTTTTGTTCAGTGAGCTGGGACTTGCACTGCTGATCGGCAGCCTGATCGGCTCAGCGCTACAGGCAGTCCGGTCCAGAAGGCCCGGGCTGGCCGATTTGGTCGTTCCTGTCGTGGTCGTCTTCGCAACGGTGGGACTGCTGCCGCAGTTGTTGGCCAAACGATCCCCTGCGAGCCGGGTCGACGATGTCCGGGCCGTTGCGGCTGATGTCCAGCGATTGAAAGAAGCCGGGAATGTCGTCCTCTTCATCCCCTCAGCACGCCGGGACACCAAGTCCGTCACCCCGGATGACTTTTCCGGTCTGCGGGACATAGCCCTGGCGCAGAGCCCCGAGGCGTCCGGGACTCTGAAAGGCGTAGAGGCGGACCCCGGCCGGATCCGAACCGCGATGCTTGCTGAGCAACGGATACTGCTGGTGACAGACGTTCCGGGGATACCGGTGAATACCGAGCGGGACAAGACGAAGATGTCCGTACTGAAGCAGTACTTCGCGATCGTGGCCGTGAAGCGGACCCACGGGCGACAGGTGAGGGTGTACGAGCGGCTCGGACCGTCGCGGCAGTGAGCCGGACCGCTGGTTACTGAGCTGGTCGAGGCGGCCGACGAGAAGCAGCTAAAGGGGACCTCTTCCAGCAGCGGCCGTCGCAGGGGTGGGGCACGAGGGAGCAGATCCTCAACCCCCGCCACTCCTCCAAGATGTTCCGCGACCGTCCAGCGCCCGGCCGAGGAGTACGAGACCCTCTATGCCGGGCAGGAGGCATCCGCCCGGGAGATCGCCGCCCAGGGGCCTTCCACAGGGGCATGGCCTCCCATCCGCGGATGTCCGCCAGCCCGCGCGGGCTTCCGGAGTTGGCGCCGAAGAAGAACCCCGGAGTTCCACGGCTGCGAGAGCCCGGCGGTGACGGCGTCGAGGTCACGCTCCAGGTGCCGGGCGAATCGCTGGAGGCTGGGCAGGTCGGCGTTGGCCGCGGCCTCGATCCATGCCGGCAGTGCAACCCTCCTGCCATCGCTGGTCGAGGTAGGGCTTGAAGGCATCGATGACTTTGGGCGGCAATCGGTGATCGCTGTGCCTCAACTTGTCGACGAGTTTTGACGGCGCTGGAGGACTCCCCAGCTGTCGCTTGTGCCCGGACTGTGCCCGCGAGGTTCAGGCGACGGATGGACGCCTTGGATCGGTCGAGAGGATCCCGTGCTCGTCGAAGAGCCGCTCAAGGGCCTCGTGACCGTGCTCGCGGCGGTATGCCATCTCAGCTGCGGTGACCGGCAGGGCCCAGAGGATGCGGGCATGGCCGTCCGGCAGCGGGCAGTGCTCCAGGTCAGGGTCATGGAAGTAGGGGAGGCTGATCAGCAGGTGGTCGCACTGGGACCCAGGCAGCCACGGCTCCCCGATGGGCAGGCTGTGCTCGACATCGAGGTGGTGATCGGCGTGGTAGTAGGCGGTCATGGCCAGGAGCTCAGCAAAGCGTTCGTCGCGGACGGGAGCGGTGAGGACGAATTCGAGGCCGTGGCCGTCCGTCTCGACCGTGGACCAGCAGCCGGCGGTGATGTAGGCCCAGCTGTCGGCGCGCGGTCCTGGGCTGACGGTGAGGATCCGCAGGTCGGGAACCGCTTCCCTTCGTTCAGGTCCCAGGTCGTAGTCGCTGATCGTGATCATGTGGCCGGTGAAGAAGTCGCGAACGTGGGCCTCGACGCCTGCTATCGCCCGCTGGTTGCGCTCGCTCTCGAACATGATGGAGAGGATCTCACGACTGGCCCAGGTGTCCTGGCTGTGAGTCCGCCCCGCCGCAGGCAGGGCGGACTTGGATGGTTCAGCTGGCCTTGACCGGTTCCTCAGCTCGGGCTCGGGTGCTGGCGAGGCGGTAGGAGTCGGTGCCGGTCTCGATGATGGTGCCGTTGAAGGTGAGGCGGTCGACGATGGCCGCGCAGAGGCGGGGGTCGGTGAAGGTCTTCGTCCAGCCTCCGAACGACTCATTCGAGGCGATCGCGACGCTGTTCTTCTCCTCGCGTTCGGTCAGGACGGCCCACAGGGGATTCGGCTGCTTCATGTCGCAGCCCGGACGGACGACGGCCCGACTGGAGTTCCGACGGGCTCGCTGGCTCGCTGGACGGGTGTGTGCCAGGGCTCTTGCCTGGTCGAAGGCGTGGCGAAGGGCTTCACTCGTTCGTGTGGGGAAATGCCAGTTACTCCTAGATTTCAGGAGCACGTCAGCCGGCAGACCGCCGTTGACGACCGAAACGCCCCCGTGGCCGCCCTGGTGGCCAAGAAGCCCTTCATAGCACTGGGCCTGCGCGCGGGCGCTCTACGAAGTGACCGAATCCTGGACGAAGCCCGGCACACCGCGGATCCGATCCACCTCATCAGAGTGTTCGGGATCGCACCCACAACGGCCATGAAGTACCTCGGTGCCGCGCACCCCGCCCGACTTCGTCCCGACCCCACACGCCCGTGAACGGGCCCATGCTCCTCGACGGAGCAGGAATTCGCGTCATCGCCGTCGTGTGGGTGCGACAGGATCCAGTCATGGATTATCGGATCGAGTGGCCTGCACCCATGGACGAGTACGACTGGGCGATGCAGGAAGCCAAAGGCTGGCTGGACGTGACGGTCGTCTGGGGCGGCGGCCGGCGAGTCGTCGAGGTGTATGACCCAGTTCGACTTGCGCAGTCGGTAGCGAGTGACGTCGCTCGGATCGGGCGCTTCACGGCGAGAAGTCTGCCGGTGGTCCCGAGTCTTACGCCCGAGAACATCGAATCGGCGATATCCGCGATCGCGGACGAGAGCTTCTTTGAACCCGGATAGCGGGATCTGGCGTAGCGTCAGAGAGTAAGAGCGGTCTGCCCGTAGGTACTGCAGAACGTGCAGTCACAGCTGGCGAGGGAGTTCGCCCTGCAATGGGCGGTCGGCCAGTAACGGGACCCACAGGGCTCTGGGGCCAGCAGCGTCCCATCGCGGGGCACCGTCCTGTCGCACCAAGTGCAGCGGACCTCTGCGGGGACGCTGGCCTCCTGCAGCCGCCGGGCCGCGACCGCCGCCCGGTCGAGCGGGGCCTCCTCCAGAACCGTCACAGGCGCACGATCCAGCAGGAGCTTGGCACGCCACAGGCTCAGTCCAGTCACCGCTCTGACCGCCAGCAGGGCTTGCTGACCGCCACCCCCGGATTCGGTCACAACCACGGTGAACCCTGGATCCTCCACTGACGCATCTCCTTCGGCAACCGGACAACCGGCCCCAGTATGTCGACGGACAGATCCATCGTCTCGCCATATTCTGCGTCGGTAGATTGCCGACAAACCTGCTGGTCAAGCCCACTCAGGAGAGCTGTGGAGCGGTGGGTTCGACGCAGACCTGCTCCAAGAATCTGCGAACTTGTCGGAATCGGCCGGCGACGGTCTCCCGGAAGTCCGCCTCGGCCATCTCCCCCATGAACCGGGTGGAGCCGCAGATGACGACGATCGGCAGGCCGAGGTCTCGCTTCGCGGAGACGAGGCGCTGTTCGGGAGTGAGTAACTGGGAGTCGGGCATCAGCGCTTCTCCTCGCTGGTCGGCGTGGGGGTGGGGGAGTTGCTCGCATCGGCGGCCGCGGGAAGCGGCACCCACGTTCCGGTCAGCCGGTCGAGGCCCACCCAGGTGCCGTCCGCGCGTCGGTCGGCGTAGACGTGGGTCTGCTGGCTGCGCGCGGTCCAGACGGTGACGCCGCCGGGGACGCCAAGGTCGTCCAGGAAGTCCCGGGCCTCGCGGAAGGGGGTGGAGCGCTGATCGCGACCGGCAACCCGGATGACCTCCCCGTCCGGCTTCGTCCGGGTGGTGCTCTCGATGTGTCGGCGTACACGTGAACGTGGCTCTGGCAAGATTTTCGTAGGCGGAGATCATCTCGGTGAGATGGTCGGCCGGTCGGCATAGCGTCGTCGGAGGTGGGCGATCAGGACGACGCGGTGTCTGAGGAGACGGACGCCGGCGCGTCCGGCCATGAGGCGCTTCTGCAACTTGACGTCGGTGATGCGGCCCTCGTTGACACCTGAGTTGTAAGGGGTGGTGATGCCCTGGGCGACGGCATCCCGGTCTTCGCGCAGGGCTCTGGCGAGGCCGGTCAGCGGTGCGAGTCCGGTGTTGGCGAGGTCTTCCAGCCACTCCGGCAGGGATGTCGCGTCGCGGTTGTCGAGCATGTCGGCGAATCGGCGGACCAGGTCATGGGCGGTCCTGAGTTCAGGGCAGTGGTCGAGGAGGCGGGGCAGACGGTCGTTGATGTGCGGGCCGCGGCGGTGCGGGTGGGTGGTGATCCATCGGGCAGCTTCTCGTGGTGAGGGCGGTCGCTCGCGTGGCTCGTCAATGGGCAGGCCCTTCCGGAGGGGCGCGACGGCCATTTTCACGCGCTGGTAGTGGCCGAGGTAGCCCTTGGTCTGCAGTTCTTCGTGCAGGATCTTCGCGCTGTGTTGTCCCTCGTCCCAGCGTTGTTGCAGGTAGTCGAGGTAGAAATCCAGGGTGGAGGGCTTGCGTGGAGGGCGTCGCACGACCTCCTGCCAGGTGTGGGCTCGGGCGTACTTGCTGACGGTGCGGCGGTTCAGGCCGAGCTCCCGGGCCACGGAGCTGTGGCTCCGACCAGAGCGGGTCAAGGTCTGAACGGCTTCGAAAAGCCTTCGGGCGTGGCGCTCGGCTCGCGTGTCCGCGGTGGTGTTCTCGACGGTTTCCTCGACCCGTGCGGAACCCGCATCGCCGATCGGAGGCGGTGCTGCGGGCAAGCAGCCGCGGTGGGCTGAGGCGATGTCCTGCACTCGGCGGGAGAGGCCCTGCCATAGGTGAAATCGGTCGCTGACCTGCACGGCGTCCGGGGCGCCGGCGGTGATGCCCTGCCGATATGCGAGGGAACCGTCACGGCAGGCGACCTCGACACCTGGGTGTTCGCGGAGCCAGCGGCCGAGCCGTTCCGCGTCACGTCCTTCCCAGAGAGTGAGCGGAAGCCGGGTGGTGGCGTCGACCAGGAGAGTTCCGTAGGTGTCGCCGTAGAGTGCGAAGTCATCCACCCCGAGCACCTGGGGCGTGACCAGGGGCGGCAACGGCACCCGCATCAGCTGGGACAGGACGGCGACCCGCGAGAGCCTGATTTTCAGGATCCGAAGCATCCGGGAACCGCCCCGGCCGGCCAGCACGACTCCGACGTCCTCCACCAGGCGCTGCAACGCCGGTGTCCGCCGCTGGTAGCGCACGGTCAGCCCCGGTACTTGCTCGGCGAAGGTTGCCTTCGAGCAGGCTATGTTTTCGCAGTACAGACGGCGTACGGACAAGATGATGCGTAGAGGCTTGCCTGCGAGCGTGACATCGGAAAGGCGCCGTGTATAGCGGCTGTGGCACCACCCGCTGAGCTGTCCGCATCCCGTACATCCCGCCGGAACACCGGATCTCGTGCGGGCCCGGACCACCACCACAGCATCAGAGACCTCGACCGAGACCACGAGCACGTCAGACAACTGCGGTAACAGACTGACCAGTTCACCAGGGCACAGTCAAAGGCTGCCCGCCCCGCAGACCGACCGACCCTCCTGACGAGATGATCTCCGCCTACGAAAATCTTGCCAGAGCCACGTTCACGTGTACGCCGACACCACCAGAGCCAGACGGGCTTGTTCACTCCTCCGCTGGGCAGCTTCGCCACCGTCAACCGGATCACGGTGCCCTCGATGATCGGCAGGGGGCCTTTGTGATTTCCCCATGCCGCTCTGCGGGTCAGCCGGGGGTGGAGCCGGTCCCAGGCGGTCGCGGTCGCTGTCCCGTACCGGTCGGTGTCGGTCAGGGTCACCGCGGTGGCCTCGCCCCAGGTCTCGGGGCGGCCGAAGACGAACTCGCCGCCGTGTTTGGGTGGGCGCCCGCCTTGCGGCGGGCAGATCCACGGCACCCGGACCGGCTTGCGCATCACCCGGTCCGAGCGGAGTCGGCCCAGCACCTCGACCGGCATGTCCGCGAGGAGGTGGGCGATGCGGGGTGCGTCGTAGCCGGCATCTAACACAACCAGGACGTCCAGGTCGCCCGGCCGCCACTGGCCAGCCTCGACGAGCCGTTCGACGACCTCCTGGATCTGCTCGGCGGTGACCGCGGCCAGATCGGCGCCGGGCTCCAACCGAATCGCGTCCAGCAACGCCGTCCACGACGTGCGACCGGTCTCCAGCACGGCCACGATCGAGTACGGCCACCCGGGCACCATCTGGTGCTTGCCCAGGCCCCGGCCGAAGGTGTGACAGAACGACCGGTCCGAGCACGTGTCGGCGTCCGGACGCAGCCACGGCGAGACGTCCACCGCCAACACCAGACGGCCGTCGGCGGCCCCGGGGCAAGGGCACGCCCGCCAAGGCCCGGCGGAGCCGAGCCACGTCGATCCGGCCCCGGTTCAGCCCAGCGTAGAGGGCTCCGTGTCCGCGCCGATGCTCGGGCGCGAGGGCCAGATCCACGAGCGTGCGGACCGGCCCGTCGGTGCACAGCAGGGCGTCGCACAGCTCGAAAAGGGCGTCGCTCCGGGAGACCAAGCACGCGTACAGCTCGGATCGGAATGCCGTCACCGCCGCAAACGCGTCTCGTTGAACCTTGTGCTCGACCAGTTCCACGATTCCGGCCTCCAAACCGCGCCGACCCTTCCCGCAGGATCAGGTCCCGGCCCCTCGGACATGCCGTGAACACGGGAAACCCCGAACAAGTTCGAGCCCCGTTAGGCGGCGGACCAAAAACGTCAAGCTCAGGGGGAAGGGAACTCAACCCGCGCACAGGTACTACCTGGAGTACCTGCCCTTGAGGTGCAGGACGCGCTCCGCTCCCTCCAGGCCGCAGCCGCCGGCGGCCGTCAGCCACCGGGTGCAGCGCCTCGAGCTGCCCGGCCGCCGACCGTTCTGCTGCTCCTGGTGGTGAAGGGCGCAAGACGCTACTGCACGTCGGGCGAGAAACGCGGCGCAGCATTCGCACGGCTTAGGCGAGTAGATGCGAGGTGAATTCGTGGTCGTGCGTGATGAGTGACCGGCCGTCCGGGCGCGCGGTTGGGCTCGCTGTCCGCGGGCGCAACTGCGCTCAGTGCGGGAAGTGGTGTGGCAGTTCCGTGGTGAGCGCGGCCGCCGCGGGGGAGAGCCAGCGTCGGTGGTGGCGGGCCAGTTGGACGGTGACGTCGGGGAACTGCGGGCCGGGCACCTGCGTCAGGCGGCCCGCCGCGAGCGCGTCCGCGACATTCGCGTGGGCCAGCAGGCTGAGGCCGAGGCCTGCGGCCACGCAGGACCTGGCGGCCTCCAGACTGCCGAAGCGCGTGATCCGGGGCGGCGCGCCCTTGGCGGCGGCGAGCAGCCGCTCGATGAAGCGGTCGCTGTAGGAGCAGCCCTGCTCGTGCAGGAAGTAGTCCTCGCGGGCCAACTCCGCCCAGTCGGTGGGCGAGTCGGAGGCGCTGCGGGCGGCGACAGAGTGCTCGGAGGAGCAGACCAGCACAAGCGGCTCGCGGGCCAGTGGCGAGCACTCGATGTCGCGGAAGGCCGCCTCGTCCTCCAGCAGCAGGGCCAGGTCCACCTCGCCGGTGCGGAGCGCGGCGACGGCGGTTGCGGTCCCCATCGTGCGCAGGTCCACCTCAATCCCGGGGTGGCTGCGCCGCAGCGCGGCGATGACTCCCGGAAGCCGTGCGGACACCAGCGTCTCGCCGGCCGCCAGCACCACGCGTCCGGTCGCAGGACCGCACGCGCCACCAGCCGAGGCGGCGACCGCCCGCAGCTGGGACTCGGCCTCCAACACCGCCTCGGCCTGGGCCAGCACCTCGCGTCCGGCGCTGGTGAGCACCACCCCGCGCGGCAGCCGGTCGAACAGGCGCACGTCGAGCTCCTTCTCCAGCGCCTGCACCTGGGCGGTCACGGTGGACTGGACAAGGTGCAAGCGCTCCGCGGCGGCAGTCAGGTTCTCGGTCCGGGCGACGGTGGCGAAGGTGCGCAGCAGTCGGGTGTCCATGCAGCCGACGATATCGATTGCCATCGGGTACTGCGGTGGATTCGATCGATATCCATCGTTGGTATGGATGTCTACGCAGTGCCACAGTAGGCGCATGAGCCTGAAGACACGCCCGGAGACCCTGCGCTACACCGCCTTCACCACCGACCCCGCCGGCGGCAACCCGGCTGGCGTAGTGCTCGACGCGACCGCACTCGATGATGCCGCCATGCTCGCGACCGCCGCCGAAGTCGGCTACTCGGAGACCGCGTTCGTCACCGCCGCAGACCACGCGGCGCGCCGGTTCCGGCTGCGCTACTTCAGCCCGCTTGCCGAGGTCGCCTTCTGCGGTCACGCGACCGTCGCCACCGCAGTGGCTCTGGCCGAGCGGATCGGCCCCGGCCCGCTCGTCTTCGACACGCCGGTGGGGGAGATCGCCTTGGACACCTCGGCAGAGCCCGCAGGCTCCGTGACGGCGACGCTCACCAGCGTCTCCACCCGCTCCCGACCGGCGAGCGACGTGGAGGTGAACGCCTCCCTTACGGCCCTGCACTGGTCTTTGGAAGACCTTGACCCGGCACTGCCGCCGCACGTCGCCTTCGGTGGAAACGAGCACCTGGTCCTGGCCGTGGCTACCCGCGAGCGTCTCGCGGCCCTCGACTACGACTTCGACGCTCTGGCCGAGGTGATGCACCGTCACGGCTGGACCACGCTCCAGCTGGTCTGGCGAGAGGCCCAAGAGCTCTTCCACGCCCGCGACCCCTTCCCGATCGGCGGTGTCGTCGAGGATCCGGCCACGGGCGCCGCGGCCGCCGCCCTCGGTGGCTACCTGCGCGTCCTCGGTGGCCTTCCGCCCTCCGGTGCTTTCACCATCCGCCAGGGGGAGGATCTCGGTCGGCCCAGCCTCCTGCGGGTCGAGGCCTCCACGACGGACTCGCGCGTGCGGGTGAGCGGGCAGGCGGTGGCGATCACGGGTGCGAGCGCGAGCACCGGCGGGGGGAAGCCTGAGCGGACCGGTGGCGCTGCACGTAGCGTTCATTCACGCCGCACGCAGAGTTGAGGAACGCTGCATGCTCTGCACGCGATCGGCGCCGCGCCCGTGGAGGGTGCAGCGCCGATGCCCGTGGGAGCAAGCCGGCCGGATCAGCTGACGGCGTGCAGCGAACCGCGCCTCTTCGGCCGCGCCCTTCTTCACGGCGGCCGCGGCCGCCCGCTTCTTGCGCTGCTCGGCGAGCTGGTCCAGATAGGCGGCGACGGCTCGGTGGTAGTCCGTCACGTAGGTCTTGCTATCCAGCCGGTCCACCTTGAGCCTCGCCTTGACGGCGTCCAGGGCGTCCTCGGGGGAGTTGTAGCCGGCCAGCATCGGGTTGATCTGGTAGACACCGTTGCGGACCTTCTTCACGAGCTTGGCGGCTTCCCGAGCGGCTTTCAGGACCGCTCGGCGGACAGCCATCCTTCCAGGCTTGACGTGCATTCTTCCGGCTCATGGGTGGCCGCTACAGTTGCGTGCCATGGGGGATCTAGTTCCTGTGGATCAGTGCCGGGAGTGCAATCGGCCACTGGATCTGCTCAACAAGAATCGACCGGAGCTGTTCTGCAGCCGCTGGCATCAGGTGAAGTACTGGTTGGAACAGTTCCTGGATTCCGCCATGAGCTAAGGGCTGTCCCGTAACTGGACGGCGCCCCCTTGCCGATCCCGGATCGGACCGTGTCAGTGGCTGATGACAGGATCGAGGGGTGCTGATCAAGGGATACGATGTCGGCCCGTTGGTGCCGGGCGAGTCACTGCTGGTCCACCCGGGCTTCTGGTCGAACTACCTCCTGGCGATGTGCAGCGACGGGGGGTGTGCCGAGCGCTCGGTCCCAGAGTGGTTCGGCGAGGACGGCGCCGATGTCGATGCCGTGTCCGAGGTCCTCTTCGATCCTGAGCGCTGGCCAGCGTTCAGGGTGCCGGCAAAAGACAGCCCCGAAGCCGTGGTGATATACCGCAACCTGGATGGCGATTACGGCACCGACTACCTCCTCACCCATCCAGGCAGAAGCTGCGCCGAGCAGATCGCCAGCTGGGACGGAGATTTCTCGGGCACTGGGCTGTCATGGCACGAACTGATCCGGATCGCTGACAGCCCGTCGCGTGCGGACGAAGGCGTCCAGGACACGGCCCCCCGCTTCCTGCTGCTGCTTCCCCTCCTCACCGACCCGGACGTGCCGGAAACAGCATCAGTAAGGCTGATCGCCGCGCTGACCGCAGTCGGCGCGCCGCAAGACACTGCCTCCCTCGCGGCGGAGCACCTGCTGGCGCACCTTACGAGGAGGTCCGGACATGACCCGGCGTGGACGTCTCCGCTGAGCGGGAGCTGAGAGGCGGACCAAGCCGCTGGTCATACCGTGGAACGATCTTGGTATGGCTGGTGTGATCACGGCGTCGGAATCTTCCTGGACAGCCCCGTTCTCCGGGCTGAGTCCTGGCGCCTTCGGGAAGCTGGTAACGGTTCCGCGGCGTCAGGGTGCGGACGCGGCCCGCAAGGGCCGGCCGTGGAGCCTTCCGCTGGAGGACCGGGCCCTGCTGGTCGCGGCCTACTGGCGAACGAACCTCGCCATGCGGCAACTGCCCCGCTGTTCGGGGTGTCGAAGTCGGCGGCGGACCGGATCATCGACCACCTCGGGCCGATGCTCGCGCTCCATCCCCACATGCGGTTCGCCAAGGACACCGTGGTCATCGTCGACGGCACCCTGGTCCCCACCCGCGACCACTCCATCGCCGAGCGGTCGAACAACTACCGGTACTCCCCAACGACCAGATCGTCATCGATGCCGACACCCGCCTGGTCGCCGTGGTCGGCCGGCCGCTCGCCGGGAACCGCAACGACTGCAAGGCGTGGGAGGAATCCGGCGCCAAAGCTGCCGCCCGGTTGCTGTGTCGGGGTGCGCCCTCCTCCGTACTGGTTCGAGGTACGCGATGCCGGTGCACAGGCCGGCTGAGCGCCGCGGTGCAGCCCTGGGTCCGCCCTGGGGCCTGCCCACCAGAGTGAGCGTCAACCGCACACCGCCGACCCGGCGGGCTGCCCAGAGCCGCTGGGAAGCGATTGGCCCTGGTCAGAGCCGCTGCCCGGGCCCCACGACCGTGAGTCCCACTTCCTCGGCGAGCCAGTGCGCGTAGGGCTCTCTCGTGTGGACGCCGCCGAAGACGGCGCTGCGGACATGGACGAGGACGGTGTAGTCCTCGGCGAGCACGTCGAGCTTGCGGGTATGGGTGTTGAAGAGGAGCGTCACCTCAGCGTGCTTGGACTCGCCGTGGAAACCCGCCTCGGGCGACTCCGGCCAGCACAGCGTCTCCCAGTTGATCCAGCCCACATTCGAGCCGATCACTGCTGTGAACGCATCCTCGATACTGCCGACCGGCAGCTCACTCAGCCCCCATTCCACCGGCATCCGCCCTTCATACGCGGCCGGATCGGTCGGCAGACCCGGCCCCTGCACGCCGACGACCAGACCAGGCAGCCCCTCCCGCAGCACCCCACCGCGCTCCTCACACTTCGCCTGCCCCTGGAACCACCCCTCAGGTATCTCCTTCGCCACACGCCACACCTCGGCGACGGAACGAAACTCCGCGTACACGGAGACCTCGGAGTGGTCACAACGGCCGAACTCCATGAGCCGGCGCGCAGTACTGAGGGCCAGAGCCAGGTCAGGGGAGCAGAAGACGGGGTAGGCGACGTCGTGGGACATGCGAGCACTGTGCCACGCCCGTCACCCCAGGTCATCATGGTTTGGGATGGCGCCTCGTTCCGTAACTACCGGTTCACGGCGAACGTGCAGGTCGTCATCGATGCAGACACCCGCATGTATCGCAGCGGCCCGGCCAGCGCCGGGCAACAAGGTGGATGTCCACGTAGCGCCCAGCGGCAACTCCGGGTTGTCGCTCTCCCGACCGCTACAAGCCGTCGGGGGCACTGATGCCGCGGCGACGTCCGCGGGCGCACAAGCCCGAACGCCCGAAACGGCCCACCGAATGAGCCGACAGGTCGTCACGAGAGATCGAGGCTAGCTGGGGCCGCGACGTCCGCCGACCCTTGTCGCCGCGGCGGACGCCGGGCGTTCGTCTTGGGAGAGAAGAAGCAGAACTCCATGGAGGCCACCGTCATCGCCGACCACCAAGGCCGCATGCTCTGGACCGATGCCCTGCGGCCAGGCGGTCACGTCGCCCAGAGAACCGGACGAGATCGCTTTGTCGCACGTCCACGCAGCCGGAGAAGAGGCCCAGCACCGCCACTCATCGAAGCGGATCACCGTCAAACACGCGCTCGCCGCCCACAAACGCTGGAGGCACCAGCGAGAGATCCTGCCCGCCACCTACCGGGCCATCGCCGACCTCGTCTCCGACCAACCACACCGCCAACGCCTGACCGCGACCCCGATCAGGCACTCATGCCTCCACCCCGATCACACACCAGCTCGTGATGCGAGGGCCAACGGGTTCGGCCGGGGGACTCCTCGTCCCCCTGACGGCAGCTGTGTCAATTGGGCCAGGGGGACGAGGAGGCATTGGTCAGAGGGTGATCATCAGGGTGCCGTCGTCGAAGTAGGTGCCCATGTTCTTGCGGACGGAGACCTCGCCGTTGCCGATCACGTGGATGTACAGGTCGGCCTTGCCGTCACCCGTGGTGTCGCCGAAGCGGAGCCGGCCCAAGTCGTCGCCGGTGACGAAGCGGCCCCAGCCGCTGCTCCAGAGGGTGCCGCTGTCGAAGTAGGTGCCCAGGTTCTTGTGGACGCTGACGTTGCCGTCGGTGCCGTGGATGATCAGGTCGGCCTTGTTGTCACCGGTGATGTCCGCGAAGTACAGCCGCCCCAGGTCCTGGCCGGTGACGAAGCGGCCCCAGCCTTTCGACATGACGGTGCCCGCCCCGAAACTGCTGCCGAGGTTGCGGTGGACGACCACCGCGCCGTCCGTGCGCTGCAGTACAAGATCGTCCTTGCCGTCGCCGTCTATGTCGGCGGGCGTGACCTTCTCACGGCTGACGATTTCCTTCACCCAGCCGCCCAGCCCGTCGACACGGGTGTAGACCCGCCTCGCCTTTCGTCCGCCACTGGCCGATCCATTTGTGGGCGGTAGCCCGGGAGATACCCATCTCGGTCGCGACATGCTGAGCGGACTCGTTCGACCAGCAGTCTCCTACCGAAGACGGTCAGCCGGGCATAATGGTGGGGCACGAAGACCTCCGTGCGGTGAGGCCTCCCGCAGAATCCGCGCGTACCTGCGCCGCCGCGGAATGCGCTGCACCATCCCCGACCAGGCCGACCCCCCTGCGGACGGCGGGAGCACGCCAGGCGGTCGTGGACGGTTCAGACGCCTACCATGAATTGAACGCAGATGATCTTTACCAGAATGGCGAGGGCGAACAGGGTCGAGTACCCGGTGTTGACCCGGCTGTCTGCGGCTCGCGTGTTGGCGTAGGCGAGAATCGCTGGATTCCCCACATAGCCCGACAGAAGACCCATTGTGCGGGCCTTGCTCTGACCCAGCAGCCCGGCGAACAACACCATAAGGGTGTAGCTCACCACGGCACCGGCGCACAGAACCGCGATCAGTTGCAGCCCAAGAACCGAGAACGCGTTCTCTCGGAACGCATAGCCCGAGGTGAGACCCACCGCTGAGAGGAAGAGCAGCAGGCCGATCTGTCGCAACGTCAGGTTGGCTCTTGTGGGCAGCGTCCACACCAGAGGGCCCGTGCGACGGAGCCAACCGAGGATCATGCCCGCCACGAGGGGGCCGGCCCCGGTCCCGAGCGCAAGCGTCGCGCTGCCCACGCTGACGGAGGGCACTCCCAGGAGGAATCCGAGGCACAGGCCCAGGCCCAGGCTTACCGCCGAAACCTCACTGACGCGTGCTTCCCTGTCCCCCAGATAGCGGCTGACCTCAGCCTCACGCTCTTGGGGCATCACGACCCGAAGCCGGTCATCCAGATGAAGGACAAGACCGTCGTGGGCGAGCATGTCGATATCGCCGCGCCGCACCCTGCTGACGAGCGAACCGAACCGCTCGGCCAGACCCAGTTCAGCAACAGTGCGGCCGGCCAGAGACGGATCCGTGAGAAGAACGCGACGATAGCCGACACTCGAACGGTCATCGAGAAGGTGCACGGAGGCGGGCAGTCCCAGGTAGTCCACCGCCGCCTGCACGTCACTCTCGCCGCCGACCACCTCGACCAGATCACCGGGCTCCAGACGGCTGATGCCCAACGCGACCCGCGATGCACCACCCGGCGGTCGGTGTTCGCTGGCGAGAACCCTGTGAGCACTCACACCCGGGACATCATCCCACTGGGCTCTACGGGTGACTTCCACAGAGCGTGTGACGAGAGCGGACGGGAGCTGCGAGTCGGGGTCTCGTCGCCCTGCCCACTGCCGACGCCCGGCGATAGCCGCGAGGAAGAGAATGGTGACGATCACCGCGAGCGGATAGCCGATCGCATAGCCGACAGCCGGCTGGGAGGGATCGTCAGCGGCTCCCTGGGCGGCGGCCAGCCCAGGGGTCGTGGTGCCGATGCCGGCATAGCCGCCGGCCAGGAACGCGCCATCGATCCCGAAGCCCTTTCCGGCGACCACGACGACGACGGCAGTGATCACGAGGGCCGCCGCTGCGCCGGCCATGACCGCAAGCTGGCCCCGCAGCTCCCGAAAGAACGCCGGCCCAGCCTCCAGCCCTACCGTGTAGACGTAGAAGGCAAGACCCAGTGCGGATACACCTGCGGGAACGGCAGGTCCGATGTCCTTGTCGAGTGCTCCGACCATCAGTCCGACAAACAGAACGCCCGCCGCGCCGAGCCGAACCGGTCCCAGTCGGACCATACCCAGAAGCGAACCCACTGTGATCACCGCGAACACAGCCACGAACGGGTTGTCGGCAAAGAACTGCCACATACCGTTGAAGTCCTTCGAAAGACGAGGATGAACCATCGCACCACCGCGGTCCACAAGGCGGCTGGGCCATTGGAAAACACGGGGGCGGCCTGGCTGAACGCGACACGCGGGCTCGGGCGTCGCGTGATCGGATCGCTAGCCACCGCCTGCCTATCGTCTGAAGGGACCGGCAAGGGCAGGGAAGCCATTGCTGGATCACAACCCTCGGGTCGTCGCCCGGCACCAGGACGTGGGCCCCTCGGCGGTCGCAAGTGCGGGCTTTCTCGGAAGAGCGGGTAGGAGACGAAGCGCTCCCCGAGATGGGCTTTACCTTGGGGGGCGTGAAGGAGGCTCTCGACTCGCACCTAAGTGTGGAGCTGGCCATGAACGTCACGCGGCGGCGCGCTGACGACCACGAGAGAGGGGCTACCCGATGCCCTGCCGATCAGGCGCCAGAGCGAAACTGCGGTCGGGTTCGGTTGTCGTCCGGATCATAAGGTCGTGGAGGAGCTCGCGATGGCGCAGTAGTGGAGGGTGCCGCTCGGTCTGCGTAAGGGAGATTAGATCATCGATGCCGGCCAGTATGCGGCGGGAGACCTGTGGGTTGCCCGGGCAGCAGCCGCGGATCTCGGCGAGCCCGAGATCGACGAGAGAGGTCCAGCTCGGCAGAGGCTGCAGGAGCCTTACCTTTTCGGATCGGTCTCTGTGAACTGTCGTTCCCAGGGGACGCTGGCCAAGTACGGCCAGCAGCTGCACGATCCGGTCCAGAGCCTGTACGGCGGTGGTCGGGTCGTTGACCGCGGGTGAGAGGGCGCGCAGGGCAATGTCGGAGAGTTGTCTCAGCCCGAATGCCAGGTCTGTGCCGTCTGTGGTTCGCTCCACTCCGACGGCTACGGTGTTCCTGATCGTTGCGTCCGGAAGGGACGTCGCGCCATGAACGGTGAGGACGGGAGTCCCTGGCACGAGGAAGTCGCCGACGCGAGGAATGATCTGCAGTACGGTGTCGTGTTTGCGTGCCACTGCTACCAGTCGAACGATGTCGGCCTCCTGCAGTACGCCTGCCTGGCCTCGGTAGGGGAGGCTGGCAGTGGGAGGACCTGTACCCAGCAGCTCGTCTCCGTCCAGCGTCTCCGGCAGATCGGCGATGGTCTTCAGCGATTCCCTGGCGATCCGGGCGATCACGTGGCCTACTCGCATCAGGCGCAGCGTGGCGTTCACGTAGAAGACGAACAGCAGCAGACTGAGCCCGACCATGAGCAGGGTGAGCGCTGACTGGACCAGCGGTACCGACGTCAGAGACTGTGGGTTCGGTGCGCTGTCATAGGAGGTCATGACCAGCAGGGTCAGGACGAAAGTCGCGAGGAAGACGGCGAACGTCGCTTTGCTGATCCGGCTGCGGACGAACAGGCGCACCACTCGAGGGGTGAATTGACCGCTCGCCATCTGGACTGCGACCAGGGAGATGCTGAAGACGACGCCGATGAACGTCATCATCGCGGAACTCACGGTGCTCACGACGTTCTTGGCGTCGTCGGTGAACCGCTGAAGCTGTTCGAGGAGTGCGACGTCTTCACTGCGCTTCAGCGCCTCGACAATGGCCGAGTCAAGTTCCTCCGCAGCCAGCCAGACAACGAACACGCCAGCCATGGCGGCCGCGGGAGGGAACCAGAACGTGTCACGAAGGTGTCTTCTGAGCTGGGTGAACAGCATTCGGCGGGACGGGGCACGCGTCACGCCTCTGTCCATCATGCTGAGACAATAGAGCTGCCTCCGTCCCCCGCACCGTCTGCGAGGCGTCTGCGGTGTGGTGTGTCGCTGACAGGACCTGAAGAGTCCCGCCGCCGTAGGGCGCTCAGTAGCAGCCAGCTTGGGCAGGTTGAGGGTGACGCTGCCCTTGGTTGCTCGACGGGCTGGCGTTCATCGGTCTGGCGCGCCGCCCAGAGCGTCCTGGACGCGCTGACGGGGCCCGTTCCATCGTGCATCATGCCGAGCCGCTCGCTCTGCGCTGCGATGTGTCTTTCTTGCGTGCGCTCCGTAGAAGCGCCGCGCCCACCAGGATTCGGGACGGGCGAGCCTCCAGGCTCCCACCATGGCGGCAAGGGGGATGAACATGCCGAAGACCGCAAGTCGAAGCTTCCCTTTGGCAATGCAGAGCAGGGACATGAGGATGTGCCATGCGAACGAGGAGACGGTGATGAACTGGCTGGTGTCCTGATCGGTCGCGAACGGAGCGGAACCGAAGGGAACGAAACCGCTCACGAGCATCAGCCCCAGGGCGGCCGTGAGGATCACAGCCTCGACACTCTTTCGGCCTTGCTCGCTCCAGTAGACATCGTCCAGGTGGAGCAGCAGAGCGAACTCGTCAAGAACGAGACCTGCTCCGGCTCCGAAGAGCAGAGCTGCCACGCACGGCCAGAGTCCTTGGGTGGTGGAGGCCACGGCACCGAAACCACCGCAGACCATAAGGACGACGCCGGGCACGACGTGGTGGATGTGCAGGCCGCCAGCGGAGACGTTGCCGAACGGGCCGCGGCCCGCCCGGATGAGCCGAGTGATCACACGGGTGATCGCGAAGGTGAGCACGAAGGCCGCCAGCGCGACGAGTAGGGGCAGTTTGCCCGCGTCGATGACATCACGTCCCCACCAGTCCATGTCAGCTCCTTCCATTCCTGACACCACGGGCTGCCGCCGCATGCGTGACGTACCGCTGGGACGGAGTTACGTCGTGCGGGTCGCCTCGGCCCCCGAGCGTGGGTCGGGACGGCTGGAAGACCCGGGCCGGCGGCGCTGCTCGTTTGCCGGAGCGTGCGGACCGGGCAGGACCGGCAGCGCAGCGATTCCTGCGTGCGGGAAGTCGACGCGCGGGTTCATCGGCCGCTCTCCAGGTGTCGGTGGTGCAGCCACTTCGGCAGCCGCGGGGCCTCCAGGAACCCCTCCGCCCGGCCGGCCGCGAGGCCGATCCGTGGCAGGTCCGCACTCTTCTCGAAGAGCATGAATCGGGGCTCCCAGATCGGTCGGTACTTGGCGTTGGCGCGGTACAGCGACTCGATCTGCCACCAG
>NZ_JBIBWF010000014.1:0-254011 GCF_043081085.1 Streptomyces sp. NPDC014891 | reverse complement strand
ACACCGGTGTAGAACAGGATCCGCTCGGTGGTGGTCGTCTTGCCCGCGTCGATGTGAGCCATGATGCCGATGTTGCGCACCTTGGCAAGGTCAAGTGTGGTGACAGACATGAGAGTTCTTTCCTGTACGGCTGGGGGGAGGCCGGTGCGCCCGGGGCGGTTCGGCGCCCCGGGCGCACCGGGCCGGGTCACGCCTGCTGCTGCGACGTGCCCGGGGGGAGGAACAGCGCGGGGACGGCGGTGAGGCCCACGAAGAGCAGGGCCCACCAGAACACGGTGCCGAAGTCCGCCGCGCCGCCGCCGGCCACGTACACGTAGTGCTGCAGGAGCAGCGCGATCGTCGCGGTGCCCACGGCTCCGCCGAGTTGCTGGGACACGGCGTTCGCCGTGGTCGCCGCGGGCACGCTGGCGGCCGGGAGCGAGTGGTACAGCGTCACCATGACGGGCGAGGAGGCCAGAGCGAGGCCGACGCCCTGCGCGAACAGGGCGACGAGCAGCAGGACGCTCACCTCTCCCGTGTCGGCCACCGCGAAGGTGGTCAGGCCCGCGGCGACCAGCAGGAGTCCGCAGAGCACGAGTGCGCGCGGATTGCTCTTGGTGTCGATGACCCGGCCCACGAGCAGGACGGCGACCGCCGTGCCGAGCCCCTGCGCCACCATGATCGTTCCGGCGCCCAGCGGCCCCTTGCCTCCGGCCTGCTGGAAGAACAGCGGGACGAGGACGACGACGCCGTAGAGGCCGAAGTTGTTCAGCAGCGTGATGGACGTGGACGCGGTGAACGCCCGGTCCCGGAAGAGCGAGAAGTCCACGACACCGGGAGTGCGGGATCGGGCGGCTCGGATGCCGTGGGCGGCGAGCAGGGCCACGCCGGTCGCGGCGGGCAGGAGGACCTGCGGGCTCGTCCACGCGTCGCCCTTGGCGAGGTTGCTGAAGCCGAGGATGAGGGCGACGAGGCCGCCGCCCATGGTGACCAGTCCGGCGATGTCGAGGCGACCGGGCGTCTGCCCCTTGGAGTGGGGGAGGTTGCGCGCCGACAGCACGACCACCGCGAGGACGATCGGCACGTTGAGGAAGAACGCCCACCGCCAGGAGAACTCCTGGATGAGGGTGCCTCCGAGCACGGGACCGAGGACCGGGGCGACGAGCAGCGGCAGCGCCATCATCGTCATCATCCGGCCCATCTGGGCCCGGCCCGCGACCTCGACGACGATGATCCGCATCAGCGGGAAGAGCATGCTGGCGCCGAGGCCCTGCACGACCCGGAACGCGATCAGGCTGCCCATCGACCAGGCGACGCCGCACAGCAGCGATCCGAGCAGGAAGACGGAGAGCGAGGCGATCCAGGTGTGGGCCGCACCGAAGCGCTGCGCCGCCCATCCGGTGGCCGGGATCACCGACGACATCGCGAGCAGGTAGGCGGTGGACGCCCACTGGGCGTCCGCGAGTCCGACGCCGAAGTACTCGGTGAACGAGTGCATGGCCACGCCGACGATCGTGGTGTCAAGGAGGGCGACGAACGCGCCCAGGGCGAGGACGAGCGCCACGACGACGGGCGAACGTTCCGGCTGCGGAGCCGGCTCGGCCGGTGCCGCCTCCTCGGCGCTCGTGGTGCTGATCTCCTCGGACATGGCTTTCGCCTCTCTCTGCGCGATGGATGCAAGGGAGCATGGGCTTCTACCTAGGAACCCTTGGCATTTGCCTACTATACATAGGGACTGTTACGGTCAGGATCATGAAGGAACTGACCGACCCGGAAATCCGCGCCTCGTTCGTCAACTGCAGCAAGGGCGAGGCCTCCCGCCTCACGACGCCGCGGGATCTCCCCGAACTGCCATGGGCGGACCTCGACTTCCTCGGCTGGCGCGACCCGGCCGCACCGCAGCGCAGCTACATCGTGGCCGAGCACGAGGGCCGCCTCGTGGGCCTCTCCTTCCGCCTGCCGTCCCCGCGGGGCGGCGTGCGCCACCAGTCCATGTGCTCGATCTGCCTGACGACGCACACGGCGAGCGGGGTGACGCTGATGACCGCTCGCCGGGCGCGCCAGAGCGGCCACGGCGACGACACGGTGGGCGAGTACATCTGCAGCGACCTCGCGTGCTCCCTCTACGTACGAGGGAAGAAGCGGGCTCAGCCCGGCGGCCGCATGAAGGAGTCGCTGACGGTGGACGAGAAGGTCGAGCGCCTGCGCACCAAGTTCACCGGCTTCCTCGACGCGCTTCTCTAGCGCCCGGAGGGGCCCGGGGAGCGCTGGGGCCTGCCGATCAGGCCGGGCTCGCGGGGCCTGATCGGCAGGACACGAACTAGCGGCCGGGCGCCGCGTACGGGCCCTCGATCTCGCCACGGGTGCGCGGCGCGTCGTCGAGCGCCAGGGCGAGGGCCTTGCGGTAGGCGGGGAGCGCCCTCTCGTAGACCGCCATGCCCCGCTGGGTGATCCGGCCGTGCACGGTGCGCCGGTCTCCGGGGCTGGGCATGCGTACCGCGAGATCGTCGCGGACCAGCCGGTCCACGACGCGGGACACGGACGAGGGGCTGAGCCGTACCTCCTGGGCGAGCTCGGTTATCCGCAACTGCCCGTCGTGCAGGGCGAGCTGTTCGAGGGCGAGATACGTCGAGGGGGACAACCCCAGGCGGCTGAGTTCACGGGTCAGCGCCCGCTCGAAGCGACATCGCAGCTCTTCGGTGCGCTGCCACCAGGCCAGCTCCTGCGCGGACGCCTCGCGGGCACCGGAGCCGCGGACCGCCTCGGCCGGCACGCGGGGCGCCGGATCGGCGGGCACCTTGGGCGCGAAGCCCGCGCCGCGCCGATCGACGCCGCCCGGGGCCGTGTAGATCTCTCGGGAGGCGGGCTGGCACGACGAGCCGTCACCTCGGTCGGCCGGGTGGGGTCGACGGCCGGCGGCGAGGACGGCAGACGGTCCGGGATACATGGTCACGGGAATCATCCATTCTCGGTCGATGCCGAGCAGGAGGAACCTGCTCACGGCCGGGCACCCGCCCCCCTTCACGCCCCGGAGGCCACGCGGTGTCCCATGAGGAGAAAATCATTCCTTCGCAAAGGTTTCAAATTCCATCGGAGATCCCGATGGCGCCGCGGCCACCCCGCCCCACCCCCACCGGGGCCGCCGCCGAGTGCCTCCACCCCGGGGCCGTCACCGAGAGTCCCCGCCCCCCCCTTCCGGGCGACTCCCGGCAGCGAGCCCCCGGGTGGCGCCCTCTCCGGTCCGCCCGGCTCGGCGGTCCCCCGCCTACCTCCCGCCCGAGGTCACCGCATGCGCATAGGCGGCAGCCGCCGGGGCGAGACGGAGGGCGCCATGACCGGCCAACGCGTGCACGTCGCGCCAGAACCGCTGCAACGGCTCCGCCTCGGACTGGACACGCGTCCCCCCGCTCCGGAAGAGGCGCTCCACCACGGCGACCAGCATCTCCACCGCCACGGCCGCGTCCCGCATGTTCCGGGCCACCGGCAGCCGGTCGAGCGGCGCGTGATCGGCGCGTTCGGCGGCGCCGCGCAACAGGAGGTGTGCGGCATCGATCTCGGCGGACGAACGGGCCAGCACCTGCTGCGTGACGCCGTCGCCCGGAAGCCCTCCGGCGCCGCCCGCCGCTCCCCCGACCAGCCTGGTCCAGGCGGCCAGCGCTCCGCGCGCCGCGCCGAGCGCGGGGGCCGCGAACATCAGCGAGGCCACCAGGGGGAACGGCACGCGGTGACAGCGCGCGGCGTCCTCCTCGGGACGGCCGGCGGCCAGCACATCGCGGGACATGGTGCGATGCCGGGGCACGAAGACACCGGCGACGGCCACGGAGTTGCTGCCGGTCCCCCGCAGGCCGCTGTTGTGCCAGGTGTCCTCGACCGCGACGTCGGTACGGGGCAGCGCGAGGACGCGCGGGCTCCGGTCGCCACCGCCGGGCTCGGGCGCGGCCAGGAGTATCCAGTCGGCGTGGTCGACGCCGCTCGCCAGGTTCCACCGTCCGGTCAGCCGGTAGCCGCCGAGCTCCTCGGCGAGCCGCCCGGCCGGCGGCACCACGGCCGCCGCGATCGGCACGTCCGGGCCGGAGCCCCAGACCTCGGCCTGCCCCCGCCGCGGCAGATGGGCGGCGAGTCTGCCGTGGGCCGCCTGGAGCGCTGCGCACCAGGCGGCCGAGGTACACCCCTCCCCCAGCAGAGCCACGGACTCGACCAGTTCGGCGAACGTTCCCGGCTCCCCGCCGAACTCCGCGGGGACGAAGTGACGCGGGAATCCCGCCCCGGTCAGCGCTCCGGCCACGGCCGGGTGCAGTCTTCGGGCGAGCTCGGACTCGGCCGCGTGGCGCGCCCCGAGGGCCGCCGCGTCCCGCACCGAGGCCCCGGAAGGGGACGAGAAGAGGGGCTGCGAGGGGTGATCGAGGAGTGTCATCTTTTACTCTTTCTCTATGCGGGCATTACCCGTACCTGAGGAAATGGCCTGACTTCACCGTCCGTAGCCACTTGCGCCACGGGTCCGGATCGGAAAAAATTCCGTCACGAAGGAATCTCTTGGGAGGATGTCCAGGTGGGGGCCACGCGATGGTGAAGCAGGACAGGGCACGACGCACCTACGCGCTGGTCCTCAACGCGGCGGCCGAGGAGTTCGCCGCTCAGGGGTTCGCGGGAGCCAACCTGGAGACCATCGCCCGCCGCACCGGTCTCACCAAGGGGGCGCTCTACGGGCACTTCCCGTCCAAGGCGGCCCTGAGCGCCGAGCTGACCAGGCGGTTCGAGCAGCGGTGGCAGGAGGCGCTCGACGCGGCCGCCTACTCCGACTCGGCCCCGGTCCAGGTGCTCGACGCCCTGCTCACGAACCTCGCGGACCACGTCCGGAACGACGCGCTGTTCGGTGCCGGCCTGCGCCTGGTGATGGACCGGGCGTGGTCCGAGGGGTTGCGCGCCAAGCAGGTGCAGGAGCTCCAGGAACTCCTGCTGCGCCTGGTGGCCGTCGCTCAGGAAGGCGGCATGATCGACCGGTCCCACCGGCCCGAGGTGCTCAGCCGGCTGCTGCTCGCCGTCCTCCTGGGACTGCGACACCTCAGCGCGGGGGCTCCGGAGGCCCAGGGTGACGACTCCCCGCAGATGTGGCGGATGCTGCTGCCGCCAGTACGCCGCGCCGCCCCCGCGGAACTCCCGGAAGGATCGCCCACCCCTCACGCAGCGCAAGAGCGTTGAGCCCCGGGTCCTCGCCCACCACCACGGGGCGGCCCACCGCGCGGAGCAGGTCCGCGTCGCTGGAGTCGTCGCCGTACGCGTGGCAGCCCGCCGGGTCCGCCCGGCGCTCCGCCATCGTCCGTCGCGCCAGCTCGGCCTTGCGCGGGCCGATCGCCGGCGGACCGACCTCCCCGGTCAGCACTCCCTCGCGGACCACGGGGGCGGTGCAGAGCACCGTGTCGGCGTGCAGCGCGTCGGCGACCGGCGCGAGACAGGGAAGGAAGGATCCGGAGACCAGCGCGACGTGGTGACCGGCACGCCGGTGGGCGTGCAGGGCCTCGACGGCGGGCGGGTGGAAGAGGTCCCCGCGGGCCTGCTCGGCCGCGAACCAGTCGCGCCCGGCCCGGTGCAGCGCATCCTCGGGAGCGCCGCGGAAGTTGCGGAAGAAGGCCCGGTTGAGCTGGACCCGGGACACCCCGGCGGACTGCCGGCCGAGGTGTTCGTCGCGCGCTCTCGCGAAACGACTCGGGTCCTCGCCGGACCATTGCCAGTAGAAGGCGAGGAAGTCGGCCATGCTCTTCACGTTGATGAGCGTCTCGTCGACGTCGAAGAAGGCGACGACGCTGGAGGGGTGGTTCATAGTGTCCTTGCCGCCTCCGGCTCCGGGCGGCTGCAGTGCGTGGCTGTGCGGCTGGTCGAGCCGGGGTGACCAGCCGAGGTGGTCGGCCGGAGAGGTCGCCCCCTCGTCCGGGCGGGCCCGCACGAGGGGGCGACCGCCGGGTCAGACCGCATGAGCGCTCTTGACGGGGCAGCGCTGGTGTCCGGTCTCCCCCTGCCGAGCCGCGTACTTGACCTCGCGGCCCATCGTCTCGACCTCGTGGAGGAGTCGGTCCACGCGGCTCTGGAGCACCGAGCCCGCGGGCGTCAGCTCGATGGGGCAGCGGCCCCTCCGCAGGAACAGGACCACGCCGAGGGACGATTCCAGACTCTTGATCTGACCGGTGACCGTGGACTGGGCGCAGTGCAGGTTCCTGGCCGCCCGCGTGAAGCTCGCCTCCCGTGCCACTTCGCGAAAGACACGCAGCTGATGGATCTCCACGACGATCCCCCTTCTGGCCGTGCGACGGTGGGTGTCAGACGGCTGCGGCCGGCCGACAGGTGTGGTGAGGCCGGTACGTCGTCGTGGCCCGGGCGAGGACCACCTCGCCCTGGACCGCCGTCAGCCGGACGGGCAGGTCGCCCGAACCCGCGGACGGCGCGGGCTGCTCCTCGGCCAGGATCGTGACGGGCGCGTCCAGTTCGCCGAACGCGTCGAAGCGGACCTCGCAGCCCGTCATCAGACGGGACCGGAGGTCTCCGGACCGGCGCAGCGTCTGGTGACCCGCCTGGCGGAACGCCTCGACGAGGGCCATCCCGGGGACGTGGTCGCAGGCGTGCTCGAAGTAGCCGGGGTGCCCGGTGGCGAGATGCATGCCGTACCGGCCGGCTCCCTCCCCGCTGAGCAGCACGTTCTCCGGGCGGACCTGCCCCACCTCGGTGGGCGACAGCAGCGTCCCGGGCCGTGCCTGCCGGGGTCCGCCGACCGGGGTGGACACGCGGTAGCGCAGCGCGTCGTAGAGGTCGTCGCCGACCGCGAGAAGCCTCACCGAAGCCCGTCCGCAGTACTGTCCGCCGGCGTGGACGGTCGTGGAGTAGCGCGCCCCGAAACGCTCGGCGGCCAGGTCGCCCTCGGGTTCGAACCGCCCGTCGAGCACCACGTGCAGGGGCGTCGCCCCCACGCGCAGCGGGTGGGGGGCCTCGATGTCGAGCCGGAGGTCGCAGAAGATGAAGCGGCGGGTCAGGGGGACGTCGTAGAAGCGGTGGGCCGCGTAGACGGCCGCCTGGCGCACGGTCTCGACCAGGAGGACGGGGTCGCTGAATCCCGCGGCGTCCGGTTCGTACAGCGCATGACTGCGCGGCCACTGGGCGGCTATGAGGAGGCGTCCGGTCTCCGCCGACCTGCACCCGTCCGTCAGGAACACCTCGGACACGGCGGCGCGGTGCACCAGGGCGCGCGACACCGTCTGGTCGTAGGTAAGAGAGTGCCCCGACACGTCCGTGGCCAGGGCGTCCTCGGTGAGACCGATCGCCATGTTTCCCCCTAAACAGACCCAGCGAGTGGGACTATGATCGACTCGGGAAAATATACATTCCCGAAGGGATATTTCAAGGGTGGGGACCACGGGCCCACAGAGGCGCTCCCGTGAGGCTCACACGACGAAGGAGGCGGGCTTCGATGCACGCGACGAACAGCACCCCGGGCACGGGCCAGGCGGTCACCAGCCGGCCCAAACAGGAGCGTGCGCGACGCACCAAGGCCCAGATCCTGAACGCCGCCGCCGAGGTGTTCGCCGAACAGGGATACCCCACCGTCACCCTCCAGGACGTCGCGGACCGGGTCGGCATGACCAAGGGCGCGGTGTACTTCCACTACGCCAACAAGCACGTGCTCGCCATCGCCGTCGTCGAGGAGCACTACGAGCGCTGGCCCGAACTCGTGGAGCGGGTGCGCGCGACGAAGGACAACCCGCTCGACACGCTGCTCGCCGTACTGGACAGCACGGCGGAGGCGTTCCGGAGCGACACCATGGTCCGGGCCGGCGCACGGCTGCAGATCGAGCGCTCCCTGATCGGGACGAACCTGCCCAAGCCCTACGAGTGGTGGCGGGAGATGCTCGCCGCCCTGATCGCGGAGGCCCGGGACGCGGGGCAACTCGTCCCGGACACCGACCCGGAGGCCCTCGCCCGCGTCGTCGTGTCCGCGTTCTTCGGCGTGCAGCACATCTCGGACGTCCTGACGGAGCGCGCCGACATGATGGAGCGCTACCTGGAGATGCGCGACGCCGTGTTCAAGGGCTTCATCGCCGGCTGAGAACGGGACCAGAGCCCACCGGGGCAAACGCGGACCGCCGCGGACACCGGCGGCACCGAGGCGTCAGGCCGCACCCTGCGCCCATTGCCGAAGCGCGGTGTGCACCGCCGCGACCACCCTGCGCCAGGAACCGTCGAGATCCCGCGGGTGCCCGAACCCTCCGGTCGCCTCGATGGTGATGAAGCCGTGGAAGGTGCTGCGCATGAACCGGACCGCATCGGTCAGGTCGGGCTCCTCGAGCCGGTAGGCCCGCAGCACCGCGTACGTCAGCTCGATGTTGCGGACGAAGCCCTTGGCGCCCGAGATCTCGTCGAGATCCAGACCGATCTGGGTCGCCGCGTACCGCCCGGGACAGCGCAGGGCGTACGCCCGGTACGCGTCGGCGAAAGCGATGAGGGCGCCCTCCTCCGACCGGCCGGCGATGGCGGCCGCGAGTTCGTCGCTCATCTCCTCGGCGGCGAGCAGCGCCACCCGGGTCCGCACGTCCTGGAGGTTCTTGACGTGCGCGTACAGACTGGCGTCCTTGACTCCGAAGTCACGGGCAAGCGCCGAGAGGGTGACCGCCTGGATACCGACCTCGTCCGCCAGGTCGGCAGCGGCCTGCGTGATCTTCTCGACGGTGAGGCCCGCGCGCTTTCTCACATGCTTCCCTAGAGTCTCAAGTCTCCTACCTTGAGTCCCTAGTCTAGTCCCCCGCCTTCGCGGGTCTCGACGCACCCACCGCCACCCGCAGCCTGTCACACCCGCGCCCACGGACGACGCCGGGGCGGGGCGGCAGCCGTGTGGCTGCCGCCCCGCCCCGGGTACGGTCGTTCGGCGCGTCTCAGAATCCGCGCGGGCCGCCGTAGTAGCCGCCGACCTGTTCGTGGTACTCGGCGTTGCCGAGGTGCTTGTCCTTGTCGAACTCCGGAGCGTCCTTGATCTGCTCCTTCGTGCGGTCCACGAAGATCCTCCGGTCCTCGGCGTCGACGTGGCTGACGGTGCCGGCCGGCAGGAGGACCTCCTTGCCGAAGATCCACGGGCCGGTGTCGACCACGATGTAGGCGGAACCCACCTCGTCGGAGTGCTTGTCGACCTTGCCGATGCTGCCGTCGGTCGCCTCGACCTTGTAACCGGTCAGGTCGCCACCGGCCAGACGGCCGGACGTCTCGCGGTAGCCCCATACGTTCTCAGTCATGGTGGAAATCCTCTCCGGTAGACGGAAGAACAGCCGGGAAAGAAAGTCCTCGACCGATCTCTCCTGCACACTCGATGCCAACGAAGGAAACTGATTTCCTGCGTGAAATCCGATTGCCCCGCATCAATGCGACTACACATCCGGGATTCCCCTCCGCGCCGGGACGGCCGCCGCTGTCTGGAGGTGAGCAGTTCCCTGCTGCGTCACGGCCGCCGCCCCGACCCGTCTCCGGTTACCCGCTTCATCCGATTTCAACCGGAAGCGGAAAACCAATCGTCCGCGGCCGAACATGACGGTGGCCTCCCACCCCGGTGAGGGGTGGGAGGCCACCGTCATGTCAGACCGCCCCCGGACAGCTCCAGGGCCGGTCGGCTACCAGCGGTACCAGCGGCCGCTACCGCCCTTAGGCCGTGCGACGAAACCGATCAGCCACAGGACGAGTACCGCGATCGCGATCCACCACAGAGCCTTCAGTGCGAAACCGGCGCCGAAGAGGATCAGGATGAGCAGAAGAACAAGAAGCAGGGGAACCATGATTATCAACCTCCGCAACGAAATGTGCCCGGCATCCTTCCGGCCATGCGTGCGAAACTTACCTGTTTCTTATTCGAACGGGCGGGCATACGATCCCGCTCGCCACCAGGTCACACCGCCTTCGACAATGCCGGCGAAGTATTCGTGTTTAGGGCCGGAGTTCACGAGCAGGAGGTGGTCACGACCAATCCGGTACAGCAACGAGGAGGTCCCGATGTCGGGCACGGAGAAGACCAAGGCGCACGCCGAGCAGGCCAAGGGCAAGGTCAAGGAGACCGTGGGCCGCGCCGTCGGCAACGAGCGGATGACCGCCGAAGGCCACGCCGACCAGGCCAAGGGCAACGCCCGCGAGGCGAAGGAGAACATGAAGGACAACCTCCGCCACTAGGCCGCCACATACCCCCGGGCCCCGGCACAACGCCGCCCGCACTGGACCCCGCACCCGTTCGATCGGGTACGGGGTCCAGTCACGTCTCCGGGCCCGCGGCGCAGACAGCTGACGCGGACAGCTGAGTGCCGGCGAAGCCCAGGCTCAGGCGTCCTTCTTGACCGGCTCCAGGATCGCCACGCACTCCACGTGGTGCGTCATCGAAAACATGTAGAGCCGAAACAGGTTAAAGAAAACCGCAGGTCAGCAGCGCGCCAATCGCAGAACAGGCTCAAGATCAATGTGCATTACGTGCATTATGGGCGCTGCGGGCGACCTCTGACGCATACAGAGAGCGCCGCAGCCTCTCCGCAAGCGGAGACTCGGACAGAAGCCAACCGGCTCCCGGGCTTCCAGCCGGTACATAGCGCGAGAGGAGTTCGTACGGCCTCGGGAGGGTTCTGCGACTCCTCCTGGCGCCTGACGACAAGCAGAGCCGGCGGGGAGGCACCCCCGGCCAGCTGGCCGTGATCCAGCGAGCTACAGCAGCAGACCCACAGGAGCGATTTCCCTCAATGCGCTCGCTCGTCGAGCCTGGCATGCCGCAGCCTGAACACATGGCGCCCCCAGAGCTGGCGTCCGGGACGGCGGCGGGGCACATCGATGCCATGTCGGAACGTTAACTGCGAGCGAGACGCCTAAGAGATGTCGATCACCAGGTGAAAAGACGTCAGGAGAGAGGGATGGGAGTGCACGGTAGAATCGAGAGGATCGAAGCACGGATCCAAGCACTGCGCGGTAATACCGATCGTTTGGCCAGCCTGTACGAGCAGGTCACCTTCGACGAAGTGCACCGCCAAGTACTCCACCTGATTCCGACAGAGCCTGTGAGGGTCTTGGACATCGGAGCAGGCACTGGTAGGGATGCAGCCGCCCTGTCAGCACGAGGACACACAGTGGTCGCGGTAGAACCGTCAGAAGAGTTCAGGACCATTGGGCGGCAGGCCCACCCCGGTCACAACATCCGGTGGGTGGATGACAGACTGCCCGAGCTGAGCACCGTGGCTCGCCAGCACCAGCCCTTTAAGCTGGTAATGCTGACGGCTGTGTGGATGTTCCTTCACGAGGAAGAGCGACATCGCGCAATGAGCCGCATCCATGGGCTACTGGAGGACGGCGGTCGACTCGGCATGGTCACGCGCATCGGGCCAGTGCCGACCGAGCGGGGGATGTACCCCGTGTCTGCGGCGGAGACGGTGTCTCTCGCCGCCGATCGAAGCCTTAGCCTGATTCATGCGAGCACGCAGACCGACTCGCTCGGGCGTGCGGACGTCATATGGAGCAACCTCTTCTTCGAGAAGCCCGCGGTTCCAACGTCGCATGAAGCAGGCTAAGCCTCCCTCCGTGCAAAGAGTCAGCCTCAACGCGACGTCCATCGAGACGATCAACTACCACCGGCAGGGCAACGAACACGTTGCCCTGCCGAAGAGTGCACCCCAGCACTCAGGAGGCATCAACTGACGGCAGATTCTTCGCGAGCTCGTCCGCGGCAATCGGGTACCGCTCGTTCTTCACGGTGCGATACGTCCTCATAGCACGGTCGATCTGCGCCCTGGAGTTAGGCGCCAGGTGGGCCAACAAAAGCTCGAACAAGGCTGTGTTGTTGTCCTTTGCAGCGATCATCTTCCCCTTGCGACTGGCGCTGTCCGGTGTTTCCTGCCAGACGGCGCTGAACGGGGGCGCAGACATTCGCCAATCCAGCCCGGACAGGCGCTCCAGCAAGCGCGGCCAGTCAAGGAGGTTCTGGTCGATGATGTGGCGCGCAGCACGCGCAACCTGCACCTGAACTGCAGGCCTCATAAACGGATGACCTTCGCCGTCACGGCCCTTCGGGGCACGCAGTTCCTTGGGCGCCGACTGAGCCTCGTAGCGTTCACGCATGTTGCCACACGCCTTGAGTAGCTCGTCGATGCGCACGGCCAGATCATCGAAGCTCTCATCGAGTACGTCGTCTGCCGCACGCTGTGACGTCTTGCTCATGCTGTCGTGGAGTCCAAACCCAAGATCGGTGAGCAGGTCGTACAGCACGCCGATCGTCGTCCAAGCAGTCCCGGTGACCCCCACCTGGCGTGTGGCGAGCTTCAGCTCTCCGTCTACGCCGACCTTGCTGAAGACCTGAACCACACCGTCCTGCCGCAGGAACTCATGATCGTCGAGAAGCCGGCGGGTCAGGATCGCGAAGCCGTCGTCTTCGTCCAGCGCGATGTTCTCCTGCGCTGTCGTCTTAACGGCGTTGCGGTTGATGTTGGTGAAGAGGCGGCGCGTGCGCCTGCGGCCTTCCTCGTTGTCGAAGTGAGGAACGACGATAACGCTGATGTCTTCGCGGCCAAGCTCTGGATTGCGCTTCACAGCATCCTTGATCGCCTTTAGCCGGTGCTGACCATCGAGGGCGAAGAACTGGTGGGTACCGTCGAAGGTAAGGACACCGAAGTTCCCATCCATGCCGGACAGCACATCGCTGTTCTCAGCCGTCTTTTCCATCTCCAGAGGGATGTACTCGGGCGCACCGCCCCACGCCGCCACGATGATGGCACCCAGGAACCGATTCTCGTTCGTGAGAAGGTAGTTGGTGATCTCGGTGGTCCGCGCGCCAACGCCGCGCTGGATCATCGTGCCCAGATCCTGGTTCCCACCCAGGTCATGAGCGAAGTTGATCTCTCGCGCCACTGCCGCGTAGCTCATGAGGCAGGAGTAGTACGTCCAGTTTCCTACCTTCGCCTCGAAGGCAGGAACCCACGTCTTGGAGGGCATCGTTTTCTCTTCCTACTGTGCGGTGATCAGGCTGACCAGGCGGAACGGGGAGTGCCGAGGCGGGCCCGGAGCTTCGGCCGACCGCGGTCATTGAGCGGGGGGTTGTACAAGCGAATCAGCCTCTTCTCCAGCCCCTCGATCCGGTTGCGCTCGGGGACCGTGGCGCACCAGAACTCCAGGGGGCGCAGCGAGAGATAGCGGGTGAGACGTTGATTCCGAGTCTCGGGCTCGGCCTGGGTCCAGAGATCTTCGGGGTTGCCCCTCAGATGCCGTCGGTAGTCCTTGTACCTGAGCCGAATGGTGTTACCTCGATCGTTGTTCGATGCACCCGCTTGCCCGATATACAACAATTGCGGGAAGCTACCGTGCGCAGGCATCGCGCCAACATGGAACTGGAACGGTGGCCTCCAGACGAACATGTAGAGGCCAGGCTCGTCGGGCAGGGCGGGCGGCAGGTCTTCCGTCGCCTGATGGATCTCCCATGGGCTCGCGAACTCACGCAAGTCAGAAGCGAGTTGCTGAGAGTTCGTCGCGTCCAGCATCCGTAGCAGACCCACTTCGATCTGCAGGGCAGGACTGTCGTCCTCCCGATACCTCTGAACGACCCGAGTGAGGGCGTCCGTACCGGAGATGCTTGAAGTAGTCATGCCTGACGAGCCCCCCATGGCGTCGTAGTGGTGATCACCAGTTTGGCAGGTGCCACTGACAAGTCATCAGGGGATAGCAGATATTGCTACCTTCAGGACAGCAGATTCACGCCACGCTCCATGCACCCTTGACACCCCGGTGGGCTGCGCCACGAGAAGGGCAGGGCCGTCCAACCCACCAAGGAGCGCCCGCCACACCTCACCCATCACCACCTCCAGCATCAAGAGCCGCTTGACTTGATCACCGCATGGCACATACCCAAGCCATCCTCGACCAATCGAACATAGATTCGAAACATGGGAAAGCCGGCGAAGCGCTCCTGCATACGGCGAGTCACCTACACGCGACTCCTGGCGGGCGCCCGACACGAGCGCTCACCATCCGCCAGGAGTGGAACTTTCCGACGCAATGAGCGGCCGCCTCAGCGGGGACGTGACCTTGGAAAGCGCAGGTCAAGGCGGGTTTGATGCCCTCAAACCGCAGATGCTTACGCCAGTCTCAGCTGATTCTTACCCCGTGAGCGGTCCCCGCACCTTCAGGGCGTTGGATAGGATCTCAGTGCACTCCTGGTGGAAAAGGAGAGCGGCCCGAGCTAAGCCGCCAGGAGTGGTCAAGGCACACAGTGGCAAATGGGGGCAGAACATGGCAGGGGATCTGCAGGACGCAGACGTGGTGTACCTCGACTACAACGCCACCACACCTCTGCGACCAGAGGCCCTCGAAGCGACGCTCGGCGCACTGCGTAGCGTCGGCAATGCGTCAAGCATGCATCATCCGGGCCGCAACGCGGCCACCAGGGTCGATGCGGCCCGCCGCACCCTCGCTGACCTGCTGAATTGCACCCCAGGTGAGATCATTTTTACGTCCGGGGCCACGGAAGCGAACAACCTGGCCGTGAGGGCTGGCTACGCCCGCGGCGGCTTGCTGGTGACCACCGGTGCTGAGCACCTAGCCGTGATCGAAACAGCCCGAACCGTTACAGCAGGGCAGCCCGACTCCCTACTCACTCTTCCAGTAGACCCGGATGGCGTTGTCGATCTTGAGCCTCTACTTGCGGCGCTTCGCGACCAACCAGTGGCGCTCGTCTCCCTCATGGTCGCGAACAATGAGACCGGGGTGCTGACCGACCTGGCCCCGGTTTGCAAGGCCGCTCATGAAGCCGGCGCCCTGGTCCATACGGACGCGACGCAGTATGTCGGACGTCTCCCGCTGGATCTTGGTGAGCTTGATGTCGACCTGCTCTCCCTCTCAGCCCACAAGTTCGGCGGCCCGCAAGGTGTTGGTGCGCTCTTCGTGCGTCGTGGAACACCCTTGCCGCACCATCCACTACTCGTAGGTGGCGGGCACGAGCGCGGGTGGCGGGCTGGCACGCTGAATGTGGCTGGAATCGCGGGGCTAGGGGCTGCCGCGCAAGCCGCACATCAACAGCTTTCCAATGAGGTGGTCAGGGTCACGGCATTGCGCGACGCCCTAGAAGCCTCTCTGGTCGCCGCGGTCGCCGACTGCCGGATCAACGGGGCTCGCGTTCCTCGACTTCCAGGAGTGACCAGCGTCACCTTCCCTGGCTTGCCGGCCGACGCAATTCTCGCGGCCATGCCACAGGTGGCCGCGTCCGACGGGAGTGCATGCTCGTCAGGAGCCCCTAGCCCCAGCCACGTACTTCTCGCCATGGGGCACAGCCGTGACGACGCGGACTCCACTATCCGTTTCTCTCTCGGCTACGCAACCACCGAACGCGACATCGAACGGGCCGCTGTTGCGGCCATCGACGCCGTTAGACACGTCCGGTCGGTCATGGCCGCGACGGCCAAACCCTGACCAGCGTTACCCCCACGCAGGCACGTTCCCTCTTGATCTTGCTCTTGAAAGGCCCCTCGCATGTCAGACAGCCGGCTCGTTGAAGCCGTGGAGCTCTCCTTCGGGCGTCACGAGACCTTTGCCCCTCGTTTCGGCTGGCTACACAAGGCGTATATGCAGGTCAAGCACGACAGCGAGATCTTTCACCGCGAGGACGCTCCCGTCCTGCTCGGCGTGGGTAAGAACATGGTGTATTCCATGCGGCACTGGTCGAAAGCGTTCAAACTCACGCAGGAGCACCCGCACGAGGACCCCTCATACCGAGCCCTCGTCGCATCTCCGACCTGGCGAGCTCGGTGGCTGCTCGACGAAGAAGGAGCTGACCCCTACCTCGAGGACACGGGCAGCTTGTGGATGCTGCACTGGTGGTTGCTCTCGAACGACTCCGAAGCCAAGTGCTGGGCGCCGAGCTGGTACATGATCTTCAACCTGGCACCCCGCTCCCGGGTCACCTCTGCCGAGATGACCAGCTTCATCACGCGCCACGTCCACGAGAACTTCAGCGAGAAGGACTGGCCCGCGGGCGAGTCCATCTCGCGTGATGTTGAATGCATGATCAAGATGTACGCGCTGGACCAAGAGTTCAACCCGCTGTCGCCGGGTAGCTTCGAAGACCTCCTCATGTCCCCCTTCCGTGAACTAGGCCTGCTGGAAGGCCAGGGCAAGGGCAAGGAACGGAGCTGGCGCTTCACCAACGGATCGCGTTCGAACCTGCCGGCCCCCGTACTGGCCTACGCCTGCCTAGACTTCGCCGCGCGGTCCTCGGCGAACGCCGGATCCATCTCACTGGCCCGACTCGCGCAGGATCCGGGATCTCCGGGCCGAGCCTTCCGCATGCGGGAACCCGATCTGGCAAAGGCCATCGAGTCTTTGGTCAGCGACCACCCGGACCTGCAGATCGTCTCGGCACTGGGCCAGAGCAGCCTGGCCTTCTCCAAGGCTCCCCTACCGCTCGCCTGGGACATCCTCGACGCACACTACGGACGCGTGCGCGAGCGCGAGGGATTCCCCACGCCCCAGGAATGGACCAAGAAGTACCCCGCACTTGACGGCAGCGCTCCCAAGCGGACGCGTAAGAAGCTGCCCCAGCAGGTCGAGGCGCTGGACCTGATCGAGGAGATCGCGTAACCATGGCAACGAAGACCACTCAGCGCCCTCAGCAGGTCGCCACCGCACAGCTCCCTGCTGGTATCTCCCTGGTCGGCTCGGAGCTGCGCTCCACCAATCTTGAGCGCGACGTCGAGGAGAAGCACCTCAACGACCCGTACGTAGGAGCCCGCGCGCTCGACGTACTTGATCGCGTCACCAACGCCGTGGCCAATCTGCGTCGCACCCGCGCCTGGTCGTTCACTGGTCCGTACGGTTCTGGCAAGTCCACCCTTTCGAACCTCTTCGACGCCTTCCTTGGCCACGACGAAACCCGACGTGCCGAGGCCGAGGCTGCGGTCAGGGCCAGCAACCCCGGGCAGGCCGCTCGGCTGGCCCGTGTACGCGATGAACTCAGCGACAAGGCCGGATTCCTCGGCGCCGTTGCCACGGCTCGACGCGAACCTCTCGCCGCTACCGTGCACCGCGCTCTTCTGACCGCGGTCGAGCGTAAGTGGAAGAAGAGGGTTCCGAAGGAAATCGCCCAGGCGCTGGCCGCCTGCGCGGAGGGCGAGGTCCCGAGCCACGAGAGCATCACCAACGCCGTCGCGGCCCTGTGCGACCGGCATCCCCTGCTCCTGATCATCGACGAGTTCGGTAAGAACCTCGAGTACTCCGCCGCTGCCGGCGACTCAGGGAACGCTGCGAGCGACGTATACTTGCTGCAGATGCTCGCCGAGAAGGGCGCTGGCCCCTCGGGCATGCGGCTGTTCATGTTCACGCTGCAGCACCTTGCATTCACCGACTACGCGGCCCGTTCCAGCGCCATCCAGACCCAGGAATGGGCCAAGGTCCAAGGCCGCTTCGAAGACATCACTTTTGCTCCGAACCTCGGCGACGCAGTCCACCTCATGCGTCGACGCCTCGACTTGACCGGGGTTTCGGAATCTGGTCGCGAACTCATCCAGCAACAGGCCGACGCAGCGGCTAACACGTGGCAGCGCCACGCCCTGCGCACTGTCGTGGACATCTCCGCGGAGACGTTCGCCAGCCTCTACCCTCTGCACCCGCTCACCGCCGTTGCCGCGCCTCTGCTCGCTGCACAGATCGGTCAGCACGACCGCAGTCTCACCGGATTCTTGGCCAGCGACGAACCGAACACGGTCCGCCGGGCTCTGGAGACCTTGTCGTCTGATGCCCCTGAGCAGGCATGCACCCTGCGCCTGCCGCAGCTGTACGACTACTTCTTCGCCTCCGGCCGTACCACGATCCTCGCCTCGACAAAGGCCAGCCGCTGGCTCGAGGTCGACAACCGCCTTAATGAGGCCCATGGATTGCCCACGGAGGACCAAGACGTTCTCAAGGTGATCGGCATTCTCAACCTCATGGATGCCGATGGTGCGTTGGGCGCCACCCCGCCTATGATCCAGTTCGCTCTGAACGACCCGACGGACGCACTCGACCCCGATCGCTTCGCCGCCCTGCAAGAGCGGTTGAACAAGCTTGTCGACGACGGCTTCATCGTCCACCGCGCCTACAGCAACGAGTACCGGGTCTGGCAGGGTACAGACGTCGACATCGATGCGCGCGTTCGAGAGGTGGCCACGCGTATCGCCCCGGCAGACGTCCTGGGCTACTTCAGCAAGCACCTCGGGACGGTGCTTCCTGCGGCGGTCGTGGCCGGCGGACACAGCCAGCGCACGGGCATGCTGCGCTACTTCTCCACCACGGTCAGCCACAAGGGCGAGAAGCTCCAGGGACCTCAGATTGTCCAGGACGCTGCTGACGGCCTGATCGTCTACCACCTCGGGCCACTGAAGACCCGCCCCTCGGTGCAGTCGCCGCTGCCGGTGCTCATCGGCACTACGAAGAACCCGGATGCCGTTCTGCAGGCTGGCATCGACCTGGTCGCTCTCGAGGAGCTTCTCGACGACGACAGCATCGACCACGTCGCCACCCGCGAGATCGAGGAACGTGCAGCGGATCTCTCGCAGGCCATCGGCACCCTGTTGGACGAGGCGTTCAATCCCCTGAGCCCGCAGTCCAACTGGCACCTGTGGCACAAGGGAACCGAGGTGCAGGGTGATGACAGCGAGCCCATCGAGGCCCGCAGCTACGCCAACCTGGCCTCTCAGGCTTGCGACCGGGTATACCCGCATACCCCGCACATCCGCAACGAGATGGTGGGACGCCACCAGCTGACTAGCAACGGCGCCCGTGCCCGTCGCGAACTGCTGACTTCAATGCTGCAGCGTTCGGGCAACCCCCTGCTCGGATACGACAGGACGAAGTACACGCCTGAGCGGGCCATGTACCACGGCGTCCTGGAATACCTCGGGTTGCACCGCGCCGCTGGCGAGACGGAAGCTGGAACCGACACCACGAGCATCCTCACGCATGGCCTGTCGCGCCCCAACCTCGAGAAGAACCCCAGCATCATCAAGGCCTGGGAAGCCCTCGAGGAAGCCCTGACCGGCGCGAAGGAGGCCACACCGATCGTCGACATCTACGAGCAGCTCATGGCGCCGCCCTACGGTGTCAAAGCCGGCGTCGTTCCGATCCTCGTGGTTACCGCGCTCATCCTGCGTGCTCAGGACGTCGCCCTGTTCGAGGACGGCAACTACTGCCAACGTCTCACTCCGGAGATCGTCGAGAGGCTCAACGTCCCTTACCCGGACCGCTTCACGATCAAGGCTTCCCCGACAGGCCGCGGGCAGCGCCTCCTCGTCGTCAACAGCCTGGCCAAGGCACTCAACGTCGACACCCCGCGCTCCCGGGCTGCGCGTAACCCTGCGCTACTCGGCGTGACGCGGGCGATGCTCGAGCGCGTCATGGTTCTGGAGCCCTATGCCCTGAAGACTCGTCGGCTGAGCGCCGAGGCACTCGCAATCCGCGACGTGCTTTCTCAGGCCACCGACCCCGACGATCTGGTCTTCACCTCTCTGCCCGCAGCGTTGGGCTTCGAGCCGATCGGGGCTACGGCACCGCGGGACGACGAGGCAGCCAAGGCGTTCGTAACCAGCCTGACGGCAGCGCTCGACGATCTCACCGGTGCCAGCGCTGCCTTGCGCCAGGAGGTCGTGGCCACGATCGGCCGCGAGTTCCGTCTGCCGGCCGAGATCACCGGCCTTCGCACGGGACTCACCGTACGGCTGCTCGGTTTCGCCAACGCGCCGCTCGAGCTCAACCTGCAGGGCTTCGTCTCCCGTGTTCTCAACGAGAGCCTGCCGGACGAGGACTGGCTCGACCCGATCATCATCCGCCTGGCGAACCGAGCCCTGGGAGACTGGACTGACAAGGACGCCGCGACCTTCCCGCGGCAGGTCAAGGAGGTGGCCCGCGCGCTCGACCGTGTGAGCCACCTGTACGAAGCCCACACTGCTACCGATGCGGCCAAGGACGAGACGGCCGTCTCCCGGCAGATCGACACCCATCTGCTGACGCTCACCACACCTCAGGGGACCGAGGAGCGCACCCTCATCCACGTCCCCAAGCAGTCCCGCCAGGTGGCTGACGAGCTCGTTGTCAGTGTCATCAGGCAGGCTGAAGAAGCACTGGGTCCCGACGGCGCACGAATCCTTCTCGCCGCCCTGGCCGAGCGCCTGGCCGTGCAGGACGCCGACGCGGCCCCGACGACGAAGGAGACGCTGTGACCGACACCAACAGCCCGGCGGAGAAGAAGCGCCACGTCCTCGGCCTGTCGGGAGGCAAGGACTCCTCTGCCCTCGCGATTCACATGCGTGACCGGGTGCCGGAGATGGAGTACTTCTTCTGCGATACCGGCGCCGAGCTGCCGGAGACGTACGAGTACCTCAACCGCCTTGAGGCCGCCGTCGGCAAGCCAATCGTGCGTCTCAACGCGACCCGCGATTTCGACCACTGGCTTGAGGTCTACCAAGGCACGCTGCCCAGCCCTCAGATGCGCTGGTGCACCAAGAACCTGAAGCTCAAGCCCCTAGAAGAGTGGGTCGGCGATGACGAGGTGATCTCCTACGTCGCGATCCGCGCCGATGAGAACCGCCTCGGCTACGTCAGCACGAAGCCGAACATCTCCGCGGTCTTCCCCTTCCGGGAAGACGGCATCGACCGAGCCGGCGTCGACCGCATCCTCGAGGAGGCTGGCATCGGTCTGCCGGCGTACTACGAGTGGCGCACTCGCTCGGGCTGCTATTTCTGCTTCTTCCAGCGCAAGCACGAGTGGGTGGGGCTCAAGGACCGTCACCCGGAGCTCTTCGAGAAGGCCATAGCGTACGAAGAGAAGGTCAACTACCGGCGCACCGCGATGCAGGGCCGCGAGTACACCTGGTCCCAAGGCGAGTCCCTGCACGAACTGATTGCTCGCCGGGACGAGATCGAGGAGAAGCACCAGGCCGCGCTCGACCGCGCAGCCAAGCGTGTGAAGCCCAACCGCCCCCTGCTCGAGATTCTTGCTGACGCTCACGACGAGGATGACGACGAAGCTGGCTGCGCCGTGTGCCATCTGTAGACATCTCCAGTGACGAGGCCTTGCTGCCTCCGGTGCTAACCGGAGGCAGCAGGGCTTTCTGTTTTCCTGATGATCGAAACAGTAAGCTGCGCACACCCTGGCTGCCCCGACAGGACCAACTCGACTATTCCGGTGAAGCGCCATCCCAGGCCACGGAATCCAGCTCGGCGTGAGTGATCTGAAAATTACTCAGTGACATCTTCGCCGTCAGCTCAATTTTGAGAAATGATTCGCCGTTGACTCCTTCGCCACACGTCGGTTTGCTTGTCCAGACCGAGACGTGCGGAGGGGTTGGGCTTGACCGAATCGATGCCTGCAGATGAACTCAATCTAATTAGCGAGCATGAGCCAGAGCAGCCTCTGAGGGTCATCTCGTATGGTGGTGGAGTCCAGTCCACTGCACTTCTTGCCCTAGCCGCGAAGGGCGCTATCGACTTCCCCACCTTTCTGTTCTCCAACGTGGGAGACGACAGCGAGAACCCAGGAACGCTGCGATACATCAGGGAGTTTGCGTCACCGTTTGCACAGGAGCACGGTATAGCCCTAGAGATCCTGGACAAGGTACGACGCGATGGGCGCAGGGAGACGCTGTGGCAGCTTCTACACAGACCGGAAACGCGCTCCATACCGATCCCGGTGCGGATGGCCAACGGGGCACCCGGTCGTCGCAACTGTACGGCCGACTTCAAGATTAAGGTGATCTCTAGGTGGCTCCGTCGCCACGGCGCAACATCTGAGACGCCAGCTACCGTCGGCGTCGGTATATCTCTCGACGAGATCCACCGGGCAAACAGACGGAGGGCGGAGCCCAACCAAGAGGTTTCTTACCCGCTACTCGATCTAGGACTGCGTCGGGAAGACTGCATACGGCTTATTCAAGAGGCCGGACTACCAGTCCCTCCCAAGAGCTCATGTTTCTTCTGCCCCTTTCATACCGTAGAAGAATGGCGGAAACAGCGGGCCGATGACGCTGAACTATTCAGCAGAGCGGAGGATTTGGAGAGATTCCTCAACCTTCGTCGCGCCGCACTCGGCCGTGACGATGTCTATCTCACTCGATACGGCATCCCTCTGGGAACCGCGATCCAGAGTTCACCCAGCGAGAAAAGTGGAGACGGAGATTGCAACTCCGGGTGGTGCATGACGTAGGCCGCCGCGGCCGAGCTAGAGGTGGTTTCCACAGCCACGCGTGGAACCCGCCTCGGCAAGGCATGCCGTTCAACCCATACTGACCTGCAGCGACTCGAATCTTGCCGATCCCGAGCATGTGAGCTGAGGCATCAGTGGACACCCCTTGGTCATCGGCAAGGCCAAGCCGCGACAACGTAGATCCACCCCAGAGCTTAGATCCCGTGCAGGGCGGAAACGGTCCAGTCCCGCTTCACTAATCTCCTCAGCTAGCTCGACAACCGTATAGAGGCGCACCACCGGGCCGCTCTAGGTCACCGATTTCGTGGTGGCCGAGGCCCATCATGTCCGTGGTGAAGTCGGGGAGATCAGGTCCATCTCTCCCGGATCGAGCGAGAGGCACACCAGGACCTTAGTCCGCTGCGGCGGGCAGACGCTCGCGCGCGACGGCAATGGTGCCGGCGGGCGAAAGCGGGCTCGGGTCGCCGGGGCTGTGCCAGGCCGAGCGGATCGGGTAGCCCGTCTGGGCCTCGATCGCCTCGGTGCCGAGGAAGCCGAGGCCCTGTGGTGTGGTGATGACACCGGCGCCCCAGTCCTGCACCTGCGCGGCGGTGATCAGCTTGTGGGCATCACCCGCGATGCCGGCGGCGCAGACGACGACGTAGAGGAAGGGCTTCCTTGGATGGTCGTTCACCGCCCGTCTCCCCAGTCGGCGGTCAGGAGACTTGCAACTTCTTCGGCGCAGCCCCACGAGAGCGTGACGCCGGCGCCTCCATGCCCGTAGTTGTGCAAGACCACGGTGCCGTCCTCCGCCCGCTCTGCTTCCACCCGGACCCGGGCCCGGGTCGGTCTGGCACCGATCCGGTGTTCCAGGACGCGGGCCTCAGCAAGGCGGGGTTCGACCTCGGCACAGCGGGCCCGGATGTTGGCGGCCGCCTTGCCGTCGGGGGCGAGGTCGCCTTCGCCGTCGACGGCGGTGCCACCCAGAACGACGGTGTCGCCGTGGGGGTAGAAGCACAGCAGGTCCGGGGAGAGGCCGGTGTCCTCGGAGAAGAACTCGGTCAGCCCCGGGTTGGTGACGACGACGTGCTGTCCGCGGATGGGCCGAAGGTCGGGGTCCGGGACCAAATTCTCCGCACCGAGGCCCGTGCAGTTGACGATCACGGGCTCAGGGCCGACGTCCCCCAGCGAGCCCAGGCGTCGCTGCTCGACCATTACCCCAGCGGCATTGAGGCGGCGCAGAAGGTAGGTGAGGTAGGTGGGCATGTCGATCAGCGGCACCGTGAACCGGTAGCCGGCCGAGAACCCGGCCGGTAGTTCGGCCGGCTCGCACGGTCGGAAGCCGGGCAGGGCGGTGGCCCAGTCTGGTGGCGCCTCGGCCGTGCGGGACGCCTCGATGCCGATGGTGAGCCGGACGCCCGTGGACGGTTCCTCCGCTAGCTTGCGGAAGATCTCCAGGGAACGCTGCCCCCACTGGTCGACCTTGTCCTTCGGTTCTGCCAGGTACGGCCCCCACATCGCCCCGGCCGCCAGCGAGGTGACGCCGGGCACCTGCTCGGCGACCACGTGCACCGAGGCTCCGGCCTCGGCGAGCACGACGGCGGTGGTGAGCCCTGCTATCCCAGCCCCGACAACGACAACGCGCGCCTCACTCCTCAGTGACGTCGACTCGAAGGCTCTCATGCGAGTAGAGCCGCATCGAGGTAGTCCTGCACCGGCTCGAATAGCCCGTACGGCACGTACTGCGAGATCTCTCCGTGCGTGGCCCAGGTCAGCCCGGCCACCTCATCAGCACTCGCCACGACCGCCTGGCCGCCGACGGGACTGCATGCGATGTAGTGGATCTCCCGGCCAGTCATGGGGTGCTCCCGTTGTCCCAGCACACTCTGCGGCACCACCAGGAGCCCGGTCTCTTCCTCGGTCTCACGTGCTGCGGCTTCCCCGGGAGTCTCCTCAGGTTCGATCTTCCCGCCGGAAACTGCCACGAGAGTGCACCTTCCGCCACACGTCGCCGCACGAGCAGGACTCGCTCGCCCCGAACGACGACGGCAGCGGCGACTGCTCTCTGGGCCTCGGTCGTCACAAAGATCCCCTACCGTCGCACCTGAACGCGTGCGTTCCACTCGTACGCCAGGCAGCCCCGGACCGTTCGAGCGAATCCAGTACTTCCTGCTCCAAACCGACGATGACGTCGGACTTCAGAGTCCGGAGCGCCGCGACGGCCCCAGGGAAGTACGCGGTGAGATCGGCGAAGGGCGCCGTGGCGTCCCACAGCTGGTCACCCACCAGGCGTCGGTAGTTGAGGTCGCCCTTCATGAGGGTGAGCGTGGCGCTCTCGAACTCGCCGCGGAGGTCCTCGGGCATCTCCTCGTACGGCAGCGGAGCGCAGAAGAACGGGTGGGTGCGGACCTCCAGGCTTCCTGCCGCCATGGCCTTCCGCAGCCGGCCTCCGATCGCGCTGGCTTCGCCGGGTGCCTCGGTGAGGCGACGGAGGCAGTCGACGACGTCGGCCGTCATCGCGTCGGAGACGTAGTAGGGGTACGGCTTGAGGTGAAGCACAACCTGTTCGGCATGCCGCTGTTCGAGGAGGTGGTCGATGAGGATCAGGTCCGGGATCAGCTCGCAGCCCGCATTGTCCGCCACCACGGCGACGGTCGAGGAGCCCCCGACGGGCAACAGCTGCCACAGCATGGCGCCGTCGTCGGCGACCAGCGCGGAGGCAGCGGCGTCACCGGCCGCCGGCTCCCCCGACGAGACGCGGAAGCCGAGGTCCGCCCGGTTGCCCCAGAGCGACGCGTGGAGCAGGGCCGCAGCCCGCTCGTCCGCCGGAACGTTGGCAAGCGTCTCCAGGGCCCGCAGTTCCTCCTCCACGGCCTCGCCGCGCAGCTCGGCCCGCTTGAACGGCGCGAACGGATCGACTCCCTGCCACGGCCCGGTACCGAAGTAGCCGACCGCGCCGAGGAGCCTGCGGTAGAAGTAGCTCTCCGCCCACAGGAACGGGGCGTCGTACCAGGAGCGCCCGAAGTACTCCTGCCCCCAGTCCGCCCAGCACTCACGGTCGTGCTCCCCAGAGGCGAGCGGCTCGATGACGCCATGGGTGATCTCGTCCAGCAGGGCGTCAAGGGCCTCGTGCTGCCAGCGGCCGTACGGGAAGGCGTCTCGTACCTGCTGGAGGAGGGCAGGGTGACGCTTGGCCAGCACACCCCAGGCAAACGAGCCGGGCTCGTTACTCAAGATGACCGGCGCGTCAGTCGCATCGCCCGAGCTGCGGGAGGTCTTCTCTGTCATGGCGTCCAAGTCCTTCAATTCTCGCTCACGTGTCCATGGTCCCCACGGGTCACAACGCCAGCAGCGTTGCCTACCAGCACCTCACCCGTCGCCGGAGTGAGGCGTCCATCCACCCTGACCTTCGATCTGCCGCTGAGGTGGGAGGTGAACCGGTCCGTCCCCAGATGCCGTTCCCCGATGTCTCCGGTTCCCGCCCCGATCGCCACCTCGGTCTCACTGATCGCGGAGCTTCCCTTCTGGGGGCCGCCGTCGTCGCATCCCGCCGACGTGGTCTCAGCCCTGGGCGAGAAGTTCCCTGGCCGCGTAGTAGGCGTGCAGTGCGGCTTCGCTTCCGGAGCCCAAGGCAGTCATGATCCGCTGAAAGCGGGCGGAGCGGAGGTCGCCGGCCACGATGACGCGGGGGTGCTGGTCGGTCGGCGGGCAGTATCCGTCCGGACCGCGAGTCAGGTCGCCGGACGGGGCGATCGGCGCGTTCCCGATGCTGAGGTAGGCGGCGTCCGCCGTGACCCTCCGTCGGGCACCGTCCTGGCCCACCGCTTCCGCTGATACCTGGGTGCCTTCTTCGCAGCTCAGCATCAGGTGCTCGACGGGGAGGAGCGTGACTCGGCGGTCCTCGCGAATCTCCTCGATCTTGTACGCGTCAGCCGCCGGGTACGCCACGAGCAGGCGTGTGTCGGTGGTCGGGTGGGCGCGCAGGAAGGTGCCGATCGGGCGGTCGCCGCCGAGGACCAGGAGGGTCCGGCCCTCGGCGTCGTCCGCTTCGACCTGCCAGAGCGGGGGCAGGGTGACGCCGTCGGGGATGGTGATCCAGGCGGCGTCGCGGGGCTGGAGGGGGCCGACGCCGGTGGCGACGATCGCGTACGGGGAAGTGAGGCGGGTGCCGGTGGCCACTGTGGCGGTCACCCGGTCGTCGTCGGCGTGGAGTGCGGTGATGTGCCGGCCGAGTTCGAGGCGGCACAGCTCCGTGCTCTTCAGTTCTGCGACGATGGAGTCGGCGAGCTCGGGGCCGCTGGTGTGGCCGCCGAGGACGTTGTTCAGGGCAGGGATCCGGTAGAGGTTGCGGCACAGCCGGTCCGGCTCGATCAGGATCGAGCGCATGCCGACGCTGGCGGCCATGCGGGCAGCGGCGCAGCCGGCCGGGCCGCCGCCGATGATGATCAGGTCGGTGTCGTACAGCGTGTCGGCCATGGGGCTATTCCAGCACCGGGGCACCGGCGTACGCAGTGAGTCGGCCGATCACGTGGTCACTGGTGACGAGTTGGCCGGTTCCGATCAGGCGGCGGGCGACGACGAGGCCGGCGGCGTGGACGTCCGGACCGGCGTCGCTCGCGGAGGCATCGGTGACGATCCAGGGTACGTAGCCGTACTCGAAGGCGTCGGCGGCGGACTTCAGGACACAGCTCTCGGTGGCGATCCCGCAGAAGACGAGGTCGGTCCAGCCAGCCCAGCGGATCAGTTCGGCGGCCTCCGGAGTGAGGAGCGTGTACCCGGTCTTGTCGACGACCGCGTGCGCGTGGGCGGCAGCCTCGGCGAGCTCGGGAACGATGTCGATCTCGGGCGCTTCCTGGAGCCGGCGCCACTGGAAGAAGCGCTCGTAGGGGCTGTCCGGATAGTTGAAGTACCGGGTGAAGACCACGGGCCGGCCGGCGGCAGACCACTGGGCGACGAGGTCGGAGACCGCAGGCACGGCGTGGCGGCTGTGGTGGTTCACGAAACCGTTCTGCATGTCGATCACGACCAGCACGGCGCTGCCGATGTCCATCCGCTGTCTCTCCTGACCCGTGTCCTCAGCGAGGCTCTCGCGCAGAGCATCCTGTGCGGCGCGCAGCCGTTCGGCCAGACCACTGGTCTTCATGATGGCCTCCCGCATCAGGACATGCTGCGCGGTCTCCTGGGCGAGGGCGTGGACAGCAGGCGCAAGGCGGTGTCGTAGGCCGCCTCCGGCCCCCGGGCCGGAGGCGAGCCAGTAGAGGGAGAGGACGTACTCGGGGTTGGGGACGCGGGTGTGGTCCTCGTCCAATAGGTCGCGGAGCGCTTACCGCAGTAGCATCCGCCACTGACAGCCAGGTCGCTTGAAGCGTCTCTTTGAGCCTTCTCGCGCCGCCTCTCACCGGATGGTTTCTGATCCGGAGCCGCCGCACGGCTGCCTTCGACCACCCTATGAGTCACCGCCAGGTTGGCCGGAAAGAGTGAGCCTTGCTGCAAGAGGCTTCGGGAGAACGCCATGGTTCCTGTCACGCACCGGTTGTGTGCGTGACACAGAGGGGGGATAAGTCATCTCAACCATGCGAGACGGGGAGGCCGGCACGGCCTTCCAGGAGATCATCACGGCGCTGACCAGGCGGCGCATCGAGATCTACGACCAGGCGGGCGACGACTGGCGATTTGCCGAGAGCCTGAAGTCGGTCAGTGAGGATACGGCCCAGGAGTACGAGGGTCGCGCCGTATTGGAGCTCATCCAGAACGGGCACGATGCGCTGGCCGAGTGCAGCGCTGGAAGGATCGCAGTCCTGGTCTGCCGGCAAGCGGGCGAGAACGGTGTCCTGTATGTCGCCAATGAGGGCGCGGGGTTCACCGACAGCAACTTCCGCGCGATCACAGAACTCGCCCTGTCGGACAAGGGCGCCGGAGAGGGCATCGGCAACAAGGGGCTCGGGTTCCGCAGTGTGCTCCAGCTGACGGACTGGCCCGAGGTCTACTCCAAGGCGTCCCCGTCATCGGTGGAGTTCGACGGCTTCTGCTTCCGGTTCGCGCGTCCTGAGGACGTGCGCGAGCTAGTGGACGACCCGGAGCTGGCCGACCGGGTGATTGAGGACATCTCACCGCTGGCCCTGCCGGTTCCGGCGGAGGTCACCGATGCCACACTCACGTCCCTGGCCGCAGAGGGATTCTCCACCGTCGTACGCCTGCCACTGCGCAACAAGCACGCGGCGGAAGCCGCGATCACACAGGCCACGGAAGCGATCAGCGGTGAGGCACCGCTTCTGCTCTTCCTAGACCGGGTCGGTGAGCTGATCGTGGACGTCCGGGGCGATGGAGACCGGGATGGTCGCCGTGTGCTGGCACGCTCCGTGGCCCCGTCCAAGCTGGTTGCCCGAGAGGAGTCAGGGTGGGTCGAGGAGGTTGACCTCGCGGAAGGCGGGCGCTATTTGCTGGCCCGCCGCACGCTTGCCCCTGAGGAGCTGCGACGGGTGATCGAAGGGAGCGTCGAGGCACGCGAGATCGACGCGAAGTGGCTGAAGTGGGAAGGCGAAGCCTGGGTCGGAATCGCGCTCCGGTTGGACGCAGACCTGGAACAGGGTCTGTTGTACACCTTCCTCCCGATGTCGGATGCGGCCCGTGCACCCTTCCGCGGCCATGCTCACGCTCCGTTCTTCACCAAGCTGGCCCGACTTCATATCAGCGAGGCCGTGGCCCTGAACGCGTTCCTGCTGGATCAAATGGCGGAACTGTGCCTTCAGCTGATGTCGGCACTACGTGCCCAGGGACCGTGTTCCGCGGTCCGGGACCTCGTCCTGGACCTCGTGTGCTGGGACGTCCCGGCCCGGATCGACAAGGCCCTTGCCGGGAAGCTGGCGGACGAGCCGATCGTTCCCCTCGTCGGGGCAGACTCGTGGGGCACGCTTCGGCGTTCCTATGCGTGGCCTGACGGAAGGCGCCCCTGGACGGTCCTCACCGCCGAGGCACTGAGCCAGGCCGGCGGGCACCTCCTCGATTCTTCCGTCGGGCCATTCCGACGGGACCGTCTCCTCAAACTCCACCAGGACCTTCTCGGAACGCTCATGCACCCTAAGCCGCAGACGAGCGCAGCGTGGGTGGAACGCCTCGCCGAACGGTTGCAGCCCGCTGGAGGAGAACAACCGGCCCCCATGTGGGCGGACTTCTACGACGATCTTGCACAAGCGTTCGCCGACCATCCCGAACACCTTCGCGGCCGGCGGATCATCCTCGATCAGGATGGCCGGCTCCGGCCTGCGCTCGGTGGCACGGAAACGGTCGGCAAGGGCGAGCAGTCTGTCTTCTTCCTTCCCGAGGACGAAGGCGGTAAAGGCGCCGCCCAGGTACCGAAGGCGCTGAAAGCCCTACGGCGGCGCATGGCCTTCACCCACCCCGCCATCGCCTGGGGACGCCCCGGACGCACCTTCCTGGAAGCCCATCGGCTGGTACGCCCGTACCGGACCGACCGGGTCTTCGAAGCGCTGAGGGATCTCCTCGCCAAGAGCCCATCGGACGCCCTGTGCCGAGACGCCCTGGTCTTCGCCTTCCGCATCTTCCCCTCCCTCACCGAGGCCGAGCGCGGACGGCTGCCTCGGACAGGCCTCCGTCTGCCCGCGGGTGAAGGCGGCTGGATCAAGGCGATCAGTTGCCTCTTCTCCCCCGCATGGCGCACCGAGGGTGGGCGACGACTGGCGAAGTTCCTGGACGCGGGTGGCGACTCGATTCCGTCACTGGCGATCCTGCGTCAACGCTGGCTCAGCAACCCGGACCACTGGCCCGTCCCCGTCAACGACCTCACGGCCTACGTGGATTTCCTCAAGGCGATCGGTGTGGGCGACGGCCTGCCTCTCTCCTTGGTCGGCGGCAGACTCAGGCCGACCAACGGCCGGGACATGGCACCGGGAGTCGTGGCCCGGAGGCTGTCGCTCGGCGACGAGCTCGGACGGGCCTGGTCGAAGGACGTCCACCGTACCTGGAGCGACTTCGCCCACCCTTGGACGCCGTACGAGTTCCGCCACCAACTGGCCCATGTGCCAGGCGCCGTCGAGGTCACGGGGCTGGGCCCGGCCGCCCGCCGAGAGTTCGCGGAGTTGTTGCTCATCGGGCTTCGCACCTGGGCGGACACAGCCTTCACCGTCCCCCTTCACCGGCCGCACCACGCCCGGAATCGCGACCCCCACACATGGCCGAGCCCACTAGCATCCTTCCTGCGTTCCATGCCCTGGCTCCCGGTGGAGACCAGAGACGCCGACGGTCCAACCTTCGTCCCGCCGAACCGTGCGTGGTTCAGCGCCGAGGGCGACCTTCCGGCATTCGTTCCCTCACTCCCCCTCTCGATCCGTCGGGCTCTGGCCGACAAGGCGGTGCTCGAACGTCTACGCCGGTGCGGTCTGCGATTCTGGGACGAATCCGAGCACGCAGGAGCTGCCGTTCGAGACCTCGGCGCGATCGTCGCCACGGGTGGCGTACCCGACCACCTCAACGTCTCGTTCAAGAAGCACTACGGGAGGGCATGGTCCCACGTAGCGGATAGCGAGCGCTGGCCCTGGCCCGCCGGAGAGCCGGCGCAGCTGGCGGTGGTCCACAAGCACGCTCTGACCACCCTCACGCCTTCCTCTCGGGAGAACCCGGTCTACGTCTGCGACGAAGCCGACCCGCTGAAGGAGACTCTCGTCGAACTCGCAGGCCATCCTGTCCTGATTGCCGGATCCGATAACGGCGCGAGAATCGCGAAGAGGCTCGAGTCGAGCGGAACGCCCGTGGCCCGGCTGTCCGACACGCGGGTTCAGGTGAACGACCGTGGCAAGGAGCCGATCAGCCCATCGGACGACCACCCCCGACTCACTGAGACCCGGGAGTGGCTGGTCCTGGTGGTAGCTCTGGTGGTGGAGCTCAAGTCCGGCGCGTTCCTGCGCCGTAGCGAACGCAGCGTGCGCACCCTCCTCGACCAGTTGCGCGCGATCCGCATCTTCCGCGCCGAGGAGATCGAGATCCTGATCGCCGGTGAGCGTGTGGAGCCTCCGCCGACGACCCGCAGCCTGCCGCTGCCCGATCCCGACTGCCCAACCGTCGTCGTCTGGGACGTCGACCGCGATGCCGACGGTGGCTGGGAAGAACTGCAGGCGTCCACGTCGGCGGTCACTCAACTCCTCCACCAGCCGTCGCTGCAGGACGCCCTGGAGCTCGTTCTCGTCAAGCTGCAGCGGCACTCCGGCGGCGCGATGCCGGACTACATCGACGACCACACACTCGCGCTGGCACTCGACACCAACGAGTCCAAAATCTCGGAACTACGGCGCAGCCTCACGAATGACCTGCACCACATGGTCCGGCAACTGCGCCCCGTCCTGATCTGTCTGACTGGCACCGACCGCGCCGACACGGTTTCCGAGGCCCTGGACGAAGCCACGAACGAGGAGGAACTAATCGCGGCCCTCGGCCGATCCCGCTGCGCTCTCCCGCTCCCCGCCACCGAACTCCTCGCCATGGCCCGCACCTCTACGACGCCCGCCGAACTTCGGGAGGCCCTGGCGCTGGACTACAAGGCGTTCAACGAGGCACTCGCCGCGCTCGGAGCCCCCTATAAGCCCGACTGCGACCCAGACCTCCACGAGCGGACGTTCAGCGAGTTCGTCCGCGCCCACGCCGATGCCGTTCTGGACCGGCTGCGCGAGCGGTACGCACCTCAAGCCGCGGGAGGAAGGGACGTGGCCGCGTACGCCGCCGCCCGCCATCTAGAGGACCTGGCTCCCGACCCGGACTGGCTGCCCTGCTTCGCCTCCCCTCCCGAGGAGCAGATGCGGGCCCGAGTCGCCCACTGGCTGCAGTCGCACGGTGCCGACGACGACCTGCAGCGCGCGGGCGATCTCAAGCCCGTCGACGAGCTACGCCGCCTCAACACGGCAGCGCTCGACCGCTTGGTCTCCGTGCTGACGAAACTGGTGCCCGCCTGGTGCCGTCGTCACCGCGTTTCCGTGCCGGTCGGCTGGAGCAGCGCCCCGCTGATGGAGGCACGCACCGCACTGCAGAGCTCCGGACTGGCCGACCTCCTCCTCCTGACCGACGAGCGGCTCCTGCGCGAGGTGGCCCGCGGAGTGGGCTGGCCGGCGGGCATGCCGCACAGCGCCGACCCCGCATCCCTGGGCCTCACCGCCCGCGACCTCGCACAGCCGCCCGCACCCTCGTCAGGCTTCATCGGATCCCGCGGATCCGTCCAGCCCACGATCAAGATCGGCGACGAGGAGATCATCGTGGGGCGCGACCACTTCGCAACCATCGCCGACCTGGCGACCCGGACAGTCGACCAGACCTTCCTCACGCAGTCCGGGAAGGTGCGCCTCGACCTGATGGCATCCGTTCCGCAACCCCGCCGCACACCAGAATCTCGGACACCCAGGATCGTCGTTGCGCGCAAGGCGCAGCTCGGCGAGGAACAGAAAGCGGCCATCGGCCTGGTGGGCGAAGTCTCCGCACGCGCTTGGCTGGAGCGCCGGTACGCCGAAGTCCACTGGGTCTCGGGCTACGCCGCGGTCCTCAACGAGGACGCGGCAGCGTCCGACGGCCACGGCTACGACTTCGAGGTCGCCTACCGCGGCACCACACGCCTATACGAGGTGAAGGCGACCAGCGAGTCCGACACCGAGCGGATGGAGTTCGAGCTGGGTGTCTCCGAGGAGAGGGCAGCACGGGAGCACGCGCGCGGAAGCCGCTATCGGATCTTGCTGATCACCTCTGCCCTCGATCCAGAACGGCGACGGGTGTTCGAACTGCCGAACCCATTCGCGGCGGCGGGACGTGACCGGTTCCTGGTAGTAGGCCGGGGGCTGCGCTATCAGTTCTCCCCGACCCGTGGAACAGCCCGCCCGATCCCGTAGAACGGTCGTCACGGTGTGGAGGGACCGGCGGAACTCGTGGCCTGAACAGGCGATGGAGTGGCCCTAGCGAAGCCCATGCCACCGCCTATCCACACCCGAGCTGCCCTCCGGACGCGATCAACTCGCCGCGAGGGCAGCGTCTTCTCTGAGCGAATCTGTCGTGAAGCACCAGTCGCTGACAGTCAGGACTGACACCATCCGACCATCGAGCATCAGCCAGAGTCGAAGGCGGGCAATTAAAGCGGCAGGTGAATGCACGTCAGTTCTTGGTGCTGCAGTGGGTCGGCGCGGGGTGTCCTGCCGGCGTATGGCAGGGCACCTCCTACAAGACCACCTGCCAAGCGCTGCAGAATAGAGGCCTCGTCAAGGTCTCCAGGCGAGGCGGGCAGTGGAACGTAGCCCTGACGAGCGCCGGCCGACACTACCTGACTCAGGGTACGCATCATGCCGGCAAGTTGCCCACGCAGACGCCTCGTTCCGAGCCGCGACCTCCGTCCGCCGGAGTGCGGGCGGCTCCTTCCCCTGCGCAGAAGGCCCGCATCCCCGCGCAGAATCGCCTGACGTTCACGGAGCAGCTGCTTCAAGAACTCGAGGACGCCGGCGGCCGGATCGTCAAGAGCGACAGCGGTCCAAGCTCTGTGAACTGGCCGTCCCGCATCGCCGGGGCACGCAAGTCGGGAAAGATCCCTAAGACGAAGGAGCTGCAGGGGGGTTGGTGCGGTGACGGGTACGAGATCAAGCTCGTCGACATCCCCGCGTGGCGCCTTGCCATCCTCGAACCCGTCCCTGTCCCGGCCCGGCTCTCCCGCCCGCACAGCGTTGTCCGGGCGATGCAGGGCGAAACCCAACCGCTCGGCCTGACCAAGCCCGTCCAAGGGCGCGCTCTCCGGCTCGTCCAAGCACTGATCACCGCTGCCGAGAGGCAAGGACACTCCTGTTCAACCGGAGCGACGGGCGCCGCACCCCGGCCTCACCGCCGTCGCAGCGCACCACCCCACTTCAGCATCACCGCGCAAGGACAGACGGTGGGGTTCCTCGTCCTCCAGGAACAGGACCGGACAGAGCACGTCGCCACCGAGAAGGAACTCGCGGAAGCCAAGAAGGACTCCTGGGTCAGGATCCCACGCTTCGACTACACCCCGTCCGAGCGCCTCCGCATCGTGATCAGCGGCGGCAAACCGCACCGGGCCGACGAATGGGCCGACACCCCCGGTCGCTCCCTCGAAGACCAGCTCGCGGAGATCGCGCAGGAGGTCACGCTCCGCGGCGAAGCGGCCGAACGCAAACGCCTGGCCGACATCGAAGCGGCACGACAGAAGCGCATTTGCTGGGAAGCTGCCATGCAAGAAGCCCGCGTCCGGTACGCAGAGGCATACCGCGTCCGGCACCTCGAAGCGCAGGAGGAAGCGTGGCGGCGCGCAGAGGGCTTGACCGAGTACGTCAGCGCGCTCCGCCTCCACGCAGAGAGTCTGCCGATCGGACCGGCCAGGGAGGAAGCCGAGACATGGATCGCATGGGCGGAGAGCCATGTGCAACGCCTGAACCCTCTCAACGGTTCACCGTTGCTGCCGGCAATCCCTGAACCCCGGCCCGAGGATCTCAAGCCGTTCATGCACGGCTGGAGCCCCTACGGTCCCGCTTACTGAGCGTCCGCTCCGCCAGGCGTCCGGCCCGTACGGCGGCAGCGCACCTGCCACCGCACTCAGCGGCGCCGGAACCCGGCCTAATTTCCTTCAAGTTCCCGCAAAGCCAGCCGGCGGGAGCGCGCCTCCCACCCGGCACGACCTGCACCACCAGCCAGCTGGCGCACCATCAGAACGAGCGTCAAATGAGCGTCACGAGCGTCATCTCAGCGTCAAGATATCGCCCGTAACGCCCACACGGCACATACCGCGCACCCACAAAACCCCAGCTCACGCGTCCTTCTTCACCGGCTCCAGAATCGCCACGCACTCCACGTGGTGCGTCATCGGGAACAGGTCGAACGCCCGCAGCGTGCGGACCTTGTAGCCGCGTTCCGCGAAGTACGCCAGGTCTCGGGCCAGGGCTGCCGGGTCGCAGGCCACGTAGGCGATGCGGCGGGCGCCCAGGGCGGCGAGGTGGTGGACCGTCTGCTTGCCGGCGCCGGCGCGCGGGGGGTCGAGGACGATGAGGTCGACCTCCGTGATGCCCGTGCGCGGGAGGACCGACTCGACCTTGCCCTGTTCGATGCGGACGCGCGGGAAGCCGGCCAGGTTGTGGCGGGCGTCCTCCACCGCGCGCTTGCCGGACTCGATGCCGAGGACCGCGCCCTGGTCGCCGACGCGGTCGGCGAGGGCACCCGCGAAGAGGCCGACGCCGCAGTAGAGGTCCAGGGCCGTCTCGCCCTTGCGGGGGGTCAGGCCCTGCATGACGGCCAGCATGAGGGTCTGCGCGGCCTTCGGGTGGACCTGCCAGAAGCCGCCGTTGCCGACGCGGTAGGTGCGCTCGTCGGCGCGCTCGCGGACGAAGGCGCGGCCGTGGACGCGGTGGACCCCGCCGTCCTTCTCGTCGACGCGGAGGACGGAGACCGGCTTGTCCAGCTCGACCAGCGGCAGGCGGCCGCCGGGCTTCGGGGTCAGGATGACCTGGCGGTCGTGCGAGCCGGAGGCGGCGATCGCCTCGACCGAGGCCATGTTCGGCCAGTCCTGCTTCTCGACGCCCAGTTCCGAGACTCCCGGGGCCGCGATCATGCAGTGGTCGATCACCTCGACGTCGTGCGAGCGGTGCTTGCGCAGGCCGGCGTTGCCGTCCGCGTCGATCGCGTACTGGACGCGGGTCCGCCACTGCGGGACCTCGCCCTGCGGGAGCTTGTCGCCCTCGGCCGGCATGACGGTGCCGTCCCAGCCGGCCTCCTCGGGGGTCAGGCCGGCGAGCCGCAGCAGCTGCTCGGCGATGACCTCGCCCTTGAGGCGGCGCTGGGCGCCGGGCTTGGCGTGCTGCCAGTCGCAGCCGCCGCACCTGCCCGGGCCCGCGAAGGGACAGGGGGCCTCGACGCGGTCCTTGGAGGGGTCGAGGATCGTGACCGCGTCCGCGCGCAGGAAGCGGGAGGTCTCCTCGCCCTCGGTGACGCGGGCGACGACCCGCTCACCGGGCAGCGCGTGCCGGACGAAGAGGACGCGGCCGGCCTCGGTGCGGGCGATGCAGTGGCCGCCGTGCGCGACCGGACCGACCTCGACCTCGTACTCTTCCCCGACCAACGACGAAACAGGGGTGTTCTGCATGGCGGGGAAGCTCCAAGGGGACGCGAAGGCGGGCTGCCGTTTGGACGGCAGCCCACCAGTCTAGTTGTTCTTCGCGGCCGGTTCCTTCTGGCCCTTCTCGACCGGGCCGCGGCGGACCGAGCCCGGCGCGTTCCACTCCTGGCGCTTCCTGGCCCGCTTCTTCGCGGCCTCGGAGGAGCGGAGCTGGTACGGGACGGAGGTGACCATGACGCCCGGGGTGAAGAGCAGCCGGCCCTTGAGGCGCAGCGCGGACTGGTTGTGGAGCAGGTGCTCGTACCAGTGCCCGACGACGTACTCCGGGATGTAGACGGAGACGGCGTCGCGGGGGCTCTCGCGGCGGATGCTCTTGACGTACTCGATCACCGGCCGGGTGATCTCGCGGTACGGCGAGTCGAGGATCTTGAGCGGGACGTTGATGCCCCGGCGCTCCCACTCGTCCCTGAGCGCCTTGGTCTCGACCGGGTCGACGTTGACGGTCAGCGCCTCCAGCTCGTTGGCGTGCATGAGCTTGGCGTAGGCCAGGGCGCGGAGCGTGGGCTTGTGCAGCTTGGAGACGAGGACGATGGAGCGCACCCGGGACGGGCGCACGTACTCGTCGGGGCGTTCCTCGGCGGCGGCGATCTCCTCGGAGACCGAGTCGTAGTGCCTGCGGATCGCGCTCATCACGCCGTAGAAGATCACCATGCCGAGCAGGGCGACCCAGGCGCCGTGGGTGAACTTGGTGGCGAGGACGACGACGAGGACGAGGCCGGTGAAGAAGGCGCCGAAGGCGTTGATCGCGCGGGAGCGGATCATGTGGCGGCGCTTGGCCGGGTCCCGCTCCGTGGCCAGGTGGCGGTTCCAGTGCCGGACCATGCCGGTCTGGCTCAGCGTGAAGGAGACGAAGACGCCGACGATGTACAGCTGGATCAGCTTGGTCGAGTCGGCCCCGTAGATCCAGACGAGCAGGGCGGCGGCGCCGGCGAGGAGCACGATGCCGTTGGAGAAGGTGAGGCGGTCGCCGCGGGTGTGCAGCTGGCGCGGCAGGTAGCGGTCCTGGGCGAGGATCGAGCCGAGGAGCGGGAAGCCGTTGTACGCGGTGTTCGCGGCCAGGAAGAGGACGAGCGCGGTGGCGGCGGCGAGGACGACGAAGAAGAACGTTCCGTCGCCGAAGACGGCGGCCGCGACCTGGGAGATGACCGGGTCCTGGACGTAGCCCGCGCCGACCGGGACGCCGTTGTTCAGGAGTTCCTCGGCGGGCTTCTCGGCCATCCGCACGTCGGTGGCCATGGCCAGGAAGATGATGCCGCAGAACATGGTGACGGCGAGGCCGCCCATGAGGGCGAGCGTCGTGGCGGCGTTCTTCGACTTAGGCTTGCGGAAGGCGGGGACGCCGTTGGAGATGGCCTCGACGCCGGTGAGGGCGGCGCAGCCGGAGGAGAAGGCGCGCAGCAGCAGGAAGACCAGTGCGAACCCGGCGAGGCCCTGGTGCTCCGGCTTGATCTCGTAGTCGGCGGTGGGGGCCTTCATGGTCTCGTCGAGGACGATGCCCTTGTACGCGCCCCAGGCGATCATGATGAAGACGCCGGCGACGAAGACGTACGTCGGGATCGCGAAGAGCGAGCCCGACTCCTTCACGCCGCGCAGGTTCATCACGGTGAGGAGCACGATGACGCCGACCGCGCAGGCGACCTTGTGCTCGACCACGAAGGGGATCGCCGAGCCGAGGTTCTCGATGCCGGAGGAGATCGAGACGGCGACGGTGAGGACGTAGTCGACGAGCAGGGCGCTCGCCACGGTGAGTCCGGCCTTCGGCCCGAGGTTGGTGTTGGCGACCTCGTAGTCGCCGCCGCCGCTCGGGTACGCGTGGACGTTCTGCCGGTACGAGGCGACGACCGTGAACATCAGGACGACGACCGCGAGGGCGATCCACGGGCTGAAGTGGTAGGCCGACAGTCCGGCCACGGAGAGAACGAGCAGCACCTCGCCGGGTGCGTACGCCACCGAGGACAGCGGGTCGGAGGCGAAGACGGGGAGCGCGATCCGCTTGGAGAGCAGGGTCTCTCCGAGCTTGTCGCTGCGCAGGGCCCGCCCGATCAGGATCCGTTTGGGAAGGTCGGTCAGTTTGGACACGCAGAGGATCGTAAGCGTTCGAAAACAGCCTTGCGCACCGGCACCCCCGATCCGCACCGAATCTCCCTCAGTACCACCTCGGATGCGGTCCCGGCCAGCGTTGCCGCATAAGCTCGGACCGGGTGACCCGGCAGGGTGTCGCCCGCCGCGACCCGGGCGCATCGGGTGAGGAAAGTTGTGAGCAGGGTGTTTTCGCAGGTCAGCAGGGCGATCAGGAGTGCGGGGTAAGGGGACGTGCACATCGTCATCATGGGCTGCGGGCGAGTGGGAGCCGCTCTCGCGCAGACCCTGGAGCAGCAGGGGCACACCGTCGCGGTGGTGGACCAGGACCCGACGGCCTTCCGTCGTCTGGGGTCGGGTTTCGGCGGTCGGCGCGTCACGGGTGTCGGCTTCGACCAGGACACGCTGCGTGAGGCCGGCATCGAGGACGCGGGCGCCTTCGCCGCAGTGAGCAGCGGCGACAACTCGAACATCATCGCGGCGCGGGTCGCGCGCGAGATGTTCGGCATCGAGAACGTGGCGGCGCGGATCTACGACCCGCGGCGCGCCGAGGTCTACCAGCGCCTGGGCATTCCGACGGTCGCGACGGTCCGCTGGACCGCCGACCAGATGCTGCGGCGGCTGCTGCCCTCGGGTGCGGAGCCGCTGTGGCGCGACCCGAGCGGCGCGGTGCAGCTCGCGGAGGTGCACACCTCCCCGGCCTGGATCGGCCACAAGGTGAGCCGCCTCCAGGAGGAGACCGGCGTCCGTGTCGCGTTCCTCACCCGGCTGGGCGAAGCGATTCTGCCCACCTCCCAGACGGTGCTCCAGGAAGGCGACCTGGTGCACGTGATGATGCGTACGGACGAGATCGCCAAGGTCGAGGAGGCCTTCGCCGAGGGTCCCGAGGAGGGCGGTCACTGATGCGTGTCGCAATTGCGGGCGCGGGCGCGGTGGGCCGTTCCATCGCGGGCGAGCTCCTGGAGAACGGGCACGAGGTCTTGCTGGTCGACAAGGCGCCGACCGCCATCTCGGTGGAGCGGGTGCCGCAGGCGGAGTGGCTGCTGGCGGACGCCTGCGAGATCACCTCGCTCGACGAGGCGGCGCTCCAGCGCTGCAACGTGGTGATCGCGGCGACCGGCGACGACAAGGTGAACCTGGTCGTGTCGCTGCTCGCCAAGACCGAGTACGGCGTGCCGCGGGTCGTGGCCCGGGTGAACAACCCGAAGAACGAGTGGCTGTTCAACGAGGCCTGGGGCGTGGACGTGGCCGTCTCGACGCCGCGTCTGATGTCCGCCCTGGTCGAGGAGGCGGTGAGTGTCGGCGACCTGGTCCGGCTGCTGCGCTTCAGCCACGGCGACGCGAACCTGGTCGAGCTGACGCTCCCGCCGGAGTCGGCGGTCGCCGGCACCTCGGTCGGGGACGTGGCCTGGCCGCAGGACACCTCGCTGGTGACGATCATCCGCGGGTCCCGGGTGCTGACGCCGAGCCCCGAGGAGACGCTGGAGGCCGGCGACGAGCTGCTGTTCGTGGCCGCGCAGGCCCGCGAGGAGCAGCTGGAGGACCTGCTCCAGGTCCGCCGCGAGCCGACGGACTCCTGAAGGCCGCGGGGCCGGTGGGACCGCTGAGGCGGACCCACCGACCCCGGACCGGACCCCGGACCCCCCACACCGAGCCCCGGCCCCGCGCCCGTGCCGAGCCCCCAGGGGCGCGCACGGCGCTGCACCGGGCGCACGGGAGAGCACGAGGCTGGACCGGACGCCCAGGAGACCCCGGCGCCCGGCTGAGGCCCCGGAGGGTACGTAAGAGGGCCCGGACCTGCGAACAGGTCCGGGCCCTCTCCCGTGTCGTCTCAGGCCTCCGGGTTGCTCTGCCCGGCGGCGGCCGCCTTGCGCTCCTTCTCGGCGCGCTCCTCGGCCTCCATCTCGGCGAAGACGTCGATGGGCGGCGGAGCCTTGGCGAGGAACACCCAGGTGAGGTAGACGGCGAGCAGGAACGGCGGGATCTTGAGTGCCACGAGGACCCAGCCGAACTTGGTCGTGTCGGCCCACCAGTACATCGGGAAGAGGATCGCGCACTTGCCGAGCAGGATCAGGCCCCAGGCCCAGCTCGCCTTCGTGTAGGCCTTCTTGCGGCCCGGGTTGCGGGTCCGCCAGGAGAGGTTCTCCTTGAAGACCGGGCCGAGGATGAGGCCGATCAGCGGCACCCCGGCCAGCGCGGTGACGATGTACGCCAGGGCGAGGCCCAGGGTGTACAGCATGCCCGGCAGGTAGAAGTCCTTGGCGTTGCCGGTCATCATCGCGAAGACGACGCCGAAGGCGACGCCGAAGACACCGCTGAACGCGTGCTTGACGGTGTCCCGGCGGATCAGCCGGACGGCGACCAGGACCAGGGAGACCGCGAGCGCGGCGATCGCGGAGACGTGCAGGTTCTTGTTGATCGTGAAGATCGTGACGAACAGCAGGCCCGGCACGACGGTCTCGACCATGCCCCGCAGGCCGCCGAAGGCCTCGAACAGCGCGGCCTCGGTGACCTCCTTCGATGCCTGGGCGTCCTGGTCCGTGGTGGTCGGCTTGTCGAGGGACGTCACCGGCTACTCCTGTCCGAGCGGTCGGAGCTCGTATTTGGGGTTGAAGAGGACCCGCCGGCCGTGGCTCAGGGAGATCCGGCCGGAGGCGATCAGCTTGCGGCCCGGCTCGATGCCCACGATGGAGCGCCGGCCGAGCCACACGACGTCCAGCGGTGCCGTGCCGTCGAAGAGTTCGGCCTCCAGCGCGGGCACACCGGCCCGGGGACGCAGCGTGACCGTGCGCAAGGTACCAGTCACCTTGACTATCTGGCGGTCGGAGCAGTCACAGATGCGCGTGCACCCCGACGCCTCGGCGTCCTCCTGGAGCTCCTCCGACTCCAGGTCCTCCGCGGAGGAGGAGAGCCGGTCGAGCATCCGGCGGAACCTACCGGCCGGCTTCTCTGTACGCGGTGCAGCACTCATACAGAAAGCGTACCGGCCACCGGGGCGACCGACGGCGGCCCCGGAGCCCGGTTACGGGGCGGTCGGCGGGGGCCTCGGCGGCCCGCGTCCGCTCAGCGTTCGAAGCGGTAGCCCATGCCCGGTTCGGTGACGAAGTGCCGGGGGTGCGAGGGGTCGCTCTCCAGCTTGCGGCGAAGCTGCGCCATGTACACCCGGAGGTAGTTGGTCTCCGTGCCGTACGAGGGTCCCCAGACCTCCTGGAGCAGCTGCTTCTGGCTGACCAGGCGGCCGCTGTTGCGGACGAGGACCTCCAGGAGGTGCCACTCGGTCGGGGTGAGCCGGACGTCCCGGCCGTCGCGGTGCACCTTCTTGGCGGCGAGGTCGACGGTGAAGCCCTCGGTCTCCACGACCACCACCCCGTCGTCGGCGCCGCCGACGGGCTCGGCGCGGCGGACGGCGGCGCGCAGCCGGGCGAGCAGCTCGTCCATGCCGAAGGGCTTGGTGACGTAGTCGTCGGCGCCGGCGTCGAGCGCCTCGACCTTCTCGTCGGAGGTCTGGCGCGCCGAGAGGACCAGGATCGGCACCCGGGTCCAGCCGCGCAGGCCCTTGATGACCTCGACGCCGTCCATGTCGGGGAGGCCGAGGTCGAGGACGACGACGTCGGGGTGGCGGTCGGCGGCGAGCCGGAGGGCGGTGGCGCCGTCGGCCGCGGCGTCGACCTCGTACTTCCGGGCCCTGAGGTTGATCACCAGGGCACGGACGATCTGCGGCTCGTCGTCGACCACGAGAACCCGGGTCATGGAGGGGGGCCTTCCTTCTGAGGACGCCCGCGGCGGGCGGGGCGGGAGGGTGCGGGAGCGGAGGGGGCGGGCGGGGGACGGGGTGCGGGCGGGGGTGGCTGCGTACGAGGGCGGACGCGGGTCCCGGGGTGCGCCCCGGGCCCGGCGGCGCGGGCGGTGCGGCTCCGGGCCGCCGGGCTCAGGTCACGGCGTGCGCCGGGAGGTCGGCGGCCGGCGCCGGCGGTCCGCTCCGCGAGGCCCTGAGGGTGAGCACCATCGTGAGGCCTCCGCCCGGGGTGTCCTCGGCGCCGAGCGTCCCGCCCATGGCCTCGACGAAGCCGCGGGCGACCGCGAGGCCGAGGCCGACGCCGGAGCCGCGCGGGGCGTCGCCGAACCGCTGGAAGGGCTCGAAGATGCCGTCCTTGGCCTCGTCGGGGACGCCGGGGCCGCGGTCCACGACCCGCAGCTCGACGCGGTCGCCGAGGGTGCTGGCGGCGACGGCCACGGGGACGCCCTCGGGGCTGTACTTGACGGCGTTCTCGACGATGTTGGCGACGGCCCGCTCCAGGAGCCCCTTGTCGACCTCGACCATGGGCAGGCTCTCGGGGATGTCGAGCTCGGCGCTGCCGTCGGGCACTCCCCCGAGGGCCATCGGGACGACCTCGTCGAGGTCGACGGCCCGGATCAGCGGGGTGACGGTGCCGGTCTGGAGGCGGGACATGTCGAGGAGGTTGCCGACGAGGTGGTCGAGCCGGTCGGCGCCGGCCTCGATGCCCTCCAGGAACTCGGCGCGGTCCTGCTCGGACCACTCGACGTCGTCGGAGCGCAGGGAGGAGACGGAGGCCTTGATGCCGGCGAGCGGGGTCCGCAGGTCGTGGCTGACGGCGGCGAGCAGGGAGGTGCGGATCTTGTTCCCCTCGGCCTGTTTGCGGGCCTCCTCGGCCTCGCCCACGAGGCGCTGCCGGTCGAGGACGACGGCGGCCTGGGCGGCGAAGGCGCCGAGGACGCGCCGGTCCTCGGCGGGCAGTACCCGGCCGGACAGGGCGAGGGCCAGATGGTCGCCGACGGGCATGTCCACGTCCGCCTCCTCGGGCCGGACCGCCGGGTGGGGGCCGACGCTCGCGGCGCGGGTCCAGGGCTCGACGTCGTCCGCCCGTTCGAGGAGGGCGACGGACTCCATGGAGAAGGTCTCCCGGACCCGTTCGAGGAGGGCGTCGAGGCTGGTCTCGCCGCGCAGCACGCTGCCGGCGAGGTAGGAGAGCACCTCCGACTCGGCGCGCAGCCGGGCCGCCTGGTGGGTGCGCCGGGCGGCCAGGTCGACCACGGAGGCCACCGACATGGCGACGCCGAGGAAGACGGCGATCGCCACGATGTTCTTGGGGTCGGCGACGGTCAGCCGGTGGAGGGGCGGGGTGAAGAACCAGTTGAGCAGCAGCGAGCCGACCGCGGCGGAGGCGAGCGCGGGCAGGAACCCGCCGAGCAGGGCCGCCGCGACGGTGAGGGCGAGGAAGAGCAGCATGTCGTTGGCGAGGCCGAGGTCGGCGTCGACGTGGGTGAGGAGCAGGGCGAGCAGCAGGGGTCCGGCGACGCCGACGACCCAGCCGCCGATGATCCGGGAGCGGCCGAGCCGGGCGCCGCGGGTGACCGGGAGGCCGCGGCCCTTGGCGACCTCGCCGTGGGTGACGATGTGGACGTCGAGGTCGGGGCCCGACTCACGGGCCACGGTCTGGCCGACGCCGGGGCCGAGCACGTACTGCCAGGAGCGGCGGCGGCTGGAGCCGAGGACGATCTGGGTGGCGTTGACCCCGCGGGCGAACTCCAGGAGGGCCGAGGGGATGTCGTCGCCGATGACGTGGTGGAACGTGCCGCCGAGGTCCTCGACCAGGGTGCGCTGGACGGCGAGCTCCTTGGGCGAGGCAGCGGTCAGGCCGTCGCTGCGGGCGATGTAGACGGCGAGGACCTCGCCGCCGGCCCCTTTCTCCGCGAGCCGGGTGGCGCGCCGTATGAGGGTGCGGCCCTCGGGGCCGCCGGTCAGGCCGACGACGATGCGCTCGCGGGCCTGCCAGGTGGAGCGGATGTTGTGTTCGCCGCGGTACTGCTGGAGGTACTCGTCGACCCGGTCGGCGGTCCAGAGCAGGGCCAGCTCGCGCAGGGCGGTGAGGTTGCCGGGGCGGAAGTAGTTGGACAGGGCCGCGTCGACCTTGTCCGAGGTGTAGACGTTGCCGTGGGCCATCCGGCGGCGCAGCGCCTCCGGGGACATGTCGACCAGCTCGATCTGGTCGGCGCGGCGGACCACCTCGTCGGGGACGGTCTCCCGCTGCCGTACGCCGGTGATCGACTCGACGACGTCGCCCAGTGACTCCAGGTGCTGGATGTTGACGGTCGATATGACGTCGATGCCGGCCGCGAGGAGTTCGGCGACGTCCTGCCAGCGCTTGGGGTTGCGGGAGCCCGGCACGTTCGTGTGGGCCAGTTCGTCGACGAGGGCGACGGCGGGGCGGCGCTCCAGGACGGCGTCGACGTCCATCTCGGTGAAGGCGGTCCCCCGGTACTCCAGGGTGCGGCGCGGCACCTGCTCCAGGCCGTGCAGCATGACCTCGGTGCGGGGCCTCCCGTGGTGCTCCACGAACGCGACGACGCAGTCCGTGCCGCGCTCCACCCGCCGGTGGCCCTCGGAGAGCATCGCGTAGGTCTTGCCGACGCCCGGCGCAGCGCCGAGGTAGATGCGTAGCTTGCCGCGTCCCATGGGACGACCATACGTCCAGCCAATCGGACATTCCGTACGCGGGGAGTACGCCGGTGCGGTCTTGACGTGTTTCTGATGTCGGGACCGCACCGGCCCGCGGGAGTCCGGCCGGGCGGGCCGCGTCAGTGCTCGGCGATCTCGCCGTCGCTCAGTTCCAGGACCCGGTCGGCCAGGCCCAGGAGCTGCGGGTCGTGGGTGGCGACGAGGGCCGTGCAGCCCTCGCTGCGCACGACCGCGCGCAGCAGCTGCATGACGGCGAGCCCGGTCTCCTGGTCGAGCTGGCCGGTCGGCTCGTCGGCGATGAGCAGGGCCGGCCGGTTGGCGAGGGCGCGGGCGATGGCCACGCGCTGCTGCTGCCCTCCGGAGAGCTCGCCGGGCCGCTGGTCGGCGTGGTCGGCGAGGCCCACCAGGCCGAGGAGCAGGGCCACCCGCTCCTCGCGCTCCGCGGGGTCGGTCTTCCGCAGCCGCAGGGGGACGCCGACGTTCTCGGCGGCGGAGAGGATCGGGAGGAGTCCGAAGGACTGGAAGATGAAGCCGATCCGGTCGCGGCGCAGTTCCAGGAGGCCGTCCTCGCCGAGGGTGGAGAGGTCGACGCCGTCGATGACGATGGAGCCGCCGTCCGCGCTGTCCAGGCCTCCGACCAGGTTGAGGAGGGTCGTCTTGCCGGAGCCGGAGCGGCCCTTGAGCGCGACGAGCTCGCCGCGCGGGATGTCGAAGGAGACCCCGCGCAGGGCGTGGACGGCCGCGTCGCCGGTGCCGTACGACCGGCGCAGGTCCTCCACCCGGACCATCGGCGGACCGGCCGGATCCTCCGCGACGGCCGTCGCGGACCGCGTGCTGCTCTCGCTCACCCTGTGCTCCCCCTCCTCGACCATGTGCCCGGCCAGTATGGTCCGGGCCCTGGCCCCGGGGCCAGGGCCCACAGGCCGGAACGGCCGATGGGCCGGTCCCCGTACGAGGTACGGGGACCGGCCCATCGGTTCCGGAAGGTGCGTCGGAGCCCGCTCCGGGCCCGTCTGGAGCCGGCAGGGCAGCCGGACACGTCAGCCGGCACGTCGTCCCGTGGAGCCGGGCACGTTCCGTGCGGGCACGGATCAGGCGCATGCGCCGTCACCCGGCGGGCGCGCCCGTGCGCGGGGGACCCGTACGCGGTGGACGCGGGGGCCCACCGGTCCGGGCTGGGGGCTCAGCGGATCTCGGAGATCTCCGGACCGCGCTGGAGCTGGCCCATGCCGCCGGAGAAGCGGGAGTTCTCCTGCTCCTCCTGCTGCACGCCGTCCGGCACCATCTGCGCGTCGTTGGGCAGCTTGAGGACGATCGGGTCGCGGGGGGCCATCGGCCCGTCACCGCGGACGACCACGGTGTCCCGGACGATCTGCTCCAGCAGACCGGCCGCCTCGGGCTGGACCGCGCCCTGCCCGGAGATCACTCCGCGCAGGAACCAGCGGGGTCCGTCGACCCCCACGAAGCGGACCAGCTGCACACCGCGGTTGCCGTCCGGCAGCTGCACGGGGACCTGCGCGCGCAGCTCCCAGCCCAGCGGGCCCTCGACCTCGTCGATGACCCCGCCCTGCTGGACGATGCCCGTGGCGATCTCGTCGCGGACCTCGCCCCAGATGCCCTCGTTCTTGGGGGCGGCGAAGGCCTGCAGCTGCACGGCGCTGTCACGCAGGACGACGGTGGCCGCGACGATCGCGTCGCCCGCCACCTCCACCCGCAGCTCCATGCCCTCGACCCCGGGGACGAAGACTCCGCCCAGGTCGACACGGCCGTCCTCGGGCTTGGAGACCTCGGAGATGTCCCAGGGCCCGTCGGGCCGGGGCGCCGGCGGAAGGTTCACACGGCGCGGGGCCGCGTCGTCCGCGTCCTCGCCGTCCACCGCGTCGACGACCTGCTCGGCCTCGCCCGCCGCGTCCTCTGCGGCACCGCTCTTCTTGCGACGTCCGAACACGTCACTGTCCTTCCCGGTCGGATACGACCGAAGCGTATCGATTCCCACCCGTCGTGCCGTCCACGGCGGCATGACCGCCGGTGGACCCGAAGCCCCCCTCGGCCCGCGCCGAGCCGGGAAGCTCCGCCACCTCGTGGAAGCGCACCTTCTCGACCTGTTGGACGACAAGTTGGGCGATCCGGTCGAATCGTTCGAACCGCACGGTCTCGCGCGGGTCGAGATTGACCACGATCACCTTGATCTCTCCACGGTACCCGGCATCCACCGTCCCCGGGGCATTCACGAGCGCCAGTCCGCAGCGGGCGGCCAGTCCGGAGCGCGGGTGCACGAAGGCCGCGTACCCGTCCGGCAGGGCGATCGAGATGCCGGTGGGCAGCACGGCGCGCTCGCCGGGGGCCAGGACGGCCGCCTCGGTCGTCACGAGGTCCGCCCCGGCGTCGCCGGGATGGCCGTACGCCGGGATCGGCACGTCCGGGTCCACACGCCGGATCAGTACGTCGACAGGGTTGCTCATCAGGGGTTCACCTCGAAGGCGCGGGCGCGCCGGACCTGGTCGGGGTCGGACATGGCGGCCTGGATCTCCTCCGGGCGGCCGTTGTCGATGAAGTGGTCGACCTTGACCTCTATGAAGAGTGCCTCGGCGCGGACGGCGACGGGACCCTCGGGCCCGCTGATCCGGCCGACGGCGGTCGAGTAGATCTTGCGGCCGCGCACGGCGGTGACGGCGGCCTCCAGGTGGAGCACGGTGCCCACCGGGACGGGCCGGACGAAGTCGGTCTCCAGCCGTCCGGTCACGGCGATGACCCGCAGCAGCCAGTTCAGGGAGCCGAGGGTCTCGTCGAGCGCGGTGGCGAGCACGCCGCCGTGCGCGAGACCGGGGGCGCCCTGGTGGTCGGGGGTCACCGTGAACTCGGCGGTGACGGTCACGCCCTCGCCCGCGCGCGCCTCCAGATGGAGGCCGTGGGGCTGCCCGCCGCCGCATCCGAAACAGTGCTCGTAGTGGGCACCGAGCAGCTCGCCGGGGGCCGGGGCGTCCGGGTGGCGTACCGGCGGTATGGCGTCGGCCGGCGGGGTGAGGGCGGCAGATGTTCCAGTCACAGCCGCAGACCTTACCCGCGCGGATGGGCGCAGGTCGCGCCGTGCCAAGCTTGGACGCATGCAGCCTTCCGCGCCGTCCCCCGCCCCTTCCCCCGCGCCCTCCGCCGCGCCGCGCTTCGACGAGCGGCTGACGGCGCCCCGGTCCTGGTGGCTGATCGCCGGACTGCTGGGCCTCTCGGGCGGGCTGATCATGTTCCCGCTGGGCACCGTCCCGATGCTGGGCGGTCTGATCGCGGCGGCGGTGCTGGCCGGTGCGGCGGTCTCCTCGTACGGCTCCGTCCGGATCCGGGTGGTGGCCGGTTCGCTGGTGGCGGGTGACGCGCGGATCCCCGTATCGGCGCTGGGCGCGGCCGAGGCGCTGGACGCGGAGGAGGCGCGCGCGTGGCGCACGCACAAGGCGGACCCGCGCGCGTACATGGTGATGCGCGGCTACGTTCCCCGGGCGGTGCGGATCGAGGTCGCGGACCCGGCGGACCCGACCCCGTACGTGTACCTCTCCAGCCGTGAGCCGGAGGCGCTGGTGGCGGCTCTGGACGCCGTCCGCGCGGACGTCCGGGACTGAGCGGGCGGGACCGGGCGGGCGTCGCCCCGCCGGGGCGGCGCCCGTGGACGGGCCGGGCCCGCGCCGGAGCGCGGGGTCCGGGGGGGGGACGGCCTAGAAGCCGATCTCCTTGGGGTTCTCCGGCTGCTCCAGCGGGGGCAGGTTCCGCAGGGAGTCCCAGGGGACCTGGCGGTTCCGCAGGTCCTTGCGGATGTGGGCGGCGAGCTTCTTGGTGTCGCGGCGGTTCATGACCGCGCCGACCGCCGCGCCCACCATGAAGGGCGTGAGGTTCGGCAGGTTGCGCACCATGCGCTTCATGATCTGCTGGCGCAGTTCGCGCTTGAGCTGTCCGCCGAGTGCCGCGTTGACCGTGGTGGGCTTGGTGGGGTCGATGCCCCGCTCCTCGGCCCAGGAGGTCAGATAGGCCGCCGAACGCTGGGTGAGCCGGCCGGGGGGCCGCAGCCCGTAGACCTCGTGCAGTTCGGCGATGAGCTTGAGTTCCACGGCGGCGACGCCGGTGATCTCGGCCGCGAGCTCCGCCGGCATGGCCGGGGGCACGGGGAGCATGGCGGCGGCGCCGACGCCGGCGCCGACGGTCGAGCTCGCGTTCGCCGCGCCCGTGACGAGCTTGTCGGCGAGCTCCTCCGGGCCGAGCCCGGGAAACTGCTTGCGCAGGGTCGCCAGATCGCGGACGGGGATCCGCGGGGCGAGGTCGATCAGGCGGTCGGCCAGATGTCCGATGCCCGCCTTGGCGCTGTCTCCGCCGCGCTTCACGCCCTGGCGGACGCCCTGCGCGACGCCGCGCCGGACGGCGTCGATCCGGTCGGAGTCGATCCTGATCCTGTCGAGCTGGGCGCGCGCGGGGTTGGCGAGCCGCTTGACGGCGCCGAGGCGCCCGTCCTGCCGGGTCCCGTCGTCCTCCGCCGGGTCCGAGGCGTCGTTCCGCCCCGCTCCCCGCGCCGCCGGCAGGTGTGCCGGGTCCGGCTCGGTGACCACCTCGAGCGAGGCCGGGTGGCCCCGCTCGTCGTCACGTACGCCGGGGGAGGGCGGGGAGGCGGTGCGCTCGGCCTCAGGGGCCTCCTGGGCGCCCTCCGCCGGGCCCGAGCCGCCCTTGTGCGTCCGGGGGCTCCCGGGGAGCCGTAGACGCCGCTTCCGGGACGGTGTGTCGCCTGCCACGACCGAGGGTCTCAGTCGCAGTCGCGGCAGATGGGCTGGCCGTTCTTCTCCCTGGCCAGCTGGCTGCGGTGGTGCACGAGGAAGCAGCTCATGCAGGTGAACTCGTCGGCCTGCTTGGGCAGGACCCGGACGGCCAGTTCCTCGTTCGAGAGGTCGGCGCCGGGCAGCTCCAGGCCTTCGGCGGCCTCGAACTCGTCGACGTCGACGGTCGAGGTCGACTTGTCGTTCCGGCGGGCCTTCAGTTCCTCAAGGCTGTCCGAATCGACGTCGTCGTCGGTCTTGCGTGGGGTGTCGTAGTCCGTTGCCATGTCGCTCTCCCCCTCTGGGTGGTTGCGGTGTCTCCAGCGCACGTAACGCGTGAGAGGTCGGACTTGTGCCCGACCTGAGGCGGAGATTTTGCCTCACATCAAGGTCTGTTACTCAATCGACACCCGTTCCGGTCTCTCGCGAGTGATCGGCATCGGGTGGCGAACCGGACCGTACACGGTCCAGGGGGCGCGCCTTACAGGCGCCACCCCGTGTACTTCCCGTCAATCCAGGCCCGGGAAACCCGGACTTTTCCGGGTTTTCGCGGGGATTTCCCCGTTACGGAGAGTGGATGCCCGGACACCCCCTCCTGTGATCGATCACACATGAGCGCCTCAGGAGCGGGCCTTGGGAATTCCGCGCAAAGCGAACGGAACCGGGTCGGCCCGTGCAGTGTGTCAGATCGGCAGAGTGACGCGCATCACGAGACCGCCGCCCTCGCGGGGTTCCGCGATGATACGGCCGCCGTGGGCGCGTGCCACGGACCGCGCGATCGACAGGCCGAGGCCGACGCCCTTGTCGCTGCCGGTCCGCTCCTGCCGGAGGCGCCGGAACGGCTCGAAGAGGTTGTCGATCTCGTACGCGGGGACCACGGGACCCGTGTTCGAAACGACCAGGACGGCCTGGCCGTGCTCGGTGGACGTGGTCACCTCCACCCATCCTCCCTCCGCCACGTTGTACCGGACGGCGTTCTGGAGCAGGTTCAGGGCGATCCGCTCGAGGAGGACGCCGTTGCCCTGGACGACCGCGGGCTCGCACTCGCTCCGGATCTCGACGCCCTTGGCGGCGGCCTCGGCGTGCACCTGGTCGACGCCGCGCTCGGCGACCTCGGCGAGGTCGACGGGCTTGCGCTCGATGATCTGGTTGTCGCTCCGGGCGAGCAGCAGGAGGCCCTCGACGAGCTGCTCGCTGCGTTCGTTGGTGGCGAGCAGGGTCTTGCCGAGCTGCTGGAGCTCGACGGGCGCCCCCGGATCGGAGAGGTGGACCTCCAGGAGGGTGCGGTTGATCGCGAGCGGGGTCCGCAGCTCGTGCGAGGCGTTCGCGACGAACCGCTGCTGGGCGGTGAAAGCCCGCTCCAGGCGGTCCAGCATCTCGTCGAAGGTGTCGGCGAGCTCCTTGAGCTCGTCGTCGGGGCCGTCCAGCTCGATCCGCCGGGAGAGGTCGGATCCGGCCACCTGGCGGGCGGTCCGGGTGATCCGGCCGAGCGGGGAGAGCACCCGGCCCGCCATGGCGTAGCCGAAGGCGAAGGCGATGATGCTGAGGCCGAGCAGGGCGAAGAGCGAGCGGCGCAGCAGGTCGTCCAGCGCCAGGTCGCTCTGGTGGCGGAGGCAGACGGAGACCGCGTTGTTGAACTGCTCCCCGGTGCCGGTGTTCGGCAGTTCGCACCAGGAGGTGGTGGGCTGGACCTCGCCCTTGACGATCTTGAAGGGCAGCTGGGCCGCGCTGTCGGTGAGCGCCTGCGCGGTGAACAGGTAGATGATCGACAGCAGCAGGATGCCGGCGATCAGGAACATGCCGCCGTACAGCAGGGTGAGCCGTATCCGGATGGTCGGGCGCAGCAGGGGGCGGACCGGGTCCCGGGGGTCCCAGGTCGGCTTCGGGGGTGCCTGGGGGTGGGGCGCTGACGTGGTGGGCATCGCGTCAGATCCGGTACCCGGAGCCGGGGACGGTCACGATGACCGGCGGCTCGCCGAGCTTGCGGCGCAGGGTCATGACGGTGACCCGGACGACGTTGGTGAAGGGGTCGGTGTTCTCGTCCCAGGCCTTCTCCAGGAGCTGCTCGGCCGAGACGACGGCGCCCTCGCTGCGCATGAGGACCTCCAGCACGGCGAACTCCTTCGGCGCGAGCTGGACCTCGCGGCCCTCGCGGAAGACCTCGCGGCGGTTGGGGTCGAGCTTGATGCCGGCCCGCTCCAGGACGGGCGGGAGGGGCACGCTCGTGCGGCGGCCGAGGGCGCGCACGCGCGCGGTGAGCTCGGTGAAGGCGAAGGGCTTGGGCAGGTAGTCGTCCGCGCCCAGTTCGAGGCCCTCGACGCGGTCGCTGACGTCCCCGGAGGCGGTGAGCATCAGGACGCGGGTGGGCATGCCGAGCTCGACGATCTTGCGGCAGACGTCGTCGCCGTGGACGAGGGGGAGGTCGCGGTCCAGGACGACGACGTCGTAGTCGTTCACCCCGACGCGCTCCAGGGCCGCGGCGCCGTCGTACACGACGTCGACGGCCATGGCCTCCCGGCGCAGTCCGGTGGCCACCGCATCGGCGAGCAGCTGCTCGTCCTCGACGACGAGTACGCGCACGTCGTACATCCTTCCCGTTGGAGCTGCGGCCCGGAGGCGGACCGGCTGGATTCCGCGCACTGACTGTGCGTGTCCATCCTGCCCTTTACTCGCGTAAACCGGCTGTAAGACGGCGGTGCGGGGCCCCGGGGAGGGCGGGCCGCGGGCGGGGGCGCCGGACGGCGTCCGCAGAATTCACCGGATTCACGGGTCAGTTGAGGTTTCTCTGAGGAAGGGGTTGGGGAGGACGACTGCACACCCCGTGATCACGCCCTGTATGTGGCGCGCCACCTACCGCTCTCTGTGCCCCAGAGGCCGCGGTGCGTGATCCACCCACCCTCGGCACACCCCCGTGCCACCGGACCCATGACGAGGGGGCGCACGATGGACGCTTTCACCGCAGGCCTGCTGCACCGCATCAGGACCACGCAGACGGACCTCACGCGGGCTCGTGAGACGGGCGACGACTACCTGGCGGAGGTGGAGCAGGCGGAACTCGACGACCTGCACCGGCTGGCCGCCGAGCACGGCGTGGAGGTTGCCGCGCCGAGCGTCTGACCCCGTCCGACCCGCTGCCCGACCGACCGCGACCGACCCGCCGACCGGGGCGATCGACCGATCCGACCCGTGGACGCGTGAGGGCCCCGGTGCCGTTCCCGGCACCGGGGCCCTCACGCGTCCGTCAGTCGTGCCAGGCGCCGAGCTCCTCCAGGAGTCCCTGGACGGGCTCGAAGAGGCCCGGAGGGGCCGCCAGGGCCAGTTCGCCGGACTCCGGCTCTCCCGGGCGGCCGCCGGTCAGGGCGCCCGCCTCGCGGGCGACGAGGGCGCCGGCGGCGAGGTCCCAGGGGTTGAGGCCCCGCTCGTAGTAGGCGTCCAGGCGGCCGGCGGCGACGTCGCAGAGGTCGATCGCGGCGGAGCCTCCGCGCCGGATGTCGCGGACCTGCGGGATCACGAGCCGGGCGACCTCGGCCTGGTGGGCCCGCCGGGCCTGGACGTAGCCGAAGCCGGTGCCCAGGAGGGCCTGGGCGAGCTCGGGCGCCGGGCGGACCGCGAGGCGCCGCGCCTCCGTGCCGGGGCCGCCCTCGACGAACGCGCCGCCGCCGAGGACCGCGCGATAGGTCTCGCCGCGCATCGGGGCCGCGACGACGCCGACCACGGTCTCGCCGTCCCGTTCGGCGGCGATCGAGACCGCCCAGGTGGGCAGCCCGTAGAGGTAGTTCACGGTGCCGTCGAGGGGGTCGATCACCCAGCGGACGCCGCTGGTGCCGGGACTCGACGCGCCCTCCTCGCCGAGGAAGCCGTCCTGCGGGCGGTGCTCGGAGAGGAAGCCGGTGATCAGCTTCTCGGCGGCGATGTCCATCTCGGTCACGACGTCGATGGGGCTCGTCTTGGTCTTCGCCACGGCCAGGTCGTCCGGCCGGCCGTCGCGCAGCAGCGCTCCGGCCCGCCGTGCGGCTCCCAGGGCGAGGTCGAGCAGTTCGGTGAGCAGCGGGTCGGTCACGGGGTTCCTTCGGTCGCGTCGTCGGCCGTCTCGGTCACGGGGTGCCTCAGGCGTACGGGCTGTCGGCGCCGGCCGCCGCCGGGCGCTCGGTCCGGGCCGGGCAGCAGCCGATCGGGCACAGGTCGTGGGAGGGGCCGAGGGCGCCGAGGGCGCACCGTTCGGCGCGGGTGCCCCGCTCGTGCGCGGCCCGCTCCAGGAGGAGGTCGCGGACGGCGGCGGCGAAGCGGGGGTCGGCTCCGACGGTGGCCGAGCGCCGGACGGGCAGGCCCAGTTCGGCGGCCTTGGCCGTGGCCTCGGTGTCGAGGTCGTAGAGGACCTCCATGTGGTCGGAGACGAAGCCGATGGGGACCATGACGACGGACGGCGCGCCGGCGCCGTTCAGTGTCTCCAGGTGGTCGCAGATGTCGGGCTCCAGCCACGGGATGTGGGGGGCGCCGCTGCGGGACTGGTAGACGAGCTCCCAGGGGTGGTCGTTCCCGGTGCGCTCGCGGACGGCGTCGGCGATCAGCCGCGCCACGTCGAGGTGCTGCCGGACGTAGGCGCCGCCGTCGCCGTGCTCGGTGACGGGTCCGGAGGAGGCGGCCGCGGAGTCCGGGATGGAGTGGGTGGTGAAGGCCAGGTGGGCGCCGGCGCGGACGGACGGGTCGAGCGCGTCGAGGGAGGCGAGGACGCCCTCGATCATGGGCTCGACGAAGCCGGGGTGGTTGAAGTAGTGGCGGAGCTTGTCGACCCGGGGCAGCGGGAGCCCTTCCGCCTCCAGGGCGGCGAGCGCGTCGGCGAGGTTCTCGCGGTACTGGCGGCAGCCGGAGTACGAGGCGTAGGCGCTGGTCGTGAGGACGGCGATGTGGCGGTGGCCGTCGGTGACCATCTCGCGGAGGGTGTCGGTGAGGTACGGGGCCCAGTTCCGGTTGCCCCAGTAGACGGGGATCTTCAGGTCGGCCGCGGCGAGGTCCGTCCGCAGCGCGTCGAGGAGCGCGCGGTTCTGGTCGTTGATCGGGGAGACGCCGCCGAAGAGGAAGTAGTGCCGGCCCACTTCCTTGAGCCGTTCCTTCGGGATGCCTCGGCCGCGCGTCACGTTCTCCAGGAACGGGACGACGTCGTCCGGGCCCTCGGGGCCGCCGAACGAGAGCAGCAGCAGGGCGTCGTACGGGGCGGGATCGTGCTGATCGGACATGGCACCGATCCTCCCACCCGCGCCGGACGGCGAGCGGCGCGGCCCGGCGGACGCCGCCCGACCGGGCGTGCGGCGGGTGGTGCGGGCGCGGGTGCGGCCGTCGGCCGGGCCGGTGGCCGCGGCCGGAAAAAGGGGGATGACCCATCGACTTCAACACCGTAGGCTTTAGCTATTAATTACACGTGTTGAATCGTCGCGCGGAGCCCGCTCCGAAGCACGGAGATCCGGAGAGCCCCTTGCCCAGTCCCTACCGCGCGATCTTCGCCGCGCCCGGCACCGCGAGGTTCTCCGTCGCCGGCTTCTTCGGACGGATGCCGCTGTCCATGATGGGCATCGGCATCGTGACCATGATCTCGCAGGTCACCGGGCGCTACGGGCTGGCCGGCGCCCTCTCCGCGACGCTCGCCGCGTCCGCCGCGGTCCTCGGCCCCCTGGTCTCCCGGCTCGTCGACCGGCACGGTCAGCGCCGGGTGCTCCGCCCGGTGACCCTGGTCTCGCTGGTGGCCGCCGCCGGGCTCCTCCTCTGTGTGCAGCAGCAGGCCCCCGACTGGACCCTCTTCGTCTTCACGGCCGTGATCGGCTGCGTGCCGAGCGTCGGCGCCATGACCCGGGCCCGCTGGGCGGAGATCTACCGCGGCGACGAGCGGCGTCTGCACACGGCGTACTCGTGGGAGTCGATCGTCGACGAGGTGTGCTTCATCTTCGGCCCGATCCTCTCCATCGGGCTGTCGACGACCTGGTTCCCCGAGGCCGGTCCGCTGTTCGCCGGGGTGTTCCTCACCGTCGGCGTGTTCTGGCTGACCGCGCAGCGGGCCACCGAGCCGGTCCCGCACCCCCACCGGGGCGAGAAGGGCGGTTCCGCGCTCCGCTCCCCCGGCCTCCAGGTGCTCGCCCTCGCGTTCGTGGCCACCGGCGCCATCTTCGGCTCGATCGACGTGGTCACCGTGGCCTTCGCCGAGGAGCAGGGCCACAAGGCCGCGGCCAGCCTCGTCCTGGCCGTCTACGCGCTGGGCTCCGGCCTGGCGGGCGCCGTCTTCGGACTGCTCCACCTCAGGAGCGAGCCCTCCCGCCGCTGGCTGCTGGGCATCTGCGCGATGGCCGTGAGTATGATCCCCCTCCTACTGGCCGGGAACCTTCCGTTGCTGGCCGTGGCGCTCTTTGTCGCGGGCCTGTCCATCGCACCGACGATGGTGACCACCATGGCCCTCGTCGAAGCGCACGTACCGCGCACCAAGCTGACCGAGGGCATGACCTGGACGGGTACCGGGCTCGCGATCGGCGTGGCGCTCGGCTCGTCGGCCGCCGGCTGGGTGGTCGACGCGTCGGGGGCCGAGGCGGGGTACGTGGTGCCCGTCGTCTCGGGCGCGGTCGCGGTCGCGGTGGGTCTCCTCGGACACCGCCGGCTGCGCAGGCCGGTGCCGAACCGGGAGGGGCAGCGTGAGCACGACGACAGCAGCGGGGACAGCGGAGTCGGGCAGCAGCAGGACGACGGGCAGCCCGTGGCGTAACTGGGCGGGGAACGTCACCTCCCGCCCGGTGCGGGAGGTGAGCCCGGCCTCGGCCGAGGAGCTCGCCGAGGCGGTGCGCCGGGCGGCCGGGGACGGGCTGCGGGTGAAGACCGTCGGCACCGGCCACTCCTTCACCTCGATCGCGGCCACCGACGGCGTCCTCATCCGGCCCGGACTGCTGACCGGGATCCGCCGGATCGACCGCGAGGCGATGACCGTGACGGTCGAGTCGGGCACCCCGCTCAAGCGGCTCAACGTGGCGCTGGCCCGCGAGGGCCTGTCGCTCACGAACATGGGCGACATCATGGAGCAGACCGTCGCCGGCGCCACCTCCACCGGAACGCACGGCACGGGCCGCGACTCGGCCTCGATAGCCGCGCAGATCCGCGAGCTGGAGCTGGTGACCGCGGCGGGCGAACTGCTCACCTGTTCGGAGAAGGAGAATCCGGAGGTCTTCGCCGCCGCCCGGATCGGGCTCGGCGCCCTCGGCGTGGTCACCGCCCTCACCTTCGCGGTCGAGCCGGTCTTCCTGCTCACCGCGCGGGAGGAGCCGATGACCTTCGACCGGGTCACCTCGGAGTTCGACGCGCTGCACGCGGAGAACGAGCACTTCGAGTTCTACTGGTTCCCCCACACGGACAACTGCAACACCAAGCGCAACAACCGCAGCGCGGGCCCCGCGGCCCCTCCCGGCCGGGTCAGCGGCTGGGTGGAGGACGAGCTGCTCTCCAACGGGCTCTTCCAGGTGGCGTGCTCGCTGGGCCGCGCGGTGCCGCCGGTCATCCCCTCGATCGCCAAGCTCTCCAGCAGGGCGCTGTCGGCCCGTACGTACACCGACATCCCGTACAAGGTCTTCACCTCGCCGCGCCGGGTGCGCTTCCTGGAGATGGAGTACGCGCTGCCGCGCGAGGCGGCGGTCGCCGCGCTGCGCGAGCTCAAGGCGATGGTCGAGCGCTCGCCGCTCAAGGTGAGCTTCCCGGTGGAGGTGCGGACGGCCCCGGCGGACGACATCGCCCTCTCCACGGCCTCGGGCCGGGAGACCGCGTACATCGCCGTCCACCTCTACAAGGGCACGCCCCACCGCGCGTACTTCACGGCGGTGGAGCGCATCATGACGGCGCACGGGGGGCGCCCCCACTGGGGGAAGGTGCACACCCGCGACGCCGCCTACTTCGCCGAGGCGTACCCGCGTTTCGCCGAGTTCACGGCGCTGCGCGACCGGCTCGACCCGGACCGGCTCTTCGCCAACGACTACCTGCGCCGGGTCCTGGGCGACTGACGCTCAGCCGGTCGCCGCGCCGCCCCCGTCCCCGGCGGGCGGGGTCGGCGCCGTCGGGGTCTGCGGCGTGCCCGGCGTGCCCGGCGTCCCCGTTCCCGTGGTGGGCTCCCCGGTAGGGGCGGTGGGCTCCGTCGTCGGGGCGGTGGGCGTGGGCTCGGGAGTGCCGCCGCCGGTCGACCCGGAGGGCGTCGGCTCGGGCGAGGGGGTCGCGGTGCCGCTCCCCCCTGTGTCCCGGTCGCCCGGGGACGGCACGGAGCCGGTCGAGGGGGTGTCGGAGCCTCCGTCCGGCCGACCGGTGTCGCCGGCGGACCCGGAGGGCGCGGGGGTCGGTCCCCGGTCCTCGGTCGGGGCGTCCTGCCCCGTGCCGCCGCCGCGGACGACGGAGCCGAAGGTGGTGGTCCCCTGCCTGCCGCTGAAGTCCTGGCCCGACACGAGTTCGTACGCGGTGATGCCGCCCATGGTGACGCCGAAGACGAGGGCGGCGGCGATCGCCGGGCGCTTCCAGCCGCGGACCCGGGTGCCGTGGGTGGTCGGCGCGCCGAACTCCTCGTCGAGCGGCCCGGCGTCCGGTACGGGCGCCCGGACCGTGCCCGCCGTCAGGGTGCGGTCGTCCCCCGGGCCGGGGGCGAGCGGCACCTGACGCGCCTTCGGCCTGGCCGCCACCCGCACGTCGCGGACCTGCTCGCCGGTGCGCCGGAAGAGGTGCTGGAAGAGCGGACCGCCGCAGGTGGCGATGACGCTGATCACACCGGCGCCGAGGATCGTGCCGTACACGCCGAGGGTGGAGGCGAGTTTGGCGGCGATGACCGCGGCCAGGGCGCTGCCCGAGACCTGGGCCACGCTCAGGTCGATCCTTCTCCTTCCGCCCTCCGTCTCCTCCCGCTCGTCCGTGTCGGTGTCCGGCCTGTGGCGCATCTCCAACCCCTGCTCCAGCTCTGCTGGCTCATCCGTTCGCCTTGCACCCAGAAGGGACAAATGGGCGAAGGGAATAGTTCCGTTTCGGCTCTTTCTGTGAAGAGCGACACGTACGGGGGAAGATCGCGGACACTCAACTCCCGTACGGCCCGAGAAGTTGGGCGGCGCGCCGGTCCACCCAAGTGGCCCGAATGGAGTACATTGGCGAACCCTGGGTCCGGACGCCTTCACGGGTGCCCTGGATCGAGGGGAGGGGGCCGGAGACGGCGCTCGAACCGGCGGCGCCTGGACAGGGCACGGCAACCGACTGCGCAGAGTGACCACCAGTCACTCCGGGTAGCCAACAGGTCACCGTGTCATAACGGCGTTCCAGGGTCCACGCCCGACACGCCGGGCAACTCGGCAAGGTAGTGGCAGGCTGCACCCGGGCAGGCCACACTCGACTAGCGGAAGCAGCGACGCACGTGACGTCGGCAGGCACCACCCGGGAGGTCCCCATGCCCGAACTGCGTGTCGTGGCCGTCTCCAACGACGGCACACGACTGGTGCTGAAGGCTGCTGACAGCACGGAGTACACACTTCCGATCGACGAGCGGCTCCGCGCCGCCGTGCGCAACGACCGCGCGCGCCTCGGCCAGATCGAGATCGAGGTGGAGAGCCACCTCCGCCCCCGCGACATCCAGGCCCGTATAAGGGCCGGTGCCTCCGCGGAGGAGGTCGCCCAGCTCGCCGGCATCCCCGTGGACCGCGTGCGGCGCTTCGAGGGCCCCGTGCTCGCCGAGCGCGCCTTCATGGCGGAGCGGGCCCGCAAGACGCCCGTCCGCCGGCCCGGCGAGAACAGCGGCCCCCAGCTCGGCGAGGCCGTGCAGGAGCGGCTGCTGCTGCGCGGTGCCGAGAAGGACACCGTGCAGTGGGACTCCTGGCGCCGCGACGACGGCACCTGGGAGGTGCTGCTCGTCTACCGCGTCGCCGGCGAGGTCCACACGGCCAGCTGGACCTACGACCCGCCCCGGCGGCTCGTCCAGGCCGTGGACGACGAGGCCCGCGCCCTGATCGGCGAGACGGACGACACGATCGCCGCCGCGCCCGAGCCCAGCTTCCCGTTCGTGCCGCGGATCGCCCGGCTGCCCCGGGACCGGCCGCTCGACCGCGCCCTGGACCGGCAGCTCGACCACCGCCAGCTGGAGCGGGCGTCCGCGCCCGCCGAGCAGGAGGACGAGCGGGACTCCCTCACCAGCCTCCTGGAGGCCGTGCCGAGCTTCCGCGGCGACATGGTCGTGCCCGAGCAGCCCGACTCGGAGCCCTCCGAGGAGATCGAGGCGGAGGAGCCCCCGGCGCCGGCCGCCTCGGCGGGCGCCGGCGCCGCCTACGCCGACGTGCTCATGCCGCGCGCGGTCACGGGCCACCGGGACCGGCTCACCGGCACCACCGACCGCCAGGCGGAGGCGGACGGCGTCCGCCCGGGCCGCCGCGCGGCCGTGCCGAGCTGGGACGAGATCGTCTTCGGCACCCGCAGGAAGAAGCAGGACTGACGGCCCGGGCCGTGAAGGAGGGGCCCGCGCCGGGATCGGCGCGGGCCCTTTCGCGTAGGGCGGGGCCTGCCTCGTAGGGAGGACCCTCTCGCGTACGAAGGCCCCGGAGGGATCTTCCGCGCGCGGGGGTTACCGCGGGTCGGGGCCCGTCGCCACCGGCCGGGCCGGGTCGGCGGACCACTCCGACCAGGAGCCCGCGTACAGGGCGGCCGGGATGCCCGCGATCTCCAGGGCCAGCACCTCGTGGGCACCGGAGACGCCCGAGCCGCAGTAGACCGCGACCGGCGTCCCCTCCGCGGCGCCGAGCGAGCCGAACCGGTCCCGCAGCACGTCGGCGGCGAGGAAGCGCCCCTCCCCGTCCACGTTCTCCGTCGTGGGCGCCGAGACCGCGCCCGGGATGTGCCCGCCGACCCGGTCGATCGGCTCCACGTCGCCCCGGTAGCGCTCGGCCGCCCGCGCGTCCAGGAGCAGCCCCGAGCGGGCGAAGGCCGCCGCCGCGTCGGCGTCGAGCAGCCCGAGGGCGCCCGGCTCCGGCCGGAAGTCGCCCGGCTCCGGCGCCGGCTCCTTCTCCGTCAGCTCCCCCGTCCAGGCGGCGAGACCGCCGTCCAGGACCCGGACGTCCCGGTGGCCGGCCCAGCGGAGCAGCCACCAGGCGCGGGCGGCGGCCCAGCCGAGACCGCCGTCGTAGACCACGACGGGGGTGTCCGCGGAGACCCCGGCCCGGCGCATCACGGCGCCGAAGGCCTCCGGGTCGGGCAGCGGGTGCCGGCCCCCGGCGCCGGGCGGGCCCGCGAGCTCCGCGTCCAGGTCGACGTAGACCGCGCCGGGCAGGTGCCCGGCCTCGTACGCCGGGCGCCCGGGCGGGCCGCCCAGCGTCCAGCGGACGTCCAGGAGGACCGGCGGCCTGGCCCCGGCCGACTCGCTCAGCAGTTCACTCACGGCGATGATGGGCTTCATGGGTGCCATCCTCGCGCAGCCGCTCGGCCGCGGGGAGCGGACCCGGCGTCCGCCCCGCGTCGACCCGGCGTGATCGCGCCACTCTTTGGTGGGACCGGGGCGCGCCGCGGCCCCTTCGGTGACACCATCGGACGGGACACGGGCACGACGACGGTCCGAGGAGAGAGTCACGATGACCGAGGCGACTCGGCACACACCCGGCACGCCCTGCTGGGTGAGCTTGATGGTGCACGGGCTTGACGCCACCCAGGAGTTCTACAACGCGCTGTTCGGCTGGGAGTTCGCACCCGGTCCGCAGCAGCTCGGACCGTATGTGCGCGCGCTGCTCGACGGCCGGGAGGTGGCGGGCATCGGCCAGCTCCCGCCCGACCGGCACCTGCCGATCGCGTGGACGCCGTACCTGGCCACCGACGACGCCGACGAGACCGCCGAGAGCATCCGCTGCTGCGGCGGCACGGTGGCCGTGGGTCCGCTGGACGCGGGGAAGGCCGGCCGGATGGCGGTCTGCTCCGACCCGGTGGGCGCGGTCTTCGGGATCTGGCAGGCGGAGGCGCACCACGGGACGGCCGCGGCGGGACCGCCCGGGACGCCCGTGTGGAACGAGCTCCTGACGTACGAGACGTCCTCGGTCGGCAAGTTCTACCGGACGGTCTTCGGGCACGAGGTGGAGCCGGTCGTGTCCCCCGACCACGACTACGCGACGCTCCATGTGGACGGGGCGCCGGTGGCCTCGCTGCACGGCGTCGGCACCGCGCTGCCCCGGGACCGGGGGCCGCACTGGATGACGTACTTCGAGGTCGCCGACACGGACGCGGCCGCCCGGCTCGTGCTGCAGCTCGGCGGTCATGTGCTGAGTCCCCCGCGCGACGCGACGGCGGGGCGGCTCGCGCTGGTCACGGACCCGGAGGGTGCGGTCTTCACCCTCGTCAGGTCCGACGCCGGGTGAGCCCGGGGGCCGCCCGCCCGCTCGGGTGGGACGGCCCCGCTCGGGCGGTCCGGCCGTGCGGGGCGCCCGCGGAGCCGGGCCCGCGGGCCGGTTCAGCCCCGCCGGGGCCGTGCCAGGCTCCGGCGGAGCCGGGACTGCAGGCCGCTCCCCCGCGCTGCCGCGCCGGTGCCGCCGGGCAGGTCGAGCAGGCCGAGGCGCTCGGTGTCGAAGTGGTGCGCGACGTCCGGGTCGGCGTGGTGCGCGGCGAGGAAGGCGGCGGTCTCCTCCCGCATCCCCGGGTGGCTCTTGGGCCGCATGCAGTAGCCGACCGCGCGGACGAGCGGGGTGAGCGAGTCCGGGGCCGCTCCGGGGACCGCCGGCGCCTCGTCGCCCTCCAGGTCCGCGACGAGGTGGTCGACGACGGTGAGCGGGATCCGGTTGCTGTTCTCGTAGGGGGTGAGCCGTGCGAGGACCTCGGCGGTGCCGACGCGTGCGACGGGGACGCCGTAGTAGACGGCGGCGGTGAACATCGCGGTCGAGAAGCAGCCGACGACGAGCCGGGGCCTGCACCGCTCGTAGAAGGTCTCGGCGAGCAGCGGTCCGTCGAGCACGGTGAGCCGGACGCCCGACCGCTCCGCCTCCGCGCGGAGCGCCGTGGAGTAGCCGGCGGGTGCGGACGGGTGCGGCTTGAAGACCACCGAGCGGTGTCCCGCGGCGGCGGCGCCGCGGAGCATGCGGACGTGCAGGTCCTCCTCCTCGTCGACGGTGAGGAGGTCGAGGGCGGCGAGGTACTGACCGAGCATCAGGGCGGTGGGTCCGGCGGCGGCCGCCCGGAGGATCCCGGGGTCGTCGGCGGCCTCCGCCGCGATCTCGGCGAGGACCGCGCGGAAGGCGCTGTCGGGGACGATCTCCGGTTCGACGCCGTACTCGCTCAGCAGGAGGGGGCGCAGTCCCGGCACCAGGTCGAGGTGGAGGACGCGGCGGACCCGGCAGGCGATCGACTGCGCGAGGTCGTTGCGGGTCGGGCCGTAGCTCATCAGGCCGTCGGCGTAGACGTGGACGGCGCTCTCGGGGAAGGCGCCGGCCAGTGCCTTGGCGGGGTTGACCTGGATGGACTCCACGATGAGCTCCACCGGGACGCTGCCGAGGGCCCACGCGGTGCGCAGCACGCGCTGCCATAGCGGGGCCTCCTCGGGGCGGGGGGCCCAGGCGGCGGGGTGGTACGGGTGGATCGTCTCGTTCCAGTCGAGGACGCCGTCGAAGCGGCCGGCGATCCGCTCGTAGCCGGTCATGGTCTCCATGCGCAGCGCGGTCTCCGGGATCTCGGCGTTGCGTGAGATCAGCAGGAGGCGGCGGGCGTCCTCCCGGGGGCCGAACTGTCCGGCGTCCAGGGAGGCGGCGAGGGTGGCGGCGCCGTAGAGGGTGGACACCTGGAAGATCTGGACCGGGCGGCCGTCGGTGGCCGGGTGGGGCGCCGGTGCCTTCTCGGGGGCGGGGGCCATGGGTCAGGCGGTCCTTACGGTGTCGCGCAGGCTCCGGAGGAGGGTGCTGCGGGGGGTGTCCATGGTGGCGAGGGTCTCTTCGAGGACCTGCTGGGGCATGCGGTGGAGCGCGTCCCGGACGTCGGCGCGGAGCCTCTCGGCGACGGCGGGCTCGTACGTGCCGACCTTGCCCATGTGGAAGGCGATCATCGCGCAGTAGGTGCGGACGGCCTTAGGCAGGAAGCGGTCCGCCTCGGCGTCGCGGAAGACGTCGGCGAGCAGGGTGTCGTAGGACGGGATGAAGTCCAGCTGCCGGTTGTCGGTGATCTGGGTGAGCGAGGTGGTGACGCCCCTGCGGTAGAAGACGCCGTGCAGGGAAAGCGCGGCGAACGTGCGGGCCCGGAGATGGAGACGCCATACCCAGAGGCGGTCCTCGGCGGTTCTCAGGGATGTCTCGAAACGGGATGCGCCGTTCTGGAAGAGCCGGGAACCGTAAATGCCGAAGGGGACGAACGGATAGTCGACCATCGTCACCATGCTGGCGGGCGAGATTCCGTCGCGGGGGTCCATGACGGTGTCGCGGCGTTTGGCCGGGGCATAGCGGATGTTCCGTTTCCGACCCTCCGAGAGGACGTGGTCGGTGCGGGCGAAGTCGCAGCCCAGGCGCTCGATCCCGGCCACCATGGCCTTCAGGTGGCCGGGCGCGTACCAGTCGTCGCCGTCGAGAAACGTGAGGTAGTCGCCGCGGGCGGCGTCGATTCCCGTGTTCCGCGCCTGGGCGACCCCGCTGTTCGTCTCGTGCCGGAGGACGGTGGCGTTCGGCAGGCGGTCGCGCCAGCGGTCGAGGATCTCCGGGGTGTCGTCCGTCGAGCAGTCGTCGACCAGCAGGAACTCGAATTCCGGATCCGCGTTGTTCGCGAGACTGCGCAGGGTGTCGGGCGCGTACGCCCCGACATTGTGGAACGGTACGACGACGGACAGTTTCGGCACTCGGAATCCCCATACTGAATCGAACAGTTCAACCCCGCTACGGCCGGTACCGTAACGGCTCGCTTTTCCGGGCGAACGATCCGCGCGTGCACTCCGGGTGAACTCTTGGCGTCCCCCGTGGAAAGCCGGCGCGGAACCGGCCTCAGCCGGCGGCCGGAGGCCCGTCGGACCGTCCGGCCCGCCGCCGGGCGCGCCGGTGCAGGGCCCCCGTCGCGATCAGCGCGAGGAGCGCGGTCAGGCCGACGGCTCCGCCGAGCGTGAGCCCGGGCGGACGGAAGGCGCAGGTGACGGTGGTCGCCCGGCCGTCGAGCGGGAGGGCGACGAGGCCCTGGTACGTGCGCGCCGGGCGCGGCTCCTCGTCGCCCGCGGCGCACCGCCAGCCGGAGATCCGGGGGGCGGCGAGCACCGCGGTCCCCGTGCTGCCGGAGGGGAGTTCGGCCGTGACGGTGTGTCCGGTGGCGCGCACCGCGGTGGCGCCGGTGGCGGTCAGCCGCCGCACGGCGGAGTCGAGCCGGTCCCGGAGCAGGCAGCCGACCGGCTGCCGGGGCAGCCGGACGGCCCGCTCGGGGCTCAGTCCGATCCGCACCTCGCCGGAGGCGGGCACGGTGCCGAGGGCGTGCATGGCGGCGCGGACGGCGGGCGGCCGGCCGTCGAAGTCGACGGGCGGCTCCCCCGCGAGGGCGGCGCCGCCGTGGTACTCGGGGGCCCAGAACCAGAGCTGTGAGCCCGCCGGGCAGCGGGCGGTGACGGTCCGTCCGTCCCGGGTGACCGCCGGCAGCTCGTACACGTCGGCGCCGAGGAGCCGCTCCTGCCGGGCGAACGCCGAGTCCCCGGGGTGGGTCGGGGGCCGCTTCCGCGGACGGACGGTGACCAGCGGGGGTACGGGGGTGGTGGTGACGGTCACCTCGGCCCGGGGCGGGGTGTCCTTGCGCACCGGTTCGGTCGGCACCGAGCGGATCCGGGTGCCGACGGAGAAGAGGGCGTCGGTCACCGGGTTGTCCAGGGTGACCAGGTGGCGGCCCTTGGCGTAGTACCCGAAGCCCAGGTCGGCCAGGGTCCGGGAGGTCGCCTCGGCGGTGAGGCTGCTGTAGTAGTCGGCGCCCTGTCCGCCCGCGATCAGGGCGTCGTTGCCGCCGGGGATCTCCCCGGGCTCCGTCCGGTGCTCCGGCCAGGCGTCCGCGCGGGCCGCCGCCTCGGCCACGGCGGTGTGCCAGGGACCGATCCGGGGCGACCAGGCGACCTCCTCGCGCTGCTGCTCCTCGATCCGCTTCCCGGTGACGACGGTCTCACCGGCCTGCGCGGCGACGAGGAGGACGAGGGCGAGGACGGGAAGGGCGCGGGCGGCGGCGAGGGCGCGGGCGGTGTTCGGGGGGCGGCGCCGGTGCGGGAGGGCGGCGAGGGCGGCGGCGAGCGTGAGGGCGGCGGCGGTGCCGAAGGCGGGGTAGGTCCATCGGTCGACGTCGACGCTGCCGCGGGCCGCGCCGGCCAGGAGGGCGAGCAGGGCGCCGCCGGCGAGGAGCGCGGGCGGGCGGGGGACGCCCCGGGCGGCCGAGAACCAGCCGGTGACGACGAGCAGTCCGCACAGGACGAAGGCCTGGCGGTAGGGGCCTCCGTTGGGCGAGGCGCCCGCGTGCCAGAGCAGGTGGGTCGGCTCCCACTGGAGGGAGAGCGTCACCAGGAGCACGGCGGCCGACCAGCCGGCCCGGACGTGCGGGGCCACGGCCTTGTTGAAGGGCAGGGTGAGGGCGAGGGCGAGGGCGGGCGTGCCGATGAAGAGGGCGGGGCTCGCGAGGCTCGCGGTGGCCGGCAGGAACCGGGCGAGGAGCTCCGTCCAGGCGGCGGGGGCGAAGGTCGCCTCGGGGGTGGGGTCGGCGACCTTGGTGCCGAGGAAGACGACCGCGACGAGGGGCGCGGCGAGGCCGATGCCGAGGAGCACGCCGCGGGCGGCGCGCAGCGCCCCGGCCAGGCGCTGCCGCGCGCCGGTCGCCTCCTCGGCGGTGAGGAGCCGGACGAGCAGGACGACGGCGGCGCCGAGGGTGGCCATGTAGGCCGTGTAGAAGTTGGCGGTCCAGGCCAGGGCGACCACGAGGGGGCCGAGGACGGGGCGGCGACGGACGCGGGCCCATTCGCCGACCAGGCAGAGCAGCGGGAACGCGATGAGCCCGTCGAGCCACATCGGCACGGTGGTGCCGAAGTCGAAGGTCCATCCGGAGAGGGCGTAGGCGGTGCCGAGCAGGGCGGCGACCGGCCAGGGGCCGGGGCGCAGCCGCAGGAGCAGCAGGGCCATCGCCGCCGCGGCGGCGGAGATCTTGAGGACGGTGACGGCGTACAGGGCGAGCTCGGCGCGGTCCGCCGGGAAGAGCACCACGAGCAGGTCGAAGGGGCTGCTCAGGTAGGTGCCGATGTCGCCGAGGAAGTTGGCGCCGAATCCGGAGTTCCAGTTGAGGAAGGCGTCCCCGTGGGTCTCGCCGAGCAGGAGGGAGCGCCAGTACGCGTGGAAGGGCAGGTACTGCTGGCCGAGGTCGACGGTGTTCCTGGTCGTCGGGCCGAGGGGGTACCCGCCCGAGAGCCGGGTGGCGAGGGCGAGGAGCGCGGCGGTGAGCAGGGCGGCCGCCGCAGGACCGAGGACGGCCGGGGAGCGCGGGCGCCGCGGGGCGCGGGGCGGGTGGTGCGGGCCGCCCGTCCCCTCCTCACCGTCGACCTCGTCGAGCAGGGTCTCGGCGGCGGGGGGCACACGTCCTCCAGGGGCGTTCGGAGCGGGGCGCCCGGGTGAGCCGTCACGGGCGGACGGCCATTACCGCCGAGCCGGGCGACCCGCAACCGATCAGCGGGCGGTGTTCCGGCGCACCCCGGGTGAACTCCCGGTGTCGGGGGGCCGGTCGGGTGGCGCGGGCCCGGTGGGGGTGTCGTGTCCCGGCCCCCCGTGCGGGCCGGGACACGACACCCGTACGGGCCGGGGGGCGACACCCGTACGGTCCGGGGCGCGACCCCCGGACGGTCAGGGGCGCGCACCCGTACGGGCCGGGGGGCGACACCCGACCGGTCAGGGGCGCGCCCCCCGGACGGTCAGGGTGGTGTCAGCGCACGAGCTCGTCGACCGTGCGGGCCACCGTGCCGAACAGGTCGGTGACCGTCGTCAGGGCGGCGGCCTGGAGCGCCTCCGCGGAGGTGACGGTGCCGTCCGGGCCCTCCAGGGGGCGGGTGGCGGTGGCCTCGGCGACGACGGTGGGGCGGTGGCCCCGGTTGAAGGCGCCCTGCGCGGTGAAGAGGACGCACATGTGGGTCATGAAGCCGGCGATGACCAGGTCCCCGTCGGCGCCGAGGTCCTTCAGGGCCGCTTCGAGGTCGGTGGCGTGGAAGGCGTCGGGGAACTGCTTGACGACCACCTTCTCGCCCTCGACCGGGGCGACCTCCTCGCTGATGGCGCCGATCTCGGCCCGGATGTCGTACGGGGTGCCCTCACCGCCGTCGTTGACGACGTGCACCACGGGAGCACCCGCGGCGCGTGCGGCGGCCAGCAGGCGCGCACCGGCGGCGAGGGCGGCCTCGGCGCCGTCGAGCCGCATGACGCCGGACCGGTAGGTGTTCTGGAAGTCGATCATGATCAGCGCGGAGTCGGCCAGGCGCGGCAGGTCCTGCGGAAGGCCGATCACGTCGCGGAGGGTAGTGGAGGCGGTCATGGGGTTCCTTCCAAGACGGAGAGAGGGAGGCGGAGCAAGGGAGCAGGTGCTCGGGCCGGAGGCGGCTCCGGACCCCCGGGGTGTGTTCAACGCTAACACGGTTTGTCAGCATCGCTTACGTCACTTGTTAGCGCTGTTATCGTGGGGAGCATGTCGACGGCACGCGCGCGCATCCTGGAAGCCACCGAGGAACTCCTCGCCACCAAGGACGCGCTGTCGATCTCGACCCGCGCCATCTGCGACCGGGCGAAGGTCGGCATGCCCGAGATCTACCGCCAGTTCGGCGACAAGCAGGGGCTGCTCACAGCGGTCGCCGACGCGGGTTTCGCCCGCTTCCTCGCCGAGAAGCGCAGGAACCCGCTCACGGACGATCCGGTCGAGGACCTGCGGACGGCCTGGGACAGCCACGTCGCCTTCGCGCTCCGCAACCCGCACCTCTACCGGCTGATGTTCACACCGGCCGGCGACGCGAAGCCCGGGGCCGTCAAGGAGGCGCAGGCGATCCTGCTGACGGCGGTCGAACGCTGCCGCGACGCCGGCCGGCTCCGGACCAGCCCGGAGCTCGCCGGGCGTTCGATCCTCTCGGCCAACGTGGGCGTGTGCATGATGGCGCTGTCCTTCCCCGACCTGTTCGGGGACTCCGACACCTCCCCGGCGGTACGGGACGCGGTGATCGGGAAGGTCACCGGCGACGAGCGCGAGGACGACCGGATCGGCACGGCGACCGTCCTCGCCCAGGCCCTGGTCGGAACCCTCACCGGCGCGGCCCGCCCCGACGGCGACGCCCTCGGCCGGCTCGCCGGGGCCCTGCTGCCGCCCTCCGCGCCGTAGCGGCGATCCCGCCACCCGCCGCCGGCCCCCTCCCCCCTTGGCCACCGGCCCGGCCGCGGACGGCGTCCCCGCCCTGAACGGCACCGGCGGCCCTCCCGTCCGCGGCCGCGTCTTCGCAGGTCCCGGCCCCGGCGGCGGAACCGCCGGTCAACTGCCGCCGCAAAGTTCCGGCCACGGCGCTCCACCGGCCTACGCTCGCAACTCCCATACCAGGAGGAGGAGTACGCCATGGAGAACCCGACTCGCAAGGTGGCCGCGGCCGGTGCCGCCGCACTGCTCGCCGCCGGACTCGTCGTCACCGGAGCCGGTGCGGCGAACGCGGCCGACAGCGGCCGGGCCGAGCGCATCACCTCGGTGTCCCAGCTCAAGGACAGCATCCGGCTCGCCGTCGCCCAGGAGGAGCAGGCCGGGGCGCAGTCCCTGAGCCAGAGCGTCGGCGGCAGGGTGACGCAGGTGGCCGGCACCCGCTCCGGAACCTGCTGAGGCCGAGGTGACGACCGTGGGCGAGGGCGTCCCCTCGCAGACCTGGTGCCCCAGCGGGGAGGCGCACGCGCCGGAGTCCGTCGTCCTGGGCGTACGGTCCGGGCAGGACGGGCGCGTGGTGTACCTGGCCGATCCCGTACCGGCCGCCGAGGTGCTCGGCGAGGTGCCTGAGGGCATCGAGCCGCGGCGCGTCCTGCGGTTCGCGTCGCACTGCGTCAGCGACTGCGTGAACCGCAGGGGCGGCGACTGCACGCTCGTGGAGCGGGTGCTCGCGCGGCCCGCCGCGCAGGAGGACGGCCCCGTCCCGCGGTGTCACCTCAGGGCCCGGTGCCAGTGGTGGAAGCAGACCGGGGTCGCCGCGTGCGGGCGCTGCCCCGCCGTCTCGACCCGCCACCACGCCGATGACGCGCTGGCCGATCTGGTGGCCGATCCGGCCACCACGCAGGAGCAGCTCGACGAGTGGATCGCGATGGCCGGCTGAGCGACGGTGCCGGCCGGCACCCGGATACGCGGAAGGTCCCCGGACAGATCGTCCGGGGACCTTCCGCGTGTGCGCCGGGCCCTCACGCGCGGGCCGGCGGGTCTCCCCTGATGTCCCGCTCCGACAGGCGGTTCACCCGGGGCGAGAGCGTGGTCAGTTCGCCGTGGACGGCGACCGCCGCCGCGTAGCCGCGGTCGACGGGGATGTCGAGCAGGGTCCAGCCGGCCGGTGGCAGATGCCCGTCGGGGCTGCCCGAGCCCACGTAGTCGGCGGCCGGATCGCGGCCCAGGCCGGTGCCGAGCCCCTTGAGATACGCCTCCTTGCGGGTCCACAGCCGGGCCAGCGCCCTCGGCCTGCGCGGCGGAGGCAGCGCCTCGATCTCGCGCTGCTCCGCGGGGTGCAGCATGGCGGCGAGTTCCGCCGCGCCGCCCGGGTCGGCGACCAGGTCGACGTCGACGCCGATGGGCGCCACCGCCGTCCCCACGAGGACGAGGTCCCCGCGGTGGGAGAGCGAGAAGTGCAGGCCGCGCGAGGCCCCCAGGACGGTCGGCCGGCCGTGCGGGCCGCCGCAGCAGGGGCAGGTCTCCCGGCCGTAGCGGATGTCCTGCGGCAGGGTGTCGAGGTAGGTGCCGAGCAGCCGGCGCAGTGCCAGGTGGGCGGCGGTGAAGCGGACCCGGTCCTCCGCGTGCGCCAGACCCGCGGCGCGCTGCCGCTCGCCGTCGTCCAGGACGCCGGCGTCGAGCCCGGCGCCCCGGGCGTCGGAGACCCGGAGCAGCCACAGGTCCAGGGAGCCGGGCCGGGGCAGGGCGCGCGGGGGCGGCAGGGGGGCGAGCAGCAGGGTGCCGCTCGCGGGACTCCGGGGACCGCTTCTGGGATCGCTCACGGGACCCCTCCTGTTCGATGACGGATGCGCGGAGGCGGCCGACCGCCGGGACGGATCAGCCTTGTTCGGGAACGGCGTGCCGGAGGGTCCGCCGATCGGCCGGTTCGGTGGGGTCCGCCGGTACGGGCGCCCCGCCGCCCTGCTCGGCGGGCCTCGCGGGGGGTTCCCCGGCGGGCGGTTCGGTGGGCGGTTCGGTGGGCAGGTCGCGGCGGTTGCGCAGCGGCCCGGCGAGCAGCAGGACGGAGCTGACCGCGAGACCGGCGGTGAGGAGCCACAGCGCGGGCCGCAGCCCGAGCGTCCCGCCCAGTGCGCCGCCCAGCAGCGAACCGACGGGTATGGCACCGAAGTTGGCGACGGAGACGCTGGCGGTGATCCGGCCGAGCAGCTGCGGCGGGCAGTACTGCTGGCGGAACGCGCCCTGGATGACGTTCGCGGACACGACGCCGAGCGCGAGCACGGCTCCGCCGACGGGCAGCAGCACGACCCGCCAGCCGGGTTCGGCCAGCGGGATGAGCAGCCCGAACGGGGCCGTGGCGAACTTGCAGAGCAGCATGCCGCGCGCGGTGCCCAAGCGGCGCGCGACGGGGGTGGCGACGACGGCGCCGAGCAGGCCGCCCACGCTGCTGCCGGCCAGCAGCCAGCCCACCATGGCCTCGCCCACGTGGAGTTCGCGGACGAGGAACACGGTGAGGATGGCCTGGTAGCCGGTGAGCAGCAGGTTGGTGACGGTGCCGTAGGTGGTCAGGACGCGCAGATAGGGGTCGCGGACGGTGTGCCGCAGCCCTTCGGTGACGTCCTTGCGCAGGGCCTGGGGCCGTTCGGGGCGCTCCGGCACCGGTTCCCGGGCGCGGATGCCGAGCAGGCACAGCGTGGCGATCAGGAAGGTCGCGGCGTTGGCGACGAGACCGGCGACCGCTCCGAACGCGCCCGCGAGGGCACCACCGCCGCCGAGCCCGGCGAGCTGCGCGGCCGATTCGCTGCCCTGGAGCTTGGCGTTGGCCTCGGTGAGGTGCTCGCGGGGGACGACGAACGGCACGTACACCCGGTACGCGATGGAGAAGAAGACGTTCGCGACGCCGGTGAGCAGGGCGACCAGGAGCAGCTGCGTCATGGTCAGCACGTCGAGCCAGGCGGCGGCCGGCACGCTGAGCAGGAGCACCAGGGAGGCCACGTTGCAGGCCACCATCAGCGGGCGACGCGGCAGCCGGTCCACCCAGGCGCCCGCGGGCAGCCCGAGGAAGAGCCACGGCAGCCAGGCGGCGGCAGCCAGGGCGCTCACCCAGAAGGTGCTCGCGTCCAGGGTGACCACGGCCACCAGCGGCATGGCGACGCCGGTGATGTTGCTGCCGAAGCGGCTCGTGGTCTCCCCCGCCCACAGGAGCCGGAAGTCGCGCTGCCGCAGCAACCCGTCCCGGCGTCGCGCGGTCATCGGGCGGCCACCGCCTCGGCTTCCGTGCCGGGCTCCGAGGTGTCCGACGCGGCGGCCACCACCCGGGCGGCCTCGGCGGTCAGCCGTGCGGCGGCGTCCGCCCAGCGGTCCCGGCGGGCGTCCGACTCGGCGGTGAGGGCGGCGAGTTCGGTACGCGCCCGGGCCAGCGCCTCGGCCGGTCCGGCGCCGCCGGGTCCGCCGCCGTGGGCGCAGGCCGCGGCCACGGTCTCCGGTTCGAGCCAGTCGGCCGGGTATCCGGCGGCGGCCGCGGCCACGCCGGGGTGGGCGCGGGCCGCGTCGGACAGCGGCGTGCCGCCGTCGAGGGCGCCGAGGACGGTCTCCCCCACGAGGTGGTGGGCGGTGCGGAAGGGGATGCCGTCGACGACGAGGCGTTCGGCGAGGTAGGTGGCCGAGGTGAAGCCCTCGCGTGCGCGGTCGCGCATCCGGTCGCGGTCGGGTTCCGCGCCGTCGACGACGAGCCGGAGGAGGGTGACGGCCTGGGTGGTGTCGGCGAGACCGGGCCACAGGTGGCGGGCGGCCTCGGTCCCGACGGCGATGGCGTTGGTGTAGCCGGCGGTCGACATGGCCGCCGCGGCGCCGGTGAAGCCGGCGAGCGCGGAGGTCGAGCGGCCCTGGATGTGTTCGAGCAGGAAGGGGTTGCGCTTCTGCGGCATCATCGAACTGGAGCCGACCAGGTCGTCGGCCATCCTGAGCAGCCCGAACTCCTCCGTCGTCCACCACGTCAGGTCACGGGCCGTCCGGGCGAGGAGGACGCCGAGGACCGCGGAGGCGGAGAGCATCCGCAGGACGAAGTCGCGGGAGGCGACGGCGTCGACCGAGTTGGGCGCGGCGGCGGTGAAGCCGAGGAGGTCCGCGGTGCGGGCCGGGTCCACCGGCACCGAGGTGCCGCCGACGGCTCCGGCGCCGAGCGGGTTGACGTCGATCTCCCGGCCGGCGTCGAGCAGTCCGGCGAGCGAGCGCAGGACGGCGCCCGCGATCCCGGTCAGGTAGTGGCCGTAGCTGATGGGCACGGCGGGCTGCCCGTGCGTGTAGGCGGGCATGGTGACGTCCCGGTACGCCTCCCCCTTGTCCAGCAGGACCCGCGCCAGCCCGGCGACTTCGTCGAGGAGCCGGCCGTAGGGGCCGCGGACCCTGAGCCGGACGGTGGTGGCGTTGAGGTCGTTGCGGGAGCGCCCGGTGTGCAGCACCCCGCCGGTCTCCTGGCCGAGCCGGTCGACGAGCCAGCCCTCGTACGCCAGGTACAGGCCGCGGGGCATGGGCCGGGAGCGGAGGGGCGCGAAGTCCTCGGCGCGCAGGGCGTCGACGGTGGTGAGGAGGGCCGCGGCGCGGGCCGGGTCGACGATGCCGCGCTCGGCGAGCATCACCAGGTGGGCCCGGTCGACCTCGCTGATCAGGCGTAGTTCGTCGCCGACCGGGTCGCCGTCGTCGGTGCGGTACTGGTCGTAGACGATGCGGTGGGCGCGCGGGTCGAGGCCGGTCCGGAGCCGGCCGGTGTGGACGCCCGCCTCGGGGCCGCTCGTGCCGGTGGTGCCGCCGCTCATACCGGCACCGCCTCCCTCGCGGCCGCTCCGGCCACCGGTGCGCCCGCCGTCAGGGGGGTCAGCGCGGTGGCGAGTCCGCGGGCCAGGGCGGTGTCGGCCGCGGCGGCGGACTCCGCGGGAGCCGTACCGGTGGCGATCACGTGGCCCACCCGCCCCCGGAAGTCCTCGGCGGGCCCGACCTCGGCCCCGGCCGGGCGGTAGAGGGCGGCGTCGACGACGCCGGGCACGGCGCGGGCGGCCGTCCCGGCGGCGGTGACGTCGGCGAGGACGCTGTCGGTGCCGGCGGTCAGGAAGCGGATCGACGCCGCGCCCGCGGCGTCGGGGGTGCCGGCGAGGTCGACGTCCGCACCGAGCGCGGCCCGTACCTGGGCGCCGACCAGGTCGACCCCGCGGGCCCGGCGCACGAGCTCGGGGATCATCCCGCCGGCGAGCCGCGGGTTGACCTCGATGACCCGGGCGGTGTCGCCGTCGAGCCGCAGTTCGACGTGGGCCGCGCCCCAGCCGAGGCCGAGGGCGCGGACGGCGCGGACGGCGGTGTCGGCGAGCGCGGCGGACTGCGCGGCGGGCAGGACGGCGGGCACGTCGTGGCCGGTCTCGACGAACACCGGGGGCGCGCCGACGTGCTTGGCGACCGTGACGACGACCTCCTCGCCGAAGACCTCGACCGAGAACTCGCGGCCGGTCAGGTACTGCTCGACGAGGACCACGCCCGGGGTGCGCAGGCCGCGTTCGTTGACGGTGGCGGCCAGCAGGCCGCCGGCGTGCTCGGCCACCTCGTCCCGGTCGCGGCAGAGGCGTACGCCCAGGCTGCCCGACCCCTGGACCGGCTTGACGACGACCGGGCCGCCGATCCACTGGGCGGCGGTGATCGCCTCGGCGACGTCGCCGGCCGCCGAGAAGAGCGGTACGGGCACCCCGGCCGCGGCGAGGGTGCGGCGCTGCGCGGACTTGTCGCGGCAGGCGCGGACGGCGTCGGCGGACGGCCCGGGGAGCCCGAGGCCGGCGGCCAGGTCCGCGGCGGTGGCGACGTAGTACTCGGAGCTGGAGAGGACTCCGGCGACCGGCTCGGCGGCGGCCAGGCCGGCCACCGCGGACCGCAGGGCGTCGCCGTCGGAGGTGTCCACGACGACGGTGCGCAGTCCGTCCTCGGCGGCGTACGGGTAGCGGCCGGGATCGGCGCTCAGCAGGACGGGGACGACGCCGAGGTCGCGGGCCCGGGCCGCGAACTGGCGCCCGGTGCCGGTGGTGTTGGACTCGACGAGGAGCAGCAGCGGGGCGGTCACGAGCGGACCTCCGGCGCCGGCTCTCCGAGGTCTCCGGCGTCCGGGGCGGCCAGGGCGCCGAGGTCGGGGACCTCCGGCGTCATCACGTCGTCGAAGCCGCGGCGGGCCCACACGAGGCGGCTCCACGCGGAGGGGGCGTCGAGCGGGTGGTCGACGGTGACCGGGCCGCCGGGGGCGGGCGCCGGTTCGACGCCCTGCTCGCGCAGCCACTCGGCGTGGTAGACGGTGGACTGGTAGCGGTAGCCCTCGTCGGGCAGCACCATGACGACCTTGCTGTCCGGGTTGCGCGCGGCCCACCAGGAGGCGACCTGGAAGGAGGCGCCGCTGGTGGGCCCCATGAACAGGCCGTGGTTGCGGAAGAGTTCGTGGGTGGCGTGGAAGGCCTCGGGGGCGGTCACCCAGTGCACCTCGTCGTAGGCGCTGTGGCGGACGTTGCCCGGGTGGATGCTGCTGCCGAGGCCGCGCAGGGTGCGCGGGCCGTCGGGCGAGCCGAAGATGATGGACCCGTGGGTGTCCACGCCGACGAGGTGCAGGGCCGGGTCGGCGGGCCGCAGGGCGGCGGCGAGGCCGCCGGTGGAACCGCCGGAGCCGACCGGGCCCACGAGGCAGTCGACGGAGCCGACGGTCTCGCCGATGAGGTCGGCGACGACGGCGTAGGCGCCGGGGTTGTCGGGGTTGTCGTACTGCCCGGGCACGAAGCTGTCGGGGTGGAGGCGGCGGAGTTCCTCGACGCGGGCGAGGCGGGCGCCCTGGATGCCGCCGCTCTGCCCGGCGTACTCGACGATCTCGACGGTGGCGCCGAGCATCTCCAGCCGGTTGCGCAGGTCGCGGTCGATCGCGGAGTCGCCGACGATGGTGAGGTCGTAGCCGCGCAGCCGGCAGACCATCGCCAGGCCGAGCGCGAAGGTGCCGGAGGAGGTCTCGATGATCCTGCTGCCGGGACGCAGCAGTCCGGCGGCCTCGGCCCGGTCGATGATGTAGCGCGCCGGCAGCAGCTTCATGAGGCTGAACGCGGCCGCGTAGAGGTTGTCGGTCACCTGGATGATGCGGGGCAGTTCGGTGGCGTCCACCACCGAGTCGTGCAGCCTGCCGACGCCCGCGATCGTGGTCGTAGTCATGTCAGTCACCCGTCGTGAAGATCCACTGCTCGTGGATGCCGATGTTGTGCAGGAGTCGCTGGGCGTGTTCGGTGCGGGCCTCGACGTCGGGGTCGTCCCGGTCGTACAGGAGCCCGGCGATGTCCCCGCTGTGCGCGGCCTGGATGCCGAGGGCGCCGGTCTCCCGCACGATGGAGCGCAGCCCGTCGAGGCGGGGGATGGGCAGGTGCCGCTGGTTGATGTCGGTGCTGGCGGTGGCGACGGCGCCGACCAGGGCGACGTCCTTGGTGTGGATGGCCTCGCGCAGCATCACCTGCAGTTCGGCGAAGAGTTCGAGTTCGGCGCCGCCGTACTCGGCGGGCGGGAAGGCCAGGGTGTCGACGCCTCTGCCCTCGTTCTCGGGGCGGGAGCCGAAGCCGAGGACGCGCACGGCCGGCATGCGGTAGCCGAAGTCCTCGATGACCTTGCCCTCGCGCTGCGCGAACAGCACCGAACTCTCGTTGAACATGAGGGAGTCGGACGCCGTCTCGGCCCGCACCGCGATCCTGGCGATCTCCTCCGGGGGCAGCGGGGACACCAGGGCGTCCTGTACGGCCCAGACGGCGGCGAGCACGTCGCTCGTGGAGGAGCCGAAGCCGCGGCAGAGCGGGACGTCGCCGGTGAGTTCGAGGTGCCCGCCCACCGGTCCCTCCCCTGGCGGCAGGCAGGCCTCGGCGGTGAGCTGCGCGGCCCGCGCCGCCTTGGTCTTCCAGGTCGGGTAGACGGTCAGCTTCTCGCCCCGCGCGGGGATGAACGAGGCCCGGGTGGTGTGGACGGTGCAGGGCAGGGTGACCAGCCCCCGGGTGAGCTGGCCCTGGTGCGGAAAGACGCCCTGGAGAATTTCGCCGTGATGTATCGGGGCCGAGGCGACGCCGACCCGCCAACCGGAATGATCCACCATGTCCTTGACTTCCTCTGGGGGCCGGACCGCACCGCTCACAGGGCCTGGCCGATCGTGCGGACATCCACACGCTAGGCAGCGCGGGGGCCGGGATCCGGCTGGTCGGGCGGCAGTATGCGGGCAGTTCGGTGCGCGGCCGCCGGACGCGCCGGGGCCCGTACGGCGGTGGAGCGGCCGTACGGGCCCCGGGTGTGCGGGGTGGTTCAGATGCGTGCGGGCCTCAGGCGGCGGGCGAGGACCTGTCCGACGGCCCGCAGCGGCTCCGCCTCGGTCATCCGGGCGTGCTCGCAGTCGACGGCGAACTCCTCGACGCGGCCTGTGACGTACGGCGCCCAGGCCTCGGCGCCCGAGGCGGGTGCCGGTGTGCCGGTGGCGTCGAAGAACAGCGCGTCGCCGCCGAACCGGACGTCCGGCACGTACCGGTACCGCATCCGCAGGTTGTCGAGGGTGGCCGCCACGACGGCCGCCGCCTGCGCGTGCTCCAGGGCGCCGAGCACCGGGTCGGACCGGCGCAGCGCGTCGGCGAGTTCGTCGACGTCGGGCGTCGTGTCCGCGCAGCGCACCCGTACCGTCTCGCCGGCGGAGCCGAGGAGGGCGGTCAGCACGTGCCGGCCGTCGATCTCCGGTGCGGTGAAGCCCTCGGGGAGGGGATAGGAGTCGAGCAGGGCCAGCAGGGCCACGTCCTCCCCCGCCGCTTCGAGCCGGGCCGCCACGGCGTGCGCGACCAGACCGCCGAAGGACCAGCCGAGCAGGTGGTAGGGGCCCTGGGGCTGGATCCTGCGGATCTCGGCGAGGTAGTCGTCGGCCATCTCCTCCAGGGAGGCCGGTGCGTCGTGGGTGCCGCCGAGCCGGCGGGCCTGGAGTGCGACGACCGGCCGGTCCTGGTCGAGGTGCGGCAGCAGGCCCGCGTATCCCCAGCTCATCCCGGACACGGCGTGGACGCAGAACAGGGGCGGTTCGCCGGAGCCCGTCGCCGTGACGGCGCGGATGGGGAGCACGGTGCCGAGCGGGTCGTCACCGCTGCCCGCCGCGATCTGCTCGGCGAGGAGCGCGGGCGTGGGGCTGCGGAACAGGTCGCTGATGGTGATGCGGGTGTCCCAGACGGCACGGATGCGGCTGATCAGCCGGGTGGCGCGGAGGGAGTGTCCGCCGCGGTGGAAGAAGTTGTCGTCGATGCCGACGGATGCGAGTCCGAGGTTGTCGGCGAAGAGTCCGCAGAGGATCTCCTCGGCGGGGTTGCGGGGCGCCCGACCGCCCTCGGCGGCGGCGCTGTCGTCGGGGGCCGGGAGGGCACGGCGGTCGAGCTTGCCGTTGACCGTACGCGGCAGGGCCTCCAGGACCACGAACGCGGAGGGCACCAGGTGTTCGGGCAGGCGGGCGGCGACGTGCCGGCGCAGTTCCTCCGGGGCCGTCTCCCCGACCACGTACGCGACGAGCCGCTTGTCGCCGGGGCGGTCTTCGCGTACGACGGCGGCCGCCTGCACCACCGCCGGGTGCGCCGTCAGCGCCGCCTCGATCTCACCCGGCTCGATCCGGAAGCCCCGCAGCTTGATCTGCTCGTCGCCACGGCCCAGGTACTCCAGGGCACCCTGCTTGTTCCAGCGGGCCAGGTCACCCGTCCGGTACATCCGCGCCCCCGCCGGACCATACGGGTTCGCCACGAACCGGTCGGCCGTGAGAGCCGACTGCCCGATGTATCCGTGTGCGAGACCGTGGCCGGCGACGTACAACTCCCCCGGTACACCGGGTGCGACCAGCTCCAGGTTCGCGTCCAGGACATAGGCGTGCTTGCCCGAGAGCGGACCGCCGACCGGGATGCTCGCCGCACCCGCGGCCGCACCCGGCTCGATCACGAACACCGTCGTGAACCCCATGCTCTCCGCCGGACCGTAGCCGTTCAGCAGATGCAGCTGAGGGTGATCGGCCAGAGCCCTGGCCGTGTGGCTCGGGGACGCCGCCTCTCCGGCGGTCATGGCCTCCTTGACGTGGGCGAGGGTCAGGGGGTGTTCGTCGAGCATGTGGTTGAAGAGGCTCGCGGACATCTGGAGCGAGGTGACCCCGTGCCGCTCGACCAGTTCCGCGATGAGATGCGGGTCGGTGTGCTGGCCGGGCTGGAGGACGCAGACGCCTCCGTGCAGCAGCGGACCGAACACCTCCAGGGCGAACGCGTCCCAGGACACCGGCGAGCACTGGAGGAACGTCTGCTCCGGCCCGAAGGCCAGGTAGTCCGGACCGACGAACGTCGCGGCCAGAGCACGGTGCGAGGCCATCACACCCTTGGGCAGACCCGTCGAACCGGAGGTGAACATCACGCAGGCGACGGATTCGGGTGAGCCGCCGGTCTCCACGGCGGTCCCGGTGAGCCCGCTGACCTCGGCCACGTCGGCCGTGAGGTCGACGACCACCGCCTCAGTGGCGAGCCGCGGCAGATGCGTCTGCGTGACGAGGGCGGCGGGAGCGACCTGCGCCAGGACGCCGTTGAGACGCTCCACGGGGAACAGCGGGTCCAGCATCGTGTACCCGGCGCCGGTCTTGAGCACGGCCAACAGCGCGGCCACCATCTGCGGCGAACGCTCCACGTGGATACCCACCAGATCACCCGGTCGGACGCCCCGGCCCGTCAGATGACGGGCCAGCCGGTTCGACCAGACGTCCAACTCCCCGTACGACACCACCTGGTCCTCGAAGACCAGCGCCGTCGCCTCCGGCGACCGCGCCGCCTGCCCCGCGAACAGACCGTCCAGACCGAGTTCCGGTCCCGGGGTCGGCTCGCCGGCCCAGGCCGTCAGCCGTTCCCGCTCGTCCTCGTGGAGGAGCGCCATCGCGCCGACGCGGGAGTCGGGTGCGGTCGCGGCGCACTCCAGGAGGAGCAGCATGCGGTCGAGGAGTCGCTCGATCGTTCCGGGTTCGTAGAGGTCGGTGGCGTACTCGACGGTGATGTCGAGCCCGTCCGGGCCGCCGTCGGCCGTACGCCGCTCACCGAACGCGAACGTCAGGTCGAACTTCGCGATCCGCAGCTCCGGAGCCACGAACTCCGCCCGCAGACCACCCAGTCCAGGCGCGCCCACCGCCGTGTCACCCACGGTGAGCATCACCTGGAACAACGGATGCCGAGAGGCCGAGCGCTCCGGATTGAGCACCTCGACCAGCCGGTCGAACGGAAGGTCCTGGTGGGCCCACGCGGAAAGATCCGTCTCCCGCACCCGGCCCAACACCTCACGGAAGGTGGGATCACCACCCACATCCGTCCGCAGAACCAACGTGTTGACGAAGAAGCCCACGAGATCGTCGAGAGCCTGATCCGTCCGCCCCGCGACCGGCGAACCGATCGGGACGTCAGAGCCGGCGCCACACCGGGAGAGGAGAGTGGCGACGGCCGCCTGGGCGACCATGAACAGGGTGGTTCCGGTCTCGCGCGCCAGCCCGGTCAGGGCGGCGTGCGTGGACGCGGGGGCGGTCACCTGGTGGGTGGCCCCGCGGTAGGAGGCGACGGCGGGCCGGGGCCGGTCCGCCGGCAGCGTCGCCTCCTCGGGCAGTTCGGCCAGCTGCTGCCGCCAGTAGGCGGCCTGGCGCTCCTCGTCGGTGGTGAGGAGGCTCCGCTGCCACAGGGTGTAGTCGGCGTACTGGACCGGGAGCGGCGCCCAGTCGGGCGCGGCGCCCGCGCCGCGGGCCGTGTAGGCCGTGGCGAGGTCCCGCAGGAGCGGGCCGTTCGACCAGCCGTCGGAGGCGATGTGGTGCATCACCACCAGAAGCACGTGCTTCGCCGGGGACAGCTCCAGCAGATCCGCGCGGATGGGCAGGTCCGTGGAGAGGTCGAACGTGGTGCCGGACAGTGCGGCCAGCACCTGGGGCAGTGACTCCTCCGTCACCGGGGTCACCGGGAGCGCGAGGTCGGTCGCCGCGAGAGGGCGGATCGCCTGGTGCGGCGTCCCGGCCTCGGAGGGGAAGGAGGTCCTCAGGGATTCGTGGCGCCCGACGACGTCGAGCAGTGCGCGGCGCAGGGCCTCCACGTCGAGCGCGCCGGTGAGCCGGACGGCCAGCGGGATGTTGTACGTGGGCGAGGGCCCCTCCAGCTGGTCGAGGAACCAGAGGCGCTGCTGGGCCGAGGAGAGCGGGAGCAGTTCGGGGCGCTCGCCCGCCGTCAGCGCGGGGCGCTCCTCGTCGCCGCCGCTCCGCGCGATCAGCTCGGCGAGCCGTGCCACGGTCGGGTGCTGGAAGACCTCCCGCACGCCGAGGCGTACGCCGAAGGCGTCGCGGATCCTGGAGGTGAGCTTGGTGGCGCGGAGGGAGTGTCCGCCGCGGTGGAAGAAGTTGTCGTCGATGCCGACGGATGCGAGTCCGAGGTTGTCGGCGAAGAGTCCGCAGAGGATCTCCTCCGCGGGGTTGCGGGGCGCCCGACCGCCCTCGGCGGCGGCGCTGTCGTCGGGGGCCGGGAGGGCACGGCGGTCGAGCTTGCCGTTGACCGTACGCGGCAGGGCCTCCAGGACCACGAACGCCGAGGGCACCAGGTGTTCGGGCAGGCGGGCGGCGACATGCCGGCGCAGCTCCTCCGGAGCCGCCTCCCCCACCACGTACGCGACGAGCCGCTTGTCGCCGGGGCGGTCTTCGCGTACGACGGCGGCGGCCTGCACCACCGCCGGGTGGGCCATCAGCGCCGCCTCGATCTCGCCCGGCTCGATCCGGAAGCCCCGGAGCTTGATCTGCTCGTCGCCACGACCGAGGTACTCCAGGGCACCCTGCTTGTTCCAGCGGGCCAGGTCACCCGTCCGGTACATCCGCGCCCCCGCCGGACCATACGGGTTCGCCACAAACCGGTCCGCGGTGAGAGCCGGCTGCCCGATGTAACCGTGCGCGAGACCATGACCGGCGACGTACAACTCCCCCGGCACACCGGGTGCGACCAGCTCCAGGTTCGCGTCCAGCACGTAGGCGTGCTTGCCCGAGAGCGGACCGCCCACCGGAATGCTCGCCGCACCCGCGGCCGCGCCCGGCTCGATCACGAACACCGTCGTGAACCCCATGCTCTCCGCCGGACCGTACCCGTTCAGCAGATGCAACTGGGGGTGATCGGCGAGGGCGCGGGCCACGTGGGCGGGAGAGGCGGCCTCTCCCGCGGTCATGGCCTCGCGGATCTCCCCGAAGACCGCGGGGTACTCGTCGAGCATGTGGTTGAAGAGGCTCGCGGACATCTGAAGGGTCGTGACCTGGTGCTTCTCGACCAGTTCCGCGACGAGGTACGGGTCGGTGTGCTGGCCGGGCTGGAGGACGCAGACTCCGCCGTGCAGCAGCGGACCGAACACCTCCAGGGCGAACGCGTCCCAGGACACCGGCGAGCACTGCAGGAACGTCTGCTCCGGCCCGAAGGCCAGATAGTCCGGACCCACGAACGTCGCGGCCAGCGCACGGTGCGAGGCCATCACCCCCTTGGGCAGACCCGTCGAACCGGAGGTGAACATCACGCACGCCACCGACTCGGGCGAGCCGCCCGTCTCCACCGGGGCTCCCGAGAGCCCGCTGACCTCGGCGATCTCCGCCGTCAGATCGACGACCACCGCCTCAGTGGACAGCGAGGCGAGGTGCGACTGGGTGAGGACGGCCGCCGGCGCGACCTGCGCCAGGACGCCGTTGAGACGCTCCACGGGGAACAACGGGTCCAGCATCGTGTACCCGGCGCCGGTCTTGAGCACGGCCAACAGCGCGGCCACCATCTGCGGCGAACGCTCCACATGCACACCCACCAGATCACCCGGCCGTACACCCCGGCCCGTCAGATGACGGGCCAGCCGGTTCGACCACACGTCCAACTCCCCGTACGACACCACCTCGTCCTCGAAGACCAGCGCCGTCGCCTCCGGCGACCGCGCCGCCTGCCCCGCGAACAGACCGTCCAGACCGAGACGGGGCGCCGTGGTGGCGGGTCCCGCCCACTCGGCGAGACGCCGGTCCTCCTCGTCGCCGAGGAGCGCAAGCCGGGAGATCGGCCGGTCCGGGTCGGTCACCGCGTCGGTGAGGAGGCGGGCGAGGCGGTGCGCGACGCTCTCGGCCGTGGAGTGCTCGTAGAGGTCGGTGGCGTACTCGACGGTGATGTCGAGCCCGTCCGGGCTCCCGTCCGCCGTACGCCGCTCACCGAAGGCGAACGTCAGGTCGAACTTCGCGATCCGCAGCTCCGGAGCCACGAACTCCGCCCGCAGACCACCCAGTCCAGGCGCGCCCACCGCCGTGTCACCCACGGTGAGCATCACCTGGAACAACGGATGCCGGGAAGCCGAACGCTCAGGATTGAGCACCTCGACCAACCGGTCGAACGGAAGGTCCTGGTGGGCCCACGCGGAAAGATCCGTCTCCCGCACCCGGCCCAACACCTCACGGAAGGTGGGATCACCACCCACATCCGTCCGCAGAACCAACGTGTTGACGAAGAAGCCCACGAGATCGTCGAGAGCCTGATCCGTCCGCCCCGCGACCGGCGAACCGATCGGGACATCCGTGCCGGCACCACACCGCGAGAGCACGGTGGCCACGGCGGCCTGGGCCACCATGAAGACGGTGGTGCCGGTCTCCCGTGCGAGCCCGGTCAGCGCCCGGTGGACCGGGGCGGGGCAGGACACGGTGAGCGTGGCGCCCTGGTAGGAGGCGACGGCGGGCCGGGGCCGGTCGGCCGGCAGGGTGGCCTCCTCGGGGAGGTTCGCCAGCGCCTGCCGCCAGTGGTCGAGTTGGGGCTGCTGCTCCGCGCCGAGGAGCTCGCGCTGCCACAGGGTGTAGTCGGCGTACTGGACCGGGAGCGGCGCCCAGTCGGGCGCGGCGCCGGCGCCCCGGGCCTCGTAGGCGCGGCCGAGGTCGGCGAAGAACGGGGCGTTCGACCAGCCGTCGGAGGCGATGTGGTGGGTCACCACCGTGAGGACGTGATCGTCCGGGGCCAGGGTGAACAGGGCGGCGCGGAGCGGGAGTTCCGAGGTCAGGTCGAAGACCTCGGCGCTCTCGTCGGCGAGCAGCCCGGGCAGCTGCTCCTCCGTCACCGCCACCGTCGGCAGGGGGACGTCGATGCCGTCGGCGGGCAGGACGTGCTGGTGGGCCTCGCCGCCGGTGGTGCGGAAGACGGTCCGCAGGGATTCGTGGCGCCCGACGACGTCGGTGAGCGCGCGGCGCAGGGCCTCCACGTCGAGCGCGCCGGTGAGCCGGACGGCCAGCGGGATGTTGTAGGTCGCGGACGGCCCTTCCAACTGGTCGAGGAACCAGAGGCGCTGCTGGGCCGAGGAGAGCGGCACCCGTTCGGGGCGGTCCTGGACCGTCAGGGCGGGCCGGGCCGGCTCGCCGTTGCCCGCGGCGACCAGCTCGCCGAGCTGGGCGACGGTCGGGTGCTGGAAGACGTCCCGCACGGTGATCCGGGCGCCGAGGGCGGTGCGGATCCGGCTGACCAGCCGGGTGGCGAGCAGCGAGTGCCCGCCGAGCCGCAGGAAGTGGTCGTCGACGGTGACGGAGGCGCGGCCGAGGACGTCGGCGAAGAGGCCGCAGAGCACCTCCTCGACGGGGTTGCGCGGAGCCCTGCCGTCGCTCTCGCCGGTCAGGACGGGCTGCGGCAGCGCGCGGCGGTCGAGCTTGCCGTTGCCGGTGAGGGGCAGGGCGTCCAGGACGACGAACGCGGACGGCACCATGTACTCGGGCAGGGCGTCAGCGGCGTGTCGGCGCAGGGCGGCCGTGTCGAGCTCTCCGGCGGGGCCGCTGTCGCTCTGTCCGACGAGGTAGGCGACGAGCCGCTTGTCGCCCGGCCGGTCCTCGCGGACGATCACCGCGGCCTGCGCCACCGACGGGTGGGCGACCAGCGCCGACTCGATCTCCCCCGGCTCGATGCGGAAGCCGCGCAGCTTCACCTGCTGGTCCGCCCGCCCCAGATACTCGATCTCGCCCTCCCGCGACCAGCGCACCAGGTCGCCCGTCCGGTACATCCGGGAGCCCGGCGGTCCGTACGGGTCGGCGACGAACCGCTCCGCGGTGAGGGCCGGGCGGCCGAGGTAGCCGCGGGCCAGTCCGGCGCCCGCGATGTACAGCTCCCCGGGGACGCCGGGCGCGACCAGTCCGAGGTGGTCGTCGAGGACGTAGAGGCGGGTGTTGTCGAGGGGGCGGCCGATGGGCAGCGCGCCCTCGTAGTCGAAGGGGCGGCGGATCTCGTGGGAGGTGGCGAAGGTCGTCGTCTCCGTCGGACCGTAGCCGTTCACCACGGTCAGCTCCGGGCAGGCATCCATGACCCGGCGCACCGCCTCCGGCGGCACGACATCGCCGCCCGTCCACACCTCGCCCAGACCGCCGAAGGCCGCCGGGTCCTCCTCCGCCACAAGCCGGAACAGCCCCACGGTCAGCCACAGACCCGTGATCGACTCCTCCGCCAGCACCCCCGCAAGGGCCGCCGTGTCCAGGACACCCGTCGGGGCGACGGCGACGGCGCCGCCGGTCAGCAGCGGGGCCCACAGCTCGTACGTCGTCGCGTCGAAGGTGTGCGGGGAGTGGAAGAGCACGCGTCCGTGGGCGGGCCTGGTCCAGCGGTGGTCCAGGGCGAGTTCGGCGACGTTCCGGTGGGTGACGGCGACGCCCTTGGGCACACCCGTCGAGCCCGAGGTGAACATCACGTACAGCCACTGGTCGGGGTGCGTGGCGACCTCGGGCGCCGTCTCGGGGTGGGCGTCGAGCTCCGGGTCGCGGTCGAGCCCGTCGACCAGGACGATCCGGACGCCGTCCGCCTCGGTGAGGATGTCGTGGTCGGACAACGCCGGGTCGACGAGGAGGACCGGCGCGGCCGTGTCGGCGAGGATGAGGGAGAGCCGGGAGGCCGGGTCGACCGCGTTGAGCGGGGCGTACACACCGCCGGCCTTGGTGATGGCGAGCAGCGACAGGACCAGGTCGGGCGAGCGTTCCATGAGGACGGCGACGACGGTCTCGGGTCCCACGCCCAGCGAGCGGAGGCGGTGCGCGAAGCGGTTGGTGAGGGCGTCGACCTCGGCGTAGGTGCGGTCGGTGCCGGCCTGGGTGAGGGCCACCGCGTCCGGGGTGCGGGCGGCCTGTGCGGCGAAGAGCTCCGCGAGGGAGGCGTCCGGTACGGGGGTGGGGCGGCCCGTCCAGGTGTCCAGGAGCAGGGTGCGCTCGGCCCCGTCGAGCAGATCGAGCCCGGAGAGCGGTGTGTCGGGGTGGGCGACGGCCTCGGCGAGCAGCCGGCCGAGGCGGGCGAGCAGGGCCTCGACGGTCTCGGGGTCGTACAGGTCGGTGGCGTACTCGGCGGTGATGTCGAGGCCGCCGGGGCGGCCGTCCACGGTGAGGTGCTCGTCGAACCCGACGGTGAGGTCGAACTTGGCGGTGCTGGTGGGCGCGTACTCGGCGCGCGTCCGGAGACCGGGGAAGCCGGTGTCGGAGTCCGCGGCCGTACCGGAGTTCGCCGCGCCGGCCTGGACCAGGGTCAGCATGACCTGGAAGAGGGGGTGGCGGTCGCCGGTGCGCTCGGGGTCGAGGGCCTCGACGAGCCGGTCGAACGGCAGGTCCTGGTGGGCCCAGGCCGCCAGGTCGGTGGCCCGCACCCGCTCCAGGAGCTCCCGGAACGTCGGGTCACCGCTCACGTCGGTGCGCAGCACCAGGGTGTTCACGAAGAAGCCGACCAGGTCGTCGAGGGCTTCGTCGGTCCGTCCGGCGACCGGGGAGCCGACGGGGACGTCGGTTCCCGCGCCGGAGGCGGCCAGCACGGTGGCGAGCGCCGCCTGCGCCGCCATGAAGAGGGTGGCACCGCTGCCCCGGGCCAGTTCGACGAGGGCGGCGTGGGTGGCGGGCGGGCAGTGCAGGGTGCGGGTGTCGCCGCGGTAGGAGGCGACGGCGGGGCGCGGCCGGTCCGCCGGGAGGGTGGCCTCCGCGGGGAGGCCGGCCAGCCGCTCGCGCCAGTAGGCGATCTGCCGGGCCATGACGCTGTCCTCGGCGTCGGCCTCGCCCAGGAGTTCGTGCTGCCAGAGGGTGTAGTCGGCGTACTGGATCTCCAGGGGGTCCTGCTCGGGTGCGCGGCCGGCGACCCGGGCCCGGTAGGCGTGGGCGAGGTCGCGGAGCAGCGGGGCGACGGACCAGCCGTCGGAGGCGATGTGGTGCATGACGACCAGCAGGACGTGCTCGTCGTCGGCGTCCGCGACCTCCTTCGCGAGCCGGATCAGCCGCGCCTCGACGGGCAGGTCGACGGCGAGGTCGAAGACGTGGGCCGACTCGGCGGCGAGGACGTCCGCGAGGGTCTCCTCCGTGGCCGTGAGGACGGGCAGGTCGATCCGTGCCTCGTCGGTCCCGCGTATCTCCTGATGGGGCGTGCCGTCGCTCTCCGGGTAGACGGTGCGCAGGCTCTCGTGCCGGGCGACGACGTCGCCGAGGGCCCGGGTCAGCGCCTCGGTGTCGAGGGTGCCGGTGAGGCGGAGGGCCAGCGGGATGTTGTAGGTCGCCGACGGGCCCTCGAGCTGGGCGAGGAACCACAGGCGCTGCTGGGCGTATGACAGGGGGATCACTGGGAGGCTCCCATCCGGCGCATCGGCCGCAGCTTGGGTCGCGCGGTCTCGGCGCGGTCGAGTCGCTCGGCCAGGGCGGCCACGTTCGGGTTCTCGAAGAGGGCGGGGACCGGGAGTTCGGCCCCGAGGGCGGTGCGGATCCGGCTGACGAGCCGGGTGGCGAGCAGGGAGTGCCCGCCGAGGCGGAAGAAGTCGTCGTCGACGGTGACGGCGGGGACGCCGAGGACGTCGGCGAACAGCCCGCACAGGACTTCCTCGCGCGGGTTGCGCGGCTGCCGGCCGGTGCCGCTGCCGGTGACGGCGGGTGCGGGCAGGGCGCGGCGGTCGAGCTTGCCGTTGGAGGTGAGGGGCAGGGCGTCCAGGACCACGAAGGCGGACGGGACCATGTAGTCGGGGAGGAGCCCGTCGGCGTGGCCCCGGAGCACGTCGGGGTCGGGGGCGGTGCCGTCGGGTCCGACGAGGTAGGCGACGAGCCGCTTGTCGCCCGGCCGGTCCTCGCGGACGATCACCGCGGCCTGCGCCACCGACGGGTGGGCGACCAGCGCCGACTCGATCTCCCCCGGCTCGATGCGGAAGCCGCGCAGCTTCACCTGCTGGTCCGCCCGCCCCAGGTACTCGATCTCGCCCTCCCGCGACCAGCGCACCAGGTCGCCCGTCCGGTACATCCGGGAGCCCGGCGGTCCGTACGGGTCGGCGACGAACCGTTCGGCGGTGAGGGCGGGCCGGTCGAGGTAGCCCTGGGCGAGTCCGGTGCCCGCGATGTACAGCTCCCCGGGGACGCCGGGCGCGACCAGTCCGAGGTGGTCGTCGAGGACGTAGAGGCGGGTGTTGTCGAGGGGGCGGCCGATGGGCAGCGCGCCGTCGTAGTCGAAGGGGCGGCGGATCTCGTGGGAGGTGGCGAAGGTCGTCGTCTCCGTCGGACCGTAGCCGTTCACCACGGTCAGCTCCGGGCAGGCGTCCATGATCCGGCGCACCGCCTCCGGCGGCACCACGTCACCGCCCGTCCACACCTCGCCCAGCCCCCGGAACGCCCCCGGATCCTCCTCCGCCACCAGGCGGAACAGCCCCACCGTCAGCCACAGACCCGTGATCGACTCCTCCGCCAGGACCTTCGCCAGCGCCGCCGTGTCGAGCAGGCCGGGAGGGGCGACGACGAGGGTGCCGCCGGACAGCAGGGGAGCCCACAGCTCGTACGTCGTCGCGTCGAAGGCGAGCGGGGAGTGCAGGAGCACCCGGCGGTGGGCTCCGCCGGCGAACCGGGCGTCGGCGGCGAGCTCGGCGACGTTCCGGTGGGTGACGGCGACGCCCTTGGGCACGCCCGTCGAGCCCGAGGTGAACATCGCGTAGGCGAGCTGTTCAGGGTGGACGTCGACCGCGGGGGCCGTGTCCGGCAGGTCCTGGACGTCGGCCCCGCCGACCGTCAGGGCGCGGGCGCCCGCGGGGAGTTCGAGGTCCACGCGCTCGCGGTCGGTGAGGAGCAGGCTCGGGCCGGACATCCGCACGATCAGCTCGATGCGGTCCGCCGGGTAGCGGGTGTCGAGCGGGACGTAGACGGCGCCCGCCTTGACCACGGCGAGGATCGACACGACGGCGTCCAGGGAGCGTTCCAGGAAGAGGATCACGCGCGATCCGGGGCGCACCCCCTCGGCGATCAGGCGGTGGGCCAGCCGGTTGGCGCGCCGGTCCAGTTCCGCGTACGTCAGCCGCTCGCCCGCGAGGGTGACGGCGACGGCGTCCGGGGTGCGGGCGACCTGCGCGGCGAACAGCTGCGGCAGCGAGGCGGCGGAGCGTGTCCGGCGGGCGCCGTGCCAGGTGTCGAGGAGCCGGGTGCGCTCGTCGGCGGCCAGGACGTCGAGGTCGCCGATCGGGACGTCGGGGGCGCCGGCCGCCGCTTCGAGGAGCCTGACCAGGCGGGCGGTGACGGCCGAGACGCCGGCCGCGTCGTAGAGGTCGGTGGCGTATTCGACGGTGATGCCGAGGCCGGCCGGACCGCCGTCGGCCGTCCGGTGCTCGTGGAAGGTGAACGTGAGGTCGAACTTGGCGATGTCGAGCGCCGTGAACTCCGACGTGGCGCGCAGGCCGGGGAGGTGGGGTACGGGGCCTTCCGCGTCGGTGACCGAGAGCATGACCTGGAAGAGGGGGTGGCGGGCGGCGGACCGCTCGGGGTTGAGGGCCTCCACGAGCCGGTCGAAGGGCACGTCCTGGTGGGCCCAGGCGGCCAGGTCGGTGGCCCGCACCCGCTCCAGGAGCTCCCGGAACGTCGGGTCGCCGCTCACGTCGGTGCGCAGCACCAGGGTGTTCACGAAGAAGCCGACCAGGTCCTCCAGCGCCTCGTCGGTCCGTCCGGCGACGGGGGAGCCGAGCGGGATGTCCGCGCCGGCGCCGGAGCGCGAGAGGAGGACCGCCGTGGCCGCCTGGGCCACCATGAAGAGGGTGGTGCCGTTCTCGCGGGCCAGCCGGGTGAGCGCGGTGTGCAGGTCGGCGGGGCACTGGACGGTGAGGGAGGCGCCCCGGTACGAGGCGGTCGCGGGGCGCGGCCGGTCGGCGGGGAGCGTGACCTCCTCCGGGAGCCGGTCGAGCGCCTCGCGCCAGTGGTCGAGCTGCCGCTCCTCGTCGGCGGCGAGCAGGGCCTGCTGCCAGAGCGCGTAGTCGGCGTACTGGACGGGCAGCGGCTCCCAGGCGGGGGCGGCGCCCTGGGTGCGGGCCGTGTAGGCGGCGCCGAGGTCCCGCATGAGCGGCGTGTTCGACCAGCCGTCGGAGGCGATGTGGTGGGTGACGAGGAGCAGCACGTGCTCGTCGTCCGCGAGCCGCACCAGGTCGGCCCGGACGGGGAGTTCGCGGGCCAGGTCGAAGGTCGTGGCGGACAGGTCGCGCAGGACGGCGGCCAGTGCGTCGCGGGTCGCCGGGATGACGGGGAGCTCGGGGCGCGCCTCGGCGGCCGGCACGACCACCTGGTGGGGCGTGCCCTGCTCGGCGGGGAAGAGCGTGCGGAGCGCCTCGTGACGGCCGACGACGTCGGCCAGGGCGAGCCGCAGCGCGTCGGCGTCGAGGAGTCCGGTGAGGCGGACGGCGAGGGGGATGTTGTAGGTGGCCGAGGCGCCTTCCAGCTGGTCGAGGAACCAGAGACGGCGCTGGGCGGGCGAGAGGGGCACCCGTGCGGGCCGCTCGCCCGCCACGAGGGCCGGGCGCCGGCTCTGCCCGTCGGCGCCGGGGTCGGCGAGGAAGGCGGCGAGTCCGGCGACGGAGGGGCGGCGGAAGAGGTCCCGCACGGACACCTGGGCGCCCAGGGTGTGCCGGATGCGGCTGACCAGCCGGGTGCCGAGCAGGGAGTGTCCGCCGAGGCGGAAGAAGTCGTCGTCGATGGAGACGGCGGGCAGGCCGAGGGCGTCGGCGAAGAGTCCGCAGAGGACCTCCTCGACGGGGGTGCGGCCCTGCCGGCCGCCGGGCCCGGTGCCGAGCCTCGGCGCGGGCAGGGCACGGCGGTCGAGCTTGCCGTTGGCGGTCAGCGGGAGGACGTCGAGCTCGACGAACGCGGAGGGGACCATGTACTCGGCCAGGCGCCCGGCGGCGTGCCTCCGCAGGCCGTCGGTGTCGGCGCGGGTACCCGGCGCGGGGACGACGTAGGCGACGAGGCGCTTGTCGCCGGGCCGGTCCTCGCGGACGATCACCGCGGCCTGCGCCACCGACTCATGCGCCAGGAGAGCGGTCTCGATCTCCCCGGGCTCGATACGGAACCCGCGCAGCTTCACCTGCTGGTCCGCACGCCCCTCGAAGACGATCTCGCCGTACTCGTTCCACCGCGCCAGGTCACCCGTCCGGTACATCCGCTCACCCGCCGGACCGAACGGGTCCGCCACGAACCGCTCGGCGCTCAGCGCCGCGCGGCCCACGTACCCCCGGGCCAGATGGCTGCCGGCGACGTACAACTCACCGACCACCCCGGGAACGACCGGCCGCAGCCCCGCGTCCAGGACGTACATCCGGGTGTTGGCCATCGGCACCCCCAGGTGAAGGCGCTCCACCACCCGCTCGGCGGGCCCGAAGGCCTGGTAGCTGCAGAACACCGTGGACTCCGTGGGCCCGTACGCGTGCACCACGGACGTGTCCGGGCAGGAGTCGAGCACCCGGCGGAGCGCCGGGGCCGACAGGACGTCGCCACCCGTCCAGATCTCCCGCAGACCCGCCAGCGACTCCACCGCCTCCGACGCCATCGCGTCGAAGAGGGCCGTGGTGAAGTAGACCGCCGTGATGCCCTGTTGGGTGATCTCCCGCGCCAGCTCGGCGATGTCCACCTTCGGCGCCGCCAGCACCACCGCCGTACCGCCGCTCAGCAACGGCACCCACAACTCGTACGTGGACGAGTCGAACGCCAGCGGCGAGTACGCGAGCACCCGCCGATGCCGCTCCCCGGAACGCGAATCCGAACCCGCACCCCACCACGGGTCCGACGCCAGCTCCACCACGTTCCGATGAGTGTTCGCCACCCCCTTGGGCACCCCACTCGAACCCGACGTGTACATCACGTACGCCAACTGGTCGGGATGGACGACCGGTCGGGACGCCGGGACATGCGTCTCGGCGAGGAGGGACCGCAGGTCGGGAGCCGGCAGCGTGTCCAGGTCCCGGGCGAACCCGACGTCCTGGGCGGGGCGGTCGGTGACGAGGAGGGCGGACCCGGTGTCGGCGAGGATGAACGCGAGCCGCTCCTCCGGCTGACGCGGATCCAGCGGCACGTACGCGCCGCCCGCCTTGAGCACGGCGAGGGCCGCGACCACGAACTCCGCCGAGCGGTCGAGGAGGAGGCCCACGGCGCCACCCGGCCGGACTCCGTGCGCGGCGAGCCGGGCGGCGAACGCGTCCGACGCGCGGTCGAGGTCGCGGTACGTCGTCTCGTGCTCCCCGCACACCAGCGCCACGGCGTCCGGCGTCCGCGCGGCCTGCGCGGCGAACAGCTCGTGCAGCGCGCCCTCGGGGAGGCGGACGGCGGTGTCGTTGTAGTCGGCGAGCAGGCGGCGGCGCTCGGTCTCGGAGAGCAGCTCGATGTCGGCGACCTTGACGTCCGGGTCGGCGACGACGGCGTCCAGGACCCGGGCCAGCCGTTCGCCGGCCGCCTCGACGGCCTCGGGGTCGTAGAGGTCGGTGGCGTACTCCAGGACGATGTCGAGGCCGTGGGGGTGGCCGAGCCGGTCGCGGTGCTCGTAGAAGTTGACCGTGAGGTCGAACTTGGCGATCCCCGCGCTCAGTTGGCGGGTCTCGGCGCGGACGCCCGGCAGCCGGGGCGTCGCCTCGGCGGCCTCGGCCAGGGTGAGCATGACCTGGAAGAGGGGGTGGCGGCTGGCGGACCGCTCGGGGTTCAGGGCCTCCACGAGCCGGTCGAAGGGCAGGTCCTGGTGCGCCCAGGCGCCGAGGTCGGTCTCCCTGACGCGGTCGAGGAGTTCGCGGAAGGTCGGGTCGCCCGAGGCGTCGGTCCGCAGGACGAGGGTGTTGACGAAGAACCCGACCAGGTCTTCCAGGGCCTCGTCGGTCCGCCCGGCGACGAGCGAGCCGAGGGGGATGTCGGTGCCCGCTCCGGAGCGGGACAGCAGGGCCACGGTCGCGGCCTGCGCCACCATGAACATGGTCACCCCGTGCTCCCTGGCCAGGGTGCTGAGGGCCCGGTGGGTCTCCGCCGGGCAGTGCACGGTGTGGGTGGCGCCGCGGTAGGAGGCCACGACCGGGCGGGGCCGGCCGGTGGGCAGCGTCACCTCGGCGGGCAGCCGGTCGAGCGCCTGCCGCCAGTGGGCGAGCTGGCTCTCCTCGTGGTCGGCGAGGAGTTCCCGCTGCCAGAGGGAGTAGTCGGCGTACTGGGCCGGCAGCGGCTCCCAGGCGGGGGCGGCGCCCTGGGTGCGGGCCGTGTAGGCGGCGCCGAGGTCCCGCATGAGCGGCGTGTTCGACCAGCCGTCGGAGGCGATGTGGTGCACGACGAGGACGAGCACGCTCCGGGTCGGCGCGAGTTCGAGGAGCACGGCGTGCAGCGGGAGGTCGGCGGCGAGGTCGAAGAGGTGCCCGGTCTCCTCCGCGAGCCGCGCGGGCAGTTCGTCCTCGGTGACGGCGGCGACCGTGAGCGGCACGGTGACCCGCTCGGGGTCGGCGATGTGCTGGCGGGGCTCGCCCCCGACCACCGGGTAGCTGGTCCTGAGGATCTCGTGGCGGGCGATCACGTCCGCGAGCGCCTGCCGCAGCACGTCCGGGTCGACGGCGCCGGTGAGGTGCACGGCGAGGGGGATGTTGTAGGTGGCCGAGGGGCCCTCCATCTGGTCGAGGAACCAGAGGCGGCGCTGGGCGGCGGAGAGCGGGAGCCGGTCGTCGGACCGGTCGGCGGCGGTGAGCGCGGGGCGGAGGGTCTGCCCGGCGTCGGCGGTGATCAGCCGGGCGAGGGCGGCGACGGTCGGGTGGAGGAAGAAGTCGCGCAGGGAGAGTTCGGTGGCGAGGGCGGTGCGGACCCGGCCGACGAGGCGGGTGGCGAGGAGCGAGTGTCCGCCGAGGCGGAAGAAGTCGTCGTCGATGGAGACGGCGGGCTCGCCGAGGGCGTCGGCGAAGAGTCCGCAGAGGACCTCCTCGACGGGGTTGCGCGGGGCCCGGCCGTCGCCTTCGCCGCCCGCCACGGGCTGCGGCAGGGCACGGCGGTCGAGCTTGCCGTTGGCGGTCAGGGGAAGTGCGGCGAGCGCGACGAACGCGGAGGGGACCATGTACTCGGCCAGGCGCTCGGTGCTGTGCCGGTGGAGGGCCTCGGTGTCGACGCGGGTGTCGAGGGCGGGGACGACGTAGGCGACGAGGCGCTTGTCGCCCGGCCGGTCCTCGCGGACGATCACCGCCGCTTGCGCCACCGACTCATGCGCCAGGAGAGCGGTCTCGATCTCCCCGGGCTCGATACGGAACCCGCGCAGCTTCACCTGCTGGTCCGCACGCCCCTCGAAGACGATCTCGCCGTACTCGTTCCACCGCGCCAGGTCACCCGTCCGGTACATCCGCTCACCCGCCGGACCGAACGGATCCGCCACGAACCGCTCCGCGCTCAGCGCCGCGCGGCCCACATACCCCTCGGCGAGATGACTGCCGGCCACATACAGCTCACCGACCACACCCGGCACGACCGGCCGCAGCCCCGCGTCCAGCACGTACATCCGGGTGTTCGCCATCGGCACCCCCAGATGCAGACGCTCCACCACCCGCTCACCAGGCCCGAACGCCTGATAACTGCAGAACACCGTGGACTCCGTGGGCCCGTACGCGTGCACCACGGACGTGTCCGGGCAGGAGTCGAGCACCCGCCGCAACGCCGACACCGACAGCACGTCCCCACCGGTCCAGATCTCCCGCAGACCCGCCAGCGACTCCACCGCCTCCGACGCCATCGCGTCGAAGAGGGCCGTGGTGAAGTAGACCGCGGTGATGCCCTGTTGGGTGATCTCCCGGGCCAGCTCGGCGATGTCCACCTTCGGCGCCGCCAGCACCACCGCCGTACCGCCGCTCAGCAACGGCACCCACAACTCGTACGTCGACGAGTCGAACGCCAGCGGCGAATACGCCAGCACCCGACGGTGCCGCTCCCCCGAACCCGCACCCCACCACGGGTCCGACGCCAGCTCCACCACGTTCCGATGAGTGTTCGCCACCCCCTTGGGCACACCACTCGAACCCGACGTGTACATCACGTACGCCAACTGGTCCGGGTGGACCGGCACGTCGAGCGCCGCCGCCTCGTCCCACTCCGGGTCCGTCACGTCCTCCGCGAGCCGGACCACCGGCAGGTCGCCGGCGAAGGCCACGTCCCGCGGGTCGCGGTCGGTGAGGAGGAGCACGGACCCGGTGTCGGCGAGGATGAACGCGAGCCGCTCCTCCGGCTGACGCGGGTCCAGCGGCACGTACGCGCCGCCCGCCTTGAGCACGGCGAGCATCGCGACGACGTAGGCCGGGGACCTGTCCTGGAAGAGGCCGACGCGGTCGCCGGAGCGGACCCCCCGCTCCCGCAGGCGGTGCGCCAGCGCGGTGGCGGCCGAGTCCAGCTCGCGGTAGGTGAGTTCGCGTTCCCCGCACACCACGGCCACGGCGTCCGGCGTCCGTGCGGCCTGGGCGGCGAACAGCTCGTGCAGCGCGCCCTCGGGGAGCCGCACGGCGGTGCTGTTGTACGCGTCGATGTCGACGGCGGGAGCCTGGACGGAGTGCTGGTGAGACATCTTCTCGACACCATTCTCGAAGGTTCGGGCGGATACGGGTCTCGCGGCGTGCCGGACGTCCCGTACGGCCACGACTGGGAATCGCGTGTGTGGTGCTGAGGCGGAACCGGGCCTCGCGGACCTGGCGGTCCGGCTAGGCGGCGCCGGGGGCCGCCGGCCCCCGCTCCCACCGGCCCGGCAGGAGCAGGTCCTCCGGGTCCAGGGCGTTCACGTGGTACTTGCCGACCGCGCTGGTCAGCATCCGCAGTTCGAGGGCGAGGGCTTCGACGAGCCGGGTCAGGCCCGCCTCGCGGTCCTCGTCGACGGCGAGCAGCGCGGCCCGGCCGAGGCCGACGGCGCGGGCGCCGAGGGCGAGGGCCTTGACGGCCCGGGTGCCCTCCCACATGCGTCCGCTGGCGAGGAGGCAGTGATCGGTGCGGCCGACGCGGCGCAGGCAGTCGGCGAGCGGCAGGCCGACGTGGGCGAGGAAGCCGGTGGGGGCCCAGGCCGTGCCGCCCTCCGCGCCGTCGACGGTGACGGAGTCCGCGCCGGCCGCCCAGGCGGTGGCCGCGGCGTGGGCCACGTCGCGGCCGGGGTGCAGCTTCACCCACACGCGGGCGCGGGGGAAGTTGTTGCGCATGAGGCGGATCTGCTGGCGCAGGATCTCCTCGGTGAAGGTGCCGGGGCTGGCGACCCGGAGCACCCGGTCCCCGCCGGCGCCGAACACCTCGTCGAGGGAGTACTGCTCGGCGACCTGGCCCGCGGTCTCCCGGTCCAGGAGGGTGAGTCCGCCGAGGCCGGGCTTGGCGCCCTGCCCGACCTTGAGCTCGAAGGCGAGGCGGCCGGTGGCGAGCAGGGGCTCCGTGACCGGATCGCTGTAGACGAGGTTCCACACCTCGGCGTCGGCGTCCTCGGTGGACTGCTGGACGACGACGCCGCCGTGCTCGTCGTCGGCCGCCGCGGCGTAGGCGGCGATCCGGCCGAGGAGGGGGGAGGCGCCGGCCTCGTCCGCGCTGCGGTAGCCGTTGACGGGGACGACGTTCTCGCCGATGACCAGCGGGATGCCGAGGGCTCCGGCCTGGCGTCCGGCGGCCTCGCCGAGGTCGTGGCTGGCGGCCCGGGTGGATCCGAAGGCCGACACGTACAGGGGCAGTCGGCTGGTGAACCCGCCGACGACGGTGTCGAGTTCGACGTCGCTGTACAGGGGTTCGCGGGCGAGGTCGATGAGCTTCTTCAGCCGCTCGGGCATGAAGACGGGCGGCACGATCCGGATCCGCTCCAGCTCGTCGTCCGGGTCGTGCCCGCCCGGCCCGGCGGCCGGGCCGGGAGCGGCGGGGAGGCCGCGGGGGGCGGCGCCGAGCAGCCCGGTGCCGTAGTCCGCCTCGGCCGGGAAGACGGCTCCGGCGCCGTGCCGGGCGCGCCGGCGGACCTGTTCCTCGGGGAAGCCGTCCGCGACGAGTGCCGTGGTCACGCGGACACCACCCCGGGGAGCTTCGGGTAGGCGCTGGCCTGCCAGGCGGCCTGGCGGCCGGTGACGTAGCGGGTGAAGCGCTCCAGGCCGATGCCGAAGCCGGAGCTGGCGGGGATGCCGCGGCGGGCGAGGTCCAGGTACCAGCCGTACTTGGCGGGGTTCTCGCCGGTCTCCCGCATGCGGGTGACGAGGGTGGCGTAGTCGTGCTCCCGCTCGCTGCCGCTGGCGAGTTCGCCGTAGCCCTCGGGCGCGATGAGGTCGAAGTTCCGGAGCACGCCCGGCTGTTCGGCGTCCTCCTTGTCGTAGAAGCCGCGGGAGCCCTTGGGGTAGTCGGTGATGAAGAAGGGGCGGTCGGCGCGGGCGGAGACGATCTCCTCGGCCTGCCAGTCGATCTCGGCGGCGGGGTCCTGGGGGTGGCCGAGGCCGATCAGCTCGGCGGTGGCCGCCTGGTGGCCGACGCGTCCGAAGGCGCCCGCGAAGACCTCGCGGAGGGCGTCGGTGTCGCGGCCGAGCACGTCGAGCTCGGCCGGCATGCCGCTGAGGACCTCGGCCACGACGTGGCCGACGAGCTGCTCGGCCAGGTCCATCGCGTCCTCGCGGCGGGCGTCGCGGATCTCGACGTCGATCTGGTGGAACTCGGCGAGGTGCCGGTGTGTGACGGCCGTCTCCAGGGGCTCCAGCCGGACGTTGGGCGCGATGTAGAAGATCTTGTCGAAGGCGAGGAGCGAGGCCTGCTTGTAGAGGATCGCGCTCGTCATCAGCTTGTACTTGTGGCCGTAGAAGTCGACGTCCACCTGCTTGGAGCCCCGGATGCCGGGGTCGGTGACCGGGCCGATGACGGGCGGCAGCAGCTCCTGGAAGCCGCGGCCGGTCAGGAAGGCGCGGGTGGCGGCGAGCATGCGGCTCTGCACGCGCAGGGTGGCCCGGGTCAGCGGATCGGTGAGGTGCGCGTCGGGCGACGCCGGGAACGGCAGGAGCGCCTCGTCCACGGCCTCGGCGATGATGGCGGTCACGGTCATACCTCCTGGAGGAGTGGGACGTCGGCGGGGGTGGTGCCGGCGTCCTCGGTGCGGGTGTCGGGGTGGTCGTATCGGCGCTGGACGAAGGTCAGCGCGTCGTGCAGTCCGTTCGCGGTGAGCCGGGCGCTGCTGCGTCCGGCGACCCGCCCGATGGGCATGGCTCCGATGTGCGACCAGCTCAGGCGGCCTGCCGCGTCGATGTGGCTACGGGAGCGGCCGGCGTTGTCGGGGTGCAGGCAGTAGGGGACGTCCAGGTAGCCGCGCTCGAAGGCCTTCAGGAGCGCGCTGCCGGGGTCGGTGTGCAGGTCGAGGACGGCGTCGACGAGCGCGCGGGCCTCCGCGTACACGGGGTTGGCGGCCCCCTCGTGGTCCTCGGCGCCCGCGGTGGCGGCGGCGCGGCGGGCCGCCTCCGCGGCGATGCGCAGGGCCCGGACGTTCTCGGCGACCGTCGGGATGCGGTGGGCCTCGGCGGCGGTCTTCACGATGAGCCGCTGTGCCCCCGCGCGGACCGCGAGTTCGGCGGAGTCGGCGAGGAGGGCGTGGGCTCCGGGGGTGCTCCTCGGGTACACGCCCATGTAGGTGTAGACGACGACGTGCCAGTCGGTGTCCGGGAGGAGTTCGGCCGCGAGCCGCCGCAGTGCGCGGATCGCCTGCCGGTCCTGTTCGGGGCTGGTCTGCTGGGCGTAGCTGAGCGAGACGGAGCGAAGTCCGGCGCGGTGGAAGAAGACACCCTCCAGGGCGCTGAGGGCCACGAGCAGTCCCGGCGGGCAGAGCTGGCCGAGCATGCAGCCGCCGAAGCTCTCCAGGTGGGGTTCGGCCCCGTCGGCGCGCAGGGCGGCCAGCCGCTCGCAGGTCTCCCGCCAGTTGCGGACCGAGTCGACGAGCGGCGTGCGTCCGTACGGCAGGCAGTAGGAGACGGGGCCGCCCTCGGTCGCGGTGAGGCCGAGGCGGGCGAGTGCGGCGACGATCCGCTGCGGGCTCGCCGAGCCGTGCCGGACCTGCACGGGGAAGGTCTCGTCCGCGAGGCCGTCCAGGACCCACCGCGAGGTGCTCGGGCTGTACGAGGTGATCGGGTAGCCGTTGAGGGGGATGCCCTCGCCCAGGGCCCGGACGGCCGAGGGCTCGTCGCAGACCCGGGTGTAGCTGTCGATGGTGAGGGTGCCGGCGACGGCGTCCGTGGCGGCCTTGGTGGCCGCGAGCCCGGCCCTCATCCGGGCGGGCGCGGAGAAGCCCATGCGGGGCTGGACCACGAGGGCGCCCCTCGCGTGCGCCGCGGCCACGAAGCGGCCGAAGGAGGTCACCCTGCCACCCCTTCGAGGGAGGTGGCGGAGGCCACCGGGGCGGAACCGGAGGGGACGAGGCCGGCGGTCGCGGGGCCGTCCGCCAGGGGGGCGAACGGGCCGCGTTCCGCGTCGAGTCGGGCGACGAACGCCGCGAAGGCGCCGAGGCCCTCGTCCTCGCCCTGCTCCGGGCCGTCCTGGAACACCGCGTCGAAGCCGGCCTCGCGCAGCCGGCGGTCGTGCCCGGCGCGCTGCTCTGCGCCGAGGACGCCCAGCTTGCCGCCGATGACGGCCGGCAGGCCGGCGAGTTCCCAGCGCGAGCGGATCGCCCGGATGAGCTGTTCGGCGTCCTGGAAGCCGTGGCCGTTGACCGTGCTGACGACCAGCAGATCGGGCTGGTACTTGCCGCAGGACTCGACGATCTCGTCCTGGGGGACGCAGGGGCCCAGGTTGACGACGTGGTGTCCCAGGTCCTCGATCAGCAGCTGGATGAAAACGAGATTCCAGGTGTGCGCATCGGACGGCAGTCCGGTGACAACGACGTCCAGCGGCCCGGATCGCTCCCGGGACGCCCATTCCGCAGTCTGCATCATCACTTCGTCCACATCGTGGGGTGACAAGTGGGGGAAGGAGGTCCTGGATCGCTCGGAACGTCCCTTCGGCATCGATCGTAGGAACGCGGCACCCCGCCGACCGGCGCCCCGGGCGGCAGCCGGGCGGCAGTTGCCGGTGCCCTTCGCCGCCGCCCCTCCGGCCCGCCCTACAGTCGGGTTCCGCCGCTGCGCAGCCCCTTGGGCCGGAGCGGAACACGGGAGCACGCGCGTCCGAGAACCCTGAGGAGTGGATCCATGTCCCAGATCGCCCCCGCCGCGGAACTGGCCGCGGCCCTGCGCGACGTCATGACCGAGGCCGACCGTCACGAGCCCCTGGGCGAGGCCAAGTTCGCCGTACTGGAGGCGGCGGTGCAGCTGATCGACGCCGACCGGCCGGAGCTGGCCGACCAGCCCCGGCTCCGGACGGAGCTGCTGCGCGAGGCGCTCGGCTCGGTACGGGCGGCCGCGGTCGCCACCGGCATCGCCGTCACGCGCGCCGACGAGGTGTCGCGGGTCCTCGTGTAGGCCCCCGCCCGCGCGGCCGGCCGGAGGGCGCGGGCGGGGGCGGGCTGCCGCCGAACTGCCGCCCGGGCTGCCCGAACCGGCGGAGGCGGTCTCATAGCGTCGAGGCACCGGTGCGGCACCGGATCCCCGTTCCACGGAACCCACAGAGGTGAAGCCATGGCAACCAATCCGTTCGACGACGCCGACGGCCGTTTCGTCGTCCTGGCCAACGACGAGGGCCAGCACTCGCTGTGGCCCGCCCGGATCCGCCGCCCGGAGGGCTGGCAGCTGGTCCGCGAAGAGGGCGGCAAGCAGGAGTGCGCCGACTACATCGAGGCCAACTGGACGGATCTGCGGCCCCGTTCGGTCGTCGACGCGATGGGCGGCTGACGTCCGCCACGCACCCGCGGGGGCGGCGTCGGTACCGGGTTCCACGAACCCGGTACCGACGCCGCCCCCGTCCCGTTCCCGGGCCCGAGGGGCCGGGCCCGGACGAGCGCCGTCGGCCTGAGGTCTCACTCCTCGCCGACGACGCACCACTCCAGTACGGCCATGGCGGCGGTCATCTTGTGGTGGGCCTGCCGCCAGGCGAGGCTGCGCTCGCCGTCGAGGACCTCGTCGGTGACCTCCTGGCCGCGGACGGCCGGCAGGTCGTGCAGGAAGACGGTGTCCGGGCCGCTGTACCGCTCGAAGAACGCGCGGTCGATGGCGAACCCCTCGAACGCGTCGAGCCAGTTCGGGTCCGCCTTGGGTACGCCCATGGTCTGCCAGCGGCTCGTGTAGACCGCGTCGACGGGGCCGTCGACCTCCGCCGGGTCGGTGATCCGGCGCACCTGGTGGCTGCCGCCGCTCAGTTCGTCGACGAGGTCCATGGTGCTCTTGGGCACCTCGTATCCCTCCGGGCTCAGCAGGGTGATCCGCAGTCCGGGGGTCAGCGCGCCGGCGAGGGCGAGGGCGGCGCCGGAGCTGTTGCCCTCGCCGACGACGAGGACGTGGAGGCCGTCGAGCCTTCCGAAGTGCTCCGCCAGCGTGGTCAGGTCGGCGATCGCCTGGGTCGGATGCTCGTCGAGGCTGAGGGCGTTCACCACGGCGAGGTCGGGGCTGCCGCCGAGGCGTCGCATCTCCGCGACGTCCCCGTTGGTGCGGACGACGAGGGCGTCGAGGTACTGGCCGAGGACCCGGCTGGTGTCCTCCACGGTCTCCCCGGTGGTCAGCTGGAGTTCGTCGGGGCCGAAGGTGATGACGTCGGCGCCGAGCCGGGTGGCGCCGCTCCAGAACGAGGTCCTGGTCCGGGTGGACGACTTGCGGAAGTAGACGCCGACCTGCCGTCCGGCGAGCGGCCGGTCGTCGACGCGGCCGGTGCCGAACTCGACGGCGCGGGCGACGATACGGGCGAGCTGCTCGGGCTTCAGATCGGCGAGCGAGATCAGGTTGCGCATGGCGGACGGACCTTTCCAGGACGGTGAGGACGAGAAGGAGGAGGGAGGAAGGCGAGGGGCGGGAGGAGGGAACGGGGCGGGGCGGACGCCGGCCGGTCAGGAGGAGACGAGGGCGGTCGCCGGTACGAGGGAGGCGGCGCGCTCGGCGGCGAGCTGCCGCACCAGGTGGAGCACCCCGAACCGCGGGGCGCCGTCCTCCTCGCCGGGCAGGCGCCGCACCAGGCCGCGGAGCATCAGCGCGTGGACGTCGCGCACCACGCCCGCCGGGGTCGCGGACAGGCCGGCCGCGGCCTCGTCGGCGCTCCAGCCGTCGGGCAGCAGGCTCAGGTCGCCGAGCAGGGCGGCGGGCCCGTCGTCGAGCCGGGCCACGGCGTCCGCGAGCAGCGCGGCCAATCCCTCGCCGGCCGCGTCGCCGCCGGGGTCCGCGGCGGTCACGTCGTCGACGACGTCGAGGGGCGCGGTCCGCGCGATCCGCAGCAGTTCCGCGGGCGAACGCAGCAGCAGCCAGGAGGCGGCCGCCTCCATCGCCCGCGGCACCCCGTCGAGGGCCCGGCTGATCCGGGCCACCGTGCGCACCAGCGAGTCGCCGGGCATCAGGTCGGGGCGCATGTGGGCGACGTACGACAGCATGAGTTCGACGGCCGGCTGCCCGGCGGTCAGGGAGCCGCCCGGCGCGCCGGTCCCCCCGGCGGACGCCCCGGGCTCCGGGTCGGGCACGGGCAGCGGGCCGAGCGGCAGCATCCGGTTGCCCGGGGTGCGGTGCGGCTCGCGCGTGGTGATCAGCACCGTGAGGCGCTCGCAGACGTGCAGCAGTTCCAGGAGCTGGGGCGATATGTGGGGGCCGGTGTCGTGGCCGTCGAGGACCAGCAGGGTGTCCCGGCCGCGTATCACGGAGGCGAGTTCGTCGAGGCCCCGGCCGCCGAGGGCCAGGGAGCGGGCCCAGCCCGTCAGGGCGGAGCGCGGGCTGCGGGTCCCCGCGGGCCCGGCGGGCGGCGTCCCGGTCCCGGCCATGTCGACCCAGACGACCGGGGTCCGGTCGCGGCCGTGGAGCAGCAGGGCGGCCTCCTGGGCCAGCCGGGTCTTGCCGATGCCGGCCAGACCCACGACGCTGACGAGCCGCTCGTGCTCGGTGGCCAGCAGACCGGTCAGGGCGCGGAGTTCCTCGGCGCGGCCGACGAGTCTGCGCAGCGGCTTGGGCGGTGGGGCGAGCTCGGCGCCGTACGCCTCCCGCATGACCGTGCCGGCCTCGGCCCCTTCGACGGCCAGCTCCAGGGCGGCCCGGCGGGCGTCGCTCAGCCGCATGGCCCCGGCGAGCAGCCGGAGCGTCTCGCGGCGCGGGTGGCGCACGCGTCCCTGCTCCAGGTCCCGGATGGCCCGCACGCTGACGGTCGACAGGCCGGCCAGCTGCTCCTGGGTGATGCCGGCCCACTGCCGTGCCGCCCGCAGCTGCTCGGCGAGTCCGTCCGGCGATGCCTGTTCGGTCATGACCAGTCTCCTTGCTGCATGGGGGGTCCTCGGTCGCGAGGGCCGTGCAGGAGTCGGCCTCGTGGTTCCCACGGTCCGGGAACCGCTTACCGATCGCGTACCGCCTCGTTCCCGGGGGTCGCGGGAACGGGCTAGGATCCGCAAAACCCGGCGCCGAGGGCGTGGCCGGAAGACCTGGGGGGTGCTCGCGGCGATGACCGGTGCCGAGGAGCAAGCGCTGAGATTCAACGTGCTGGGGCCCCTGGAGGGCTGGGCCGGCGGTTCGCGTCTGAGGCTGGGGGGCCTCATCCAGGAACGCGTGCTGGGCACGCTGCTCCTGGAGCCGGGACGGGTGCTGACGATCGGCCGGCTGGTCGAGTCGGCCTGGGCCGAGGACCCGCCGGCGACGGCCTCGCACCAGGTCCGGAAGGCGGTCGCCGACCTCCGCCGGCGCATCCCCTCGGGCAGCGAGGTCATCGTCACCGACGGTCCCGGCTACCGGGTGGTCCTGGCCCCGGAGCAGCTCGACCTGACGGAGTTCGGATTTCTTGTGAGATCCGCTCGGGACGCGCCGGGCGAGGGCCGGGCGGTCGACGCCGTGGCGGATCTGCGCCGGGCTCTCGGCCTGTGGCGCGGTCCGATCCTGTCGGGCGCGGGCGGCCCGGTGATCGAGGCGGCGGCCACGGCGCTGGAGGAGCGCAGGCTCGCCGCCGCGGAGCAGCTCTTCGAGCTCCGTCTCGGGCTCGGCGAGACGGCGGAACTCGTCGTCGACCTCCGGGACCTGGTGCAGGCGCACCCCCTGCACGAGTCGCTGCGCGCCCAGTTGATGCTGGCCCTGTACCGCTCGGGCCGGCAGGCAGAGGCGCTGGAGGAGTACGGCCGGGTCCGGGAACTCCTGGTGGAGGAGCTGGGCGTCGATCCCGGCCCCCGGCTGACCAAGGTGTACGAGGGGATCCTGCGCGACAGTCCGGAGCTGGCCGCCCCCGCTCCCCCGCCGGCCGCGGCCCCGGCCGTCTTAGCGGAGGCGGTGCCCGCCGAGGCCCCCTGCACCCTGCCGTACGACCTGGCGGACTTCACGGGCCGCGGCGACGAGCTGCGGGAGCTGCTCGACTCGGCCGGCCGGGACTGCGCCCGGCACTCCCGGATCGTGGCCCTGGACGGCATGGGCGGCAGCGGCAAGACCTCGCTGGCCGTGCACGCGGCGCACTCGCTGGCCTCCGAGTTCCCCGACGGCCAGCTCTACATCGACCTGCGCGGCTACACCCCCGGCGAGCAGCCGGTGACCGCCGGCGGGGCGCTCGACAGCCTGCTGCGCGCCCTGGGCGTGCCGGGCTCGCGCATCCCCGAGGACCTCGCGGGCCGTACGGCCCTGTGGCGGTCGACCGTCACGGGGAAGCGGCTGCTGCTCCTCCTCGACAACGCGGCCGACGCCGACGGGGTGCGCCCGCTGCTGCCGACCACGCCGGGCTGCCTGGTCCTCGTCACCAGCCGGGCCCGGCTGGTGGACCTGGACTCGGCGCAGTGGATCTCGATCGACGTGATGTCGCCGGCGGAGTGCGCGGCGCTGATGGCGGAGACGCTGGGCGAGCAGCGGTACGCGGCGGAGCCGGAGGCGGCCGCCGAGCTGGCGCGGTTGTGCGGCCGGCTGCCCCTGGCGCTGCGGATCGCCACCGCCCGGCTGCGCAACAGACCCCGCTGGACGCTGCGTTACCTGGCGGACCGGCTGCGGGACGAGACGCGGCGGCTGGACGAGCTGAGTTCGGGGCAGCGCAGTGTCGCCGCCACCCTGCGCCTGTCGTACCAGGCCCTGGAGCAGGACTGCCGGACCGCGTTCCGCAGTCTGGCGCTGCACCCCGGGGGCGACCTCGACGTGTACGCGGCGGCCGCCCTCCTGGAGACCGATCCGGCCGACGCGGAGGACATCCTCGAACTCCTCCTGGACGTCCACCTGCTGAAGCAGCCGGAGATCGGCCTGTACACCTTCCACGACCTGGTGCGGAGCTTCGCGCAGAGCCTCAGGTCGCCGGCGACGGAGGTGGACGACTCCGCGTCGGCGCGCCGGCTGCTCGACTACTACCTGGCGGCGACGGAGTCGGCCTGCCGGGTGATGTTCCCGGGCAGGCGCCGCATCCCGACCGGGGTGGCGGAGGTGGAGGACGCGGACGCGTGGCTGCCGCGGCTGCCACGGCTGGCGGACGGCGGGCGGGCCGAGCAGTGGTTCGCCCGGGAGCAGGGGTCCCTGCTGGGGGTGGTGGGCCTGGCCGACCGGCTCGGCCACGACCGTCACACCGTGTTCCTGAGCCGCAATCTGGCCTTCCAGCTCAGTGCCCGGGGCCAGTTGGAGGAGTTCCGCTCGATGGGGCTCCTCGCGGTGGCCGCCGCGCGCCGGCTCGGGGAACTGCCACTGCTGGGGGTGAGCCTGTCCAATCTGGGCGTCGCGTGCTGGAAGCTGGGACGCTTCGCGGAGGGCATCGAGGTCGCCACGGAGGGCCGGGACGTCGCCGAACGGCTCGGGGACGTCCAGACGCTGGCCCACAGCGAGGGCGCGCTGGGCCAGCTGAACAGTCTGCTGGGCCGGTTCCCGCAGGCGCTGTCCCATCTGGAGAAGTCGATCGCGCACCAGCACGAGCTGGGCGCCAGCCGGGCGGAGGCGGAGAGCCTCACCCTGCTCAGCACCCTGTACGAGCAGTGGGGGCGGCACGAGGAGGCGGCGTCCGCGGCCCGCCGGGCGATCGCGCTCTGCGACGAACTCGGCCAGCACGAGAACAAGTTGGTGGCCTTCACGGACCTCGCCTTCGCACACGCCTGCCTCGGTGACGACGAGGCCGCCGACACGTGCCTCGCGCGGGCACGGGCCCTGTCGACCGAGAACAGCGATCCGGGGCAGGTGGCCCTGGCCCTGGCGCTCCTCGCGGAGGTCGCCCAGCGCCTCGGCCGGGACGAGCAGGCGGTCCAGTACGCGGACCGGGCCATCGAAACCATCGGGCCAAACGTTTCTCCACTGCGCCGGGCCAAGGTCGAGAACACCGTCGGCCGGTATCTGTACAAGCGCAAGGAGTACGTGGCCGCGCTCGGCCTGCACGAGAGCGCCCACGAGGTGGCGCACTCCCTCGACTTCCGCATCGAGATGGCCTACGCCCTGTCCGGCATGGCCCGCGCCCAGGCCGCCCTCGGCCTCGCGGACGAGGCGGGGCGCAACGAGCGGGCGGCGGAGGAGCTGTTCGGCGAGATGGGCGTCCCGGCGGAGCGCCGCCGCGGCTGACGCGCCGGGCCGGCCGGGAGCCGTCCGGGCACGGCCGCCGCGGCCGCCGCACCGAGCGGGGATCAGACGGCGAGCAGACCCTGACCGATGACGGTCGGCCCCTGGTCGTCGGTCGCACCGTCCTGGACGACCCCGGGCTTCACGACCGTCGGACCCTGGTCATCGGACGCACCCGCCTGAACGACACCCGGCTTCACCACCGTCGGACCCTGGTCGTCCGACGCACCCGCCTGGACGACCCCGCCCTTGCCGATCACCGTCGGGCCCTGGTCGTCGGCCTGGATCTGCACGCCGGCCGGCCGGCTCTGCTGGTGACCCGCCTCCACCGTGACCCCGAGCCCGAGGGCGAGGGCGGCGGCGGCGACGATCCCGGCGAGTCCAGTCGACCTGCGTCCCATGGCCTATCCCCTTTACGTGGTTTCTGCGGTTCTGCTTCCCGACACCACGTACTCTCCGGCGACCCGTTCCCGGACCGTTCCCGAGCCGATACCGCCCGCCGGTACGGCAGGGGAACGCACCCGGGAACCGCCAGGTCGGCCCGGGTGCGGCCACGCCGCCGAGGACTCCTCAGCCCGTCGTCCCGGCCCCCGGCTCACGCGCGAAGACGGTCGCGCCGCCGCCCAGCCGGCAACTGACCACCCGCGGCCCCCGCTCGGTGAGGACCACGGTGGTCCGGACCCGCCCCGAGCCGATGTCCGCGAGGTCGAGCAGCGCGCGCACGGTCGCGCGCAGTGCGGCGACCTCCTGCTCGCCCGGCCCCGCACGGTCGGGCGGGGACTGGCCGGGACCGCTGAGCGCCCTGATGTCCACCACGGTGTGCATGCTGTTGTCGCTGACGGTCTCGACGGTGAACTCGGGCCCGTCCCAGGGCCCCTCTCCGTCCGTACGGGCATCGGGCAGACCCGTGCGCTCGCCCTCGACCGACCGCTCGATGGCGGACAGCTCCTGAAGGATGTGGCGCAGCCCCTCGGCCACGTCGATCCGGTCCGGGGGATGTTTCATCGAAAGACTCCTCCTGCAGAGAACCACTCCGCCAGAGTCGAGCGCCCCGATACCGTTCTCCTCCCGCTCCGGTCCCGTCGTACGGACCGGCCGCGGGGGACGGCTCAGCCGTTGACCGGCAGCACGTCCGGGGAGAGGGCTCCCGCGCGCGCCGCGGCCGAGGTCATCCGGCGCCGGTGGTGGCGCCGGCACAGCACCTCGTAGCCGATCTCCTCGGCGGGCCGGTTCACGTCGCCGACGACGACCTGCTCGCCCTCGACGACCATCGCGCCGCCGACGGTGCGGGCGTTGTGCGTGGCGCGGGCCCCGCACCAGCAGAGCGCCTCGACCTGGAGCTGCTCGATGCGGTCCGCCAGCTCGATGAGCCGCTGCGAGCCGGGGAAGAGCCGGGTCCGGAAGTCGGTGGTGATGCCGAAGGCGAAGACGTCGAGTTCGAGGTCGTCGACGACCCGGGCGAGCTGGTCGATCTGCTCCGGGGCGAGGAACTGGGCCTCGTCGACGATCACGTAGTCGGCCTTGCCGCCCTGGGACAGCTGGGTGACGAGGTACGCGTACAGGTCCATGCCCTGCGGCGCCTCCACCGCCTCCGTCACCAGGCCGAGGCGGGAGGAGAGCTTGCCCTCGCCCGCCCGGTCGTCACGGGTGAAGATCACGCCCTGGAGCCCTCGCGCGTCGCGGTTGTGGGCGATCTGGAGTGCCAGGGTGCTCTTCCCGCAGTCCATGGTTCCGGAGAAGAAGACCAGCTCGGGCATGACGGGGCGGGGACCTTTCGGGGCGTGGAGGGGGGGTGGGCGTCCGGGGTTCCGGAGGGTCAGGAGCGGACTTCCAGGAGGGGGACGAGCTGCTCCGCGGGGGTCATGGACCCGTGCATGCCGACCATGGCCGACTCGTGGGGCTCGTTCACGGACGCGGTGATGGCCACGTCGTCGTGGGCCGCGGCGACGACGTCGCCGATCCGCCCGTACACGCGCTCGTCGATCTCGTCGCCGAACCAGCCGAGGGAGATCGCCTCGTCGCGGCTCGCGACCCAGAACTGCTCCCCGATCACCTCGCGCCAGCAGGTGAGGACGTCCGCCTCGGCGCCTGCGACCGCGTAGACGTGCCGGGCCCGGCCCTCACCGCCGAGGAGCGCGACGCCCGCGCGGAGCTCCCAGTCCTCGTCGAAGTCGATGCGGTGCTGCTCGTCGAAGGGGATGTCGACCATGCCGTGGTCGGCCGTGACGTACAGCGCCGAGCGGGGCGGCAGCTGCTCGGCGAGCCGCTGCACGAGCCGGTCGACGAACATCAGCTGGCCGCGCCAGGCGTCGGAGTCGATGCCGAAGCGGTGTCCGGCGCCGTCGAGTTCGCTGTAGTACGTGTAGACCAGCGAGCGGTCGCCGGCGGCGAGCTGCTCGGCGGCGAAGTCCATGCGCTCCTCGCCGGAGAGCCGCCCGTGGAACGTTCCGCCGCTGAGCGCGACCTTGGTGAGCGGGGTCTGCTCGAAGATCGGGGAGGACACCTGCGCGGTGTGGACCCCGGCCTCGTGCGCGAGCCGGAAGACGGTGGGATAGGGCTGCCACACGTGCGGGGCGGTCCACGGCTTCCACCGGAGCTGGTTCATCAGCTCGCCGGTGCCGGGATCGCGGACGGTGTAGCCGGGCAGCCCGTGGGTGCCGGGGTAGCGGCCGGTGCCGACGGAGGCGAGCGAGGTGGCCGTGGTCGCGGGAAAGCCCGCGGTCACCGGGCGGCCGGTGCCCCCGCGGGAGGAGCCGAGGAGCGAGGTCAGATAGGGGGCCTCGTCCGGGTGGGCCTTGATCTGCTCCCAGCCGAGCCCGTCGATCAGGAAGACGCAGTTCCGGTCGGCCGGGGAGAGCTCGGAGATCCGGGCGTCGAAGCCGGGCACGCCCTGACCGGCGACGAGCGTCGGCAGGACGTCGCCGAGCGAGCCGAAGGTGTACTCGGGGACCGGCGCGGTCTCCGGGGCCAGCGGAACCGGGTCGTCGGGCCAGCCGTGGGTCGCGGCGGTCGGCTGCACCATCAGCGGGTCGGGGCGGCGGTGGCCGCGATGGCTTCGGACAGGGCCTGGGCGAAGACGAGGGTCTGCCGGACGGTGTCCGGGCCGTCGCCGGCCTCGCTGACCCGGAGGCTGAGGTCGTCGGCGGTGGCGTTGCCCGTGTAGCCGTGGTCGGCGTCGCAGTTGGAGTCGCCGCAGGCGGCCGGCTCCAGGTCGATGCGGGAGACGGCGCCCCAGCCGATGGTGAGGACGACCTCGCGGGGCAGCGTGCCCGGGGTGTACGACTCCGGGTTGGCGACGACGCGGCTGACGACGACCGAGGAGATCCGGTCGAGCTTCACGGACTCGGTGGACGTCGTGGCGTAAGGCGTCGGGGAGCTGCTGTCGGCGGCCTGCTCGTCGGTGTGGCTGACGATGAAGCGGTGCGGCGTCAGGACGAGGACGGTGACGTGGCGCCGGACCTCGTTGGCGTCGAAGGTGGTCTCCTGGTGCACGACGTACGACGCGACGGCCTCGCCGCCGACGGCGGCCTCCACCGCCTCGGCCACGAGGGCCGGGTAGTAGCCGCTGCGCTCGATCGCCGCGCGCAGCCCCTGGGTCGTCGTACCGGTCTTCGCCATGGACTCCATCCTACGGGGCTGCGGGCCCCCCTCAGGCCCTTCAGTAGCTCGGCAGGCTGCGCGGGCCGAGGTCGGTGCGGGGCGGCGGCGGGGCCAGCCGGACGGTGGCGCCGAGGACGGACAGTCCGCGGGGCGCCACGACCACCGGTTCCAGGGAGACGGCGACCACCTCCGGGTGGTCGTCGACCAGCCGCGACACCCGGAGCAGGACCTCTTCGAGGGCGGGGGTGTCGACGGGGGCGGAGCCGCGCCAGCCGAAGAGCAGCGGCGCGGTGCGGAGGGAGCGGACCAGGTCGGCGACGTCCCGGTCGGTGGCCGGCACCAGCCGGTGGGCCGTGTCGCCGAGCAGTTCGGACGCCGCCCCGGACAGGCCGAAGGAGAGGACGGCGCCGACCGCGGGGTCGATGGCGGAGCGGACGACGGTGTCGACGCCGCGGGGCACCATCGCCTGGACGACCGGCAGCAGCTCCTCCGGCTTGCCCAGGACCTCCGTCAGCTCGGCGTAGGCCGTGCGGAGCTGCCCCTCGGACGCCAGATCGAGCCGTACGCCCCCGAGGTCGGGGCGGTGGCGGAGGTGGGGCGCGGTCGTCTTCAGGGCCACCGGGTAGCCGAGCCGGGCGGCGGCCGCGACGGCCGCGTCGGGGGTGGGCGCGGGCAGGGTGGGGCGGACGGTGATCCCGTACCGCCCGAGCAGCTCCCCCGCCTGGGCGGTGTCGAGGGTCACACCGCGGGGATCGGCGTCCTCGCCGCCGAGCACCCGCCCGATGAGCGCCGCCGCCCCCGCCTCGTCGATGTCCTCGTACTCGGGCACCCGCCCGGGATCGACGGCCTGCCGCCGCCACTCCCCGTACCGCACGGCCTCGGCCAGCGCCCGCACCGCCCGCTCGGCGGCGGGATAGGAGGGGATGGCGGCGGGCGGGACGGCGGCGGAGGCGGAATCGGTCGCGGGAGCCGGGGCGGGGGCCGCGCCGGGGTGGCCGGGGGCCGGCGGTCGGGGGGACGCGGCCGCGCCGGTCGGCGCTCCGGGGGCCGCCGTCGCGCTCGGGACGGGCCCCGGGGCGCCGGCGTCGTGACCGGGCGGCACGCCGCGGTCGTGTCCGGCCGGGAGGCCAGGACCGGATCGGGCCGGACCGGATCCGGCCGGTCCGGACCCGTCCGGGATGCCGGGGCTCGCACCGTCCCGGACGCCGGGGCTCGCACCGGTCGGGGCGCCGTGACCGGACGTTCCGTGACCGGCTTCTCCCGGCGTCCCCGGGGCCGCCCCCGCCGGGGTTCCGGTGCCCGGCGCGGCCGGCCGGGGCGTCGGGTCCGTGCCGCCGGTGCGGCCCGGGGCCGTCGGGCGGGTGCTCGTGGCGACGGCGAGGGCCTCCGCGAGGCCGCCCATCTCGACGTGCACGACGACGACCGGCTTGGTGGGGGCCTGGGCGGAGGCCACGGCCTCGCGGAGGGCGGCCGCGAGGACCTCGCCGTCGCCGAACTCGGTGGCGCCGTTCTCGCCGACCCACGGGATCGCGGTCACGACGACCGCGTCGGAGGTCTCGTCCGCGAGCGCCGCGGCCAGCGCGTCCCGGAAGTCCGCGGGCTCCGCGGCCGTGGTCAGGTCGAGCGGCCGGAGCGGACGCAGCCCCTCCGTGAGGCAGGCGTCGTAGGTGAGCAGCCCGAGGGACTCGGAGTTGCCGAGGATCGCCACGCGGGGTCCGTCGGGCAGCGGCTGGGCGGCGAGCAGCAGGCCCGCGTCCACCAGCTCGGTGACGGTGTCGACGCGGATCACGCCGGCCTGGCGGAGCAGCGCGGAGACGGTGGCGTGCGGGATGCGGGTGACGGGCACGCGGTGACCGGGGGGCGCGCTGCCGCTGTGCCGGGCGCCCTTGACGACGACGACCGGTTTGACGGCGGCGGTGCGGCGCGCGAGGCGGGTGAACTTCCGGGGGTTGCCGATCGACTCCAGGTAGAGGAGGACGACGTCGGTCCCGGGGTCGTCGTACCAGTGCTGGAGGAAGTCGTTGCCGGAGACGTCGGCCCGGTTGCCCGCCGAGATGAAGGAGGACAGCCCGGCGCCCCGCCGGTGCAGCCCGGCGAGGAGGGCGATGCCGATCGCGCCGGACTGGGTGAAGAGCCCGATCCGCCCGGCGGCCGGCGTCTGCGGGGCGAGGGAGGCGTTGAGGCGGACGTCGGCGGCCGTGTTGATGATGCCGAAGGCGTTGGGGCCGATGATCCGCATGCCGTACGAGCGGGCCTGCCGCACCAGCTCGCGCTGCCGCTCACGGCCCGCGGGACCGCTCTCGGCGTAGCCGGCGGAGAGGACGACCAGCCCCTGGACGCCGTGTTCGCCGCAGTCCGCGACGACCTCCGGCACCCGTTCGGCGGGAACGGCGACGATCGCGAGGTCGACCGGCTCGCCGATGGCGGCGACGGAGGGGTGGGCGGGGACGCCGTCGAACTCCACGGCCCCGCCGCCCTCGCCGAGGGCGGCGTTGACCGCGTACACGCGTCCGGTGAACCCGGCCCCGAGGAGGTTGCGCAGGACGGTCCGGCCGACGCCGCCCGGGGCGCGCCCGGCGCCGACGACCGCGACGGACCGGGGCGTGAGGAGTCGCTGCACGGAGCGGGCCTCGGCCCGCTGCTCCCGGGCGCGCTGCACGGCGAGGGAGCGGTCGGTGGGCTCCAGGTCGAGGTGGAGCCGTACGGAGCCGTCCTCGAAGCTGCGCTTCTGGGTGTAGCCCGCGTCCGTGAACACCTTGATCATCTTGGTGTTGGCGGGGAGCACCTCGGCGGCGAAGCGCCGGATGTCCCGTTCCCGGGCGACCGCCGCGATGTGTTCGAGCAGGGCGGAGGCGACGCCGCGTCCCTGGTGCGCGTCCTGGACGAGGAAGGCGACCTCGGCCTCGTCGGCGGGGAGGGAGGCGGGCATGCCGCGGTCGTCGATGCGGTCGTAGCGCACCGTGGCGATGAACTCGCCGCCGACGGTCGCCGCCAGGCCCACCCGGTCCACGAAGTCGTGGTGGGTGAAGCGGTGCACGTCCTTGGCGGAGAGCCGGGGGTAGGGGGCGAAGAAGCGGTAGTACTTCGACTCGTCCGAGACCTGCTCGTAGAAGCTGACGAGGCGGTCGGCGTCGTCGGCCGTGATCGGCCGGATGCGCGCGGTGCCGCCGTCGCGGAGCACCACGTCCGCCTCCCAGTGGTCGGGGTAGTCGTGCTCCGGCGGCTGGTCCGACGCGCTCTGCATGGGGTCAGCCTACGGCCGCGGATCGGCGGTGGCACGGGTCGCGCCCCGGTGGCGGCACGGACCGCGACACGGCGGCGGCATCGCTCGCGCGGCGGGGGTCGGCCGTGCAAGGTAGGGAGCACGCCCCGTAGGGCGGGGAGGGCCGAAGGGCGGTCCGATCCGGGCCGAAGGTCGGCGCGAGCACGGAGCATCCCGTGAGAGACTGGTCTAGACAACCCGCTTGAGACTTGAAGGGCAACACCATGGCTGAGCGCCGCGTCAACGTCGGCTGGGCCGAGGGCCTGCACGCCCGCCCCGCGTCCATCTTCGTCCGTGCCGCCACGGCTTCCGGCGTTCCGGTGACGATCGCCAAGTCGGACGGCACCCCCGTCAACGCCGCCTCCATGCTCGCGGTGCTCGGCCTGGGCGCGCAGGGCGGCGAGGAGATCGTCCTCGCCTCGGAGGCCGACGGCGCCGAGGCCGCTCTGGACCGTCTGGCGAAGCTGGTCGCCGAGGGCCTGGACGAGCTTCCCGAGACCGTCTGATCCGGGTCGACACCCACCGCACGGCGAAAAGGCCGTGACCGCCGGAATTCCGGCGGTCACGGCCTTTTCTGATTTCTCCCGCGGCCTTTTCGGGCAGCGCGGAGCGACGGCCTCGAATTCCTATTCCATGTATACGATGCGCGCGTTAATTCCGGGAACCCGCCGTGTTGACTGCATGTTGCGAAACCCTCACACGGCCGCCGGCCGGTTTCCTGAGGCGGTGCAGCGGCTGCGTGCGCTCGGCGTGCAGCGCGGTCAGCGTCCTGGCCCGCTCGGCGTCGCCGCGCGCCACGGCGTCCACGATCGCCCCGTGCTCGGCCCAGGCGTCCACCGGCCGCTCGGGCTGCTCGACCGCGTACATCCAGGCGATCTTGTGCCGCAGCTGGGTCAGCAGGGCCGTCAGGGCCGGACTGCCGGAGGCCTGGGCCAGCGTCTCGTGGAACCAGCCCCCGAGTGAACGCAGATCCTCGCCCTGCCCCCGCCTGGCCCGCTCCTGCCCCAGCCTGACCAGGCCGCGCAGCACCTTGAGATGCGCCTCCGTGCGCCGCTGGGCGGCACGGGCGGCCCCCAGCGGTTCGAGCAGCGCCCGCATGTCGAGCAGATCGGCGGCCTCCTGCTCGGTGGGCTCCGCGACCTGCGCCCCGGCGTGCCGGCGGGTGACCACGAAGCCCTCGGACTCCAGGGTCCGCAGGGCCTCGCGGACCGGAACCCGGGAGACCCCGTACCGGCGGGCGAGCTGGTCCTCGGTCAGCCGGGCGCCCGGCTCGAAGACGCCCGTGACGATGTCGTCCCGGATCGCCGTGCATACCGAGTGCGCGGGAATGCGCATGTCCGACCTCCGCCTTGGTCCGCGCGAGTCAATTAACCGGCGCCTGTTCTGCGCCCGATCTGCGACTCTATTGCAGCGCGCCGGAATTTCCGATGCCCCGGCGGAATATCGATGTGCCGCGCGCGACGAAAAGCCCCGGCTCTGTACGAGCCGGGGCTTTTGCGATGCGGTGGGGGCGGCGCGAGGAGCCGCCCGGGGCGTCGGGTCAGACGTTGACGCCGCGGGCGCGCAGATACGCGACCGGGTTGACGTCGGAGCCGTACTCGGCGGTCGTCCGCGCCTCGAAGTGGAGGTGGGGTCCGGTCGAGTTGCCGGTGGAGCCCGAGATGCCGATCCGCTCACCGGGCTCGACGGTCTGGCCGACGTAGACCCCGATGGAGGACAGGTGACCGTACTGGGTGTACGTGCCGTCGTTCATCCGGATGACGATGTTGTTGCCGTACGCGCCGCCCCAGCCGGCCTCGACGACGGTGCCGGAGCCGACGGAGACCACGGTGCTGCCGTAGGCGGCGTGGAAGTCGACGCCGGAGTGGCTGCCGGAGGACCAGAGCGAGCCGCCGGTCTTGTAGCCGGTGGACACGTACGAGCCGTCGACGGGGAGCTGGAAGGAGGCCAGGCGGCGGCGCTCGGCCTCGCGGGCGGCGCGCTGCTCGGCCTCGCGGATCTCCTTGGCGCGGGCCTCGGCCTTGCGCTTCGCCTCGGCCTCGGCCTTGGCCTTGGCGGCGATCTCGTAGGCCTCCCGCTCCTGGGCGGCGGCCTGGGCGTCGATCCGCTCGGCGAGGTCGTCCTCGGTGATCACCTTGGTGAGGCCGGTGTCCTCGAGGGAGCGGTCGTCCGTGTCGGCGGCGAGCGCCGGGGAGGCCAGGGTGCCGATGACGCCGGCGGTGGCGAGGGTCGCCGCGCCGGCGATGCCCGCGCCGCGGCGCGCCATCCGGCTCGGAGCACGATGCTTCCCGGTGGCACGGGTGAACGCCATGTAGGGGCTGGTCCTTTCCTTCCCTCTCGCCTACCGGGTTAGCTGACGGGTTCGGAGCAGGAAGGTCTCCTACGAGCCCCTCCGTACGAGACGAAGGCGCCCGATTCACCCCAGGGACTGCGTGTGGGTCCCCGGCTCCCCAGGCTCGCGCCTGACGGGGACTCGGCGATGTCTGTCCGATGCCGCGGGTGCGGCACGTGCAACTGACGAACAGACGGCCTGACGCTATGCGGATCGTCTTTCAATCACCAACCGGACAGGCATTTTGTAAGACATGCCACAAGGCAAAAGCCAACCCTTGCCCCAATACGGACAAAGGGGAGGACCCCGACGGGCCGGGCCGTCGGGGTCCTCCCCGTCCTGCGGACCGCGTGAATCAGCCGGTCACGACGGTCACTTCGCCGATCCCGAGCGCCCGCACCGGCTCCGCGATCTCCGACGCGTCGCCGACGAGCACGGTGACGAGACGGTCGACGGGGAACGCGCTGACCACGGCCGCGGTCGCCTCGACCGTGCCCGTCCCGGCCAGCCGGGCGTACAACTGCGCCTGGTAGTCGTCCGGGAGGTGCTGCTCGACCTGGTCGGAGAGCGTCGCGGCGACGGAGGCGGCCGTCTCGTACTTGAGCGGCGCGACCCCCACCAGGTTCTGCACGGCCGTCTCCCGCTCTGCGTCGGTCAGGCCCTCCTCGGCCAGCGTCCGCAGCACCTTCCACAGGTCGTCAAGAGCCGGACCGGTGTTGGGCGTGTCGACGGAACCGCTGATGGCGAGCATCGAGGCGCCGTTCCCCCGGCCGTCCGAGCGGAGCACCTGCCCGAAGGCGCGCACCCCGTACGTGTAGCCCTTCTCCTCGCGCAGGACCCGGTCGAGCCGCGAGGTGAGGGTGCCGCCGAGGCAGTAGGCGCCCAGGACCTGGGCCGGCCAGACGCTGTCGTGCCGGTCGGGCCCGATCCGGCCGATCAGCAGCTGGGTCTGGACGGCGCCGGGGCGGTCCACGATGACGACCCGTCCGGTGTCGTCGGCGGTGATCGGCGGCATCGGGAGCGGCTCGGCCGGCTCGCCGGACCACGCGCCGAGCGTCTCGGCGAGGACCTTGTCCAGGTCGACACCGGTCAGGTCGCCGACGACCACGGCGGTGGCCGTGCCGGGACGCACGTACGCCTCGTAGAAGGCGCGGACCGCGGCGGCGTCGATCGCCGCGACGGTCTCCTCGGTGCCCTGGCGCGGCCGGGAGATCCGGGCCTCCGCCGGGAACAGCTCCTTGGAGAGCTGCTTGGCGGCGCGGCGGGACGGGTTGGCCGTCTCGTGCGGGATCTCGTCGAGGCGGTTGCGCACCAGGCGCTCGACCTCGGTCTCCAGGAACGCCGGCGCGATCAGGGCCTCGGAGACGAGACCGAGCGCCTTGGACAGCCGGGAGGCGGGAACCTCCAGAGAGACCCGGACGCCCGGGTGGTCGGCGTGCGCGTCGAGCGTGGCGCCGCAGCGTTCCAGCTCGGCCGCGAACTCCTCGGCGCTGTGCTGGTCCGTGCCCTCGAACAGGGCCCGGGCCATGATGGTGGCCACACCGTCGAGACCGGCGGGCTCCGCGTCCAGCGGGGCCGGCAGGAAGATCTCCACGGCCACCACCTGCTGGCCGGGGCGGTGGCAGGTCAGCAACGTCAGACCGTTGTCCAGGGCACCGCGGTCCGGGGCCGGGAAGGCCCAGGGCCGGGCGTCGCCGGGCGTCGGCTGCGGGTGGAAGTCCATGCTCGTCAAAGACGCGGCAGCGTCGGTCACTGGTCCGCCCCCTCTTCCTCGTCGCTGTCGCTCTGTTCGGTCGCCACGGGCTCGTAGACCAGCACCGCGCGGTTGTCGGGGCGCAGCGTGGCCGCGGCGACGGCCTGCACCTCCTCGGCGGTGACCGCAAGGACGCGGTCGACGGCCGTCAGGGCGAGCTGCGGGTCGCCGAACAGCACCGCGAAGCGGCACAGTTCGTCGGCACGGCCCGCGACGGTGCCGAGCCGGTCGAGCCACTCGCGCTCCAGCTGCGCCTGCGCGCGCTCCATCTCCTCGGGCGTGGGGCCCTCGGCGGCGAACCGGGCGAGCTCCTCGTCGACGGCCGCCTCGATCTGCGGGACCTCGACCCCGCCGGAGGTCTTGACGTCCAGCCAGCCCAGCGAGGGCGCGCCGGCCAGCCGCAGCATGCCGAAGCCGGCGGCGACGGCGGTGCGGTCGCGGCGGACCAGGCGGTTGTGCAGCCGGGAGGACTCGCCGCCGCCGAGGACCGTCAGGGCCAGGTCGGCCGCGTCGCACGCGCGCGTGCCGTCGTGCGGCAGCCGGTAGGCGGCCATCAGCGCACGCGCCGGCACCTCCTCCTCGACGACCTCGCGCAGCTGCTCGCCGATGACCTCGGGCAGCTCGCCCGAGCGGGGCGCGGGCTTGCCGTCGTGGCCGGGGATGGAGCCGAAGTACTTCTCGATCCAGGCGAGGGTCCGCTCCGGGTCGATGTCCCCGACGACCGACAGCACCGCGTTGTTCGGGGCGTAGTACGTGCGGAAGAAGTTCCGCGCGTCCTCCAGGGTCGCCGCGTCCAGGTCGGCCATCGAGCCGATCGGCGTGTGGTGGTACGGGTGCCCCTCCGGGTAGGCCAGGGCGGTCAGCTTCTCGAAGGCCGTGCCGTACGGCACGTTGTCGTAGCGCTGGCGGCGCTCGTTCTTGACGACGTCCCGCTGGTTCTCCATGGACTCGTCGTCCAGGGCGGCGAGCAGCGAGCCCATGCGGTCGGCCTCCAGCCAGAGCGCGAGCTCCAGCTGGTGGGTGGGCATGGTCTCGAAGTAGTTGGTGCGCTCGAAGCTCGTCGTGCCGTTGAGCGAGCCGCCGGCCCCCTGCACGAGCTCGAAGTGCCCGTTCCCGTGGACCTGCTTCGAGCCCTGGAACATCAGGTGCTCGAAGAGGTGGGCGAGGCCCGTGCGGCCCGGGACCTCGTGCCGCGAGCCGACGTCGTACCAGAGGCAGACCGCGGCGACCGGGGTCAGGTGGTCCTCTGAGAGCACCACGCGCAGGCCGTTCGCCAACCGGTGCTCGGTCGCTGTCAGGCCGCCGGAGCCGGCCTCGGCCGTGGCCGTGTGACCCATGGGCATGTACGTCCCTTCGATCGCGATGTGAAAAAGTCCTGCCACTGTATGCAAGCGCGCCGACACCTGGCGAAGTTCCCGACCCCGGGAGATGTCCCTCTTCCGGGTCGCGGTCGGCGTTGTCGGTGGCACGGTCCACAATGGTCCGCGTCAGATCAACCTTGTTGGTGAAGGAGCCGCAGCCGCGATGGCCCGCCGCAGCACGAAGACACCGCCGCCGGACGACGCGTTCGAGGAGCGAATCCTCGACATCGACGTCGTCGACGAGATGCAGGGCTCCTTCCTCGAGTACGCGTACTCGGTGATCTACTCGCGTGCGCTGCCGGACGCCCGCGACGGCATGAAGCCCGTCCAGCGGCGCATCGTCTTCCAGATGAACGAGATGGGGCTCCGGCCCGACCGGGGCTTCGTCAAGTGCGCCCGGGTCGTCGGCGAGGTGATGGGCAAGCTCCACCCGCACGGCGACGCCTCGATCTACGACGCCATGGTCCGCATGGCGCAGCCCTTCTCCATGCGCCTCCCCCTGGTCGACGGCCACGGCAACTTCGGTTCCCTGGGCAACGACGACCCGCCGGCCGCCATGCGGTACACCGAGTCGCGGATGGCCTCGGCCGCCCTGCTCATGACGGAGTCCATCGACGAGGACACGGTCGACTTCTCGCCGAACTACGACGGCCAGGAGCAGGAGCCGGTGGCACTGCCCGCCGCCTACCCGAACCTCCTGGTCAACGGCGCCTCGGGCATCGCCGTCGGCATGGCGACCAACATGCCCCCGCACAACCTCGGCGAGGTCGTCGCGGCCGCCCGCCACCTGATCCGCCACCCGGGCGCCGACCTCGAGACGCTGATGCGCTTCGTGCCCGGACCCGACCTGCCGACCGGCGGCCGGATCGTCGGCCTCGCCGGCATCAAGGACGCGTACGAGTCGGGTCGCGGCTCGTTCAAGATCCGCGCCACGACGAGCGTCGAGACGGTCACCGCCCGCCGCAAGGGCATCGTCGTGACCGAGCTGCCGTTCACGGTCGGCCCCGAGAAGGTCATCTCCAAGATCAAGGACCTCGTCGGCTCCAAGAAGCTCCAGGGCATCGCGGACGTCAAGGACCTGACCGACCGCAATCACGGCCTGCGCCTGGTCATCGAGATCAAGAACGGCTTCGTGCCCGAGGCGGTCCTGGAGCAGCTCTACAAGCTGACGCCGATGGAGGAGTCCTTCGGCATCAACAACGTGGCACTGGTCGACGGCCAGCCGCTGACCCTCGGCCTCAAGGAGCTCCTGGAGGTCTACCTCGACCACCGCTTCGAGGTGGTCCGCCGCCGCTCCGAGTTCCGCCGCGGCAAGAAGCGCGACCGGCTCCACCTCGTCGAGGGCCTGCTCGTCGCCCTGCTCGACATCGACGAGGTCATCCGCCTGATCCGGGAGAGCGAGAACTCGGCGCAGGCCAAGGAGCGCCTCATCGAGCGCTTCTCGCTCAGCGAGATCCAGACCCAGTACATCCTCGACACCCCGCTGCGCCGCCTCACCAAGTTCGACCGGATCGAGCTGGAGACCGAGCAGAACCGGCTCAACGGCGAGATCGACGAGCTGACCGGGATCCTCGACTCCGACGCGGAGCTGCGGAAGCTGGTCTCGGCGGAGCTGGCCGCGGTCGCGAAGAAGTTCGCCACGGACCGGCGCACGGTGCTGCTCGAGTCGGCGGGCGCGCCCGTCGCGGCCGTCTCCCTCGAGGTCGCGGACGACCCGTGCCGCGTGCTGCTCTCCTCGACCGGACTGCTCGCCCGTACGGCGACGGCGGAGCTGCCGCCGGTCGACCCGGACGCCGCGCGCGCCAAGCACGACGTCGTCCTGTCGTCGGTGGCCGCCACCCAGCGCGGTGACATCGGCGCGGTGACCTCCTCCGGCCGGCTGCTGCGGATCGCCGTGATCGACCTGCCGCAGCTCCCGGACACGGCATCGGCGCCGAACCTGGCCGGCGGCGCGCCGCTCTCCGAGTTCCTCTCCCTGGAGGCCGACGAGACCGTGGTCTGCCTGACCACCCTCGACGAGGGCTCCCCCGGGCTCGCCCTCGGCACGCTCCAGGGCGTGGTGAAGCGCGTGGTGCCGGACTATCCGGCGAACAAGGACGAGCTGGAGGTCATCACCCTCAAGGACGGCGACCGGATCGTCGGCGCGACGGAACTGCGGACCGGCGAGGAGGACCTGGTCTTCATCACCTCCGACGCCCAGCTCCTGCGCTACCCGGCCGCGCAGGTCCGGCCCCAGGGCCGTCCGGCCGGCGGCATGGCGGGCGTCAAGCTGGCGGACGGGGCCGACGTGATCTCGTTCACGGCCGTCGACCCGGCGGCCGACGCGGTCGTGTTCACCGTCGCGGGCTCCACGGGCACGCTCGACTCCTCGGCGGGCACCTCGGCGAAGCTGACGCCCTTCGACCAGTACCCGCGCAAGGGCCGCGCGACCGGCGGCGTCCGCTGCCAGCGCTTCCTGAAGGGCGAGGACGTCCTGATCCTGGCCTGGGCGGGCACCACCCCGGCCCGCGCCGCCCGGAAGACCGGCACCCCGGTGGACCTCCCGTCCGTCGACCCCCGCCGCGACGGCTCGGGCACCCCGCTCCCCCACCCGGTGGACGTGGTGGCCGGCCCGGCCTCCTGACCGCCCCGACCGCCGAGAGACCCCGCACGCACGGCGAACGGCCGCGCGCCCGGGGTCTCTTGTCGTCCGTCCGAGGAGCACGGACCGCACCCCCTCGGGCCTCATCGAACGGGCCTCTCGTCTCCCGGGACCACCGGACGGGCCTCCCGGCCTCCGGGTAGCCTCGGCCCGGTGACCGGCCGGGGGGCTGCTCCGGCACGTCTGACGCCCGAGAGAAGGATGGCCGCGTTGACGGACGAAGCATTCAGCATCGACAAGCGCCCGCTCCGCGATCTGCTCCGGCAGGTCGCGGAGGGAAGAGCGCAGCTCCCCGAGTTCCAGCGGGGCTGGGTGTGGCCGCATCCGAACATCACCGCGCTGCTCGCGTCCGTGTCGCAGGGCTTCCCGGTCGGGACGGTCATGACCCTGCAGTCCGGCGGGGACGTCCGGTTCAAGCACCGGCCGATCGAGGGCGCGGAACCGCCCCCGGGCACGGAGCCGGAGACCCTCGTCCTCGACGGCCAGCAGCGTCTCACCTCGCTCTTCCAGTCGATCAAGCTCGGGAAGCCGGTGGTGACCCAGGACCTGCGCAAGCACCGGGTGACCGGCTGGTTCTACGTCGACATGCGCGCGGTCCTGGACGGACAGACCGACCGCGAGGACGCGATCCGCTTCCTGCCGGAGGACAAGCTCGTCAAGAACTTCCGCGGCGAGGTGCTCCACGACTACTCGACCCGCGAGAAGGAGTTCGAGGCCCAGCTCTTCCCGCTGAGCGCCGTCCTCGACCCGTACGACTGGCGGAGGGGCTTCGAGGAGTACTGGTGGGACCGGGACAAGGAGAGCCTGCGCGCCTGGGGACGGTTCGAGGAGGTCTTCGTCAGGAACTTCGACCGCTACCAGGTGCCCGTCATCTCCCTCGGCAAGAACACGGCCCGTCAGGCCGTGTGCCAGGTCTTCGAGAACGTCAACACCGGTGGCGTCTCCCTCACCGTCTTCGAGCTCCTCACCGCCACCTTCGCCGCGGACGAGTTCGACCTGAGGCGGCACTGGGAGAAGGAGGTCAGGGCGTCCTGGCAGGCCCCGGAGTACCGGATCATCAAGGACGTGTCGAACACCGACTTCCTCCAGTCGGTGACCCTGCTCGCCACGGCCGCCCGGCGCGACGACGCAGAGGCGAGCGGCGTGGCGGAGGAGCGTCTTCCCCGCATCGGCTGCAAGCGCAAGGACATGCTGGAGCTGCGCCTCGACGAGTACCAGCGCTTCGCGCCGCTGGTCGTCCAGGGGTTCAAGCAGGCGGCGAAGTTCCTGCACCAGCAGTTCGTCTTCGACACCAGGTTCCTGCCGTACGGCACCCAGCTCATCCCGCTCGCGGCGATCCTGGCCCTCGCGGGCGAGGACGCGCAGAGCGCCGGGGCCCAGCACAAGCTCGCCCGCTGGTACTGGTGCGGGGTCTTCGGCGAGCTGTACGGCGGCTCGACCGAGACCCGGTTCAGCCACGACCTGCCGGATGTCGTGGGGTGGATCAGGGGCACCTCGGGGGAACCCCGCACGATCGCGGCCGCGGAGTTCGCGCCCAGTCGGCTGCTGACGCTCCGGACCCGCAACAGCGCCGCGTACAAGGGCATCTACGCACTGCTGCTCAAGGCCGGTGCCATGGACTGGCGCACCGGTGAGAAGGCGGAGATCACCGGCTACTTCGACGAGTCGATCGACATCCACCACATCTTCCCCAAGGTGTGGTGCGAGGAGGCGGGCAAGGACCCCGGGCGCTACAACTCCATCGTCAACAAGACGCCCCTGACCGCCCGTACGAACCGGATCATCGGGGGCAACGCGCCCTCCGACTACCTGGTGAAGCTCGCCAAGAGCGCGGAGTCGGCGCCGGAGGTGGTGCACGGGCACATCCGGTCCCACCTCGTCGCGCCGGAACTCATGGCGCTCGACGACTTCCACGCCTTCTTCGCCGCCCGGAAGGCCGCCCTGCTGGCCCAGGTGTCCTCCGAGATGGGCAAGGTCATCGTGGACGACGGTGCGGACGGCCCCGTGCACGACGAGGCGGATTCCGGGGAGCTCGCGGAGGCCTACTGAGCCTCGTGCGCCGCGCGCGGCGGTCCGGTCAGACCGGCTCCTCCTCCGTCTGCTGCACGTACCGCAGGACGCCCCACATGCCGTGCTCGTCGGGGGCGTCCTGCGGCCCGGTGCGCTCGCACTCCGCCAGTTCCTTGCGCAGGCCTTCGGCGTCGACTCCGGAGCCGATCAGGACGAGCTGGGTGAGCCGCTCCTCGTCCGCGGGCCACCGCTCGGGGTAGAAGCGCAGGAAGCGGCCCACGGCGTGCACGGCGTAGCGGTTGTCCGGGTCGGCGGCACCGAAGTCGACGAAGCCCTTGATCCGGTAGAGGCCCTCGGGCCGCGCGTCCAGGAACGCCATCAGCCGGCGCGGGTCGAGCGGCGTCGCGGCGGTCAGGGAGACCGTCTCGTACGACGCGTGCGGGTGGACGTGCGGATCGCCCTCGCCCACGTCCTCGCCGTCGCCGTCGCCGTCGCCGTCGCCGTACAGGATGTCCTCGATCGACATCTGCCCTTCGATCTCCCCCTCGGGGGCGACCCGGTCGAAGAGCAGTTCCGGGTCGATCCGCCCGTGGGTGGCGTCGACGACGACGGCCTTCCCGGCGAGGCCGCCCACCGTCTCGTGGACGGCGCGCAGCTCGGCCGCGGAGACCCGGTCGGTCTTGTTCACGACCACGAGGTCGGCGATCGGCAGGTGCCGGTCGGTCTCGGGGTGCCGCTCCCGGGTGGCGGAGAACTCGGCCGCGTCGACGACCTGCACGAGGCCCCCGTACACGATCCGCTCGTTCTCGCTGGCCAGAACCATTCGGACGAGTTCCTGCGGCTCGGCGAGGCCGCTCGCCTCGATCACGATCACGTCCAGCCGCGACTCGGGGCGGGTGAGGACCTCCAGGTACTCGTCGAGCTCGCTCGCGTCGACGGCGCAGCACAGGCAGCCGTTGCCGAGGGAGACGGTGGAGCCGACCTGGCCGGCGATCCTCATGGCGTCGATGCCGATGTCGCCGAAGTCGTTGACCATGACGCCGATGCGGGTCCCCCGGGAGCTGCGCAGCAGGTGGTTGAGGAGTGTGGTCTTCCCGGCCCCGAGGAACCCGGCCAGGACGACGACGGGGATCTGCTGCGTGGTCAAGGGACGTGCCTCCGGTTCCGTCGGGTCCCACGGCTGTGGGATCCCCAGAATAGGTTTCCGCACGGACACCCGGGCCGGCGCCATTTCCGCTCCCGGGGCGCGCCCCCTTACCGTTTCCGGCATGAGCCCCGCAGAGACCAGCCCCCCGCGCCCGCGTGCGCGCCGTCGGCGGTTCGACTGGCCGCGGCGGGTGTTCTCGCAGGTCCTGCTGATGCAGCTGGCCATCGCGACCGGTGTGACGGTGCTCGCCACCGGGCTGTTCCTGGCCCCTCTCAGCGCCCAGCTCGACGACCAGGCGATGCGGCGCGCCCTGGCCATCGCGGGGACGACGGCGTCGCCCGGGCTGGCGGCGGACCTCACCGGCAGCGAGCCGTCGGCCCGGGGGCCGGTGCAGGCGGAGGCGGAGCGCATCCGGGCCTCGACGGGCGCGGAGTACGTGGTCGTCATGGACACCCGCGGGGTGCGCTGGTCCCACACCGACCCGGCCGCGATCGGCAGGCGCGTCTCCACCGATCCCACCGACGTGCTCGCCGGGCGGGCGGTGATGGAGATCGACAGCGGGACCCTGGGCCGCTCGGCGCGCGGCAAGACGCCGCTGCGGGACGCGGACGGCCGGATCGTCGGCGCGGTCTCCGTCGGCATCGAGTACGACAGCGTCCGCGACCGGCTCCTCGGGGCGATCCCGGGGCTCCTCGCCTACGCGGGCGGCGCGCTCGCCGCCGGCGCCCTGGCCGCCTATCTGATCTCCCGGCGCCTTCAGCGGCAGACCCACGACCTGGCCTTCTCCGACATCTCCGCGCTGCTCGCCGAACGCGAGGCCATGCTGCACGGCATCCGCGAGGGGGTCGTGGCCCTGGACCGCACCGGATCCGTCCGGCTGATGAACGACGAGGCCCAGCGCCTCCTGGGGCTGGGCCCCGAGGCCGCCGGGCGGCCGCTGGACGAGGTGCTCGGGCGGGGCCGCACCGCCGACGTCCTGGCGGGCCGGGTGACCGGCGAGGACCTGCTCACCGTCCGCGGGCACCGGGTGCTCATCGCCAACCGGATGCCGACGCACGACGGCGGCGCCGTGGCGACCCTCCGCGACCGCACCGAGCTGGAGCGGCTCGGGCGCGAGCTCGACTCCACCCGGGGCCTGATCGACGCCCTGCGGGCCCAGGACCACGAGCACGCCAACCGCATGCACACCCTCCTGGGGCTGCTGGAACTGGAGATGCACGAGGAGGCGGTCGAGTACGTCACGGAGGTCGTCGGGGTGCACCGGGCCACCGCCGAGCAGGTCACGGAGAAGATCCACGACCCGCTCCTGGCGGCCCTGCTGGTCGGCAAGGCCACGGTCGCCGCCGAGCGGGGCGCCTCGCTGCGCCTCGCCCCCGACTCCCTGCTGCCGGACCGGCTCGTCGACCCGCGCGAGCTGGTCACGGTCGCCGGCAACCTCGTCGACAACGCCCTGGACGCCGTCGCCGGCACCCCCGACGCCCGCATCGACGTCTCGTTCCGCACCAAGGGGCACACGGTCCTGCTGCGGGTGACGGACAGCGGTCCCGGGGTCCCCGAGGAGCGCCGGGAGCTGATCTTCACCGAGGGCTGGTCGACGAAGGAGCCTCCGTCGCACGGGAAGCGCGGCCTCGGACTGCCCCTCGTGCGCCGGCTCGCCGAGCGCCGGGGCGGCACGGCACGGGTCGCGGCCGGGCCCGACGGCGGTGCGGAGTTCACGGTCGTCCTCCCGGACGCCCTGAACGAGCCCGAGCCGCTCCCGGACCCGCCAGAGCGGGAGTCGGAGCCCGGGCAGGCCCCGGCCGCCCGGGGACCGCTTCCGGAGGCCGTGGAGGAGGCCCGGTGATCGACGTCCTGGTCGTCGACGACGACACGCGGGTCGCCCGCATCAACGCCGCCTACGTCGCCAAGGTGCCCGGCTTCCGCGTCACCGCCACCGCCCACTCCACCGCCGAGGCGCTCGCCGCCCTGGACGCCCACCCGGTGGACCTGATCCTGCTGGACCACTACCTGCCCGACGAGAACGGTCTCGCCGCCGTACGGGAGCTCCGCGCGCGCGGCCACCAGTGCGACGTGATCATGGTGACGGCCGCCCGTGACGTGGCCACCGTGCAGGCGGCGATGCGGCACGGCGCCCTCCAGTACCTGGTCAAGCCGTTCAACTTCGCCGGGCTGCGCGCCAAGCTGGAGGCGTACGCGACACTCCGCAGCACCCTGGAGAGCGGCGGCGAGGCCGAGCAGGCCGAGGTGGACCGGATCTTCGGCGTGCTGTCGGCGGGCTCCGTGGCCCCGGACCTGCCCAAGGGGCACTCCCCCACCACGGCCGAGCTGGTCCGCCAGGTGCTGCTCGCCGCCGGTGGGCCGCTGTCCGCCCAGGAGATCGCCGAGCGGTCCGGCGTCAGCCGCCAGACCGCGCAGCGCTATCTCAAGCTCCTCGAACGTACCGGCCGGGTGCGCCTCTCGCTCCGGTACGGCGAGACGGGCCGCCCCGAGCACCGCTACGCCTGGACGGCTTCCACCTCCCCCGGCTGAGCCGCCCCCGGCAGCCGGCCGGGAGCAGCGGCGTCCATGGGGCCGTCGGCCAGTGGCGCGCCGCCCCGTCCTCCCGGCGTCGCGGCCCGGCTCCGCGGGCCGTCAGGCGGCTCCGGCGCCCGTCAGCGACCGGACCTCGGTCTCGGCGTGACGCGCCTCGTCGGACGGCTCGGGCGACGTCACCGTCCCGATCCAGCCGGCCAGGAAGCCCAGCGGGATGGAGACCGCTCCCGGGTTCTGCAGCGGGAAGAGGTGGAAGTCGACACCGGGGAACAGCGACTCCGGACTGCCGGAGACCACCGGTGAGACGAGGACGAGCAGCACCGCCGGAATCAGGCCGCCGTACACCGACCAGACGGCTCCCCTGGTCGTGAAGCGCCGCCAGAACAGCGAGTACAGCAGCACCGGCAGATTCGCGGAGGCCGCGACCGCGAAGGCGAGGCCGACGAGGAAGGCCACGTTGAGGTCGCGGGCCAGCAGCCCCAGGCCGATCGCTGCGGCGCCGATCACCGCGGCGGCGACCCGGGCCACGGACACCTCGCTGTACTGCTTCGCGTGCCTGCGCCGCAGCGAGGCGTACAGGTCGTGCGCCACGGAGGCGGAGGAGGCGAGGGTGATCCCCGCGACGACGGCGAGGATGGTCGCGAAGGCGACGGCGGCGACGATCGCGAAGAGCACGGTGCCGCCGGTGGAACCCGCGCCACCGCCGAGGTCGAGGGCGAGCAGCGGTACGGCGGTGTTCCCCGAGGCGTTGGAGGCCCGGACCTCGTCGGGCCCGATCAGGGCGGCGGCGCCGAAGCCCAGCACGATGGTCATCAGGTAGAAGCTGCCGATGAGCCCGATGGACCAGACGACCGAGCGCCGGGCGGCCCGGGCGGTCGGCACGGTGTAGAAGCGCGACAGGATGTGGGGCAACCCCGCCGTGCCCAGGACGAGGGCGAGTCCGAGGCTGATGAAGTCGAGGCGGGCCGTCCAGTCGCCCCCGTACCGGAGCCCCGGCGCGAGGAAGTCCATGCCGTGGCCGCTGCGTTCGGCCGCCGTGGAGAGCAGGCTGTTCACGTCGCCGTGGAAGCGCAGCAGGACGAGCACCGTGAGCGTGATCGTGCCCGCCATGAGCAGGACGGCCTTGACGATCTGGATCCAGGTGGTGGCCCGCATGCCGCCGAGCGACACGTAGATCACCATCAGGGCGCCGACGCCGATGACCGTCCAGGAGCGCGCCGCCTCGCTGCTCCCGCCCAGCAGCAGTGCGACCAGGCTTCCGGCCCCCACCATCTGGGCCACCAGGTACAGCACGGAGACGGCCACCGAGGAGGTGCCGGCGGCGATCCGCACCGGGCGCTCGGCCATCCGCGCGGCGACGACGTCGGCGAGGGTGAACCGTCCGCAGTTGCGGACCAGTTCGGCCACGAGCAGCAGCACGACCAGCCAGGCGACGAGGAATCCGACGGAGTACAGCATGCCGTCGTAACCGTAGAGAGCGATCAGTCCGGAGATGCCGAGGAACGAGGCCGCGGACATGTAGTCGCCCGCGATGGCGAACCCGTTCTCCAGCGGCGAGAAGAGCCTGCCCCCGGCGTAGAACTCCTCCGCCGAGCCCCGCCGGTTGCGGCTCACCCAGGTGGTGATGCCGAGGGTGACCGCGATGAAGACGCTGAACAGCACCAGCGCCAGGGTCTGGTGGTTCGCGTTCACGGCCGCCCCGCCCCTCGGGTCATCTCCTGGGTCTCCCAGCGCAGGTCGAGCGCGGCCCGGTCCCTCCGCAGCCGCGCGTGGCGCGCGTACGCCCAGGTCAGCAGGAAGGTGGTGAGGAACTGCCCGAGGCCCGCCACCATCGCCACGTTCACCGCCCCGGCCACCGGGCGCGCCATGAGCCCGGGAGCGGCGGTCGCCGCCACCACGTAGGCGAGGTACCAGAGGAGGAAGGCGAGGGCGGCCGGGAAGACGAACCTGCGGTAGCGGCTGCGCACTTCCTGGAAGGCGGGGCTCCGCTGCACTTCCAGATAGATCTCCGCCGCGCTGTGGACCCGCTGCCGAGGCACCGCGTCGCCTGGGCCGTCACCGGGGGCTGCGTCCCCCGCGTGCTCGCCGCGGCCGTCGGCCGTCGCGCCGTACCAGGGGTCCCCGAAGGGCACCGCCGAAGCGTCGAGCCCCTCCTGCTTGTCCACCTGCTCCACCGACCAACTCTCCTTGTCGAGCGAACCGTTTCGGCCGCGTGCCCAAGGATGGACAGAGCGGGAAGATCCCGGACTCTTCTCCTCCTGCTCTTCACCCCATCAGGTGACTCTCCTCCCAGGTGGCCTGACCAGACCGTGCTGATATGCGTACCGCACGGCCTGCGTCCGGTCCCGCACCCCGGTCTTGGCGAACAGGTGCGGCATCCGCAGGTCCATGAGGACCACGTCGGGCGCGGGTTCGGCGGTCAGGGCGACGGCCTCGCCGCTGTCCCGGGCGGACCCCACGCCATCGACGCCCGGAGGCGGCCCCGGCGACGCCGCGGTCCGGTGGTCGAGGGTCGTGTGGATCGGCCCGTGGGTGGCGCGTGCGGCGCCACCCACGGGTGGAGCGTCTCAGGCGTCGATGCGCGAGCGGTCGAGGGTCGCCGCCGAGCCGGTGATGAACTCCTTGCGGGGCGCCACGTCGTTGCCCATGAGGAGGTCGAAGACCTGCTCCGCCGCGTCCAGGTCGCCGATGTTGATCCGGCGGAGGGTGCGGTGGCGCGGGTCCATCGTGGTCTCCGCGAGCTGGTCGGCGTCCATCTCGCCCAGGCCCTTGTAGCGCTGGATGGAGTCCTTGTAGCGGACTCCCTTGCGCTGGTACTCCAGCAGGGTCTGGCGCAGCTCGTTGTCCGAGTACGTGTAGACGTACTTGTCCTGGCCCTTCTTGGGCTGGACGAGCTCGATCCGGTGCAGCGGCGGCACGGCGGCGAAGACCCGCCCGGCCTCCACCATCGGCCGCATGTAGCGCTGGAAGAGCGTCAGCAGCAGGCAGCGGATGTGGGCGCCGTCGACGTCGGCGTCGACCAAGAGCACGATCTTCCCGTAGCGGGCCGCGTCGATGTCGAAGGTACGACCCGAGCCCGCTCCTATGACCTGGATGATCGCTCCGCACTCGGCGTTCTTCAGCATGTCCGAGACGGACGACTTCTGGACGTTGAGGATCTTGCCGCGGATCGGCAGCAGGGCCTGGAACTCGCTGTTCCGGGCGAGCTTGGCCGTACCGAGGGCCGAGTCGCCCTCGACGATGAAGAGCTCGCTGCGCTCCACGTCGTCGCTGCGGCAGTCGGCCAGCTTCGCCGGCAGTGAGGAGGACTCCAGCGCGGTCTTCCGGCGCTGCGCCTCCTTGTGCTGGCGCGCGGCGATGCGGGTGCGGGCGGCCGCGACGGCCTTGTCGAGGACGGCGCGGGCCTGCGCCTTGGCGTCCCGCTTGGTCGAGGTCAGGAAGGCCTTGAGCTCCTTGGCGACCACGTTCGCCACGATCCGCCGCGCCGCGGACGTACCGAGGATCTCCTTGGTCTGGCCCTCGAACTGCGGCTCGGCGAGCCGGACCGTCACGACGGCCGTCAGGCCCTCCAGGGCGTCGTCCTTGACGATGTCGTCCTCGGCGACACGGAGCATCTTCGCCGAGCGCAGCACCTCGTTCACCGTCTTGGTGACGGCCTGCTCGAAGCCGGAGACGTGGGTGCCGCCCTTGGGCGTGGCGATGATGTTGACGAAGGACTTGACCGTGCTGTCGTAGCCGGTGCCCCAGCGGAGGGCGACGTCCACGGCGAGCTCGCGGGTGACCTCGGTGGGGGTCATGTGGCCGCGCTCGTCGAGGACGGGGACGGTCTCCTTGAAGGTGCCCTGTCCGGTGAGCCGCTGGATGTCGCAGACGGCCTTGTCCTGGGCGAGGTACTCGCAGAACTCGCTGATCCCGCCGTCGAAGCGGAACGTCTCCTCGCTCTTGCCGACCCCCGCCAGGTCCCGCTCGTCGCGGACCACGATGGTGAGGCCGGGCACGAGGAAGGCGGTCTGCCGGGCGCGCTGGTGCAGCGTCTCCAGGGAGAGCTTGGCGTCCTTGAGGAAGATCTGCCGGTCGGCCCAGTAGCGCACGCGCGTGCCGGTGCGGGTCTTGGGGACGCGCTTGCCCTTGCGCAGGCCGTTGCCCGGGTCGAAGGGGCTGTCGGGGCCCTGCTCCGTGAAGATGCCGGGGACGCCCCGGCGGAAGCTGATCGCGTGCGTGGCGCTGTTCCGGTCGACCTCGACGTCGAGGCGGGCCGACAGGGCGTTGACCACGGAGGCGCCGACGCCGTGCAGACCGCCGGAGGCGGCGTAGGAGCCGCCTCCGAACTTTCCGCCGGCGTGCAGCTTGGTCATGACGACCTCGACCCCGGAGAGTCCGGTCTTCGGCTCGACGTCGACCGGGATGCCCCGGCCGTTGTCCTGGACCTCGACGGAGCCGTCCTCGTGGAGGATCACCTCGATGTGGTCGCAGTAGCCCCCGAGGGCCTCGTCGACGGAGTTGTCGATGATCTCCCAGATGCAGTGCATCAGGCCACGGCTGTCGGTGGACCCGATGTACATGCCGGGGCGCTTGCGGACCGCTTCGAGCCCTTCCAGTACGAGCAGGTGCCGCGCGGTGTAGTTGGAAGCGTCACGGTCTGCGGTCAGCAGCGCACTGGACGGCACGGACGTTTCGGCGGTCACGCGGTTCGCTCCTCGCTGAATTTGAAATCTGGCCCGGTGGGGTAAGGCCCGGCGTCGGTCACCGGTCAGAGGGTACCGATGCCTGGTAGAGCCGTTGTCACGCCACCCTCCCCGATTCCTCATGCTAGTCCAGCCTCGTATGGATGTTCGATCCCTCGAAGGGGTGACGCGAACATCACGTTCCCTTCCAGGCATGAACCATTTAGGCTCCGGGCACGTCCTCATCAACAACCGGCAACCACGCCGGGAGGACTGACCTACACAAGCAACGCGAAATCCGTAGAGCGACGCAATACGGCTCATTCGCCGCCAACCGGCAGCAGACAGCCACCTGCGAAGAAGTTTGAAGGAAAAGCCGCGAGCGGGAACGTTTTCGGCCTGGTTGGATGTTGACCCTGGTACGACAGCTCGTCGAGCTAGAGAAGAGGCGACGTGACTACTGTTCTGACCCCCGCGAGCCCCCTGACGGCCGCTGACCGTTGCGACCGCTGCGGCGCCCAGGCCTACCTGCGTGTCGTCCTGACCAGCGGAGGTGACTTGCTCTTCTGCGCCCACCACGGTCGCAAGTTCGAGCCGGAACTCAAGAAGATCGCCGTTGAGATACAGGATGAGACGGACCGCCTGACGGACGTGCCGGCCCGCACCCAGGGCGACGACCACTGACGCCTCGCATCCACGACGAGCCCAGATCCGGCCACTGACCGGACGGCGGGCGGCCACCCCCGTAAGTCGAGGGGGGTGGCCGCCCGTTCTCGTACCGCCACTGTCCGCTGTGGATCAGAAGCTCTCCGGCAGGACCGCCGAGACCCGGGTGTAGACCCCGGGGTTCTCCGCCTGCCCGCAGCCGCTGCCCCAGGAGACCAGGCCGACGAGCACCCCCTTCGCCACGAGGGGACCGCCGCTGTCCCCCTGGCACGCGTCCTTGCCGCCCTGCGGATCGCCCGCGCACAGCATCGTGTCGCTCCGGTAGGAGACGCCGAAGCCGCCCGGGTAGGCCCGCTCGCACGAGCTGTCCGGAAGCACCTGCACCCGCGCCGTGCGCAGCGCGGAGGCATAGGTCCCGCTGCCCGTCGTGTCGCCCCAGCCGTAGACGTCCGCCTCCGTACCGGGCGCGTACGCCGCGTCCCCCGCCCGGGCGACGCCGACCACGTACGACTGCGGCAGCGGGCTCACGAGCGTCAGCACCGCGAGATCGCCCGAGTTCGTCGTCGGGTCGTAGTCGGGGTTGACCCAGGTGTCCGAGATCCGCACCTCCTGCCCGCCCTGCCCGCGCAGCGAGGCACGCCCCGCGATGACCACGAAGTCGCGCACCTCCCACGGCTCGCCGCCGAGGACCTCGCGCCCCAGGCAGTGGGCCGCCGTGAGCACCTTGTTCGGCGCCACGAGCACGCCGCCGCAGAACTGCCCCGCGCGCGTACCTCCGAACCGGTCACGGCTGGACAGCGCCACCACCCACGGCGCGTCCGTGATCTGGGCCGGCTGACCGCCCACCACGACGCTGTCGGCGGCCGCGGGGACGGCGGTGGCCAGTTGCCCCGCCACCGCCGCGATCAGGCCCACAGCACCCGTCACTGCTCGGCTGAGAGAACCACGCATGGAGCCTCCTGACTCTCCGGTGATGTTCGTTCACCCAGCGTCCAGCACGCGGCGCCGCCGTGCACCCCGCGGACAGCCGGAGGGCCCGGCTCCCCTGGGGGGAACCGGGCCCTTCCGCGTACCGCTCCGGCCTCGTGTCCGTCACCCTCACGGACCTGCCGAGGTACGGATCAGTCGAGGTAGTCGCGCAGCACCTGCGAGCGCGACGGGTGACGCAGCTTCGACATGGTCTTGGACTCGATCTGGCGGATCCGCTCACGGGTCACGCCGTAGACCTTGCCGATCTCGTCCAGCGTCTTCGGCTGACCGTCGGTGAGGCCGAAGCGCATCGAGACGACGCCCGCCTCACGCTCGGAGAGCGTGTCGAGCACCGAGTGCAGCTGCTCCTGGAGGAGCGTGAAGCTCACCGCGTCGGCCGGGACGACCGCCTCGGAGTCCTCGATCAGGTCGCCGAACTCGCTGTCGCCGTCCTCACCCAGCGGGGTGTGGAGGGAGATCGGCTCGCGGCCGTACTTCTGGACCTCGATGACCTTCTCGGGGGTCATGTCGAGCTCCTTGGCCAGCTCCTCCGGGGTGGGCTCACGGCCCAGGTCCTGGAGCATCTGACGCTGCACGCGCGCGAGCTTGTTGATGACCTCGACCATGTGCACCGGGATACGGATGGTGCGGGCCTGGTCGGCCATGGCGCGGGTGATCGCCTGACGGATCCACCAGGTGGCGTACGTGGAGAACTTGTAGCCCTTGGTGTAGTCGAACTTCTCGACCGCGCGGATGAGACCCAGGTTGCCTTCCTGGATCAGGTCCAGGAAGAGCATGCCGCGGCCGGTGTACCGCTTGGCCAGCGAGACCACCAGACGGAGGTTGGCCTCCAGGAGGTGGTTCTTGGCCCGGCGGCCGTCCTCGGCGATGATCTCCAGCTCGCGCTTGAGCTTCGGCGCGAGCTTGTCCGAGTTCGCGAGCTTGTCCTCGGCGAACAGGCCGGCCTCGATCCGCTTCGCGAGCTCGACCTCCTGCTCGGCGTTGAGAAGCGGGACCTTGCCGATCTGCTTCAGGTAGTCCTTGACCGGGTCGGCGGTGGCACCGGCGACGGCGACCTGCTGCGCCGGAGCGTCGTCCTCGTCCTCGTCGGACAGGACGAAGCCCTTGCTCTCGCCCTCCGGCTCCTCTTCCTCGCCCTTGCCGGCCGCGACGTCCTCGAGCAGCTCTTCGCCCTCGACGGCTTCGTCGGCGTCCTTCTTGGACGCGGCCTTCTTGGCCGTGGCCTTCTTGGCGACGGTCTTCTTGGCCACCGCCTTCTTGGCGACGGTCTTCTTCGCGGCCGCCTTAGGGGCGGATCCGGCCTCGTCGGCCGGGTCGGCGCCCTCCGCCGCGGAGGCCGCCGCGGCGGCCGTGACGGTCGTCTTCGTGACGGTCGTCCTGGCGGTGACGGTCTTGGTGGCGGTGCGCTTGGCCGGGCTCTTCGCGGCGACGCTCTTGCGGGCGCGCTTCGGCGACTCCGCTGCACTGACCATCAGCGTCACACCCTCTTCCTCGAGGATCTGATTGAGGCTGCGCAGAACATTCTTCCACTGGGTTGGCGGAATCTGGTCAGCCTCGAAGGCCCGACGCACGTCATCGCCGGCGATCTGCCCATCAGCCTTTCCCCGCTCGATGAGCGCCATCACAGACTCGGACTCGGCGATCTCCGGCGGGAGCGTACGGGATGTGCTGGCCGACACGAACAACCTCTCGGAACGATGGAAAACGGCTTCCGGCCCCGCCCGGGATCGGGCTGGAGCCGACGACCGTCGACGGGGAATGTGCCGACGGCGCGGGCTGGACCGGGGAACTGCACAGCGCCTCCATCGGCTGCTGTATTCCTTCCTCGGCTGTCACCTCTTAGGTCATCGCACGGCTCGGAGGAGTGTTACGCCCAATCTTCGTGGCCCGAGTCACACCTCATGTGCGACACATCAACGCAGAGGGGTATATCAGCGTACATTCACACCGCCGGAATCCTGGCACCGCCCGGGGAGGCCCTGCCGGGCTCCCCGGACGCCGCTCGGACCCGGCGGCACGCGATGTCCGCGCCTGCGCGCTCCCGGCCACGGCCCGCGGGTCAGTGTTCGCGGGGGGCGGGGACGACTCGCTCCACCTCGGGGTGGACCGTGAGCAGCGCCCGCATGGCCGTCTCCGCGGCGAGGGCGTCACCCGCGGCCAGCGCGTCCACGATCCGGGCGTGGTGCGCGAGGCAGGCCTCGCTCGGGCGGTCACAGCCCGTGGCGGGGCCGCCGGACACCTGGAGCGCCGCGCCGACGATGCCGGAGAGGTGCTCCAGCATGCGGTTCCCGGCGAGCTGGATGAGGAGCGAGTGGAACTCGGTGTCGGCGCGCGAGAACGTGATGCCGTCACCCTGGGCGAACGCGTGGCCCATGATCTCGACCATGTCGGAGAGGCGCTGCTGGACGTCCTCGCGGCCGTGCCCCGCGGCGAGGCGGGCGGCCAGGGGCTCGATCGTCCAGCGCAGCTCGTTGAGCTCGCGGCGCTGGTCGTCCCGCTGGGGGCCGAAGGCCCGCCACTCGATGATGTCGGGGTCGAGGAGGTTCCAGTCGCTGACGGGCCGGACGCGGGTGCCGACGTTCGGGCGGGCGCTCACGAGCCCCTTGGCCTCGAGCACGCGCAGCGACTCGCGGACGACGGTGCGCGAGACCTCGAACCGCTGGCCGATCTCCTCGGGGACCAGCGGACGGTCGGCGCCGAGGTCGCCGGAGACGATCATCTGGCCGAGCTGCTGGACGAGCTGCCCGTGCAGGCCTCGGCCCCGGTTGCCGGCGCTCCTGCGGCCGACCCGGCCCAGGTCGGTGTCCACCCCCTCCCAGGAGGGCGGGCCCACGCGGCCGGCGCCGGGCGCCTCCGCGTAGGAGTAGCGGTCGAGATCGCCCGGGGCGCCGAGGCCGGAGTCGACGGAGCGGGCGGCGGTCATCATGGTGTGCGCAAGGGTACTCACGCATCCTTTGTCGGCGTTGCCTCCGTGGCCCTTGAGGTCTTTGGTGAAAAGCACACGAAAGGGTGATCGGCGACCTCTACACAATTGACGATGAATCGGACATATCGGTCAGTTTCCGGGGGAGTTGACCGCGATCCGGAAGCTTTCGGTCCGCAAGTGATCACCAACGCGCCTTCCGGCGAAGGCCGGTGAACACATAGGCGCAGAGCAACCCTGTCAACGTCAGGGAGAGGGCCACCCCCGAGGGCTGTCCGAGCACCCTCAGCCCTCCTGCCAGCCAGCGGTCCGCCGCGGGGGACCACTGCGGTCCGGCGAACTCCCGCAGTCGCGCGGGAAGTCCGGCGGCCGACCGCACCGACGGCCCCGTCAGCACCAGCTGCATCAGCGGGACGAACGCGACCGGCACCGCGAGCACCGCCGCGACCCCGGCCGCCGCCGCCCGGAACACCCCGGCGCCCAGCACGCCCGCCCAGGCGCAGCCGACCATGAGTCCCAGCCAACTCGCCGCAAGAGTCGGCCAGTTCCTTGGTACGGCGATCAACTCGCCGCCGTAGACGAACCGCAGGACCTCCAGATCCACCACGACGACGGCCACGCCGAGCAGCAGCGCCACGACCGCCGCCACGGCCAGTTTCGCCAGCAGCAGACCGGGCCTGCGCGGGACGGCTCCCCGGCCCGTGGTGAGCGCCGGGTAGCGGTACTCCTCGCCGAAGGAGAAGGCCCCGAGCAGTCCGGCGCCGAGCGCCGCCGGCGGCAGCGGCGAGAGGGCGGGCCAGCCGGCCAGCACCGCGGGCAGCGCGGCCCGCCCGCCTCGCCCGAGGAGCAGGGCGAGCGTCACCGAGACGAGCAGGACGGCGGCCAGGACGAGCGGGGTGGACGGCACGCCCAGCAGCCGGTGGATCTCGTACCGCAGCGGTCGCAGGGGGGAGCGGGCGGGCCGGCGGGCCACGCCCGGCTCCCCCGCCCCGATGTCGCGGGATGCGTCGCGGGAGACAGCACCGCGAGGCGACACGTCGGCCGATGCGGGGTCGGCGGTCCCGGCCCCGCGGCTCGAGCCGCCGGGCTCCGGACGACCGCCTCCCGGCGCGGTGCGCGGTGCGGCCCGACCGCTGCCGGCCGGGGCACCGGAGTCGCCGGTCTCGGCCGCGAGCCGGTGGATCGGGACGCCGTGCCGGAACGCCGTGTCGCCGACGGCCGCGCAGTCGCTCCCGTAGACGGACAACCGGTTCCCGTCCTCCGCGACGACCTCGACGGGGCGCCGGGCGGCCCGGGCCTCCTGGGTCACCACCGCGGCGAGCCGGGCGGCCTGCGGGGTGCGGACGGAGACCCGGGGGCGCAGCCGGGTACGGGCGAACTCGGTCACGTCCTGGTCGCCGACGAGCCGCCCGGCGTGCAGCGTGACGACGCGGTCGGCGTTGCGGACGGCGTCCTTGGGGTCCGCCGTGGTGTAGAGCACGGTTCCGCCGCCGTCCGCGTGCGCCCGCAGGAACTCGTGCAGCCGGCCGCACTCGGCCGCGGAGAGGCCGGCGCCGGGCTCGTCAAGCAGCAGCGTGTGCGGGTCGCCCAACAGAGCCGAGGCGAGGCCGAGTCGACGATCGGCGCCGATCGGAAGGGTGCCGATCCGGCGCCGCTCCAGTCCGTCGAGGCCGACGGCTCGGGTGAGCTCCTCGGCCCGCGAGGCGGGAACCCCGGTGGCGGCGCAGAGCATGCGCAACTGGCCCCGGAGGGTGCGGGAGGGGTGGCCGGGGATGTCGCCGAGCAGGACGCCGACCTCACGCTGCGGCTGGGCGATGCGGTGGAGCGGCCGCCCACGGAAGTAGGTGGTCCCGCGCCCCGGCTCGAGTTCGAGCATGAGCCGGAGCGCGGTGGTCTTGCCCGAGCCCGCGGAGCCGAGAAGAGCGGTCACGGCACCCGGCCGGGCCTCGAAGGTCAGATCGTCCACCGCGGGCGGACGGTCTTGGCGGGGAGTGCTGGTCAGTCCGATGGCCTGGAGCATCGCTTCTCTCGCGGTAGGTGACACCGCTCCGCGGCAGGGCGGCGCTACCGCAGCAAGATAACGCTACATTTCGGACTTTCCACGCAGGGTTGGCGCGGAGGGCGCCGGGGACACCGGTCCGTCAGACCTCGGGGCGCAGCATCGGCGGGTTGAGGAGAGTGGCCCCACCTGCCCTGAAGAGCTGGGCCGGGCGCCCGCCCTGACGGGTCGTCGTGCCGCCGGCCGGCACGAGGAAGCCGGGCGTGCCGGTCACCTTCCGGTGGAAGTTGCGCGGGTCCAGTGCGACGCCCCAGACGGCCTCGTAGACCCGTCGCAGCTCGCCTACGGTGAACTCGGGCGGGCAGAAGGCCGTGGCCAGGGACGAGTACTCGATCTTGGACCGGGCCCGCTCGACCCCGTCGGCGAGGATCCGGGCGTGGTCGAAGGCGAGCGCGACCGGACCGCCTTCCTTCTCGTCGCCTCCGGCATCTCCGGAGGCCTCGTCGTCGGCACTCCGGAGCGCCGTGGACGCGTCCGCCGCGCCGGCGAGCAGTTCCTCGCCGAGCAGCTCCTCGACGGGGGCCCAGCGGGCGCTGTTCGCGTCGCCGCCGGCCCGCGGGGCGGGAAGGTCGGGGGCGAGCGCCAGATGCGCGACGCTCACCACCCGCATGCGCGGGTCCCGATCGGGCGCCCCGTAGGTCGCCAGCTGCTCCAGGTGCGCGCCGTTGCTCGGCACCGGTGGCGGGGCGGCCGGGTCGTGGGCGCAGAGACCCGTCTCCTCGACCAGCTCTCGCGCGGCGGCGCCGCCGAGGTCCTCGTCCTCGCGCACGAAGCCGCCGGGCAGCGCCCAACGCCCCTTGTACGGCGCTTCCCCCCGCCGCACGACCAGTGTGCAGAGCGCGTGGCGGCGCACGGTGAGTACGACCAGATCGACGGTCACGGCGAACGGCGGAAAGGCCGACGGGTCGTAGGGAGGCATGCCGCGATCATAGTCGTCTTCCTGACGATAAGCACGCCCCTCGGAAGCATCGGCGGCGACTCCCGCACCTTCGCGCGAGGCTTCCGTCGTGTCTGTGCCCGGCATCCCGTCACACCCCCAGTTGAAGGCCCTCTGCGGCCTCCTCGACCATACCGAGACCGAGCCTGCCGACTCGCACGGCGAAGGGCTCGCCCGCGACCACGAGCCCCGAGAACCTGATCGCCCCGAGCGGCGCCGACCGCAGGGGGTGCGTGGACACGGAGCGGCCCGGGGCGTCGGGCCGGACGCCGGCGAGGGCCAGCAACGCGTGGAGGGCTCCGGCGGCGGCGACGGCCGCCGGGCGGCACGCGGCGGGGTGGGGAACCGGTCGCCCGCCCGCCGTGCGCTGCTCCCCCGCGTACATCTCGGGCAGCCGGTACGCGAAGCTCTCCGCCGCGTCGAGCAGCCCGCGGAGCAGGGAGGCGGCCTCCTTCTCGTGGCCGAGGGCGGCGACCCCCGCCACCGCGACCGCCGTCTCGTGCACCCGCACGGCGCCCGCCCGATGCCCGAAGGGGTTGTACCCGGGCTCCTTGGCACCCAGGCTGCGCAGGCCCCAGCCGGAGTCCAGCGCGGGGGTGCCGAGCAGCCGCGCCACCTGCTCGGCCTCCGCCCTGTCCAGCAGTCCTTGGGCGAGGCGGCCGCCGCCGAGCAGTCCGGTGTCGAGGAGATGGGCCGCCCAGCCGCCGAGCTGGGGCCAGGTCCGGCCGTCCGGTCCGAGGGCGGCGGCGGGCCGTCCGCCGGCCGGGTCGTCGAGCCAGAACTCCCGCCGGAACTGCTCGCGCATCGCGCCCGCGGCCTCCAACAGCGCCTCTCCCCCGGGCCTTCCGCAGGCGCCCAGCAGGTCCGCGCCGAGCTGCGCCGCACGATGTGCGTGCGCCTGCGTCTCGGCGCGCCAGGGCCCGGCGGTCCCCGGGTCCGGGACGAGCCCGCTCGTGCCGGCGGTGCGGCGCAGCCACTCCAGGCATCGCTCCGCGGTGGGCAGCAGCTCTTCCAGGTCCGCCGTCGGCAGCCCCCAGCGGCGGGCCTCGGCGAGCACGACGGGGAAGGCGAGGGTGGCCTCGATTCCGGTGCAGTGGGGCGGCAGATGGGGTCCTGCGTCCCGGAGCGGGCCCGGGATGCGACCGGCCTCGGAGCCGCCGGACAGCTGGGACCGTCCGAGGGCGCGCAGGGTCGTGGCGGCGAGCCGGGTGCCGAGGGGCAGGGCCATCCTGGCCGCCCAGAGCGCCTCGGCGGTGACGGGTCCGCAGCGCCAGGGGACGCCCGCCGCCAGATGGACGCCGGTCGGATGGGCCGGGTCGCGCTGGAGCAGAGCCCGCAGGTCCTCGACCGAGGTGCGCAGCAGCTGCCCCGGGCGGGGGTCGTCGCCCTCGGCGAGGGCTTCGGCAAGGACGTGACCGCCCGGCCGCCCGGCGCCGCCCTGGGAACCGGCGGGACGGCCGGGCGCGCCGTCGCGTACCCGGAGCCGGACCGTGAAGGTGCCCCCGGGCGCCAGCTCGGCCTCCCAGCGCAGGACGCCCGCCGCGGCCAGGGCGTCCATGGGCGGCGGGTCCGCCGTGACGGTGACGGATCGTCCGCCCTCGCCGGTCCAGCGCAGGCCGGTGCCGTGGACGCTCGCCGTGAGCTCGGGTCCGGGCCGGCCGGACGCCACCGCCCCCAGGTCCGCGAGATCCGACCCCAGAGCGATTTCCACGGGGAGGCGCAGCGGGCGGGCGGCGGCACTGCGCAGCGTGATCCGCTCACTGCCGTCGGCGCTCCGGGTGCGTTCGACGGTGAGTCCGGGATCGGGGCCCAGGTCTCCTGGTGCTCGGAGGGCTCCGAGGAACACGGCCCGGTCCGCGGCGGCCATCCGGCCCTGGAGGGCGAGCGGTTCACGCCCCGCCACGCGGAGGACGCACCGGGAGAGGATCCGTCGGCCCGCCGCGTACACGCCCTCGGGTCCCTCCCCGGTGAGCTGGCCGTGCCCGGCGCTGACGGCGAGGGCGGGCAGTGCGACGCAGAGGAGCGCGTCGTGCACCGAGGGAAGGTCCACCGGCCGGACCGCGCGGGGCGGCGGAGCGCCGGCTGTGACCCCGGTCCGGTGCCCGGTGGGGCGGCCGGGCGTGTGACCGACGGGGGGTCCGGTGGGGCGGCCGGGGGCCGGGACGGGGCTGAGGGCCATGGCGGGTACGGGGTGCTCTCTGTGCGGACCGGGCGGCCGGCGCGGTGTCGGCGGGACGGTTCGGACGACTCCGCCAGAGAGCTGAACGCGCCGACCGGGGGCCGGGTCACGGTCCTCATCGGCCGCTCCTGGTGCCACGCTGCCCACCCTGCCGCGGCGACCGGCTTCCCGGCCTCCCCGCGGCGGGCCCGCCGGGCCGGACGCCGGCCGCGGTGCGCCGTTCCGCCGCAGCGGGCCCGCGACCGGCCTTCCGCACGGTCCGCCTGCTGCCCCGCGAGCGCGCGACGCGGGTCCGGACCTGCGCGGACACGCGGACAGCCGCCTCGTCCGCGGCAAGCCGGTCGTCCCGTTCGGCTCGCAGGCATGAGCGGAGCGACTCGGGATCGAGCCCCTCGTTGCACGCCTGGTGCAGCAGCCGGGCGAAGACGTACTCGGCGTCCACCTCGAGCGCGAGTCCGAGGGCGACCCGGGCGGTCGGCTCGTCGCCGGTGGACCAGGCGGCCCAGCCCGCGAGGGTGAGCGGTGCGGCGGAGTGCTCCTGGTAGGGGGCGACACAGCGTCGCGCCAGGACCCGCCAGAGGCGCAGCGCCGCGGCGCCCTCCCAGCCCTCCATCCATTCGGCGGCGCGGTCCCGGGTGGCCCGGTCCTGGAGTCCGATGATCAGGGTGGCCGCCTCGTCCGTCCCGACCAGGGCGTCGTCGGCCTCGTCCTCCGCCGCCCATCCGGCGGCGTCGATCCGGGCCGTCCTCGGGTCACCGGGACTCCCTGTGGAGCCGGTCGGCGCGGCCGCCTTCACCGGATGGGCGAAGCGGCGGAGCACCACGCGGGCGAGGCTCAGAGTCGCCTCGCGCACCTCCTCCCGCCCCTCGTCCTGGGCTCCGTCGATGATCCGGGGGACGGTGGCGGCGGCGCTCGCGTCGAGCGCCGAGCGCTGCTGCTCCTCCCGAGGCCCACCGGTGGGCCGGAACCGCCGCTGCATGTCCCGCAGGGTCCCCCGGACCTGGACGCCGGCGTAGGCCGCGGTCGCCGCCATCACCGTCGTACCGCTGAGGGCGAGCGGGGTTCCGTCGGGCGGGCAGCAGCGGGCGTCGGGGCAGCAGTAGGAGAAGTAGAGGCCGTCGGAGATGCAGAGGGCCTCGTAGACCGGGATGTCGAGGGCGCCACAGGCCGTGCGCAACCGCTGGGCGAAGGGGCGAAGGCGCTCCATGACCCTGCGTCCCGTCTCGCCCGCCCCAGGGTCCTGGCAGAGGAAGACGACGATGCCGTCGGGGCGGGCGCCGCTCCGTGCGCCTCCCTCCACGAGGCATTCGGCGAGGTGGTCGGCGGTGGTCGCCCATTCGCGGGGCGAACGGGGAATGCCGAGCCTGACCCGTCCGCCGAAGCGGCCGTGCTCGCCGTGGAGGGCGACGAGGACGACGGAGTCGGTGGGGTGGAAGCCCAGGACGAAGGGCAGGGCGTCGGCCAGTTCGGCGGGGCCGCGCAGGGTGATCTGGGTACGGGTGGGTCCGCTGGTTTCGTGGTGGTTCGCGTTCATGGTCAGGACGGTCTCGTGATCTCCCGAAATCCGAAACCCCTGTGGATAACTCCGAGAACGGGGCTTTCGTCGACCCGTTCGGGTTATCCACAGATCCGGCGCTCATTCGCCGGATGTCCGAGGCATCGGGTTGCATGGGGTCATGACCCACGCAGACCCCCTGGAAGACCGTGCGGCGCTCCGGACCGCCGCCGACGCCGTGCTCTCCCGTCTCGTCTCGGACCCGACCGGCACGGCGAGACTGCGCGAGGACCAGTGGCGGGCCATCGAGGCACTAGTGGCCGACCGGCGTCGCGCCCTGGTGGTGCAGCGGACGGGCTGGGGCAAGTCGGCCGTGTACTTCGTGGCGACCTCGCTGCTCCGCGAGCGCGGCAGCGGACCGACCGTGATCGTCTCCCCCCTGCTCGCGCTGATGCGCAACCAGGTGGAGGCGGCGGCGCGCGCGGGCATCCGTGCCCGGACGATCAACTCGTCGAACACGGAGGAGTGGGACACGGTCCAGGAGGAGGTGGCCGCCGGCGAGGTGGACGTCCTCCTGGTGAGCCCCGAGCGGCTCAACAACCCCGACTTCCGTGACCAGGTGCTGCCCCGGCTCGCCGCCGCGACCGGCCTGCTGGTGGTGGACGAGGCGCACTGCATCTCGGACTGGGGGCACGACTTCCGTCCCGACTACCGCCGGCTGCGCACGATGCTGGCGGACCTGCCGTCCGGGGTTCCGGTGCTCGCGACCACGGCGACGGCGAACGCCCGGGTGACGGCCGACGTGGCCGAGCAGCTCGGCACCGGCGCCGGGACGGACGCCCTGGTGCTGCGCGGCCCGCTGGACCGGGAGAGCCTGAGCCTGGGGGTGGTCCGGCTGCCGGACGCGGCCCACCGCCTGGCGTGGCTGGCCGACCACCTCGGCGAACTGCCCGGTTCCGGCATCATCTACACGCTGACGGTCGCCGCGGCGGACGAGGTCACGACCTATCTGCGCCAGTGCGGACACACGGTCTCCTCGTACACGGGCCGCACGGAGAACGCCGACCGGCAGCAGGCGGAGGACGACCTCCAGGCCAACCGGGTCAAGGCGCTCGTGGCGACCTCGGCCCTCGGCATGGGCTTCGACAAGCCCGATCTCGGCTTCGTGGTGCATCTCGGGTCGCCGTCCTCTCCGATCGCGTACTACCAGCAGGTCGGCCGTGCCGGGCGTGGTGTGGAGCACGCCGAGGTGCTGCTGCTGCCGGGGCAGGAGGACGAGGCGATCTGGCGGTACTTCGCGTCGGTGGCCTTCCCTCCCGAGGAGCAGGTGCGTCGGACCATCGACGTACTCGCCCACGCGGGCCGGCCCTTGTCGCTGCCCGCCCTGGAGCCTCTGGTCGAGCTGCGCAGGACCCGTCTGGAGACGATGCTCAAGGTCCTCGACGTGGACGGCGCGGTGCGGCGGGTGAAGGGCGGGTGGGAGAGCACGGGCCGTCCCTGGGTGTACGACACCGAGCGGTACGCCTGGGTGGCGCGGCAGCGGGCGGCGGAGCAGCAGGCGATGCGCGACTACGCGGCGTCCTCGGGATGCCGGATGGAGTTCCTGCGCCGCCAGTTGGACGACGAGGAGGCCGCGCCGTGCGGTCGCTGCGACAACTGCGCGGGGAGCCGGTTCGACCCGAAGGTCACCGACGCGGCGCTGGACGCGGCCAAGGGCGAGCTCGGCCGGCCGGGCGTGGAGGTCGAGCCGCGGAAGATGTGGCCGACCGGACTGGCGGCCGTCGGCGTCGATCTGAAGGGCCGTATCCCGGCGGGGGAACAGGCTTTCGGCGGCCGGGCTCTGGGACGCCTCTCGGACATCGGCTGGGGGAACCGGCTGCGTCCGCTCCTGGCCGACACCGCGGCCGACGGTCCCGTTCCAGACGATGTCGTGCAGGCGGTGGTGCATGTGCTCGCCGACTGGGCCAAGGGGCCCGGCGGTTGGGCCTCGGGGGCGTCCGACGCGCCCGCCCGCCCGGCCGGTGTGGTCACGGTGGCCTCCCACCGCAGGCCCCGGCTGGTGGGTTCGCTCGGGCAGCGGATCGCGGAGATCGGCAGGATGCCCCTGCTCGGGACGGTGGAGTACGCGCCGGAGGCGGAGGACGTGCGGCTGTCCCGGACCAACAGCGCCCAGCGGGTGGTGGGGTTGCAGCGCACGCTGACGGTCTCCACCGAGTTGGGTGAGCGGCTGGCCGCGGCCGGAGGGCCGGTGCTCCTCGTCGACGACCTGTCCGACAGCGGCTGGACCTTGGCGGTGGCGGCCCGGCTGCTGCGCCGGGCCGGAGCGGAAGGAGTGTTTCCGCTGGTGCTCGCAGTCCAAGGGTGAAACGGGAGGGGAAACGGGGAGTGAACAATGGGCGACTGGGCAGGGATATGAAAGGCATACCGACGCAATCCCGTCAGCGGCCTCAATTGCTCATTGCCGCTCGCCCCAGGGCCCGCAAGAATTGGGAAACCGCCTCGCACGCCCCGCCAGCGGTCTGGACGGGCTGTGCTGTGGTGCGCCCTCACCCGACCTTGCCCGCCTTGCGGGCGCGTATCCGAAGGGAGGACCGTGACCCTCGGATTCGCTCCGCCCACAGCCGCCTCGCTCAGATCGTCGTCCGAGTCCGCCAACCGCCTCGCTCGGGTACTCGAACCGGCCGAGTGGGCCGCGGCGGGGATCCCGCTGCTGCGCAGTCCGCGCGAGGTCGTCGGCGGACTGCACTCGCGCCACGCGCCCACGCCCTCGACGGCGGTCCTCGCGATCCTCGACCACGAGGAACGGATCGCCGCCAGCGCGTCGTTCGTCCGTCGCCCGACTCCGGCGGACGGCTGGGAGTTCCGCAACGCGCTGCTCGCGCATCTGCGGCGGGTCATCCCGCACGACCTCCGCAGACGGACTCCGGTGCGCACGGCGGTGCTGATGTACTGCCGCGACGGTGACGAGCGCTGGACCGAGGAGGACGGCGCGTGGATGTGGGGGCTCAGGGACGCCTGCACCCTGCACGGCCTCCGCTGCGGCGCGTACATCACGCTGACCCGGGCGGGCTGGCAGGTGCTCGGCGAGGGGCGCGGAGGGCGCCGCCCGAGTTCCGACTCGCTCCCCCTGCCGCTCGGCGAGGGGTCGGCCGAGCTCGGCCGGCTGACGCCGAGAACCGCGAGCGGGGCTACCGAGCCCCTGCGCCGGGCCGCCGCGCGCTGAGGACGCGGAGGACGTCGACCTCCGCCGGACCCGGTTCGGTCCGGCGGAGGGGCCGTCGATCAGACTCCGGCGCCCGCTCCGAGGAGCGTCGTGACGCGCTGCGGGTCACCGCAGACGACGAGCAGGACTCCGGCGCGGGCCATGGCGGACGGCAGCGCCTCGGCGGCTGTCCGGTCGTCCCCGCCGTTCACGGCGACGATCACCACGGGGCGGGAGGCCGCCCGCTCCACTGCGGCGGCGGGCGCGAAGAACACGTCGTCACCGCTGTCCTGCTGGGCCCAGTAGGCGGCCTCGCCGAAGGTCATCTCGTGCGCGGCCCACGGGTGCGGGTCGCCGGTGGTGAGCACCAGGACCTCGCCCGGCGCCCGCCCGCTCTCCAGGAGCAGGTCCAGTGCCTCCTCGGCGGCGTCGAGCGCACCGTCGGCGGGGGCCGGGATCAGCTGGAGCTGGGGGGTGGATCGCTGATCGGAACGATTCTCCGCGGTGTTCGCCGGAGAGGGCCCGGCACCGAGGTGCGGGCGAGGTGCCGGAGCCGCGGGCCTGGCGGGGCCGGGAACGGGGCGTCCGGGACGCGGTGAGGCCGCGGTACGCGGGCCGGGTACGGGACGGGGGGTCGACGCGGGGCGGCCGGCGGCCGCGGTGGCGCGGGGACCCTGGGCGCTCTCGTGAATCTGAGGCTCCTCGGGGATGAGAGGCATGGGTGGATGTCTATCAAACGCCGCTGCGCGGGGCACCGGCGGGTGGGCGCACATGTGCACCCCGGCCGCGTGGAGGACCCGGTCCCTGGGACGGGGCCGCGGTTCCGTGACCGGAAGTTCAGAAGTCGAAGCCGAGTTGGCCCCCGCTCTCCAGCGCGACCGCCTCGGCGGAGAGGCGGACCTTCTTGAGGTGGCGCCACCTGGGCATGGCGTCCAGGTACGACCAGGAGAGACGGTGGTGCGGGGTGGGCCCCAGCTCTTCGAGAGCCGCTTTGTGGACCGGGGAAGGGTAGCCCGCGTTGGCGTCGAAGGCGTATGCCGCGTACTCCTCGGCGTCCACGCACATCCGGGCCATGACGGTGTCGCGCCGGACCTTGGCGATGACGGAGGCGGCGGCCACGGCGATGCAGGACTGGTCGCCCTTGATCACGGTGCGCACCTGCCAGGGGCTGCCGAGGTAGTCGTGCTTGCCGTCGAGGATCACCGCGTCGGGCCGGACGGGGAGGCCTTCCAGGGCCCGGACGGCCGCGAGGCGCAGGGCGGCGGTCATCCCGAGCTCGTCTATCTCCTGAGGAGAGGCGTCGCCGAGGGCGTAGGCCGTGACCCAGCGCTCCAGCTCCGCGGCGAGCGCGGTGCGGCGCTTGGGGGTGAGCAGTTTGGAGTCGGTGAGCCCTTCGGGCGCCCGGCGCAGTCCGGTGACGGCGGCGCACACGGTGACGGGGCCGGCCCACGCCCCGCGTCCGACCTCGTCGACTCCGGCAACGATCTTGGCTCCGGTGGTGGCTCGGAGCGATCGCTCGACGGTGTGGGTGGGTGGTTCATACGGCATGGCGCCTGACAGGTTACGCCGCCCGGCACCGAGTGCGATACCCGGATTCCCGTCAGGCGCCCGAAGGGTCGGCTCCGAGCTGTCGCGGGCCCGTGCCGGCCGCCCCTCGGAGGCCTCCCGTCCGGGTCAGGCGCGGAGGAGCGGCACCATGATCCGGTCGATCAGATCGGCGATCTCGACATCCGTCCATTCGCTCGCGCACACTTTCGATCGATACATCATCATCGCGGGAACGACATCGACGACGAGATCGTTGTTCGCGTCCGCCCGCACCTCACCTCTGGCGATTCCGCGGCGCAGTACCTCACGGAAGAGCCGGGCGGAGGGCTCGACGACGCCCGTCACGATCAGGCCGTGGAACCGTTCGGCGGCCTCCGCGTCGCATTCGTGAAGGACTGCACGCAGCGCGAAGCCGGGCTTGGAGTACATGACATCGCGGACGCGGCGGCACAGCTCGTACAGCTCCTCGCGCACGTCGCCGAGATCCGGCGCTTCGTCGAGGGCGGGAAGACCGGCCTGGAGCGCGTCCGCGACGAGGTCTTCCTTCGAGGGCCACCGGCGGTACACCGCGGCTTTGCCCGTCTGAGCGCCGACCGCGACACCCTCCATCGTCAGACCGTTCCAGCCGACGCGGCCCAGCTGCTCCAGCGCGGCTTCCAGAATGGCCCGCTCGAGTACGGGGCCACGACGCCGCAGCGCCACCCTCTCCGGCCGAGCGGCGGCCGCGGAGCGCGAAGTAACCATCAGGATCTCTCCGTTGAGACGGTGTCATGTCGTCGGCGGTGCCGAGTGAACGGTTGCGTTCACTCGGGGGGACTCACTACCGTGATGAACAGTGAACGGGCGCGTTCACTAATTCTTCCGTGGGGGATCCATAGTGACAACTTCTCCGGTCGACACACAGGCCAAGGACGGACCAGCTCGCGCCGGAGGACGGCCGGGTATCGCCTTGACGGTCATCGCCGCCTGCCAGCTGATGGTCGTGCTCGACGCCACCATCGTGAACATCGCCCTGCCCCACATCCAGGACGCGCTGTCCTTCTCGACCACCGACCTGTCGTGGGTGCTCAGCGCCTACACGCTCACCTTCGGCGGTCTGCTGCTCCTCGGGGGACGGGCCGGAGACATCCTGGGACGCCGCCGGGTGTTCATGGCCGGCATCCTGCTCTTCACCTTCGCCTCGCTGCTCGGCGGCTTCGCCCAGGAGCCCTGGCATCTACTCGCCGCGCGGGCGCTCCAAGGCGTCGGCGGCGCCATCGCCTCGCCCACCTCGCTCGCGCTGATCACCACGACCTTCCCCGAAGGGCCGGAACGCAACCGGGCGTTCGGCGTGTTCGCCGCCGTCTCCGCCGGTGGCGGCGCGATCGGTCTGCTGGCCGGCGGCCTGCTCACCGAATGGCTGGACTGGCGCTGGGTGCTCTTCGTGAACGTCCCGATCGGCCTCCTGATCGCCTTCCTGGCCCCGCGCTACATCGCCGAGTCCGAGCGGCACCCCGGCCGGTTCGACATCGCGGGCGCCGCGACCTCGACCCTCGGCATGGCGGCGCTGGTCTACGGCTTCATCCGGGCGTCCGAGGAGGGGTGGAAGGACTCGCTCACCATCGGGTCCTTCGTGTCGGCGGTCGTCCTGCTCGTCGCGTTCGCCGTGGTGGAGTCCCGCGCGAAAGAGCCGATCACCCCGCTCCGCATGTTCGCGGACCGCAACCGCTCGGGCACGTACGTCATCATGCTGAGCCTGGCGGCCGCCATGTTCGGCATGTTCTTCTTCATCGTGCTGTGGGTGCAGAACGTCCTGGGGTACAGCCCGATCCAGTCCGGACTCGCCTTCCTTCCCGTGACCTTCGCGATCGGCGCCGGCGCGGGCCTCGCCCAGCGGTTGCTGCCGGTGATCGGCCCCAAGCCGTTCATGGTGAGCGGTGCGGCGATCACCGGCACGGGTCTGTTCTGGCTGACCTTCATCAGCGCGGACAGCAGCTACGCGAGCGGCGTCCTCGGCCCGATGATCCTCTTCGGCTTCGGCATGGGCCTCAACTTCGTGACGCTCACCCTCACGGCCGTCTCCGGAGTGGCGCAGCACGAGGCGGGGGCCGCGTCGGGCCTGCTCAACGCCACCCAGCAGGTCGGTGGTTCGCTGGGCCTCTCCATCCTCGTCACGATCTTCGGAACGGCGAGCCGGGAGGAGGGCGAGAGGCAGCTGCCCGACTTCCTCGCCAAGGCGACACCCGAGCAGCAGGCCGAGGCGATGAAGACGAAGGAGCTGCCCGCGCCCTGGGGCCACGAGGTGCTGACCTCCGGCATCTCCTCGGCCTTCACCGCCGCCGTCGTCATGGTGCTGATCGCGCTGGTGACGGCCGTACTGGTGATCAGGGTCCGCAAGAGCGATCTGGAGGCGCTCAGCGGCCGCGCGGAGGCCGCGGGGCCGGTGGCGTGACGACGCGACCGGTGAGCTGACGACGCACCGACGGCCCCGGACCTTCGCACGCGCGGGCCCGGGGCTGTCGTGCCGTATCAGGCCGTCTGGACCGAAGCCCACTCCGGCAGGTCCTCGGTCTGGCGCAGCCACTCCGCCGGCGGCGCGCCGGTGGTCGCCGCGGCCACCACGCCGCCGGCGATGGCGCAGGTCGTGTCGACGTCGCCGCCGACCTGTGCGGTCGTCCAGAACACCCGCTCGAAGTCACCGAGGCCGCGGGCGGCCGACCAGAGCGCGAAGGGAACCGTGTCGTGCGCGCTGGTGCGCCGGCCGCTGCCCAGGACGGCGGCGACCGTTCCGGCGTCGCCGTAGTCGAGCATGTCGCGCGCCCGGCGCAGGCCCGCGCCGACGGCGCTGCGGGGCACCAGGGCGACGACCCCGTCGAGCAGCGCCTCCGGTGTGGGCGGTCCGGCCGGGTCAGCGGCCAGGGCTGCCGCCGCGGCGACGGCCATGGCGCCCACCACGGCCTCACGGTGCTGGTGGGTCGTGTAGGCGGAGATCTCGGCCTGATGCGTCGCCTGCTCCGGGTCGTCCGCGTACCAGGCGCCGAGGGGCGCGATCCGCATCGCGGCGCCGTTGCCCCAGGAGCCCTGCCCCTGGAAGAGCGCGGCGGCCAGCTCACGCCAGTCGCCACCCTCCCGGATCAGGCGGAGCATGCGGTTGACCGCGGGCCCGTAGCCCCGGTCGAAGTCGTGGTGCCGGGCGAACGACATGGCCAGGGCGTCCTGGTCGATCCGTTCGTGGCGGGCGAGGACGGCCAGGACGGAGCAGGCCATCTCGGTGTCGTCGGTCCACTGCCAGGGGCCGTCGGGCAGCTCGCGGCGCTTCAGCAGGGGATAGTTGGCGGGTACGAAGAACTGGGAGCCCAGGGCGTCTCCCACGGACAGCCCGCGCAGGCTGGCCAGGGCGCGGTCGAAGCGCCGGTCGAATGAGGAGTCAGCGGTCATCGGTCTGCCACTCTATCCGGTGGGGCCGTACGGTTCCGGGGTGCGCCAGCGTTCGAACGGCCTGTCCAGACGGTATCGCCCGTGCGCGTCGAGCGTGAGCGTGCGGGTCTCGGCGTTGCCGGGGTTCGACAGCGACTCGAAGTCCGCGACGGTCCAGTGGAACCATCGCATGCAGAACAGCCGCATGGTCAGTCCGTGGGTGACGATCAGGACGTTCGGCGGGTGGTCGGGCGCCTCGAAGCTGCGGTAGAGGCTCTCCAGGAACGCGCCGACCCGGTCGTAGACGTCCGCCCCCGACTCGCCCTGGGCGAAGCGGTAGAAGAAGTGCCCGTACGCGTCCCGGTAGGCCTTCTGCAGGCGTACGTCCTCCCTCTCCTGCCAGTTGCCCCAGTCCTGCTCCCGGAGCCGGGGCTCCTCCCGGACCCGGACCTGCTCCGGGGGCAGCCGGAAGGCCCGGAGCGTCTCGTGGGTGCGCCGGTACGGCGAGACGTAGACGCTGACCGCCTCGTCCCCGAAGAGTTCCCGCAGCCGCTCCCCCGTCTCCTCCGCCTGTCGCCATCCGGTCTCCGTGAGCCGCAGGGCGTGATCGGGCTCCCGTTCGTACACCGTGTCATCGACATTGCCCTCGGACTCTCCGTGCCGTACGAGGACGATGCGCCGCGGTCGTGCCATACCCCGACCCTAGATCGCCGTTCCCGGGCAGGCTCAACCGAGGAGGCGTCCGGAGTCCATCCGGCGTATGTGCCCGGTGAAGCGGTGGCGCAGCGCACGGTCGTGCGAGACGACGACCAGGGCTCCGGTCCACTGCTCCAGGGCCTGCTCCAATTCCTCCACGAGCCCGGGGGCCAGGTGGTTGGCCGGCTCGTCGAGCAGGAGCAGGTCGGCGGGCCGCGCCAGGAGCCGGGCGAGGGCGAGCCGGCGGAGCTGGCCGGCGGAGAGGGCGCCGACCGGTACGTCGAGGTCGCCCACCCGGAACAGTCCGTACGAGAGGAGCAGTTCCGCCCGCTCGTCCTCGGCGAGGGCGAGTCCTCGGCCGAAGCAGGTCAGGAGTCGCTCGTCCGGACGCCGGACCGTGATCTCCTGGGCCAGGTATCCGACGCGTCCGGCGCGGTGGACGACTCCGGCGTCGGGGTCGTCCGCACCCGCCATGATCCGTAGCAGTGTCGACTTGCCCGCGCCGTTGCCGCCGTGGACGAGCAGCCGCTCCCCGGCACGGACGGTGAGGGCGTCCACGCGGAGGCGGTCCGCGACCCGCACTCCGGTCAGGGTGACGAGTGCTCCCTCCGCTCCGTCCGTCCGGGGGCGCGCGGAGAAGGAGAGCGGTGCGGGCGGCGGGGGGACGGGCTCCTCGCGGAGGCGTTTCAGCCGCTCCCGGGCGTTGCGGACCCGGCCCGAGACGGAGGCCTGGACCCGTCCTGCCGCCCGGTCGAAGGCCATCTTGTTGTTGTCCTTCATCTCCCTCCCCTGTGCGACTCCGTGGGCCGTGGTCGAGGCGTACGCCTCCAGCCGCGCCGTCTCCTCGCACCATTCCTCGTAGTCCTGCTCCCACCGTCGCCGCGCGGCAGCGCGCGCCGTGCGGTAGCCGGCGTATCCGTCTCCGTACCGCGCGAGCGCACGCCGGTCGGCGTCGACCTCGACGATCGCGGTGGCGACCCGCTCCAGGAAGGTCCGGTCGTGGGAGACGGCCACGACCGTCCCGCGGTGCGCCACGAGGGCCTGCTCCAGCCAGTCGAGACCCTGCGCGTCGAGGTGGTTGGTGGGTTCGTCGAGCAGGAGCACCTCGGGCCCCGCGGCGACCGCGCAGGCGATGCCGAGCCGGGCCAGCTCGCCGCCGGAGAGGCTGCCGAGTGTCCGCGCACGGCCGGTCCCCGCGAGGCCGAGTCCGTACAGCGCCTTGTCGACCCGGGCGTCCGCCTCGTAGCCGCCTCTCAGCTCGTAGGCGGTGAGGAGCTCGCCGTAGGCGTCGAGCTCGGCCGCGTCCGCCGCGTCGAGCCGGCTTTCGAGTTCCCGCAGCCGCCGCTCCATGGCGCGGAGCTCGGCGAGGGCGGCGTCGATGGCGTCGCCGACGGTGGAGCCGGCCGGCAGCTCGGGGGTCTGGGCCAGCATGCGCAGACCGCCGTCGGCGACGGTGACGACGCTGCCCTCGTCCGGCTGGTCCGCCCCGGCGAGGAGCCGGAGCAGGGTCGACTTCCCCGCGCCGTTCTCCCCGACGATCCCGATCCGCTCCCCGGGGCGCACGGAGAGCGAGACCTGGTCGAGGAGCAGTCGGTCGCCACGGGAGACGACGACGTCGTGCAGTGAGATCTGAGTGGGCAAGGGCGCCTCCAACGGCCGAGAGTCAAATGCAACCTGGATCGCATTAAGACGAGTGTGGCACACTCGATCACCTAACGCAACGGGAGTGGCAATTGAACGACTCGATCGAGGACCGCCCGGCCCCGGCGCCGGGCAGCATGCGCCCCGGCGGCCGTACGGCCCGCACCCGGGCGGCCGTCCGCGACGCCGTCCTGACCGGCCTGTCCGAGCACGGCTACCCCGCACTGACCGTGGAGTACGTGGCCGAACACTCGGGAGTCCACAAGACGACGCTCTACCGTCGCTGGGGCAGCGTCGAGGGCCTCCTGGCGGACGCGCTGGAGCTGGCGAACGAGGACGCCTGGACACCGCCGGACACCGGCACCCTCGCCGGGGATCTGCACGCACTCGCGCACGAGGTCGTCGACGCGTTCGGCGATCCGGCCGTCGCGGCGGCTCCCACGGCGTTCGTCGGGGCCGCGTTCCAGTCCCCGCGGGCGGCGCAGGCCCTGCACGCCTTCTACGCCGAGCGCTTCCGCCGCTGCGAGATCGTCGTCGAACGGGCGGTCGGCCGCGGCGAGGCACCTCGCGAGACCGACGCGGGCGCCGTCGTCCGGGCGGTCTCCGCCCCCCTGTTCCTACGGCTCTTCGTCACCCGCGAACCGATCGACGGCGCGCTCGCGGACCAAGCGGCGCGCACGGTCCTGGCCGGCGTCGAAGCCGGTGCCTACGCGCCCGCGTAGGCCCTGCTCCCCCGTGCTTCCGGGAGCCCGCGATCACCCGGCCGCGCCCGTGGAAAGCTGCGCAGCACGGCCGCACGAGGACAGGAGTCGAACCAGCGCGGGGCCGTGCGAGCCGGGCTCGCGCGGAGTCCGGTCCCGTTCAGACCGTCCAGGCCGGTTCGAGCTGCACCACGTCCCCGGCCAGCGCCGCCACATCGGCGTCGGTCCTCGCCCGGAGCCCGAGCCGCTCGATCCGCTCCACCCGGTACTTCCCGTGCTCAGCGGCGGACTGCCACATCGACAGCACCAGGAACTCGCTGCCGGGCGCCTCGCCGAACAGCCCCCGCAGCATCCCGGGAGACCCCGCCATCGCCGGGTTCCACACCTTCTCCTGCATCAGCGCGAAGTGCTCGGCGCGGTCCTCGTGAACCCGGCAGTGCGCGACCCTGGCCACGTCCGCGTCGGCGAACCGCGGCTCGAACCCGGTCTTCACGTCGAAGCGGTGGTCGAACAGCTTGACCTGGCTGTCCTTGAAGGTGCCCGCCTGCGTCGCCGCCAGGCGATCGTGCGAGCGCGCCATGAAGGAGTCGTAAAAGGCGCGGCTCTCCCAGAACCCGAAGACATGGGCGACGTCCGGCCGAGATCGGCTCCAACCGCCGCCCTGCCCCCGGAACCCCGGCTCACCGAGCAGCCCCGCCCATTTCCGCTGCCCCCGCTCGAACCCTCGACGGTCCGTGACGGTGCAGCGAATCCACTTGACCAGCACCGCGCCATCGTACGGCGCGGACGACCGCCCCGGCAGGCCTCGTCGGGCTCCCACGGGGCGCGCTCGTCCCCGATCGGCGCGCGTCCTCCTGCCCCGCTCGCCCGCACGTTTGAATCGAGCCATTGATGCATCGAGATCCGGCTCCACATCGCTGCACGAACCATTCGCCTCCTCGACCCCCGGGCTCTCTGTCGGAGCACCGTGACACCATGAGCAACCGGTCGGCGACCACAGGCAGATGAAGGGGCCGGCGGGACGACGCGAGGCGTGCGCGGGGGCGTGCGCGGAGAGGGGAAGCACCATGAGCGGACTCAACAAAGGGGTGAGCCGCGTCGAGGTGACGCTCAAGTGGGACCCTGCCCCGAGCGGCGCACCGGCCCACGACCTGGACATCGTCGCCGGTGTCTTCGACGCGGAGGACACCCACGGGACGCCGGTCCAGCTGGTGCACTTCGGGAGCCGGTCCCCCGACGGCACGATCACCCTCCACCGGGACAGCCGCACGGGTCAGGGGTTCGGCTACGACGAGGCCATGACCCTGGAACTCGACCGGCTGGCACCGCGGTACGCGCGCGTGGTGGTGGGCGTTGCCATACAGCAGGGCGGCGGGCGGCGGTCCTTCGGCGACGTGGCGAACACGGGCGTACGGGTCCGCGAGGGCTACACGGACCTGCTGCTCCATGACTTCGCGGACGTACCGGACGCCCTCTCGGCGACGGTCGTGGAGTTCACGAGAGAGGGCGCCGACGGCTGGACGTACCGCCCGATCAGCCACGGCTTCGACGCCGATCCCCAGGCGTTCGGCGCGGTCCTCGGCTCCGCACGCCCCTGAGGTCGGGACTCCCCCGGACGGAATCTCCCCGGTCCGGGTACGGCGAAGGGGACCGGCGCGAGGCCGGTCCCCTTCACTGGTCAGCCAGACGGTGTCAGCTGCAGCCGCTGGTCGAGCCGCAGCCCTCGCAGATGTAGCAGGAGCCTGCGCGCTGCATCTTCGTCCCGCAGGAGAAGCAGAGCGGGGCGTCGGCGCTGATGCCGAGCTGCATCTCGACGAGCTCGGCCGAGGTGTGCGCCTGCTTCGGGGCCGGGACCTCGATCTTCGGGGCAGGGGCCGCGACGGCCTTCAGCTCCTGGGCGCGGGGGGCCGACTGGGCCAGGGCCTCGACGTCGACGTCCTCGGCCTGCTCGTACGAGCCGGTGTCGAGGTGCCGCTGACGCTCCTCGGCGGAGTGGATGCCGAGGGCGGAGCGGGTCTCGAAGGGCAGGAAGTCGAGTGCCAGGCGGCGGAAGATGTAGTCGACGATCGACTGCGCCATCCGCACGTCCGGGTCGTCCGTCATGCCGGCCGGCTCGAAGCGCATGTTGGTGAACTTCGAGACGTAGGTCTCCAGCGGAACGCCGTACTGGAGGCCGACGGAGACGGCGATGGAGAAGGCGTCCATCATGCCCGCGAGCGTCGAGCCCTGCTTGGACATCTTGAGGAAGACCTCGCCGAGACCGTCGTCCGGGTAGGAGTTGGCGGTCATGTAGCCCTCGGCGCCGCCGACGGTGAAGGAGGTGGTGATCCCCGGCCGGCCCTTGGGCAGACGCTTGCGGACCGGACGGTACTCGACGACCTTCTCGACGGCCTCGCGGATCGTCGCCTCGGTCTTCGCGGTGACCTCTTCCTTCTCCTCCTCCTTCTTCTTGGCGGAGAGGGGCTGGCCGACCTTGCAGTTGTCGCGGTAGATGGCGAGCGCCTTGACGCCCATCTTCCAGGCCTCGAAGTAGACCTCCTCGACGTCCTCGACCGTGGCCGTCTCCGGCAGGTTCACGGTCTTGGAGAGGGCGCCCGAGATCCACGGCTGGATGGCCGCCATCATGCGGACGTGGCCCATCGCGGAGATGGAGCGCTCGCCCATCGCGCAGTCGAAGACCTCGTAGTGCTCGGTCTTGAGACCGGGGGCGTCGATCACGTTGCCGTGTTCGGCGATGTGGGCGACGATCGCCTCGACCTGCTCCTCCTGGTAGCCCAGGCGGCGCAGGGCCTGCGGGACGGTGCCGTTGACGATCTGCATCGAGCCGCCGCCGACGAGCTTCTTGAACTTGACCAGGGCGAGGTCGGGCTCGAGGCCGGTGGTGTCGCAGGACATCGCGAGACCGATGGTGCCGGTCGGGGCGATGACCGACGCCTGGGCGTTGCGGAAGCCGTTCTTGGCGCCGAGGCGGATCACGTCCTGCCAGGCCTCCGTGGCAGCGGCCCAGATCGGCGAGTCCAGGTCGTCCGTGCGGACGGCCTTGGTGTTCTCGTCGGCGTGCTGCTGCATGACGCGCTGGTGCGGCTCGGCGTTGAGGGCGTAGCCGTCGTACGCGCCGACGACCGCGGCGAGCTCGGCGGAGCGCTTGTAGGAGGTGCCGGTCATCAGGGAGGTGATGGCACCGGCGAGGGCGCGGCCGCCGTCGGAGTCGTACGCGTGGCCGGTCGCCATCAGCAGGGCGCCGAGGTTGGCGTAGCCGATGCCGAGCTGGCGGTAGGCGCGGGTGTTCTCGCCGATCTTCTGGGTGGGGAAGTCGGCGAAGCAGATGGAGATGTCCATCGCGGTGATGACGAGCTCGACGACCTTGGCGAAGCGCTCGACGTCGAAGGACTGGTTGCCCTTGCCGTCGTCCTTGAGGAACTTCATCAGGTTCAGGGAGGCGAGGTTGCAGGACGTGTTGTCCAGGTGCATGTACTCGCTGCACGGGTTCGAGCCGTTGATGCGGCCGGACTCGGGGCAGGTGTGCCAGTGGTTGATCGTGTCGTCGTACTGGATGCCCGGGTCGGCACAGGCCCACGCGGCCTCGGCCATCTTGCGGAAGAGCGACTTGGCGTCGACCTCCTCGATGACCTCGCCGGTCATCCGGGAGGTGAGGCCGAACTTCCCGCCGGACTCGACGGCCTTCATGAACGTGTCGTTCACGCGGACGGAGTTGTTGGCGTTCTGGTACTGGACGGACGTGATGTCGTCGCCGCCCAGGTCCATGTCGAAGCCCGCGTCGCGCAGCGCGCGGATCTTCTCCTCCTCCTTGACCTTGGTCTCGATGAAGTCCTCGATGTCGGGGTGGTCGACATCGAGGATGACCATCTTGGCCGCGCGGCGGGTCGCGCCGCCCGACTTGATCGTTCCGGCGGAGGCGTCGGCGCCGCGCATGAACGAGACCGGGCCGGAGGCGTTGCCGCCGGAGGAGAGCAGCTCCTTGGAGGAGCGGATGCGGGAGAGGTTCAGGCCGGCGCCGGAGCCGCCCTTGAAGATCATGCCCTCTTCCTTGTACCAGTCGAGGATGGACTCCATGGAGTCGTCGACGGCGAGGATGAAGCAGGCGGAGACCTGCTGGGGCTGGGGCGTGCCGACGTTGAACCAGACCGGCGAGTTGAAGCTGAAGATCTGGTGCAGGAGGGCGTAGGCCAGCTCGTGCTCGAAGATCTCGGCGTCGGCGGGCGAGGAGAAGTAGCCGTGGTCCTCGCCGGCCTTCGTGTACGTCTTCACGATGCGGTCGATGAGCTGCTTGAGACCGGTCTCGCGCTGCGGGGTGCCGACGGCCCCGCGGAAGTACTTGCTGGTGACGATGTTGACCGCGTTCACCGACCAGAAGTCGGGGAACTCGACGCCACGCTGCTCGAAGTTGATCGAGCCGTCGCGCCAGTTGGTCATGACGACGTCACGACGCTCCCACGCCACCTCGTCGTACGGGTGCACGCCGGGGGTGGTGTGGATGCGCTCGATGCGCAGTCCCTTGCCCGTGGCCTTCGTCCCCTTGGAACGAGAACCACGTGCCGGACCGCTCGCCGTCTCTGTCATGCCGCCTCCCATATACGGGCAAAACACACTTTGGCGCCCAAATAGTCCCAGGGCACCGTCTTCTGTACGTCGTTCTGTACTGCTGCCACGAGCGTCACGGGGTCGCTCGGGGCACGTCTGCAGGGCCGCTCGGCGCGGCCGGTCGCCGGGCACGGGACCCGGACCGCCGGTCAGTCGGCGGCGGTGGCGGGAACGGGGACCTCGGGGGTCGCACCGGTCCCGCAGTTCTCGACGGAGGGCCGCACGCGGAGTTCCGCGATGGCGGCCTCGAAGTCTTCGAGGCTGTCGAAAGCCTTGTACACGGACGCGAAGCGCAGGTAGGCGACGAGGTCGAGCTCCTGCAACGGGCCGAGGATGGCCAGACCCACGTCGTGGGTGGTCAGCTCGGCACTGCCGGTGGCGCGCACCGCCTCCTCGACCCGCTGGCCGAGCTTGGCGAGGGCGTCCTCGGTGACCGGTCGCCCCTGGCACGCCTTGCGTACGCCCGAGATGACCTTGGTACGGCTGAAGGGCTCGGTGACACCGGACCGCTTCACCACCATGAGCGAGCACGTCTCCACCGTCGTGAAGCGACGGGAGCAGTCGGGGCACTGGCGACGACGCCGGATCGACGTCCCGTCGTCGGTGGTGCGACTGTCGACGACTCGGCTGTCGGGGTGCCTGCAGAAGGGGCAGTGCATAGGTTCCGACCCTCCCTCACGGCACGACTGGTGAACCCCGCACGGCCGTCAAGGCCGTTCGACGCGACCACCAGCATAGGCGATGCGGGCACCCCCGACAGACGGGGGACCACTACCCCTAGGTGGCCGGTGCCATCCAACCACTAGATCTTGGGTTGTAGGCGATTCGGGACCTTCCGCGTGTCGCGGGGCGCCCGCTCCCGCGATTCGGCCCCTCCCGGTGCGACACTGAGAGGGCGCACCGCGCGCGGCGACAGCCGCGAAACGCCACCGCAAAGCCGCTCCGGGACGGTCGCGCATGAGTGCCCATACACCCGCATGCATACACGCGTAAGGCAATCTGCGAATTTTCACTCGAACGTGTGTTTGGCGCAACCTTTCGAAAGCCACTACCGTTGTGCCAGCCAGGGAGACCATTCGAGAGGGGCCGACGACGTGACCACCACCGCAGACAGTGCCACCATCACCGCCCAGGACCGCTCCCAGGGCCGACTCGAGCCGGTGCACGCCATGAACGACGCAAGCATGAACGGTGAGGACCCCGGGCGCCCCGCCCGCGCCCTCCCCGGGCGACCTCCAGGCATCCGGGCCGACAGCTCCGGCCTCACGGACCGGCAGCGCAGGGTCATCGAAGTCATCCGCGACTCGGTCCAGCGGCGCGGCTACCCGCCGTCGATGCGCGAGATCGGCCAGGCCGTCGGCCTGTCCAGCACGTCCTCCGTGGCACACCAGCTCATGGCGCTCGAGCGCAAGGGCTTCCTCCGCCGGGACCCGCACCGTCCCCGCGCGTACGAGGTACGCGGCTCCGACCAGCCGAGCACTCAGCCGACGGACACCACGGGCAAGCCCGCAGCGTCCTACGTGCCCCTGGTCGGCCGGATCGCCGCCGGTGGCCCGATCCTGGCCGAGGAGTCGGTCGAGGACGTCTTCCCCCTCCCCCGACAGCTCGTCGGTGACGGCGAGCTCTTCGTCCTCAAGGTCGTCGGCGACTCCATGATCGAGGCCGCCATCTGCGACGGGGACTGGGTCACCGTCCGCCGCCAGCCGGTCGCGGAGAACGGCGACATCGTCGCGGCCATGCTGGACGGCGAGGCCACGGTCAAGCGCTTCAAGCGCGAGGACGGCCACGTCTGGCTGCTCCCGCACAACGCGGCGTACCAGCCGATCCCCGGCGACGAGGCGACCATCCTCGGCAAGGTCGTGGCGGTGCTCCGGCGGGTCTGACCACCTCGCCGGCTCTGACCGGGCCCCGGGACCCACTGCGCCGGTCCCGGGGCCCTGCCATGTCCTGTCCGAGCCCCGGTGCGCCCGGCTCGGACAGGGTGGGCCTCAGGCCTCCGCCGCCTTCGACGCGGCGTCGATGGCCGCCAGCGACTTCCGCACCTGGTTGCGATCGGTCGTGTACCAGAAGTCGGGCAGCGAGGCCTTCAGATAGCTGCCGTACCGGGCCGTGGCCAGCCGCGGATCGAGAACCGCCACGACGCCCCGGTCCCCCGTCGCCCGGACGAGACGGCCGGCGCCCTGAGCCATGAGCAGGGCCGCGTGGGTCGCCGCGACCGCCATGAAGCCGTTGCCCCCGGCCTCCTCGACGGCCTTCTGCCGGGCGCTCATCAGCGGGTCGTCCGGGCGCGGGAACGGGATCTTGTCCATGACGACCAGCTGACAGCTGGCCCCCGGGACGTCCACGCCCTGCCAGAGCGACAGCGTGCCGAACAGACAGGTCTTCGGATCGGCGGCGAAGTTCTTGATCAACTCGCCCAGGGTGTCCTCACCCTGGAGCAGGATCGGCAGCTCGGGGACGCGGACCCGCAGCTCCTCCGCCGCCTGCTGGGCCGCCCGCATCGAGGAGAAGAGGCCGAGGGTGCGCCCGCCGGCCGACTGCATCAGCTCGGTCAGCTCGTCCAGCATGTCGCCCCGGTCGCCGTCCCGCGCGGGCCGGGACAGGTGCTTGGCGACGTAGAGGATGCCCTGCCGGGGATAGTCGAACGGGGAGCCGACATCGATCCCCTTCCAGACGGGCAGGTCGTCGCCCGTGATGCCCTCCGGGGCGAGACCCAGAGACGCGCCGACGCCGTTGAAGTCGCCACCCAGCTTGAGCGTCGCCGAGGCCAGGACCACCGACCGCTCCGTGAACAGCTTCTCCCTCAGGAGGCCCGACACGGTGAGCGGCGCGACCCGCACCGACGCGCCGAAGCGGTCGTGGCGCTCGTACCAGACGACGTCGTACTCCGAGCCGTGCGTGATGCGCTCCGCCACACCGTGGACGGTCTCCACCGAGGCCATGGCCTGCCGGCGCACCGCGTCCTCGTCCTGGACCGACCGGTCCCGGGTGGAACCCAGGGCGGTGATCACGGCTCGGGCGGCGTCCCGGAGCGCCATCAGCGCGTACGCGAGGTCCTCCGGGATCTCCTCCAGGCGCCCCGGCAGGGCCAGCTCCATGACCCGCTCGAAGCCCTCGGCGGCGGTCTGCAGCTGGTCGGCGATCTTCTCGTCGACCAGCTTCGCGGACCGGCGCACCGCACGGTTGACCTGGCCCGGGGTGAGCTCGCCGGTGGCGACCCCGGTGACCCGGGAGACGAGCTCGTGGGCCTCGTCGACGATCAGCACCTCGTGCTGCGGGAGCACCGGGGCGCCCTCGATGGCGTCGATCGCGAGGAGGGCGTGGTTGGTGACGACCACGTCGGCGAGCTTGGCCCGCTCGCGGGCCGACTCGGCGAAGCACTCCGGGCCGTACGCGCACTTGGTGGCCCCGAGGCACTCCCGGGAGGAGACCGAGACCTGCGCCCAGGCCTTGTCGGAGACGCCGGGCGTCAGGTCGTCCCGGTCGCCGGTCTCCGTCTCGTCCGACCAGTCCCGGAGGCGCATCAGGTCCTGGCCCAGCTTGCTGGTGGGCGCGGCCGCCTCGAACGGGTCGAAGAGCCCGTCCTCCTCGTCCTGCGGGACTCCTTCATGAAGCCGGTGCAGGCAGAGGTAGTTCGACCGGCCCTTGAGCATGGCGAACTGGGGGCGGCGGCGCAGCTGCGGATGCAGCGCGTCGACCGTGCGCGGGAGGTCGCGCTCGACGAGCTGGCGCTGGAGCGCCAGGGTGGCCGTGGCCACCACCACCCGCTCGCCCTGGGCCAGTGCCGGCACCAGGTAGCCGAGCGACTTTCCGGTGCCGGTACCGGCCTGGACGAGGAGGTGGGAATTGTCGTCGATGGCCTCGGCCACGGCCTCGGCCATGGTGACCTGGCCGGGCCGCTCCGTGCCGCCGACGGCGGTCACGGCGGCATGGAGGAGCTCGGGGAGGGATGGCTTCGTCATAGCCCCTCCACCCTACGGGGCAGCACTGACAGCCCGGGCACGCGCGCGCGTCACGCGAGCGGGTTGGGAACGGTCCCGTGGACGGCCGCGTGGGGCCGCTCCGGGCGGTCGCGGTAGCCGTCCAGGTGCAGACGGTTGCGGTTGAGGCAGAGTCGCTCGATCCGGGGCGTGAGGAGGTCGAAGAGCTCGAACCGTTCCTTCAGCTCGGGGAAGCGCGCCTGGTGGCGGAGGATCTCGGCGCGGACCAGGGACCAGAATTCCGCCTCCGGGACGTCGAGTTGCTCCTCGCAGAGCGGCGCGAGGTAGCGGAAGACGCCGACGAAGAGCCCCGAATGGATGAACTGGACGAGGAAGTCGGGCTCCTCGGTGAGGAGGACGGCGCGCACGTCGTCGGGCAGGGTGTCGTGCTCGGGGAGCGGGTGGGCGCTGATGTTCACGTCGTCGACGAAGTCCTTGATCGCCAGGCGTACCGGGACGTCCTCCCCGTCGTAGACGACGATGGCGTTCTCGCCGTGCGGGGAGAAGACGGTGCCGTAGCGGTAGAGGAAGTGCAGCAGGGGGGGCAGCAGCGCGGCGAAGAGGTGCTGGAGCCAGGCGGCCGGCGCGAGTCCGGAGCGCTCGACGAGTTCGGCGGCGAAGGCCCGCCCGTCGGGGTCCGTGTGCAGCAGGGAGGCGAGGGTCCGGGCCCGCTCGCCCGGGGGCAGGCGCAGCGGCTCGCGCCAGATCGCGCCGAGGAGTTCCTTGTACTGGTAGGGGACTTCGGGCAGCCGGTCGTACAGCGGGTGCTCGACGGTGACGGAGGCGACCTCGCCGAGGAGGACGACCCCGCACTCGTCCCGGAGGTACGGATCGGCGTCGCGGAGGCCGTGGACCCAGGCGGTGACGGCCGGGGCGGCGAGCGTGCGCTCGGTCGGCAGGCCGCGCCAGACCAGGGTGTTGAGCACGGACAGCGGGAGTTTGACGGTGTGCCGTTCGGGACGGCTGATGTTCAGGAAGGTGCGCACCGACTGCTGCGGCAGGCGGAGATCGGCGTCCGTGGACAGCGGGACGACGGTTCCGGCGGCGACGGCGGGGGCGTAGAGGGGGAGCAGGATCTCGTCCCACTGCCAGGGGTGGACGGGGAGCAGGAGGTAGCCGTCGGGTTCGTGTCCGCGGGCGGTCAGTTCGGCGCGGAAGGCGGCGTGGACCTCGGGGTCGAGCTCCTGGGCGTAGAGGCGGTCGGGGGTGCCGAGTCCGGACACGCCCCGGTAGGCGGCGAGGCGGTTGCTGACGGCGATCCACGGGAGCCGAGTGGCGCTGCGGGCCTCGGGGGTCCAGCGAGCGGCGTCGGTGGCGGAGAAGCCGATGCGGCCCTTGTTGAGGACGAGCCAGGGATGACCGGTCTGGTGCCCTTCGAGCTCCGCGTACGAGAGGTCGGCGAGCCGGGCGGCGGGCAGGGCGGTGTGGTCGAGGCGGGCGTCGGCGGCGAGGGTCGCGGAGAGCTCGCGAATGAGGTGGCCGAGGGTGGCTCCGTCGAGCTGGAGGAGGCGACGGGCGCGGATTAGGAAGTCGAGGGCGTCGGTCATGGGCCGGCCCTCGTGAGTGATCGAGTCGGCGGCGACGTACCAGCTGCCGTAGGCGCCTCGGCGGGCGCGGAAGGCGAGGGTGGTGCCGTCGTCGAGCCGCAGGGTGTGCAGGCCCGGGTCGTCCGCCGCCGGTGCGGGTTCGACGATCTCCTCGTAGGCGAACTCGGCGAGGGCCTTGGCGAGGAGCCGGGAGGAGGCCCGGGTCCAGGCGGCGGCGGTCAGCTCGGGCGGGGCGAGCAGTTCCGGAGGCGCGGGCAGTGCGCGCGGGCCCGTCGGCGGCGCGGGTGGGGCGGAGGGGTGGGGAACGGCGCGGGAAGGGCCGGGGACGGCCTCGGAACCGCCGCGGACGGCTTCGGAGGGGCTGGGCGGTGCGGAAGGGGCGGGAACGGCCCCGGAGGCGTTGGGCGGTGCGGACGGGCGGGGTTGTGCGGAGTCGTGGGGTGCAGGGGACGTCGACACGAGGACTCCTCGGAGTGGGAACCGCTGTGGGTCGGGCGGTGTATAGAAGGCAGGGGGTTGTTCACAGAACGTGACGGAGGGCGCGGTCACGGATCATGAGCGCCGCTCGTTTGTCGGGGAGGTCGACTTCCGCCGCGAGGCGGAAGCCGCCGGTAAGGAACGCGGAGACGGAGGGGGTGTTGCGGATGTCGGGTTCGGCGATGACGCGGCTGCAGCGGGGACGGTGGTCGAGGACGAGATCGGCGACGGCGCGCAGCAGGGTGCTGCCGACGCCGCGGCCGCGGTCGGTGACGCCTCCGACCAGCAGATGGACACCCGTGTCGTGGGGACGCGCCGGGTAGTGCCGGGCGAGCGGGTCGAGGTCCGCCCGGTAGATCTCGAAGTAGCTCATGGGCGTGGCGTCGAGCAGTCCTAGGCAGGGGACGCTGCGGCCGTCGCCCTCGAGTTGGGCGCGGATGTGCTGGGCGGTCACGCTCTCGGGGCCGGCGAGTTCCCAGAAGGCGGAGACGGCCGGGTCGTTCATCCACCGGGTGATGAGCGGCAGGTCGCGTTCGAGCAGTACGGGGACGAGTTGGAAGACGCCGGCGGACGTGGGGGCGGGGTTCCAGGAGGCGACGGAGTCCAGCAGGTCTCCGTCGAGGATCTCGGCGTCCATGTGGCCGCCTTCGAGGAGGGTGACGAGTTCGTCGAGCCTCAGGTCGAGGGTGTCGTCACCGGGTGGGTCGGCCGGTGGGCGGGTGGGTGACACGGTGTCGCTCTCCTCTCGGCGGTGGGCGGTCGGGCGTGTGCCGGCCGCGGGTGGGCCGGGGCGACTCCTTCCGGGCCTGCCGGTGACGTCCCGCGTCGTCCGGTGCCGTGCGTCGCGGGGTGGAGGGGGTCTGGGGTACGGGAGGTACTCATGGCCCCGGCGGCGCGGCGGGGTGCGGTGTCGGGCGGCGCGGGTCGGCGGGAACGGAGGGAGACGGGCTAGGGGCGAAGGGGGTTGGTGACGGTGACGTAGACGGACTGGGTGTCGACGGGTCCGACGAGTTCGTCGAGTCCGTGGAGGCGGGTGAGGAGGTTGGCCTTGCTGCGGAGGGTGGCGGCCTCCAGGAGGCGGTGCGGCAGGGGGGAGCCGAGGCTGGTCGCGGAGGTGAGGAAGCTGCGGAAGGCGGCGAGGAGCACGCGCTCGTCGGCGAGGTGCTGGGCGCCGAAGGCGCCGATCAGACCGAGGACGTTGTTGATGCCGAGGTAGTAGGCGAAGCGCTCGTCGGTGACCTGGTCGGAGACGAAGGTGTCGCTCTCGGCTCCGATGCCGGGGAGGCGGCTCTCCAGCTCGCCGCGGTGGGACTCGCGGAAGTAGTAGCCCTGGTTGTCGCGGTAGCGGCCGCCGACCGGCCAGCCTTCGGGGTCGAGGATCACCAGGGTGTTCTGCTGGTGGGCCTCCAGGGCGATGCCGGCGTGGCCGTCGAGCCAGAGGACGGGGCGGATGACCTGGTCGAGGTAGCGGAGGAACCACTCGGTGGCGACGGCCGTGGTGGGGCGGCCGGTGCGGGTGACGAGGCGGCTGATGACGTCGGCGAGGCGGGAGCGCATGGCGCCGGTGCCCGGCCAGGGCCGGGGGGCGGTGAGGGAGGCGATGCAGACGGCGTCGTCGCCGGGACCGAAGGGGTTGTGCCGGATCATCAGGTCGAGGCCCGGGACGGGGGCGCCGTCCGGGGTGTCGACGGCGAGCCACGCGGGGTCGCGGACGATGTCGAAGCCCGGGTGGGCGGCCTGCCATTCGTCGACCAGGCCGGTGCGGAGGAGTCGGTGGACCTCGACGCCGCGGTGGAGTTCCTTGCGGAGGTTCTCACGGCGCGAGTTGGTGATGCGCAGGCCGAGGGAGAGCTTGAGCATGGCGCGGGCGCCGGGGCGGTGCACGGTGCGGACGGAGGAGGTGGGGTGCCACGGGCTGCCGTGGAGACCGAGGTCGTGGAGGAGTCCGGCGTCGACGAGGGCGCGGATGTCGGGCCGGTGCAGGAGTTCCCGGGCCTGCCAGGGGTGTACGGGCAGCGGCGCGGTCCCGGCGGGGAGCGGGAGCCCTTCGGCGAGGCCGATGGCGAGCTGCTCTGCGGTGACGGGGCGGCCTTGCTCGGTCCAGCCGGAGTCGGAGGCGAGGAGGGAGGAGTCGACGGCGAGCCAGTGGAGGGGGAAGGAACCGTGCAGTTCGGGTGAGTAGAGCCGGGCCTCGGCGTCGGAGAGGCCTTCGCGGCTCTTGGGTGTGGGGTGGAGGGGGTGGCCGAGGAGCAGGGCCTGTTCGGCGGCGAGGAAGAGGTCGGCGTCCGGGTGCGGCTGGGGCGAGCGGCGGCGTTCGGCGAGGAAGTCGGCGGTGCGGCGGGCCGAGTCGGCGACCCTGCCGACGAGTTCGGTGCCCTCGGGGCGGCCGGTCTCGCGGCTGAGCAGGGCGGCCACGGTCACGGCGTCCACGGTGGGTGCCGTGGCGGGGAGACCTTCGAGGGCGGGGGCGCCGAAGCGGTGCCAGCCGGTGGGCGACCAGTAGCGGACGGGGACGAGGAGGGCGGTGCCGCTGGCGTCGAGGGGGATGCGGAGGGTGGGAGACCCGGGGGCCGGGAGGTTCTTCTCACGGACCCAGCAGCGGAGGAGGTTCTCGACGGCGGCCGCGTCGGCGGCCCGCTGCGGGTCCGGGTCGTCCAAGAGGTCGGCGCCGGCCGGGTGGTGGAGGCCCTGGGCGGGGGCGGGCTCCGGGGCCACGGCGACGGCCGAGCGGTGCGGTTGGGGGTCCGCGGCGTTCAGCGGGTCGGTACCCGCGGAGGTCCGGTGCGGACGGGGGTCGTACGGGCCGACGTGCTGGCGCGGGACCGTGGGGTCGCCGGGGCGGACGGCGCCGGGCTCGAACCCGGCATCACCCGGGTGGCCCGGGGCGTGGGCCGCGGTGCCGGGGGCCGGCGTACCGGGCAGGCCGCCGGCGCGCGGACCTGCGGCGCCCGGGAGGCCGGCGCTCGAACCCGCGATGCCCGAGGTCGGCATGCGGGAGAGGCCGCTGCTCGAACCCGCGGCGCCGGGGAGGCCGGCCCTCAGGTCCGCGGTGCCCGGGAGGTCGGCTGCGTGGGTGGTGCCGGGGGCCGCGGTGCCCTGCAGCCCGGTATCCGGGAAGCCGTCGGGTCCCGCGGCGCCCGAACCCACGGCGCCCGGACCCGCCGTGCCGGGGGTCGAGGTGCTGGGGCCCGCGGTGCCGGGGGCCGAGGTGCTGGGGGGCGTCGTGCCGGTGTCCGCGGCGGCTGCGGGGATCGCGTTGCCGGGTTCCGTGGTGGCGGTGGGGGTCTCCGTGGGCCGGGCCGTGGGGTGGGGTGCCGTGGAGGTGAGGATCTGGGAGGTGCTGTGGTGGACGGCGAGGGGGACAGCGGTCTCGGGCGCCGGGGAGGGGGGTGTGGCGTTCACGGGGCTTCCTTGGGAGGCGGGGGCTGGGACGGCCCGGTCAGTGGGAGGGCCCGGGGGCGGTACGGGGAGCCGGGGGCCGGCGGGTGGCGGGCGGCTGGGGGGTGTGGGCCCGTTCGGCGGCGGCCAGGGCGTCGGCGAAGCGGTCCAGGACGGCGGTGGCCTGCTCGTCGGTGAGGGTGAGCGGCGGCAGGAGCCGGACCACGGCGGAGTGGCGGCCGCCGAGTTCGACGATGAGGCCCCGGGCGAGGCACTCCTGCTGGACGGCGAGGGCCAGGGCGGGGGCGGCGGGCGGGACGGTGTCGTCGGGTCCCGCGGCGTCGGGGTCGACGAGTTCGACACCGATCATGAGGCCCCGGCCGCGGACGTCGCCGATGCAGGGGTGGTCGGCGGCGAGGCCGCGGAGCTGCCCGAGGATCCGGGCGCCGAGGACGCCGGCGCGCTCCGCGAGCTTGTTCTCGCGGACGTAGGCCAGGGTGGCGGTGCCCGCGGCCATGGCGAGCTGGTTGCCGCGGAAGGTGCCCGCGTGGGCGCCGGGCTCCCAGGCGTCGAGTTCGGAGCGGTAGACGATGACGGCGAGGGGGAGGGAGCCGCCGATGGCCTTGGAGAGGACCATCACGTCGGGCACGACGCCGCTGTGCTCGACGGCCCAGAAGGCGCCGGTGCGGCCCACGCCGGTCTGGACCTCGTCGACGACGAGGGGGATGGACCGGTCGGCGGTGATGCGGCGCATGCGGCGCATCCAGTCGTCGGGCGCCGGGATGACTCCGCCCTCGCCCTGGACGGCTTCGAGGATCATTCCGGCGGGGGTGGTGACTCCGCTCTTGGGGTCGTCGAGGAGGTTCTCGGTCCAGCGGGCGGCGAGTTGGGCGCCTCGGGCGCCGCCGACGCCGTAGGGGCAGCGGTAGGAGTGCGGGTACGGCAGCCTCGTGACACGGATGTCGGTCGCGCCGCCGGAGGCGTCGAGGGCGCCGGAGGTCATGCCGTGGTAGGCGCCGGTGAAGGCGAGGAGTCCGCTGCGGCCGGTGGCGGTGCGGACCAGTTTGAGGGCCGCCTCCACGGCGTCCGTTCCGGCCGGTCCGCAGAACTGGATGCGGGCGTTGTCGGCGAGTTCGCCCGGCAGGGTGGCGAACAGTTCGGAGGTGAAGGCGTCCTTGACGGGGGTGGCGAGGTCGAGGACGTGCAGCGGGGCCCCGGAGTCGAGGACCTTCTTGACGGCCTCCAGGACCACGGGGTGGTTGTGGCCGAGGGCGAGCGTCCCGGCGCCCGACAGGCAGTCCAGGTAGCGGCGGCCGTCGGCGCCCTCGATGGTCAGTCCCCTGGCCCGTACGGGGACGATGGGGAGGGAGCGCGCGTACGTACGGGCCGCGGACTCCCGCAGGGACTGGCGGCGCAGGATGCCCTCGTATCCGGCACCGCCGGGTTCCGAGGAGCCCCGGGCGGAGGACGTCCGGTCGGCCGGGCCCGGCTCCTGGGAGCGGCGGCCCGTCGGGACGCGCGTCCCCGCGGCGCCCGCCGGGGCGGCCTCGCCGGGCGCGCCGGCGACCGGCGCGTCGGACGTCCTGCTCTGCGTCCCCCCGGCCGGTGGGACGGCCGGAGCTGATTCGGTCACGGCCACGGCTCGGTGTCCTCCCGCTGTAACAGTTGCGTTGCACATCGGGACGTCGTGGAGCCGCCGCAAGGGCTGCCCCGAACGCCACCGTTGTGTCCCCCGTACGTACCAACGACGGGAACCGCCCGGGATCACGGGCCCGAGGCAAGAACTTGGCGTGTCCCGGATCACGGGACGACAACGACGGAACGACGACCGGAACCGCCGACCGGCCGCGTACCGTCCCCTCCGGCACCGGCATAGTGGGGGCCGTCGGCCGTCGCCCGTACGGGCAGGGCCGCTGTCCATGCACCAGTTGACGTAGTCCCAGGGGGATCACGAGATGCGATCGATTCGTCCGCTGCTGACGGCGGCATCCGCCGTCGCGGCGCTGACGCTCACCGTTACGGCCTGCGGACCGAGCGAGGACAACGCGGGGGACAAGCCCAGTGCGCCCGCGACCGCCCAGAGCCCGGCCGACAAGATAAAGATTCCGGCGGACCTGAAGGAGCGCCTGAAGGAGCACGGGATCGACGTCGACAGGTGGCGGGACGGCGAGTGGAAGAACTGGGACCGCGACAAGTGGCTGCGTGAGGCCAAGGACTTCGTCAACCCGATCATCGAGGGCCTCTGGGACCCGGACCGCATGCGGGACGCCGAGCGCCCCGACAAGCCGGTCGAGGAGGAGGACATCTCGGGCGACGAGGGTGTGACGGACCCGACGCCGGCCGTGGTGCGGGCGAGGGCCGTGGACGCGAAGTACCACGCCAACGCGCCGGAGTCCGGAAAGGTCTTCTTCGACGGCCCCGAGGGCTCGATGGTCTGCTCGGCCACGGTCGTGCAGGACCCGGCGCACCCCGGCAAGTCCAACATGGTGTGGACGGCCGGCCACTGCGTGCACAAGGGCAAGAAGGGCGGCTGGTACCGCAACATCGCCTTCGTTCCCTCGTACAACGACTCGGCGCTCTCGACCTCCGCTCTCGAGCAGGCGACGCGGGAGCAGATCGCGCCGTACGGCGTGTGGTGGGCGGACTGGGTCAAGACCTCCGACGAGTGGATCGCCGAGGGCGCGTCCACCGGTGGCGCGGGGGCCCCGTACGACTTCGCGGTCATCAAGGTGACCCCGGAGAAGGGCGGCACGGGCAAGTCGCTGGAGGAGACCGTCGGTTCGGCGCTTCCGGTGGAGTTCAACGCGCCGGCGGTGCCGAAGATCGCGAGCATGACGGCGACCGGCTACCCGGCGGCGGCGCCGTACGACGGCCAGCGGATGTTCCAGTGCGCGGACAAGCCGGGCCGGCTGTCCCTGAAGGCGGAGCAGCCGACGATGTACCGCATCGGCTGCTCGATGACCGGTGGTTCGTCCGGTGGCGGCTGGGTCGCCAAGGGTGCCGACGGCAAGCCGGCGCTGGTGTCGAACACCTCGATCGGCCCGTCGTCGGCCGGTTGGCTCGCGGGTCCGCGTCTGGGCGCCGAGGCCAAGAGCATCTTCGAGGACGTCAGTAAGAAGTACGCCGGGCAGTAGGCGCCCGACGGGAGGGGCGGGGCCTTGGGGCCCCGCCTCCCCCATGACCGCCGGCGCCGGCCGCGCCCCGGGTGAGCACGGGAGACCCGTCGCCGGTCCGAGCAAGGACCCGCTGCCGGGCTTCCGGCCGACTCTTCGCCGGGCTTCGGCCCGGCCCTGCGCCGGGCTTCGTCCGGCCGTGGGCCCGACCGGCATACTGTGCACCGCAAGTGACGCGTCCATGGCAATGCCAGGACGGGAGCGCGCCCGCATCGAGGCCGTTCTCCGGACGCGGGAATCATCTCAGGGGGAATTCACCACATGCGTTCCGTACGACTCCTGCCCGCCGCCCTCGGCCTGGTCACCGCGCTCGCGCTGACCGCCACGGCCTGCGGCCCGACCGAGACACCGGCGGCCGACAAGCCCGCCGCCGGAGCGAGCAGTTCCGCGTCGGCCACCGACGCGGGCACCGGGGACGGTGACGCCGGCCTCACCAAGGACCTCGCCGACAGGCTGAAGAAGCGCGGCGTCGACCTGGAGAAGTGGAAGGACGGCGAATGGAAGAACTGGGACACGAACACCTGGCTGCGTGAGGCCGAGGACTTCGTCAACCCGGTCATCGACGGGCTGTGGGACCCGGCGCGGATGCAGTCCGCCGAGAGCCCGGACCCCACGATCACCGCGCAGGCCGCGGGCGGCGGCACCGACCCGGCGCCCCGGCCCGTCCGGGCGCAGCGCGAGAAGACCCCGTACCACCGCAACGCGGCACCGGTCGGGAAGATCTTCTTCGACTCGCCGCAGGGCCACATGGTCTGCTCCGGCACCATCGTGAAGGACCCGCGGCGGCCCGGTAAGTCCAACCTGGTCTGGACGGCGGGCCACTGCGTCCACGCGGGCAAGAAGGGCGGCTGGTACCGCAACATCACCTTCGTCCCGGCCTTCAACGACCTGGGCAAGTCCCCCTCCGCGCTCAACAACGCGCAGCCGCACGAGGTCTACCCGTACGGCCAGTACTGGGCCGACTGGGCGGTCACCTCGGGCGAGTGGATCAACTCCGGCGGGACCAACCAGGCCTGGCCGTACGACTACGCCGTCCTGCACGTGAAGCCGCAGCGCGGCAGCAAGTCCCTGGAGGAGACCGTCGGGGCCGCGCTGCCGGTCGACTTCTCCGCTCCCGCGCCCGCCCAGGCCGGCACGATCGGCGCCTGGGGCTACCCGCAGGCCGCCCCGTACAACGGCGTGATCATGCACAAGTGCGTGGACCGCGCGACCCGCATGACGACGGCGCCCGCCACCCCGGTGATGTACCGGATCGGCTGCACGATGACCGCGGGTTCGTCCGGCGGCGGCTGGTTCCGCGTCATGCCGAACGGCAGGACCGCGCTCGTGTCGAACACCTCGATCGGCCCGGCCGGCAGCAACGGCTGGCTCGCGGGACCGCAGCTGGGCCGGGGCGCCAAGGCGGCGCACGACATGGTCAGCAAGAAGTACGCCCGCTGACCCGTCCCACCGGCGCCCCGCGTCGTTCCGCCGGTCGCTGACAGCGCGGCGGAACGGCCGGACGCCGGACAGCGGACGCCGGACAGCGGACGCCGGAACTCAGAAGACGAAGGCAGAAGGCGAAGGCAGAAAGCCGAAGGCAGAAGGCGCCGGTCCCCTCCCGCTCGGGAGGAGGCCGGCGCCTTCGGCGTCGTTCGGTCAGTGCGCCGCCGGGACGTACGGCGCGAGCATCGCCGCCAGTTCCTCGTGCACCCGGGCCTTGAGCAGGGTCCCCTCCGGGATGTGCTCCTCGGACTCGACCTCGCCCTCGGCGTGCACCCGCGAGACGAGACCGCCCTGCGTGTACGGCACGAGGGCTTCGAGCTCGACCTGCGGGCGGGGAAGCTCGGAGTCGATCAGGGCGAGCAGCTCCTGCATGCCCTGGCCCGAGCGGGCCGAGACCACGATGGAGTGCTTCTCCGTCCGCAGCAGGCGCTGGAGCACCAGCGGGTCCGCGGCGTCCGCCTTGTTGATGACGACGATCTCCGGCACCTTCACCGCGCCGACGTCACGGAAGACCTCGCGCACGGCGGCCAGCTGCTCCTCCGGCGCCGGGTGCGAGCCGTCCACCACGTGCAGGATGAGGTCGGAGTCGCCGACCTCCTCCATGGTGGAGCGGAACGCCTCGACGAGGTGGTGCGGCAGGTGCCGGACGAAGCCGACCGTGTCGGCCAGGGTGTAGACCCGGCCGGTGGGCGTCTCGGCCCGGCGGACCGTCGGGTCGAGGGTGGCGAACAGTGCGTTCTCCACGAGCACGCCCGCGCCGGTGAGGCGGTTGAGCAGGGACGACTTGCCGGCGTTGGTGTATCCGGCGATGGCGACCGACGGCACCTTGTTCCGGCGCCGCTCCTGCCGCTTGATGTCGCGGCCGGTCTTCATCTCCGCGATCTCCCGGCGCATCTTCGCCATCTTCTCGCGGATGCGGCGCCGGTCGGTCTCGATCTTGGTCTCACCGGGACCGCGGGTGGCCATGCCGCCACCGCCGCCGCCGCCCATCTGACGGGAGAGCGACTGACCCCAGCCGCGGAGGCGCGGCAGCATGTACTGCATCTGCGCGAGCGCGACCTGCGCCTTGCCCTCTCGGGACTTGGCGTGCTGGGCGAAGATGTCGAGGATCAGGGCGGTCCGGTCGACCACCTTGACCTTGACGACGTCTTCGAGGGCGATGAGCTGGCCGGGGCTGAGCTCGCCGTCACAGACGACGGTGTCGGCGCCGGTCTCGACCACGATGTCGCGCAGTTCGCGCGCCTTGCCGGAGCCGATGAAGGTGGCCGGGTCGGGCTTGTCGCGGCGCTGGATCACGCCGTCGAGTACGAGGGCACCCGCCGTCTCGGCGAGGGCCGCGAGTTCCGCGAGGGAGTTCTCCGCGTCCTGGACGGTCCCGGAGGTCCAGACACCGACCAGCACGACGCGCTCGAGGCGCAGCTGGCGGTACTCGACCTCGGTGACGTCCTCGAGCTCGGTGGAGAGTCCCACGACGCGGCGCAGGGCCGCGCGCTCGGAGCGGTCGAACTGGTCGCCGTCCCGCTCTCCGTCGATCTCGTGGCTCCAGGCGACGTCCTCTTCCATCAGGGCATCGGCCCGAAGGCTCTCGGTACGGCTCGTCTCCGCGAAGCTCTGCTCGTCCTGGGAAGGGGAAGAAGAGGAGGTCATTGGATCCTTACGTCGAGTGCCCGCACGGCCGGCGCCGGGATCGGCGGAGCCGTGGAGCGATGAGTCTTATGCCGTCACAACGCGTGAGGGCACGGGATGATTCCCGGGCCGTCGGCCACGTCGCCGACCTGACGATGGTGACACGCCCCGGCGCGGCCCGTCATCCGGGTTTCGGGGCGGTCCGCGCGGTCCCGGCGGGGCGGCTGCGCCAGTCCGGGTGGCCCGGCATGGCCGGGGTCTTCGCCTCGTACAGCCAGCCCCGGAAGAAGGCGGTGAGGTCGCGTCCGGCGATCTCACCGGCCAGGGCGACGAAGTCGGCCGTGGTGGCGGTTCCGTCGCGGTGGTCGGCGACCCAGCGCCGCTCCACGCGCCGGAAGGCCTCGGCGCCGATCTCCTGGCGGAGCGCGTAGAGGACGAGGGCGCTGCCGTCGTAGACGACGGGCCGGAAGAGGCTGATCTTGTGGCCGGGCGAGGGGGGCTCGGGGGCGGCCGGGGGCCCGCCGGCGGCCCGCCAGCCGTCGGAGGCGGCGTAGGCGGCCTTCATGCGCCGCTCCAGGGACCTGCCCGCGGTCTCCTCCGCGTACAGCGCCTCGTACCAGCTGGCGTGCCCCTCGTTGAGCCAGAGGTCGGACCAGGTGCGCGGCGAGACGCTGTCGCCGAACCACTGGTGGGCCAGCTCGTGCACCATCACGGAGTCGACGTACCACTCGGGGTAGCCGGGCTCGGTGAAGAGGCGGCGCTCGAAGAGCGAGAGGGTCTGGGTCTCCAGCTCGAAGCCCGTGGTGGCGTCGGCGACGAGTACCCCGTACGTCTCGAAGGGGTACGGGCCGACCTGCCGCTCCATCCACTCCAGGTGGCCGGGGGTCCGGCGGAGCCAGGGCTCCAGGAGCTGCCGGTCGGCGGTGCGCACCACGTCCCGGACGGGCAGGCCGTGCGGGCCCGCCCGGTGCACGACCGTGGAGCGGCCGATGGACACCTGGGCGAGCTCGGTGGCCATGGGGTGGGCGGTGCGGTACGTCCAGGTCGTGGTGTCCCCGCGGGTGACGCGGCCGGCGGGGAGGCCGTTGGCGACGGCGGTGAGGCCGCTGGGGGCGGTGACGCGGAAGGTGAAGTACGCCTTGTCCGACGGGTGGTCGTTGGACGGGAAGACCCGGTGGGCGGCGTCGGCCTGGTTGGCCATGGCGAGGCCGTCGCTCGTCCGGACCCAGCCTCCGGTGTCGGCGGGGCCGCCGGGGTCGCTGGTGTGCGTCACGGTGATCGTGACCGACTCGCCCTCGTCGATCGGGACGGCGGGGGTGACGACGAGGTCCTCGCCGGCGGCGGCGTAGGTCGCGGCGAGTCCGTCGACGGTGACGGCGGAGACCGTGCCGTGGGTGAAGTCGAGGTTGAGCCGGTCCAGGTCGTCGGTGGCGAGGGCGTCGATCCGGGTCACGGCGGCCAGCGGCGCGGTGTTGACCCCGGGGTAGGTGAGGTCGACGGTGTACGCGAGGACGTCGTAGCCGGGATTGCCGAGGTGGGGGAAGAGCGAGTCCCCGATGCCGAGCGGCTCCGGGGCGGGCAGCGCGGCGGCGACGAGACCGGCCGAGGAGGCGACCAGGACGGCGGAGCGGAGCCATCGCGCGCGGGGCAGGGGCGTTCGGACGAGCGGCATGGGCCAGGCCTTTCCGGAGGACTGGCCCTACGGCTACCAGGGCCGCGCCCGCTCCCCGGGGCGACGCGCTCGCCCGCCACTCGAAGGAGGCACGGGCCGTCCTCCGGCGGACGCCGCCGTCATGCGACGGGCGGGGCGGGCGGGCCGACGAGGCGCGGCAGGGTGCGGCGCGCGGGCCGCGGGGCGCCGGGACGCTCTTCGGCAGACCTACCGGGCGGCGTGCGGGCCCCGGGGCGCGCAGGGCGGGGCGGGCCGGCGAGGCCCGGCAGGGGTGCGGCGCGCGGGCCGGCAGGGCGCCGGGGCGCTCTCCGGCAGACCTACCGGGCGGCGTGCGGGCCCGGGGCGCTCGTCCGACGAGCGACCGGCCGGCGCGCGGGCCGCGGGGCGCTCTTCCACCGACCTACCGGGCGGCGTGCGGGATCGGGCCGCCGGCGCGCTCCTCCGACACCGCGCGGCCGTCCGACCACGGAGCCCTGCCCCGGGCAGGCCTCCATGCCGTCTCCCCCGCCCGGTCAGGCCCTGCGGGGTTCCGCGGAGCGGTGTCGGGCGCGGCTCACGTCGTAGACGCCGGGCACGTCCCGCATGGCCCGCATGAGGGCGGCGAGCCGGGCGACGTCGGGCAGGTGGAGGGTGTACGTGTGGCGGACCCGCTGCTCGCTGGGCGGTTCGACGGTGGCGGAGACGACGGCGGCCCCGGCGACGGCGATGGCCTCGGTGAGGTCGGCGAGGAGACCCGGCCGCCCGAAGGACTCCGCGACGAGGGTGACCCGGCCCTGGGCGGTGTCGCCCCAGCGGACGGCGACGGGTTCGCGGCCGAGGCGGCGCATGGTGTCGACGGCGGCGCAGCCGCTCCGGTGGACGGTGACGGATCCGCCGCGGACCCGGAATCCGGTGATCTTGTCCGGGGGTACGGGGGTGCAGCAGCCGGCCGGGCGGACGGAGGCGCGGGGCTCGCCCTCCAGGTCGGCGTGGAGCTCCGCCCCGGAGCGGTGGTCGCTGGTGACCCCGGACGGCGGGCGGGGGCCGGTCGCGGCGACGGGCGGTGCGGTGGTCTCCGGGTGGGCGCGGAGCCAGCCGGTGATCGCGATGCGGGCCGCGGGGGTGCGGGCGTGGTCCAGCCACTCGGGGGACGGTCCGGAGACGGTGTCCTGGGCGAGCAGCAGCTGGACGGTGTCCCCGTCGCGCAGGACGGTGCCGAGCGGTGCGAGGCGTCCGTTGACGCGCGCGCCGTGACAGGCGTGGGCGGCTTCGCCGTGCTGCGCGTACGCGGCGTCGACGCAGCTGGCGCCGGCGGGGAGGCTGATGGTGCCGGGGCCGCTGCCGTCGGCGCGGAAGACGGTGATCTCGTCGTCCTCGGCGAGGTCGGCGCGGAGCGAGGTCCAGAAGGTGTCGGGGTCCGGGGCGGCCTGCTGCCAGTCGAGGAGCCGGGAGAGCCAGCCGGGCCGGGTGGGGTCGACGCGCTCGCCGTCCTCGGCGGCCGTCGCGTCGGCTGCTTCGGGTGCGACGGAGGAGGTGGAAGCGGAGGGCGAGGCCGGCGAGGCGTCCGCGGGTGATCCCGCGGGGGCGGCGCCGGACCGAGGTGCGGAGCCCTGGGCGTCGGCGTCCCGCGTGGCGGCGTCCCGCGCGGTGGGGCTGCCCGGTCGTCCGGTGGTCCCCGTGGAGGCGCCGGAGGCCTCGCCGTCCGGGGCGGCGCCCGGCTGTCCGGCCGTCTCCTGGCCCACGTGCGGGTTGCCGAGGGCGACGACGCCCGCCTCCGCGACCGTGTGCATCCGGTGGGTGCGGATCAGGACCTCGGCGACGGCGCCGTCCGGGGCCGCGACGGCCGTGTGGAGGGACTGGTACAGGTTGAACTTCGGGGCCGCGATGAAGTCCTTGAACTCGGAGATCACCGGCGTGAAGCAGGTGTGGAGCTCGCCGAGGACCGCGTAGCAGTCGGCGTCCTCGGCGACCAGGACGAGGAGTCGGCCGAAGTCGCAGCCGCGCAGCTCGCCGCGCTTGAGGCGGACGCGGTGGACGGAGACGAAGTGCCGGGGCCGGACGAGGACTTCGGCGCCGATGCCCGCCTCGCGCAGGACCGCCGAGACCTGCGCCGCGACGGCGTCGAGGGCGTCGCCCGCGTGCGGGTTGTCGGCGATGAGCGCGCGGGTGGCCTCGTACTCCTCGGGGTGGAGGATCGCGAAGACCAGGTCCTCCAGCTCGGTCTTGAGGGCCTGGACCCCGAGCCGTTCGGCCAGCGGGATGAGGACGTCCCGGGTGACCTTGGCGATCCTGGCCTGTTTCTCGGGCCGCATCACCCCGAGCGTGCGCATGTTGTGGAGCCGGTCGGCGAGCTTGATCGACATGACCCGTACGTCGTTGCCGGTGGCGACGAGCATCTTGCGGAAGGTCTCGGGCTCGGCGGCGGCGCCGTAGTCGATCTTCTCCACCTTGGTGACGCCGTCGACGAGGTACGCGACCTCCTCGCCGAACTCACGGCGCACCTGATCGAGCGTCACATCGGTGTCCTCCACGGTGTCGTGGAGGAGGGACGCGGTCAGGGTGGTGGTCTCGGCGCCGAGTTCGGCGAGGATCAGGGTGACCGCGAGCGGATGGGTGATGTACGGCTCGCCGCTCTTGCGGAACTGGCCGCGGTGCGAGGACTCCGCGAGGACGTACGCCCGGCGCAGCACCGTGAGGTCGGCCTCGGGGTGGTGGGCCCGGTGCGCCTCGGCGACGTGGCTGATCGCGTCCGGCAGCCGGTCGCGGGGGGCCGGTCCGGCCGTGGCGCCGAGCAGTGCGGCGCGGCCGATCCGGCGCAGGTCGATTCGGGAGCGTCCGCGTCTGCGGGCGGTCGCATCGGTGACGGCGGCGTCCGCCGCGCTCACAGGGTTGGTGGCCTCTGCGCTCATGGGGCACCTCCGGCAACGTCGACCGGCGATGGGCGGGCCAGGCGTGCCCGGGGGGCCGGTGCTTGATGCTACCGAGCCCACCACGTGGCGCAGTCGCCCTCTCGCTCAGCGTGAATCGGATCACCCATTCGAGCGACAGATCAGTCGTTGACCGTTTCGATTTCGCCGCTTCCTTCGATTCCCGCGCCGGGTCGCGCGGGCTCAGCCGAGCCAGGCGGGGTCGACGGTGCCCTCGGCGACGATCACGGCGGGGCCCGTCATGTCGATCTGCCCGTCGGGGTGCTCGGTGATGACGAGCGTGCCGCCGAGCACGTCGACGTTGTACGTGACGGGGGTGCCGCTCGCGGCCGGGTCCGCGCCGTCGCGGCGGGCGGTGGCGACGGCGACGGCGCAGGCGCCGGTGCCGCAGGAGCGGGTCTCCGAGGCGCCGCGCTCGTGGACCCGCATCGCGACGTGCCGGGGCCCGCGGTCGGCGACGAACTCGATGTTCACGCCGTCCGGGTAGACGGAGGCCGGCGTGTAGGGCGGCTCGGTGTGGAGGGTGCCCGCGTGGTCGAGGTCGTCGACGAAGGCGACCGCGTGCGGATTGCCCATGTTCACGTTGCGCGCGGGCCAGCTGCGGCCGTCGACGGTCACGGTGACGCCGGCCTCGGGGAGCAGCGCGCGCCCCATGGCGACGGTCACGGAGCCGTCCTTGTCGAGGTGGACGCGCTTGACCCCGCCGCGGGTGGCGACGGCGACCTGGCCGGCGGTGACGTGCCCGGCGTGCTCCAGGTAGCGGGCGAAGACCCGGACCCCGTTGCCGCACATCTCGGCGACCGAGCCGTCGGCGTTCCGGTAGTCCATGAACCACTCGGCGTCGTCGGCCATGTGCCGCGCCTCGGGGTGAGCGGCGCTCCGCACGACGTGCAGCACTCCGTCGGCGCCGATGCCGGCCCGACGGTCGCAGAGGCGCGCGACGAGGGCCGGGGGAAGGTCCACGGCGTTCTCCGCGTCGGGGACGATCACGAAGTCGTTCTCGGTGCCGTGGCCCTTGAGGAACCGGAGGGGCGGGCGCGGTGCGGCGGTCTGCGTGCTGGTCACGAGATCAACTGTACGGGGTCGCTCCGCCGGACCGCCTGGTCGACCGGCGGTCAGCGCAGGCGGGCGACGCGCCAGACCGCGAGGGCGATCAGGGCCGCGATCGTTGTCACGTACAGCGCGAGGTACCGCCAGTCGGGCCGCTCGCCCGAGCCGCGCGGCGGCAGGCCCGGCCAGGTGTAGCCGACCTTGCGGGCGGCCATCATGCCCCAGCCGGCCGCGCAGAAGCTGATGAGGAGGCCGAGCATGGCGAGGACGGCGCCGCCGTCGCCCGAGCCGAAGGCGAGCGGGAACGCGAACATCAGGGAGCCGACGGCGGCCAGGCCCACGATCGGGGCGAGCTGCCAGATGCGCAGCCGGCGCTGCGGCCGCAGCTCGACCTCGACCTCGTCGGCGTCCACCTCGACGGAGGTGCCGACGGCGTCGTCGGGGCCGTCCGGAGTCAGCCCGGGGGCACCGACGGGCAGGTCGCCGGTCGGACGGCCCGGGATGTCACCCGTCGGGTCGCCGAGCGCCGATTCGTGCTGTTCTCTGTCGCGAGGGCCGGCCTCCATCGCCACGCGCCCTCCCCACTCGGACTTCACTTGGTCGATCGATGCTCGATGATGGCACGCTCCTGACCGCCGGAATGACGGGCAGGGCGTCCCGATGCCATCACGTGATCAGGCTGTAACCGCTCGTTCGACCAACGAGAGCGCCTGCCCCGGGAGTTCCCCCCGGTGCTCGGCGGCTCCGCTGAGCCAGTGGACCCGGGGGTCCCGGCGGAACCACGAGTCCTGGCGGCGGGCGAAGCGCTTGGTGGCGCGCACGGTCTCGGTCCGCGCCTCGTCCTCGGTGCACTCCCCCGCGAGCGCGGCGAGCACCTGCTGGTAGCCCAGGGCGCGGGCCGCGGTGCGCCCCTCGCGCAGGCCGACGGCCTCCAGGGCGCGCACCTCGTCGACCAGGCCTGCCTCCCACATCCGGTCCACGCGGGTGGTGATCCGCTCGTCGAGTTCGGGGCGGCCCACGTCGACGCCGATCTGGACGGTGTCGTAGACGGAGTCGGGGCCGGGCAGGTTGGCGGTGAAGGGCTTGCCGGTGATCTCGATCACCTCGAGGGCGCGGACGATCCGGCGGCCGTTGCCGGGCAGGATCGCGCGGGCCGCCTCGGGGTCGGCCCCGGCGAGCCGGGCGTGCAGGACGCCGGAGCCGCGCTCCTCCAGTTCGGCCTCCAGCCGGGCCCGGACGGCGGGGTCGGTGCCGGGGAACTCGAGGGCGTCGACGGCGCCCCGTACGTACAGGCCCGAGCCGCCGACGAGGACGGGGGTGCGGCCGGCGGCGAGCAGGCGGTCGATCTCGGCGCGGGCGAGCCGCTGGTACTCGGCGACGCTGGCGGCCTCGGTCACGTCCCAGATGTCGAGGAGGTGGTGGGGGACGCCGCCGCGCTCCTCCGGCGTCAGTTTGGCGGTCCCGATGTCCATCCCGCGGTAGAGCTGCATGGAGTCCGCGTTGACGACCTCGCCCCCGAGCTGCTGGGCCAGGAACACACCCAGATCGGACTTTCCGGCTGCCGTGGGGCCGACGACGGCGATGACCCGCGGGGCGGGAGCTGCGCTTCTCACCGCACCAGTCTCGCAAACCTCACGGCCCGTCCCCGAACGAGCTACGTGACGGCCCTCGGTCGCCTTCGTTGCCTGTTGCGAGGTTCCGGCTGTCGATCATCACGGAATCCCTCCCGTCCGAGTACGCTATGGAGTGAATATGGGCGTTTTTTCGATGTTCAGCCGCAAGAAGAAGGATCCGGCCGCGGTCCCGTCGGAGGAGACGGAGACCGTGGCCGTCGCTCCGGCCGCGGACGGCGACGGCGACGCCGCGGAGGCTGTGTCCGGGGCGGAGTCCGGGGTCGAGGCGGCGGAGGCGACCGCGGAGGCGGAGGTGGCGGTGGACGTCGTACCGGCGGACGCGACCGCCGATGCGGACGGTGGCGCGGAGGACGGCGCGACCGCCGCGGACGTCGTGGAGATCCCGAAGCAGCAGTCGGTCGAGGCCGCCGCGGACAACGAGGCCGGCGAAGGCGCCCGCGCGTAGGCAGGACACGTAGGCAGGAATCGGAACGAGGACTCCTCGGGGGTCCACGGAGGGAAGGTGCCCCATGGGTCTCCTGGATTCGCTGAAGGCAAAGCTCGGCCCGGCCAAGGACAAGGTCGCCGATCTCGCACAGCAGCACGGCGGAAAGATCGATCACGGCATCGACAAGGCCGCGAAGCTGGTGGACGAGAAGACCAAGGGCAAGTACAGCGACAAGATCCATTCCGGTACGGACAAGGCCAAGGACGCGCTGGACCGGATCGGTCACAAGGAGGGCGGCGCCCCCGGCGACGGCGCGACGCCGCCCCCGCCCGGCGACGGCACCACGCCGCCCGCTCCCGGCAGCGGCGGCCCGACGCCCCCGCCGGCCGCCTGACGCCTGCCGGTCCCTCCCCCACGGCGGACGGCCGCGGAGCACCTCGCTCCGCGGCCGTCCGCCGTTTCCGTGCGCCCCGGTGGCGCGGGCTCAGGACCAGGCGGCGACGAAGTACCCCACGCCGTACGGCGCGTCCTCGAAGAGCAGCCGGCCGTCCAGGTCCGCGTTCTCGGCGGCGCCCGCGAGGACCTGCCAGGGGGCGCGGCCGGCCGCCTTCAGCTCGTACGCGAGCTCCGGCTCCAGGGCGAGCAGCGCGGCGGCGTCGGCGGCGCCCAGGGCACGGGCGGCCTCCGCGTCGAAGCCCTCGGCCCGCTCGTCGAGGTAGCCGGGGGCCTTCACGGTCCGGCAGGCGCTGCCGTCGCCCAGCACCAGGAGGGCGACCCGGTCGGCCGAGCCGGCGAGACCGCGGCCGATGCCGGCGCAGACGTCCGGGGTCGCCCCCGGCTCGACGCCCAGGCCCTCGACGGGCGCGTCGGCCCAGGCGGTCCGGCCGAGGAGCCAGGCGCCGACGGCGAGGGAGGCGGGCAGGGGCCGGTCGGCGTCGTCGGCGGCTCCCCCGGCCGGCGGCGAGGCGTCGCCGAGCCGTACGGAGAGGTCGACGCCGAAGCCCGCGAAGGAGCCGGTCGAGCCCGCCGGGAAGACGCCGTGGGCACCCTTCTCGGCCGGTCCGATCACGTACAGCCGGTCGGGGCGCGCCGCGGCGAGCAGCCCGACCGCGTCCGTACAGGCCGCCCGCGCGGCGTCCAGCTCGGGGGCGGCGCCGGTCGCGACCTCGGGGACGAGGAGCGGCGGGCAGGGGCAGACGGCGGCGGCGACAAGCATGATCGGCAGCCTACTGCGCCCGCCCGGCGAGGCCGGGCCCCCCGACGGCCTGACGCGCCGCCGACGGCCCACGGCGGACGCCCGGACCGCTGCATGGCGGGTGCCCGGCCGTGGGCCCACGGCGGACGGCCTGCCGCGCCTCGGCGGACGGCCTGCCGCGCCTCGGCAGACGGACCGGCGGGGGCTCGGGCCCGCGCCTCGGTGGGCCCCCGCGCCCGCGCCTCGTCGTGTCAGTGGCTCCCGCAGGCCGGGGCCTCGGCTGCCGGGAGGGGGGCCGGGACGCCGATCTTCGGGAGGCCCAGCAGGACGCCCGCCGGCTTCGCGGCCGCCGCGGTGCTGCGCTTCTCCCAGGCGTCGCCGGCGCGGGTGCGGCGCACCGCCGTGGCGGGGCCCTCGGCGAGCAGGTGGTGCGGGGCGGCGTAGGTGATCTCGACCGTCACGACGTCACCGGGGCGGACGTCCTCGTCCGGCTTGGTGAAGTGGACGAGCCGGTTGTCGGGGGCGCGGCCCGAGAGGCGGTCCGTGGCGCCGTCCTTGCGGCCCTCGCCCTCGGCGACCATGACCTCCAGGGTGCGGCCGACCTGCTTCTTGTTCTCCTCCCAGGAGATCTCCTCCTGGAGGGCGACGAGCCGCATGTAGCGCTCCTGCACGACCTCCTTGGGGATCTGGCCCTCCATGTCGGCCGCCGGGGTGCCGGGGCGCTTGGAGTACTGGAAGGTGAAGGCGTTGGCGAAGCGGGCCTCGCGGACGGCGTGCATCGTCTGCTCGAAGTCCTCCTCGGTCTCGCCGGGGAAGCCCACGATGATGTCGGTGGAGATGGCGGCGTGCGGAATCGCCGCGCGGACCTTCTCGATGATCCCGAGGAAACGCTCCTGCCGGTACGAGCGGCGCATCGCCCGGAGGATCGCGTCCGAGCCGGACTGCATCGGCATGTGCAGCTGCGGCATGACGTTCGGCGTCTCGGCCATCGCCGCGATCACGTCGTCGGTGAAGTCGCGCGGGTGCGGCGAGGTGAAGCGGACCCGCTCCAGTCCCTCGATCTGTCCGCAGGCGCGCAGCAGCTTGGAGAAGGCCTCGCGGTCGCCGAGGTCGGAGCCGTAGGCGTTCACGTTCTGGCCGAGCAGGGTGATCTCGGAGACGCCCTCGGCGACCAGGGCCTCGATCTCGGCGAGGATGTCGCCGGGGCGGCGGTCCTCCTCCTTGCCGCGCAGGGCGGGCACGATGCAGAAGGTGCAGGTGTTGTTGCAGCCGACGGAGATCGAGACCCAGGCGGCGTACGCGGACTCGCGGCGGGTCGGCAGCGTCGAGGGGAAGGCCTCCAGCGACTCGGCGATCTCGATCTGCGCCTCCTCCTGCACGCGGGCGCGCTCCAGGAGGACGGGCAGCTTGCCGATGTTGTGCGTGCCGAAGACCACGTCGACCCAGGGGGCCTTCTCGACGATGGTGTCGCGGTCCTTCTGCGCGAGGCAGCCGCCGACGGCGATCTGCATGCCGGGGCGCGTGGTCTTCCGGGGGGCGAGGCGGCCGAGGTTGCCGTACAGCTTGTTGTCGGCGTTCTCGCGGACGGCGCAGGTGTTGAAGACGACGACGTCGGCGTCCCCGTCGGAGCCCTTGGGGGCCTGGACGTAGCCCGCCTCCTCCAGCAGACCGGAGAGCCGCTCGGAGTCGTGGACGTTCATCTGGCACCCGTAGGTGCGGATCTCATAGGTCTTCGTGCCGTCAACGCTCACTGCGGTGCTCCGGTCGCTGCTGCTCGTCATGCGTCCAAGGGTAGGCGGTCCGTGGCAGGCCTCCGCCCGGCCCGCGGGCGCCCGGCCCCCGCGCTTCCGTAGGGTGGGAGTGCGGTTCCCCACCGGGGCGGACCGCGCCCCTCGTACCGGCGCGGAGCGGCGCCTGGTTTCGAAGGAGACGGACGGGGCATTCGAAACCACCCTCCCCGGCCATCTGGAGTCCGCGTGAACCTCACCACCACGGCATCCGCCGAGCAGCCCGCCGACGGCATAGCGGGCTGGGCAGCCGGCCTCGTCGAGACCCTGGGCGGACCGGGCGCCGGCCTGGCCATCGCCCTGGAGAACCTCTTCCCGCCCCTCCCGAGCGAGGTCATCCTGCCGCTCACGGGCTTCGCCGCCGGTCAGGGCATGCTGAGTCTGGCCTCGGCGCTGTTCTGGACGACGCTCGGCTCGGTGGTCGGCGCGGTGGCGCTGTACTGGATCGGGGTCCTGGTCGGCCGGGAGCGGATGCACGCGCTGTGGGGGAAGCTGCCACTGGTGAAGGCCTCCGACCTGGTCCGTACCGAGGAGTGGTTCGCGAAGCACGGCACCAAGGCCGTCTTCCTCGGCCGGATGGTGCCGGTCTTCCGGAGCCTCGTCTCGGTGCCGGCCGGTGTCGAACGGATGCCGATGCCGCTGTTCGTCGGCCTCACCGCGCTCGGCAGCCTCATCTGGAACACCGCCCTCGTCCTGGCGGGCTACTGGCTGGGCGACCGGTGGGATGTCGTGGGGACCTATGTCGGTGTCCTGTCGAAGGTGGTCCTTGCCCTCGCCGTCGTCGGCGTCATCGCCTATGTGACGGTCCGGATGCGGAGCCGGTCCGAGGACCGGCGCTCCTCCTGACGGGGCTCGTCGGTCAGCTGCGCCACTCGGCGAGGACCTCGGCGGTGTGCTCGCCGGGGAGCGGCGAGCGGCCCGGGGTCCCGGCCGGGGTGCGGTCGAAGCGGGAGGGCGGCGCGGGCTGACGGGTGCCGTCTTCGCCGACGGACACGAAGGAACCCCGGGCGGCGAGCTGGTGGTGCGCGGCGGCCTCCTCGGGGGTGAGGACCGGGGCCACTCCGGCGTCCACGGCGTCGAAGAGCTTCGCCCAGTGCTCGCGGTCGCGGGTCGCGAAGCGGTCCGCGATCAGCGCACGCAGCGCGGGCCAGGCCTCGGGGTCCGCGCGGTCGGGGAGGCCGTCGGCCCCGTCGAGGCCGAGCTGCTCCAGGAGGTTCTGGTAGAGCCGGGGCTCGATGGCGGCGACCGCGAGGTGGCGGCCGTCGGCGGCCCGGTAGAGCGAGTAGTGCGGGGCGTCGGTGACCGTGTGGTTGCCGGGGACCTCGCGCCACTGGTGGATCAGCGTGGAGATCAGGGCGGCGCCGTCCGCGAGCGCGGTGTCGACGACCTGCCCGCGGCCGGAGCGCTCCCGCTCGTGGAGCGCGGCGAGCAGCGCCTGCACATGGGCGTTGGCGCCACCGGCGAAGCTGGAGAGGTACGCGGTCGGCGGCGGCAGCGGGTCGCCGGTGGCCGGATCGGTGTCCAGGGCCCCCGTCAGGGCGAGGACGGCCAGGTCGTGGGCGGCCCGGCCGGCCCATTCGCCCTGCTGGCCCCAGCCGCTGACCCGTCCGTACACCAGGCGGGGGTTGCGGGCGAGGGCCGCCTCCGGTCCGATGCCGAGCCGGTTCGCGACACCGGGGCGGAAGCCCTCGACCAGGATGTCCGCGTGCTCGGCGAGCGACAGTGCCCGCTCGACGCCCTCGGGGCTCTTGAGGTCGAGGGCGACCGACCGGCGGCCGCGGGAGAGCGGGTTCTCCGCCGGGCGCGGCTCGTCGGGGCCGGCGGTCCGGCCGGGTGCCCGGTCGACGCGGACGACGTCGGCGCCGAGGCCGGACAGGACGGTGCCGACGAACGCGGTGGGTGCCGAGCCCGCGAATTCCAGTACGCGTACTCCGGTCAGCGGTCCGGCCATGGCCAACTCCTCTGTTTCGCTGCGTCGGTGACGCGTTCCACGCTAGGGCGAGGGGGATCGGGAGGGACTGCGGAGATCCGTAGCGCCCGGCATTACGCCGCCCCGGAGACTGGAGTGAATTTCTCCGTTCCCGATCTCCGTTCCCGATCTCCGTTCCCCGATCTCCGACCCCCTCCCGATTCCCGGATTCCCGGATTATCCGAATCCCTGATGTCGAAAGGCATGACGAATGGCCGTCGTCTACACCGCAGAGGTCACCTCCACCGGAGACGGGCGCAACGGCGCCGTGCGCTCCTCCGACGGACTGCTCGACCTTCCCCTCACCAGCCCCAAGGCGGTGGGAGGGTCCGGCACCGCCACCAATCCCGAGCAGCTCTTCGCGGCGGGCTACGCCGCCTGCTTCCACAGCGCGCTGCGGGTCTCCGCGCGCGAGTCCAAGGTCGCGCTGACCGAGGACACCGTCGTCGCCGCGGTGGGGCTCCACAAGGAGGAGAGCGGATTCCACCTGTCGGTGGTCCTCACCGTCGAACTGCCGGGAATCGACGCCGCCGAGGCCCGCCGGCTGACGGACGCGGCGCACGCGCGCTGCCCCTACTCGAAGGCCGTCCGGGGCAATGTCGAGGTGCGGGTGGATATCGCCGCCGTGTGATCCGCCCGGAAACGCAGGGAAATCCCCCGTGGCGGTGCCACGGGGGATTTTCCTCGTCCTTCGCGGGTCGGCGGCGGTCCCGTCCCGGGATCAGGGGGTCGCCGCGGCGGCCGCCGCGGCCGCCGCGGGCAGCGCCTCGACCACCCGGCCCACCGCCCGGTCGTCGTGCGAGGCCGAGACGAACCAGGCCTCGAACGGCGAGGGCGGCAGATAGACGCCCCGGCGCAGCAGCTCGTGGAAGAACGGCGTGTACCGGTACGACTCGGTGGCGCGGACCCCGTCGAAGTCGACGACCTCGTCCTCGGTGAAGAAGACCGAGAACATCGTGCCGGAGTACTGGACCCGGTGGGCCACGCCCTCCTTCGTCAGGGCCGCGGAGACCTCCCGGCCGAGTGTCGACGAGACCTCGTCGAGCCGCTCGTACACCTCGGCGGTGCTGTGCCGGAGGGTGGCGAGGCCGGCGGCGGTGGCGACCGGGTTCCCCGAGAGGGTGCCCGCCTGGTAGACGGGTCCGGCCGGGGCCAGGTGCGCCATCACGTCGGCACGGCCGCCGAAGGCCGCCGCCGGGAACCCGCCGCCCATGACCTTGCCGAAGGTCAGCAGGTCGGGGGCGACCCCGTCGCGGCCGTACCAGCCGGAGCGGCTGGCCCGGAATCCGGTCATCACCTCGTCGGAGACGAGCAGCGCCCCGTGCCGTGCGGTGATCTCCTTCAGGCCCGCGTTGAAGCCGGGCAGCGGCGGGACGGCGCCCATGTTCCCGGGCGCGGCCTCCGTGATGACGGCGGCGATCTCGTCGCCGATCTCCGCGAAGACCTTCTCGACGGCGGCCAGGTCGTTGTACGGCAGGACGATCGTGTCGCTCGCCTGCGCGCCGGTGACGCCCGGTGTGTCGGGGAGGGCGAAGGTGGCGAGGCCGGAGCCGGCCGAGGCGAGCAGCGCGTCCACGTGGCCGTGGTAGCAGCCCGCGAACTTCACGATCTTCCCGCGCCCGGTGAAGCCGCGGGCGAGCCGGATCGCCGACATCGTCGCCTCGGTGCCCGAGCTGACCAGGCGGACCTGCTCGACGGGGGCGACCCGCTCGACGATCTCCTCGGCGAGCTCGACCTCCCCGGTGGAGGGCGCGCCGAAGGAGGTGCCGCGCGCCAGGGCCCCGGTGACCGCCTCGACGACGGCCGGGTGCCGGTGGCCGAGGATCATCGGGCCCCAGGAGCAGATGAGGTCGACGTACTCGTTGCCGTCGGCGTCGGTGAGGTACGGGCCCTGGGCCGAGGCCATGAAGGGCGGGGTGCCGCCGACGGCTCCGAAGGCGCGGACCGGGGAGTTGACGCCGCCGGGGGTGACCCGGCGGGCCCGCTCGAAGAGTGCTCTGCTCGCGTTCCCGGCACCGCTCATCGCCCGGCCTCCTCGGAGACGGTGTGGCCGAGGGCCGCGTCGAGGACGACGGCGCCCTTCGGGAGGACCCGGACCGGGTTGAGGTCCAGGGCGAAGCCGGCCGGCCAGTCCTGCACCAGCTCGCCGACCTTGTGGAGGAGGTCGGCGGCGGCCTCGACGTCCACCGCGGTCCGCCCACGCGCCCCGCCGAGTATCCGCGCTCCGCGCAGTCCGGAGAGGAGGGCGGCGCCCTCGCCGGGGGCGAGGGGCAGGAGCCGGTGGCCGACGTCGTCCAGGACCTCGGTGAAGATGCCGCCGAGTCCCGCGGTGAGGACCGGTCCCAGGTCGGTGGTGTGGACGCCGACGATCAGCTCGACGCCCTCCCCCGCCGGGTCGACCAGTTCCTCGACGAGGACCTGTCCGCCGAGTGCGGCGAGGCGGGCGTGGACCTCGGGTGCGGTGTCGGCGGTGACGCCGATCTCCACTCCCCCGGCCTCGGTCTTGTGGAGCAGGCCCGGGACGACGGCCTTGAGCACCGCCGTACCGCCGACCTCGGCGACGGCCCGTGCCGCGTCCTCGGCGTCCTCGGCGATCCGCCCCTTGGGCACCGTGATCCCGGCTTCGGCGAGCAGCCGCTTCAGCTCGGGTTCGGTGGCCTCGGCCCCGGGGCCGGGAACGGTCCCGGGGCGCGGGGCGTCGGGCAGCGTCCGGGGTCGGCTGACCTCCCAGAGGGCGGCGGCGGCGCGCAGGGCGCGGGCCGGCGTCGGGTACTCGGGGAGCCCGGCTTCGCGCAGGTCGCGCGGGGCGTCGGGGGCGAGGAAGTCGGCGCCGGTGCGGGCGACGAGGATGGGCTTGCCGCCCTTCTCGGCGGCCCGGGAGAGGGCGTTGACGGCCTTCTCCACGTCGGGTCCGGCCATCACGCAGAAGGCGGCGACGATGATGTCGACGGTGTCGTCGGCGATCAGCACGTCGAGGGAGCGGTCGAAGAGCGAGGGGTCGCTGAGGACGGTGGCCGTGATGTCGACGGGGTTGTCGATGGCTCCGAAGGCGGGGACGATCTCGGCGAGCGCCTCCTTGCTGCGCGGTTCCAGGGCGCTGAGCTCCAGGCCGTGCGCCTCGACGGCGTCGGCGGCGAGGATGCCGGAGCCGCCGGAGGTGGTGACGACGGCGACGCGGTTGCCGGTGGGGCGCCGGTCGGACTCGAAGACCCGCGCCACGTCCAGGAGTTCGTCGATGTCGTCGACGCGGACGATGCCGAGTCCACGCAGGGCCGCGTCCAGGACGCGGTCGTCGGTCGCGAGGGCGCCGGTGTGTGAGGCGGCGGCCCGCCCGCCGGCCTCGGTGCGGCCCGACTTGAGCAGGGCGACGGGCTTGCCGGAGCCTGCCAGTTCGCGCAGGGTGCCGATGTCCGGGGTGTCCTCCAGGTAGCCCAGGAGACCGGTGACCTCGGGGACCGCGGCGAGTTCGCGGAGGACCTCCAGGGCGGTGACGTCGGCGTCGTTGCCGGTGCTGACGACCCAGCCGGGGCGCAGGCCCCGCTCCAGGGCGAGGCTGGCGGCCCCGAAGCCGAGGGCGCCGCTCTGGCTGACGAAGGCGAGGGTGCCGGGCTCGAAGGGCACGGACTCGGCGCCGAAGAGGGGGCTGAAGGTGGCGAGGACGCGGTTCTCGTACCCGACGGCGCCGATGCAGTTCGGGCCGATGATCCGCAGGCCCCCGGCGCGTGCCTTGGCGACGATCTCGTCCTGGAGCCGGGCGCCCTCCTCGCCGGTCTCGGCGAAGCCGGACGAGGCGATAACGGCGAGCTTCACGCCGGCCGCGACGCAGTCGTCGACGGCGCCGGCCACCCGCTCGGCGGAGACCATGATCAGGGCCAGGTCGACGGGGCCGGGGGCGTCCTTCACGCTGGGGTACGCGGGGACGCCGAGGATCTCCGGGGAGCGCGGGTTGACCGGCAGGATGCGGCCCTTGTAGCCGTACCGGAGGAGGTAGTCGAGCGGCTTGCGGCCCAGGGCGCCGGGGCGCTCGCTGGCCCCGATGACGGCGATGGATTCGGCTTCCCAGAGAGCCGAGATGTCACTCATGCGATGGCCTCGATCTTCGTCTCGTTCTGTGCGTTCGGGTCGTTCTGCGCGGGGGCGTTCGGGTCGTTCTGCGCGTGCCGTGTCTGCTGTGGGGGGCCGTCCTCGGCCTCCGCCGCCGCGAAGAGGCGGGTGAAGGCGGCGATGTGCCGGGCCCCGTCCGGGTCGGCGGCCAACTCCCGTACCAGGACAATGGGCTGGTGCAGGGCCTTGTCGACGATGCGCCGTACGCTGCGGTCGATCTCCCGCCGTACCGTGCCGTCGATGCCGTCGAATCCGTCCAGCCGGCGGGCCAGCCGGTCGAGTTCGGCCTCGGCGGCCTCGGTGGCGGCGGTCCGCAGCGCGGTGAGGACCGGTTTGGCGCCGGCGAGCCGCAGACCGGTGCGGAACTGCTCGACCTCGGCGTCGATCAGCTGGTGGGCGGCCTGGACGCTGGCCGCCGAGATCTCGTCCTCCTGGCCCTCCTCCGCGATCCGGCGGAGGTCGACGAAGGTGACGCCGGGCAGTTCGGCCGCGCCGGGGGCGATGTTGTGCGGGAGGGACAGGTCGAGCAGGAACAGTTCGCGGCCGTCGCGGGCGGCGAGCGCGTCCTCGACGTCCTCTGCGGTGACGAGGTGGCCGGTCGCGGCGGTGGCGCCGACGACCACGTCCACCTCGGTGAGCAGCCGCGGCAGGTCCGTGAGGTCGTAGCCGGTTCCCCCGGTGGTCTCGGCGAGCCGTTGCGCCTTCTCCGGGGTGCGGTTGGCGACGTGGACGCGGTCGAGGCCGGAGCGGCGCAGGGCGGCGACGACGACGCCGGCGAACGCGCCGGCGCCGATGACCAGGGCCGTCTTGCCGTGCAGGGAGCCGACCCGGCGCTCGAAGAAGCCGAGTCCGGCGGTGGCGAGCGAGCGGCCCGCCTCGTTGAGTCCGGTCTCGTTGCGGGCGCGCTTGCCGACCCGCAGGGCGGTCTGGACGGCCTTGGCGAGGACCCGGCCGGTGCGGTCGAGCCGCTGGGACCGTTCGAGGCCCAGTTTCACCTGTCCGAGGATCTGGTCCTCGCCGACCACGACGGATTCGAGTCCGGAGGCGACGGCGAACAGGTGGCGTACGGCTCCGTCGGCGCGGTGGCTGTAGAGGTGTGGGGCGATCTCGGCGTGGTCGACCCCGGTGTGCTCGGCGAACAGCCGGTCGAGGCCGTTCAGTTCGCCGGGGCCGCCGGGGAGGCCCGCTGCGGTGGTGTCGTCGCGGGTCTCGGCGTAGATCTCCAGGCGGTTGCAGGTGGAGACGACGACGGCGGCGTCGATGCCGTCGACCGAGGTGGCGTCGGAGACGAGGTCCTCGGCGGGCCGGTCGGTGCCGGCGAGTCTCTCCAGGAGGTCGAGCGGGGCGCTGGCGTGGCTGATGCCGAGGACCAGCATGGTGGAGGACGGGCTCACCGGGTCACCGGTCCAGCGTCTGGGCGAACTCGGAGGCCCAGTAGGTGATGATCTGCGTGGCGCCCGCGCGGTGGATGGAGGCCAGGCTCTCGCGGACGACCTGGTCGCGGTCGATCCAGCCCTTGGCGGCGGCCGCCTCGACCATGGAGTACTCGCCGGAGACCTGGTAGGCGGCGACGGGCACCTGGACGTGGTCGGCGATGAGCCGGACGATGTCGAGGTAGGCGAGGGCGGGCTTCACCATGACGAGGTCGGCGCCCTCGGCCACGTCGAGCGAGACCTCCAGGAGGGACTCGCGGATGTTGCCGGGGAACTGCTGGTAGCCCTTGCGGTCGCCGCGCAGGGTGGACTCGACGGCGTCCCGGAAGGGGCCGTAGAAGTGCGAGGCGTACTTGGCGGAGTAGCCGAGGATGGCCACGGACTGGTGTCCGGCCCGGTCGAGCGCCTCGCGGATGCGGCGGACCTGGCCGTCCATCATGCCGCTGGGGGCGACGATCTGGGCGCCCGCGTCGGCCTGGACGACGGCGGCCTGCGCGTAGAGCTCGATGCTGGCGTCGTTGTCGACGTCGCCGTCGGCGTCGAGGACGCCGGTGTGGCCGTGGTCGGTGTACTCGTCGAGGTTGATGTCGCCGATGATCACGGAGGAGTCCCCGACCTCGGCGACGACGTCGCGGAGGGCGACCTGGAGGATGCCGTCCGGGTCGACCGCGCCGGTGCCGGTGGGGTCCTTGTGCTCGGGGATTCCGAAGAGGATCAGTCCGCCGACCCCGTTGGCGACCGCTTCGGCGGCGGCCTTGCGGAGCGTGTCACGGGTGTGCTGGAAGACGCCGGGCATGGAGGGGATCTCGCGGGCCTCGGTGAGGCCCTCGCGGAGGAAGAGGGGCTGGACGAGGTTGGCGGGGCCGACCCGCGTCTCGGCGGCGAACCGGCGCAGCGCGGGCGTGCGGCGCAGCCGGCGGGGGCGGTAATAGGGGGCGGCGGGGTCGGTGGCCGCGGTGTTGCGGCCGTAGGCGTCGTACGTCATGAGCGTGACTCCTTCGAGGGCGTGGCGGCGTGCGGAGGCGGAGCGGGGTGCGGAGGCGGGGTGTGGGGCGCGGACGGCGCGCGGCGGGTGTGTGGGGGCGCGGGGGCGGCGGACAGGGCCGCGGCGGACACGGCATCTCCTAGAGCGCCTCGCCGAGGAAGACCTGCTCCAGGTGCTTGGCGACGGGCTCGTCCGGGCGGCTGAACCAGTAGCCGTGGCCGCTGCGCTGGAAGAGCTTGAGCTCTCCGAGCTGGACGAGGGTCTCGGCGAGCTTGACCGCGAGTCCGGCGGGGTCGACGACCGGCAGGCCGTGGAGTTCGTGAATGCCGAGGTGCCACAGGATCTCGTTGGGGATGCCCTCGGCGGGGATGATGACCTCGGCCCCGGCCCGCGCGGCGCGTTCGGCGGCGGCCGAGTACACCTCGACGAACTGGTCGAAGTCCCCTTCGAGGGAGCGGTGGACGGAGTCCCAGCCGCCGGGGACGACCTCGTAGGAGCTGAGCGAGGACTCCAGGCGGTACTGCCGGATGTTGGCCCTGATGGGCTCCTCCAGGGGCGGCATGAAGCCGAGGACGCCGAAGCGCTGGCCGGTGAGCGCCGAGAGGAAGAAGGCCGTCTCGCCGTAGCCGAGGGTGGGGATGGAGGCGAGGTGGCGGGCGTCGCGCAGGCCGGGGTCCTGGCCGGCGGCGATCACCCAGGCGTCGTAGCCCTCCCGCTCCGCGACCAGCGCGGACTCGGAGAAGTGGCGGCTGAAGAGGACCTGGGCGGAGTGGTGGCCGACGAGGCCGAAGGGCGTGGCGTCGGGGTAGGTGTCGGCCGGCAGGGTCTTGATGTCGACGACGGTGCCGGGTGCGGCGATCGCGTCGAGGTGCTCGCGGTACCACTGGTCGAGCAGCGGCAGGCGTCCCTCAACGGTGTGCTTGTGAAACCAGATCCGCATGTGCGTCACCTTTCAGTGGTCGTGGTGCGACGTCGAGAAGTGAGGCCTTGAGCAGGTAGTCGACGGCCGACCGGGGATCGGCCGCGGTGCGCCTCATCGCGGCGAGGCGGGCGGGGAGTTCGGCCGGGCTGTCCAGCCCCGCGGTACGGGCCTCGCTGCGGGGCAGGACCGCGGTCTCGACGACCGAACGGCGGTGCTCGAGGGCCGCGTCGAGAGCCGTCTCGCCCGGGGCGTCGCCCCGCAGGACGGCGGCGACGGCGCGGGCCGTCTCCACGGCGTCGTGGATGCCGCAGTTCATGTTGAGACCGCCGGCTGTCGACGTCAGATGGGCGGCGTCCCCGGCGAACAGCACCCGGCCGGCCCGGTAGCGGGGCAGCAGGAAGCGGGCGAGCCGGTAGGTGTGCGCCTCGGCGATCCGTACGGACCTCCCGGCGGCGCCGGGCAGGGCCTGCTCGACCCGGGCCCGGACGGCCTCCGGCGCGAGGACGGCCTCCCGGTCGGTCCCGCGCGGGATCCGGAAGATCAGCCGCCAGTGGTCGGGCATCCCCAGGGCGCTGAACGAGGCCCGGCTGTCGCGGACGTAGCTCAGCGGGGCGAGCCCGGGGACCAGCTCGTCGAGCGGTGTCCCGGTGACGACGCGGAGCGCGTAGTCGGGGTACTCCCGGGCGGTGCCGGGCAGCCCGGCGAGCTCGCGCAGCCGGCTGCGGCTGCCGTCGGCCGCCAGGACGTAGGAGTGGCGGGTGACGGTGGCCCGCCCCGACGCGTCCTCCGCGCGCACCCGCACCTCGTCGGCCCCGTCGGCGGTCTCGGCCCCGGTGACGGTGGTGCCGAACCGCACGTCGGCGAGTCCGGTGGCCGCCAGTTCGGCGAGCAGCAGCGGGGTGAGCCGGGCCTGTTCGACGTGGAGCCGGTACGGGTGGCCGGTGTGTCCGGCGAGCACCGCGTAGTCCAGTTCGGCGTGGACGTGGCCGTCCAGGTCGCGCCACTGGACCCGGTCGACGGTACGGCCCTGGCGGCGCAGCGCGGCGGCGACGCCGAGCTCGTCGAGGAGGTCGAGGGTGGAGGGGTGGAAGGTGGACGCGCGGGACTCGGTGGCCAGCGACGTCCGGGACTCCAGGAGCGTGACGCGGACGCCGGTCCGGGCGAGGACGAGGGCGGCGGTGAGGCCCACGGGCCCGGCACCGACGACCGCGACGGGGGCGTGGGAGGGGCCGGCGCCGCTCACGGCACGGCCACGGCGGCGGCACCGGCCACGGCGCCGCGCCCCGCGCCCGGGGTGGCCGGGCCCGTGCCGGTCCGCTCGGCGAGCCGGCGCAGCAGCGGGTGGGCGTCCGGGCCGTCGGCGGGCAGGCCGAGCACGTCCCGGGCCCACCAGGCGCTCGCCAGGTTGGAGGTGAGGAGGGTGCGCCCGCTGTCCCGGCCGAGTGCGGCGAGCGCGTCGAAGGTGAACATGCCGGTGCCGGTGAACAGCAGCGCGGCGTCCTCCGGGAGTTCGGCCGCCCGGACCTGGGCGACCAGCTCCTCGGTGGTCACGTCGTACGGGGAGAAGCGGTCGCCGGCCCGGATCTTGACCACCCGGTCGACCGCGAGACCGGCCGACTCCCAGTAGGCCTGGGAGAGTTCGGTGAGCCAGGGCTCGTACGGCGAGACGAGGACGAGCCGCTCGGCGCCGACGGCCCGCGCCGTGTCGAGGATGGCGAGCGCCGCCGACCGGACGGGCGCTCCCACCTGCTCGGAGAGCTCGGTGCAGAGGGCCCGGTCGCCCTCGGGGGTCAGGAGGTAGTGCGATCCGGTGCAGGAGACGACGGCCGCGTCGAGGCGCAGTCCGCCGAAACTCCCCAGGACGTCGGGGAGTACGTCGTTGTACGTGTCGAGCCGGCCGCGGAGGTCCTTTCCGGGAAGGACCGGGAAGCGTGCCGTGTGGACGTTGAACGCGGGGCTGACGAGGCCGCCGATCTCGGGTTCGGCCGCGGCGTTTCCCGAAGGAACCACCACACCGAGTCGCGGCGCCGAATGCAGAGCCATGAACGAGTCACTCCCATCCGTCGGTGCCATTGACATCACCGTACGAGCGGGGCGCATCGCACATCGATACGGGATTCCGCACCCGTGGCCGGATTCATCGCCCGGGTACGGAGTGCCGCACGACGAAAAGCCGCGGCGCCGCACCGTGAATTCGGTGCGGCGCCGCGGCAGCCGGAATACCAGGTGTCCAGAAATACTTCGGAGCATGGAATGGACCGGCATCCGGAATGGACCGGCGCCCGAAATGGTCCGGCGTCCGGAATACGGAAGCGGAATTCAGTTCGCCCGGGCGGCGTCGGCGACGAATTCGTCGATCTTCGCCCGCCGGGTCAGCGCGCCGTTCACGGCCCAGTTCCCCTCCGGGATCTCGTTCACGACGAGCCAGACGACGGTGTCGGGCCCGGTCGCCTCCTGGACGTGCCGGGTGACCTCGACCGAGAGGGCCTCGTTGCGCTCGGGGGTGAGGAAGCCCTCCAGGGGCGTGACCACGACGAGGACCCCGGGGACGGCGCCGGCGCCCGTGGCGGCGAACCCCTTGGCCGCCTCCCGGACGTAGACCCAGGTGGCCGCGGCGAAGAAGTCGGTGCGGGGCAGCTCCATGGCGGTCAGCACGGAGTCGGCGACCTGCTGCTGCAGGACCTCCGCGGCGGCCTCGGACAGGGTGCCCACGGGAACGGTGATCTCGACGAGCGGCATGGCGAACTCCCCCAGGTGGTTGGGTGCGGGATCGGGAAGAAGCGGGTCCCGGGCGGGGACCGGGCCCCGGGACGGGGCCGGCGGTGCACGGCGGCGCGGCGGTCAGCAGGCCAGCGCGGCCTCGAAACGGTCGATCGCGGCGGCGAGCTGGGCGCGCCGGCGGATGTCGAGCTTGCGGTAGATCCGGGTGATGTGAAGCTCCACGGCCCGGGTCGACACCGTGAACGACTCGGCGATCTGCTTGTTGGTCAGGCCGTCGAGCATCATCGTGGCGATGCGCCGCTCGTGGGCGGTCAGTTCCTCACGGACGGCGGCATCCTCGCGTACGGCGGCCACCACGCGGGCGGCCGGCGGGGCGGGCGTCGCGACGCCCCCGCGTATTCGCTCATGGGTCCCGGCGCCGCCGGTGGACCGTTCGAGACCGGCGAGCACCACGTGTCCCATGACCGCGTTCCATTCGCGGACCCGTAACTCTCCGACGACCTGAGCCTGTGCGTAGGGATCGGCGTACAGGACCCGTAAGAGGGTTCCCCGGTCCCTGGCCTCGCAGACCAGGAGTTCCCCGGTACCGTCCCGCCAGGGGCCGCCGCCGAGCAGGATGCCGCGGGCGGCCATCCTTTTCCAATAGGTCCGGTGAGCCTCTCCGAAACTCAGCCGGTCCGTCTCATCACCACGGAAAACGAGTTCGACCACAAAAGCCACGTGCGACTCCCCCATAAAAGGCCGGGTGTTTCCACTCGTGACGCTACCACCCCTCACCCGCCCCATGAATGAACACAATGTTGCGGGCGGCGGCCCGGCATTTCCGGAGGGAATCGGGCGGCTAATCCGCCGCGGCGGGGGCCGGTACGGGGGCGGCCCCGGGAGCCGGTTCGGGCGCCGGTCGCGGCTTGCGGCGGAGCAGCCCGGTGGCCGCGAGGACCGCGACGGCCCCGACCCAGACGGTCCAGCCGAGGGGCTCGTCGAGGACGAGGGCGCCCAGGACGACGGCGACGGCGGTCATGAGGTAGGTGACCGTGGAGGCCACGGTGGGACCGTCCTTGATGATCAGCTCGAAGTTGAGCAGGGCGGCGAAGCCGGTGCAGACCACGCCGAGGACGAGGACGGAGATCACCGAGTCGGTCCGCCAGGTGACGGCCTGGAGTCCCAGGAAGGGGAAGGCGATCAGCAGCAGGACGGTGGCGGCGCCGAGCTGGCCGCCCGCGAGCATCAGTGGCGGAATGCCCCTGCCCACCAGGTACTTGCCCATGTACGCGAAGCTGGCACCGAAGCTGATGGAGCCGAGGACGAAGCAGAGGATGCTCCAACCGGTCCCGGCCGACGAGGAGTTCCAGGGTGAGGCGATGAGCGCGGTGCCCCCGAGGCCGAGGAGCACGCCGCCGGCCTTGAAGCCGGAGACCCGCTTCTCCTGGCCGAGCAGGAGCGCGGCGGCCAGCGTCCAGATCGGAGCGCTGCCGTTGACGACCGCGGCGACGCTGCTCGACCCCTCGATCTCCCCCTCGGCGTAGAGGGTCCACGGGATGGCGTTGCCGAGGAGCGCGGCGACGGTCAGATGACCCCAGGTGGCGGCTTCCCTGGGGAGCCGGAGGCCTCGGGCGTAGCCGATGGCGAGGATGACGACGGCTCCGAGGGCGAGCCGGATCAGCACCATCTGGACGGGCGAGAAGCCGTATCCGGCGATCTTGATCCAGAGGAAGACGGAGCCCCAGATGAGGCTCAGTGCGGCCAGCCGTGTGTAGGTGGCTTTGGACATGGGTGTTCCCGCTCTCCTAAGGCAGACAGGGCTCGGCAAGGAGTTGGAAAGGAAGGGTGGGGAGGGCGCGCGGAGCGCTCCGCGGTACGGGATCGAGCCTCGCACCGGCGGTCGGGCGGGTCCAGCAACGGCTCGTGGACGGTACCGTCCACGAGCCGTGGCGAATCGTGTTCCCGCAGGTCGGAGTGGATGCGTCAGGTGTCGCCCGCGGTGGGCGCTCAGCCGGCGACGGCCGCCCTGGCGGCCGTCCGCAGCGCGTCGAGGACCGCGGCGATCTCCGGGGAGGTCTGGCTTCCCTCCCGTACGGCGGCGAAGACCGTCCGCGAGGGGGCCCGCTCGGTGAACGGGCGGATCGTCACCTCGGGCCGCTGGACCGGCTTGGCGAGGCGGGGCACCAGTGCGACCCCGAGGCCGAGCCGCACCGCCGCGAGCGTGGCGTCCCAGTCGCCGATGGCGTGGGAGGCCTGCGGGGTGAACCCGGCCGCCGTACACGCGGCGACCCCGATGTCGTGGCAGAGGCCGGTGGTGGCGAAGATCCAGGTCTCGTCGGCCAGGTCCGCGAGGAGCAGCCGTTCGCTGTCGAGGAGCCGGTGACCGGCCGGGAGGGCGATGTCGAAGGGGTCGTCGCAGAGGACGACCCGGTGGAAGCGCCCGTCCGAGCCACCGTCCCGCGCGCCACCGTCCCGCGCGCCGCCGTCCCGCCCGCCGCCGTCCCGCCCGCCGTCGGCCGGTCCGTCGCCGGGCCCGCCGGGGTGTCCGTACCCGCTCCCCGCGGTCCCCGGCACCTGGAGCGGCGCGGGCCGCGTGGTGTCCGCGGAGATGACGACGTCCGTCTCCCCCCGCTGGAGCAGCGAGAAGCTCTCCGGCGGGTCGACCTCGGCCAGCGAGGTCCGCAGCAGCGGCCGGGTCTCCCGCAGCCGGGCCACCGCGGGCAGAATGAGCGCCGACAGGGTGGTGGAGAAGCCGGCGACGCCCACCTCGCCCCGCTCGCCGCTCTGGTGGGCGGCGAGCTCCGCGCGCATCTGCTCGACCTGCCGGAAGACGGCGTCGGCGTGCCGGAGGACGATCCGCGCGGCCCCGGTGAGCCGCAGCCGCCGCCCGGACGGCTCGGTGAGCTGGACCCCCAGCTCGCGTCCCAGCGCGCTGATCTGCTGCGAGACGGCCTGGGGCGTGAGGTGCAGGGCCTGGGCGGCCGCGCTGACGGTGCCGCGCTCGCTGAGTTCCCTCAGCACCCGCAGCTTCCGCAGGTCCGGATCGGTCATGTCGCGCGCCCCCTCCCGCTGCCGCCGTTCGGTCATCGTACGCAGCCGGCGTCCACGTCGATGACCTCCTTGACCAGTGCCTCCAGGACGTCGAGGTCCCGGGCGGTGCGGCCCGCCTCGCGCCGGTCGCCCGGGTAGGTGGGGTCGAGGACGACCGCGCGGGCGCCGAGGTCCTGGAGGAGTCCGAGGTCGTCGGCGATCTGCGCCGCCGTGCCCTCGCCGAGCAGGCGGCGGGGGCCCAGCGGCCGCGGGGTGACGCGGAGTTTGATCCGGGGGCAGAGGCCGGGGACGGGCCGCTCGTGCTCCTCGGCGACCTGGCGGAGCGCCGGCAGGCCGACGCCCAGGAGCCAGTCGCCGGAGACGGAGGTGGGGTGCCAGGCGTCGCCGAGCCGGACGGCCCGGCGGAGCGCGCCGTAGCTGTGGCCGCCGACCCAGACCGGCGGACCGGGCCGCTGAACGGGCAGCGGACCGGTGTGCACCTCGCGGAAGGAGACGTGAGCGCCGTCGAACGAGGCCACCTCGGAGGCCCAGCAGGCCTTGATGGCGGCGAGGTACTCGTCGCTGATCGCCCCCCTCTTGCGGTACGGGACGTCGAGGACGGCGAACTCCCGGGCGGCCCAGCCGGCGGCGGCGCCGAAGACGAGCCGGCCGTTGCTGAACCGGTCGATGTTGGCGGCGACGCGGGCCGTGTGCACGGGATGCCGGTACGGGAGGATCGCCACCGTGGTCCCGAGCCCGACGGTCCGCGTGACGCCCGCGAGCCACGCGAGGGTCGCGAAGGGGTCGTAGAACGGGGCGGGGAAGAGGTGCTGCACGTCCGGGGTGAGCGCGACGTGGTCGGAGACCATCGCGTAGTGGTAGCCCATCGACTCGACCCGCAGCGCCCAGTCGGCGAGGGCGTCGGGGGTGGCCTCGGGGCCGTAGTTGGGCAGATTGACGCCGAACTTCATGGCGTGTTCCTTTCCAGGGCGTCGGTCGCGGTCGCACCACCCGCGGCTCCGGTCCCGTTGCTGTCACGGTGGTCGGTCGCGGTGCCGCGCCCGTCGGCCCCGGCGTCACGCGGGTCCGTCCCGGCGTCCCGGCCGTCGGCTCCGGCTCCGGCGCCGGGGGCTCCGGCGGGTCCGGCCGGCACGCGCACCGCGATGAGGTGGAAGAGGACTCCCGCGAGCGCGACCCCGGCGGCGGGGAGCGGGAGCCAGCGGGCGTCGAGCCCGTGGGCGAGGGCGAGGCCGCCGAGGGCGGAGCCGACGGCGCCGCCGAGGTAGGTGGCGGAGCTGTTGAGGCCGACGGCGGCGGCACCGGCGTGCCCTTCGCCCGCTTCGCCCGCGAGCAGCCGGTGCTGCTGGGGGACGACGAAGGCCCAGCCGACCGCCCCCCACACGAGCAGGGGCAGCAGGACGAGGCCGGGGACGGCCCCGGCCCACGGGAGCAGGGTCAGGGCGGCGGCGAGGGTGCCGAGCAGGGCGACGGCCAGCAGGGCGGGCCGCCCGGTCCGGTCGACGAGGGTGCCGGCGAGGAGGCTGCCGCAGACCCCGCCGATGCCCCAGACCCAGAGGTACGGCACGGCGTCGCCGACGTCGGCGACCCGGTGCAGGACCGGTTCCAGATAGGTGTAGAGCCCGAGGCTGGCGACGGTCTGGGTGAAGGTGACGGCGACGACCACGGCGACCCGGGGCCGGGCGAGGGCGGCGAACCGGGACCTCAGCGAGGGGGCCGCCGCTCCGCGGACCGGCGGCAGCCCGGCTCCCACCCCGGCGAGCGCGACCGCTCCGAGGCCGGTGATCAGCCACAGGGCGGCGCGCCAGCCCGCGTCGGCCGCCACGAGCAGGCCGAGCGGCACGCCGAGGACCGTACCCGCGCTCATCCCGCCGAGGACCAGGCCGAGGGCGCGTCCGCGGCGCTCGGGCGGCACGAGCGCGACGGCCGCGGTGGCCGCCGCCGGGGTGAACAGGCCCGCCGCGGCGCCGGCCAGGGCGCGGGTGCCGAGGAGCCCGGCGTACGAACCGGTCAGCGCGGTACCGGCGTTGGCGAGGACGAAGACCACCAGCGCGGTCACCAGGACCGTACGGGTGCCCCAGCGGGCGAGGACCGCCGAGAAGAGCGGTGCGGCGAGGGCGTAGCAGAGGGTGAAGGCGGTGACGGACTGCCCGGCGAGGGAGACGGACACCCCCAGGTCGGCGCCGATGTCCGGGAGCAGTCCCGCCATCGCGTAGGCGTCGGTCCCCATGGCGAAGGAGCCCAGCGCCAGCAGGGCCACCGCACGCGTGCCGCCCATCACGTCCCTTTCGGTTCCACGACCGTCCGTGTCGTACGGAGCGGCCCTCCGGACGCTACTGACCGTGCGCGCCGGACGGGGCCCGCAGCACCGAAGTGGGTTCGGGGTTCCGCAGCCTCGCGCCCCCGCTCCCCCGGAATCGGCCGGTCACCGGCCTACGGTGGATCGATCGAGGAACCCCCGGAGGGAGTCCACCGTGCTCGACCTGTCCGTCATCAACGCGATGTTCCCGCCCGATCTCCCGGAACCGGCCGACTGGGAGCGCCGCTTCCCGTCGCGCGCCCTGCCGGAGGGCGCCGAGGTGACGCGCTTCGCCCCGAGCCCCACCGGGCACCTGCACATCGGCGGCCTCTACACGGCGGCCGTCGCGCGCGCCCTGGCCCACCAGTCGGGCGGCGTGCACGTCCTGCGCGTCGAGGACACCGACCGGTCACGCCAAGTGGCGGGGGCCGCCGAGGAGTTCTCCCGGCTGCTCGCGGCCTTCGGGCTCGCGCCCGACGAGGGCGGGGTCGCCGGTGACGGGGAGTGGGGCCCGTACCTCCAGTCGGAGCGCCGCGACGTCTACCTGAGCCAGGTGCGCGCACTGCTGCGGCGGGACCGCGCGTACCCGTGCTTCTGCGACAAGGAGCGGCTGGCCCGCAGCGCGGAGGAGCAGCGCGCGGGCCGCTCCCCCATCGGCTACTACGGCAGGTGGGCGCCGTGCCGGACGCTGCCCCCGGAGGAGGCGGCGCGGCGGCTGTCGGCCGGCGAGCCGTACGTCGTGCGGTTCCGCTGCCCGTACGAGTTCCCCGGCCGGGTCCGGTTCACGGACCGGATCCGCGCGGGGGTCACCATGCAGGACAACGGCAACGACATCGTGCTACTCAAGTCCTCGCAGGAGGAACTCCCGCTGCCCACCTATCACTTGGCGCACGTGGTGGACGACCACCTGATGCGGGTCTCGCTGGTGGTGCGCGGCGAGGAGTGGCTGTCCTCGACGCCGGTGCACCTCCAGCTCCACGCGGCACTGGGCTTCGAACCGCCCGCGTACGCGCACCTGGCGCCGCTGATGAAGGCCGAGGGGCCCTCCCGGCGCAAGCTCAGCAAGCGCAAGGACCCCGAGGCGTCGGTGGACTACTACCTGTCCGCCGGGTATCCGCCGGCGGCCGTCCAGCACTACCTGCGGGGGCTGGCCAACATCCGGCTCATGGACGTGCCCACGGCCGAGGCGCTCGCCGCCCCGGTCCGGCTCGACGGCATGCGCCCCTCCGGGCCGCTGCTGGACCTCCCCAAACTGCACTCCCTGAGCCGGGAGTTCATCGCGTCGCTGAGTCCCGACGAGCTGTACGGCCAGCTGCTCGCCTGGGCGGAGGAGTACGACCCGGAGCTCGGATCCGTCCTCGCCGGGCAGCGGGAGCAGGCCCTGGCCGCGCTGGCGGCGGGCCGGCCCGAGGGGGCGCCCGCCCGCAAGGACCTGGACCGCTGGTCCTGCTTCCGGGACCGCTACGGCTTCTTCTTCGCGGAGCTCTTCGGTGCGCCCCCGGCCGCCGACGACGACCGGTACGGCGGCCTGGCCCCGGAGCTCGTGCGCCGGATCGCCGCCGACTTCGCCGCCGGGCCGGCCCGGGAGGGGGCCGCCGTGACGCCGGAAGCCTGGTACGGCGCGCTCCGCGAGCTGGCCGAGCGGCACGGGCACGCCCCGGACACGGCCTCCTGGCGCCGGGACCCCGGCCGCTGGGCGGGCCCGCCGCGGATGGTCGCGAACGTGGTGCGGGTCGCGCTGACCGGCGCCACCCGCAGCCCCGACCTGTTCGCCGTGGCCCGGGCCCTGGGCCCGGCCGAGGTGCTGCGCCGCCTCACCGCCGTGGCGGGGTGAGGCGCGGGCGGCACCCGCCGGCACGGTCCGGCGCGCCTCCCGCCGACCCCCCGGCCCGGGCGGGCCGGACCGTCGGGGCCCCGCGTCGCGGTGTACGGAGCGGGGGCGGGGAGTGGGCGTCGGCGGCCGGTGGGCGGCGCGCCGGCACCGTCGGTGCGGTCATCGGAACTCCCTGGGACAGGGGTGGCACGGCGGGGGACGCCAGGGGCGGGTTCGTGGCTCGGCGGGGGACGCCAGGGGCGGGCCGGGGACAGCCCTCAAGATCACCGAGCGCATCCAGACGCTAGCCCGCGGGGCGTCGGCGCCCCGGCAGGACACACGGTGCGGCGCGCGTCCCGGAGGCCGCTCACCACTTCGGCGGAGCGCACGCGGGACGGCGCCGGGACACCGCCGGACCGCGGCACGGCGACGGGCCCGGCCCGCGACGGACACCACCCGCAGCACCCGCCGCGCCAGACCCCACACGCCGCACCCGGCACGGAGACCTGCCCCCGCCGCACCAGACACGGAGGCCTGTCCCCTCCCCGACGGGCCTGGAGGCCCGTCCCCGCTGCACCGGGCCCGGGTTCCACGGGCCCACCCGGCCCCCTTCTCCCCCACCCCACCGCCCCGCCCCCGATCGACCTCACGCAATCGATCCTGGCCAGACACGCCCACCGCCTGGCAGGATCGCCAGCATGTTCGCCTCCCTCACCCGCGCCGCCCGCCGCCGTGTCCTCACGGGCGCGGTCGCGCTGCTCGCGGTGTGCGGAGTGCTGGTGTGGTGGCTGGTCCCCTTCGGCTCTCCCGTGCCGAGCGGCTCCCTCACCTTCAGCACGGGAGTGCCCACCGGCGTCTACCAGCGGTACGGGGCGCTGCTCAAGCAGGCCCTGGCGCAGGACATGCCCGAGGTGTCGATATCCCTCACCGACAGCGAGGGCTCCCAGCAGAACCTGTCCCGGGTGGCCTCGGGCAAGGCCGACTTCACCATCGCGACGGCCGACGCCGTCGCCCAGTACCAGCGGGAGCGCCGGCCCGGCTTCGAGCGGCTGCGCGGCTGCGCGCGCCTCTACGACGACTACGTCCAGCTCGTCGTGCGGAAGGGCTCCGACCTGCAGACCGTGCGGGACCTGCGCGGCCTCAAGGTGGGCGTCGGCCAGGACGGCTCCGGCGTGCGGCTGATCGCCGACCGGGTGCTCGCCGCCGCCGGCCTGACCCCCGACCGGGACGTCGAGGCGTACTCCCTGGGCATCAACACGATGCCCGGGCTCCTGGAGCGGGGCGAGCTCGACGCCTTCTTCTGGTCGGGCGGTCTGCCGACCCAGGCCGTGCAGACCCTCGCCGAGAACTACGAGATCCGGCTGCTCCCCCTGGACAAGGCGCTGGTCGACCGGCTCCACGACGTGGGCGGGTCGACCCGCCACTACCGGTCGGCGGTGATCCCGGCCGACTCGTACGCCAAGGCGCAGGACGGCCACGAGATCGAGACCCTGGCGGTGGCGAACCTCCTGGTCACCACGGTGGACGCCGACGCGGACCTGGTGGAGGGCTTCACCCGGACGGTGATCAGGAGCAGGGACCGGATCGGCAGCAAGGTGCACCCGGCCCAGCTGGTGGACCTGCGGACCGCCGTCTACACCGAGCCGCTGACCCTCCACGAGGGTGCCCGCCGCTACTACCGATCGGTGAAGCCCTGACCCTCGCGGTCGCCCTTCGCCGCCGGCTGGTTCCGGGGCACGGTCACCGTCACGCGCAGCCCGTGGGGCTCGTTCGGCGCGAAGGAGATGCCGCCGCCGCCCGCCGTGAGCAGGACGCGGGTGATCGAGAGGCCGAGGCCCGATCCCTTGACGTTCTGGTGGCGGCCCGCGCGCCAGAAGCGGTCGCCGACGCGGTCCAGCTCCTCGTCCGTGAGGCCGGGGCCGTGGTCCGCCACGACGACGGCGACCTCGCCCCCGCCGGGCACCGGCTCCGCCGTGACGGTGACCTCCTCCCCGGCCGGGGTGAACTTCACCGCGTTGTCGATCACCGCGTCCAGTGCGCTGGAGAGCGCCACCGGGTCCGCCCAGGCCGTGACGGCCCCGCACTCCCCGGTGAGCACGACACCCTTGTCGTCGGCGACCGGCCGCCAGGACGCGACCCGCTCGGCGGCGAGCGCGCCGACGTCGACGAGCTGCAGCTCGGCCGCCGTGTGCTCGGCGAGCGCCAGGCCGAGGAGGTCGTCGAGGACCTGCGAGAGGCGCTTGCCCTCGGTCCGTACGGAGGCGATCTCCTCGTTCCCCTCGGGGAGCTCCATGGCGAGCAGCTCGATCCGCAGCAGGAGTGCGGCGAGCGGGTTGCGCAGCTGGTGGGAGGCGTCGGCGACGAACGCCCGCTGCTGTTCGAGCGCCTCCTCGACGTTGTCGGCCATCTCGTTGAAGGAGAGCGCGAGGCGGCGGAGCTCGGGCGGGCCGCCGGTCGCCGCGACCCGGGAGTTCATCCGGCCGGTGGCGATGTCGTGGGTGACGGAGTCGAGGACGCGGACGGGCCGCAGGACCCAGCCGGTCAGCCGGAAGGCGGCGCCGACGGCGACCAGCATGGCCAGGGACTCGCCGGCGAAGATCAGCAGCCAGCCGCGCAGGATGCGGAGCCGGAGCTGGCCGGTCGGCGAGTCGGTGACGACGACCGCGACGACGTCGCCGTCGCGGACGACCGGTGAGGCGATGATCAGCCGGGCGTGGGCCTGCCAGGGCCACACCTGGGGCGGGTCGTGGCTGCGGCGGCCGAGCAGCGACTCGTTGAAGGCACGGCGGCCCTCCCCTTCGTAGGGGACCACCCAGTCCTCGGGGGCGGCGGCCATGGACCGGTTGTCGCGGTAGAAGATGCCGGCCCGGATGTCGTACACGTCGTGGTAGCTGGCGAGTTCGCCGCCGAGTGTGGTGCGGCGCTCGTCGGTGCCGGGGCTGGTCTCGCTGACGAACTGGGCGAGCGCGGCGAACCGGGCGGCGTCGTCGAGGCGGTCGACGACGACCCGCTGCTGCTCGGAGGCGGCGAGGCTGGCGGCGAGCGGGAAGCCGAGGGCCAGCAGGACGCCGGCCATCAGCACGATGAGCAGCGGGAGGAGGCGGGTGCGCACGGAGGGGCCGTCCGGCGGTTACGCGGCGGGGGCGACCAGGCGGTAGCCCACGCCCCGTACGGTCTCGATCAGGGTGGGCATCCGGAGCTTGGAGCGCAGGGAGGCGACGTGCACCTCCAGCGTGCGGCCGGTCCCCTCCCAACTGGTGCGCCAGACCTCGCTGATGATCTGCTCGCGGCGGAAGACGACGCCGGGCCGCTGCGCGAGGAGGGCCAGCAGGTCGAACTCCTTGCGGGTGAGGGGCACGCTCTCGCCGTCGACGCTGACGCGGCGGGTGGGCAGCTCGATGGTGACGGAGCCGAGCCGCAGCTGGGTCCCGTCGGCGGGTGCGCCGGCTCCCGTCGTCTCCTCCGGGCCGGTGTTGCGCCGGCTGACGGCGTGGATGCGGGCGAGGAGCTCACCGGGGTCGTAGGGCTTGACGACGTAGTCGTCGGCGCCGAGGTTCAGCCCGTGGATCCGCGAGCGCACGTCGCCGCGCGCGGTCACCATGATCACCGGGGTGGTGGTGAGCTTCCGGATGCGGCCGCAGACCTGGTAGCCGTCCTGGTCGGGCAGGCCGAGGTCCAGCAGGATCACGCCGTACGTGGGGCGCTCGCCCTGGGCCGTGGGGAGCACGGCCTGGAGCGCCTCCTCGCCGTTGCGGGCGTGGGTCACCGTGAAGCCGTGCTTCGCGAGGATCGCGGAGAGGGCGGCGGCGACGTGGTCGTCGTCCTCGACGAGCAGCAGTCGCATACGTGCCTCCTCCGTGGGGATCTTCGTGGCCGCGCCGGTCGCGGTCCTGATGGCGGCTCTCTGTGTACCAGGTGGTACCAGGGCATGAACACCGATGTCCGGTGTCACAGTCAAGTGTCCCCCTGTGACGGCGGCGTTTCCGTTATGCAGCCGGTACGGCCCCGGCTGTCCCGTTCACACACTGTGTCCGGTTGCGGCCGGATCGTTATCCTCAATTTCCGCTCAGATGTGATGACGGTCATCACATCGGGTCTCTAGTGTCCTCCCCAACCGAGGAGGACGGAGCTAGAGCCCGATGAGCGGAGAGTCAGTGTCCAAGTCCGTGCCCAGGGGGCCCGAGGACACCCCGCGCCCCGCGGACGACCTGGTCGTACTGTCCGGCGTGAACAAGCACTTCGGCGCGCTGCATGTCCTCCAGGACATCGATCTGACGATCAGCCGCGGCGAGGTCGTGGTCGTCATCGGACCCTCCGGGTCCGGCAAGTCGACGCTGTGCCGCACGATCAACCGGCTGGAGAGCGTCGACTCCGGCACCATCACCATCGACGGCAAGCCGCTGCCGGCGGAGGGCAAGGAGCTCGCGCGCCTGCGTTCCGACGTCGGCATGGTCTTCCAGTCGTTCAACCTCTTCGCGCACAAGACGGTGCTCGAGAACGTGATGCTGGGCCAGATCAAGGTCCGGAAGACGGAGAAGAAGGCCGCCGAGGAGAAGGCCCGCGCCCTGCTCGACAGGGTCGGCGTCGGCACCCAGGCGGACAAGTACCCGGCGCAGCTCTCCGGCGGCCAGCAGCAGCGCGTGGCGATCGCCCGCGCGCTCGCGATGGACCCGAAGGTCATGCTGTTCGACGAGCCGACGTCCGCGCTGGACCCCGAGATGATCAACGAGGTCCTCGAGGTCATGCAGCAACTGGCCCGGGACGGGATGACGATGGTCGTCGTGACCCACGAGATGGGCTTCGCGCGCTCCGCCGCCAACCGGGTCGTGTTCATGGCGGACGGCCGCATCGTCGAGCAGGCGACGCCCGAGGAGTTCTTCAGCAACCCGCGCAGCGACCGGGCGAAGGACTTCCTCTCCAAGATCCTTCACCACTGAGCGAGTTCGGGCCTATTCTTCCCCACTCACTTCTAGACCAAGGGACATTCCTCGATGAAGCTTCGTCGCACCCCTGCCGCCGCCGCGGCCGCCGTCGTCCTCGCGCTGACCGCCACCGCCTGTGGCACCGGATCGGACTCCGGCAGCAACGGTGACAAGATCAACATCGGCATCAAGTTCGACCAGCCCGGCCTCGGCCTGAAGGCCCCGGACGGCAAGTACGTCGGCTTCGACGTGGACGTGGCGCGCTACGTCGCCAAGGAGCTCGGCTTCCCCGAGGACAAGATCACCTTCAAGCAGGCGCCCAGCGCCGAGCGCGAGAACCTGATCAAGAACGGTGACGTGAAGTTCGTCGTCGCCAGCTACTCGATCAACGACAAGCGCAAGAAGGAGGTCGACTTCGCCGGTCCGTACTTCCTGGCCCACCAGGACCTGCTCGTGCGCGCCGACGACAGCTCGATCACCAAGGTCGAGGACCTCAACTCCAAGAAGCTCTGCTCGGTCACCGGCTCGACCTCCGCGCAGAACGTCAAGGAGAAGCTCGCCCCCAAGGCCGACCTCCAGCAGCTCGGCGGCTACTCCGAGTGCCTGACCGGCCTGGAGAACAAGGCCGTCGACGCCCTGACCACCGACGACTCCATCCTCGCGGGCTACGCCTCGCAGAAGAGCCACCAGGGCAAGTTCAAGCTGGCCGGCCTGCGGATGAGCGACGAGAAGTACGGCATCGGCGTCAAGAAGGGCGACGACGAGCTGCGCGGCAAGATCAACAAGGCGCTGGAGAAGATGGTCTCCGACGGCACCTGGGAGAAGCTCGTCAAGGAGCACTTCGGCCCGTCCGGCTACAAGTACGAGCCCGCGCCCAAGGTCGAGAACTGATCCGACCCGACCGGCCGTGACGGCCGCCCCCTCCCGGGGCGGCCGTCCCACCGGCACCGGCCGCTGCACACGCACCGGTCTTCACACCCGACCGACCACCAGGGGAGAGCGCGGGCATCGTGTTCGACTTTCTTGATTCCGGGCAGTACGACCTGCTCGGCGCCTTCTGGGTGACGGCGAAGCTCGCCCTCTACTCGGCGATCGGCTCGCTGGTCTGGGGCACCGCCCTCGTCTCCATGCGGGTGAGCCCGGTCCCGCTGATGCGCGCCTTCGGCACCGCGTACGTGAACATCGTCCGGAACACCCCGCTGACGGTGGTCCTGGTCGGGTGTCTGCTGGGCCTCAACCAGACCCTGAGCATCGCGCTCGGCGGCGAGCGCGCGGAGGACATCGGCTTCCGGCTCGCCGTCCTCGGACTCATCGCCTACACCGGCACCTTCGTCTGCGAGGCGCTCCGGTCGGGCATCAACACCGTTCCCGCGGGCCAGGCGGAGGCCGCCCGGGCGCTGGGCATGAGCTTCACCCAGGTCCTCACCCTGGTGGTCCTCCCGCAGGCCTTCCGCGCGGCGGTGGCCCCGCTCGCCAACGTCCTGATCGCCCTCACCAAGAACACCACCGTGGCGGCCGCGATCGGCGCCGCGGACGCGGCGTTCCTGATGAAGGAGATGATCGAGAACGAGGCCGACGCGCTCTTCGCCGTCTTCGCCGTCTTCGCCTTCGGCTTCATCGTCCTCACCCTCCCCACCGGCCTCATCCTGGGCTGGGCGGCCAAGCGACTGGCGGTGAAGCGATGAGCTCCGTCCTGTACGACACTCCCGGACCGCGCGCCAAGCGGCGCAACATCGTCTACACGATCCTGTTCCTGGCGGTCCTCGCCCTCGCGGCCTGGTACGTGCTCGGCGCCCTGGACGAGAAGCACCAGCTGGACGCCGACAAGTGGAGCCCGTTCGTCACCGACGCCAACGTCTGGACGACGTACCTGCTGCCCGGCCTCGTCGAGACCCTCAAGGCCGCGGTGCTCTCCATCCTGATCGCGCTGCCCCTCGGCGCGGCCCTGGGCATCGGCCGGCTCTCCGACCACCGCTGGGTCCGGGTGCCCGTCGGCGCGGTCGTCGAGTTCTTCCGGGCCATCCCGGTCCTGCTCCTCATGATGTTCGCGGCCGCCCTGTACCGGGAGTTCACGACCATCAGCTCCGACTTCCGCCCGCTGTACGCGGTCGTCACCGGCCTGGTGCTGTACAACGCCTCGGTGATCGCCGAGGTCGTCCGCGCCGGTGTGCTGTCGCTGCCCCGCGGCCAGGGCGACGCGTCCGTCGCGCTCGGCATGCGCAAGGGCCAGACCATGCTGTACGTCCTGCTGCCGCAGGCCGTCACCGTGATGCTGCCGGCCCTGGTCAGCCAGCTCGTGGTGATCGTGAAGGACACGGCGCTCGGCGGCGCGCTCCTCGGCTTCGAGGAGCTGCTCAGCCAGAACCGGCAGATCACCGCCAACTACGGCGCCAACACGATCGCCACCCTCGTGGTCATCGCGCTCATCTACATCCTCCTCAACTCCCTCCTCACCCACCTCGCCGGCCGCCTGGAGCGGCGCCTGCGGCAGGGGAAGAGGTCCACGGCGGCGACCGTCCCCGCCCAGGGCGGACCCGCCGAGGTGAAGAGCGACGCCATCAGCGGCGCCTGACCTCTCGGGGGTCCGCGGGGCAACAGGGGTGGGCCGGAGCGGCACTGACTTCAGGTCAGCCGCACCGCGCCCACCCCGTCGCTTGACGCAAGCACCCTCAGTGGGTTGCATACGGTCTGTGATCAAGCACCGGGCTCGTGCCACACTCGTATGTGCTGCCCCCATGACCGTCCGGCCTTCAGGAGCCGCGCCGTGGACCCGGTGATCATCGTGGGCGCGGGGCCGGTCGGCCTCGCGCTCTCCCTCGCGCTCGCCGCGCAGGGCGTGCCCAGCATCGTCCTCGACGAGGGCTCGGGCAAGGACGAACCACGCCCCGCCCGCAGCGTCGTGCTGCGCGCCGACACGGCCGCGATGGTCGAGCGGCTCGGCTGCACCACCCTCCGTGACGAGGGGGTCCGCTGGGTCGGCTGGCGCGGCATGCGCCGCCGGCAGGTGGTCCGCGCGCTCACCCTCGACGTCGGACTCGGCGGCACGGAGGAGTGGTCCGAGGACCCCGCCGCGCCGTCCGCCCCCGCCGCACCGCTGCACATCCCCCAGCACGCCCTGGCGCGCGGGCTGCGCGACGCGATCGGGCACCAGAAGCTGATCCGGCTCGTCGCCGAGGCCCGGCTCGACACCATCGAGCAGGACCGGGACGGCGTGGTCGCCCACACCCGGGGCCCGGCGGGCACCTGGTGGCGCGGCAGCCACCTCGTGGGCTGCGACGGCGCCCGCTCGACCGTGCGCAAGCTGCTCGGCATCCGCTTCCCGGGCCGTACGGCCGTCGAGCGGCACGCGGTCGCCGCCCTCCGCACCGAACTCCCCTGGCCCGGCGAGGCCCTGCTGCACCGTCAGCCGCCGTGGCGCGGCGCTCCCGACGAGATCTCCGCCCGCCCGCTGCCCGACGGGGTGTGGCGGATCGACTGGCTGCTGCCGCCCCGGGGCGACCTGGTGACCCCGGACGCGCTCGTCGCCCGGATCCGCGAGACGCTGGCCGGCTGGTGCGACGGCGTGACGCCCCCGTACGAGCTCATCGACACCGGCGTCCACACCCTCCACCACCGGCTCGCCCGCCGCTGGCGGGTCGACCGCGTCCTGCTCGCCGGGGACGCGGCGCACCTGCTCGGCGCGGTCGGCACCCAGGGACTCGACGAGGGGCTGCGGGACGTCGACAACCTCGCCTGGAAGCTGGCCCACACCTGGCACCACGGGGCATCCGAGCGGCTGCTCGACAGCTACCAGAGCGAGCGGCGGGCGGCCGTCGCCCACCGGCTGCGCGCCGCCGACCAGTCGCTGCCGGTCCTGCGGGGCGGCGGCGGCCTGCGGACGTACCTCCCCGGGGCGGCGCGCGGGCACGACGCGCTGCTCACCGACGGCCATGTGGGGCGCGGCCCGCTGGGCGCGCCCCCGGCGTACCCCCACTCGCCTCTCGCGCCCCCGTACTCCGTGGGCCGCACCCCGGTGGGCACGCCGGAGGGGGCGCCGGTCGAGGACGTCCGGGTGACCGCCCCGGACGGCACGACGGTACGGCTCCGGGACCGGCTCGGTCAGGGCCGCCTCCTGGTCCTCCTGGTCGCCCCCGGCACCGGGGTGTGGGACCGGCGGCACTGGCGCGGGGCCGGGGTCATGCCCCGGCTCGAAGAGGCGGTGTCGGCCCTGCCGGCGAAGGCGGAGGTCCTGGTCACGGAGGCCTACCCGGGCGCCCCCGCCCACGCCGTCCTGCTGGTGCGGCCCGACGGGCACCTCGCCGCGGCCTTCGCCGGCGTCCATCCCGCGGAGCTGTACGCGGCGGCGGACGCGGTCCGCGGCGGCTCCCCGGCCGACGATCCGGCCGCGCCGGAGGACGGCGGGGAGAGCGGGACGGACGCCGGGGCGAGGACCGGGACGAAGGCGGCGGCCCGGGCCGGGACGGGGTCCGGAGCGAAGGCCGCGGCGAAGGTGGGGGCCGCCGGGGCGTCCACGGGGAGTGACCGCTCAGCGGACATGCATTGATTCCGGCAGGCGCACATGGTGTACTCCGGAACGTGACCGACACCGATGTGCGCCTGTGGCGGAGGGTCCATATGGACCTCGTCCGCTACGCGGGCTGCGTGTGTCGCCCGTCCTGCTGATCTCGCCCCTTCCCCGCGCGCGCCCCGCCTCCACCGCCGTACGTCCAGGTACGCCCGTGTGCCGTGCCGCCGCCGCGCGCCCTCAGCGAACCCAGGACGGTCACCCGTGTCCCGACCCGCCCCCGCACACCCCCTGAGCGCCGCCGCCCCTGCCGCCGGCTCCCCCACCGACTCCGCCGCGCCGGCTCCCGGCGCCCCGACGGCGGCCGAACTGCTCGACTTCGTCCGGCGCACCGCGGCGGACCGCGACCTCGTCGACTCCCTGCCGCTCGATCCCGAGGGCCGTACGTGGGTGCGGCTGGAGGGTCCCGGCGGCAGCGAGGCCTGGCTCATCGGCTGGCCGCCCGGAACGGGTACCGGCTGGCACGACCACGCCGAGTCGCAGGGCGCCTTCGCCACCGCGCGCGGCACCCTGACCGAGAACGCGCTGGCGGTCCGCCTGCCGGCGAGCGGCTGGAAGACGCTGGAGCTGGCCGACGGCCTCGACCGCTCCCGCCGGCTGGGCGAGGGCGGTGGCCGCGCCTTCGGCCGCCACCATGTGCACGAGGTGCTCAACGAGTCCCCCGACACCCACGCGGTGTCGGTGCACGCCTACTATCCGCCGCTGCCCCTGATCCGGCGCTTCAGCCGGGCGGGCGCGGTGCTCCGTCTCGAGCAGGTCGAGCGTCCGGAGGACTGGCAGTGAGCGACCACGGCGGCGACGAGCGCATCGGCATCGACGAGCTCCTGGAGCAGGTGAGGTCGGGCCTCGACCGGATCGAACCGCGGGCCGCCTACGAGGCCTACGAGACGGGCGAGGCGCTGCTGGTGGACACCCGCTACGCGGCCCTGCGCGAGCGGGACGGTCTGATCCCGGGCGCGCTGGTCGTGGAGCGGAACGAGCTGGAGTGGCGGCTCGACCCGCAGGGCAGCCATCGCGCGCCGGAGGCCACCGGCCACGACCTGCTGGTGGTGGTGCTCTGCAACGAGGGCTACGCCTCGTCCCTGGCGGCCGAGTCCCTGCGCCGCCTGGGACTGCACCGGGCGACCGACCTGGTCGGCGGTTTCCAGGCCTGGAAGGCGGCGGGCCTCCCGGTCCTGCTCCCCCCGTCGGCGGGCTAGGGGGCCTGGCCGGTGCCCGACGCGTCCTTCTGATCTCCCCCGGGGATCAGAAGGACTCGTCGAGCCCGTCCGTGTCCTCGCCCTCGGCCTCCAGCGCCTGGCGGACGACACGGAGGGCCATGCCCTCGGGATAGCCCTTGCGGGCGAGCATCCCGGCGAGCCGTCTCAGGCGCCGGTCGCGGTCGAGACCGCGGGTGGCGCGCAGCTTGCGGGCGACGAGCTCCCGCGCGGTGGCCTCCTCCTGGTCGGAGTCGAGCTGCTCCACCGCTTCCTGGATCAGGGTGGGCTCGACGCCCTTGGTCCGCAGTTCGCGGGCGAGTGCCCGCCGGGCGAGGCCCCGGCCGTGGTGGCGGGACTCCACCCAGGCCCCGGCGAAGGCGGCGTCGTCGATGAGTCCGACGTCCTCGAAGCGGGAGAGGACCTCTTCGGCCACCTCGTCGGGGATCTCCCGCTTGCGCAGGGCGTCGGCGAGCTGCTTGCGCGTGCGGGGGGTCCCGGTGAGCAGGCGCAGGCAGATCGCCCGCGCCCGCTCGGCCGGGTCTTGGGGTGACAGCTCTTTCTCGGCCCTCGACGAGTCGGGGCTTTCACCCGGCCATTCGGTGCGACCGGTCACGGGGTCAGCTCTTGACCGCGGTGGCCTTGGTCGCCTTCGCGGTCTTGGTGGCGGGTGCCGGGACGCTCTTGGCGGCCTCGTCCGTGGCGGCGGCGTCCGCGGCGGGGGCCGCGTCCTTCGCCGCGTCCTTCGCCGCGTCGGCGGCCTCGGGCCGGACGCCCACGCCGAGCTTCTCCTTGATCTTCTTCTCGATCTCGTCGGCGAGGTCGGGGTTGTCCTTGAGGAAGTTGCGGGCGTTCTCCTTGCCCTGACCGAGCTGGTCGCCCTCGTACGTGTACCAGGCGCCGGCCTTGCGCACGAAGCCGTGCTCCACGCCCATGTCGATCAGGCCGCCCTCGCGGCTGATGCCCTGGCCGTAGAGGATGTCGAACTCGGCCTGCTTGAAGGGCGGCGCGACCTTGTTCTTGACGACCTTGACGCGGGTGCGGTTGCCGACCGCGTCGGTGCCGTCCTTGAGGGTCTCGATCCGGCGGATGTCGAGGCGCACCGAGGCGTAGAACTTGAGGGCGCGGCCACCGGTCGTGGTCTCCGGCGAGCCGAACATCACGCCGATCTTCTCGCGGAGCTGGTTGATGAAGATCGCGGTGGTCTTGGACTGGTTGAGCGCGCTGGTGATCTTCCGGAGCGCCTGGCTCATCAGACGGGCCTGGAGGCCGACGTGGGAGTCGCCCATCTCGCCCTCGATCTCCGCGCGCGGGACGAGCGCGGCGACGGAGTCGATGACGATCAGGTCGAGTGCGCCGGAGCGGACCAGCATGTCGACGATCTCGAGGGCCTGCTCGCCGTTGTCCGGCTGGGACAGGATCAGGTTGTCGATGTCGACGCCGAGCTTCCTGGCGTACTCGGGGTCGAGGGCGTGCTCGGCGTCCACGAACGCCACCTGACCGCCGGCCTTCTGCGCGTTGGCCACCGCGTGCAGGGTCAGGGTCGTCTTGCCGGAGGACTCCGGGCCGTAGACCTCGATGACACGGCCGCGCGGCAGGCCGCCGACGCCGAGGGCGATGTCGAGGGCGGTCGATCCGGTCGGGATCACCTCGATCGGCTCCTGGGTGCGGTCGCCCATGCGCATCACGGCGCCCTTGCCGAATTGGCGTTCAATCTGTGCGAGCGCGGCGTCGAGCGCCTTCTCGCGGTCGGTTCCTGCCATGGGTTCCACCCGGTTTGCTTGAGTCGATCGCTTCATGTGAAAGACGCTAACCCCTGCCACTGACAATGGGCCCCGACGTCCCCTCCGACCTGTGGACAACTCGGCGAAATGCCCGAGATTCCAAGGGCCGGGCTTCCATGAGAATGGATGTTCGATTTCAGTGTCAAGCGCACTCGCCGGGCCGGACCCCGGCTCTTCGGCCCCGCCGTCGCCCACCGATCGTCGCCGCGGGGGCGAGGCCGGCAGGGCGCGGACGGCGGGTGCGGACGGCCAGGCTCCACGGCCCCACGTCCCCGTAGACCGAGGCTCGCCCCCGCCCCCCTTCGACCGTAGGGCCGTTGGCCGGTCGGGCGGGCACGGCTCGCCGCGCGCGACACCATCCCGGCCCCCGCATCGCCCCGACCCCCGCATCACCCCGGTCCCAGCCCCGCCCCGTCCCGGTCCCCGCCCCGTCCCGGCCCCGCGCCGCCCCGGCCCCGCGCCGCCCCGAACTCCCCGCCGCCCGCCGGGGCTTCGGACGCGCGAGTGGCGAGCGATACTGATCGTGGCGGCCGTTTCGCCCCCGACCGGTCACGACCGGGACGGCCGGGCGGCGCGGGAGCCCCGCCATGCCGACGCCTTCGAGGGGAGCCTTCATGACCACGGCGCAGGACCTGTTCATCATCGCCATGGACCCGGGGTCGGAGCGTCCCGTGGGCCAGGGGGACCTGTCGCTCGCGCTCGCGGGAGCCGAGCTGATCGATCTCCTCGGCTCGGGGGCGGCCGCCATCGACGAGGACCGGATCGTGCCGGGCCCGCCGTCGGCGCCGGACGACCGTCTCCTCGCCGCGGCCGAGGCGGAGCTCGTCCGGCAGGAGCCCTACGAGCCGGTCGAGGACTGGCTGTGGCGCCGGGGCCGCGACCTCTCGGCCACGTACCGGAGCACCCTGGAGAAGGCCGGCGCGCTCACGCGCAGGCGCAGCGGCCTGCTGCCCTTCGGCCCGGAGACCGTGGAGCCGGCCGACACGGAGGCGAGCCGGCGGGCCGCCGCCCGCCGGGAGGAGGGCGAGCCCGTACTGGCCGCCCTCGCCTCCGCCGTGGGCGTCGGCGGCGAGTGGTCCGACGAGGAGCCGGGATTCGCGGACGAGGCGGTGACCACCGTGGTCGCGGTCGTCAACGAGGCCGTGATGGAGCTGGAGGCCGTGCGCCAGCGGCGGACCATCGAGAACACCGCCTTCGCCAACGTCTGGCGCGGCCCCTGACCGCGGGCGCCCCCGGGCCCGCGGAGGCCTTCTATCTCCCACCTGCGTCGTTTCTAGAATGGACCGATGGAGGACACGCAGGACATCGACGCGATCGCCGTGCTCCAGGACCCGGTGCGGCGACGCCTGTACGCGTACGTGGTCGCGCAGGGACGCGAGGTCGGGCGCAACGAGGCCGCCGAGGCCACCGGGGTGGCGCGCACGCTCGCGGCGCACCACCTGGACAAGCTGACCGGCGCCGGGCTCCTGGAGAGCGGCAGCCGTCGCCTGACGGGGCGCTCGGGGCCGGGGGCCGGGCGCCCCGCCAAGGTGTACACACGGGCGTCGGCCGAGCGGTCGGTCTCCCTGCCGGCCCGTGACTACCGCACCGCCGCCGAGCTGCTCGCCGAGGCCGCCGAAGAGGCCGGGCTCGACGCCGGGCTCCGCGCGGCCGCCCGCCGCCGCGGGGAGGGGCTGCGCGGCTCGGCGGCGCCCTGCGGCAGCCTCGACGAGGCCATGCGGACGCTGGCGGCCCGCGGCTACGAACCCCACCTGGAGACCGCCGGCGCCGACGGCGATCCGCGTACGGACCCCCTCGGCGCGACGGCGGGATCGGCGCCGGGAGCGGCGGCGCCCGCGCGCGTCGTCCGGATGCGCAACTGCCCCTTCCACGCCGTCGCGGAGCGCTTCCCGCCGCTCGTCTGCGGCATGAACCTCGCCCTGCTCGAAGGGCTGCTGGGCGCCGACGGTGCCGTACGCGCCCGCATGGACGCGAGGCCGGGCGAGTGCTGCGTGGTGGTCGAGGATTCTAAAAACAACGATCATTGACATAGAAAACGGCGTCGTGCTGGGATGAGGCATGACCGCACCCCCGCACGCCGCCGTCCATCTCGCCCAGCTGAACCTGGCCACGCTCCTCCACCCGCTCGACGACCCGCGCGTGGCGCCGTTCGTCGAGCTGCTGGACCCGGTCAACGCGGCCGCCGACGCCGCACCCGGCTTCGTGTGGCGGCTGGTCGGCGAGGGCGCGCCGGACGCCACCGCCCTGCGTCCGGCGGGCGAGGACGTCATCGTCAACCTGTCGGTCTGGGAGAGCCGGGAGGCGCTGTGGGACTTCGCCTACCGCAGCGGGCACCTGGAGGTGATGCGGCGGCGGCGCGAGTGGTTCGCCCGGCACGTCGAGGCGCACATGGTGCTGTGGTGGGTTCCCGCCGGACACCTCCCGACCGTCGAGGAGGCCCTGGAGCGGCTGGCGGACCTGCGGACGAACGGCCCGTCCCCGCGCGCGTTCACCTTCGCGTCCGCCTCCACCGCCGACGAGGCGGCCAGGCAGGCGGGGGCGACACCGCGCGGCGCGGCGGCGCGGCCGGGCGGGGCACCCGCGCCCGCCCGAACCGCGCCCGCGCCCGCCGGAACCGCGCCCGCGGGGGACACGCCCGCCTGAAGGGGGTCCCGCCGATCAGACCCCGCGGGGCCCCGGCCCGATCGGCAAGACACCCCCTAGGAGTCCGTGCGCCTCCGTTCCCGACGCGCCCGGACCGCTCGTACCACCCGGGTGATCCCGTACCCCAGCACCCAGGGCAGCACCGTGAGGCCCAGGACGTAGACGAGGACGTACCCGAGCACGTCCTCCGTGTGGCGGGGGTCGTCCCAGCCGTCCACGGGCAGCACGACCGCGGTCGCCGAGACCGCCACGGGCACCAGGGGCAGCAGCACGGACCAGAGCCGCGGCCACCACCCGGGCCGCCGGGCGCACCACACCCCCACGGCGCCCATGAGGAAGGGTCCGAACGGCACCCAAAGGATCACGGGCACGAACAGCAGCGCCCACCACTCGTCCGCGTACCCGAACATCATCGAAACCCCCCGCAGCCCCCGACCCGACACGGCCCGCCCCCGCGAACCGTCCCCCGCCTATCCTTCGACGCATGCCCCTCCCCCACCGTTCCCCGGCCGGCGGGCGCCTTGCGCCACGGGCCGCCGACGCGGCCGTGGCGGGTGCCGTGCTGCTCGTCGTCGCCGTCTGGACTCTCGTCTCCGCGCGCTCCGCGAGCGAGCCCCCCGGCCGGACGGCGCTCGGCTGGGCACTGATCCTGGCCGGCTGCGGGTCCCTGTACTTCCGACGGCGGCAGCCCGTCGCCGTGTCCGTGGTCACGCTGCTCGCCTGCGTCGTCTACTACCCGCTGTCCTCGCAGGACGGCCCGCTGATGATCGCCTTCGCGCTCGCCCTGTACACGGCCGCCGCCGAGGGCCGCTTCGCCGCCGCCGTCGCGCTGGCCGCCGTGACGCTCCTCGCGGTCGGGCTCGGCGAGATCCGGCAGCGGCCCGGGCACCGGCAGATCGACGACACCTCCCTGGTCATGCTGGCCGGCTGGCTGATCAGCCTGGTGGCGGTGGGGCGGGCCCAGCGCACCCGGGCCGCCTATCTGCACGAGGTGGAGCAGCGGGCGCTGGCCGCCGAGCGGGAGCAGGAGGCGCGGGCCCGGCAGAGCGCCACCGAGGAACGGCTGCGGATCGCCCGGGAGGTGCACGACGTGCTCGGCCACAGCATCTCGCTGATCAACGTCCAGTCGGGCGCCGCGCTCCACCGCCTCGGCAAGGGGCCCGCGCCGGAGGCCGGACTCGCCACCGCCACCGAGGCCCTCCAGGCGGTCAGGTCCACGAGCAAGGACGCACTGCGCGAGCTGCGGGCGACGCTCGGGGTGCTCCGCCGGGCCGAAGAGCCGACGCCGACCGCCCCGTCCTCCTCGGGGCTCGCGCTCCTCGGCGACCTCGCCGCACGCGCGCGCAGTGCCGGTCTCGACGTCCGTACGGAGATCACGGGCACCGCGGTGGCCCTTCCGCCGCCCGTCGACCTGGCCGCGTACCGGATCGTGCAGGAGTCGCTCACGAACGTCACCCGCCACGCGGGCGCGAGGACCGTCCGCATCACCCTCGATTGGGAGGCGGGCGCGGTGCGGCTGCGGATCGCGGACGACGGCGGGGGCGCGCCGGAGGACCGGCCCCTCGGCAGCGGGGTCCGGGGCATGGCCGAGCGGGCCCGCGCGCTGGGCGGAGAGCTGACCGCCGGGAACGGCGAGGACGGCGGCTTCCTGGTCGACGCCCGACTGCCGTTCCCCGACCGCCCCGCGGCGACCGCACCGCCCTCCCCCGCCGCGCGCGAGGTCGCTGCTCCCGCCCCCGCCGTCCGCGCACAAGGCACCACCGACCCCGGCGTGCACGAACGCGGCACCACCGACGCCACCACGTCCGACCGCACCACGTCCGACCGCACCGCGTCCGGAGCCGACGTGGCCGAGCCCGCCGCGTCCCCGAGCGACGCGTCCGAAAGGGACCCCCGATGATCCGTGTCGTGCTCGCCGACGACCAGACCCTGGTCCGGGCCGGCTTCCGGTCGATCCTGTCCGACGAGGAGGACCTGGAGGTCGTCGCAGAGGCCGGCGACGGCGAGCAGGCCATCGCGCTCGCCCGCGAACTGCGGCCGGACGTGGTCCTCATGGACATCCGCATGCCGGTCCTCGACGGCCTGGAGGCCACCCGCCGCATCACCGCCGACGAGCGGCTCGAAGGCGTGCGGGTGGTCATCCTGACCACCTTCGACGCGGACGACCACGTGTACGGGGCGCTGCGCGCGGGCGCGTCGGGGTTCCTGGTGAAGGACACCGAGCCGATGGAACTGCTCCACGCGGTGCGGGTGGTGGCACGCGGGGACGCCCTGATCGCGCCGGCCGTGACCCGCCGTCTGATCGCCGAGTTCGCCGGCCGGGCCGACCGGCAGCCCGATCCGAGCCCCCGGCTCAACGCCCTCACCGAACGGGAACGCGAGGTCCTCGGCCTGGTGGGCGCCGGGCTCTCCAACGACGAGATCGCCGGCCGGCTCGTGCTGTCCCCCGCGACCGCCAAGACCCACGTCAGCCGGATCATGACGAAACTGGCGGTACGGGACCGGGCCCAGCTGGTGATCCTGGCGTACGAGTCGGGGATGATCACGCCGGGCTGGCTGGCCTGACCGGGAGCGGGTCGGCGGGCACGCCCCGGACGCGCCAGGGGGCGCGGCAGGCCGCCCGGCGCGACTCACGGGGTACGCGCGCGTGCCCCGGCACAACCTCAGGGGTACGGCCACTGTCCTCCCGGGGGTGACGCCGCACCCCTGGTCGTACGCCGACGCTGATCGGGTGAACCAGGACGTACTCGATCTCGCGCGGCTGCAGTTCGCCCTCACGGCGGGCGGCCACTTCCTGTTCGTCGCCCTCACCCTGGGGCTCGCGACCGTGGTCGCCGTGCTCCAGACACGGGCCATGTTCAGCCGTAAGCCGCTGGACGCGCGCATGGTGCGGTTCTGGGGCCAGCTGTACGTGATCAACTACGCGGTCGGCATCGTCACCGGTCTGGTGATGGAGTTCCAGTTCGGCATGGCGTGGAGCGGGCTCACCCACGAGGCGGGCAACATCCTCGGGGCCTCGCTCGCCGTCGAGACGATCGTGGCGTTCTTCGTCGAGTCGACCTTCCTCGGCCTGTGGATCTTCGGCTGGAACCGGCTCAACCGCTGGGCCCACCTGGCCGCGATCTGGGTCGTCGTCCTGACCGCCTACGTCTCGGCGTACTGGATCCTCGTCTCCAACGGCTTCCTCAACCATCCCGTCGGCCACCGCTCCGAGCACGGCGAACTGGTCCTCGACGACCCGGTCGCGGTCCTCACCAACCCCTCGGCGCTGCTGGCCTTCGGCCACGTCGTGGCGGGCGCGCTGCTCACGGCGGGGTTCTTCATGGCGGGGGTGAGCGCCTACCACCTGTTCCGGCGCAGCCCGGAGTGGGAGTTCTTCGGCCGGAGCCTGCGGATCGGGGTGTTCCTGTCGGCACCCGCGCTGATGGTGACCGCCGTCTTCGGCGGGGTGCAGCTCGCCGTCCTCGACGCCTTCCAGCCGATGAAGTCGGCCGTGTTCCGGGGGAAGTCGGCGGAGATCGCGCGGGTCCAGGCCGAGCTGACGGAACGTTTCGGGCCCGGCGACTACGTGCCCTCCGAGGCCTGGACCCGGGGCGGGGCGCTGGTGATGCTGATCTGCTTCGCGCTGATGATGTACCTGTGCTTCGCCGGGGTGGTCCTGGCCGCCTTCAGGAAGGCCGTCTTCCGGTTCCGCCCGTGGCATCTCGTCCTGATGGCGGCCGTCCCCCTGCCGTACATCGCGATGATCAGCGGCTGGGTCTTCCGGGAGTCCGGGCGGCAGCCCTGGGTGGTGTACGGCCTGCTCAGGACGGAGGACGCGGTCTCCGACCTGTCGCCCGGCACCATGCGCCTCTCGCTGGTGGCCTTCACGACGGTCTTCGTCCTCCTGGCGGCCCTCAACGCCTGGCTCCTCATCCGGCACGCCCGCCGGGGCCCGGTCGAGGCCGGCCTCGGCCACGACGAACGGCCGACCGCGGGCGGGAGCGGGGGCGGGCCCCGGGGCCACGGCGATACCGACGGCGGAAGCGGGCACGGCGGCGACGGCGGAGCACCCGATCCCGTCGACGCCCTCCCGGCACCCCGCTACTGAGCCCCGGACGCCCCGGGCCCCCGGACGCCCCGAGCAGCCATCGGACGGCCTGATCAGCCACCGGACGGGACGCCCGCCACGCCGGCCGGCCTGCCCGTCCGCATCCTCGCTTCATCCCCTCATCCCACCGCCCGCCCAGGAAAGCCCGAGGAGCCCCCGTGGAGACCCTGGCCATCGCCCTGCTCGCCTTCTTCGCGACGGGCTGGTCCGTCCTCGCCGGAGCGGACCTCGGCACCGGGATGCTCATGCCCTGGCTCGGCCGGAACGACCGCGAGCGGCGGCTGGTCCTGGCCTCGTTCGCCCCGTTCTTCCTGGGCAACGAGGTCTGGCTGGTGGCCACCGCCGGTGTCCTCGTCGGCTGCTTCCCCGCCCTCGAAGGCGAACTCCTCAGCGGTCAGTACCCGGTTCTCGTGGCCCTGCTGACCGGCTGGATCCTCCGGGACGCGGGCCTCTGGTCCCGCGGCCGGGGCCCCGGCCCCCGTTGGCGCGCGGCCTGCGACGCCGCGGTGGCCTGCGGGAGCTGGGGCGTGGCGCTGTCCTGGGGCTGGCTGCTCGCCGCCCTGCTCACCGGGCGGCCGTACGCACCGGCGACCGGGGCCACGGCCGTCCTCACCGCGCTCGCGGTGGCCGCGGTGTTCGCGGCGCACGGGCTCGGTTTCGCGACGCTGCGCCTCTCGGGACTGCCGTACGAGCGCGCCCGCAGGCTCGTCGGGCGCTCCGGGCGCCCCTGGCAGTCCTTCGCCCTGACCGCGGTCCTGATGGGCGGGCTGCCGGTCTGGGCGGGCACGGCGCTGCCGCTGGCCGGGCGGGCGGCGGCACCCGGCACGCTCGGTCTCCTCGTGCCCGCCCTCCTGGTCGTCACGCCGCTGCTGGTGGTCGTCCAGGGGTGGATCTGGCACACCTTCCGGCACCGGGTCACCGGGCCGTCGTACCTCTGAGGCGAGGGACCCTTACAGATCCCGGCTACGCCCCGCCGGATCCCGGCGGCGGCCCGTCCGATCCCGACGGCGGCCCGTCCGATCCGCGCGACGCTCCCTCGGAGTCCTCCGGCGGCTCCCACTGCCCGGTCTCCTTCTTGTGGTGCAGGGCCTTCTGCAGGCGCGCGACCACGGCCTCCCCGTACCGCCGGTGGCCGTGGACGCGCGGGTCGTCCGTCACGTCGTAGCGCTTCACGTAGGCGCCGAGGAACGCCTGGAGCGTGGCGACGGCCGGGATGGCGATGAGGGCGCCGACGGCGCCGAGCAGCGCGGTGCCCGCGATGACCGAGCCGAAGGCCACCGCGGGGTGGATGTCCACCGTCTTCGACGTGAGCTTCGGCTGGAGCATGTAGTTCTCGAACTGCTGGTAGACGACCACGAAGCCGAGCACCCACAGCGCGTACCAGGGGTTCACGGTGAAGGCGATCAGCATCGGCAGCGCGCCGGCCAGATAGGTGCCGATGGTCGGGATGAACTGCGAGACCAGGCCGACCCAGACCGCGAGCGCGGGCGCGTACGGCACGTCGAGGATCTCGAAGAGCACGAAGTGCGCGACGCCGGAGATCAGGGCCATGAGCCCGCGCGAGTAGAGGTAGCCGCCGGTCTTGTCGACCGCGATCTCCCAGGCCCGCAGCACCTCCGTCTGCCGGGCGGGCGGCAGGACCGAGCAGAGCGCGCGGCGCAGCCGGGGTCCGTCGGCCGCGAAGTAGAACGAGAACAGGAAGATCGTCAGGAGCCGGAACAGGCCGCCGAGGACGGTGGCGGAGACGTCGAGGACGCCGGACGCGCTGTTCTGGACGTACTTCTGCAGCCAGTCGGAGCTCAGGACGCTGTCCTGGACCTCGACCCGCGACAGGTCGGTGTGGAAGCTCTGGTTGATCCAGTTGATGAGCGAGTCGAGGTACTCGGGGAAGTTCTCGACCATGTCCACGATCTGGCCGGCGAGCATCGAGCCCAGGAGGACCACGAACCCGACGCCGAAGATCAGGACCGCGAAGAAGACGAGGAAGGTGGCGAGCCCCCGGCGCATCCCGCGGGCCGCCATCCGCCCCACCGCCGGTTCGATGGCGAGGGCGAGGAAGAAGGCCAGCAGGATGTTGACGAGGAGGCCGACGAGCTGGTGGAAGGCCCAGCTGCCGAGGAGGAAGACGGAGTAGAGCGCGAGGGCCAGGACGAGGGCGCGCGGCAGCCATCGCGGCATCCGGGCCGCCTGGGCGGCGGGCACGGGCGCCGCGCCGCCGTCGCCTCTGCCGGCCGTCGCCGTGGACACGGCGGGGCCCGCAGGACCGGCGGAACCCGCGGCCCCGGCGGAACCGGTCGGGGCGACGGGCCCGGCCGGGGCCGTCGGGCCGGTCGCGGCGGCCGGGCCGGTCACGGAGCGCGGTGCGTCCGGTCCGGTCCCGTGGGTCGAGTCCTTCGGTGCGTTCGGGTCGGAGCCGTCGGAGCCGTCGGTGTCGTCAGTCGGAGGAGCCACCCCGTCAGTCTCGCGTACGGCACGGACATTCCACCCCGGACCCCCCGCGTCCGCATCGGCGACCGGCCGGCGCTCGTCCGCGTCCGCATCGACGACCGGTCGGCGCTCGTCCGCCGGAATGCCGGCGACCGGTCAGCGCTTGTCCGCGGGAATGTCGACGGCCGCGCACACGGCCCGCCACACGTCCTTCGTCTCCCAGCCGGAGTCCAGCGCCTCGTGCACCGTCCGGCCCCCCAGTTCGGCCATCACGTGGTCCCGCGCGAAGGACTCGGCGTACGACGCACCGAAGTGCTCCGCCATCCGTTCCCAGAAAATCGTCAACCGCATGACCCCAGTATCACGCTCCCAAGAGTGCAGCCCGCTCCATAGCCCTTGTCACCGCGACTTTCCGCCCTACGGTCGGAGCATGGCCGAAAAACCACTCTCGCCCCCGCCCGCGACACCCCTGGCCCGTGCCGAGCACTTCGTCTGGCTGACGGCCCGCGTCCTGGAACAACGCCGGTTCTCCTACCACTTCCTGCGCGGTGGCGCGGATCAGGTGGAGACGGCCCTCTCGGCGTATCTCAACGAGGACGGCGGCTACGGCCACGCGCTCGAACCCGATCTCCGCGGCCCGGTCAGCCAGCCCCTGCACACCGCGCACGCGCTGCGCGTGCTGGACTCCATCGGCCGCTGCGGCGGGCTGCGCGTGGAGCGGATCTGCCGCTACCTCACGGACGTGTCGACGCACGAGGGCGCGCTCCCGGCCGTCCACCCGTCGCAGCGCCCCTACCCGTCCGCGCCGTTCGTCCCGGTCGTCGACTCCCCGCCGAGCGCCCTGCTCGCCACCGGCCCGGTGGTCGGGGTGCTGCACCGCAACCAGGTGTGGCACGCGTGGCTGTTCCGCGCGACCGAGTTCTGCTGGTCGGCGGTGGAGTCGCTGGAGAAGTCCCACCCGTACGAGGTGCAGGCGGCCGTCGCCTTCCTGGACGGGGCCCCGGACCGCGCGCGTGCGGAGGCCGCCGCCGACCGGCTCGGCCGGATGGTCCGGGACCAGCGGCTCGCCGTCCTGGACCCGGACCGGGAGGAGGAGTACCCGGTGGCGGACGGCTACGCGCCGGGCGAGCTGCACTTTCCGCACGACTACGCGCGCGTGCCGGACTCGCTGGCGGCCCGCTGGTTCACCGAGGAGGAGATGACCCGCTCGCTCGACCGGCTCGCGGCGGACCAGCAGGAGGACGGAGGCTGGCCGATCCGCTGGCGTACCTGGGCCCCCGGCACGGCCCTGGAGTGCCGCCCCATGGTCACCGTCGAGGCCCTCCGCACGCTCCGCGCGCACGGCCGGCCGATCGACTGACCGCGAGCGGCCGGGCCCGCGGGTCACCAGCCGAGCGCCCGCACCCCCGCGGTGACGGCGACGGCCGCGCCCACGACGACCAGGAACGGCGCCCGCAGGACGAGGGCGACGGCCGCCGCGGCGAGCCCCGCCGCGCGGGCGTCCAGGACCACGGCACCGCCCGAGTCGAAGGTCTGCTGCGCCGTGAGCGCGGCGAGCAGCGCCACCGGGAGCAGGGCGGCGAGCCGCTGGACGAGGGGCCGCTCCAGCGCGCCGGCGGGTACGAGCAGGCCGGCCAGCTTCACCAGGTAGCACCCGGCGGCGGTCAGGGCGATCGCGATCCACACGTTCATCGGGAGTCCTTCTCTCGTCCGGCGGGGGCCGTCCGGCGACCCTGGAACCAGAGCACCAGCGGCGCGGCGAGGGCGGCCGCGAGGACCGGGACGCCGGCCGGGAGCACGGGCAGCAGCCCGAGGCCGAGCAGGACGGCGATCGCGGCGGTGGCCCGCTCGGTCGCTGACTTCAGCATGGGGGCGAGCAGGGCGAGGAAGACCGCGGGGCCCGCCGCGTCGAGCCCCCAGGCCGCGGTGTCGCCGATCGCCTCGGCGCCGAGTGCCCCGAGCAGGGTGGTGGCGTTCCACAGGACGTACAGCGTGAGTCCGGTGACGGTGAAGCCGATGCGGGCGGCCCGGCGGGTCGGCTGGGCGAGGGAGACGGCGGCGGTCTCGTCGATCACCCAGTGCGCGGCGAACGGCCTCACGGCCTTCGGTACGGCGAGGAGCTGGGAGAGCCGCAGCCCGTAGAAGGCGTTGCGGGTGCCGAGGAAGAAGGCCCCGGCGGCGGCCGTGAAGGGGTTGCCGCCCGCGGCCAGCGCTCCGACCAGGGCGAACTGCGAGGCGCCGGTGAAGACGAGCAGGCTGAGGAGGCAGGTCTGCAGGACGCTGAGGCCGGAGCCCGCGGAGGTCACGCCGAAGGCGAAGCCGGAGAGGCCGACGGCGACGCCGACCCCGAGGGCGTCGCGGACGACCGCGGCGTCGGGTTTGGCCGGTGTGCCGTCGCGTATGACGGGAGGTGCTGTCTGTTCTGCCACGTCGGGGACGCTACGGGAGTCGCCGCGGCCCGGTCTTGTACGTTCTTGCGCGCTGGTAGGCGCCCGGCGGGACGCCGACGCTGCGGGTGAAGTGCCGGTTGAGGTGCGACTGGTCGGTGAAGCCGACGGCCGCGGCCGCCTCCGCCGGCGGGATCCCCGTGTCGAGCAGCTGCCGGGCCCGGCGCACGCGCGCGTCGGTCAGCCAGGTGTGCGGGGGCATGCCGTACGCGTCCCGGAAGGCGCGCAGGAGGGCGAAGGGGCTGGTGTCGAGGTCCGTGGCGAGCCGCTCCAGGGTGGGCGGCGCGGTCATGCGGTCCTCCAGGACGGCACGCGCGCGTGCCGCGTTCCGGGCCCCCGCCGAACGCGGCGGGAGCGGGCTGACGATCCCGCCGTGGCTGCGCAGCATCCGGGCGGTGACCAGCCGGAGCAGGCTGTCGGCCGCGAGCGCGTTGCCCTCCTCGGCGGCCCGGTGGACGCCGACGACGAGCCGGGCGGCCTCCGGGTCGTCCACGACGGGCGTGGTGAAACCGACCGAGCCGCGCAGGGCCAGGGTGTCGGCGGCGATCGACCGCACGATCCCCGCGTCCGGGTAGATCGTCCGGTAGGTCCAGCCCTCGGGCACGCCCGCGTGCCCGGTGTGCGGGGTGTCGGGGTTCACCAGGGCGATCTGCCCGGGACCCGCGTGGACGAGGTCGTCGCGGTAGTGGAAGGCTTCGACACCCTCGGTGATCGCGGCGAAGACGAAGGTCTCGTGGGTGTGCCGGGCGAAGGCCTTACGGATGTAGTGGGCATGCAGCAGGTCGACCCCGGGCAGCTCGGAGTACTGCCAGTACCGTGCCCGCTCCCCGCTCGCCATGCCTCCATTCTGCGCCAGGACGGGGACCGTCGCCGTGCCGCACCGGGGAGACCGGCCCGGATATCCCCAGGTCCGGGCGGTTGTCAGTGCCGGGGTGCACGATGGGGGCATGGTGAGGTCCGCGCTCGACTCGTTCTCCCCCGCGACCCGCGGCTGGTTCACCGGGGCCTTCACGGCGCCCACGGCGGCGCAGGAGGGCGCCTGGACGGCCATCGAGGCGGGCTCCGACGTGCTCGTGGTCGCTCCGACGGGCTCGGGCAAGACCCTGGCCGCGTTCCTCGCCTCCCTGGACCGGCTCGCCTCCGCTCCGCCGCCGGCCGAGCCGAAGAAGCGCTGCCGCGTGCTGTACGTGTCGCCGCTCAAGGCCCTGGCCGTGGACGTCGAGCGGAACCTGCGCTCACCGCTGATCGGGATCCGGCAGGAGTCGGTCCGGCTCGGGCAGCCCGAGCCGGACATCAAGGTCGGAATCCGCTCCGGCGACACCCCGCCGGCCGAGCGCCGCGCCCTCGCGACCCGCCCGCCGGACATCCTGATCACCACACCCGAGTCGCTGTTCCTGATGCTGACCTCCGCCACCCGGGAGGCCCTCGCGGGCGTGGAGACGGTCATTCTCGACGAGGTCCACGCGGTCGCGGGCACGAAGCGGGGCGCGCACCTCGCCCTCTCCCTGGAGCGCCTCGACGAGCTGCTCCCCCGCCCCGCGCGCAGGATCGGCCTGTCGGCCACGGTCCGCCCGGTGGACGAGGTGGCGCGCTACCTGTCGCCGGGCCGCGCCGTCGAGATCGTGCAGCCGCCCTCGGGCAAGGAGTTCGACCTGTCCGTCGTCGTCCCCGTCGAGGACATGGGCGAGCTGGGGGGCTCGCCCGCGTCCGAGGGCAAGGACGGCGGCGACAAGCCGTCGATCTGGCCGCAGGTCGAGGAGCGGATCGCCGACCTCGTCCAGTCCCACCGGTCCACGATCGTCTTCGCCAACTCCCGCCGTCTCGCGGAGCGCCTGTGCAACCGGCTCAACGAGATCGCGTACGAGCGGGAGACCGGCGAGCCCCTCCCCGAGGGGGCGCCCCCGGCCGAGGTCATGGCCCAGTCCGGGGCGGCCGGCGGCGCCCCGGCGCTGCTCGCCCGGGCCCACCACGGCTCGGTGTCGAAGGAGCAGCGCGCCCAGGTGGAGGAGGACCTGAAGGCGGGGCGGCTGCCCGCGGTGGTGGCCACGTCCAGCCTGGAGCTGGGCATCGACATGGGCGCGGTCGACCTGGTGGTGCAGGTCGAGTCGCCGCCCTCGGTGGCCTCCGGGCTCCAGCGCGTGGGCCGCGCCGGCCACCAGGTCGGCGCGGTGTCGACGGGCGTGGTCTTCCCCAAGTACCGCGGCGACCTGGTGCAGGCCGCGGTGGTGACCGAGCGGATGCGCGCGGGCGCGATCGAGTCGATGCGGATCCCCGCCAACCCGCTGGACGTCCTCGCCCAGCAGCTCGTGGCCATCGTGGCGCTCGACACCTGGCAGGTGGACGACCTGCTCGCCCTGGTGCGCCGGGCGGCACCGTTCTCCTCCCTGCCCGAGTCGGCGTTCACCGGCGTGCTCGACATGCTCGCCGGCCGCTACCCGTCGGACGCCTTCGCCGAGCTGCGCCCGCGCGTGGTCTGGGACCGGGTCGCGGGCACGGTCACGGGCCGGCCGGGAGCGCAGCGGCTCGCCGTCACCTCCGGCGGCACGATCCCCGACCGGGGCCTCTTCGGGGTGTTCCTCGTCGGCTCGGACCCCAAGAAGGGCGGGGGCAGGGTAGGGGAGCTCGACGAGGAGATGGTGTACGAGTCCCGGGTCGGTGACGTGTTCACCCTCGGCACCACCTCCTGGCGGATCCAGGACATCACCCGGGACCGGGTGCTCGTCACCCCGGCGCCCGGCGTGCCCGGCAGGCTGCCGTTCTGGAAGGGCGACCAGCTGGGCCGCCCGCTCGAACTCGGCCGCGCGCTCGGCGCCTTCCTCCGCGAGGTCGGCGCGCTCACGGACGAGGACGCACGGCTGCGGCTGCTCACCGCCGGCCTGGACGCCTGGGCCGCGGAGAACGTCGTGGCGTACCTCAAGGAGCAGCGCGAGGCCTGCGGCCATGTGCCCGACGACCGGACGATCCTGGTCGAGCGCTTCCGGGACGAGCTCGGGGACTGGCGGGTCGTCATCCACTCCCCGTTCGGCGCGCAGGTGCACGCCCCGTGGGCGCTGGCGCTCGGCGCCCGGCTCGCCGAGCGGTACGGCATGGACGCGCAGGTGATGCACGCGGACGACGGCATCGTGCTGCGCCTGCCGGACGCGGACCTGATGGGCCTGGACATGGGCCTGGACCTCCTCGACCACGAGCCGGTCGATCCCGGACGGCACCTCGACACGACCTTCGACGCCGACAAGGCACCGGTCGGCGCGGCCGACGCCCTCTTCGACAAGGGCGAGATCGGCCAGATCGTCACCGACCAGGTGGGCGGCTCGGCGCTGTTCGCGTCCCGCTTCCGCGAGTGCGCCGCGCGCGCCCTGCTGCTGCCCAAGCGCAACCCCGGCAAGCGCACCCCGCTCTGGCAGCAGCGGCAGCGCGCCGCCCAGCTCCTCCAGGTGGCCAGCGAGTTCGGCTCCTTCCCGATCGTCCTGGAGGCCGTCCGCGAATGCCTCCAGGACGTCTTCGACCTGCCCGGTCTCACGGAGCTGATGGGGGACATCGAGGCCCGCCGGGTCCGCCTGGTCGAGGTCACGACGGCGGAGCCGTCCCCGTTCGCCCGCTCGCTCCTCTTCGGCTACGTGGCGCAGTTCCTGTACGAGGGCGACTCGCCGCTCGCCGAGCGGCGGGCGGCCGCGCTCTCCCTGGACTCCCGGCTGCTCGCCGAGCTGCTCGGCCAGGCGGAGCTGCGCGAGCTCCTGGACGCCGACGTCCTGACGGAGCTGGAGCAGGAGCTCCAGTGGCTGACGGACGACCGCCGCGTCAAGGACGCCGAGGGGGTCGCCGACCTCCTGCGGGTGCTGGGCCCGCTGACCGACGACGAGCTGACCGGGCGCGGGGCCGAGCCGGACTGGGCGCCCGGACTCGAGACGGCCCGCCGGGCGATCCGGGTGCGGATCGGGGGCCGGGAGCACTGGGCGGCCGTCGAGGACGCGGGCAGGCTCCGGGACGCCCTCGGCACCGCCCTGCCCGTCGGCGTACCGGAGTCCTTCACCGAGCCGGTGAAGGACCCGCTGGGCGACCTCCTCGCCCGGTACGCGCGGACGCACGGCCCGTTCACCTCCTCCCAGGCCGCCGCGCGCTTCGGCCTGGGCGCGGCCGTCACCGACGGCGCCCTCCAGCGGCTCGCCGCCGGCGGCCGCGTCGTCCAGGGCGAGTTCCACCCCTCCGGCATCGGCCAGGAGTGGTGCGACGCCACCGTCCTGCGCCGGCTGCGCCGCCGCTCCCTCGCCGCCCTGCGCCACGAGCTGGAGCCGGTGCCGCCGGCGGCGCTCGCCACCTTCCTGCCGCAGTGGCAGCACCTGGGGAGCAACAGCCTGCGCGGCATCGACGGCCTCGCCCGGGCGATCGAGCAGCTCCAGGGGGCGCCGGTGCCCGCGTCGGCGCTGGAGAAGCTGATCCTGCCGTCCCGGGTCCGCGACTACTCCCCCGGGCTCCTCGACGAGCTGACGACCACCGGCGAGGTGCTCTGGGCGGGGGCCGGGGCACTGCCCGGCAAGGACGGCTGGGTCTCGCTCTACCTGGCGGACGCGGCGCCGCTGCTCCTCCCGCAGCCCCACCCGCTGGAGCTGTCCGCCCTGCACGAGTCGGTGCTCACCACCCTCTCCGGCGGGTACGGCCTGTTCTTCCGGCAGATCGCCGACCAGATCCGGGCCACCACCCACCCGGACGCCACCGATCCGCAGCTTGCGGACGCCCTGTGGGACCTGGCCTGGTCGGGCCGGCTGACCAACGACACCCTGGCCCCGCTGCGCTCGCTCCTCGGCTCGGGCCGCACGGCCGGCTCCACGGCCCATCGCGCGCGCCGCACGGTCCCGCGCGGCCGGTTCGGCGCGCTGTCCGCGTCCGCCCGTCCCACCTCCCGCACCGGCCCGCCCACGGTCTCCGGCCGCTGGTCCCTGCTGCCCCCGCCGGAGCCGGAGCCGACCCACCGGGCGCACGCCCTCGCCCGTACGCTCCTCGACCGGCACGGTGTGGTCACCCGGGGCGCGGTGGCGGCGGAGGGGGTGGAGGGCGGTTTCTCCGCCACGTACCGGATCCTGGCGGCCTTCGAGGACAGCGGGCAGGCCCGGCGCGGCTATGTCGTCGAGGGTCTCGGAGCGGCCCAGTTCGCCATGGACGGGGCGGTGGACCGGCTCCGGGCCGCCGCGACGGCCCGGGACCGCGGCGCGGAGGCAGCGTCGGGTCCCCGCGCGCTGGTCCTCGCGGCGGCGGATCCGGCGAACGCCTACGGGGCGGCCCTGTCCTGGCCCGAGCCCCCGACGGGGGCGGGCCACAAGCCGGGGCGCAAGGCGGGCGCCCTGGTGGTCCTGGTCGACGGCGAGCTCGCGCTCTACATGGAGCGGGGCGGCAAGACCCTCCTGTCCTGGCGGACGGAGCCGGACGATCCGGCGCTCGCGGCCGCGGCGGAGGCCCTGGCGGCGTCCGCGAAGTCGGGCACCCTGGGCACGGTCACGGTGGAACGCGTCAACGGCGCGACGTCCCTGACGTCGCCCCTGGCCGGCCCGCTGGAGAAGGCGGGCTTCGTCGCCACCCCGAGAGGCCTCCGGCTCCGCGCCTGACCGGCACCGCCGGAGGGCCGAGGACACGGGACGCGCCGGGGGACGCGGAGCGCGAGATGGCCGGTGGAGACGGCGCGCCCGGACGGGACGCCACGCACCCGGCATCATGGAACCGTGCCCGAAGGAGACACCATCTGGCAGGCCGCCCGCCGCCTCCACACCGCGCTGGCCGGCCGCCCGCTGACGCGCGCGGACCTCCGGGTCCCCCGCTTCGCCACCGCCGACCTGACCGACCGCACGCTCCTCGACGTCACCTCCCGGGGCAAGCACCTGCTCACCCGCATCGAGGGCGGCCTCACCCTCCACTCCCATCTCCGGATGGACGGCGCCTGGCGCGTGTACGCCACCGGGGAGCGCCCGCGCGGCGGCCCGGAGCACCAGATCCGCGCGATCCTCGGGAACACCGAGCAGACCGCGTACGGCTACCGCCTGCCCGTCCTGGAGCTGATCCGCACCGCGGACGAGCCGGACGTGGTGGGCCATCTGGGGCCGGACCTGCTCGGACCCGACTGGGGCGCCCCTGCCGCCGAGGAGGCGACCCGCCGGCTGACGGCGGACCCCGCCCGCACGCTCGGCGAGGCCCTGCTGGACCAGCGGAACCTGGCGGGGATCGGCAACGTGTACAAGTCGGAGCTGGCCTTCCTGGCCGGCGTGACCCCCTGGCTGCCCGTCGGCGACCTCGCGGCCGACGTCCCGGCCCGGCTGGTGGCGACGGCCCACCGCCTCCTGGAGGCGAACAAGGACCACCCCGACCGCCGCACCACCACCACGCGCCGCCCGGGCACCCGCCTGCACGTCTACGGCCGCGCCGGACACCCCTGCCTCCGCTGCGGAGGCCCGATCCGCAAGGCGGAGCTCGGCGACCGGGTCACGTACTGGTGCCCCGGCTGCCAGCGGGGCCCGTCGAACGAGACCGCTCCCGATAATTGACGCCCCGTCAGATACGGTCGTACGGTCCGACCATGACGGACACGGCGCACAACCCGCTTACGCCGCACGCACCCGGGGAGACGGGAGCGACCGGACCGACCGGCGAAGCCACCGGACCCGCCGACCCCACCGGCGAAGCCACCGGACCGACCCGCGCAGCCACCGACCCGACCCGCGCAGCCACCGACCCCACCGGCGACGCCACCGAAGCCACCGGAGCCACCGACACCGCAACCCTGACCGCCGACGCGACCACGGCGACCGACGCCGGGGTGCTCGCGCCGAGGACCGGAGCACCCCCTCCCCGCCTCCCCGCCTACGACCTCACCGGCCGCACCGCCTTCGTCACCGGCGCCGCGAGCGGCATCGGCCGCGCCACCGCCGTCCTCCTGGCCCAGGCGGGCGCCACCGTGCACTGCGCGGACCGCGACGAGTCCGGCCTCCGGGAGACCGTCTCCCTGGTCTCCCGCGAGGGCGGCACCGCCCACGCGCACCCCCTGGACGTCACCGACCGGGACGCACTCGCGGCCGCCGTCCGCGCGGCCGGCCCCCTGCACGTCATGGCCGCCGTGGCGGGGATCATGCACACGAGCTCGGTCCTGGAGACCCGCGAGGAGGACCTGGACCGGATCCTCGCGGTCAACTTCAAGGGCGTGCTCTACGCCTGCCAGGAGGCGGCCGGCTCGATGATCGCGGCCGGCGTCCCGGGCTCGATCGTCACGATGGCCTCGGGCGCGATGGACACCGCGAGCCCGGGCCTGCTCTGCTACAGCGTCACCAAGGCCGCCGTCGCCCAGCTGACGAAGACCCTGGCGACGGAGGCGGGCCGGCACGGCATCCGGGTCAACGCGGTCGCCCCGGGCTGGATCCGTACCCCCATGACGGACCGGCACGAGCCGGCCGCACAGGAGCAGGCGGAGGCGGCGATGATCCGCCACTCACCGCTGGGCCGGGTCGGGGAGGCCCAGGACATCGCGCACGCGGTCCTGCACCTCGCATCCGACGCCTCGGCCTTCACGACAGGCCAGATCCTGCGCCCCAACGGCGGCGTCGCGATGCCCTGGTGATCCGCCGGGCCAGGGCCCCCGGCCGTCCCGACGAGGCGGCCACGTGCACCGGCAGCAGACTCAGCCCCCAGCCCCCGGCGGCCACCGCCCCCTCGACCGTGCCGGCCTCCGCCGGCATCAGGAGCAGGCGCAGCACCGCCCACCACCAGAGCCCCCCGGCCACCAGCCCGATCGCGACCAGCGCGAGCGTGGCCGGCGGCATCCGTCGCCGTACCATGGCCGCCTCCTGCCGTCGACGCTAGACCGGCAGGATCACCCTGCGGGAGGGCGCACCGGAGGCAGACCCGGCGCACACGGCCCAGTCGTGCGTTCCCCCCACCATGCACGAGGCACCGGAACCCGGCATCTCAGACAAGTGACGCGGGCCCCCGACACACCGCCCCGCGGAAACCCCCGCCCATCGGAAAGCCCCGGTCGGCACCCAGGGGTGCCGACCGGGGCTGAACCCGTATCGCTTCGAACGGCGACGACTAGGCGGCGACCACGTCGACCGCTTCCGCGGGCGCCTTGATGGTCACCCGCTCGGTGGGCACGCGGCCCACCGACGTCACCGACACCGAATTGAGCATCGGGCGCACCGGCGTCGGCACCGGTTCGCTCGCCGCTGCCGACTCGGCCAGTTCGGCCAGTGACAGCTCGTCGCTCACTTCACGCATGAGCTCGGACATCCGTACGTCCAGCGCGTCGCAGATCGCGGAGAGCAGTTCGGAGGAAGCCTCCTTCTGCCCCCGCTCCACCTCGGAGAGATAGCCGAGCGAGACTCGGGCGGACGAGGAGACTTCGCGCAGAGTACGGCCTTGGCGCTGGCGCTGCCGACGCAGCACGTCACCCAACAGGCGACGGAGCAGAATCATCGGTGGCTCCCTCCTCGGACCGCGTAGCCGCATCCTTCACGCCCCACCGTACCGCCTCGCGCTGCGGCCGTGCGGGGAGCGATGTCGTGTTCACTCAGGGCTGCAAACATCAATTCCCCCCGTTCTGTTCCGTATCCTGTGCCCGCGCATTTCCCGAGAGTTCCTCGTGGAGCAGTTCCAGCACGCTCCGTACGCTCTCTCTACGGATTTCCGCGCGGTCCCCGTTCAACCTCAACGAGACCACTTTCCCGGCCCGGGCGCCCGTCGCGGCGGGTCCCGCCACCGCGACGTAGACGGTTCCGACCGGCTGCCCGTCCTGTGGATCGGGCCCCGCGACCCCGGTCGTGGAGATCCCCCAGTCGGCGCCGAGCCGGGCCCGTACACCCGCCGCCATCTGCAGCGCGACCTCGGGATCCACCGCTCCGCATTCGGCGAGCAGGCCCGCGTCGACGCCGAGCAGCTCCTGCTTGAGGGCCGTGGCGTAGGCCGTGACCGACCCACGGAAGGACACCGAGGCCCCGGGAACTCCGGTGAGCTCCGCGGCCACCAGTCCGCCCGTGAGCGACTCCGCGGCGGCCAGCGTGTGACCACGCTCCGCGAGCAGCGCCAGCACCCGGGCGGCCTCGGTCATCGCGCCGCCGCCTCCGACACCGCGGCGGCGGCCCGTTCGGCGGCGAGGCCCTGGCGGCGCAGCAGGACGGCCTGGCGGACGTAATCCAGACCGGTGACGACCGTCAGCACGACGGCGAGCGCCATCACCCAGAAGCGGAGGGTGGCGAGCGGGCCGGTGAGCATCAGCACGTACATGCCGACCGCCGTGCCCTGGGCGAGCGTCTTCATCTTGCCGCCGCGGCTGGCGGGGATGACCCCGTGGCGGATCACCCAGAACCGCATGAGGGTGATCCCCAGCTCGCGGGCGAGGATCACGCCCGTCACCCACCAGGGCAGGTCCCCGAGCAGGGACAGCGAGACGAGCCCCGCCGCCATGATCGCCTTGTCGGCGATCGGGTCGGCGATCTTCCCGAAGTCCGTGACCAGGTTGTACGCGCGGGCGAGGTGCCCGTCGAAGACGTCCGTGATCATGGCGACGGCGAAGGCCGCCCAGGCCCAGGCGCGCCAGGCGGGGTCGTGACCGCCGTCCTGGAAGAGCAGCAGCACGAAGGCCGGGACGAGCACGAGCCGGATCATGGTCAGGATGTTGGCGATGTTCCACAGACTGGCCTGGTTGACGGCCGCCGTGCCCAGCTTGCCGCGGGGCGCCGGCCTACCGGTCCCGCCCGTCGCGGATGCCGGGACTCCGGTCATCTGCCTGCCTCCTCGAAAAGACACTCGGCCACCAGGTCGACGCCCTCCGTGCCGACGACCTTCGCCACGACCATACGGCCCGGAGCCACGTCCGGGCTCGTACCGCCGGCCGTGGTGAGGACCACCTGACCGTCGGTCTCGGGCGCCTGGTGCGCGGCGCGGCCGATCACGCCGTCCTCGTCGTCCACGGACTCGACCAGTACCTCCAGGGTCTCTCCGATCCGCTCCTCCGCGCGCTGCGCGGTGAGCTCCTCGGCGAGCCGGGAGAGGTGGGCGAGGCGCGCGTCGACGACGTCCTGGTCGAGCTTGTGCTCGTACGAGGCGGCCTCGGTGCCGTCCTCGTCGGAGTAGCCGAAGACGCCGATCGCGTCGAGCCGGGCGTGGGAGACGAAGCGTTCCAGCTCGGCGAAGTCTGCCTCGGTCTCGCCGGGGAAGCCGACGATGAAGTTGGAGCGGGCACCCGCGGTGGGGGCCTTGGACCGGATGGTCTCCAGGAGCTCCAGGAAGCGGTCGGTGTCGCCGAAGCGGCGCATGGCCCGCAGCACGTCGGGGGCGCTGTGCTGGAACGACAGGTCGAAGTACGGCACGACCTTGTCCGTCGAGGTGAGGACGTCGATCAGGCCGGGGCGCATCTCGGCGGGCTGGAGGTAGCTGACGCGGACGCGCTCGATGCCGTCGACGGCGGCGAGCTCGGGCAGCAGGCTCTCCAGGAGCCGGATGTCGCCGAGGTCCTTGCCGTACGAGGTGTTGTTCTCGGAGACCAGCATGACCTCCTTCACCCCCTGCTCGGCGAGCCAGCGCGTCTCGTTCAGCACGTCCGAGGGGCGGCGCGAGACGAAGGAGCCGCGGAAGGAGGGGATGGCGCAGAAGGAGCAGCGGCGGTCGCAGCCGGAGGCGAGCTTCACGGAGGCGACGGGGCTGGTGTCCAGGCGCCGGCGGAGCGGGGCGCGCGGCCCGGAGGCGGGGGCCAGGCCCTCGGGCAGGTCGCTGGGGACGTCCTCGGGCGCGGTGGCCGGGGCGGCGGGCGCGGGGGCGTCCACGGCGCCGTGGCCGGGGAGGGCGACCGCGGCGGCGGCCGCCTGGCGCTCCACCGGCGAGAGCGGCAGCAGCTTGCGCCGGTCACGCGGGGTGTGCGCCTCGACACTGCCACCGCTGAGGATGGTCTGGAGGCGGTTGGAGATGTCGGAGTAGTCGTCGAAGCCCAGGACGCCGTCGGCCTCCGGAAGGGCCTCGGCGAGCTCCTTGCCGTAGCGCTCGGCCATGCAGCCGACGGCGACGACGGCCTGGGTGCGGCCGTGGTCCTTCAGATCATTGGCTTCGAGGAGGGCGTCGACGGAGTCCTTCTTGGCGGCCTCGACGAATCCACAGGTGTTGACGACGGCGACGTCCGCGTCCTCGGCGTTCTCGACGAGCTCCCAGCCGTCCGCTGCCAAGCGGCCTGCGAGCTCCTCCGAGTCCACCTCGTTACGGGCGCAGCCAAGAGTGACAAGGGCGACGGTACGGCGTTCGGGCATGGACTCAAGACTACTTCGTCCCGGCCGTTCCCCCGTCGCGCAGGGTTCACCTGCGCGACAGGGGCCACATCACGGGCCCGGCGGGGCGGCTCAGCCGGCCTCGGGGTCGCCCTTGGTGTAGGTCAGCCGCTCGACCTGGCCGGATTCGAACTTGTCGTCGATCTTCTTGCCGTTCACGTAGAGCTCGATCGCCCCGGCGTTGCCGAGGACGAGGTCGATGCGCTCGTCGTCCTGGAAGGTCTTGGACTCGCCGTCCAGGAGCAGCCCGTCGAAGAGCAGCTTGCCGTTGGCGTCCTTGGCCGAGATCCAGCTCTTGCCCTCGGCGGCGGTCATCTTCACCGTCACCTTGTCCTGCGGGACCGCGGCGATCGCGCTCTCGGTGGGCTTCGGCGGCGTGGGCTTGACCGGCTTCGGCTTGCCCGCGGAGGTGGCCTTCTCCGGCGCGGGCGCCGGTCCTCCGTCCGCGGCGGAGGTGCCCTTGGGCGCCTCGTTGCCGTTGAACATCGTGAAGCCGACGAACCCGACGACGGCGACGATGGCCGCGACCATCGCGGCGGTCCAGTTGGGCCGGCGCGGCTCGGGGCGGATGCGTTCCGCCTCGAACAGCGGGGCTGCGGGGGTGGGGGCGGGACGACCGCCGTGCTCGGCGTCGTACTGCTCGATCAGCGGGGCCGGATCGAGACCGACGGCACGCGCGAGCGTGCGGATGTGGCCGCGAGCGTAGACGTCGCCGCCACAGCGCGAGAAGTCGTCCTCCTCGATCGCGTGCACGATCGGAATCCGGACACGGGTGGAGGCACTGACCTCTTCGACGGTGAGACCGGCGGCGATGCGGGCCTGCTGGAGAGCACGACCGATCGGATCCCGGTCGTCTGCCGGGAAGGTCCGGTCGTCTTCGGGGGAGTTGCCGATGGACACGAGAGCGCCTTTCGAGCGTGTAGCCACCTGCTGGACGTTCAGTCTATGGGTGGTACGAAAGGGTGGGGCAACCGGGCGGGTGCTGTTTGTACGCCATGAGGCTGGGACATCCTTCTGTCCCTCCGCTCAACTTGACGTACGGCCAGGGGAAACGGTTGCCCTCCATTCCCTTACGAGTGAGTCTCGGCCCGGTCTCGATCGCGTACCCGCTCCCCGGACGTCCACTCCGGCCGGGCGCCGCCTTGCTCCGGACGGGTCCCCCGCGCTCCCCGGGGGACCCGTCCGGCCGCGCGCTATTCGGCCGACTCGCCCCGGATCACGGCCAGCACGCCGTCCAGCTCGTCGGGCTTGACCAGGACGTCGCGGGCCTTGGAACCCTCGCTCGGACCGACGATGTTCCGGGACTCCATGAGGTCCATCAGCCGCCCGGCCTTGGCGAAGCCGACCCGCAGCTTGCGCTGGAGCATCGACGTGGAGCCGAACTGCGTGGAGACGACCAGTTCGGCCGCCTGGCACAGCAGGTCGAGGTCGTCGCCGATGTCCTCGTCGATCTCCTTCTTCTGCCGGGTGGCGACCGTGACGTCGTCCCGGAAGACCGGGGTCATCTGGTCCTTGCAGTGCTGCACGACGGCCGCGACCTCGTCCTCGGTGACGAAGGCGCCCTGCATGCGGACGGGCTTGTTGGCGCCCATCGGCAGGAACAGCCCGTCGCCCTTGCCGATGAGCTTCTCGGCGCCCGGCTGGTCGAGGATGACCCGGCTGTCGGCGAGCGAGGAGGTCGCGAAGGCGAGCCGGGAGGGCACGTTCGCCTTGATGAGGCCGGTGACGACGTCCACGGACGGCCGCTGGGTGGCGAGCACCAGGTGGATGCCGGCGGCGCGCGCGAGCTGGGTGATGCGGACGATCGAGTCCTCGACGTCCCGGGGCGCCACCATCATCAGGTCGGCGAGTTCGTCGACGATGACCAGCAGGTACGGGTACGGGTTGAGCTCCCGTTCGCTGCCCTCGGGCAGCGTGATCTTGCCGTCCCGGATCGCCTGGTTGAAGTCGTCGATGTGCCGGTACCCGAAGGCCGCCAGGTCGTCGTAGCGGAGGTCCATCTCCTTCACCACCCACTGGAGGGCCTCGGCGGCCCGCTTGGGGTTGGTGATGATCGGCGTGATCAGGTGCGGGATGCCCTCGTACGCGGTGAGCTCCACCCGCTTCGGGTCGACGAGGACCATCCGGACGTCCTCGGGGGTCGCCCTTATCATGATCGAAGTGATCAGGCAGTTGATGCAGGAGGACTTTCCGGAGCCGGTCGCACCGGCGACCAGGACGTGCGGCATCTTCGCCAGGTTGGCCATCTCGTAGCCGCCCTCGACGTTCTTGCCGAGCGCCACGAGCATCGGGTGGTCGTCCTCGGCCGCGGCCGCGAGCCGCAGCACGTCGCCGAGGTTGACCATCTCCCGGTCGCTGTTGGGGATCTCGATGCCGACCGCGGACTTGCCGGGGATCGGCGAGATGATCCGCACGTCCGGGGAGGCCACGGCGTACGCGATGTTCTTGGTCAGGGCCGTGATCTTCTCGACCTTCACGGCGGGCCCGAGCTCGACCTCGTACCGCGTGACCGTCGGCCCCCGGGTGAAGCCGGTGACGGCCGCGTCGACCTTGAACTCGGTGAAGACGTTCGAGAGCGAGTCCACCACGGCGTCGTTGGCGGCGCTGCGCGTCTTGCCGGGCCCGCCCCGCTCCAGGAGGTCCAGCGAGGGCAGGGCGTACGTGACGTCGCCGGCCAGCTGGAGCTGCTCGGCGCGGGGCGGCAGGTCGGTCGGCTCGGGCGCGGGCTTGGTCAGGTCCGGTACGCCTCCGCCGGGCCGCCGTCCGCCGCCGCGGGCGGGCGGTACGGGAGCGGCCGGAGCGTCCGCCTCGGCCGCCTCGGCCGCCGCCTTCGCCGCGGCGTCCACGGCGGCCTTGCGGTCCGCGGTGACGTCCCGGGTGAGGTCGGCGACGACCGGGGACGGAGGCATGCCGTTGAGCACCGCGCCGTCGAGCGCGGCGGCCGCCGCCGCGGCCACGTCCACCGGGTCCAGGCCGTCCTCGGCGTCGCGCTCCGAGGGGCGGCGGGCCAGCCGGCTGCGCCGTTCGAGGAGCTCCGCCTCGGCCCGGTCCACGTCGTAGGGGTCGGCGGGGCCGCGGCGCCGCGCGGGCCGGCCGCTCCGGGGCTGCGGCCGGGCCTCCCGCCACTCCTCGTCGCGACCGTCGTACTCGCCGACGGGGATGCCGCGCCCCTCGGTGTCGTCCTGCGCGGGGTCGTAGGCGGGCTCGACGATGCCCAGTCTGGCGCCGAGGGCGCGCAGCCGCTGCGGGATCGCGTTGACCGGGGTGGCGGTGACGACGAGCAGCCCGAAGAGGGTGAGGAGCACCAGCATCGGTACGGCGAGAACCTCGCCCATCATGAAGACGAGTGGCTGGGACGCGGCCCAGCCGATGAGCCCGCCGGCGTTCTGCATGGCCTCGCTGCCGTCGCCGCGGCCGGGTGAGCCGCAGGCGATGTGGACCTGGCCGAGGACGCCGATGACGAGGGCGGAGAGCCCGATGCTGATCCGCCCGTTGGCCTCGGGCCTCTCCGGGAAGAGGATGAGCCGTACGCCGATCGTGCCGACGAGCAGCGGGACGAGCAGGTCGAGCCGGCCGAAGGAGCCGGTGACGAGCATCTCGACGAGGTCGCCGACGGGCCCCCGGAGGTTGGACCAGGTGCCCGCGGCGACGATCAGGGCGAGGCCGAGCAGCAGGAGGGCGAGGCCGTCCTTGCGGTGTGCCGGGTCGAGGCCCTTGGCGCCCCGCCCTATCCCCCGGAACATCGCCCCGACCGCGTGCGCCAGGCCGAGCCAGGCGCCGCGGGCGATCCGGTAGACGCCCCCGGTGGGGGACGGCGCGGGCCGGGGCGCGGGCCGCTTCGCCGCGGGCTTCCGCGCCGGGGCTCGCTTGGCGGGCGCCGCCTTCTTGGCCGCCGTCTTCTTCGCGGGCGGCTTGGCGGGGGACTTCGCGGGTGCCGCCTTCTTCGCGGCGCCCGTCGTACGACCGGCGCGCGGCTTCGCGGCCGCCGTGCCCTGGGAACCCTTGCCGGACGTACGTGAAGCCATGATGGTGAGGTTACCGGTGTGACGACCGGCTGTCCGCCTCACCCGTTCGTGTCGTTCCCACCGTGGCCCGAAGGTGACGTCGCATCATGCGGGACGGCGCCCGCCCGAACACACGGTGACGGGACGTCAGCTCTGGGTCGGGAGCGACGGCGCGGCGCCGGTGCCGGGCTCCAGGGCGTCCAGCGCCCGGCGCAGTCCGGTGAGCTTCCGCTCCAGGTGCGCGGCGGTGGCCACGGCCGCCGCGTCGGCGGAGTCGTCGTCGAGCTGCTTGGACAGGGCCTCCGCCTGCTCCTCGACGGCCGCGAGGCGTGCGGACAGCTCGGCGAGCAGACCGGCGGTCTCCTTGCCGTGGCCGCCCTCGCCGCCGCCCTCCAACTGGAGCCGGAGCAGCGCCGCCTGCTCGCGCAGCTTGCAGTTCTTCATGTACAGCTCGACGAAGACCGACACCTTGGCGCGCAGCACCCACGGGTCGAACGGCTTCGAGATGTAGTCCACCGCCCCGGCCGCGTACCCGCGGAAGGTGTGGTGGGGGCCGTGGTTGATCGCGGTGAGGAAGATGATCGGGATGTCCCGGGTCCGCTCCCGCCGCTTGATGTGGGCGGCGGTCTCGAAACCGTCCATTCCCGGCATCTGGACGTCGAGCAGGATGACCGCGAAGTCGTCCGTCAACAGCGCCTTGAGCGCTTCCTCCCCGGACGATGCCCGCACCAGCGTCTGATCGAGCGCGGAGAGAATGGCCTCCAGCGCCAGCAGATTCTCCGGCCGGTCATCGACCAGGAGGATCTTGGCCTTCTGCACCATGCCCCGTCCTCCTCGCCCCGGCGACGTCTCTCCCCGGCTCCCGGAACCGGGGGAGGCACCGGGCGCCGCCCCAGAAGACGACTCCCTAACGCCGTCCGTCCTTGTGCCGGTCATCGTAGCCGCACCCCGCCCGTCGCCACACCCTGTCACCGCGATGTCACTGTGCACGTACCGGAAACGCGGTGGGAGACCAGAAGGTTCCCCGTATCCCGGCCCCTCACACCCTTCTGGCGACAGTCCGTCAGCGAGGACGCCGAGCCGGCACGACCCGGCGGTCCCGTGGTGCGGAGCCACCCGCCCGCACCACGGGACGCGACCGGACTCACTCCCCGCGCATCCACTGCTCCATCACGGACAGCAGGTGATCGGGGTCGACCGGCTTGGTCACGTAGTCCGAGGCACCGGACTCGATCGCCTTCTCCCGGTCGCCCTTCATCGCCTTCGCCGTCAGCGCGATGATCGGCAGCCCCGCGAACTGCGGCATGCGCCGGATCGCGGTCGTCGTGGCGTACCCGTCCATCTCCGGCATCATGATGTCCATCAGGACGATCGTGACGTCGTCGTGCTGCTCCAGGACCTCGATGCCCTCCCGCCCGTTCTCCGCGTAGAGCACCGCGAGTCCGTGCTGCTCCAGGACGCTGGTGAGCGCGAACACGTTGCGGATGTCGTCGTCGACGATGAGCACCTTCTCGCCCGAGAAGCCGAAGGTGCGGCGCGGCTCGGCCTCCGCCTCCTGCTCGGGCCGCTCCACGGCGGTCTGCTGCCCGGGCTGCCCCGGCGCCTCCGTCCGTGCCCCGGTCGCCTCCGCGGCCGCCTTCCGCCGGTGCCGGAAGAGCGCCCCGGCCCCGGACCGCGCCTCCGTCCGCACGGGCGGCGGCGAGAAGTGCGGGAACGGGTGGACGGCACCGGCGGCCGTCTCCTCGGCGCCCTGCTGCGGATCGTCCGCCGCCCCCTGCCCGTACCCGGGCGGCAGCTCCGTCGGACTCAGCGGCAGGTAGAGGGTGAACGTCGAGCCGCGGCCCGGCTCGCTCGCCGCGAAGATCTCGCCCCCGAGCAGCCGCGCGATCTCCCGGCTGATCGAGAGTCCCAGGCCCGTACCGCCGTACTTCCGGCTGGTCGTGCCGTCGGCCTGCTTGAACGCCTCGAAGATGACCCGCATCTTGCTCGCGGCGATCCCGATGCCGGTGTCCGTGACCGAGAAGGCGATCAGATCGGCCTCCGGGTCCCGCAGCGAACCGGCCTCCAGGAGCTGCTCGCGGATCGACTGCGGCACATCGATCCCGGCCGGCCTGATCACCAGCTCCACCGCCCCCGTGTCGGTGAACTTCACCGCGTTGGAGAGGAGGTTGCGGAGCACCTGGAGCAGCCGCTGCTCGTCGGTGTGCAGGGTGGCCGGCAGCTCGGGCGAGACCCGCACCGAGAAGTCCAGCCCCTTCTCCGCGGTCAGCGGCCGGAAGGTCGCCTCCACGTAGTCGACGAGCTGGACGAGCGCGATCCGGGTCGGTGAGACGTCCATCTTGCCCGCCTCGACCTTGGACAGGTCGAGGATGTCGTTGATCAGCTGGAGCAGGTCCGAACCGGCGCCGTGGATGGTCTCCGCGAACTCGACCTGCTTGGGCGTCAGATTCGTCTCGGCGTTGTCCGCGAGCAACTTGGCCAGGATCAGCAGCGAGTTGAGCGGGGTGCGCAGCTCGTGCGACATGTTCGCCAGGAACTCGGACTTGTACCGCATGGAGACGGCGAGCTGTTCGGCACGCTCCTCCAGGACCTGCCGCGCCTCCTCGATCTCGGTGTTCTTCACCTCGATGTCCCGGTTCTGCCGGGCGAGGAGCTCGGCCTTCTCCTCCAGCTCCAGGTTGGAGCCCTGCAGCTCCTTCTGCCGGTGCTCCAGCTCCGCCGACCGCTCCTTGAGCTGCTCGGTGAGCTCCTGCGACTGCTGGAGCAGCACCTCGGTCTTGGTGTTGACGCTGATCGTGTTCACGGTCGTGGCGATCAGCTCGGCGAGCTGGTTGAGGAAGTCGCGCTGGATCTGCGTGAACGGCTGGAAGGACGCCAGCTCGATCACGCCGAGGACCTTGCCCTCGAAGAGCACCGGGAGCACGATCACGTGCGCCGGGGAGGCCTCCCCCAGCCCGGAGGAGATCTTCAGATAGCCGGGCGGCACGTTGACCTGGATGGTCCGCTTCTCCTCGGCCGCCGTCCCGATGAGCGTCTCGCCGGGCCGGAACGAGGTCGGCATGGACCCGGCGGAGTACCCGTAACTCCCCCGCATCCGCAGCTCGTACGAGCCCTCCCCCTCGCCGACGAGTTCGGCGTCGCCGTGCGCGGAGCCGGTCGGCATCGCCACGAAGAAGGCGCCGTGCTGCGCCGAGACCACCGGGGTCAGCTCGCTCATGATGAGCGAGGCGACGTCGTCCAGGTCCCGCCGGCCCTGCATGAGGCCGGAGATCCGGGCCAGGTTGCCCTTCAGCCAGTCCTGCTCCTCGTTGGCGAGGGTGGTGTCGCGCAGGTTGGCGATCATGGTGTTGATGTTCTCCTGAAGGGCCTGGATCTCGCCCGCCGCGTCGACACCGTCGATCTTGAGGTTGAGGTCGCCCCGCGTCACCGCCGTGGCGACCGCGGCGATCGCCCGCACCTGCCGGGTCAGGTTCCCGGCCATCTCGTTCACCGACTCCGTCAGGTCCCGCCAGGTGCCGTCCACGTCGCGCACCCGGGCCTGACCGCCGAGCTGACCGTCGGTGCCCACCTCGCGGGCCACCCGCGTGACCTCCTCGGCGAAGTTCGACAGCTGGTCGACCATCGTGTTGATGGTGCTCTTCAGCTCCTGGATCTCGCCGCGCGCGTCGATGTCGATCTTCTTGGTGAGGTCGCCCTTGGCGATGGCCGTGGTGACCGCCGCGATCTGGCGCACCTGGCCGGTGAGGTTCGAGGCCATCGAGTTCACCGACTCGGTCAGGTCCTTCCAGGTGCCGGAGACACCCGGCACCCGGGCCTGACCGCCCAGCTCGCCCTCCGTGCCCACCTCGCGGGCCACCCGGGTGACCTCGTCGGCGAACGACGACAGGGTCGTCACCATCGTGTTCACGGTGTCGGCGAGCTCGGCGACCTCGCCGCGCGCCTCGACCGTCACCTTCTTGGTCAGGTCGCCGTTGGCGACGGCCGCCGAGACCCGGGAGATGTTCCGCACCTGACTCGTCAGGTTGTTGGCCATCAGGTTGACGTTGTCGCTCAGGTCCTTCCAGGTGCCCGTGACGCCCCGGACCCGCGCCTGACCGCCGAGGATGCCCTCCGTGCCCACCTCGCGGGCCACGCGCGTGACCTCGTCGGCGAAGTTCGACAGCTGGTCGACCATGGTGTTGACGGTCGTCACCAGCTCCAGGATCTCGCCCCGGGCGTCGACGGTGATCTTCTTCGACAGGTCGCCCTTGGCGACGGCCGTGGTGACCTCGGCGATGTTCCGCACCTGGATGGTGAGGTTGTTCGCCATGAAGTTCACGGACTGGGTGAGGTCCTTCCAGGTGCCGGAGACCCCCTGCACCTCGGCCTGTCCGCCCAGGATGCCCTCGGTGCCCACCTCGCGGGCCACCCTCGTCACCTGCTCGGCGAAGTTCGACAGCTGGTCCACCATCGTGTTGAGGGTGTTCTTCAGCTCCAGGATCTCGCCGCGCGCGTCCACGTCGATCTTCTGCGACAGGTCGCCCCGCGCCACCGCCGTCGCGACCTGCGCGATGTTGCGGACCTGGGTGGTCAGGTTCCCGGCCATGCCGTTCACCGAGTCCGTCAGATCCCGCCACACACCGGCCACACCCGGCACCTGAGCCTGCCCGCCGAGCCGCCCGTCGGTGCCCACCTCGCGGGCCACCCGGGTCACCTGGTCGGCGAACGCGGAGAGCTGGTCGACCATCGTGTTGATGGTGTTCTTCAGCTCCAGGATCTCGCCGCGCGCGTCCACGTCGATCTTCTGCGACAGGTCGCCCCGCGCCACCGCCGTCGTCACCTGCGCGATCTGCCGCACCTGCGAGGTCAGGTTGCCGGCCATGAAGTTCACCGAGTCGGTGAGCTCCCGCCAGCGCCCCGACACGCCGTCCACCCGCGCCTGACCGCCCAGCCGGCCCTCGGTGCCCACGTCCCGCGCCATCCGGGTCACCTGGTCCGCGAACGAGGACAGCTGCGACACCATCGTGTTGACGGTGTTCTTGAGCTCCAGCATCTCGCCGGCCACGTCGACCGTGACCTTCTGCGACAGGTCGCCGTTCGCCACCGCCGTGGTGACCTGCGCGATGTCACGCACCTGTCCGGTCAGGTTCCGGAAGGCCGTGTTCACCGAATCGGTGAGGTCCTTCCACGTTCCGGCCGCACCCTTCACCTCGGCCTGGCCGCCCAGCAGACCCTCGACGCCGACCTCCCGGGCCACCCGGGTCACCTCGGAACCGAAGGCGGACAGCTGGTCCACCATGGTGTTGACGGTGTTCTTGAGCTCCAGCATCTCGCCGGCCACGTCCACGGTGACCTTCTGCGACAGGTCGCCGTTCGCCACCGCCGTGGTGACCTGCGCGATGTCACGCACCTGCGTGGTGATGTTCCGGAAGACCGTGTTGACCGAGTCCGTGAGGTCCTTCCACGTCCCCGCCGCGCCCGGCACCTGCGCCTGGCCGCCGAGCAGGCCCTCGGCGCCCACCTCGCCCGACACCCGGGTCACCTCGTCGGCGAAGATCCGCAGCGTCTTCGTCATCTGGTTGATGGTGTCCGCCAGCTGCGCGATCTCACCGCGCGCCGACACCCGCACCTTCTGCGACAGGTCGCCGTTGGCGACCGCCGTCGTGACCTCGGCGATACCGCGCACCTGGCTGGTCAGGTTGCCCGCCATCGTGTTGACGGAGTCCGTGAGGTCCTTCCACACACCGGCGACCCCGGCCACCTCGGCCTGACCGCCGAGCTCGCCCTCCGTGCCCACCTCGCGGGCGACCCGGGTCACCTCGGACGAGAACGAGGACAGCTGGTCGACCATCCGGTTGACGGTGTTCTTGAGCTCCAGCATCTCGCCGGCCACGTTCGCCGTGACCTTCTGCGACAGGTCACCGTCCGCGACCGCCGTCGTCACCAGCGCGATGTCCCGCACCTGGGCCGTCAGCCGGTTCGCCATGGTGTTGACCGAGTCCGTGAGGTCCTTCCACGAACCGGACACCCCGCGCACCTGCGCCTGCCCGCCCAGCTTGCCGTCCGTACCCACCTCGACGGCGACCCTGGTCACCTCGGAGGCGAACACCGACAGCTGGTCGACGAGGTTGTTCGCGGTACGGGCCACCTTGAGGAACTCGCCGCGCAGCGGCCGCACCGCCCCGTCGGCACCCTCCGAACGCAGGTCCATCCGCTGGTCCAGGTCGCCCTCGGCCACCGCCGAGAGCACCCGGCCCACCTCGGACACCGGCCGGGCCAGATCGTCGACGAGCGCGTTCGCGGCCTCGATCGCCGCCGCCCACGCCCCCTCACCCGCACCGGCCTCCAGACGCTCGGACAGCTTGCCCTCGCGCCCCACCACCCGGCGGACCCGGGACAGCTCACCCGTCACGTGCATCTGCCGGTCCGCGACCTCGTTGAACACGGCGGAGATCTCCGCCATGACCCCGTCGCCGGACACCGTGAGCCGCCTGCGGAGGTTGCCGTCCCGCATGGACACCAGCGCGGCCAGCAGCCGCTCCAGCGCAGCCGCGTCGACCTGCACCGTCCCCCCACGGGAACGCCCGCCCCTCGCGCGCGTACCGCTGCCTCCGCCGCGCCGCGCCGCCGTGCCAGGTTCCACCGTGTCCCTCCCGAAAGGGGTCGACCGTACCGCTCCGGCTTCCGCCGGTAGCCTGCCCAGTGTTTCACCGCCACCGAACCAGGCGATAACAGTTCGGCAGCTTCGCACATCCGCCCCTACCCTCTGGGGACGGATTCAGCGATGACCGGCATCCGCTCGGACGGTGAAGGTAAGTAACCTGGCTTCCGACTGTCCAACCGCCCCGGTCCGCCCGGCGGGGGCGGTGTGGTGCACACACGACCACCGGGCAGCGGGAGGGACAGACCGAGCATGGCAGAGCCGGGCGTCGAGACGCGTACGAGGAGTTCTGTGATCACCGCGCGGGCGACTGCCAGCTTCGAGCCCGTCGGGCGGTCCGTCGCGGCCGCCCGCGCCTTCGTCCGGGACACCCTCCAGGGCTGGGGCCACCCGGAGCTCGTCGACGACGCCGTCGTGCTGACCAGCGAGCTCGTCACCAACGCCGTCATCCACGCCGGCACCTCCGCGGAGGTCCTCTGCCTCCGTTCGGACGACAGCATCCGCGTCGAGGTCGCCGACCGCTACCCGGAGCGCGAGATCCCCGTCCAGGCCGGCGGCCGCGCCCTCGGCAACCCCGACCGCGAGAACGGCCGCGGCCTGCTGCTCTGCGCCGCCCTCGCCCACCGCTGGGGCGTCGACTACACCCCGACGCGGAAGCACGTCTGGTTCCACCTCGACCTCGCCCAGCGCCCGGTCGGCACCCGCTCCGCGGGCCCGGTCCTCCCCGAGTCCCTCCTCCCGGTCACCGACAGCCGCGTCCGCGTCGCCGTCGTCCAGATCGACCGCGGCGGCGCCATCAGCGCCTGGAACGAGGACGCCGAGGAACTCTTCGGGTACGCCTCCGAACAGGTCACGGGCAAGCCCCTCGGCGACCTCGCCGCCTGGCCCCACACCCCCGGCATCGGCACGGGCCTCGCCGAGGCCCTCCGCCTCTCCCGCTGGGAGGGCAGCTACGGCATCCGCTGCTCCGACGGCCGCGTGATCCCGGTCTACGCCGCCCACCTCCGCGTCCGCGACGCCCAGGGAGAGCCCTCGACCGTCTGCCTCCTGGTCCGCGAGCACGAGCGGGCGATCCTCCAGACCCCGCAGCGCCCCGCAGCGGAGCCCGGCTCGGAGAGCCGCACGACCGACCCCTTCGAGGTCTTCATCGGCTCCCCCGCCCCCGACGACCTGGACGGACTCCTCCAGCGCACGGTCGAGCGCGCCCGCGACATGCTCGACGGCGACGCGGCCTTCCTGCTCCTGGCCACCGACGACGAGACGGAGCTGGAGGTCCGGGCGACCACCGGTCTCCCGGCCGCCCGCCAGCGCTTCGCCCGCGTCCCCGTCGAGACCGGAGCCAGCCGTTACGGCTCCGCCCGCATGCCCGCCGTGCACGAGGACCTGGCCGCCGTTCCCGGCGCCGTCCCCCTCCTCGAAGGCACCGGCATGCGCTCGGTCGTCACCGTGCCCCTGAAGGTGGAGGGCCGGCTCACCGGCTCCCTCGGCGTGGCCGCCGAGACCGCGAACCGCTACTCGAACGAGGAGGCGCTCCGCCTCCAGTTCGCCGCCGACCGGATCGCCCTGGCCGTGGAGTCCGCCCGCCTGGGCGAGCTGGAGCGCCTGCGCCGCGGCTCCCTCAGCTTCCTCGTCGAGGCCTCGGACCTGCTGGCCGGCACCCTCGACCGCGACCAGACACTGGCGCTGATGGCCCAGATGACGGTCCCGACCCTCGCCACCTGGTGCGCGGTCTACACGATCGCCGACCAGGCCTCCGACCCGTACCTGTCGTACGTGCTGCACGAGGACGAGGACCGCATCGACGGCCTCAAGGACCTGCTGTCCTCGATCTCGCCGCCCGACCCGGTGCCGACGCCCGGCGCCCGTGTCTGGACCGCTCCCGGCGAGGCCGCTCAGCGCGCGGCCGTGACCGCCTCGGTCCGCGCCCTGGACCACCCGGCGAGCCCGCTCTCCTCGGGCATCGACAACACCCTCGCCACCGCGAGCACGGTCGCTGGCGAGACGGTCGTCCTGCCGCTGGTCGCCCGCAACCGGGTCATCGGCATGCTGACCCTCGGCAGGCCTTCGGAGGACCACTTCCGCCAGGAGATCCTGGAGCTCGCCGAGGACCTCTCGCGCCGGGCCGCCCTGGCCCTGGACAACGCCCGCCTCTACTCGGAGCGCGTGGCGATCAGCCAGTCCCTCCAGCGCAGCCTCCTGCCGCCCGGCCTGCCGGACATCCCGGGGGTCGAGGTGGACGTGATCTACCGCGCGGCCGGCGAGGGCAACGAGGTGGGCGGCGACTTCTACGACCTCTTCCCGATCCGCGACGGCGCCTACGGGTTCGCCATCGGCGACGTCTGCGGTACGGGCCCGGAGGCGGCCGCGGTCACCGGCCTGGCCCGGCACGCGCTGCGGCTGCTGGCCCGCGAGGGCTTCGGCGGCCCGGCCGTCCTGGAGCGCCTGAACGCGGCGATCCTCGACGAGGGTGCCCGCAGTCGCTTCCTCACGCTGCTGTACGGCGAGATGCGCCCGCAGGAGGACGGTTCCGCGATCCTCAAGGTCGTGTGCGCCGGCCATCCGCTGCCGCTGCGCCTGCGTCCCGACGGCTCGGTGAGCCCCGCCGCGGAGCCCCAGCCGCTCCTGGGGGTGATGGAGGACCTCGAACTGTACGAGGAGACCGTCACGCTCGACCCGGGCGACGTCCTCCTGTGTGTCACGGACGGCGTGACGGAACGCCGTGAGGGCACCCGCATGCTGGGCGACGACGGCCTCGCCGAGGTCCTCAAGACCTGTACGGGCCTGACGGCCGGCGCGGTCGCCGCACGAGTGCTTCGCGCGGTGGAGCGCTTCGCGCAGGCTCCGGCCTCCGACGACATGGCGATCCTGGCCATGCGCCTGCGCGAGCCTGACGACCGCTGACGGCACGGGCGATCCCCCCTGCCTGGGGGATCGCCGACCGATGCGTCTCTCCCCGGAACGTAGAAAGGCCCCCGCCTGATGGCGGGGGCCTTTCTACTTGGAGCCCTTTAACGGAATCGAACCGTTGACCTTCTCCTTACCATGGAGACGCTCTACCGACTGAGCTAAAAGGGCGGGTTGTTCGGCGGCGTCCTACTCTCCCACAGGGTCCCCCCTGCAGTACCATCGGCGCTGAAAGGCTTAGCTTCCGGGTTCGGAATGTAACCGGGCGT
>NZ_JBIBWF010000013.1:0-254327 GCF_043081085.1 Streptomyces sp. NPDC014891 | reverse complement strand
ACCGCGGCGGCGAACGGCACGATCTTCGCCTCCGCGAGCGCACGCACCGACTCCCGGAGCATGTCGTGCTCCTCGGAGGGCCGATACAGGTCGAAATCAGAAGAACCTGACACTCTCACTCACTCCCACACTTGCTAACTACCGTTAAGTAACTCAAAGCGTAGGGCGTGACCCGGCCGCGGACCAGAGCACGACTATGCTCGGGCAGGCATTCCGCCCGACGTTCCCTGGAGACCCGCATGGCCCTCAAGATCACCGTGATCGGCACCGGCTACCTCGGCGCCACCCACGCCGCGGCCATGGCGGAGCTGGGCTTCGAGGTCCTGGGGCTCGACGTCGTCCCCGAGAAGATCGAGCTGCTGTCGTCCGGTCGGGTCCCGATGTACGAGCCGGGTCTGGAGGAGCTCCTCGCGAAGCACGTCGCGGGCATCGAGGGTTCGAGCGGCCGGCTGCGGTTCACCACCTCCTGGGAGGAGGTCGGCGCCTTCGGCGACGTGCACTTCGTCTGTGTGAACACCCCGCAGAAGCACGGCGAGTACGCCTGCGACATGAGCTACGTGGACGCCGCCTTCGCCTCCCTCGCCGCCGTCGTGCGCGAAGGGGCCCTCGTCGTCGGCAAGTCGACCGTGCCCGTCGGCTCGGCCGAACGGCTCGCGGGCGTCCTCCCGGCGGGCGTGGAGCTGGCCTGGAACCCGGAGTTCCTGCGCGAGGGCTTCGCCGTCCAGGACACCCTGCACCCGGACCGGATCGTCGTCGGCGTCCAGGGCGACCGGGGGGAGAAGCTGCTCCGCGAGGTGTACGCCGGGCCGGTCGGCGACGGTTCGCCCTTCGTGGTGACCGACTTCCCCACCGCGGAGCTGGTGAAGACCTCCGCGAACTCCTTCCTCGCCACCAAGATCTCCTTCATCAACGCGATGGCCGAGGTCTGCGAGGCGGCCGGCGGCGACGTCGCCAAGCTGGCCGAGGCGATCGGGCACGACGACCGGATCGGGGCCAAGTTCCTGCGGGCCGGCATCGGCTTCGGCGGCGGCTGCCTGCCCAAGGACATCCGGGCCTTCATGGCCCGCGCGGGCGAGCTGGGCGCCGACCAGGCGCTGACCTTCCTGCGCGAGATCGACTCCATCAACATGCGGCGGCGCGGCCAGATGGTCGAGATGGCGCGCGAGGCCCTCGGCGGCGCCACCTTCCTGGGCCGCCGGGTCGCCGTCCTCGGCGCCGCCTTCAAGCCGGACTCCGACGACGTCCGCGACTCCCCCGCGCTGAACGTGGCCGGTCAGATACACCTCCAGGGCGGCCAGGTCACCGTCTACGACCCCAAGGGCATGGACAACGCCCGCCGCCTCTTCCCCACCCTCGGGTACGCCGACTCCGCCCTCGACGCGGTGCGCGGGGCGGACGTCGTGCTGCACCTCACGGAGTGGCGCGAGTTCCGCGAGCTCGACCCGGCGGCGCTCGCCGCGGTCGCCGCCTCGCGGGTGATCCTCGACGGCCGCAACGCGCTGGACGCCGAGCGCTGGCGTGCGGCCGGCTGGACGTACCGGGCGATGGGCCGCCCGCGCGCCTGAGCACACCGGCGGACCGGACTCCGGGCCGGGCGGTCAGGCGGCCACGGGCCTGATGCGGTTCGTCCGCGCCAGGAACTCCGTCTGCCGCAGCGCCCGCGTCACGTTGCCGTGCGCGAGGCCCACCAGGTCCTGGGCGGACCAGCCGCGCCGGAGGAGCTCCGCGAAGAGCGGGACGTAGCCGACGGCCGGGGCGGTGGTGCGGGAGATTCCCGCGACGTGCGCGCCCGCCCGCTCGCGGACCCGGTCCAGGAGGTCGGCGGCGGCGGCCGGGTCGTCGGTCACCGTCACCATGCAGACCGCGCCGTTCCCGCCGAGCAGGCCGAGAACGTCGTCGGACAGGTCCTGCGGGGCCGCCCTGGTGAGCAGGGCTGGGGCCCGGGTGGCCTCCAGGACGCGGCGGACCGTGTCCTCGTCGGCGCCCGAGAGGTCCACGGCCAGGCCGATGCGGTTCATCTCCCGGACCGCCCCGCGGGCGAAGCGGTCGAAGAGCGGGAGGTTGACCGCCCGTACGCCCAGGGCGTGGTACGCCCGGAGGGTCGCCGCGGACGCGTCGAGCGCCGTCCAGCCGACCGGGCCGAGCAGGGCGGCGACGCGGCCGCAGTTGCGGGCGTGGGCCATCTCGGAGGTGGTCTGCGCGAGGCGCAGGTCCTCGGGGCAGCCGGCGACGAGGGCGCGGACGGCGTCGATGCGCCGCAGGGTGCCGACGACGCTCGCCGATTCCTCGCCGGGTCCGGCGTCCAGCGCCCAGAACTGGGCTCCCGCCTCCGCCGCCCGGACGGGCGGGAGGTCCTCCGGGTCGAGGGACCCGGGCAGTTCCGTGCGGCCCTCGACGACGGGCTGGGCGGCCAGGAGGGCGCGGGCCCGGGAGGTCTCGTCGAGCGGCGGTGGTGGGTCGGGGGGCGCGGGCTCCCCGGCGGCGGAAGGGACGGTGGAGAGCGCGGGAGGGTCGTCTACGAGTTCCGCCATGGTCCTACTCCAACTCGGCGATGCAGTACCGCCTCCGCGGAGTGCGGCGGGGCAGTACGGTCCACCGTGCCACCGGGCCCGCGAGGGGGCCCGGTGGGCCGGGCCGACCGGGTGAACGGCCCGGGCACCGGTGCGGGCCCGGGCCGGTGCCGTCAGGCGTCCGGCGCGTCCAGGGAGTCGATCGTCGCGTTGGACGGGGCCGTACGGCTCCGCAGGTCGCGCGCGACCGCCTCCGCGTCGCGCAGGACGCGGACGCTGTTGGACCAGGTCAGCTTCGCCAGGTCCGGACGGGACCAGCCGCGGTGCAGCAGCTCCGCGACCAGGTTCGGGTAGCCGGCGACGTCGTCGAGCCCGGCCGGGGTGAAGGCCGTGCCGTCGTAGTCGCCGCCGATGCCGATGTGGTCGATGCCCGCGGCCTCGCGCATGTGGTCGAGGTGGTCGGCGACCGTGGCGGCGGTGGCGATCGGCCGCGGGTTCGCCTCCTCGAAGGCGCGGTGCAGCTTCATCGCCTCGGCCGTGGTGTCGAGGTGGTCGAAGCCGTGCGCCCGGAGGTTGTCGTCGGCCCGCGCGGTCCACTCGACGGCCGCCGGGAGGATGAACTTGGGCACGAACGTGGCCATCGCGACACCGCCGTTGGCGGGCAGCCGCTCCAGCACGTCGTCCGGGACGTTCCGCGGGTGGTCGCAGACGGCCAGGGCCGAGGAGTGCGAGAAGATCACCGGCGCCGCGGTGGCGTCGAGGGCGTCCCGCATGGTCGTCGCGGCCACGTGCGAGAGGTCGACGAGCATGCCGGAGCGGTTCATCTCGCGGACGACGGCACGGCCGAAGGCGGACAGCCCGCCCACGCCCGGCTCGTCGGTCGCCGAGTCCGCCCAGTCGTTGTTGTCGTTGTGGGTGAGCGTCATGTAGCGGACGCCGAGGGTGTGCAGCGCGCGGAGGGTGGCGAGCGAGTTGTTGATCGAGTGGCCGCCCTCGGCGCCCTTGAGGGAGGCGATGCGGCCCTGCGCACGGGCCGCCTCCATGTCGTCGGCGGTCAGCGCCGGGGCGAGGTCGCCCGCGTACCGCTCCAGGAGCTGGTCGACGACGTCGATCTGCTCCAGGGTCGCGCTGACCGCGTCGTCCCCGGTCAGCCGGCACGGCACGTACACCGACCAGAACTGGGCGCCCACGCCGCCGGCCCGCATCCGCAGCAGGTCGGTGTGGAGCGCGCCCGTCTGGTCCGTGCCGATGTCCATCCGGTCCAGGTCGTACCGGACGCGCTCGCGCAGCGCCCACGGCAGGTCGTTGTGGCCGTCCACCACCGGGTGGGCCGCGAGGAGTTCGCGGGCCTCCGCGAGGCGGTCGGCCGCGGTGCCGGAGGCCCCTTCCGCGGCGCTCACTTGGCGAAGCCGAACGACTCCGCGCCCTCGACCTTGGCCCGCAGGCGCTTGCCCTTCTCGGTGGCCTGGTCGTTCAGCTCCTGTTGGAACCCGCGCATCCTGTCCAGCAGTTCGGGGTCGTGCGCGGCGAGGATGCGGGCCGCGAGGAGGCCCGCGTTCCGCGCGCCGCCGACGGAGACCGTGGCGACCGGCACGCCGGCCGGCATCTGCACGATGGAGAGCAGCGAGTCCATGCCGTCGAGGTACTTCAGCGGCACCGGCACGCCGATGACCGGCAGCGGGGTGACGGAGGCGAGCATCCCGGGCAGGTGGGCCGCGCCGCCCGCGCCCGCGATGATCGCCTTGATGCCGCGGCCCGCGGCCTCCTCGCCGTACGCGATCATCTCGCGCGGCATCCGGTGCGCGGAGACGACGTCGACCTCGTACGGGATCTCGAACTCGTCGAGGGCCTGCGCCGCGGCCTCCATGACGGGCCAGTCGGAGTCGGACCCCATGACGATGCCGATCACGGGGGCGGTGGTGGTGCCGGGGGCGGTGCCGGGGCTCGTGCTGCTCACTCGGTGATCGTTCCTCGCAGGTAGCCGGCGGCGTGGCGCGCGCGCTCCAGCACGTCGTCCAGGTCGTCGCCGTAGGTGTTGACGTGCCCCACCTTGCGGCCGGGCTTCACGTCCTTGCCATACATGTGGATCTTGAGCTGCGGGTCCCTGGCCATGCAGTGCAGGTACGCGGAGTACATGTCCGGGTAGTCGCCGCCCAGCACATTGCACATCACGGTCCACGGGGCGCGCGGCCGCGGATCGCCGAGGGGCAGGTCGAGGACGGCCCGGACGTGGTTGGCGAACTGCGAGGTGATCGCGCCGTCCTGGGTCCAGTGGCCGGAGTTGTGCGGGCGCATCGCCAGTTCGTTGACGAGGATGCGGCCGTCCGTGGTCTGGAACAGCTCGACGGCGAGGTGCCCGACGACACCGAGCTCCTTGGCGATGCGGAGGGCCAGCTCCTGGGCCTGCCCGGCGAGTTCCTCGTCGAGGTCGGGGGCGGGCGCGATCACCGTGTCGCAGACGCCGTCGACCTGGCGGGACTCCACGACCGGGTAGGCGACTGCCTGGCCGTGCGGGGAGCGGACGATGTTCGCCGCGAGCTCGCGCACGAAGTCGACCTTCTCCTCGGCGAGGACCGGGACGCCCGCCATGAAGGGGTCCCGGGCGTCCTCCGGCGTCCGGACGAACCAGACGCCCTTGCCGTCGTAGCCGCCGCGCACCGTCTTGAGGATGATCGGGAAGCCCCCGACCTCGGCGGCGAAGGCCGCCGCGTCCCCGGGGTCCGCCACGATGCGGTGCCGGGGGCTGGGCGCGCCGATCTCGTCGAGCCGCGCGCGCATCACCCCCTTGTCCTGGGCGTGCACCAACGCGTCGGGCCCGGGGCGGACGGGGATGCCGTCCGCTTCGAGGGCCCGCAGGTGCTCCGTCGGGACGTGCTCGTGATCGAAGGTGATCACGTCACATCCGCGCGCGAAGTCACGCAGCGTAGCCAGGTCGCGATAGTCGCCGATGACGACCTCGCTCACCACCTGGGCCGCAGAGTCCTGCGGGGTGTCACTGAGCAGCTTGAACTTGATGCCGAGGGGGATGCCCGCCTCGTGGGTCATTCGGGCGAGCTGACCGCCACCGACCATGCCGACTACCGGGAACGTCACCCTCTTAGGGTATCCGCACCATCGGTGAACACTCGTCCGGCTGTGGTTTGGCACAACAACGGTGCTGGTGGGATGTGGGTCACCAGGCGGTTTACCCGGTACACGGGCGGGTGACAGGAGCGCTGGTTAGCATGGTCGGGTTGACGTCACCCGGACGTCATCCGGACGGACGGGACAGAGCGATCACCATGAGTGAACCCGGTGCGCTGCGCACGCGACTCGACCTGCTCGCCCGGGAGGTCGCCAAGTTCGGGGTGGTGGGCGGTCTCGGCGTCCTGGTGAACCTCGGCGTCTTCAACATCGTCCGGGGCGCCACGGACATCCCGATGGTCCGGGCCAGCCTGATCGCCACGGTGGTCGCGATCGTCTTCAACTACGTGGGGTTCCGCTACTTCACGTACCGCGACCGGGACAAGTCCGGACGCACCAAGGAGATGTCGCTGTTCCTGCTGTTCAGCGTCGTCGGCATGGTCATCGAGAACGGCGTGCTCTACGCGGCGACGTACGGCTTCGGCTGGGACGGTCCGCTCGCGAGCAACTTCTTCAAGTTCTTCGGCATCGGGATCGGGACCCTGTTCCGCTTCTGGTCCTACCGCACGTGGGTGTTCCGCGCCCTGCCGGCGAAGGAGGCGGTGCAGACCGCCGAGTCGTTCCTGGAGCAGGCGCCGCGGCAGACGAGCCGCCGGCAGCCCGACCGCGTCTGAGCACCGTACCCAGGAAGCCCCCGGTCGACCGTCCCGACCGGGGGCTTCTCCGTGGCGCCGGTCAGCGCACGGGGCGCTCCCGCTGGCCGTCCGCGACGCTGTGGACCTCCCGGCCGAGGAACAGGGCGAAGACCGGCGGCTGCTGCTGGACCAGCTCCAGCCGGCCGCCGTCCGCCTCCGCGAGGTCGCGGGCGACGGCCAGCCCGATGCCGGTGGAGCTGCGGCCGCTGACGGTCCGCTCGAAGATGCGTGCGCCGAGGTCGGCGGGGACGCCCGGGCCCTCGTCGGTGACCTCGATCACCGACTGGTTGCCGGTGACGCGGGTCCGCAGGGCGACCGTGCCGCCGCCGTGCATGAGCGAGTTCTCGATCAGGGCGGCGAGGACCTGGGCGACCGCGCCCGGGGTGCCGACGGCCCGCATCCCCTGCTTGCCCGAGTGGACGATGGCCCGTCCCGCGCTGCGATAGGCGGGCCGCCACTCCTCGATCTGCTGCTTGACGACCTCGTCCAGGTCGAAGGCGACGGCGGAGCCCGTGCGCGGGTCCCTGGAGTTCGTCAGGAGCCGCTGCACGACGTCCGTGAGCCGCTCGACCTGGGTGAGCGCGATCGTCGCCTCCTCCTTGACGGTGTCCAGGTCGTCGGCGAGCGCGACCTCCTCCAGGCGCATGGAGAGGGCGGTGAGGGGCGTGCGGAGCTGGTGCGAGGCGTCCGCGGCGAGGCGGCGCTCGGCGGTGAGCATCCGGGCGATGCGCTCGGCGGAGGCGTCGAGGACGTCCGCGACGCGGTCCAGCTCGGGCACCCCGTACCGCTTGTGCCGGGGGCGGGGGTCCCCGGAGCCGAGGCGTTCGGCGGTCTCCGCGAGGTCGGTGAGGGGGGAGGTCAGCTTGTTGGCCTGCCGTACGGCGAGCAGGACGGCGGCGATGACGGCGAGCAGGGCGACCGCGCCGATGATCATGAGGGTGCGGCCCACCTCGGCGGTGACCACCGAGCGGGACTCCTCGACGACCACGCGCTCGCCGCGCTCGCCCTTGGCGAGGCCCCGGGTGACGTCGCCCTCCGGGCGGGTGCCGATCTCGATCGTGTCGCGGCCGGGGATGTGGATCTGGGCGTACCGCTTGGCGCCGCTCTGCTCGGACAGGATGTTCGGGTTCACCGGTTCGCCGCCGATGAGCCGGCTGTCGACGATCGAGACGATGCGGAGGGCCTCCAGGTCCACGCTCTCCTGGGCGCTGCTGGAGATGGTGCGGGTCTCGACGATGACGAGGGAGAGACCGAAGACGCCGATGACGACGAGGACGACGGCGAGGGTGGAGTTGATGAGGCGGCGACGCACGGTTGCCCTCCGGGCGGGGACGGTGACGCCTCCGAGCGTACGGGGGCGGGCCCGCCGGAAGGGCCTCGACGTGGGGGCGCGCCCGGGCCTCCGCATCGCGGGGCCGCGACGCCGCGCGGGGCCGCCGGGCCGTGGCGCCGCCCGGGTCGCCGGATCGCGGGGGCCGTGGCACCGCCCGGGTCGCCGGATCGCGGGGGCCGTGGCACCGCCCGGGTCGTCGCCGGACCGGGAGGGACCTCGGGCCACAGGGGCCGTCCGGCCCTCAGGCCGGCTCCTGCCCCCGGGTCAGCTCTTCTCGAAGCGGAAGCCGACGCCGCGGACCGTCGCGATGTAGCGGGGGTTCGCCGCGTCGTCGCCCAGCTTCTTGCGGAGCCAGGAGATGTGCATGTCGAGGGTCTTCGTCGAGGACCACCAGGTCGTGTCCCAGACCTCGCGCATCAACTGGTCCCGGGTGACGACCCGGCCCGCGTCGCGGACCAGGACCCGCAGCAGGTCGAACTCCTTGGCCGTGAGCTGGAGCTCCTCCTCGCCCATCCAGGCCCGGTGCGACTCGACGTCGATCCGTACGCCGTGGGTGGCCGGGGCGACGACGGGCTCGGTGGAGCCGCGCCGCAGCAGGGCCCGGACGCGGGCCAGGAGTTCGGCGAGCCGGAACGGCTTGGTGACGTAGTCGTCCGCGCCCGCGTCGAGCCCGACGACCGTGTCGACCTCGTCGGCGCGTGCGGTGAGGACCAGGATCGGGACCGCGTGGCCCTCGGCGCGCAGCCGGCGGGCGACCTCCAGGCCGTCCATGCCGGGCAGGCCGAGGTCGAGCACGACCAGGTCGACGCCGCCCTGGAGGCCGGCGTCGAGGGCGGTGGGGCCGTCCTCGCGGACCTCGACCTCGTACCCCTCTCTCCGGAGGGCGCGGGCCAGCGGTTCCGAGATGGAGGCGTCGTCCTCGGCGAGCAGTACACGGGTCATGGGGTGATGGTAGTCCGCACGGGTGCCGGGTCGGGGCATGATCCTCAGGGCCCGGAGAAGCCCTGGAGATCCTGTGGCCATCCTCCATACGACCTTCGAATAACCTCCTGTGGTTGCAGCATCACCTGTGATCCATCTCTCAAGTCCTTCCATATCCGGCCCTGTCGTGTCGTATGGTGGCTCGACGTCTGTAGCGGTAATCGGGGACCTTTGGCCTGCTTCGCGGGTCGAGGTCCTCTTCTGCGTGAGGTCGGCACAGCCGAACCTTGAGGACAGTGAATGACCTGTGGGCCGGGTCCCGGGGCGCGACGACGCATCTCCCGGGGCGTGGATCCCGGCGGATTCCCCGTGACTCCGCCGGTGCCGGCCTCCCCCACCGGGCGCACCACGCTCACAAGGCGCGCGTCCCGACAGAGCAAGGATCGACATGGCGTCCAGCCTGACGACGACTTCCGCCGGAACCCCCGGTTCCGAGAAGACGTTCTTCGGCCACCCCCGCGGCCTGGCCACCCTCTTCATGACCGAGATGTGGGAGCGCTTCTCCTACTACGGCATGCGGGCACTTCTCGTTCTGTACCTGGTCTCCGGCGGCGCGGACGCCGCGACCGGCAGCCAGGGTGGCGGCCTCGCCATGACGGCGGCCACGGCGACGGCCATCTACTCGGTGTACGTCTCGATGGTCTACCTGATGGCCATGCCGGGCGGCTGGTTCGGCGACCGCGTCTGGGGCGCCCGCAAGACCGTCGCCATCGCAGGTTTCGTGATCATGGCGGGTCACGCCTCGCTCGCGATCCCCGGCCAGGCGATGTTCTTCGTCGGTCTGGCGCTGGTCGCCGCCGGCTCGGGTCTGCTCAAGGCCAACATCTCCACGATGGTCGGCCACCTCTACGACGGCCCGGACGACCCGCGCCGCGACGGCGGCTTCACGCTCTTCTACGTCGGCATCAACCTCGGTGCCTTCGTGGCGCCGTTCGTGGTCGGCACCGTCGGCGAGAAGGTCAACTGGCACCTCGGCTTCGCGCTCGCCGCGCTGGGCATGGGCCTCGGCCTGGTCCAGTTCCTGCTGGGCACGAAGAACCTCAGCGCCAAGAGCGACGTCGTCCCGAACCCGCTCACCCCGTCCGAGCGCAAGGGCATCCTGGTCAAGGTCGCCCTGGTCGTCGTCCTCGCCGCCGCCTTCTACGGCGTCGTCGTGGCCATGGGCATGTACACCCTGAACTGGGCGCTGGTCCCGATCACCCTCGCGGGTCTGATCATCCCGGTCGCCGTCCTGGTCCGCATCAAGCGCGACAAGGACCTCGACAGGACCGAGCAGTCGAAGATGACCGGCTACATCTGGTTCTTCGTCGCCGCCGCGATCTTCTGGATGATCTACGACCAGGGCGGCTCGACGCTGTCGCTGTTCGCGGACGACAAGACCGCGGACACCGTCTTCGGCTTCGGTTTCCCGGCCACCTGGTACCAGTCGCTCAACCCGCTCTTCGTGATGGCGCTGGCCCCGGTCTTCGCGTGGCTCTGGCTCTGGCTGGCCCGCAAGAACCAGGAGCCGAACACCATCGTGAAGTTCTCGATGGGCCTGGTCCTCGTCGGCGCGTCCTTCTTCGTCTTCGTCGTCCCGATGAACATGGCGGGCGGCGGCGACAAGGTCTCCCCGATGTGGCTCGTCTCGATCTACATGATCCAGACCATCGGTGAGCTCTGCCTCTCCCCGGTCGGCCTCTCGGTCACCACGAAGATGGCCCCGCAGAAGTACGCCTCCCAGATGATGGGCGTCTGGTTCCTCGCCGTCACCGCGGGCGACTGCACCACGGGTCTGCTCTCGCTGGCCGGTGTCGACCTGAACGGGACGGGGATCATCGCCATGCAGGCGACGCTCGCCGTCGCGGCGGGCATCGCGATCTACATGTACCGCAAGAAGGTCCAGGGCCTCATGGGCGGCGTCCACTGACGTCGCTCCGCCCCGGTCCGCACGAAGGCCGCCGCACCGTTCCGGTGCGGCGGCCTTCGCCGTTCCCTCCGGCCGGTCGTCAGCGCCTCAGGCGCGCCCACGGGGTGAAGGTGAACACCGCGCCGCCGAGCAGGATCACCGTGCCCGCGACGAGGGCGAGGGCGCGCAGGGCGCCGTCGTCCTCGGCGCCGGTCTCGGCGAGGTTCCCGCCGTCGGAGCCGCCGGAGCCCGAGCCCGAGCCGGAACCGGAACCGGAACCGGAGCCGCTGCCCGACCCGCCGGCCGCGCCGCCCGCCTGCTTGCTCGTGTCCAGTTCGAGGGAGGCCTTGACGGCGCCCTTGACCTGGCACGGGATCTCCATCGCCGAGCTGCCGAGGGTGACCTTGATGGTCAGCGTGCCGGGGCTGAGCGTGGACGTGCCGGTCGCGCCGGGCTTGTACGTGCCCTTCATGTCCGGCAGGTTCACCGGGTCGCCCAGTTTCAGCGCGGTGGGGTTCGGGGGTCCCGAGACGTTCACGGTGCCGCTGTCGGCCCCTCCGATCCTGACCGCCATGGAGCCCTTGAGGGCTCCCGCGGGGAGGGCCGCGGGGCTGTTCATGACGCCCTTGGCCGTCCGGACCGTGAGGTCGTACACGCCGCCGTTCCTCCTGGCGTCGATCGTCACCTTGCCGTTGATCGACTCCGGGCCGGGGGCGGTGCAGCCGAACGTGACGGCGACCTCCTTGCCGGGGAAGGACGTCTGGCCGCCGCCCCCGCCGCTCGTCCCGCCCCCGGAGGATCCGCCGGAGGAGGACGTGGACCCCGAGCCGGAGGATCCGCCGGTGCCGTTCGAGCCGCCGCCGGTCGTGGTGGAGCCCCCGGTGGTGCCGCTGGTGCCGCCGCCCGTCGTCGTCCCGCCGGTGGTCGTGGAACCGCCGGTGGTCGTGGAACCGCCGGTGGTCGTCGTGCCGCCGGTGGTCGTCGTGGACCCGCCGTTCGCGCCGCCCGTGGTGGTGCCTCCGCCGCCGGCCGTGACCTTGATCGTGGCGCCGGCCGGCACCGTCTCCTTCGGGGTGCACTTGGTGTCCGTGGACAGCGGCTTGGACACGTTGATCGTGTACTTGCCGGGGGTGAGGGTGACCTCGCCCGCCGCGGTCAGCTTGAGCCTGCCCTTCATCTCGGGCAGCACCATCGGACTGTTCTTGGGGATCGGCGGGTTCTGCCGGGGCCCCTCCATCGCGACGGTGCCGGTGCCCGCGCCGCCCACGGTGAGGACGCCGGTCGGCTTGACCGTGTCCTGGCCGAGGTCGAGCACGTCGGGGTTCTTCGACGCGGCCTGGACCGTCTTCCAGACGATCTCGACCTCGTCGCCGACCTTCGCCTCCGCCGGTGCCGTGATCAGCACCTTCGTCGTGCCCTGCACGGGCGGAAGTCCGGAGATCGACGGCGGGATGCACTCCGTCTTGTACGAGACCTCGGCGGCCTGGGCGGGGCCGGCGGAAATCAGGATCCCCGCGCCGCCGAGCATCAGCGCGATTCCGGCCGCGCTCATCCTCCGTTGCGTACTCACGCATGTCCCTTCGTCGTCGGGCTGCTCTCTGGGGCTGACGGTGCGGAGTCAGGACTGAACCACGGCAGGACCGCGGTGGGTTCGTCGTCCCCCGGGCCCCCGGGCGCGGCCTCGCGCGCGGGGCCGGGGGCACGGGTGCGGAGACGGGCCAGGGGTACGGTCCGGGGCCGCGCGCGGGGCCGCGCCCGGGCGGGGCCCGCCGCCGGGCGGACCCGGTCGACCACGGCCATGCCGATCCGGAACAGCGCCGCCGGCACGACCACGGCGAGCAGCAGCCAGAACAGCGTCACGCCCCAGGGCCTGCCGACCCCCCACGGCTGCTCGACCAGGACCTTGCCCCCGTACCGCACGGAGACCTGGTAGTCGCCGTGCGCGCCCGCCGTCAGTTCGACGGGGAGCCGGACGAGGGCCTTCCGGCCGGGGGCGATCGTGCCGCGCCACTGCCGCTCCTCGTACTGCGGGGCGAACACCCCGTGGCTGGAGCCGACCTCGAAGACCGGGTCCTTCACGGGGGCGGAGCCGAGGTTGCCGACGGTGAAGACGACCTCGCGGGCGGGCGGCGCCCCGAACCAGGTGAGGAGGCCGCTGGAGCCGTCGAGGCGGACGGCGGCGAGGACGGCGAGCCGGCCGTCGCCCGAGGCCTCGGGGAGCGGTTCCACGGGATGTCCGGCGACGGCGAACTCGCGGTCGACGGCGTCCTGCTGGCCGGTCACCCCGGCGACGTGCACCACGCAGGGGCAGGGCTCGGGCGGTTCGGCGACCGGCAGCTTGGCGCTGAAGGCGCCCCGGGCGTCCACGGTGGCGGCCCGGCCCTCGGTGTTGGCACAGGAGTTGGTGCCGCCGATGACGCCCTTGCCGGGCGCCGCCCGGCCGCAGATCAGCAGCATGAGCAGGGCGCCGGGCTTCCAGCCGCTGCCGCTGACGGTGACCTCGCCGCCCTTGCCGCCCTCCGCACGGGAGAGTTCGACGGCGGGGCCGGGGGCCGCGGCGGCGGGCAGGGCCGGGAGGAGGCCGAGGGCGAGCACGGCCGCGAGCACGGCCGCCGTACGTGTCCACCTCATGTCTGCGCTCCCGCCGTGGCTCGCTGGGTACGGGACCTGGCGCGCCGCCGTCCCGCGTGGACGCCGCCGGCCGCCGCCGCGAGCAGCAGTCCGGCCGCCCCGGCGACCGCCGGGCCCGAGGTGAAGGCGGCCTCGGCGCGGGCGGTGGCCGGGGCCGCGCCCTCGGCGGTGGCGGTCAGGCGGACGGTGACGGAGTCGAGGGACGGCGGGTCGGGCCAGGCCTCGGTGCGGGTGGTCCGCTGACCGGGCCTCAGGGTGAGCGGCAGGGGCCGGCCCGGCCGGTCGAGGACGGTGCCGAGGACCCCTTCGGCGCGCACCGCGAGGTGCGGGGCGAGGACGGTGGTGCCCCGGTTGACCAGGGTGTAGCGGAGGGTGCCGGTCGTGGTGTCGACGTGGACGTCCTCGACGGTGAGCGCGGCGATCCGGGGGCCGCTGACCCGGAGCCGCAGGTCGACGCGGACGTCCCGGCCGGCGGCGGTGGCGCGGACCGTCCCCCGCCGCTCGCCGGGCGGGGCGTCGGCGGGGACGGTCACGGCGAAGGGCACGTCCGCCCGGGTCCTGGCGGGAACGGTCACCGTCCGGGCGGCGAAAGACACGGGTGCGCCCCGGCCGTCGAGCCGGACGGTGAGCGGCCGGGTGCCCGGGTTGGTCAGCGACAGGGTGTCCTGGAGGACGCTTCCGGCGGGGCCCTCCAGGTAGGCGTAGGGCCGGCCGGCCGCGGGTGCCGCCGTCCAGGAGACCGGGGCGTCGGCGGGCGCCGGGGCCCGGACGCCGGCGGGGGCGTTCGCCGCCGCGGTCAGGGCGTGGGCGGGCGCCGCCGCGACCACGCCGGTGAGGGCGGTCACGACGGCGAGGAGCCCGGTGGCCGCCGCCGTCCGCATCAGCGAGCCGTGCGCCGCGTGAGCCAGAGGACTCCGGCGGCGCCGGTGAGGAGGACGGTGCCGCCGAGGGTGCCGAGGGCGACGGCGGAGTCGAGCGGTCCGGTCTTGGGCAGTTCGGCTCCGGTGCCCTCGTCGTCGCCCGTGTCGGCGGGCGGCGGGGCGGCGGAGCCGCCGGAGAGCCCGGACACCTCCAGTTCGAGGGCGGGCCCGGGGTTGTTCTTAGGCTTGCAGACCGCCGCGTCCATGCCGAGGGCGTGCACGGTGAGCGTTCCGGCCGTGAAGGTGACCTTGCCGTTCTTCTTCGGCGTGTAGGTGCCCGTGAGCGTGCCGATGCTGATGGGGGTGTCGGGCGGGATGGCGGCCGTGTTCGGCATTCCCTTGACCTTGACGGTGCCGGAGTCGGCGCCGCCGAGGACGAGTTCGGCGCGCGGGGTCATGACGCCCTTGGGCAGTTCGACGGGGCTGTCGGAGACGCCCTTCTCGAACGACATGGTGACCGTGTACGCGCTGCCGTTCTTCACGGCCTTGATGCCGACGGGCGAGACGGCGCCCTTGGGCCCGATCTTCGTCTCGCAGGCGTAGTCGACGTCGACGACGGCCGCCTGGGCGGTCGGCGCGCCGGCGAGCACGGCCGCGCCCGCCACCGCGACCGCCGCCGTGAGCGCGGCGGTCCTTCTCCTCCGGTTCGGCTCCTTGGACACCCCGAGCACCCCTCACCGCAATGGACCTGACGGTCTTTCAGATTGGGCGTCAAGGTACGCCCGGGCCCTTGCGGAGGGAAGAAGAGGGACGGTGAAAGTCCTCGGCGGGATCGGGAAAGCCCCGCCCGGGCACCCGTCACCCGTGGCGGAGCCGGACGGAAGCGGGGTCGGGCGGGCGGACGTCGGGGCCGAAGGACCGAAGGGGAGCCGGGCCGGCAGGGAGCCGGGCCGGCGCCGCGGAGTCAGGCCGGTGCCGCGACGCTAGGCCGGTGCGGAGAGTTCGGCCCAGACGGTCTTGCCGGGGGAGCCGGGGGTGCGCTCGATGCCCCAGTCGAGGCAGAGCCGCTGCACGATGAACATGCCGTGGCCGCCCGGGCGGCCGGACCGGTGCGGCATGCGGGGCGCGGGGGTTCCGGCGCCCCGGTCGGTGACCTCCAGGCGGAGCGACTTGGGCAGCCGCAGGACGCGGAGGCTCTCGGGGCCCTCCGCGTGCAGGCAGGCATTGGTGACGAGCTCCGAGACGACGAGCAGGACGTCCTCGGCGGCGGCCCTGCGGTCGGCGGTGGCGGCCGGCAGCCAGCCCCACTCCTGGAGCGCCGACCGCGTGAAGTCGCGGGCGAGCGGCACGGTGCCACTGGCCTCGCCGAGGGCGAGCGTACGGACGTCGGAAGCGTGGTCCATCAGCGCTTCACCTCACCGATCGACGGGACAGAGGGCGGGACGTACGGGCGGAGCAGGGGGCCGGGTCGTGGGGGCGGCCCCGGCGGGGGGGCGGGTCAGCCGGGCAGGGCTGTGGCGAGCGTCTCGTGCAGGGTGAAGACGGCCTCGGCGCCCGTGATGTGGAACACCCTGGCCACCGCGGGCCGCATCCCGACGAGGTGGACGCCGCCGCCGGCGGCCTCCGCCCGCAGCCGGGCGCCCAGGAGCACGTTGAGCCCCGTCGAGTCGCAGAACTCCAGACCCGCGCAGTCGACGACGAGCCGCGAACGGCCCGCGTCCACCGCCTCGTCCAGCGGGACGCGCAGCAGTTCGGCGGTGTAGTGATCGAGCTCACCCACCGGAGCGAGGACAGCGGCCCCGTCCACCGTCCGGACCTCGACGCGCAACCGCGCGGGCGGTGCGCTGCCGATGTTCTCCCGGTCCATGGCCGTGCCTCTTCTCGCTCTCGCGGATGCCGACTGACGTGCCTCGAACCCTACAAGTGCGATGCCCCTTCGCGCACACGAGGTCTGCCACATAACCGGACAATTCGGAATATCGATACTTGCGACCTTCGGCGTCGAGCAGGTAGGCCTAGGAGGGAACACCCGACACGACCGGCTTCGGAGGCGCCGCAAACCGCAGCAGAAGAAACACGAAGGAGACCCATGTCACCCCGGCTCGACGCCCCGCGTACCCCCGACGCGCCGTCGGCAGCGGTCCTCACGGACCACCCGCTCGGCCATCCCACCGAGCTCCCCCACGCCTTCCCGCAGGACCCCGCGCTCACACTCCCCCTCGACCGGCCCCTCGACGACATCGGACCGGTCGACGCCCGCGCCCTGTCGAAGCAGCTCTTCGCCCGGCTCGCCGAGCTCGAAGAGGGCACCCACGAGCACGCGTACGTCCGCAACACGCTCGTCGAACTCAATCTGGCCCTGGTCCGGTTCGCCGCCGCCCGCTTCGGCACCCGCAGCGAGCCGATGGAGGACATCGTCCAGGTCGGCACCATCGGCCTCATCAAGGCGATCGACCGCTTCGAGCTCAGCCGCGGCGTGGAGTTCCCCACGTTCGCGATGCCGACCATCATCGGCGAGATCAAGCGCTTCTTCCGCGACACCTCGTGGTCCGTGCACGTGCCCCGCAGGCTCCAGGAGCTGCGGCTGGAGCTCGCCAAGGCGGGCGACGCGCTGGCCCAGCGCCTCGACCGCGCCCCCACCGTCGCCGAACTCGCCGAGGAACTCGGCATCGCGCCGGAGGAGGTCGTCGAGGGCATGACCGCGAGCAACGCGTACACCGCCAGCTCGCTCGACGCGCAGCCCGACGAGGAGGACGGCCCCGGCGGCGAGGCCACGCTCGCCGACCGGCTGGGCTACGAGGACCGCGGCATCGCAGGGATCGAGTACATCGCCTCCCTGAAGCCGATGATCGCCTCGCTGCCCGCCCGCGACCGGCACATCCTCTCCCTGCGCTTCGTCTCCGGCCTGACCCAGTCGGAGATCGGCACCGAGCTCGGCATCTCGCAGATGCACGTGTCCCGGCTGCTCGCCCGCACCCTCGCCAAGCTGCGCCGGGGGCTCACTCTGGAGGAATGACCTCCAGCCGCTCGCCCGAGCCGCCAAACTGGCTGCGGAAAGGGCCCGTTCACGGTCTTTCGACCCGTGACGGGCCCTTTCGCGCGCCACGCCCCGGTCCCCGCCCGCGGTGGCCCCGGAGGGCAACCGCACGGCGTGGGCACCGTGTTGACGCGGCGTCCGGAATGGGCCACATTGAGCCCGGGGTTCAGGGGGGAATCACACATGTTCTCTGCGTACGCGGATCTGGAAGAACGCATGCGCGGCCGACTGGGGGGCAGGGAGTGCCTCTACGTGCCGTCGTGCCGCTTCGGGCTGTTCCTCGCGCTGCGCCACTGGTGCAGACCGGGCGGCAAGGTGCTCATGTCGCCCGTCAACGACGACGTGATCCTCTTCGTCGTCCTGGCCGCCGGGCTCCGCCCCGTCCAGGCACCGCTCGACCCCCGGGACGGCTCGATCGACCCGTCCGCCGTGCCCGAGTCCGTCTGGAAGGACCTCTCCGCCGTCCTCACCACCAACCTCTACGGCAACCCCGACCCGGCGCCCGAGCTGCGGGGCCACTGCGACCGGCTCGGCATCCCGCTGATCGAGGACGCCGCCCACGCGATCGGCTCCACCGTCGGCGGCCGCCCCGTCGGCACCTACGGCGAGGCGTCCGTCTTCAGCCTCTCGAAGCACACCGGAGCCAAGACCGGCGGCTTCCTCTCCCTCGCCGACCCGGCCCACCGCGCCGAACTGGCGGCCGCCCGCGACGCGCTGCTCCACCCGACCCGGCCCACCGCCGAACTGGTCCACCTCGTCCGCCCGTACGCCGAGTCCACGCTGCGCGGACTGCGCCTGGTCGGGGCCGCACGGGCCACCGTCCGGCGGCTCGGTCTGGAGGAGCGGGAGGAGATACGGATGCCGCTCCGCGCCGAGGAACTGGCCCGGGCCCTCACCGCCGCGCCGGCGCTCGACCCCTTCCACTCCTGGGTCCGCGTCGACATGCACGACTACCGGCTGCGGCCCGGAGCCGGCCGGCTCCGCCGCACCACCCGCAGGTTCGGCCTGCTCGACGACGTCCTCGCCGCCCACCGGACGGGCACCGCCCTGCTCCTGTCCGGCGGGTACGGCACGGCGGAGGCGTTCCCCGACCGGGCCGCCGGGCAGTCCCCGGACGGCCCGCCGCAGCCGCTCTACCGGGTTCCCCTGCTCGTCGAGGACCGGCACGCGGCCGTCGCCGCCCTCGCCCGGCGCCGGATCACCACCGGCTACCTCTACGACCCGCCGCTCGACAGCTACGCCGGCGAGGCCTTCACGGACCCCTCGCCCGCTCCGGAACCGGCCGCCTGGTTCGCCCGGCACGCCCTCCCGGTCGACCCGCGCCGCGCCGCCGAGGCCCTCGCGGTGCTGCGCGGCGCCGGGATCCGCCCGGCGTCGCGGCCCTCGATGGTCCCCGGCGGGACGCTGTGACCGGGACGGTGCGACTGCGGGGCTCCCGCCGGGACGCGGCGGGAGGCGCGCCCGCGCGCCGCGACCTGGTGGCCGGGGCGAAGGACACCGGTGGCGCGGGCGGCGACGGCGGGGGCGGCGCGGACGACTCCGGCGAGAGCTCCCTGTTCCGCAACGCCTACGCCCTGATGCTCTCCACCGGCGTCTCGGCGGCCCTCGGTCTCGGCTTCTGGCTGATCGCCGCCCGCTACTACTCGGAGGAGGCCGTCGGCCAGGGCTCGGCCGCCATCGCCGCCCAGCGGATGCTCGCCTCGATCACGGCGACCACCCTGTCCGGCGCGGTCGTCCGGTACGTCCCCCGGGCCGGCCGGGCCACCGGCCCGCTGGTCGTCCGCCTCTACCTGTTCAGCACGGTCGTCGTCACCGTGGCCTGCGGCGTCTTCCTGCTCACCCTCGACCTGTGGGGACCCTCGTACGCCCCGCTCGGCAGCCTCTCCGCCGGGATCTTCTTCACCGCGTCCGCCGTCGGCTGGGCCCTGCTGACCCTCCAGGACGGGGTGCTCACCGGGCTGCGGAAGGCGTTCTGGGTCCCCGTCGGGAACGCCGTCTTCTCCCTCGGCAAGCTCGTCCTGCTCGTCCTGCTCGCGGCCGCCGTGCCGGTCCTCGGCGTCTTCGTCTCCTGGGCGGCGGCGATCGTGCTCTCCGTCCTGCCGCTGGGCTGGCTCGTGTTCCGCCGCCTCATCCCCCAGCAGGCCCGCGCCGACCGTGACCGCGAGCCGCCGGGCATGCGGGAGATCGGCCGGTTCATCGCCGGGGACTCCGTCGGCGCGTTCTTCAGCCTCATCATGATCAGCCTGCTGCCGGTCATGGTCGCCGTCCGGTTCGACGCCGCGCACAACGCCTTCTTCTACACGGCGTACACCGTCGGCGGCACCATGGAGTTCATGGCCATCAACATGGCCTCCTCGCTCACCGCGCACGCCTCGCACAGCCCCGAGTCCCTCGCCGAGGGCGTCCGGGGCGCGCTGCGCCGCATGGTGCTGCTGCTCGTCCCCGTCGTCCTCGTCCTCGTCGTCTTCGCGCCGCTGATCCTCGCCCCCTTCGGCCAGGGGTACCAGGAGAACGGCTCCACCGTGCTGCGGCTGCTCGCCGCCGCCGCGCTCCCCCGGGTCGCCGTGGAGCTGTACATCGGCGTGCTGCGGGTCCAGGGCCGTACCGGCATGCTCGCCGTCCTCCAGGGCGCCATGTGCGTCCTCGTGCTGGGCAGCGCGGCCGTGCTGCTCGGCCCGTACGGCATCAGCGGGGCCGGGTACGCCGTCCTCGGCGCGATGACCCTGATGGCGGTGGCCTGCGTACCGGGCCTGCGGGCCACCCTCAAGGGCCGGACACCCGCCGAGCGCCCCCGGGCGGCGGCCCGGGTCAAGGAGCGCGAGGAGGACGGGTACGGCACCAACTGGGCGCGGGAGAGCGCCTATCTGCGCGGGGCACACGATTCGGTGACGCCGGCGTTCGGCATTCCGGTGTACGTGCCCCCGCGACGCGACGCGGAGCCCGCGGGCCCGCTCGCCCGGCCGCTGCCGCCCCCGGAGCCCCGTGCGGCGTCCGCCGCCCCCGACCGGTGGGGCACCGCGCTGTGGCTCCTGCTCGCCCTCGCGGCCGGGCTGTTCTGGCTTCCGCTCGCCCGCTCCGGCGAGCTGGACGTCGCGGCCCTGTCCGGCACCGGCCTCCTCGCCGCCCTGCCCCCCGTCACCCTCCTCGCGGGGCTGCTCCTGGTCGCCCTCCAGGGGGCCGCCGTCGCCCTGCGGTACTGGCGGCCCGCGTTCGCCGGCACGGTCCTGCTCGCCACCTTCCTGGCCCTGCACACCGCGCCGCCGCTGCTGGGCCTGCGGCCGGCCGACGCCGAGGGCCCCGGGGCGGCCCTCCTGGGCGAGGGGGTCGAGCGGGCCGTCGCCCCCGTGACCCTCCAGGCGCTGAGCCTGCTCCTGACGGCGGTGCTGCTGCGGGTGGTCGGGGTGGGCGCGCGGGTCACGGCCGGTGTCGTCTGGGTCCTGGTCTGGGCGGGCTGGGCGGGGCAGCAGGCCTTCGCCACCGCCCCGTTCCCGCTGTTCCTCGGCCTGGCCGGCGGCACGATGGCGGTCGTCGCCTTCCGGGGCCTGACCTCGGGACGGCAGTGACCACGGGCGCGCCGCGCGGTCAGCGGTCCGGGACGGGCTGCCGGAAGTACGGGGCGCGGCCGGCGATCCGGTAGCCGTCGAGGGCGGGCCCGGAGTCGACGGTCAGATCGCAGCCGGGTCCCGGGACGGCCCGGTTCCAGTGCACGTACGCGCGCGCGTCCGGCAGGGTCGGGGCCGCGTCGGGGATCGCGCGGTACCAGTCGCGCTGCCGCTCGGGCCGCTTCGGGTCCGGCGCGGTGGAGAACTCGGAGAACATGATCGGCTTGTCGTCGGAGATGTTCTTCCGGAGCCAGTCGTAGCCGGGGCGCTGGCTCCGGCCGAAGTCGAGCCACTCCGGCGACCGGTGGCAGAGGTAGTAGTTGTACTGGTCCATGCCGATCCAGTCGACGTAGGAGTCCCCCGGGTAGAGGGCCTTCATCTGCGCGGCGTTGCCGGTCCAGCCCGACACCGTCCACACCCACACCACGTTGGTGACGCCGAGTGCGGCGAAGCGGTCGTGCAGGTGGCGGTAGGCGGCGACGTACTCCTCCGGGGTCCCGGCGCCCTCGGGGATGCGGAAGTCCGCCTCCTGGTCGAAGGAGAGGAAGACCCGCTTGCCGTACTCCTTGATCCGCCGGGCCTGCGGGTCGATGACGGAGGCGTCGTACCTCCCGGCGGCGACGTTCTTCCAGCCGAGCTGCCGCTCGGTCCAGTCGGCGTGGTGCTTCTTCGTCCACACGGTGGACTCCCAGGCCAGCATGAGGAGCCGCTCGCGGCCCAGTTCGCGCTCGTCGGGGGTGAGCAGTTCGCCGTCGGCCCTGCTCCCCGACATGTCGTGGTACGTGTAGACGAGGTCGAGACGGCGGCCGATCTTCTTCTCGAAGGCGTACACGGGCCGGGTGAGCGAGCTGTCCTCGTCGTAGGGGATGTACGCGCCCCACCAGGCCCCGCACGGAGCGACCAGGACGGCGTCGGGGGCGCAGCGGTCCTCGTCCTCGGCGAGGGCCGACCAGACCCCGATCCCGGCGGTCAGGGCGCCGACGGCGGCCAGCGCGGTCACGAGCCGGGCCCGGGCTCCCCCGGTGCGCCGCCGGGTCATCCGCCCCCACCGGCCCCTCGCGCGCGGAACCCGGGCGGGCGGAACCGGGGCGTGCGGGCGGGCCGGGCGCCGTCGCGCTCGACGGCGCCCCGGGTGGCGGCGGGCAGCGGGACTCCCGGGAGGACGGCGACGACGCTCACGAACACGGCGAGGAGCACCAGGAAGAGGGTGAGCGAGAAGGACTTCGTCAGGAAGAGGGCGGTGGCGACGAGGGTCGCCACGGACAGGCTGACCGGCGCGGCCAGCGCCAGCGCCTCCAGACGGGCGCCGGGGCGCAGTCCGGAGGGCTGCGGGAGCAGCAGGGCGAGGCCGGGCCCGAGGACGACGAAGGCCAGGACGGGGATCCAGCGCGCCGGCGAGCCGCCGGGGAAGGCGGTCGCCGCGAGGGCGACCCATCCGGAGGCCGCGAGCGCGGCTCTGCGCTGGACGCGCGGGGTCAGGCGTGGGTGGGCCATGGCGTACCTGCTCCTCGTACGGGTGGGCGGCGGGTGGGGCGACGGGCGGGCCGTCGGGGGTTCGGCCGGAGCCGGGCGGTCCCGGTCCGCCGGTGGCCGGCGGTCGCGGGTCCGCCCCGTGGCGGCGGTCCTGGTCAGCCGGTGGTGGTGGGCCGGTAGCGCAGGACGAGCCCGTACCGGCTCTCCTCCACCACCGCGAACAGCGGCGACGCCTTGAGCGCCACGCCGAGGCGGGCGAAGCCGCCCTCCGGGAGGTAGCCCTCGCCGATGACGGCCTCCCCCTGGGTGGGGGTGAGGATCACGTACGCCGGGCGGCCGGCGGGGATGCCGCCGGCCAGGTAGCCGGCCGGGTCCTTCAGCATGCGGAGGTTCTCGTCGACCTCCTGCTCGGTGAAGAACCAGCGCTCGTACCGGTCGTAGCGGTAGTACGAGTCGGCGAACGCCCCGGTGGCGGCCAGGATCAGCGAGCCCTCGGGGGCCCGGTCGAAGGCGCGGCGGGTGAGGGCGGTCTCGCCGGGCGGCGCGTAGTGCATGCCCTCCTTGCCGTAGTACGAGGGCAGGAAGCCGGCGAGCATGGCGACGAGGGTGACGGGCAGGGCGACGGCCGCCGTGCGGCGGGCGAGCGAGGCGGCCCGGCCGGCGGCGCCCGCGGCGGGGACGAGCGCGGCGGCGGCGAAGAAGGCGGCGCCGGGGAGGCCGAAGAGATAGACCCGGAAGATCATCTCGCCGCCGTAGTCGTTCACGGCGAACGCCGGGAGGGGCGCCGCGGCGGTCAGCAGCAGCGGCAGCGCGCTGCGGACCAGCCGGCGCCGCAGGAGCACGGCGGCGACGGCGAGGCCGCCGAGCGCGAGCACCATGAGGATGTTGGCGCTGCCGACGAGTTCCGGACCCGGGCCCGTGGGATCGCCGGCGAAGCCGGGCCGCGAGTTGCCGAGCAGGTCGCCGGCCTTCTCGCGCAGGGTGCCGAGCGTCTCCAGGAACAGCTCCCGGCCCATCGTCAGGTTCCAGACCAGCATGGTCAGACCGGTGACGGCGAGGAGCCCGAGGTTGCGGTAGCGGCGGGTGAGGCAGAGCGCGAAGAGGCTCGCGCACAGCATCACCGGGGTGAGCTGGTGCGAGGCGTTGATGGTGGCGATGACCGGGAGCAGGAAGAGGACGGCGACGGCCCGCTGCCGGGTGGTCGTCGGCGGCGGCACGGCCGCCGCGGCCGGGTCGAGCGCGGCGCGGTCGCGCAGTGCCCCCGCCGAGCCGGGCAGGACGAAGTGCCGGACGACGACGGCGAAGACGGTGAGGTAGAGCAGGTACGAGAAGCCCTGCGGCGAGAGGTAGTCCTGGCCCACCCAGTTCGCCAGCTGGAAGATCCACACGCCGGTCCACACGAGTCGCCAGTCGTCGCTGAACGTGCGGTAGACGAGGATCAGGACCGGGACGGTGAGGAGGCCGAGCGCGACGGGCGCCCAGTTGATGAACGAGGCGGCGGCGTCCACGCCGAAGGCCCGGACGAGGGCGGCGTCCAGGGAGAAGAAGCCGGGCCACTGGTCGTAGGCGGACATGCCGCCGGAGAGTTCGGTCCCTGGGTGGACGGTGCCCTGGGCGAGCAGTCTGCTGATGATCGCGTCGTGCTTGGACGCCCAGGCGTAGCGGACGGAGTCGTAGAGGATCGCGGGCGGCGCCTTGAGGGCGACGAGCATGGCCGCGCAGTAGGTGGCGGGCCAGAGGGGCACGGTGCCGGCGCGGCGCAGGGTGAGGACGAATCCGCCGGTGAGGACCACGAGGGCCGCGTAGTACACGAGCGGGAAGCGGTCCAGGAGACCGAACTGGTCCATGTCCCGGAAGTCGATGCCGGGCAGCGCCCAGAGCCAGAGGCCGGCGGCGAGGAGCAGGGGGGCGAGGTTGAGGGCGTCCGGGGAGCGGACGAAGGCGACGAGCCGACCCCGTGCGGCGGCGCCCCCGCCGGCCCTGCCCTCCTCGCGGCCGGGGCCCGCAGGGCTGGTCTCGCGGCCGGGGCCCGCAGGGCTGGTCTCGCGGCCGGAGTCCGCCGGGGCGGCCTTCCGTGCGGGCTCGGCCGGGCCGGTCCCGCGGCCGGGGTCCGCCGGGCTCGTCTTCCGTGCGGGCTCGGGCGGACCGTCGGCGGCGGTCGCCGTCGGCGCGGACTCCCCTTCCGCTCCCGGGCGTTCGGCCTCCCGTCCCTCCCCGCCGTCGGCGGTGGCGGGTTGTGGCGGCACCCCGCCCCCGGTCACCGGTGCGGGCCCCTGACGCTGCACGGCCTCTCCCCCCACGAACATCCCTTTCGCCGAAGTACGGAACGTACTTCGGATGCGTTCGGCCTTTCAACCGCCGGTCGGATCGCCGGAGTTGTCGATCATGCGCGTGCCGTGGCCGGTCCTAGCCGGCGAACTCGGGCCCCTTGAGCAGGGCGCGGGCCCTGCGGTACATCCGCCAGCCGACCGTGGGCAGCGAGTCGGGGTACGGCGCCGTCCGCGCGCCCCGCCCCTCCATCCACCGCTCGACGTCGGCGACGGTGTGGCTGCGCCGCACGATCAGCCGGGCGATGCGGTAGACCTCGTCCGAGCCGGAACTGAGCGCGTGCCGGACGGCGACCGCCGAGGCGTACCCGGCGGCCCGGGCGGCACGTCGTACGGCCGGGCTGTTGTACCCGTGGGGGTAGGCGAGGTGGCGGACCTCGTGCCCGAGGACGTCCTCCAGGACCGCCTTGGACTCGCGCAGCTCCCGGCGGAGCGCGGCCGGTGCGAGGGTGTCGAGCTGCGGGTGGGTGGCGGTGTGCGCGCCGACCTCCATCCCGTACTGCTCCAGCCGGGGCGCCTGGGCGAGGGTCATCATCGGCGCGGGCGGCAGCAGACAGGGCCGGCCGCGGGTGATGGCCCCGGTGGTGAGGTACGCGGTGGACGGCAGCCCCCGGTCGGCGAGGGCCTCGGCGGTCGGTCCCACCAGATCGGCGAAGCCGTCGTCGAAGGTGAGGACGACGGGCCGGGGCGGCAGCGGGGCGCCGGTGGCGACGTGCGCCGCGAGGGTGCCGACGGTGACGGCGGTCCGGCCGCTGGCGACGACCGCGTCGAGCTGGGCGGCGAACTCCCGCGGCGAGACGGTGAATTCGGCGATCCAGTCCGGGGGGTCGGCCATCACGGCGTGGTAGAGGAGGACGGGTATGCGGGTGCGCGCGGAGCCGCCGGTCACCGGGTCACCTCCGCACTCCCGTGCCGGGCCCGCCCGTCCTGGGCGGGGGGACCGGCGGGGACCCGGGCCCGTGCGCGGCCCTGGGCCCGGGCCTTGGCGTAGCCGATCGGGCCGTAGAGCATGCCGCGCCGCTCCAGCCGGGACAGGGAGGCGGGCCAGGGATGGTGCTGCGCCCCGTGCTCGCCGGGGACGCCGGCCTCCGGGGTCTCCCCGCGCCGGGCGGTCATGGTCCGGGCGTGCGCGAGGCCGCGGGGCAGCCGGGCCAGCAGGGCCGGGAGCAGGCGGGGGCTGCGGACCAGGGTGGCGGTGAGGTAGGCGGTGAGCCCGGCGCCGTAGCCGTACGCCTGGTTCCTCAGGTCCTGCCAGGTGTCGCGGTGGTGGTGCCAGACGAGGGCCTCGGAGGTGTAGCGGAGGCGGAAGCCGGCCGCGAGGACCGCGACGAACGCGTACAGGTCGTCCCCGCCGCGGGCGGCGGTCCCGGTCCCGGTCGCCGGGTCGAAGCCGCCCGCCCGGCGCAGCGCGTCGGCGCGGAAGGCCATGTTGGCGCCGGAGCCGAAGCTCCCCGCGGTGAAGGGGAACAGCGGCTCGTCGGCGGGCGGCCGCGCCGGGTCGTAGAGGCGGGGGGCGAAGCCCTTGGCGAAGCCGCCGTGGGACTCCAGGAGGACCTGGGCGGGGGTGCCGAGGCGGGCGGGCAGGATCAGGCCGGTGACGCAGCCCAGGCCGGGGTCGGCGGCGAAGGGGGCGGTGAGGGCGCTCAGCCAGCGCGGGTCGGCGATCACGTCGTCGTCGGTGAAGGCGACGACCGCCCCCTCGGCGGCGGCGAGGCCGGTGTTGTGGGCGGTCGCGAGCCCGGGGACGTCCTCGCGCACGTAGCGGATCCGGTCGGCGTGCTCGGCGTACGCCCGGGTGACGAGCTCGCGGGTGTCGGCGGTGCGGGGCGCGTTGTCGACGACGATCAGCTCGAAGTCCGGGTGGTCCTGGGCGAGCAGCGAGTCGAGGGCGCGGGCGAGCGGCCCGGGGCGCTCACGGGTGGCGACGACGACGGAGGCGCGGGGCGGGGGCGCGCCGGGTGGTGTCCCGGGGGCGGGGGTCCGGGCGGCCGCGAGGCGTTCGGCGTCGGTGCCGGGCCGCCCGGCGTCGGCGAGCCGCCGCCGGGCGAGGCCTGCCAGGACCGCTGCGGGGTCTTCGCCTTCGGGGACGGTGCCGACCACGGTGGCGGCGGGGCGGCCGCGGAGGCGTATGAGTGCGAAGACGTCGCCGGGCACGACGGGCGGTCCGCCGGGCGCCGGGCGGAAGCCGAGGACGGGCCCGTCGGGCGCGTCGAGGTCGAGCTCCGCGACGGAGAGGGGCCGGGGGGCTGGCGTGCTGCTCATCGGGGCTCTTCCCAGGGACGTACGGAGACGGGCGGGGCGGGGCTCGGGTCGGGGCGGGCGGGTGCGGGAGGACACGGAACGTCGTGGGCCGCGGGGGGCTATCGGCGGCCCCGCAGCCGGGCGATGCCGTTGAGCGCGGCCCGGCCCCGGGCCGCGAGGGCCGGCCGGGTGCGGACGAAGCGGTGGACGCGCAGCGGGGGCTCCCGGCGCAGCCAGTGCAGGGCGCCCCGCACGCCCGGGCGGACGACGGCCCCCTCGTACACCGTCAGCTCCCCCGTCTTCAGGGAGTCCTTGTACTCGGCGGCGCCGCGCCCCAGGTCGAGCAGCCCGATCCCGGCGGCGGCCGCGGCCTCGGCCATCCGCAGATGGAGGACGAGCCCCGGCGAGTACTTGGCGAACGCGGGGTCGTACGCGGGGAACCAGCAGGACAGCACGGTCCTCGACCGCAGTCCGAAGTGGGCGGCGACCGGCCGGTCCGCCACGTACAGCACGGACAGGACGCCGGAGCAGCCGGGGGTGCGGAGGGCGTGCAGCCGGCGGACGAGCGCGCTGATCCACTCCTGGGCGAAGCGGTCGCCGCGGCCGGTCCTGCGGTACTGGGCGGACTTCCACTCCATGAGGGTGCGCAGGGCCTCCGGGTCGCGCTCGTCGAAGACGAAGCGGACCTCGCCGTCGGCCTGTCGGCCGAGCTTGCGCTCCTTGGCGAGGGTGGTTCTGAGGAACTTGGGCGACTGGACGCGGAGCAGGGCCTCGTAGGCCGCGTACCCCTCGCCGACGTCGATCACGGGGGAGGCGAAGGACTCGGCGGCGGCGCCCTCGAAGACCGGCTGCCCGTCCTCCAGGTTGTCGAACTCCCAGACGGCGAGCCCGCAGACGCGCAGCACGGCCCGGGCGTGCGGGCGGAGTCCGGGGCGCAGCACGGCGCCCTGGCTGTCGGAGACGCCGAAGCCGATGGCGCGGCCGCCGCCGAGGAGGCCCTTCTCGTAGGGGAGGAAGCCGACCGGCTCGCCGTCCTGCCACCAGACCGCGACCCGCGCGCCGGGGCGGACCTCGCCGACCGCCCGGGTGAACTCCGGTTCCATGAAGGGGTTCGCGGGCGCTCCCGACGTCGCGCGCAGCTCCCGCCACGCCGCGATCTCGCGCTCGCCCAGCTCCGCCGGCCGCACGACGCGCACGCTCACAGCACTCACCTGCCGACCCCCGGTCCACACCCCGATCCCACGACCGGGACAGACAGGACGGTACCGGTCCATGGTCACCCGTGGCAGGGATACCAGGGCTTTCCGTGACCGACGTGGCGTCGCGGCCGCCCGTCGGGCGACGACGGGAGTGTGACGACAGGCCCTAGGGTGCCGGGTACGGGAAGACCGCCGACCTCCGGGAGCACCCGATGACCGTCCGACGTGCCGTGCCCAACCTCCGTACCTCGGAGCCGGAGCGCAACCGCGACTTCTACGCGCTGCTCGGGTTCGAGGAGGTCATGAACCACGGCTGGATCGCGACCCTCGCCTCCCCGGCGGCGCCGACGGCGCAGATCAGCCTGATGGCCGCCGACCTGACCGCGCCCGTCGTCCCCGACATGAGCGTGGAGGTCGACGACGTGGACGCGGCCTACGGGGCGGTCCGCGCGTCGGGGGCGGAGATCGTCCACCCGCTGACCGACGAACCCTGGGGCGTGCGGCGCTTCTTCGTCCGCGACCCGGACGGCCGGGTGGTGAACGTACTGGGGCACCGCGCCTCTTAGGCCGTCCGTCCGGGCGGTGCCCCGTCCGTGCTCAGGCCACCCGGACGCCCGCGCGCCAGACCTCGTTCACCAGCGGCACGCCCGGGCGGTAGGCCAGGTGGACGTGGGACGGGGCGTCGAGGAGGGCGAGGTCGGCGCGGGCGCCGGGGACCAGGCGGCCGACGTCCGTGCGGCGCAGGGCCGCCGCGCCGCCCGCGGTGGCCGACCAGACCGCCTCGTCGGGGGTCATGCCCATGTCCCGGACCGCGAGCGCGATGCAGAAGGGGACCGAGGACGTGTAGGACGAGCCGGGGTTGCAGTCGGTGGACAGGGCCACCGTCACGCCCGCGTCCAGGAGCCGCCGGGCGTCCGGCCACCGCGCGCGGGTGGAGAACTCGGCGCCGGGGAGGAGGGTGGCGACCGTCGAGCCGCTCGCCAGGGCGTCCACGTCGGCGTCGGTCAGATGGGTGCAGTGGTCCGCGCTCGCCGCGTCCAGTTCCACCGCCAGCTGGACGCCGGGGCCGTACGTGAGCTGGTTGGCGTGCACCCGCGGGTGGAGGCCCTTCGCCTTGCCGGCGGTGAGGATCGCGCGTGCCTGGTCGCCGTCGAAGGCGCCCCTCTCGCAGAAGACGTCCACCCAGCGGGCGTACGGGGCGCAGGCGTCCAGCATCGCTCCGGTGACCAGCTCGACGTAGGCGGCGGGGTCGTCGGCGTAGTCGGGGGAGACGATGTGCGCGCCGAGGTAGGTGACCTCGTCGGTGTGCTCCGCGGCGATGCGCAGGGCGCGGGCCTCGTCCTCGACCGTGAGGCCGTAGCCCGACTTGGTCTCGAAGGTCGTCGTGCCCTGGCGGAGGGCCTCGCGGAGGTGGCGGGCGACGTTCGCGGAGAGTGCGGCGTCGGTCGCCGCGCGGGTCGCCGCGACCGTGGTGCGGATGCCGCCGGCCTCGTAGGCCCGGCCGGACATGCGGGCGTTGAACTCGGCGGTGCGGTCGCCCGCGAAGACCAGGTGGGAGTGGGAGTCGACGAAGCCGGGGAGCACCGCGCGGCCGCCGGCGTCGATCCGGTTGTCAGTGGCGGGTGCTTTGCTGGATTCACCGACCCAGACGACGCGGTCGCCGTCGATGACGACGGCCGCGTCCTGGATCAGGCCGAGAGGGGTTCCATCACCGGAGGAGGGGTCGTTGGTGACGAGGCTGGCGATGTTGACGATGGCGGTGGCGGTCGTCGCCACGGCGCTGTTCGCGCTCGTGGGGGCGGAGCTCGCCGCCGGGTTGTTCGTCGCCGCGGGGCCCGTGTTCATGATGAGAGGTGTCTCCTTGAGGCGCTTCAGCCGCGCAGGGCGGCGATCGAGTCGGCGAGGGCCCGCGGCACGTCCGGCACGGTCTGGTGGATCCCGTCCCGCACGATCCGGCGACCGCCCACGACCGTGTGCCGCACGTCCGCGGCCGACGCTGCGAATACCGCCGTCTCGGCTGCCAGACGCGGTACCGGTCCCGCTGTCCTGACGGAGTCGAGCGCGAGGGTCGTGAAGTCGGCGAGCCCGCCGGCCTCCAGGGTTCCGGCGTCCTTCCAGCCGAGGGCCGCGTGGCCGTCGGCCGTGGCCGCGCGGAGGAGTGCCGCGGCCGTCCAGTGGCCGCGGGTGCGGGTGCGGAGGCGTTCGTTCAGCTCCATCGCGCGGGCCTCCTCCAGGAGGTCGATCACCGCGTGGCTGTCGCTGCCGAGGGAGAGCGGGGAGCCGGCGCGCTGGAGGGCGACGGCGGGGCCGATGCCGTCGGCCAGGTCCCGTTCGGTGGTGGGGCACATGCAGGTGCCGGTGGACGTCGAGCCGATGAGCGCGATGTCGGCGTCCGTCATGTGCGTGTTGTGGACGCCGGTGGTCCGGTGGTCGAGCACGCCGTGGTCGGCGAGGAGCTGCGTGGGCGTGCGGCCGTGGGCGGCGAGGCAGGCCTCGTTCTCGGCGGTCTGCTCGGACAGGTGGACGTGCAGGGGTGCCTGCCGGTCCTGGGCCCAGCGGGCGACCGTGGACAGCTGGTCCGCGGGGACCGCGCGCACGGAGTGGATCGCGGCCCCGATCCGTACGCCGTCGCGTTCCTTGAGGGCGCCGACCCGCTCGGCCCAGGCGTCGGCGGTGCCGTCGGAGAAGCGGAGCTGGTGCCGGTCGGGCGCGGCGCCGAAGCCCGCGGAGAGGTAGGCCGTGTCGAGGAGGGTGATGCGGATGCCGGCCTCGCCCGCGGCGGCGATCAGGGCCTCGCCCATGGCGTTGGGGTCGGCGTACGGCGTGCCGCCGGGCGCGTGGTGGAGGTAGTGGAACTCTCCGACGGCCGTGATGCCGGCCAGTGCCATCTCGGCGTACACGGCGCGGGCGAGGGCGAAGTAGCTGTCGGGGGTGAGCCGCTGGGCCACGTTGTACATGACTTCGCGCCAGGTCCAGAAGGTGCCGGAGCCGACCTGGACGGTGCCGCGCAGGGCGCGGTGGAAGGCGTGCGAGTGGGCGTTGGCGAGGCCGGGGAGCGTGAGGCCGTGGAGGGCGACGGCGCCCGGGGGCGGGGTGTCCGCCCCGGTGCGGACGGCCGTGATCCGGCCGTCGGAGTCCACGTCCAGGGCCACGCCCGGCTCGACGTGGGTGTCGAGCCAGGCGTGCTCCAGCCAGTACGTCGTCAGCGGCACGCCAGCTCCTCCAGTACGTCGGCGAGTGCGAGGACCCCTGCCACGCAGTCGTCCTCGGCCGCGAACTCGGCCGGGGAGTGCGAGACGCCGGTGGGGTTCCGTACGAACAGCATGGCGGTCGGGATCGATTCGGAGAGGATTCCCGCGTCGTGTCCGGCTCCGGTGCCGAGGACCGGGATCTTTCCGGAGCCGCCGAGGATCCGGGACAGCTCGTCGCGCAGGGCGTGCGAGAAGTCCACGACCGGGGTGAAGGACTCCCGGACGACGGTGAGGTCGATGCCGTGCCTCCCGGCGTAGTCGCGGGCCGCCGTCTCGACGCCCGCCACGACGGTGTCGAGCGCGTCCTGGTCGGCGGCGCGGGCGTCGAGCCAGCCGCGGACCAGGGAGGGGATGGCGTTGACGCCGTTCGGTTCGACGGCGATCTTGCCGAAGGTGGCGACGGCGCCGGCCAGCTCGGCCTCGCGGCGGGCGGCGAGGACCGTCTCGGCGTAGGTGAGCATCGGGTCGCGGCGGTCGACCAGGCGGGTGGTGCCCGCGTGGTTGGCCTCGCCGGCGAAGTCGTACCGCCAGCGGCCGTGCGGCCAGATGGAGGAGGCGATGCCGACGGAGTCCCCGGACAGGTCGAGGGCGCGGCCCTGCTCGACGTGGAGTTCGACGAACGCGCCGATGCGGGCGAGCCGCTCGGGGTCCGGACCGATGGCGGCGGGGTCGTAGCCGGCCGCCTCCATGGCCTGCGGGAGGGTGGTGCCGTCGGCGTCGCGGAGCTCGTACGCCTGCTCCTTCGTCAGCCGGCCGGCGGTGAGGCGGGAGCCGACGCAGGCGAGGCCGAAGCGGGCGCCCTCCTCGTCGCCGAAGTTGGTGATGGCGAGCGGGCGCTTGAACGAGACGCCGCGCGAGCGGAGCTCGTCGAGGGCGGCGAAGGCGGAGACGACGCCGAGGGGGCCGTCGAAGGCGCCGCCGTCCGGGACGGAGTCCAGGTGGGAGCCGGTGACGACGGCGTTCCCGGCGGCGGGGTCGCCGAGCCACGCCCACTGGTTGCCGTTGCGGTCGGTCTCGACGTCCATCCGGCGGGCCTCGGCCTGCATCCGGAACCAGAGCCGGCAGTCGGCATCGGCCCCGGTCCAGGCGTAGCGCCGGTAGCCGCCGGAGGCGGCGCTGCGGCCGATGGGCCGCAGCGACCGCCACATGGCCTGGAAGGTGGCGCTCACGCGTCGTCGCCCTCGCGCATCGGGACTCGGACGCCCTTCTCGTCGGCGACCCGCTCGGCGATGTCGTAGCCGGCGTCGACGTGCCGGATGACGCCCATGCCGGGGTCGTTCGTCAGGACGCGGCGGATCTTCTCGCCGGCGAGCGCGGTGCCGTCGGCCACCGAGACCTGGCCGGCGTGGATGGAGCGGCCCATGCCGACGCCGCCGCCGTGGTGGAGGGAGACCCAGGAGGCGCCGGAGGCGACGTTGACCATGGCGTTGAGCAGCGGCCAGTCGGCGATGGCGTCGGAGCCGTCGAGCATGGCCTCGGTCTCGCGGTACGGGGAGGCCACCGATCCGCAGTCGAGGTGGTCGCGGCCGATCGCGAGGGGAGCGGCGAGGGTGCCGTTGCCGACCATGTCGTTGAACATGTCGCCGGCCTTGTCGCGCTCGCCCTGGCCGAGCCAGCAGATGCGGGCGGGCAGGCCCTGGAAGTGGACGCGCTCGCCGGCCATCTTGATCCAGCGGTGGAGGGACTCGTTCTCCGGGAAGAGGTCGAGGATCGCCTTGTCCGTCTTGTGGATGTCGGAGGCCTCGCCGGAGAGGGCGGCCCAGCGGAACGGGCCCTTGCCCTCGCAGAACAGCGGCCGGATGTAGGCGGGGACGAAGCCGGGGAAGGCGAAGGCGCGGTCGTAGCCGGCCAGCTGGGCCTCGCCGCGGATGGAGTTGCCGTAGTCGAAGACCTCGGCGCCCGCGTCCATGAAGCCGACCATGGCCTCGACGTGCCGGGCCATCGACTCGCGGGCCCGGACGGTGAAGCCGGCCGGGTCCTTGGCGGCCGCGTCGGCCATGTCCTCGAAGGCGACGCCGACCGGGAGGTAGGAGAGCGGGTCGTGGGCGGAGGTCTGGTCCGTCACGATGTCGATCGGGGCGCCCTCGGCGAGCATCTGCGGGAGCAGCTCGGCGGCGTTGCCGAGGAGACCGATGGAGAGCGGGCGGCGGGCGTCGCGGGCCTCCGTGGCCAGCTGGAGGGCGTGGGCGAGGTTGTCGGCCCTCACGTCCAGGTAGCGGTGCTCGATGCGGCGCTCGATGGCGCGCGGGTCGACGTCGACGCAGATCGCGACGCCGTCGTTCATCGTCACGGCGAGGGGCTGGGCGCCGCCCATGCCGCCGAGGCCGGCGGTCAGGGTGATGGTGCCGGCCAGGGTGCCGCCGAACTTCTTGGCGGCGACGGCGGCGAAGGTCTCGTACGTGCCCTGGAGGATGCCCTGGGTGCCGATGTAGATCCAGGATCCGGCGGTCATCTGGCCGTACATGGTGAGGCCGAGCTGCTCCAGGCGCCGGAACTCCTCCCAGTTGGCCCAGTCGCCGACCAGGTTGGAGTTGGCGATGAGGACGCGCGGGGCCCACTCGTGGGTCTGCATGACGCCGACGGGGCGGCCGGACTGGACGAGCATCGTCTCGTCCTGCTTGAGGGTCCGGAGCGTGCGGACCATGGCGTCGAAGGAGCGCCAGTCGCGGGCGGCCTTGCCGGTGCCGCCGTAGACGACGAGCTTGTCGGGGTGCTCGGCGACCTCGGGGTCGAGGTTGTTCTGGAGCATGCGGAGGGCGGCTTCCTGCTGCCATCCCAGGGCGCTCAGTTCCGTACCGCGCGGGGCCCGTACGGGGCGGGGTCCTGACATGGCGTGCCTCCTCGATTGTCGACTGGATATTCACATCCTGGCGTCATGAATAGTTGTAGTCAACAGCTGCGGGGCCGCACGTCCCGGTGATGGGATGGACACATGGCCTCCTCCCGCCGCGATCTCGCCGTCCGCGCCTCCGTCGACCAAGGTCTCCTCTCCCCCGCCGAACCGGTCGTCGCCCTCCTCGACACCGCGGGCATCCGCGCCTCCGCCACCGCCCTGACCAGCGCGTTCGCCGCCGTCACCGACGCGCCCGTCCTGCACGCCTTCGCGGTCAAGGCCTGCCCGCTCGTCCCCGTCCTGCGACTGCTCCACGAGGCCGGACTCGGCGCCGAGGTCGCCAGCCCCGGTGAGCTGGCCCTCGCCCGCGCCGCCGGGATCCCGGCCGCCCGGACCGTGCTCGACTCCCCCGCCAAGACCCCCGGCGAACTGCGCCAGGGCCTCGCGCTCGGCATCGCCGTGAACGCCGACAACCTCCAGGAGCTGGCCAGGCTCGACGCGCTCGTTGCCTCCACGCCCACCTCCTCACCCCTCGGAATCCGGGTGAACCCGCAGGTCGGAGCCGGTTCCATCGGAGCCCTATCGACCGCGACCGCCACCTCCAAGTTCGGTGTGGCACTCCGCGACGAGGGCGCCCGCAAGGCGGTCGTCCAGGCCTGCCTGGAACGTCCCTGGCTGACCCGGCTGCACACCCACACCGGCTCCCAGGGCGTCCCGCTCGCCCTGATGGCGGAAGGCGTCGGCGAGGCGTACGCACTCGCCGAGGAGATCAACCGCACCGCCGGCCGGCAGCAGATCGACACCCTCGACATCGGCGGCGGCCTGCCGGTCGACTTCCACTCCGACGAGGAGACCCCGACGTACGCGGAGTACGCCCGGCTGCTCGCCGACACCGTCCCCGGGCTCTTCGACGGGCGCTACGGCCTGGTGACCGAGTTCGGCCGCTCGCTCCTCGCCAAGCACGGCACGCTCCTCGCCCGGGTGGAGTACACCAAGACCTCCGGCGGCCGGCCGATCGCCGTCACCCACGCGGGCGTGCAGGTGGCCACCCGGACGGTCTACGCCCCCGAGGCCTGGCCGCTGCGCGTCCTCGCGTACGACTCCGGGGGCCGCCCCCGCACCGGGGAGGTCACCGTCCAGGACGTCGCGGGCCCGGCCTGCTTCGCCGGGGACCTGCTGGCCGCGGGCCGCGCGCTGCCGCTGCTGCACCCGGGGGACGTGGTGGCCGTCCCGGACACCGGCGCCTACTTCTTCGCCCACCACTACGCGTACAACAGCCTGCCGCGGCCGGGCGTGCACGGCTTCACGGTGACGGAGCCCGGCGACGGCGGCGGGGACGGCGGCGGCGCGGTGGTCGCCTTCACGACCGTGCGGGAGGCCCAGACGCTCGCGGAGATCGTCGCCGAGGCGGGCGGGGCGCACGCGGACGCCCTCGTCCGGTAGCGCGGGCCGGGCGACACGGTTTCGATGAAGCCATGACTGGAACGGGAACCGGTTCGAACACCACGACCGTCGTCGTCGAGCGACGGGTCGACGCCTCCCCCGGGCGGGTCTGGGAGTCCATCACCGACCTGCCCGACATGCCGCGGGTCCTCTCCGGCGTCGAACGGGTGGAGGTGCTCACCCAGGGCGGCTTCGCCGTCGGCACCCGCTGGCGCGAGACCCGGCGGATGCTGGGCAAGGAGGCCACCGAGGAGATGCTGGTGACGGAGTGCGAGCCGCCGGACCGGTACGTCACGGTCGCCGACTCGCACGGCATGCACTACGTCTCCGAGATCACCCTCACACCCGACGGGACCGGCGCGACCACCCTGCGGATGACGTTCTCCGCCCGGCCCGCCCGCGGCCGGAGACAGGGGTTCCTGGGACGGCTGATCGCCCGCTTCGGCGCGAAGGCGGTCTCCAAAGCGCTCGCGAAGGACCTGTCCGAGATCGCGAACGCGGTGGAATCGAAGTCCTGACACGCGACCTGACACACATTCCGGTCCCGATTCGGACAGGGCCTGGCATGTTCCGATGGAAAATGCCAGAACACCCCACGGAAGCCGCTGCGTTCAGTAACGTCACCGTCACTGCCGTACGTCCGCACGCCGCATCGGGAGGGGAATCCGCGTGCCCGGAATCGACGAGTGCCTGATGGAGGCCATGACCCTGCCGGGGGCTCGCGGCGCCTCCCTGGTCGACTGGACCAGCGGGCTCGCGCTCGGGACGGCGGGCGACTCACCGGTCGGCGACCACGAGACGACGGCCGCCGAGACCGCGGAGATAGCCCGCGCCGCCGCCGAGTTCGACTCCTTCACCGCCGAAGGGGAGATACCCGGCGACGAACCGCCCGTCGAGGACCTGATCGTCACCACCCGCGCCGGCTACCACGTCCTCCGCTTCGTCGAGACCTCCTTCGACAGCAGCGTCTTCCTCCACCTCTGGCTCGACCGCGACACCGGCAACCTCGCCCTCGCCCGGATGCGCCTCCGGGACCTCGCCGAACGGCTGGTCCTGGGATGAGCGGGCCCGGAGCGAGTACCGTCGCCACCCCCGTCTCCCCCATGCTGGTGCGGCTCGCCGCCGAGAAGGCCACCGGCGCCCTGCTCCGCGACCACGGCACCCTCTACCTCGTCGACGGCCGCGTGGTGCACGCCGAGAGCCCCGCCGCCCCCGGCGTCGACATCCTCCTCACCGCCGGCGGACGACTCCCCCGCGAGGGCTGGGACGAAGCCGTCGACCGGGCCGGCGCCCACCGCGCCGTCGGCCGCTTCCTCGTCGACAGCGGCCGGCTCCACGACGGCGAACTGGAGATCTGCCACCTCGGCGCCGTCTTCGACGCGGCCTTCTTCGCCCTCTCCCCCACCAGCGGACCGACCCGCTTCCGGTACGGGGTCGGGCACTGGTTCGGCACGGTCCGGCCGGTCTCCGCCGAGGCGGTCGAGCGGGAGACGGTGCGCCGCCGCGAACTCCTCGACGCCGTCTGGCCGTACGCCGCCGTCGACACCTCCCCCGTCGCCCCGCGCCGCGCCGCGCCCGGCCAGACCGTGGGAGCCCGCCAGCGGGCCCTCCTCGCGGCCGCGGACGGACAGCTGACCCCGGCCGAGCTCGCCCGGGTGCTCGGCCGCCCCGCCTTCCACACCCTCCTCGACGTCCGGCGGCTCGCGGCCGCCGGGCTCGTCGACACCCCGCTCGACCCCGTCCCCCCGTCCCCACCGCCGCCACCGCTGATGCCCGCCCTCTTACCGGCCCTGCCGGTGGCCGATCCCGACATCGCCCTGCTGCGCCGGCTCCGTGACGCCCTGGAGGCACACCTGTGATGAGGCGTGCCCTGCGCCTGCGCGCCGAAAGGAAACAGCTCATGACCGCAGAAGCCGAGGTCCTCGGCGAGCTCAGACGGCTGCGGGCCCGGCTGCCCCAGCTGACCGGTGCGCTCGCGGCCAGCGCCGACGGGCTCGTCCTGGCCCACGACACCGTGGACGGCGAGGCCGAGAGCGTGGCCGCGCTGACCGCGGCGGCGCTCGGCGTCGGCATGCGGCTGACCGACAGCACCGGCCAGGGCCGGTTCCGGGAGCTCCTGGTGCGCGGCGAGAACGGCTACGTGGCGACATACGCGGCGGGCGGCTCGGCCGTCCTGACCCTGCTCGCCGAGCCCCGGATCAACGTCGGGCGGCTCCACCTGGAGGCCCGGAGGTCCAGCGTCCGGATAGGCGAGCTCGTCGACGGCGCGCTGGAGCGCAGAGACCTGCACTGACACGGAACGAACCCCGCACGGAACGAACACCGCACCGCACGAGCACCACCCGGACGACCCGTACACGAGAAGACACCCCGTACACGAGAAGGAAGTGCGACACCCATGGCTAACACCGAATCCTCCCTCAAGGAAGCCGCCGCCATCGAAGGCGCCATCGGCGCGGCCCTCGTCGACTACACGAGCGGGATGGCGCTGGGCACGATCGGCGGCGGCAAGGAACTCGACCTCAACATGGCCGCGGCCGGCAACACCGACGTCGTCCGGGCCAAGGTCCGGACGATGGAGATGCTGGGCCTCGGCGAGGAGATCGAGGACATCCTGATCACCCTCGGCCGCCAGTACCACATGATCCGGCTGCTCAAGGGGCAGGGCAAGAGCGGCCTGTTCCTGTACCTCGCCCTGGACAAGGAGCGGGCGAACCTCGCGATGGCGCGCCACCAGCTGAAGAAGATCGAGGCCGAACTGGACGTCTGACCGGCCCTCGCGGGCGTGGGGCCTCCTCGACGCGCGGGCCCCGCGCCGCCGCCCCCGCGGGCCCGGGCCGCTCGGCGGACACCCCGCGCCGCTCGACGGACACCCCGCGCCGCCCCCTCTTCGCGGGCCCGTGGCTACTCGACGAACAGGCCCCGCGCCGCCGCCTTCGCGTCGAACTCCTCCAGGCGCGCCTGCGCGTCCGGGAGCTCGTCCGCCATGGCCTCCAGCAGGACCCGGCCGAGCATCATCGGCGCACAGGCGGTGTCGAAGGCGAGCCCGGTGCCGACGGCCGCCGGGATGAGCAGGTCGCTGTGCGCGGCGACGGGCGCGAACGCCGACTCGGCGACGGTCACGACCGTGAGCCCGGCCGCCCTGGCGTACTCCAGGGCCTCCACGACCTCCCGCGGGTGCCGCGGGAGCGCGAAGCACAGCAGGGCCGTGGCCCCGGCGCGCACGGCGGCGTCGACGCGGTCCGTGAGCATGGACCCGGCCTCGTCGAGCAGCCGGACGTCCGGGTGCACCTTGGCGGCGAAGTAGGCGAAGCCGCGCGCCTGTGACGAGGCGGCCCGCAGGCCCAGCACGGGCAGGGGCCGCGAGCGGGCGAGCAGCCGGCCGGCCTTCTCGACGGGCCCGGGGTCGGCGAGCAGACCGGCCAGGTGCCGGAGGTTCTCGATCTCGGCGAGCACCGCCTGCTGGTACTCGTTGAGTCCCTCGTCCGCTCCCCCGGCCGTGCCCGGCTCGGGGGGCGCGACCTCGCGCAGGTGGCGGCGGAGCGCGGGGTACCCGTCGAAGCCGAGCGCGACGGCGAAGCGGGTCACGGACGGCTGGCTGACCCCGGCGAGCTCGGCGAGCTCCACGCTGGAGAGGAAGGGCGCGTCGGCGGCCCGGCGCACCATGCAGTGCGCGATCCGCCGCTGCGTCGGCGTCAGCCGGTGCCCCTCGAAGAGCGCCTGCAGCCGACCGGCCGGGCTGTCGCTCATGCCGCCGCCCCTCTCTCTCGCACCTATTCACCCACGAAGGGCTCTGCATAAGGATATGCAGGGGGTGCTCGGGAGAGAAGCGGGAACGGGAAGACCGCCGGAAAGGCCCGGCCGGGCCTCCCCGGCGGGAAGTCGGCGCGGGGACCGCCGCACCCCCGGAACCGGGGGGCGGGACGACGGCGGTCCCCGCGAGGACACGGGCCCGGGTCAGGGCCGGTCTCCGCGTCCGTGGCGTCGTCAGGAGTCCGGGAGCCGCTCCGGAGGTCCGTGACGCCGACGACCACTACTGTGCCGGAGGCGTGTTAAGCGGGTGCTGCGCGGACGTGACGCCCTCGTACCGATTGCGCGAACGCACCCGCCGCCCCCGCCCCGGGACTACTTCCCGCCGTTGGCCAGGAAGGCCAGCAGGTCCTGGCGGCTGACCACGCCGGTCGGCTTGCCCTCGACCAGGACGATCGCCGCGTCGGCGGTCTCGCCGAGGACGTGCATCAGGTCGCCGACGGGCTCGCCGGAGCCGACCTGCGGCAGCGGCGCGCTCATGTGCTGCTCCAGGGCGTCCTCCAGGGAGGCGCGCTTCGCGAAGAGGGCGTCGAGCAGCTCGCGCTCCACGACCGAGCCGACGACCTCGGCGGCCATCACGTCGGGGTGGCCGGCGCCCGGCTTCACGATCGGCATCTGGGAGACGCCGTACTCGCGGAGCACCTCGACGGCCTGGCCGACGGTCTCGTCCGGGTGCATGTGGACGAGGGAGGGCATGGTGCCGCCCTCCTTGTGGCGCAGGACGTCGGCGACGGTGGCGGTCGAGGTGTCCTCCAGGAAGCCGTAGTCAGCCATCCACTCGTCACTGAAGATCTTCGACAGGTAGCCGCGGCCGGAGTCCGGCAGCAGGACCACGACGACGTCGTCCGGGCCGAGCTCGCGCGCCACCTCCAGGGCGGCCACGACGGCCATACCGCAGGAACCGCCGACGAGGAGGCCCTCCTCCTTGGCGAGGCGGCGGGTCATCTGGAACGAGTCCTTGTCGGACACCGCGACGATCCGGTCCGTGACGTTCCGGTCGTAGGCGGTCGGCCAGAAGTCCTCGCCGACGCCCTCGACGAGGTACGGGCGCCCGGAGCCGCCGGAGTAGACCGAGCCCTCCGGGTCGGCGCCGACGACCTGCACGGAGCCGCCGCTGGCCTCCTTGAGGTAGTTGCCGGTGCCGGAGATGGTCCCGCCGGTGCCGACGCCCGCGACGAAGTGGGTGATCTTCCCCTCCGTCTGCTCCCAGAGCTCGGGGCCGGTGGTCTCGTAGTGGGAGCGCGGGTTGTTCGGGTTGGAGTACTGGTCGGGCTTCCAGGCGCCGGGGGTCTCACGGACGAGGCGGTCCGAGACGTTGTAGTACGAGTCCGGGTGCTCCGGGTCGACCGCGGTCGGGCAGACGACGACCTCGGCGCCGTACGCGCGCAGGACGTTGATCTTGTCGAGGGACACCTTGTCGGGGCAGACGAAGATGCACTTGTAGCCCTTCGTCTGGGCCACGATGGCCAGGCCGACGCCGGTGTTGCCGGACGTGGGCTCGACGATGGTGCCGCCGGGCTTGAGCTCGCCGCTCTGCTCGGCGGCCTCGATCATCCGCAGGGCGATCCGGTCCTTGACCGAGCCTCCGGGGTTGAAGTACTCGACCTTGGCCAGGACGGTCGCCTGAATGCCCGCTGTGACGCTGTTGAGCTTCACCAGCGGGGTGTTGCCGACGAGGCTGATCATCGAGTCGTGGAATTGCACCGTAATCTCCGGGGTCTCCGTAATGGTGTGGCCAGCGTATGCGTAGTCGGAGCGGGTTACGGGGCAGTTAGACCCTGAACGGCTTGAAGGAGGTGACGGCCCCATGTCGAGGGCGAGGGTGGCGCGGCGGATCGCGGCGGGTGCGGCGTACGGCGGCGGGAGCATCGGGCTGCTGGGTGTGGCGGCGGTGGGCGTCCTGCTGGCCGAGATGCAGATCGCGAAGCGGACGGTGGGCGGCGGCGCGGCCCCGCTGCCGCCGGGAGCGGACGGCCTCTACGGCCGCGCGTTCGGCACGGACGACCCCCTGCGACTGGCCCTTCTGGGTGATTCCACGGCGGCGGGTCAGGGGGTGCGCCGCTCGGGCCAGACGCCCGGCGCGCTGCTCGCCTCCGGCCTCGCGGCGGTGGCGGAGCGGCCGGTGGTGCTGCGGAACGTGGCGCTCTCCGGCGCCCGCTCCGACGACCTGGAGCGCCAGGTGTCGCTGCTGCTGACCCAGCCCCTCGGCCCGCCGGACGTCTGCGTGATCATGATCGGCGCGAACGACGTCACGCACCGGATGTCGCCGACGGAGTCGGTACGGCTCCTGGCGTCGGCGGTGCGGCGGCTGCGGACGGCCGGCGCGGAGGTGGTGGTGGGGACCTGCCCCGACCTGGGCACGATCGAGCCGGTCTACCAGCCGCTGCGCTGGCTGGCCCGGCGGGCCTCCCGGCAGCTGGCGGCGGCGCAGACGATCGTGGTGGTCGAGCAGGGCGGCCGGACGGTGTCGCTGGGCGACCTGCTCGGGCCGGAGTTCGCCGCCAACCCGCGCGAGATGTTCGGCGTGGACAACTTCCACCCCTCGGCGGAGGGGTACGCGACGGCGGCGATGGCCGTGCTGCCGACGCTCTGCGCGGTGCTCGGCGCGTGGCCGGAGACGGACCGCCTGGAGCCGGCGCGGCGGGAGAACATGCTGCCGGTCGCGAAGGCGGCGGCCGAGGCGGCGCGGGAGGCGGGCACCGAGGTCACGGGTGCGCGCGCGCCCTGGGCCCTCCTGAAGCACCGCCGGCGGCGGCGCCTGCCGGTCCCGGCGGAGGCGGCGCGGGACGCCCGGGGCGAGGGGGCCGCGGAGACCCCCGCCTCCACCAACTGAGCGCTCGCTTAGAAAAGAGGCCCGCATCACATGCCCGGGGCGGTGACCCCGTGCGGTACGTGCGGGTAACTTCCCTTTCAGTCCGCCCACTCCGCACCCTCATGGAGCCGTGATGCCCGAAGCCGTGATCGTCTCGACCGCCCGCTCGCCCATCGGCCGGGCCTTCAAGGGCTCCCTCAAGGACCTGCGGCCGGACGACCTCACCGCGCACATCGTCCAGGCCGCCCTGGCCAAGGTGCCGGAGCTCGACCCGCGCGACATCGACGACCTGATGCTGGGCTGCGGCCTGCCCGGCGGCGAGCAGGGCAACAACCTGGGCCGGATCGTGGCCGTGCAGATGGGCATGGACCACCTCCCGGGCTGCACGATCACCCGCTACTGCTCCTCCTCGCTGCAGACCTCCCGCATGGCGCTGCACGCGATCAAGGCGGGCGAGGGCGACGTCTTCATCTCCGCGGGCGTCGAGATGGTCTCCCGCTTCGTGAAGGGCAACTCGGACTCCCTGCCCGACACGCACAACCCGTTCTTCGCCGACGCCGAGGCCCGCACCGCCGAGGTCGCCGCCTCCGAGGGCTCCACCTGGCACGACCCGCGCGAGGACGGCATCGTCCCCGACGCGTACATCGCCATGGGCCAGACCGCGGAGAACCTGGCCCGGCTCAAGGGCATCAGCCGCCAGGAGATGGACGAGTTCGGCGTCCGTTCGCAGAACCTCGCCGAGCAGGCCATCAAGAACGGCTTCTGGGAGCGCGAGATCACCCCGGTGACCCTCCCGGACGGCACGGTCGTCTCCGCGGACGACGGCCCGCGCGCCGGCGTCACCCTGGAGGGCGTGCAGGGCCTCAAGCCGGTCTTCCGCCCCGACGGCCTGGTCACCGCCGCCAACTGCTGCCCGCTGAACGACGGCGCCGCCGCGCTCGTGATCATGTCGGACACGAAGGCCCGCGAGCTCGGCCTGACCCCGCTCGCCCGCATCGTCTCCACCGGCGTCTCGGGCCTCTCCCCCGAGATCATGGGCCTCGGCCCGGTCGAGGCCTCGAAGCAGGCCCTCAAGCGCGCCGGCCTGACCATCGGCGACATCGACCTGGCCGAGATCAACGAGGCCTTCGCGGCCCAGGTGATCCCGTCCTACCAGGACCTGGGCCTCGACCTGGACAAGGTGAACGTCAACGGCGGCGCCATCGCCGTCGGCCACCCCTTCGGCATGACCGGCGCCCGGATCACCGGCACGCTGATCAACAGCCTCCAGTTCCACGACAAGCAGTTCGGCCTGGAGACCATGTGCGTCGGCGGCGGCCAGGGCATGGCGATGGTCATCGAGCGGCTGTCCTAGGACCGGGCACCGGCGCCGGGCGCCTGCCGCGGGACGGGGAGTGCGCCCGGGCGCGTCTCCTCGTCCCGAGCCGCCCAACCGCACCGCGTCCGAGCCGTGACCGAATCTCCCCCAGGATGTGACCTACGTCCCGGGGGAGTTCGTTTTCGCAGGTCAGAGCCGTTTCGGGACGAAACACCTGGCAGAAATACCTGTCCAATTCGTGACGTAATGCACTGACAGCGGGCCCCACCCCGGGACAAGCTGATGTAGGAAGTCGGGGGGATCGACTCGGAATCGGGAGTACGTCAGTGAGCACCATGCCTCTTGCCCTGCTGCTGACCACGGCCGCTGCCACGGCCGTGGGCGCTGCCGCCCTGCACGCCGTCCACGGTCTCCGCAAGCAGGTCACGGCCCTGCGGAGCGAACTGGCGGCCGGGCACGGCGTCACCGTTCCCGCGGCCCGCGCCACGCCCGCCGCCGAGATACGGGCCGCGGTCGCGGAGGCGCTGGCCGAGGAGCGCGAGCGCGAGCTCGCCGAGGCGCGCGCCTTCTGGGCCGCGCAGGAGGCCCGGGACGCGGCCGACGCCCCGTCCCTGCTGGGCGGCCTCGGCGGCCCGGTCGACGACGGCACCTTCTTCGTCCCCCGCCAGGCCGACTTCGTGGGCCTGGAGGCGATGGCCCTGGAGGCCATGGAGGCGGAGGCCGCCGCGCTCGACGGCCCCGACGCGCTGGACCCGCTGGACGCGGTCGACGCCTTCGAGGAGTACCCGGAGGACTCGGCCGAGCTGGCCGCCGCCCGCCGCAGGCACCCCTCGCACCCGGACTTCGTGCCGGTGCAGACCCCCGTCGTCACCGACCACGAGCGGACCGTCGCCCGCCTCGAGGAGCTGGCGGACACCGCCACGGCCCTGACGGACGTGCGCCCGGGCCCGCTCGGCACGCTCGACGTGTACGTGTTCGCGGACGGGACCACGCTCTGTATGACGCCGGGGCACCGCGAGACCGCGGAGCGCCTGGCCGAGGCCCTGCGCTCCGGCCGCACGCCGGTGCTGCTCGGCGGCTCGGGCGTCTCGGGCGCCTTCGCCCTCACCTTCTCGTACGGCGAGGCCGACGACGAGAACGTCTACATCCTCGCGGACCGCGTCATCGCGTCCCTCTGATCTCGCGCCCCGCTCCGAACGCACGGGGCGGGTTCCACCGCCAGGCCGGCACCGCGCCCTCACACCGGGCGCGCCCCGGCCCGAGCGCTCCGCCGGCCCTACAGCCCCGAGCGCTCCGCCGCCGCACGGACCAGTCCCACGGCCTCCGCCAGCTCCCCCTCACGGGAGTCGGCCGGGGCCGTTCGCAGGATCTCGGCCAGATCGTTCCCGGCGACGACCAGCTGGTCGGCCACGGTGAAGACCCCCGCGTCCGGCATCGTCCGGGGCTCCCGCCCCGGCTCCTCGGCGCGCTGGGCGCGCGCCGCCAGCTCCCGGGCGAGGGCCAGGCCCTCGGCCGCCGCGCCCCGCTGGAGGCGGCTCTGCGGGGCGGCCCGCAGCCGGTCGGCGAAGCGGTCGACGGCCGCGGTCAGTTCACTCGTATCGCGCACCCCGCGACCCTACGCGCCGCCGCGGGCCCCTTGCCAACGGGCGCGCACTTGGGCACGGTGACGTGAGGAAGTGCCAGGAGTACGAGGAGCACGCGGTACGACGCGTCCGGAGGCGCCGATGTCCCATACATTCTCCGAAGAGACCCACCGCAACATGCTGGCCCGCATCCCGGGCCGCACCGGTCGTGAGATCGCCGACTGGATGCGCACCGTCGAGGAGGGGCCCTCCCTCCTCCGGTTCGAGGAGCGCGTGAGCTGGCTCCGCGGGGCGCACGAGCTGGCGTACGGCCACGCGAAGGCGATCCTGCACGAGTACGACCTGCGGAGGGCGGCCCGGAGACTGCTCTGAGGTCCGGGCGCCGCCCGTCGTCGCGGAACGCGGAAGGGCCCGCCCGGCACGAAGCCGGACGGGCCCTTCCCCCGAGTCGGGACGCGTCAGTCGTCGCCCTGCAGGATCGACAGCAGACGCAGCATCTCCAGGTAGATCCACACCAGGGTCATGGTGAGACCGAAGGCGGCCAGCCAGGCCTCCTCGCGCGGCGCGCCGTAGGTCACGCCGTCCTCGACCTGCTTGAAGTCGAGGGCGAGGAAGCAGGCGCCCAGGATGATGCCGATGACACCGAAGAGGATGCCGAGGCCGCCGCTGCGGAAGCCGAGGCCGTCACCGCCGGCGAAGACGGCGAACAGCAGGTTGGTCACCATGAGGAGCATGAAGCCCATCGCGGCGGCCATCACGAAGCCGTAGAAGCGCCGGTTGACCCGGATCCAGCCCATCTTGTAGGCGATCAGCACGCCGGCGAAGACCGCCATGGTGCCGAGGACCGCCTGGATGACCACGCCGTCCGCGATGTACGTCGACACGGCGGCCGAGATGACACCGAGGAAGACGCCCTCGAAGGCCGCGTAGCCCAGGATGAGCGCCGGCGACGGCTTGCGCTTGAAGGACTGCACGAGCGACAGGACCAGGGCGACCAGGGCGGCACCGATGGCGATGCCGTAGGACTTGCCCAGGTTGGCGGGGTCGACCGGCAGGAGCAGCCAGGACAGGACGGCGGTGAGGACGACCGTGCCGAGCGTCATGGCCGTACGGCTCACGACGTCGTCGATCGTCATCACGTTGCCGCGGGCCTGCTGCGGGGCACCGGGCTGGGTGTCCTGCGGGGCGTACGGGTTGGTGGCGTACGGGTTCGTCGCGCCCTCGGCGTACGGGTTGCCGGCGGCGTACGGGTTGGTCCCGACGGCGGGGCCCCCGGCCTGCGGCTGCTGGCCGTTGAAGCCCGCGGTGCCGTTGTCGCGGCTGAACCCCCGTCGCGAGAAGACCGGGTTGCTGCTCCTCATCTCACTCCTCCATGGCGTGCCGCATGCGCGCGGCCTCGCGTCAAGAGTAATGCGTAGGCAAAAGAAACTCTCTAGTGCTCGGGGAGGATCTTTTCCCGTACGGTTTCGATCTTCGCACGAGCGTGTCGCGGAGCGTCACGGGGGTCCGCGCGTGAGTGAGGGGCTTCTCCGGGCCGCAGGTGTCCCACCTGGGGCCCGGGTGGTGCCCGGAACCGGACTCGAACCGGTACGGCCCGAAGGCCAGCGAGGTTTAAGCTCGCCGTGTCTGCATTCCACCATCCGGGCGTCGCGAAGCTCCGCGTTGGCACATGAGCCTATCGGGGCGCGTCCCTCGTTCAGCCGAAACATCATCCCGATGTTGTCTTATTTTATTGACGCTTGAGGGTGCGTCAGTGCAGGTGGGGGCCGTTTCGCCGGACTGTGACAGGGGTCGCAGGCGCAAAGCCGCACCCCCCGGAATGACGAAAAGTCGTCGCACGTCTGTCACGTCGGCGCGAACCCGTCTCTCAGGGCCGCCGTCATACCTCAGGAGGAGGATCGGGGCCCCCGGTCCGACTCGAGACTGCCCCGGGAACGGGCACGTGGGCGGACGATCCGAGCGAGAACGCTCGACACGATGGAGGGGTTCCCGCAGAAACCCCGCAGTGACAGGAGTCCCTCGTGACCACCACCCCCACCGTGTCCCGCGCCACCGCGGTGGCCGCCCGCGCCACGGATCTCTCCAAGGTCTACGGACACGGCGAGACCCAGGTGGTCGCCCTCGATCACGTCACCGTGGACTTCCGCCAGGGCGAGTTCACCGCGATCATGGGCCCCTCCGGCTCCGGCAAGTCGACGCTCATGCACTGCGTCGCCGGCCTGGACTCCTTCTCCTCCGGCTCGGTCCGGATCGGCGAGACGGAGCTCTCCACCCTCAAGGACAAGCAGCTCACCCAGCTGCGCCGGGACAAGATCGGCTTCATCTTCCAGGCCTTCAACCTGCTGCCGACCCTGACGGCCCTGGAGAACATCACGCTGCCGATGGACATCGCCGGCCGGAAGCCCGACAAGCAGTGGGTGCAGAAGGTCATCGACATGCTCGGCCTCTCCGCGCGGCTCAGCCACCGCCCGACCGAGCTCTCCGGCGGCCAGCAGCAGCGCGTGGCCGTGGCCCGCGCCCTCGCCTCCCGCCCCGAGATCATCTTCGGCGACGAGCCCACCGGAAACCTGGACTCCCGCTCGGGCGCCGAGGTCCTCGGCTTCCTGCGCAACTCGGTCCGCGAGCTGGGCCAGACCGTCGTCATGGTCACCCACGACCCGGTCGCCGCCTCCTACGCGGACCGCGTGATCTTCCTCGCCGACGGCCGGATCGTCGACGAGATGCTGCACCCGACGGCGGACGGCGTGCTCGACCGCATGAAGGCCTTCGACGCCAAGGGCCGCACGAGCTGACGCCGTAGCGCAGCCCCCTCCCGCCGTCCCTCCTCCTCCAGGACACACCCATGTTCCGTACCGCCCTGCGCAACGTCCTCGCGCACAAGGCGCGGCTGCTGATGACCGTCCTCGCCGTGATGCTCGGCGTGGCCTTCGTCTCCGGCACCCTCGTCTTCACCGACACCCTCGGCCAGGCCTTCCGCAACCAGTCGGCCAAGAGCTACGACGACGTCGCCGTCGCCGTCGAGATGTACCCGTCCGCCGAGGACGCCCGGAAGACCCCCGGCCTCTCCCAGCAGGACGTCGACAAGGTCGCCGAACTCGACGGGGTCGCCTCCGTCACGCCCCGCGTCGACGGCTTCGCCGGCGTGCCCGACAAGAACGGCAAGCTGATCGGCGTCGGCTGGTCCAACAAGGGCACCAACTTCGCCCCCGGCAAGGACGGCAAGGACCGCGCATACGCCTTCACCTCCGGGAACGGCCCGGCCTCCGCCGGCCAGATCGCGCTCGACAAGGACACCGCCGACAAGGGCGGCTACAAGGTCGGCGACACCGTCCGCGTCGCGACCACCGGCCCGGTCAAGGAGTACGAGCTCTCCGGCGTCTTCACCACCGAGGACGGCGCCGTCAACGCCGGCGGCAGCCTCGTCGTCTTCGACAGCGCCGTCGCCCAGAAGCTCTACCTCAAGCCCGGCTACTACCGGGACCTGGCCGTCAGCGCCACGCCCGGCACGGACGACGAGAAGCTCCTCGACGAGGTCCTGAAGGTCGTCCCGAAGGCGGCCACCGCCCAGACCGGCGAGGCCCTCGCCGAGCAGCAGGCCAAGGACATCGAGGCCGGCCTCGGCGCCCTCAACCAGGTCCTCCTCGGCTTCGCGGGCATCGCGCTCTTCGTCGGGATCTTCCTGATCTCCAACACCTTCACCATGCTGGTCGCCCAGCGCACCAAGGAACTGGCGCTGATGCGCGCCGTCGGCGCCTCGCGCAGGCAGATCACCCGCTCCGTCCTCGCCGAGGCCGGTCTGGTCGGCCTGCTCGCCTCCGCCGTCGGCTACGTCCTCGGCATCGGCCTCGCCGTCTCGCTCCGCTCGGCCATGAGCGCCTTCGAGATGAAGGTCCCCGGCGGCGGCCTCGTGCTCACCGCCACCCCGGCCGTCAGCGCCTTCTCCGTCGGCGTCCTGATCACGATGCTCGCCGCCTGGCTGCCCGGCCGCCGCGCCGCGAAGATCCCGCCGGTCGCCGCCATGAGCAGCGTCCACGCCACCGCGAGCACCAAGTCGCTCGTCGTGCGGAACTCCATCGGCGCCGCGTTCGCCGCGCTCGGCGCGGTCCTGATCGTGCTCGGCGCCGGCCAGGGCGGCGACGGGGGCCGCATGCTCATCGCGGGCGGCGCCTTCCTCGCCCTCATCGGCGTGATCGTGCTGATCCCGTTCCTGTCCCGGCCCGTGATCGCCGTGATCCGCCCCGTCTTCGTCAACCTCTTCGGGGTCTCCGGCAAGCTCGCCGGCCTGAACGCGGTCCGCAACCCGCGCCGCACCGGCGCCACCGCCTCCGCGCTCGCCATCGGTCTGACCCTCGTCACCGGTCTCTCGGTGCTCGGCGCCACGGTCGGCACGGCCCTCGACAAGGCCACCACGGACCAGATCAAGGCCGACTACATGGTCACCATGGCCAGCGGCAACAGCCTGAGCCCGGAGGCGCTGACCGCCCTGGAGAAGGCACCGGGCGTCACCGCGATCTCCCCGCAGCAGGCGGGCGCCCTGGAGATCAAGGGCGACTACGTCTCGGCCTCCGGCGTCACCCCCGGCGACATCGGCAAGGTCCTCAACCTCACCGTCGTGAAGGGCTCGCTGTCCTCCCTCGGCAAGGGCGCCATCGCCGTCGACGAGAAGACCGCCGCCAAGCGCGGCCTGAAGGTCGGCGACAGCGTCCCCGTCGAGTACCTCGACAAGCAGAAGGCCACGCTGACGGTCGGCGCGCTCTTCGAGCCCAGCGAGTTCGTCTCGCCGGTCCTGATCGACCACAAGCTGGTCACCGCGCACGAGGAGCGCGCGGAGATCCGCCAGATCTTCGTCTCGACCGACGGCGGCGCGAGCGCGGCCAACGAGCGGGCCCTGGCGAAGGCCATGGGAGACAACCCCGACATCACGGTGATGGACCACAAGGGCATCCGCGACTCGTTCGGCGGCCCGATCAACCTGATGCTCAACATCATGTACGGCCTGCTCGGCATGGCCCTGATCATCGCGGTCCTCGGTGTCGTCAACACCCTCGCGATGTCCGTCTTCGAGCGCCAGCAGGAGATCGGCATGCTGCGGGCGATCGGCCTCGACCGGCGCCGGGTGAAGCGGATGGTCCGTCTGGAGGCCGTGGTCATCTCGGTGTTCGGCGCGGTCGTCGGCATCGGCCTCGGCTCGTTCCTCGGCTGGGCGATCGGCGAGACGATCAGGGAGCAGATCCCGGGCTACGCCCTGGTCCTGCCCTGGGACCGGATCGGGATCTTCCTGGTCCTGGCCGCCCTGGTCGGTGTCCTCGCCTCCCTGTGGCCGGCCCGCAGCGCGGCCAGGCTGAACATGCTCGCCGCCATCAAGGCCGAGTAGCCCCCCGGAACCCGGAAGGGCCGGCCCCCTGCCAGGGGCCGGCCCTTCCGGCGTACGCCCGTCAGGCCTTCTCGTTCCAGACCCGCGGCCGCAGCGCCGTCCCGCTCCGCCCCGACACCGGGGTCTTCACCGCGAGGAACTGGTTCACGCCGATCCGGTTGCGCTCGAAGGAGACGGCCGAGGCCGCCATGTAGAGCCGCCAGATCCGCGCCCGGCCCGGCGAGGTGAGCCGGACCGCCCGGTCCCAGTCCCGCTCCAGGTTGGCCACCCAGCGGCGCAGCGTCAGCGCGTAGTGCTCGCGGATCGCCTCAACGTCCCTGACCTCGAAGCCGGCGTCCTCCAGGGTGCCCAGCGTGCGTCCCATGGGGGCGAGTTCGCCGTCCGGGAAGACGTACGCGTCGATGAAGGGGTCGATCTCGTACGCCTCCTCGTCCGGTTCGGGGCGCCGCGAGATCTGGTGGTTCAGCAGCCGTCCGCCGGGCTTGAGGAGCCCGTACAGGATGTCGGCGTACTCCCGGTACCGGACCGCGCCGACGTGCTCGGCCATGCCGATCGAGGAGACGGCGTCGTACGGGCCGTCCGTGACGTCCCGGTAGTCCTGGACGCGGATCTCGACCAGGTCGGTCAGCCCCTCCTCGGCGATCCGCTTGCGGGCGTACGCGGCCTGCTCGCGGGAGAGGGTGATGCCGACGACCCGCGCCCCGTACTCCCGGGCGGCGTGGAGGGCCATGGAGCCCCATCCGCAGCCCACGTCGAGGAGCCGGTCGCCCTCCTTCAGGTTCAGCTTGCGGGCGATGAGGTCCAGCTTGTCGCGCTGGGCGTCCTCCAGGGTGGCGTCGGGGCCGTCGGAGGCCCAGTACGCGCACGAGTAGACCATCGACGGGCCGAGGACCAGCTCGTAGAAGTCGTTGCCCACGTCGTAGTGGTGACTGATCGCCTGCCTGTCGCGGCGCCGGGTGTGCCGGCCGCCGCTGCGGCCGCGCACCTCCTCGGCCGGCGGCTGCGGGGGCGGCAGCGGTCCGGCCAGCTTCAGCAGGGCGGCCGCGGCGGCGCGAAGCCGCGGGTCGCGGGCGGCCGAGAGCAGCCCCCTGCCGTCCCCGTCCCGCTCCCAGAGCAGGCCGGAGAGGGCGTCCAGGAGGGCGTACAGGTCGCCCTCGACGTCCAGCTCCCCGGCCACCCAGGCGCGGGCCATGCCCAGTTCGCCGGGTTTCCAGATCATCCTCCGCAGGGCGCGGCGGTCGCGGACGACCAGGACGGGGCCGCCCACCGGCCCGGCCTCGCTGCCGTCCCAGGCTCGCAGCCGGACCGGGAGCGGTCCGCCCAGCAGCTCCTCGGCGAGAGTCGCCAGCCGCGACGCGGCGTCGGCCATGGTGCACACCTCCGTGATCTCGTGCCCCAGAAATGCTCGTCACCAAGGGAACACCGTCCGTAGGCGTTTGCAGTCCCGGCGCAGCGCAATCAGTCGGCAAAACACGCGAAGGGCCGTCCGCACCACGGATGGCGGACGGCCCTTTTACGGCCTTGCGTGTACTTGTCCTACTGGTCCTGCTGGTACCGCCGGGCGACGGTCAGGAGGCCTTGGCCTTCTCCTGCGCCGGGGCGGCCGGCGCGGGGGCGGGCTTGGCGGCCTCGTAGAACTCCTCGCGCGGCGTCTCCATGGCGCCGAGCGAGACGACCTCGCGCTTGAGGAACATCGCGAGGGTCCAGTCGGCGAAGACGCGGATCTTGCGGTTCCAGGTCGGCATCGCCATGCCGTGGTAGCCACGGTGCATGTACCAGGCGAGACGGCCCTTGAGCTTGATCTTCACCTTGCCCATGACGATCATCGCGACGCCCTTGTGCAGGCCGAGACCCGCGACCGCGCCCTTGTTGGCGTGGCTGTACTCCTTCTGCGGGAAGCCCCGCATGCCGGCCACCACGTTGTCGCCGAGGACCTTGGCCTGGCGCAGCGCGTGCTGGGCGTTCGGCGGGCACCAGGCGTTCGGGTTGCCCGCCTTGCGGCCGACCATGTCCGGGACCTGGGCGTTGTCGCCCGCGGCCCAGGCGTAGTCGAGGCCGTTGATCTGGAGCTTCTCGTTGCAGTCCACGTGGCCGCGGGGGCCGAGCGGCAGACCGAAGCGGGAGAGCGCCGGGTTCGGCTTCACGCCGGCGGTCCAGACGATCGTGTTGGAGTCGACCTCGAGGCCGTTCTTCAGCACGACGTGGCCGTCGACGCAGGAGTCCATGGAGGTCTCGAGGTAGATCTCGATCCCGCGGCTCTCCAGGTGCTCCTTGCCGTACTGGCCGAGCTTGGGGCCGACCTCGGGAAGGATCTTGTCGGCCGCGTCGACCAGGACGAAGCGCATGTCCTCGCGCGACACGTTCTGGTAGTACTTCGCGGCGTCCCGGGCCAGGTCCTCGACCTCGCCGATGGTCTCCGCGCCGGCGAAGCCGCCGCCCACGAAGACGAAGGTCAGCGCCTTGCGGCGGACCTCCTCGTCGGTGGTCGAGTCGGCCTTGTCGAGCTGCTCGAGGACGTGGTTGCGCAGGCCGATGGCCTCCTCGATGCCCTTCATGCCGATGCCCTGCTCGGCGAGGCCGGGGATCGGGAAGGTACGGGAGACGGCGCCCATCGCGATGACGAGGTAGTCGAAGGGCAGCTCGTAGGCCTCGCCGACGAGCGGCGAGATCGTGGCGACCTTGCGGTCCTGGTCGATGGTGGTGACCCGGCCGGTGAGCACCTCCGCTCCGCGCACGACGCGTCGCAGCGGGACGACGACGTGGCGCGGCGAGATGCTGCCGGCGGCGGCTTCGGGGAGGAAGGGCTGGTAGGTCATGTACGACCGCGGGTCGACGACCGTGACGGTCGCCTCCGCGTAGCGCATCTTCTTGAGGATGCGCCGAGCTGCGTACAGGCCTACGTACCCGCCGCCTACTACGAGGATCCTGGGACGCTCCGTGGTGCTCATGAGATCGAGTATCCACCCCTCCTGAGGGGGGTGCTCGTGCGCCCCTTCACAAGGTCTCCGGACACCTCTGCTACACTCCGCCGCCCACGTGATCCATGTCATGGTGCTGCAAAGGAACCGGGGCACCCGGGCGGACGTTGTTCACCCCCTGTGAACTGGACCGGAGAGCCTCCGTTAACCCCGAACCGGAGCCCCCGTTCACACGATGGAAACGTCGGGCGAATCCGCCTCCGCGCCTGCGAAAGGGCCCTGAGGCGCCACCCGGAGGGCCCAAACACCTCGTTCGGACCCCACTTCGGCGCCACCAGGGCCCTTTTCCTTGTGAAGAACTTCACGAACTTTCCCGGCGAGGTGTCGCGGGAGGCCTCGATAGGTGCCCGCTATGCCACGGATAGGGCGATCCCATCGAGGATGTCGTGCTCGCTGACGACGACCTCGTGGGCTCCGACCCGCTCGACGATCTCCCGCAGGACGAGCGCGCCGGCGATGATCACGTCGACCCGGCCGGGGTGGATGACCGGGATCGCGGCCCGCTCGGCGTGGGTGGAGGCGAGCAGCCGCTCGGCGACCTCGGCGACCTGCGCGGCGGAGATCCGGGCGTGGTGGATCTTCTCCGAGTCGTACTCCGGCAGCCCGAGGGCGATGGCGGCGACCGTGGTGACCGATCCGGCGAGTCCGACGAGGGTCTCCGCGGTCCCGATCGGGACGGTCTCGGCGGCGAGGTCGAGCGCGGCCCGGACGTCGGCGCGGATCGCCTCGGCCTCCTCGGCGGTCGGCGGGTCGTGCCGGACGTGCCGCTCGGTCAGGCGGACGCAGCCGATGTCGACGGAGCGGGCGGCCTCGACGTGCCGGTTGCCGACCACGAACTCGGTCGAGCCGCCGCCGATGTCCACGACCAGCCGGCGGTCGTCCCCGTGCAGCTCGCCGGTGGCGCCGGTGAAGGAGAACGCGGCCTCCTGGTCGCCCGTGATGACCTCGGGCTCGACGCCCAGGATCTCCACGACCCCGTTCACGAAGTCCGCGCGGTTCTCGGCGTCACGGGAGGCGGAGGTGGCGACGAAGCGGAGCCGCTCGGCGCCCAGCTCCTCGATGACCCGGGCGTACGCGCGGCAGGCCTCGAAGGTCCGCTCCAGTGCCTCGGGGGCGAGGCGGCCGGTGCGGTCGACGCCCTGGCCGAGCCGGACGATCGTCATCCGCCGGTCGAGCTCGACCAGCTCCCCGGTCTCCGGATGGACGTCGGCGACCAGGAGGCGGATGGAGTTCGTGCCGCAGTCGATTCCGGCGACGCGGGTCACTCCGCCCCCTCCTTCTTCTCGTCCCCGTCCGCGCACGGCGTGACGCAGGGACCCTTCGCCCACCACTCCGGCAGCATCGCGAGCGCCTCGTCGCCGAAGGGGTTGACGCCGGGTCCGGCGGCCAGCGAGTGGCCGACGAGGACGTGCAGGCACTTCACCCGGTCCGGCATGCCGCCGGCGCTCGGGAACCCCTCCAGGACCTCGATGGCGTCGCGGCGCGCGATGTAGTCCTCGTGCGCGGCCCGGTAGGCGGCGGCGAGCTCCGGGTCGGTGGCGAGCCGGGCCTGCATCTCCTTCATGACCCCGTTGGCCTCCAGGGTGCCGATGGCCGAGGCCGCCCGGGGGCAGGTCAGGTAGTACGTGGTCGGGAACGGCGTGCCGTCGGGGAGCCGCGGCGCGGTCTCGACGACGTCCGGGTTTCCGCACGGGCAGCGGTGCGCGATGGCGCGCAGGCCGCGGGGCGGCCGGCCGAGCTGGAGCTCGAAGGCGGCGATGTCCTGCCCGGTGGGCTCGGTGCGTTCGGTCTGCGGAGGGGGCGTTTCCATGTCTGCCTTGCTCGTATGTCGGGGCGACCGGTAGGCCGCGTCAGGGGCGGTCGGCGTGGTCGACGCCGTCCCAGAGGTTGTCGTACCAGGGGCGGTCCGCCGCGCCCTGGTCCCCGCGGGGCCGTTGCTCGGCGTCGGGGTCGTTCACGGTGAACCCGGTCTCGCCGGGCAGCACGTAGTGGAGGTGCTCGCGGGCGAGGCGCCGGACGTAGGCGGGGTCCTGGAGGCGCGCCTTCTCGTCCCGGAGCTCCTCGACCCGCCGGGCGGCGTCGGCGGCCCGGCGCTGCTGCTCCGCGATCTCGCCCTGCTGGGAGACGTAGCTCCGCATCGGGTAGGCGAGCGCCACGACCAGCGAGCAGACGACCAGGGCGAGGAAGGCGGCCCGGCCGGTGAGCCGGGAGCGGCGGGCCTGGCGTCGGGTCTGGGAGCGGTAGACACGGGCGGCGGTCTGCTCGCCGAGCAGTCTGATCCGGGTCGCGGTGGAGAACCGGTCCCGGTCCTTCGCGGCCATGTCGTGTCGCCTCCCCTGTTCACGCGGACGTCCCCGCACACGGTACGGGACCGAGTGCGGGGACGTACGGAACTGCCGGGGGTGACGCCTGCCGTCAGCCCTTGAAGCGCGGGAAGGCGCTGCGGCCGGCGTAGACCGCGGCGTCGTCGAGGATCTCCTCGATGCGCAGCAGCTGGTTGTACTTGGCGACGCGGTCCGAGCGGGCCGGGGCGCCGGTCTTGATCTGACCGCAGTTCACGGCGACGGCGAGGTCGGCGATGGTGACGTCCTCGGTCTCGCCGGAGCGGTGGGACATCATGCACTTGAAGCCGTTGCGCTGGGCGAGCTCGACGGCGTCGAGGGTCTCGGTCAGCGAGCCGATCTGGTTGACCTTGACCAGGAGGGCGTTGGCGGTGCCCTCCTCGATGCCGCGGGCCAGGCGCTCCGGGTTGGTGACGAAGAGGTCGTCGCCGACGATCTGGACCTTGGTGCCCAGCTTGTCGGTGAGGACCTTCCAGCCGGCCCAGTCGTCCTCGTACAGCGGGTCCTCGATGGAGACCATCGGGTACGCGGAGACGAGCTCCTCGTAGTACTCGGTCATCTCGGCGGCCGAGCGGGACTTGCCCTCGAACTCGTACGCGCCGTCCTTGTAGAACTCGGACGCGGCCACGTCGAGCGCGAGCGCTACGTCGGTGCCCGGGGTGTAGCCGGCCTCCTTGATGGCCTCGACGATGAGGTCGAGGGCGGCGCGGTTCGACTCCAGGTTCGGCGCGAAGCCGCCCTCGTCGCCGAGGCCGGTGGAGAGGCCCTTGCGCTTCAGCACGGCCTTGAGGGTGTGGTAGATCTCCGCACCCCAGCGGAGGGCCTCGGAGAAGGACTCCGCGCCGATCGGGGCGATCATGAACTCCTGGATGTCCACGTTGGAGTCGGCGTGCGACCCACCGTTGAGGATGTTCATCATCGGAACGGGCAGCAGGTGCGCGTTCGGGCCGCCGAGGTAGCGGAAAAGGGGGAGGTCCGAGGCCTCGGAGGCGGCGTGCGCGACGGCGAGGGAGACGCCGAGGATGGCGTTGGCGCCGAGGGAGCCCTTGTTCTCGGTGGCGTCCAGGTCGAACATGGCCTGGTCGATCAGGCGCTGCTCGGTGGCGTCGTAGCCGACGAGCTCCGGGCCGATCTGCTCGATGACGGCGAGGACGGCCTTCTCGACACCCTTGCCGAGGTAGCGGTTCGGGTCACCGTCGCGAAGCTCGATGGCCTCGAACGCACCGGTGGAGGCACCGGACGGGACAGCAGCACGGCCGGTGCTGCCGTCGTCGAGGCCGACCTCGACCTCGACCGTGGGGTTGCCTCGGGAGTCCAGGATTTCCCGGGCTACGACGACGTCGATGGACGGCACGAGCATCTCCTTTTTGGGATGTGACGCTGGATGTGACGCAAGGTCGGTGCAGGGTCGCTTGGCCTTGCGACAAGAGCCTAACCGGCTCGCGGGCTCCGGCCAGCCGGGCGCCCGCCCCCTGGGACGAAAAAGGACCCAAGGGCATGCATGTCGGGACGAAGGGCCCCAGATCTACCGGCGGGTAACCGCCGCGGCGGGCCGGTCGTCGCGCCGGCCCTCCCCTCTACTCCGGTCTTCTCTGGCCTTCTCCGGGCGCGGGCCCGAAACGGGGGAACCCCGGCCCGGCGCGCACGGGGGATGGGCGCGCCGGGCCGGGGTGGTCACCGCGGGAGGGTCGGAGGGGCCGCGTGAGCCGCCGGACTCACGCGGACCGCCGGGCTCACTTCAGGTGGAGCTGCTGGCCCGGGTAGATGAGGTCGGCGTCCTCGACGACGTCCTTGTTGAGCTTGAACAGCTCGGCCCAGCCGCCCTTGACGCCGTGCGCCTGGGCGATCTTGCTGAGGGTGTCGCCGGTGGCGACCTTGTACTCGCCGTCGCCCTTCTTGACCTTCTTGCCGGTCGGGGTGGTGACGGTCTTCTTCGCGTCGGCCTGCGGAGCGGCCTGCTGCGCGGCCTTCTTCGGGGCCTGGCGCTTCTCGCTGCGGGTGGTCGGCTGCTCGGCCTTCCGCTCCTGCTGCGGCTGCTGGGTGCTCTGCTGCGGCGCGCTCTCGGCGGCGCCGCCCTCGTAGGAGGCACCCGAGAGGCCCACGCCGCAGGACGGCCAGGCGCCCTTGCCCTGGCCCGCGAGGACCTTCTCGGCGACGGCGATCTGCTGCGACTTCGACGCCTGGTCGGCGGTCGAGGCGTAGGCGGTGCCGCCGTACGCGGCCCAGGTGGAGGCCGAGAACTGCAGACCGCCGTAGTAGCCGTTGCCGGTGTTGATGGACCAGTTGCCGCCGGACTCGCAGGCGGCGACGCGGTCCCACTCCGAGGCCGTGGCGGCCGAGGCGGTGCCCGCGGTCATCAGCGGGGCGGCCACGGCGACACCGGTGACGCCGACGAGCGCGGCGACCTGGGTGGCCTTGGAGGGACGGCGGTGTTTGCCCTTGGCGGAAAACAGCATGGGGATTCTCCTCACCGACGCCTGTGAGGTGAGCTGTCGGGTTCGGGCCGGAAGGTGCCCGGCCGCGTGTCCTAGCACGCGGCTTCACCCCAAGCCGGTCTTCGGCCGTCTGTCTCAACGGCCGGGACCGGCACTTACCTTGGGTCCCCCACTCCTGCCTTCGGCGCTTGCGCGACGATGCCCGTCGGCCGACGGCAGGATTCGGCGTTTCGGTCGACGGGGCCCGCGGTGGCGAGCGGTGACGACCGTAGACACAGACCCACCGGAAGTTCAAAGACCCTCATAGGGGAGAAATCGCCCCTGCTTGCCTTCCGGTGGGTCGTGTTTGTGCAGGTGAGAGGTGACGGGAGCAAAGTTTGCGGGCGTGACACGCCAGTTGGGGTGAAGAGACCCATGTCTCACTTGCCCAGAACCGGACATACGCCCCCGAACTACTCCGCCGACGCGGTCGAACCGTTCGTCAGGTCAAGCGCCTGACCAGGGAGGATGAGGTCCGGATCGAGGCCCACGGTCCGCCGGTTGGCGTCGTAGAGGGCGGTCCAGCCTCCGGGGAGTTCGTTCTCCTGTGCAATGTCGGAGAGGTTGTCACCCGGCTGCACGAGGTAGGAGTCCGACTTGCCCTGACTGTCCGTTGCGTCCGTTTCCTTCGAGGCGTCAGCGGGCGACGTCTTCAGCGGCTTTTCGTCCAGCTTGTTGTCCGGGGACGCATGTCTACCTGATTCGGCAGAACTGTCCGGGTTGTCGGTTTCCTCCGGTGCGGCGTCACCCCGGTGCTTGCCGGTGCCGGGGGTCGCCGACGACGGGTCGTCCGTCGGCGCACCGGGCTCGGTGGAGCCGGGCTCGCCGGGCGTCACGGACGCGTCGGGCGTGCCGGGTGCGGTGGGCGCGGCCGGGTCGCTCGGGTCGGTCGACGCGGGCGGGCTCGTCGGCGCGGTCGGCGAGACGGGTGCGGTCGGCGAGACAGGCGTGGCGGACGCGTCGGGCGACGCCGTCCCGGGGGCCTTCTGCTCGGCCTCGGACTTGTCGGCCTCCTCGGCCCCCTTGTCGGCCTCGGCGGCCTCTCCGGAGGTCCCGGGCAGGCCGGCGTTCCAGTTGGACTCGGGGACCGGTCCGGTGGGGGCCTTGGGGACGCTCGTGGGGCCGGGGTCCACACCCGGGGACGCGCCGTCGTTCTTCAGGCCGGCGATCGGCGCGCAGGTGGCCCACTCGTTCGAACCCTTGGCGAGGGCCTTCTCGGCCACCGCGATCTGCTGGGCGCGACTGGCGAGGTCCGGGCTGGGCGCGTACGACAGGCCGCCGTGGCGCTCCCAGCTGTCCTGGGTGAACTGGAGCCCGCCGTACATGCCGTTGCCGAAGTTGGCGCTCCACTGGCCGCCGGACTCGCATTCGGCGACCCGGTCCCAGGTGGCCGCGTCGGCGGCGGAGGCGGACCCGGTGGCGAGCAGCGGCAGCGCCATGGCGGAGCCGGTCACGCCCGCGGCGACGACGATGGCGGGGGCCTGACGGGGGCGACGGTGACGTCCGTTCCCGGAACGCATAGAAGCGCCTTTCGCGTGACGACTGTGTGGGCGCGCCCGAGTTGTCACACCTGGCCGAATTACTCAACCACGTTGACGAACCGAGCTGACGGGGAAGGTAGCCGTATTCGAACGCTCATCACAAGTCGATGCACCCGCGATCACGTGAAGATCACATTTATGACGGACTCTCACTTTGTGTGAGTCGCACGGAAGGGGAGAACTCGACCGGAAGCGTGCGCAAACCGCGCATGATGAGCCCTCCGCGCCAGCGCAGTTCCGCGGGATCCGCGGCAAGTCGCAGGTCCGGCAGCCGGGTCAGCAGGGTGGCGAGCGCGGTCTGTCCCTCCAGCCGGGCGAGCGGCGCGCCCAGGCAGTAGTGGATGCCGTGCCCGTACCCGAGGTGCTGGTTGTCGCGCCGCGCCAGGTCGAGCACGTCCGGCCCGTCGAACCGCTCCGGGTCCCGGTCCGCGGCGGCGAGCACGACGAGGACGGGGTCGCCCGCCGGGATGTCCTGCCCGCCGATGGTCAGGGGCTCGGTCGCGTACCGCCAGGTGGCCATCTCCACCGGACCGTCGTAGCGCAGCAGTTCCTCGATCCCGGTCTCCAGCAGCCCGGTCTCCCCCGCCGCGACCGACGTCTGGAGCAGCTCGCGCTGCCCGGGGTGGCGCAGGAGCTGGTACATGCCGTTGCCGATGAGGTTGACGGTCGTCTCGAAACCGGCGAAGAGCAGGATGAAGGCCATGGCGGCGGCCTCGTTCTCGGTGAGGTGCTCGCCGTGGTCGGAGGCCTTGATGAGTCCCGAGATGAGGTCGTCGGCCCCTTCGTGCCGCAGGCCTTCCCGCTTGCGGTGGATCAGCTCGGCGAGGTAGCCGCGCATCTTCTTCACCGACCGCGCGACCCCGCCGCGTGGCCCGCCGCCGTGCCGGATCATCATGCCGGCCCAGTCGCGGAAGTCGTCCTGGTCCTCCTCGGGCACGCCGAGCAGGTCGCAGATCGCGTAGATGGGCAGCGGGAAGGCGAACTCGTGGATGAGGTCCGCGCTGCCCTTCTCCACGAAGCCGTCGATGAGCCGGTCGGTCAACTCCTGCACGCGGGGGGTGAACTCGGCGACCCGGCGGGGAGTGAAGGCCTTCGACACCAGCCGGCGCAGACGGGTGTGGTCCGGCGGGTCGATGTTGAGCAGATGCGTCATCAGCTCGGCCTTGCGCTCGCCCGGAATGCCCGTCTTGCCCTTGGCGTGCGGGGACTCGTCGTGATGCGCGGGGTTCTTGGAGAGCCGCTGGTCGGCGAGGGCCTGCCGGGCGTCCCCGTACCGCGTCACCAGCCAGGCCTCGACCCCGCTGGGCAGTGTCGTCCGGTGCACGGGCGCGTGCTCGCGGAGCCAGGCGTACGCGGGGTACGGATCGCTCGCGAACTCCCAGGTGAAGAGCTCGGGCGCGGGGGCCGACGCGGGGCAGGAGGCGGGCGGGGTGCCGGGGGTGGTGCTCACTCCCCGACGGTACAGGGCGGTCCGGGAGGGGCGGTCCGGCGGTCCGGGGAGGCGCGGTCCGGCGGTCCGGGGGGCGCGGTCTGCCGGATCCCGCGATCAAGAAGGGGGTGGTGCCCTAGATTCTTGTCGGTGGATCCTCAGATGCTCCGGAGCACGTTCGCGGTGGTCGAGAGACGGGCCGAACACGCCGTCACCTTCTTCTACTCGCATCTCTTCTGGAACAACCCCGCCATGCGCGAGCTGTTCCCCGAGGACATGCAGCCCCAGCGGGACCGCCTCTTCGCCGCGCTCACCCATGTGGTGACCCACCTGGAGTCCCCCGGTCTCCCCGGCTACCTGGGGCAGCTGGGCCGCGACCACCGCAGGTTCCTCGCCGACCCCGGGCTCTACGCCGCCGTCGGGACGAGCCTCCTCGCCGCCTTCGCGCACGCCGCGGGACCCGCCTGGACCCGGGAGGCCGAGAAGGCCTGGGCCGAGGCGTACGGACACGTCGCCGACCTCATGATGGCCGGGGCCGAGGAGGCGGCCGCGGCCGGCGAGCCCGCCTGGTGGGACGCGGACGTCGTCCGGCACGAGCGGCGCGGCGAGGACCTGGCCGTCCTCACGCTGTGGCCCCGGCAGCCGCTCCCCTTCCTCCCGGGGCAGTACGTCAGCGTCGGCTCGCCGCGCGTCCCGCGCGTCTGGCGCACCTACTCCCTCGCGGACGCCCCCCGCCCCGACGGCACGGTCGAACTCCATGTGAGCCGGATCCCGGGTGGCGCGATGAGCACGGCCCTCGTCGCCGGGACGCGTCCGGGCGAGAGGCTGCGGCTGAGCGCGCCCGGCGGCGGCCTCACCGCGTGCACGGAGCCGGGCGGACTCCGTACCTATATATGCGCGGGCACGGGCTGGGCGCCGGTGAGGGCGCTGCTGTCGGAGGCGGCGGAGGCCGAGCCCGACCTGCAGGGGCGGCTGTTCATGGTGGCGCGCGCGAAGGAGTACCTGTACGGCCGGGAGGACGCGGAGCGACTGAAGAAACGTCTCAGCGGTCTCAGCGTCACCTACATCACCTCGGCCCCCGGCCACCGCAAGGACCAGGCGACGGAACGGCTCGTCCAAGCGCTGCGGGCCTGCGTCCACTGGCCCGCGCACGACGTCTACCTCGCCGGGCCGCCGGGCTTCCTGACCGAGGTCGCGGAGGTGCTGGAGGAACTGGGCACCGACCCGTACCGCATCCACCACGACACCCTGCAGCCGGTGGGCCGCTTCACCGCCCGCCCCCACACCGCGGCGGAACGCCTCCTGGGCCCGCCGCCCCCGCTCTGGCACAACCCGGGGGCACGGGTCCCGCGCGAGCGGTAGCGCCGGCCGCCGGCGCGGGCCGCCGCGGCCGCGTCAGGCCTCCACGCCCTCCGCCGCCCGGATCGCGTCCCGGTAGGCGCGGGCCGCGGCGCGCAGAGCCGCCTCCGGGTCCACGCCCTCCGCCTCCGCGCGGACCGCGAGGGCCAGCAGGTCGTAGCCGACGCCCGGCTCCGCCGGGAGGGCCACGTCGAGGCCCGCCGAGCGCACCCGGCCGCCGAGCTTCGCGGCGAGTGCCAGCCCCGGCTGGCCCAGCGGCACGCCGTCCGTCACGGACTCGCGCTGCTTCTCGATCGCCTTGGTGCGCAGCCAGTGGGCCCGGACGTCCTCCGGCGTCCGCGCCTCCGCGTCCCCGAAGACGTGCGGGTGCCGGTGGATCAGCTTCTCGGCGAGGTCCCCGGCGACGTCGTCCACGGAGAAGGGCTCCTCCGGGTCCTCCTCGGCGATCCGCGCGTGGAAGACGACCTGCAGCAGGACGTCCCCGAGCTCCTCGCGCAGCGCGTCCCGGTCGTCGTCCTCGATCGCCTCGACGAGCTCGTACGCCTCCTCGATGCCGTACTTGACGAGCTCCTTGTGCGTCTGCCGGGAGGACCAGGGGCACGTGCGCCGGATGCGGTCCATGATCTGCACGACGTCCAGGAGGCGGGCGCCGGGCAGGTCGTACGAGCCGGGCAGCAGTTCCAGGTCGGGCATCGTGAGGCGGCCCGAGCCGGCGAGGCGGGCGAGGCCGTCGGTGAGCGGCCGGTCGCCCTCGCCGGAGGGCAGCAGCAGGACCGTGCGGCCGCCGGCGCAGGCGGCGACCAGTTCCTCGGCGGTGGGCCGCAGGTGCTCGACGGCGACCCCGGCCTCCCGCAGGTACGGCAGCTGGGGGTGCTGCTCGTCGGGGCAGAGCACCCGGTCCGCGCCGTGCAGCGCCTGCCAGGCGGGCCAGGACAGCAGTCCGGGTGCCACGCGGTGGCTGGCGGTGAGCAGGACGATGCGGCCGGGGCTCTCAGTTGTCACCCCACGAACTTACTCCGCCTCACGCACCGGCCGGGACGGCGCCCGGGTCCTGGCTGATCTGCCGCAGCCAGGGCGCGGTGGAGCCGCCGAGCCTGACCTGGGCGTCGTCCCAGGTGCCGTAGCGCGGGTTCACGTCGATGGCGAGGTCCTTGGAGGCGGCGGAGAAGACCTCCGTCAGCTTCCGCTGTCCCTCGGGGGTGTCCTTGACGCCCAGCTTGGCGGCGATCTTGTTCATGAGGACGTTGCGGCGGACGACGTCGTCGATCTGGCCGGGCGCCACGCCCTGCTCCTGGAGCAGCACGTCCCTCAGCCGGTCCTCGCCGCCGCTCTCGCGGACGAACGCCGTCCTGGTCTGCTGGAGCTCCGCGCGGGTGACGCCCACGCCGTTGTCCGCGGCGACCTTGTCGACGACCCGGTCGAAGATCATCACGTTGAGCTTGCGGCGGGGCAGGTCCCCGGTGGCCTGGACGAGCTGGGCGGCCTGCGGGGAGCGCTCCTGGGCGGTGCGCACGTCCTGCACCTGGGCCTGCAGGCTGGAGACGTCGATCCGCTCCCCGCCGACGACGGCCGCCGCTCCTGGATGGGCGTCGCTGCCGCAGGCGGTGAGCAGCGGGGCCGCGGCGAGCAGAGCGGCGGAGACGGTGAGCGCAGTGCGGCGGTGCAAAGGAGCCTCCCGGGCTGGTCGTGCGTCAGTTGAACGACCTTGCGGTGATCGATGTTAGGGAGTCGCCCGGGCCGGAGCCACTACTTCGGTGCGACTGTTTCCCACAACGACTCACGGGCACCCCGGGTGTCGGCCGGTACCGGCCCCTTCTCCGCCCCCGCGCGCGCCCCTTCGTACGCCCCTTCGCCCGTTCCCTCGTGGGTCTCCTTGACCAGGTAGTGCGGCCGGCGCTTCACCTCGTAGTAGATGCGGCCGACGTACTCGCCGATCAGCCCGACCATGACCATCTGCACGCCGGCGAGGGCGGTGACGGCGACGAGGAGGGTGACGTACCCGGGGGTGTCGACGCCGTGCGCGAGCGCGTCCCCGACGATCCAGACCGCGTAGCCGACGGCGACGAGGACCAGCAGGAGGCCGAGGTGCACGGCGGCCCTGAGCGGCTTGTTGTTGAAGGAGAGGAGCCCGTCGAGGCCGTAGTTGAGGAGCTTGCCCAGAGTCCACTTGGAGCGGCCCTCCTCGCGGACGGCGTTCTCGTACGAGAACGTCGTCGTCCGGAAGCCGACCCAGGAGAAGAGGCCCTTGGAGAACCGGTTGTACTCGCCGAGACCGAGGACCGCGTCGACCGTGCGGCGCGACAGGAGCCGGAAGTCCCCGACGCCGTCGACGAGTTCGACGTCGACCAGGCGGTTGACCGCCCAGTAGTAGAGGCGGGCGGTCAGGGTGCGGGTGACGCGGTCGCCCTCGCGGGTGCGGCGGGCGACGACCTGGTCGTACCCCTCGGCGTGCAGCGCGACCATGCGGTGCACCAGCTCGGGCGGGTGCTGGAGGTCGGCGTCCATGATCACGACGGCGTCCCCGGCGGCGTTGCGGAGGCCGGCCAGCATCGCCGCCTCCTTGCCGAAGTTCCGGCTGAAGGAGACGTAGCGGACGTGGCGCGGGTCGCGCGCGGCCAGGTCCTGGAGGAGCGGGAGCGTCCCGTCCCGGCTTCCGTCGTCCACATAGACGATCTCGAACTCGCCTTCCAGTCTGGCGAGTTCACGGGTCACATGGTCATGGAAGCGGGCGAGGACGTCTTCCTCGTTGAAGCACGGGACGACGATCGAGAGCAGCACGCCGACCACGACAACGGAGCCCGGTGTCCCGGCCGGTCCGCGGGGATGGCGCCGAGAAGACCATTGCGTGAACGGGGTCGCGGGGACCGGATCCGCCCGGTCGGGCGCTGGCATATTCGACGGGTCATGCCGAACGCCACCCGTCCGCGGGGCCCCGCGCCGGCCGCCCCCGCGCCGCCCGCCGCCGTGCCGCCCGCCGACGCGGCCCCCGCCTCCGCGGTCCCCGCGCCCCGGCGCGCGCCCGGGGGGCCGCGCTCCCTGCTCCTCGCCGCGCTGATCACCGTGCTCGCCGTCTGCGGCGGCGACGCGGTCGCCCGGGTCTTCCCCTTCGGCCCCCGTCACCGGGCCGTCAACGACCTCGCGAACCAGTTCGTGCCCTTTCACGCGCACCTGTGGGACCTGCTGCACGGCCGCGCGGACGGCGGGCTGCTGCTCGACTGGCAGGCGGGATGGGGCACGAGCTTCCTCCCCGACTACGGCACCTACCTGTCGAGCCCCTTCGCCCCGCTGGTCGCCCTCCTCCCGCGCGGGGACGTCGAGTACGCGGTGTACGCGATCACCGTCCTCAAGACGGCGGTCGCGGCGGCGGCCATGACGCACCTGCTGCGCCGGACCGGCCCGGGCCGCTGGTGGTGGGCCTCGGCCCTGGGCGCCTCGTACGCGCTCTGCGGCTGGTCGCTCGCGGAGGGCACGTACAACCCGATGTGGCTGGACGGCCTGATCGCCTTCCCTCTGCTCTGCCTGGTCGGCGAGTGGGTACGGGAGGGCGTGCGGCCCGTCCTGGGGCCGCTGGTCGTCGCGGTCTGCTGGGTGGCGAACTTCTACACGGCGTACATGGCGACGATCGGGGCGGCCCTGGTCCTGACCGTCCGCCTCACGACGGAGCACGCCCCCGCGGGGACCGCTCCCGCGCGCACGACCGAACGCGGCACGGCCGCTCCGGGTGCGGCCCCCGCAGACGCGGGCCCTCCCGGCCCGGGCGCCTCCGATGCGGCCGCTCCGGGCCCGACCACACCCGGCCTCAGCCCTCCCGGCCCGGCCACACCCGATGCGGCCGCCCCGGGCCCGACCACACCCGGCCTCAGCCCTCCCGGCCCGGCTGCCCTCGCTGCGGTCGCGCCCGACCCGGCCGCGTCCGCCGACGGCGGTCGGCGCCCCGCCGGGCGCGGTGTCGTCCGCATCCTGCTGCGGGCCGGGCTGACGGCCGGGACCGGGATCGCCCTCGCGGCACCCGTCCTCGTCCCCGTCTTCCTCGGCTCGCGCCACGCGCACCCCGGCCTGGTGAAGGAGTTCGACCCGGCGCCCGCGACGGACGTCCTCGCCCGGCTGCTCCCCGTGACGTACAGCTTCGCGACACCCGCGGCCTTCGTGTCCACGGCGGTGCTGCTGCTCGTCGCCGCCCTCCCGTTCCGCCGCGAGATCCCCGGCCGCCGGCGGTGGGCGTGGGCGGGGCTCTGCCTGGCGGTCGCGGCCTCGCTGCAATGGGGGCCGACGCACCTCGTGTGGCACGCCTTCGCCACCCCGAACGGCAGCCCGTACCGCCAGACCTTCGTCCTCTCCGGCGTCCTCGTCCTCGCCGCGTGGACCGGACTCACCCACGGCCCCCCGGGCCGCCGCGCGCTCCTCGGCGGGGTCGCGGTGGTCGCGGCCCTGTCCCTGGGCGCGCTCCCCAGCCCCTTCCTCACCCCCTGGGCCCTCGCCCTCACGGCCGCGGGCCTCGCGGCGACGGCCGGCGCGCTGCTCCTGACGCGACGGGGCCGGTACGGGGCGCTGGCCGCGCTCCTGGTCGTCGGGACGGTGGCCGGCCAGGCCGCGGCGACGGCGGCGTACGCGGACCGGGAGCGGCTCGCCCGGCTCGACGACTACCCGCCGCTGGGCGACGGGCAGCGCCTCAGGGCGGCGGCCCTCGCCGAGGCGGACGGCTGGCCCGCCCATCGCACGGACCCCGGCCTGCCCCGGGTCGCGGGCAACGACCCGCTGCTGCTGGGCGGGCAGGGCGCCGCGTACTACAGCAGCCACACCCCGGCGGTCCTGACGGAGCTGCTGACCGCCCTGGGCGGCGGCTGGACCTCCCGGGGCCGGAACCTGCTGAGCCTGGACAACCCCGTGACGGACGCGCTGTTCGGGGTGGGGGCGCGCTGGCGGGCGGGGGAGGTGGTCCGCGCGGACCCGTCGGCGCCGCCGCTCCCGCTGGTGACGGTACGGCCGCCGGGCCCGGGTCCGGCGTACGGCCCGTCCCCCTTCCGCAACCAGGAACTCCTGCTGGGCGCCCGGGTGTACGAGGCGCCGCGGGCGGGCGGCGCGTGCCGGGTGGGCACGGAGGTCTTCCTCTGGGCCCCCGACGCGACGGGCACGGCGGGCCTGGGCCGGTACGAGACGGAGCTGCTCGGCGGGCGGCCGAAGCGGCGGGCGGCGCTGACCTCGCTGGGCGTGCAGGAGCGGGCGGGGGCGCGGCCCCGGATCCCGCGCGGCGGGACGGCCGAGGTGGGCTGCCTGGACCGCGACCGGCTGCGCGCGGCGGTGGCGGCGCTGCGCACCCGGGCCGCGACGGGGGTCGAGGTCCGGTCGGACGGCCTCACGGCGACGCTCCCGCCCGGTGCGACGGGCACGGCGGTGGTGGCGGCCCCGAGGATCGCGGGCTGGCGGTGCGAGGGTCGGCCGGCCCGGGCGTACGGCGGGCTGCTGGCCGTCGGCATCCGCCCGGGGGCGACGGCCGTGCGCTGCGCCTTCCACCCACCGGGCCTGCGGGCGGGCCTGACGGCGGGTGCGGCGGGCGTGCTGCTGCTCGCCCTGTCGTGGCGCCTCGGCACCAGGTCCGGCCGACGGGCGGGAGAACGGACGGGAGGCCGGGCGGAAGGTCTGGCGCGAGGCCGGGCGGAAGGCCCGGCGGAAGGCCCGGCGGAAGGCCCGGCGGAAGGCCCGGCGGAAGGCCCGGCGGAAGGCCGGGCGCGGGGCCCGGCGAAAGGCCCGGCGGGAAGCCGGGCGGGGGCCGTCGGGTGAGCCGTGGCCCTGGTCGGCCCGGTCCCGTGCCGCTGTCCCGCGCCCAGGCCTGGGCGCGCGTCCCGCCCACGGACCGGAACCCGGCCCCGCCCGTACCCCTGCCCCCCGCCCTGGCCTCGGCGCACGGCCCCGCCCACGGACCGGAACCCGGCCCGGCCCCGCCCGGGCCTCGGTGCGGGGATCTGAGGAACACCCGGTGGCGGGGGCGGTCAGTCGTGCCGCTCCCAGCGGACCTCGCCGTCCTCCACCCGGTCCGTGGGGGCGAGGCCGGCCGCGGCGGCGACGGCCGCCGACGCCGTGTGGTCCGGATGGACGTGGGCCACGATCGTCCGCGCGCCGTGCTCCACGAGCAGGCCGACCAGGCCCACGGCCGCCTCCCGGGCGATGCCCCGCCCCTGCCAGCCGGTGCCGATCACCCACGCGACCTCCGCGACCCGGCCGCCCTCCGTGACGGTCGCCTGCACGGTTCCGGTCAGGCGGCCGTCGGAGCGCAGCCGGACGGCCCAGTTGGCCCAGACCGTCGCCGGGTCCGGCGACCCGGACGCCAACCGCTCGTACCGCGCCCGCAGTTCGGCCGGGGACAGCGGGGTCCCGCCGATGAACGCGTGCAGGGCGGGATCGTCGAGCACCACCGCCATCTCCTCGGCGTGCGCGACGTCGAGGGGTACGAGGTCCAGGCGGGCGGTCCGCACCGTACGCGCGGCCACCCCGCCCGCCTCCGCCGCCCGCGGGCCCTCCGGGCCCGGGCCCGGGCTCACACGTCCCCCAGGAAGCCGGGGTCGGTCTCGTCCAGCCCCACGCTCGTCTCCCGGGCGACGCCCAGGAGTTCCGCCATCGCCACGACCCGGCGGCTGGTCCCCGCGAGGTCCCGGTGCGCCTCCGCCGACCACAGCGGCGGGTACAGGGTGAGGCCCCGGTCGCCGTCCAGCGGACGGACCTCCTCCCGCCAACCGGGCCAGCGCAGGCCCTCGTAGAACTCCTCGGTGCCGCCGGACAGCATCCACGACAGCCAGGCCCCGTATCCGGCGCCCAGCGCGTCCCAGCGCAGCGAGTCCGGCGCGAAGTACACCATCTCGCCCGGCTGCCCCGGCAGCCCCGTCTCGTCCGCCGTTCCGCCCCGGAGGACGAACACCCCGCCGAGCACGTCGTGGGCCACGACGAGACCCGCGCCGGGCCGCCACCCCGGGTCGGCCGCCGGGTCCGCGGGGAAGCCGTTGACCCGCGCGAGGGACGGCAGCCGCCGGTCGTCGGCGGCGGACGGGCTGCCGTACACCCGCAGCCAGCCGTCGTCGACGAACGCCCCGCCGCTGTGCAGCAGGAAGGCCCCCAGGAAGGACCGCACGGTCACCTGTGTCCGCAGCAGCGCGGCCGCGCCCTCCGCCGCGTCGGCCTCCAGGGTCTCGACGGGGACGGGCGCGGCCCGCAGCTTCTCCCCGAGGACCGGCCACGCGGGGTCCTCGACCTCGGTCAACTCACTCAGTTCACGCACCGGGGCATGCTCGCACGCCCACCGGCGCGTCCGCCCGCCCGGACCGGCGCCGGGCCGCCACGGGGCCCGCGGTCAGCGGACCGCCCTGGTGGCGCTGCCGAGGATCCGGGTCGGGGTGACGCGGACGACCACGCGGACGTGGTCCGCCGGGGCCTCGGCGTACTCCTTGCCACCTCCGGGGCCGAGGTACTCCTCGGCGATGCGGACGGCCACCGCCCGGCCGGTGTCCTCCGTGACGGAGGCCGTGCCGCGTATCTCGACGTACAGGTCGGGGTCGGCGGGGTCGAAGACGGTCAGGCCGACGCGCGGGTCCCGGAGCACGTTGCGGGCCTTGCGCCTGGCCCGGGTGGTGGAGATCAGCAGCTCGTCGCCGTCCCGGCTGACCCAGACCACCGAACTCTGCGGTCCGCCGTCGGGGTTGAGGGTGACCAGCACGGCCATGTGCGGGGCGTCGAGCAGGCCGCGTACGACGTCGTTCATCACGGGGGCCGGGCCGGCGTTCGTCGACGCGGCGGCCGGTGCGTTCGTCGGTGTGCTCGTCGGTCCGTTCGCCGGTGTGCTCGCCGGTGCGTCGGTCGTGGTGTCGGTCGGTGCGTGGGTCTCGTCAGAGGACATGCCCGAGAGGCTATGCGGGCGCCCCGGGGCGCCGCATCGGGAGTTCCGGCCGCCCGGCCCGAACTCCCGCCGAAAGTTTCCCGGGTCCGGTCGCAACCCCCGGGGGTCACGCACGTCTGGTGGTGTGAAGGCGCCCTTCAACCGATCCGTGTCCGACCCCTTCCACGGGAGAACCCCATGTCCAGCCACTCCAAGCGGACCTTCCGCCCCCGCCCCCGGATCCTGGGCGTCGTCGCCGGTGCCGCGCTCCTCATCGGCGGCGGCGGCTTCGCCGCTCAGGCCCTCGCCGACTCCGGCCCGCGGCCCGCTCCTGCGCGGCCGAAGGTCTCGGCCCCGGACGCCGCCCCCGCGGCCCCGGCCCCCGCGGCACCGAAGCCCGCGTCGAAGCCGGTTCCTAAGCCGGTTCCCAAGAGCGCCGCGCCCGGCGAGCCCCGCCCGGTGGCCGTGCCCGCGCCCGTCGACGAGCCGGGCGCCCGCCCCGCACCCGCCCCCGCGGTCCGGCCGACGGCCGCCCCGGCGCCCGTGCCGGCTCCGGCCGCGCCCCGCGCCGGGAAGTAGCCGCGCGCGGTAGCACCGAGGAGCGGGCGGCCCGGCCGGACACGCGCACGTCCGGCCGGGCCGCCCGCCGTCCCGCAACGGATCGAGGACCGTGCACTTGTCGTACGCCATACCCGCCCCCGGACCCGCCGCCCGGCCCTCGCCCTGGTGGGCCCGGCTGCTCGCCCGCATGCCCCGGACCCGGCCCGGGGACCGGCCGGGGACGGACACCGCACCGCCCGGCGCCGACGCCGCGGCCGGAACCGTACGGGCACGCCGTCCGCACCGGCCGGCGGCCCCCGAGGAACAGGGCCCGCCGCCCACGCTCACCGAGCTGTACCGGGCCCGGCGGCTGGACATGGTGCGGCTCGCGGTCTTCCTCGTCGACGACCTGCCCACCGCTGAGGACGTCGTGCAGGACGCGTTCGCCGCCGTGTGCCGGACGTACGGCACGTCCCTGCGCGGACTGCAGGACCCGGGCGCGTACCTGCACACCGCCGTGGTCAACGCCGCCCGTTCCGTGCTCCGCAGACGCCGCACCGCGCGCGCGTACACCCCGCCGCACCCGGTCGCCGCGGCGCCCGTGGACGAGGGGCTGTTGCTCGCCGAGGAGCACCGGCGCGTGCTCGACGCGCTGGCCGGGCTGACCCGGCGCCAGCGCGAGGTCCTCGTCCTGCGCTACTGGTCGGAGCTGACCGAGGCGCAGATCGCGCAGGCCCTCGGGCTCTCGCGCGGCACGGTGAAGTCCACCGCGAGCCGCGCGCTGGACGCCCTGGAGAAGAAGCTGGAGGCGGGCCGATGAGACCGCGTGCGGAAGACCCCGGAACCGTCGTCGAGGAACGGCTGCGCGCCGCGTTCGCCGCGCGCGCGGCCCTCGTCACCCACCGGGACCTGCGCCGTGACGAGCCCCCGGTGGGGCGGAGCTGGGGGCTGCGGCGGGTGCGCGGCGTCGCGTTCGCCTCGCTGGGGGCGCTCGCCGCGGCGGCGGCCGCGTACCTGCTCGTCCTGGTGCCGGCCGACGGCGTATCCCCCCTTCCGGCACCGCCCGCGCGCCCGCCGGGGGTCGGCGAGTCCTCGGCCGTGCCCACGCCCTCCCCGGTCGCCCCCTCGGTCACCGGGCCGGGAGTCCCGCCGCGGCCGGAGCCGGAGGCGGTACGGGGGCCGGAGGGCGCTCCGCGGACGCCGGACGGCGGCCCGGGACCGACGGCCGGGACGCCGACGGGAGCGCCGACGGGGACCCCGCGCCCCGGAGCGCACCCCGCGCCGCCGGCGGTCCCGCGGCCCGGCGGGCACACCACGGCCCCGGCGGATCCGGCCGACCCCGCGGAGCCGGTGGCGACCGGCCGGCCGTGACCGCGGGGAGGGGCGGGACGCGTGAAGGGCCGGAACCCCGGCGGGTTCCGGCCCTTCACGGACGTCCGGGTGCGCGGACTACTTCTTGACCGGGACCTCTTCGAGGCACAGCACGAACTTGTCCGACTCCAGCTGCTGCGCGAGCGCCGACAGCTCCGTGCCGCACTTGTTCACGTCGAAGGTGTCGTCGATGACCTTGACGACCTTGAACAGGTCGGCCTTGCCCGAGGAGCAGTCCGTGGTGTCGACCTTGGGGTCGTTGTCCGGGCCCGTGACGGTGACGCACTCACCGGCCTTCGCGTGCACGGGGGCGTCGCCGGTGAGGTACGGCAGGCCGAACTTCACGCCGACGGCGACGATGATCGCGACGACGACACCGCCGACCTTCTTGAGGATGCGGCTGCCCTTGCTCGCGGGGGCGGCGGGCTGCTCCGGGGCGGTGGGCTGCTCGGAGGTGAAGGGCGCGGGCGGCGTCGTCATGAGTGATTCCTTGGGGACGTGAACATGATCAGACGCGAACGCTACATGCGCCAAAAAGGACAAAAGTCGATCAGGGAGAACCGTTGACCGATCAGTTGTCGAGTCGTGACCCTGGCGCTCCGTCAGGAGCGCGACCCCAGCCGACGCTGGTGCTCCAGCACCCGTCGCAAGTCCGCCGGAAGCGGGTGATACGGGCCGAACGCCCGCTCCGCGTCGAACAGCAGCCGCTGGAGCTGCTCCTGACCGGCGGCGTGCTCCCCCGTCGCCACGAGGAGCAGCGCGATCCGCTGCCGGATGTCGAAGGCACGCTCCCGGTCGCCCTCGTAGTACGGCAGGACCGCACGGAACTCGGCGAGCGCGGCGGCCGTCTCCCCCAGCTGCTCCAGGCAGAGGGCGGCGTCGTAGCGGAACTGGAGCCCCTGCGGATCCGCCGGCCCCGCCTCCGCGTCGCGGTCCGCCGCGAGGCGGCGCAGCTCGGGCAGGGCGCGACGGTACTGGCCGTCGTCCATCAGCGTGGACGCGTACTGCTTGCGCAGGATGCGGACGACCGGCGACCGCTCGCCGTGCTCGGCCGCGGCGGCGGGCAGGATCCCGCCCAGCATGTCGACGGCCCGGGTGAGCGCGCCCTCCCCGAGCAGCCGCTTCACCTCGTCGACGGCGGCGGCGACATCGGGGCGGGCGGGAACCGCCGCGGGCGGGGGCGGGTACGAGGCCCGCGGATCGCCCACGGAGTCGGCGCGGGCGGCCGCCGGGGCGGGCACGGGCGGAGGCGGCGGGGCGCCGACGTGCAGAGGCGGCGGGGCCTGCGCCGGAACGCCGTGCGCCGGACCGGCCGCGCCCGGCAGCACCCCGGACGCCGCCGGGCGGTCCGGCCAGGGGGCGTACGGGCGGAGGAACGGCCGGGTCGGATCCATCGGCCCGGCCGGGGCCCCGCGGGCGGGGAGCAGCGGCAGCAGCTCCCCGTACACCTCGTGCGCACCGGACGGGCGTTCCCGCGGGTCCTTGGCGAGCAGGCGCAGGACGAGCGCTTCGAGGGGCTCGGGGACCTCGGGCCGCAGCCGGCGGAGCGCCACGGGGGGCTCGTACAGGTGGCGGTGGAGGACACCGAGCGCGGTGGAACCCGCGAACGGCACGTTCCCGCTGAGGAGTTCGTGCAGCAGCACACCGAGCGCGTACAGGTCGGTGGAGGGCCCGACGGCGCCGCCCATGGCCTGCTCGGGGGCCATGTAAGCGGGGCTTCCGATGGGGGAACCGGTATGGGTGAGGCGGGTGGTGTCGCTGTCCAGGACGGAGGCGACGCCGAGGTCGAGGACGAGGACGGAGCCGTCGGGGCGGACCATCACGTTCCGCGGCTTGAGGTCGCGGTGGACGATCGGCACGGCGTGGACCGCCGCGAGCACCGCGCACAGCTGCGCGGCGACGGAGACCGCCCACTCCCACGGGTACGGGTCGTGCTCGGCGAGGTGGTCGGCGAGGTCGGCGCCCTCCACGTACTGCATGACGAGGTACAGGTCCTCGCCCTCGCTGCCGGCGTCGTGGACGGTCACGAGGCCGGGGTGGTCGACATGCGCGGTCACCCGGCACTCGCGCACGAAGCGGCGGCGCAGTTCGTCGGCGGCGGTGGACGGGCCCGTCAGGGTGGCCGGCCGGAGCAGCTTCACCGCGACCCGGCGGTCGAGCCTGCGGTCGTACGCCGTCCAGACCTGGCCCATGCCGCCTTGCCCGATGACGGTGGCGAGCTCGTAACGCCCGCCGATCACACGCCCGTTCACGCCCGACCGTCGCCTTCCCCGGACTTCCGGAGCAGGTCGCTGAGCTCGTCGAGCTCGGCGCGGACCTGGTCGATGCGGGGGGCGCGACCGGGCAGCGGGTGCGGCGCCGGGCCGGGGTGCGGGGCGGACGGGGCGTCCGGCGTCCGCGCGGGGGGCGGCGGGGTCTGCCCGGCGGGCGGCGCGGAAGCCGGGTGGGCCGGGGCCGGGTGGGCCGGGGCCGGGTGCGAGCCCGGGGCCGGCGCCGTGACCGCGGCGGGCGGGTAGCCGTACCCCGGGGCGGCGTGACCGGGCGCGGCGTATCCCGGCACGGCGTACCCGGGCTGCGGCGTGCCGTACGCGTACCCCTGCCCGTGCCCCGGTGCCTGCGGCCCGTGGGGCGGCGGGGCCGGGGACGGGACCATGATCACGACCGGGGCGGGCTGGTGATGCCGGATGTCGACCACCAGGAAGTAGCAGGTCACGATCGCCATCTGGACGAGCAGCACGATCATGCCCGCGGTGTTCATCCAGGTGCCGGCGAAGCGCTGCTCCAGCGGCACCACACAGCCGACGTTCAGGACCAGTTGGGCCCAGAAGAGCGTCCAGTCCCGTCCGGTGCGGCGCATGATCGCGATCCGCAGCATGGCGACCCAGGCGAGGAAGCCGAGCGACAGGACCACCAGGACCGTGATGAGGACCCGGACGGTGATCGTGGCCGCCGACGGGCCGGTGGCCCGCGGCGGCGCGGGTGCGGGCACCTGACCGTACATACGACGCTCCCCCAGGACGCTTGACCGGACCATGCCTGACCGGACCCCCGGGGTCGATCAGACCAAGAGAGTATGACGGCCCTTCACGCGGGCTCCACACTTCCGTCCGCGAGACCGTCGTACAGCCCCTGGACCAGCTGCTCGCCGAGGCGGGCGGCGAGCCGCAGGGCCTCCTCGAACTCGGCGAGCGACTTGAAGTGGGCGCCGTGCCTGCGCTGGTCGGCCAGGGGCAGCCGGGGCAGCTGGAGGCGGCGCACGTCGAGCCGGGTCGCGGTCGAGGCGAAACTGCTGGCCTGCCGGTTGTTGGCGGTGCCGCGGAGGAACCCGGCGAGGAACCAGGGGTCGAGGGCCGCCGGTTCGGGCCGCAGGAGCTGGAGGTTCCGGCCGAGGGCCGCGCCGGCGGTGGCCGCGTCCACGACCCGTGCGACGGTGCCGCCGCCGAGGACGGGGACGACGACGTCGCCCTCGGCGACGAGGACGGGCTCCTCGGTCTCCTCCCCGGGGCCTCCGGCGGGGAGGGTGCCGGAGGGCGCCGCCCCGGACAGGACGTCGTGCTCGGTGAGGACCGGCACCCCGCCGCCGGCGGGGGCCGTGCCCGCGCCCCCGGTCCGCAGCTGGAGGGCTCCGGTGCGGGCGAGTTCGCCGACGGTGGTGAGGGGGCGGGGCGCGGGGCGCGCCGGGACCGGGGTGGGGGCGAGGCCGCGGGTGCGGCGGAGGGTCTCGTCGAGTCGGTCGCGGACGGCGGCGAGTTCGGGGGCGGTGCCGCCGGCGGCGGGGGCGGCGAGGTAGCGGGCGGGTGCCAGGTCGACCTCGTCGTCGAGGAGCTCGATGACGGGGACGGCGCGGGCCACGGACGCGTCGCCGCCGCGGCCGGCCCAGGCGTCGAGCACCGCGTTCCGCAGGGCGGGCCAGGGGAGCTTGTCGCGTCCGGCGTCCGGGACGAGCCCCGCGGTGTCCACGAACAGCGTCTCCGCCGGGGGCCGTTCGTCGACGCCGGGGCGGACGAGCACCCAGAGGTGGAGCGGGATGCCGTACGGGGGTGCGGCGCCGGCCGGGAGGGCGACGACGGCCCGGAGTGCGCCGCGGCGCAGCAGGTCGGCGCGGATGCGGCGGCCGGAGCGGCGGGAGGCGACGGCGGGCGGCATGAGGAGGACGGCGGTGCCGCCCGGGCGGAGCCGGGCGAGGGCGTGCTGCACCCAGGCCAGCTCGGACTCCGTGCGGGCCGGGAAGCCGTACTCCCAGCGGGGGTCGTAGGCGAGTTCGTCGTGGCCCCAGGCCCGCTCGTTGAACGGGGGGTGGCACAGGACGGCGTCGGCGGCGAGCGCCGGGAAGGCGTCCGCGCGGAGCGTGTCGCCGGCGGCGGCCCGGACGTCGGCGTCGCCGTGGAGGGCGAGCCGGAGGGCGGAGAGGGCGGCCAGGTCGGGGTCGGCGTCCTGGGCGTGGAGCGCGGTGGGGTGCGGGACCGCGCGCAGCAGGCCGCCGGTGCCGGAGGCCGGGTCGAGGACGCTGGCGACGGGGCGGCCCTGGGGTGCCGCGGCGGCGGCGAGGGCGGCCATGAGCTCGGCCAGCGGGGGCGGGGTGAGCGTGTACTGGCGGGGGTTGGCGTCGAGGTGGCGGCCGAGCAGGAACTCGAAGGCCTGGCGGGCGCCGCCCAGCTCGACGGCCAGCTCGACGGCGGCGCGGAGCAGGGGGACGGCGGGGAGCGTCTCGGCGGCGGTGGGGGTGTGAACCGACCTGTGCGGGCCGAAGCGGGCGGTGAGGCCCTCCTCGAAGACGCCGGGCAGGAGTGCGCCGAGGCGGTCGTCGGGGAGCGCGGCCAGTTCGGTCCAGGCGCCCGGGCGGGAGCGGAGGAGGAGCAGGGCGCAGCCGGTGTGCAGGAGGCCGGCGACGGTGCCGCCGGGGTGGCCGGAAAGCTGCTGCCAGACGCGCTCGCGGAGCGGGACCTCGGCGAGTTTCCCCTGGTCCCGGAGCCATTGCTCGATGTCGGCGAGGGAGAACGACGGGCTGGTCTCGGTGCCGCCGACGGGCTTGGGGAAGTCGGCGTGGCGGCGGCGCCAGTTGCTGACGGCGGCCCTGCCGACGCCGGCGAGCCGGGCGATGCCGGCGGCGGTGACCTCTGTCGTGCTCTCTTCGGGCACCTGTCCGTCTCCCCTCGTACGTGTGTGAACACACGGAGCATAGCGCCCGATCCTATTCACGGCGTGAGCGGACTTGAATCGCGTGAACAGTGTTGACTCGGTTCACACTCTCTGCTGTGATTGATCCATCGGAACACGGAGTCCCGCAGCGGAGTCCCCACAGCGCCCGGAAGGTGCCACAGCCATGTCTCAGCAGAAGCGCAACTGGTTCGCCCGCCACAAGGTCCTCACCGCGGCCGGCGCGGTCGTCGCGGTCGTCGTGATCGGCGCGGCGATGGGCGGGGGCGGCGACACCGGGCCCACGGCGGGCGCGAAGCAGGAGCAGCCGGCGAAGCAGGGCGACGGCGACAGCGGCAAGAAGGCCCAGGACAAGCCGAAGGGCCCCACGATCGACGGCGACGGCGACTTCGAGGTCGGCTCCGACGCGAAGCCGGGCCTCTACCGCTCGACGGGCAACAAGGACGCGGGCTGCTACTGGGAGCGGGCGAAGGACGCCTCGGCCGACACGGACTCGATCCTCGCCAACGACAACGTGACGGGCACGGCGTACGTCGAGATCAAGGCGACGGACAAGCTCTTCAAGTCGACGGGCTGCGGCACGTGGGAAGCGGTCGACCCGAAGACGAAGGGCACACCGGGCACGACGCTCAAGGGCGACGGCGGCATGTTCAAGGTGGGCGCGGACATCGCCCCGGGCACGTACAAGTCGACGGGCAACAAGGACGCGGAGTGCTACTGGGAGCGGGCGAAGGACGCGAGCCACGGCACGGACTCGATCCTGGCGAACGACAACGCGACGGGCACGGCGATCGTGAAGGTGAGCGCGTCGGACGGGTACTTCAAGTCGTCGGGGTGCGGGGACTGGGTGAAGACGGGCTGAGGGGGCGGGGGTCCGCCCCGTCGAGCGACCCGACCGCTCCCGCCGCCGGCCGCACCCCGCCATCGGAAAAAGCCCCGCCGATCGACTCGGCGGGGCTTCCCCACGACTAGCTGGTTGTCTCCATCGGACAGCGTTCCAAGCAGCGGGAGCGCGTGACATACGTCCGCGGGTCGCCGCCGAAGCAGATGCGCCGGTTGCGGACGTCGTGCGTGTACACACGAGCGGCGGTCGGGCGACACAAGGCCTTAACGGTACTTCCGCACGGTGCCGATCATCGCCTCCGCTTCGGACGGTCGACCGGCTCGCTCTCCTGCCCGGCGGATCTCGCCGTCGGTCAGGCGCTTCGCCAACTCGATCGCCTCATGGACGACGTCCGCGTCTCCCGCGCCGATCGCCACGAGGTACCAACGCAGCGCCTCGGCGTCCTCCCCCAGAACCACCAGAAGATCCCCCAGTGGGACGCACGCTTCGTCGATACCGCCCTGGGCCGCCGACCTCAGCAATGACGCCACCGCCTGCGGATCGCCCTTCCCCCACCACAACCGGGCCAGGTTGAACTGGGCGTACCCGTCGCCCGCCTCAGCCGCCGCCCGGAAGAGGATCTCCGCCTTCTTCAGATCCTGGACCACCCCGATCCCGTCCGCGTACAGATGCCCCAGGCTGCGCTGCCCCACGGCACTGCCTCGCTCGGCGGTCCGCTCGAACCAGGACAAGGCAGCGGAGGGGTCCTCCTCGAACTCGAGAAGAACCCCTCCCAGGACGTTCTGCGCGCCCATGTCCCCGGATTCAGCCGCTTCGCGCAGATTGGGAAGAATCTCGGTGAGCTGCCGGGCAAGGGCAGGGTCGCCGCCCCAAGAATCCAAGAGATCCTTGGCGGTCTTAGCGATATCGGAGAGCTCGTCTGTCACCCGAGCATCGTACCGCTAGCCCCACATAGGCCCTACCTGTCGTCATTCCTTCTTGTGTGGCAGCACACTCCGCTTCCCGTCCGTATTGAACACGTTGACCCCATCCGGATCGGAGACCGTCTTCACTTGACCGTCATGCTTCGCCAGTCGTGAGAAGAAGTCCACGCAGTCGTCGCACATCGGCCGAGAGACCATATGGGACCCACCGGGGTTCATGATCTCGGCCTGTTTCTCCGCGTGGGAGTTGAAGTAGCGCCCAGGCTCACCATTGTCCAATCCGTGCTTACGGATGGGCATTCCGATTTCCAGCCGCTTCGCGGCGACATCCGCCACGTTCACCTGGGTGAATGACTTGGGCTTCCGAGCAGACCAACCGGACAGCGTGAATTTGCCGTCCGTCTCGCTCGCGGTCTTGGTGGAGCGGAACTTGGGCCATGCCACGGAATCCGGAGATGCCATGGAGATCGGGCAACTGTCGTCGCCCCCGCCATTGTTGTTGTGTACGAGCACCGAACTGTCACCGGCCACCACGTGGTACGTGTGCAGCCCCTCGACGCTCAGGTCGTACGTGACGCGCTGAGCCTCGTACCGCTTCACGTCGACAATCGACGTGGAGCCGCCCGAGCCGCTCTGGAGCTTCTGGCCCGTCCGGAGGTCCGCGGCCTGGGTCCACGCGTCACGAGTGGACTCGTAGAACTGGTGATGCTTCGTGGTCTGGATCGTCTTAGGACCCGACTTCGTGGCGACGACGACGTCGACGTAGTCACGGTCGGTCTTGGTGACGATCACCTCCTTGACCCGGTGCTTCTCCTTGGTCTTCTTGCCGGGCTCGGCCGTGAGGACGTAGTCCCCGACCTTGACCTGCTCGATCGCCTTGACCGTGCCGTTCGCCATGACGACGCCCGTCAGGCCGGTGAAGCTGTGTGGCGTGCAGCCCTTGCGGCCGAACTTGCTGGCCGCCGCGCCGAAGAGGCCACCGACCGCGGCACCTGTCGCCGTGGCCTTGGCCACGCCGGCGACGCTGCAGCCCTCCTCGCTGCCGACGCACGAGACGCCGTAGCTGACGGCGCCTTCAGCGGCACCGCCCGCCGCGCCCTGTGCAGCACCCTGGGCGATCTTGCCGCCCACGCCCTGCAGCAGTCGGCCTGCCGCGCCCGCGGCCATGCCGCCGACGGCGCCGCCGAGGGCACCGGTCGCGGCGCCGAGCGCCACGGTGCCGAGGAAGCCGCCGACGCTCTTCGGGCCGTCACTCATCAGGTAGCCGACACCGTTGGCCGCCGCTCCCGCGAGCGCCGCGCAGCCGATGGCTCCGACACCCGCGGTCAGGGCCGTGCAGCCGGCGAAGACCACGAGGCCGGTCGCCACCGAGGCGATCGCCCCGGCGTGCTGCTTCACGAAGTTGGCTGTGGCCTTCGCCGCCTTCTTGACGGCTCTGCCGACCTTCTTGGCTGCCTTGACCACCTTCTTGGCGACGTGTTTGACGGCCTTGGCGACCTTCCGCACAGCCTTCTTGACGTGCTTGACGACCTTGTGAACAGCACGCTTGACCCGGTGATACGTCCTCTTGACGTATCTCTTGACCTTTCTGACGCTGTCGGCGACGTAGCGGACCGCCTTGCGGACCGCCCTCTTCGCCCGCTTCACCACCTTCTTGACGGCCTTCTTGACGACCTTCGCCGCCTTCTTGACGACCTTCGCGACCTTCTTGACCGCGGCCTTCGTCTTCTTGTAGGCCGACTTGACCTTCTTGGTCACCTTCTTGGCGACCTTCTTGACGGCCTTCTTCGCCCACTCGAACCAGTGGCCCGTCGGGTCGACGCCCGTCATGGGGTTGCCGTTCGCGTACGCGTAGCGGTTGGCCCCGATGGAGGACGGGACGCCGCTGGTGGCGACCGTGTCACGGCTGTTGAACTGGCCGGTCTGCGGCGAGTACCAGCGCGCGGCCATGTTGACCTTGGCCGTCTCCGGGTCGGTCCAGCCGGACTGGTAGCCCAGTGCGCCGAGCATGCCGGTGGTCTGGACGACCTTGCCGAAGGGGCTGTACGTCGTGGAGCCGGTCAGCGCCTCGCCCGTCGCGGTGAACTGCGCCACCACGTCGTCGTGCATGTCGGTGAGGGCAAGGACCGACGAGACCGCCGTCTTCACCCCCACCAGGGAGTTGTCGGCGTTGCGGCTGTAGGACGTCACACCGTCCGAGGCGACGTCGTTGCCGGCGCCGCTGTACTGGAAGGTGTGGAGGGCGACGCCGGTCTCGTCCTTGGCTTCGAGGACGCGGTCCAGGCCGTCGTAGGTGTAGCTGCGGTCACCCTCCTGCATCACACGGTTGAAGGCATCGGCCTTCACCGGGGTGATGCGGCCGCCCTCGTCCATCACCGAGCTCATCGTGCCGCGCGCGGTGTAGGTGTAGGAACTGTGGCCGTCCGAGGTCAGCCTGTTCCTCGCGTCGTACGTGTACGTGTCGCCGCCCACACGGGTCCGGTTGCCGGACGCGTCGTAGCCGTAGTTCTCCGTCGTGGTCCCGTTGTTCCAGGACGTCAGGCGGTCGGCCCAGTCGTACGTGTACGTGTTGCTGGTGGCACCCGTGACGCCCGTGGTGATCTTGGAGGTCTCGTTGTCGTTGGCGTCCCAGCCGTAGGTGGTGGAGGCGAGGTCCTTGCCCGTCGGCGAGGTCAGCTTGTCGCTGGTCAGTCGCTGCAGGGAGTCGTAGCCGAAGGTGCGCTTCGACTTGCCCGTTCCGTAGTCGATCGACTTGAGCTCGTTGTTGACGCCGTAGGCGTACGTGGCCGTCGTTCCGGTCACACCGTCGTTGACGGTCTTGAGCCGGCCGGCGGTGTCGTAGCCGTACGCCGACGCGCCCGAGGCGTCCGTCCGCGCGGTCATCGCCCCGTCGCCGTTCCAGGCGAAGGAGGACGACCCCGAGGGGCCGGAGGCCGAGAGGAGCAGACCGCGGTCGTCGTAGGTGAAGGTGTTCTTGGCCTCACCCGCGCCCGCGACGGCCGAGATCCGGTCGTCGGCGTCGTAGTCGTAGGTGTGGTCGACCGTGGCGGCCTCCGCACCCGTGCCCGACTGACGCACCAGACGGCTCTTGACGTCGTAGGCGTAGGAGACGGTCACACCACCGGGCGAGCGCATCTCCTTGGCGCGGCCCGCCTCGTCGTACACCGCCGTGAACGTCCGGTCCGCGAGGTCCGGATGGGACGGGGTGGACGGCTCGATCTCGGACTCGGGAAGGCCCCACGTGTTGTACGTCGTGAGGAACCGGTTCCCTCGTCCGTCGGTGAAGCGGGTCCGGTTTCCGGCGACGTCGTAGCCGTACGTCGTCGTGATCGACTCCGTGGCGGAGACCGGCTCCACCAGCTTCGTGACGAGACCCGTCGGGTCGAACGTGAAGGTCTTCGTATGACCGCGGTAGTCCGTCAGCGAGACCGGGTTGCCGGCACGGTCGTACGTGGAGCTGCTGGATCGCAGCACCGCGCCCTGCGCGTCGAGGTCCTCGACCTTGGTGAGCTGTCCGAACCCGTCATACGTGTTGCGGTTGCTCGTGCCGTCCGGGTCGGTGGCAGTGAGGACCTGCCCGTCCATGGCGTACGTGAACCGGGAGATGTTCCCGGCCCCGTCAGTGACCTCGGTGACCTCACCCATCGAGTTGTACTTGTACGCCTCGGCGACCCCTGTCGGGGACACCGTGCGGGACAGCTCCCCGCCCGGCGCCGTGTACTCGTTGATGGACGTGTAGGCCCGCTGGGTCGGCTGCCGCACGATGTCCGTGCTCGTGACCGGCCGCTCCAGGTAGTCCCAGGTGGTCTCCTGTCGGGCGCCGTTCGGCCGGGTGGCCGAGAGCTGGTCTCCGTTGGTGTCGTAGGTGTACTTGGTGGTGCCGCCGCCGGGTTCCGTGACCGAGGCCAGGTCGCCGAGCTGCGTGTAGGTGTAGGTGGTGCGGTTGCCGAGCGGGTCGATCTCCGCGGTGACCTGGCCGAGCTTGTTGTACTCGTTCCAGGACGTGGCCTTGATCGGGGTCGAGGATCCCGGCGCCAGGTAGTCGGGCATGGACGTCGAAGACTCCTGGCCCTCGCCGTCGTACGCCGTCGTCACCACGTTGCCGAGCGGGTCCGAGGCCTCGGTCTCCTCGCCGAAGGTGTTGTATCCGGTCATGGAGACGGGACGGACGGAGACCGGGGTCCCGCCGTTCTGCTCCGCCATGACGGCCGGCTCCGTGACGGAGGTCTGCTGCCCCGCCTCGTCGTAGCCGTAGTCCGTGGTGTTGCCCACGGTGTCCGTCATCGATGTCGGCAGACCGCGCTGGTCGAGCTTCCACGAGGTGGTGCGGACCGAGGAGCCCGCGGCCGGCAGGGTGCCGCCCTTGAGCGCCGTGACCTGTGCCGCGGTGAGCGCCTCGCCGTAGACCTGGACGTCGTCCAGGCCGCCGAGGTGGTTCTCCGCGTAGGCGCCCTTGTACCAGCGGCGTCCGAGCTGGAGCGGACCGGTGGCCTCCCACGGCGTGGCGAAGGTGGCCGGGGTGCCGCTCGCGACGCCGTTCACGTACAGCCGGATCTGGGAGCTCGCCTGGTCGTAGACGCCGACCAGGTGGGTCCAGGTGTTGGCCGTGACGGCGGCGGTGCCCGACGAGACCCGCACGATGGCCGGGTCGTAGGTGTCGGTGGCGTGCCGGTTGAAGGTCCAGCCGTAGGCCGTCGAGTAGTAGAGCTGGAAGCCGGAGGCCTCCTTGCCGTCCTGCGCGAGGAACGTACGGTTGGCGGTCGTGTTGGTCAGCTTGACCCAGGCCGAGACCGTGAAGCTGCCGGCGGTGTTCACCACCGGACCGTTGGTCTGCGCCCACGAGTTGGCGTCACCGTCGAAGGCGCCGTTGCCCCCCCGGTCGGTGTTCCAGTGCATGCCGGTGCCGTGGCTTCCGGTGCTGTTGCCGCCGGAGGAGTCCGCCAGGCCGAAGCCGGTCGTCTCGTCCAGTTTGTAGCGCGCGACCGGGGCTGCGGTGCCGTCGTGATCAGTGTTGCCCGTGACATTGCCCAGGTTGTCGTACCGGGTGTCGACCGTGGAGACGTCGCCCGTGGTGGGGTCCGTCTCCGTCTCCGAGACCACGTTGTCGTCGGGGTCGTAGGAGACCTTCGTCGAGCGCGCGAACCCGTTCGGATCGAACACCGAAGAGGTCGTCCGGTCGGCTGCGTCCACCGTGAAGGTGGTGCGCTTCTGACCGTCGTCGGTGACCTGCTCGATCAGGTTGCCCTCGGCGTCGTAGGTGTTCGCCTGCTCCGTGAACGACTTGCCGTTCTGCGGGTCCTTGCGGACCACGCTCGCGGCGAGGCCGTCGTCGGTGTAGGTGTACGCCGTCACCCAGCCCATGGCGTCGGTGATCGAGGCCAGCCGGCCCGCCGGGTCGTACGCCCGGGACTCCTGGACGAGGGTCGTCGCGGGAGTCGGGTTGTACGGGTCGCCGGTGTAGTTGAGCAGGTTGGTGGTCAGCGGACGCTGTTCGGCGTCGAAGGTGTAGGTGTTGACGGTCCCCGTCGGATCCGTCTCCTTCACCTTGTTGCCGTACCGGTCGTACTCGAACGACGTGGTGTCGCCGCCCGGGTCCGTCCTGCTCGCCATCTGGTTGTACGCGTCGTACGTCATCGACGTGGTGCGCGCCGTGTCGCCGCCCGTCAGGTCGGACACGGTCTGGGACAGGATGTTGCCGTCCGCGTCGAACGCCGTGGTCGTCTTCGCCTGGTGCACCGCGCCCGTCACCCGGTTGGTGACCTTCGGGTCGGTGTCGGTGACGACCTGGTCGTTCTTGTCGTACGTCTGCGAGGACGTGAGACCCGCGGGGTTGGCGTCGGTGATCTCGGTCTTGGAGAGCTGCCGACCGAGGTTGTCGTACGTGAACTTCACCTTGCCGCCGTTGGCGTCGGTGATCTCCGCGAGGTCACCGTTGGCGAAGTACGTGTACGACGTCTTCTTCCCGCCCGCCGTCGTCACCATGGCGACGAGCCCGGCGGGCGCCGTGCCACCCCCCGCCGCCGGGGTGGCGGCGGTGGTGTAGGTCGTGGACGCGGTCCGCCCGTTGGGGTGTCCCGGTACCGGCGGAGTGGTCACCGAGAGCAGGTTGCCGCCGGTGTCGTAGGAGTACGACGTCTTGTACGTGTCGTCCGTCGGGCCCGAGGAACGGCCGTCGCGCTCGGTGAGCACGAGGTCGTTGCGCAGGTCCATCGGCGGCAGCACCGTGGTCGCGTCCGGGAAGTAGGTCGAGTACTCGGTCGAGCACTTGTTGGCCTTGGTGTCCTGGCAGGTGGTCTGGGAGACCGCGTTGCCGCGTACGTCGTGGCCCGTGATGGAGCGGTTGCCGTTGGCGTCCGTGATGGTGTGCAGGAAGCCGCCGGTGTCGTAGCCGTACGTGGTCCGCTTGCCCTCGGTGTCGATGGCGGCGAGGAGGCGGTTGCCCATCTCCGCGTCGTACACGTAGGTCAGCGTCTTGTCCGTCGGGTCGGTCAGCTTGACCGTCCGTACCGGGGCGATGCCGGAGGACGCCTTGTAGGCGGACCAGTGCGTCGCCACGTCCGCGTCGGTGAGGCCCTTGGAGTGGACCGCGACCTCGGCGATGGAGCCGGTGAAGTAGCTGACGTCGCCCGGGGAGCTGAACCAGCCCTTGCCGAAGCCGGCACCGATGAAGGTGCGGGTCGTCGACTGGTCGTTGGCCGCGCCGGTGAAGTCCTTCTGCTTCACACCGTCCAGGTACAGCGTCTGCGTCGTGCCCTTCGCCGACAGCACCGCGTGGTGCCACTTGTCGTCGGTGACGGTGGCGGTGGTGCCGAAGTCGGCGGTGCCGCTGCCGCTGACGCTCCACCAGTGACCGCGCAGCTTCCCGTCCGCGCCGACGTACAGCAGCGGCGAGTACGCCGCGCCCGCGCCGAGCGGATCGTTCGGGGCACGGGCCTGGTCGCTCATGATCACGCCCGGCTCGGCCGTCTTGAACCAGAGCTCGACCGAGCGGTCGGCCTTGGCGTGCAGCGGGCCGTACGGGATCTCCACGAAGGAGGTCGAGCCGTCGAAGGTCGACGCGCTCGCGTCACCGGGACCGAAGGGACCCTCGTCGCCCTGGATGACGTTGTTGTACGTGCCGAAGCCGGTGTTCACCTGGTTCGCGGCCTGCGCCGCGGCCTGGGTGTCGTCCAGGCGCCAGTAGCCGGCCGGGGCGGTGCCCATGACGGCGGAGCGGTAGACCTGGGACGAGCCGGTGATGGTCGGCGGGTTGAGCTTCCAGGTGCCGCCGTTGCCGTCGGTGGCCTGGAGGACGCGGTCGTCGGTGGTGTCGTAGACGACGGACGCCTGCGTCTTGCCGCCGGGCGTGGTGATCTTCTGCAGCAGACCGGCCGAACGGACGGCGGAGTCGTACTGCGTCTTGATCACGCCGGCCGACAGCGGCTCGGAGAAGATCGCGACCTCGGCCATCTGGCCGTTGAAGTGCCCGAGCTTGTCGTTGGCGTTCATCGCCGGCCAGCCCATGGTGTTCACACCGGCGCCGAGGGAGATGTACGGCTGCACCCAGTCGTTGATGGTGCCGCTGAGCGAGCCGACCGCCGCACCGTCGAGGTACAGGGTCTGGCTGTTGGCGACACCGGTCAGGACGGCGTTGTGCCACTTGCCGTCGGTGACGACGGGGGTGGACGTGATCGTCGTCATGCAGCCGGGCGACATCGCCAGGCAGCCGCGCAGCTTGCCGTCGGTGCCCACGTACACCGCGGGGGTGTTCTTCGTGGTGTTGGCCACCGGGTCGGGGTCGCTGAGGGGCTTGTCGCCGTAGTAGAAGAGCACGCCTCCGGCGGTGCTCGTCTTGAACCAGAGGGAGACCGAGGTGTACGAGGGCGTGGCGCCCGGCGCGGCCGGCATCTCGACGTACGAGGTGGTGCCGTTGAAGGTGGCCGCCTTCTGGGTGGAGCCCGCGAGGGGGCCCGTCCCGCCCAGCGTCACGTTCTGGTACGTGCCGTTGTACTGGCCCTGGTTGGCGTCGATCGCGTCCTTCGCGATCGTTCCCGAGGTCTCACCGAGGCGCCAGTAGGCGAACGGGTCGGCGTCGAGGACCGTGGTGCGGTAGTGGTTGCCGGTGGCGTAGGTGTACGTCGTGCACTTGGACCAGTCGGCCGGCGGGCACACCTTGGTGAGCTGGTCACCGGTGTAGGTGTACTGCCAGGTCTGGGCCGTGGCGGCATCGCCCGCGGTCGACGGGTCGGTGGCGACGGTCTGGACGTGCCAGACGGTGGCACCGGCCGGCTGCGACCAGGCGAGAGTGAGGGAGCGCTTCGACGTCTCGTTGGTGATCTTCGTCAGCCGCTTGTTCGCGTCGTACGCGAACGTCTCGGTACGCCCGGCGAAGTCCTTGATCGCCTTGATCGCGTACGTACCGGCCTTCGCGGTCGCCTGGGTGAGCGCGTACTCCGTGAAGTCCTTGTCCGTCAGCGTGAAGCCGACCGCCGGCGAGACGGCGGCCGCCAGACGGGCGTAGCGGCCCAGCGGAGGAACGAAGGTGCCGTCGGTGTTGCGGCCGAAGGCGACCTGCTCACCGCCCGGGTAGGTGATGACGACGCTGGTGACCGTGCCCGCGCCGTCCTTGACCTCGGTCGCCTTCATGTCGGCGATCGTCGACCAGCCGGCGCCGAAGGCACCGTCGATCCGGGGGTCGAGGCTGTTGTAGGAGCGGTCGATCTCCAGGGACGGTCCGATGACGGGTACGTCGGCGTCGGTGTCCTCGGTCGTGTAGTTGCCGTCCGACGGGTCGAACTCGTGCCCGTCCGTGTTCTGGGCCAGACCCGAGGTGACGGGCGGCTGCGGAACGGCGGTGGTGAAGCTGCTCGAGTAGACGATCTCGGTCGTGCCGTCGCTGACCCCGACCAGCCAGTCGTAGTTCTTCGACCACTTGAGCTTGCCCGCGGGGATCTTCCAGTTGCTCTTGGTCAGAGCGCCGGAGGAGCTGACGAGCGTGGTGCCGTCGTAGACCTCGAAGGTGTACGACAGCGGGCTGGGCCCCTTGTCCGCGTCGCTCGCAGAGACGAGCAGCTCCGGCTGAAGGGTGTTGGCCTGGAAGTTCTCGGGCGGGTACGACGCGTTGACCTGCGGCGCCGTGTTGGCCGTGTACGTCAGATCCAGGGCCGGGCGGAAGCCGGCGGTCGCCGAGTTGTCCGAGTGGAACTTCTTCCAGTGGAGCATGTCGTTGGTCGGGGCGGTGAGCGCCAGACCGTAGTTCGCGGCTCCGCCGGCGACGTTGTTGAACCACGTCGTGTTGAGGGAGACCGGCATCTTCACGCCGACCGAGGCCGAGTTCCCGCTGTTGGAGCAGGAGGCGCCGGGGGCGGGCGTGGCCGTGCCCATGGCCGGGCCGAAGCTCGGGCCGGGGTAGCTGGTGACTCCGGACGGGGTCCAGGACTGGGTGATCGGGTGCACCGAGAACGACTGGGCGGCGCAGGTGGAGGACCAGAGCGCGTAGACGTTCAGGGTGGCGGCGGTGACCCGCTTGCCCGCGAGCGTGGTGCCCAGCGAGGAGAACTGGAGGAACGAGTTGGTCTTGTTCGTTCCCGAGTCGTAGGAGCCGACCTTGATCTGGGTCTCGGTGGAGTGGTCGCCGCCGATGGTGTTCTGGGCGTACGTCGAGTTCGACGCGGTGACGGTCGGGTCGACGGTCACCGGGTAGACCCGGGCGGGGTCGTCGAGCCAGGCGCGGTCCGCGGTCATCCGCAGCGCCGGCTCGCCGTCCACCGTGACGAGCTCGTAGGTGACGGCCCGCGACCGGGCGGGGTCGCCCGAGCGGGGGTCGATCCTGGAGTCCTCCATGAACGCGTGCGGGATGGTCGCGGTGACCTTTCCGTTCGCGTCGGTGAACTCGACGTCGCCGTCCTCGGCGACGCGGGGGGTGAGGCCCTTCACCGCGAGGGGGAAGGTCCAGGAGTTCGCGGCCTGCGGGGAGCGCAGGACGACGTTCTCCTTGAAGCCCTCGGCCAGCGGTACGAGCTGCACGTCGGTGTCCGGCAGCACGTCCGGGTAGGTGACGGTGCCGTTCCCGGCGACGGTGGGCTCGGCCTGCGCGGCGCCCTGGAGGGCGTACGCGAGCGAGCGTCCGGCGCCGAAGTCGACGGAGGCGAGCTGCTCGTCGGCGGCGGTCGGCGCGAACTCGACGTCGAGGGAGTTGGCCGTCTGCTGGAGGCGGCCGTCCTTGTCCTCTGTCAGGCTCGTGTCGATCGCCTTCCACGTGCCGTCCGCGCCCTTGAAGTTGGTGCGGCCGGCGAAGTGGCGGACGGTCGTCGAACCGTCGGCGTTGACGTAGTAGTCCGAGGTGGCCGTGGACTTCTCGGCGTCGCGCTTGCTGGTGCGGGCGTCGAAGCTCTTGGCGGTGCCCGGCGCCTTGCCGGTGCGCACCTCGTCGGGGTCGTCGGTCTCCCGCTGGAACAGCGGGAGTTCGCCCTTGCCCTTGCCCGGCTTGCGCCCGGCCTTGCCCTCCAGGCTGGTGGCGTCGGCGGAGGCCTGGTGGCTCTTGCCACGGGCCGTGCCGCCCTGCTGGTCAGGGGTGTCGAGAGGGTTCTCGCTCACCCACTTCCAGAGCCCCGAGAGGGAGAGCTTGGGCATCTTCACCGGTTCGAGCGTGACGCCCGCGGCGAGCGCCGACTCGGTGGTGAGCATGAGGAACAGTGAGATCAGTACGGAAAGAGCCGTAGCCCTCAACCTGCGTCTCCCGGTGCGACCCGGTGGGAACAGGCGAGGGCTACGGACCCGGCGTATACGCATGGGCCAGCCTTTACTAACGCGATTCTTACAAAGCCTCGCGAGCCTGCCCGATGACGGTTCACCAGTTCACACCAGGGTGCCGAACTTTACTCTCGCTTTACCTGAAGGACGGAACCCTTCCGGACAACTCGGCCCGGAGTCGCCCACCGGGGGCAGCCGGGTCCGCTCAGCCCTCGCGGGCGAGCCGCTTCACCGTCGCCGCGATGTCGTCCTTGAGGGTCGCCCCGGGCGCCACCCGGACCAGGTTGTCGTGGGAGGCTCCGGCGCCCGTGCCGACGGTGACGAAGCGGACCTCCGGGTTCTTCTCGACCGCCGCTTCGGCGGCGGCCACCTGCGGGGCGCCCGAGGCGACGACGATCTCGCAGTCGCGCTGCACGAGGCCGTTGAGGAAGGGGCGGGCGTTCTCCACCGACTTCTCGCCCATCACCGGGACGAACGTCACGCGGATGCGCTTGTCCAGGGACGCCGCCTGCATCCCCTCCCAGACGGGGGCGGCCGGCGCCCCGCTCACGATGCCCCGCTCGTCGGTCAACAGACAGGCGTCGTAGTCCTGGTAGGCGCGGGCCCGGGTGTCGGGCGGGGTGCCGGGCCGGTCCGAGCCGGCGAACAGCCAGGCCCCGACGAGACCGACGACGAGGACCAGGACCGAGGCGAGGGCCCAGCCGACCCGGCCGCGCAGGGCGCCGGCGCCGGTGGCGAGCAGTCCGGGGATCCGGGCGGCCCCGGACTCCGCGGCCTCCCTCTTGGCCGCCTCCCGCTCGGAGACGCGCCAGGCGCGACGGGTCTTCACCGGTCGCCTCCCTGGACCGCGGGGCGGTGCGCCGCCGCGCCGAGGCTCAGCAGCGGCACCAGCGCGAGCCCGGCCCGGGCCGGCCGGCCCGGCAGTTCCTTGGGGCGCGGGGACTCCACGCCCTTCTCCAAGCGGACGGCCTGGTTCACGATTCGCGAGACCTCTCACGGAGGCGCACGCCGAGGGGTCGGGGCGCACGGGTGTACGACAGGGGACGCCGTACGGTACATCCCTCGCCGTGAAGATCACCCCCGGGGTCCCGCTCGCCGGCGGGGCCCCGTGCGCGTCAGAGGCGGTGCCGCACCCACACATTGGGCTCGACGTAGACCGCGTAGCCGCGCGAGGCCTCGCAGTGCACGGGCACGAGGGCGCCCTCGACCTCGACCGGCCCGTCGGCGTCGAAGGGGAGTCCGGTCCACGCGCGCCACTGCTCGACCGAGCCCGAGACCGTCATCGACGCCGGGGCGACGGACTCGACGACCCCGCCCGCGCGGACGTGGACGCGCAGCCAGGCGTCGTGCGGCAGCCCGTCGGCCTCCCGGGTGCGGAAGGCGTACTCGTGCATGGGGGCGGCGGGCTCCAGGTGCTTCCCGTTGGGGCGGACCGGGGCGACGATCTCGGCGAACCCGCGGCGCGCGGCGTTGTCCCGCATGGCCGCCAGCATCCGGTGCGAGTGGCCGCGGCCGAGCGCGCCGGTGTCGACCGTGATCTCGATGGCGCTGACGGTGTCCGGCTCGCGGCCGTGCTTCAGGTCGGAGAACGCCCAGAGCAGCACCTCGTCCCAGCCGCGCGGCGGCAGCTCGCGGCGCCCGTCGAGGTCGAGCCGGAAGGGGACGCTGAAGCCTCGGGCGACGACCTTGCCCTCGGTGTCGGTGGCGACGAGCACGTACTCCGGCAGCTCGCGCACGATCCGTCCGATGTTCGCCCAGCCCACCGGGTCGTACATCATGAACTCGGGCCAGAGGTCGCGCATGCCCCACATCGGCCCCTCCAGTTCGGGGCGCTCGGCGAGGGTCGATATGTTCAGGTCCATGCGGGCAGGTTAAAGATCGTCTTCTTGGTGCGCCAACGGCTTTTCCACAGGCCGGGGGCGCTACGGGAGTTTCTGCTGCGGGCAGGCCGCGAGCACCCGCTTCATCGCGTCCCGCTCGCCGCCGGTCACCCACACCCGGTACTTCTTCTTGACGGCGATCTGCCGGGCCACGTAGGTGCAGCGGTACGCCTTGTTCGGGGGCAGCCAGGTGGCCGCGTCGCCGTCGGACTTGCGGCGGTTGGTCGAGGCGTCGACGGCGAGCAGGTTGAGCGGGTCGTTGGCGAAGCGGCGCCGGGTCTCGGCGTCCCACGTGCCCGCACCCTTCTGCCAGGCGTCGGAGAGCGCGACGACGTGGTCGATGTCGACCTTGCTGCGGCCCCGTTGGTAGCGGACGGTGGTCCCGGTGTACGGGTCGTCCGTGAGGGTGCCGGAGGCGACCTTGCAGTGGCCGTCGGTGAACCGGACGCCGTTCAGGTCGCGCTTGAGTATGTCGTCGCGGGTTCCGCAGCCGTTGCCGTCGACGTCCGCCCAGGCGGCTCCGAACTTCTCGCGCTCGTACCCGGTCTTCGGGGCCCGGCCCTTCACGGTGAGGGTGTCCACGGCGGCGAGGGCGGTGCCGCGGGCGGCGGGCCTGCCGCCCGCGCCGCCGGCGGAGTCCGGTCCGCCGGCCGGTCCGGCTCCGGGCGTGCAGGCGGTGGCGACGAGCGCGGCGGCCGCGAGCGCCGAGGCGGTCAGGGCTGATCGAAACGTCCGTTCTGTGAACATCCGCCGATTCTAGGCCCGTTGCGGCTTCAGGGACCCGGACGGGCCACCCACAGGAAGAACTGAACAGGCGTTCGACTAACGTTCACCCCTTCTACGACACTCCCTCAGGAGGGGTTCTCTTGCGAAGATTCGGGCTCTTCCGCGCCCTGTTGGCCACGCTGGCCTTCATATGCGCGGCCACGGTACTGACGGCGCCTCCGGCGGCGGCGGACACGGTGGGGTACGCGACCGCGCCGCCCCTCAGGACGTACACGTACAACATCTGCGGCAGCAGCGGGACCGAGGGCTGCAACGCCACCAAGGAGGAGGACGACGCCCGTCTCAAGACGATCGTCGACGAGACGGCGGGCGGCGTCTGGAACGCCGACTACATCTTCCTCACCGAGATCTGCAGCTACCAGTTCAACCGCATGGACGCGAGCCTCAAGCCCAAGGGCTACACCGGCCGCTACGTCGAGACCGTCCCGGCCGGCAGCCTCTACAACTCGGCCGGCCGGGCGCTCTGCGTCGACTCCTCCGGAGCCGGCACGCCCCGCAGCTACGGCATGGCCGTGTTCGTCCGCGGCTCCTTCGTCGAGTCCACGGTCCTCACCCTGGACACGAAGGCCGCGATCCAGCAGACCGTCCCCGGCGCCACGGGCGAGGACATCAAGTCACCCTGCATCAAGTCCTGGGTGCAGAACCGTGTGACCTGGGCCTGCTCCGTCCACCTGTGGTGGGGCGCCCCGAACCGGCCCGTCGACCCCGGCCCGGGCGCGACCGCGGCGGAGATCGCGGCGTACCAGGACAAGCTGGCCCGGCACCAGGTGATGACCCGGGAGGCCGACGCGCTGGTGGCCCGGTCCACCGAGTGGGAGCAGGCGGGCATCCCCGTCATCCTCAGCGGCGACTTCAACTCCTCCCCCTGGGGAGACGTGCTCAACCGCTTCTACGAGCCGGCCACGGGCGACGGGGCGTACGGCACCTTCGTCGAGGCCGACGAGACCGACTTCGACGACGTCACCCCGTACGGCAACTGCAGGACGCCGGGGCTCACGCGGTGCCGCGTCGGCGAGCTGACGATGTACGACAAGGCGCACGAGAAGCGCGTGCAGAAGCTCGACTACACCTTCTTCAGCGCCCGGTTCTTCCGCGGCGTGGTCGGCGACGTGCCCGCCGAGCCCAAGACGACCACCGGCAAGTGGATCTCCGACCACCTGCCGCTGCGCGGCGCGGCCTTCTGGAAGGACTGCGGCGCCTACGGCACCACCCCCGGCGCCGTGTACTGGCGGGACGCGGCCGGCGGTCTCTACCGCTACGAGGGCCGTGCCTCCGGAGACACCGCCGCCCTCGCCAAGCCCTGCAAGGTCGGCTTCGGCTGGGGCGCCATGAAGGCCGTCGCCCGTCAGGGCACCACCCTCGCCGCCGTCGACACGGCCGGCGTCCTGTGGCACTACCCGCTCAGCCCGGTGGACGGCACGTACTCCGGTGGCACCAGGAAGCAGGCCGGCACCGGCTTCCAGGGTGACGACGTGCTCCTCGCCCCCGGCGACTTCGACGGCGACGGCATCGCGGACCTGATCAGCCGCGACGCCGCCGCCCGCACGTTCTGGCTGCACCGGGGGACCGGCGAGAACGGCTACGCGCCGCGCACGCCGATCGTCGAGCCCGGCGGCGAGACGCACCTCTACCAGAGCGTCGTCGCCACCGACCTCGCCCACGGAACGGGCGCCGCGCAGGGCACGGCCGACCTCGTCGCCATCGACGAACTCGGCTACCTCTGGCTCCACGAGGGCAACGGCGACGGCACCTTCGCCGCGCGCCGGATGATCGGCAACGGCTGGCAGGTCTACGACGCCCTCGCCGCCCCCGGCGACCTGAACGGCGACGGGAACGCCGACCTGGTGGCCCGCGAGGAGGGCGGCGACCTGTACTTCTACCAGGGGAACGGCGCCGGCGGCTACGCCCCTAAGGCGAAGATCGGCTCCAGCTTCCCCGCGGCGGAGATGCTGTTCTGACCTGCGGCGAGGGGTGCTCCGCCGAGCGCCCCTGAGCCGGCGGGGCGAGGGCCCGGGTGTCGCGTGTGCGACGCCCGGGCCCTCGCGCGTCCCGGCCCGGTGCGGTCGCACGCCGCGCCGGGGCGCCCCGGTCCTGCCCCGCTCGACCGGCTCCCCCCGGAGGAGCGGCGGCCGTAGGAGAGGCCGGACCTCACCCCAGGATCGTCGTCAGGAACTCCCCGGTCCACGCCAGCAGTTCGCGCCCCACGACCGGCTTCCCGCCGATGTTGCCCGTCGTCGGCCGCGGCACCAGGATCTGGTGGACGGCCGGCTTGATGACGGTCCGCGGGTGGAGCCGCTTGAGCCGCAGTTCCTGCGACTCGCGGAGCTCCACCGGGGCGAACCGGATGTTCGGGCCCTGGAGGACGATCTCGCCGACGCCGCACGCGCGGGCCAGCATCCGCAGCCCCGCCACCAGCAGCAGGTTCTCGACCGGCTCGGGCAACTTGCCGTACCGGTCGGTGAGTTCCTCACGGACCGCCCTGATGTCCTCCTCCGAGTTCGCCGAGGCGATCGAACGGTAGGCCTGGAGACGGAGCCGCTCCCCCGGTGCGTAGTCGTGCGGCATGTGGGCGTCGACCGGCAGCTCGATCTTCACCTCCAGCGGGGCCTCCTCCTCCGCCCCGCCCTCCATCTGCGCCCGGTAGTCCGCGACGGCCTCGCCGACCATCCGCACGTACAGGTCGAAGCCGACGCCCGCGATGTGGCCGGACTGCTCGCCGCCCAGCAGGTTGCCCGCGCCGCGGATCTCCAGGTCCTTCATCGCCACGTACATGCCCGCGCCCATCTCGGTGTGCTGGGCGATCGTCGCGAGCCGCTCGTGCGCGGTCTCGGTGAGCGGCTTCTCCGGCGGGTACAGGAAGTAGGCGTAGCCGCGCTCCCGGCCCCGGCCGACGCGGCCGCGCAACTGGTGCAGCTGCGAGAGGCCGAAGTTGTCGCCGCGCTCGACGATCAGGGTGTTGGCGTTGGAGATGTCGATGCCCGACTCGACGATGGTCGTGGAGACGAGGACGTCGAACTTCTTCTCCCAGAAGTCGACGACGACCTGTTCGAGGGCGGACTCGGACATCTGGCCGTGGGCCGTCGCGATCCGGGCCTCGGGGACGATCTCGCGCAGCCGTGCCGCCGCCCGGTCGATCGAGTCGACCCGGTTGTGGATGTAGAAGACCTGGCCCTCGCGCAGCAGTTCGCGCCGGATCGCGGCGCCGATCTGCTTCTCCTCGTACGGGCCGACGAAGGTGAGGACCGGGTGGCGCTCCTCGGGCGGGGTGGTGATGGTCGACATCTCGCGGATGCCGGTGACCGCCATCTCGAGCGTACGGGGGATGGGGGTCGCCGACATCGTCAGCACGTCGACGTTGGCGCGGAGCTTCTTCAGCTGCTCCTTGTGCTCGACGCCGAAGCGCTGCTCCTCGTCGACGATGACCAGGCCCAGGTCCTTGAACTTCGTCTCGGAGGCGAAGAGCCGGTGGGTGCCGATGACGACGTCGACCGAGCCTTCCCGCATGCCCTCCAGGGTGGCCTTCGCCTCCGTCTCGGTCTGGAAGCGGGACAGCGCCCGCACCTTCACCGGGAACTGGGAGTACCGCTCGCTGAACGTGCCGAAGTGCTGCTGGACCAGCAGCGTCGTCGGGACGAGGACGGCGACCTGCTTGCCGTCCTGGACGGCCTTGAACGCCGCCCGGACCGCGATCTCCGTCTTGCCGTAGCCGACGTCGCCGCAGATCAGACGGTCCATGGGGACCGTCTTCTCCATGTCGTCCTTCACCTCGGCGATGGTGGACAGCTGGTCGGGCGTCTCCGCGTACGGGAAGGCGTCCTCCAGCTCGCGCTGCCACGGGGTGTCCGGGGCGAAGGCGTGTCCGGGGGCCGCCATCCGCGCCGAGTACAGCTTGATGAGGTCGGCCGCGATCTCCTTGACGGCCTTCTTCGCGCGCGCCTTCGTCTTCGTCCAGTCCGCGCCGCCGAGCCGGTGCAGGGTCGGCGCCTCGCCGCCGACGTACTTGGTGACCTGCTCCAGCTGGTCGGTCGGGATGTACAGCCGGTCGCCGGGCTGGCCGCGCTTGGCGGGCGCGTACTCGACGAGGAGGTACTCGCGGGTGGCGCCCTGCACGGTCCGCTGGACCATCTCCACGTACCGGCCGACGCCGTGCTGCTCGTGCACGATGTAGTCGCCGACCTCCAGGGTCAGCGGGTCGATGGTCTTGCGGCGCTTGGCCGGCATCCGCTGACCGTCCTTGCCGGCCGCCTTCTGGCCGGACAGGTCGGTCTCGGTGAGGACGGCCAGCTTGAGGGCCGTGTCGACGAAGCCGTAGTCGATGGAGCCGGTCGACACGTGCACGACCGACGGGGAGATCTCCGCGAGGTCCGCGTCGAGGCGGGCGGCGATGCCCTCGCCGCCCAGCACCTCGACCGTGCGGCTCGCGGGGCCGTGGGCCTCCGTGACGTAGACCGTGCGCCAGCCGTCGGCCAGCCAGCCCTTGGTGTCGGCGAGCGCGCGGGCCGTGTCGCCGCGGTACGACTCGGGGGCGTGCATCCCGAGCGTCAGGGTGTCGCCGTCGGCGCCGTCGGCCGTCGCGTCCGCCGCGAACGGCGACACCGACCACCAGGACATGCCCAGCTCGCGGGCCCGGTCCCGGACGTCCGCGATTCCCCACAGCGAGGCCGCGCCGACGTCGATGGGGGCCTCGCCGCCGCCGGCCGTGGCCGCCCAGGAGGCCTGGAGGAACTCCTGCGACGTCGCCACCAGGTCCGCGGCCCGGGTCCGCACCCGCTCCGGGTCGCAGACCACGGCCATGGCGCCCTTGGGCAGGACGTCCAGCAGCAGCTCCATGTCGTCGACGAGGACCGGGGCGAGGGACTCCATGCCCTCGACGGCGATCCCCTCCGCGATCTTGTTCAGGAGTTCGCCCAGCTCCGGGTGGAGCTCGGCGAGCGCCGCCGCCCGCTCCCGCACGTCCTCGGTCAGCAGCAGCTCGCGGCAGGGCGGTGCCCACAGGCCGTGCTCGGCCACCTCCAGGGACCGCTGGTCGGCGACCTTGAAGTAGCGGATCTCCTCGACGTCGTCGCCCCAGAACTCGACCCGGAGCGGGTGCTCCTCGGTCGGCGGGAACACGTCCAGGATGCCGCCGCGCACGGCGAACTCGCCGCGCTTCTCGACCAGCTCCACCCGGGAGTACGCGGCGGCCGCCAGGCCCTCCACGATCTCGTTCAGGTCGGCCGTCTGCCCGGAGCGCAGGGCCACCGGCTCCAGGTCGCCGAGGCCCTTGACCTGGGGCTGGAGCACGGAGCGGATGGGGGCGACGACGACGCTGACCGGGCCGGCCGCCGGGTCGTCGTCCCGCGGGTGCGCGAGGCGGCGCAGGACGGCGAGGCGGCGGCCGACGGTGTCGGAGCGGGGGGAGAGCCGCTCGTGCGGCAGGGTCTCCCAGGAGGGGTACTCGACGACACGGTCCGGGTCGAGGAGCGAGCGCAGCGCGGCGGCGAGGTCCTCGGCCTCCCGGCCGGTCGCGGTGACCGCGAGTACGGGACGGCCCGAGTCGCGGGCGAGCGCGGCGACGGCGAAGGGGCGGGCGGCGGCCGGACCGACGAGGTCGACGTGCGGGCGGTTGCCGTCGGCGGCTGCCTTCACCGCCTCGGCGAGGGCGGCGTCCTTGACGACGACATCGAGCAGACCGTGCAGGCTCATGGAGCTTCCATCCCGGGTTCGGACGACGGGGCAACGCGAACAGCCCGACACGTGAGACGGGCCGGGGTGGTCCCGGGCGCGTACAGCCGCCCGGTGCGTCCCCCAGCCTACGACGTGCCACTGTCACTCGCCCGAAGGAAGGGGGCCACTCGGGAGGGTGAAGCGCCGAGGGGCTCACCCTCGTGACGCGGGACAAGCACATCCCCCGCTACGACGTGCCGGTACTCACCGTCTGAGCAGCCGTGCGGCCCCGGCGGACCTGAGTGGTCCGCCGGGGCCGCACGCCCCCCGCCCCACCCCCGTGCGGGCGGAGAGCCGCTGTCCGAGCGCCTTCCGGGCTACTCGCTCGCGATCGCGTTCAGGACGTTCATCCGGCCCGCCCGGAACGCCGGGACCAGGGCCGCGAAGAGGCCCACGAAGGCCGAGCCGACGAAGACCGTCACGATGGTCGGCCAGGGGATCTCCAGGACCCCGAGGCCCTCCAGGGCCAGCAGCTTCTGGGCGGCCGTGCCCCAGCCCATGCCCAGGCCGAGGCCGAGGAGCGCACCGAACAGGGCGATCACCACCGACTCCAGCCGGATCATGCGGCGCAGCTGTCGGCGGGAGAGCCCGATGGCCCGCATGAGGCCGATCTCCCGGGTCCGCTCGACGACGGACAGGGCGAGGGTGTTCACGACGCCCAGGACGGCGACGACGATCGCCAGGGCGAGGAGCCCGTACACGATGTTGAGCAGCTGTCCGACCTGGTCCTTCAGCTGTTCCTTGTAGTCGGCCTGGTTGCTCACCTTGTACTGCGGGTAGGGCACGAGCGCGTCCTTGAGCGCCTGGTAGGCCGCGTCCTCCTGGCCGTCCTTCGCGCTGGCGAGCAGGAGCAGGCTCTGCGGCATGCGGTCGGCGGGGACGTACTCGGCGAGGGTGGCGACGTCGATGTACATCACGCCCTTGTCGACCTGTCCGGTGTCCGCGGTGATCGCCTTCACCGTGAGCTTCGCCTTCTCGCCGCCCTTGAAGGCGAGGGTGAGGACGTCGCCGACCTTGACGCCGTGCTCGGTGGCGTAGTCGCTGCCGACGGACATGGCGCCCTTGCGGTAGGCGTCGGTGAGGGTGCCGGCGGTGGTCTCCCGGCGCAGGTCCCGTACGTACGTCGGATCGGTGGCGGCCAGGTCGGCGGTGGTGGTGCGGCCGCGCGGGTCGGTGACGGTGGCGTCGACCCACTTGTACTCGCTGACGTGGTCCAGGCCCGGGGTCTTCTCCAGGGCCGCGAGGGTCTGCGGCACGATCGGCTGGCCGGTGCCGGACTGGACGATGAAGTCGGCGCCGACGGAGCGGTCGAGTTCGTCGGTGGCCGAGGCGACCATCGAGGAGCCGACGACCGACAGGGCGGCGACGAGGGCGAGGCCGATCATCAGGGCCGCGGCGGTGGCGCCGGTGCGGCGCGGGTTGCGGAGCGCGTTCCGCTCGGCGAGCCGGCCGACCGGGCCGAAGATCCGCAGGACGACGACGCCCAGGGCGCGGACGACCCCGCCCGCGAGGAGCGGGCCGACGACGACGAAGCCGAGCAGGGAGAGGACGACGCCGAGGCCGAGCCAGAGGGAGCCGGGTGCGGCCTCCTCGGCGCGGGCCGCCGCGACGAGGGCGGCCGCTCCGGCGGCGGTGAGGGCGAGGCCGATGGCGCCGCGGACCCGCCCGGCCCGGCCGTCGGCGGGGGTGCCCGCGTCGCGGAGGGCGGCCATCGGGGAGACCTTCCCGGCGCGGCGGGCCGGGATGTAGGCGGCGAGGACGGTGACGACGATGCCGAGGGCGAGGCCGACGACGGGGGTCGTCCACGCGACGGTGAGGTCGTCGGTGGAGAGTTCCATGCCGATCGAGGACATGAGCTTCATGAGTCCGACGGCGAGTCCGACACCGGCGGCGACTCCGGCGACGGAGCCGACGATCCCGAGGAGCAGCGCCTCGATGAGGACGGAGCGGTTCACCTGCCGGCGGCTGGAGCCGATGGCCCGCATGAGGCCGATCTCGCGGGTGCGCTGGGCGACCAGCATGGAGAAGGTGTTGACGATGAGGAAGATGCCGACGAGGAAGGCGATTCCGGCGAAGCCGAGCATCGCGTACTTCATGACGTCGAGGAAGCCGGCGACGTCCTCGCGGCCCGCGTCGGCGGCCTCGGCCGCGGTCTGCAGGGTGTACCCGGCGCCGAGGGAGGCGGCGATGTTCGCCTTCAGGGCGTCGTCGGTCACGCCGGTCTCGGCGTCGGCCGTGATCTGGGTGAACAGGCCTTCCTTGCCGAGGAGTTCGCGCTGGGCGACGGCCGTCTCGAAGTAGACGACGGTGGCGCCCGGGTTGGTGACCTTGAAGTCGACGATGCCGGAGATCTTCGCGGTGAAGTCGCCGACGACGGAGATGGTCCGCAGTTCGTCGCCGATCTTGAGGCCGTGCTTCTCGGCGGTGTCGCCGTCGACGACGACCTCGGTGGGGCCGCGCGGCTCGTGGCCGGAGGTCATCTCCATCGAACGGAGCTCGTTCGGGCTCCAGTTGACGGCGATGGTGGGCGCGCCGCTGGTGGGTCCGACGTTCTTGTTCTTCGCGTCGACGACGGTGACGCCGGTGGAGACGACGGAGCCCTGTGCGGCCTGGACGCCTTCGGTCTTGCGGACCCGCTCGACGAGCGAGGCGGGGAAGGACTCGGGGCGGCCGCCCTGGGGCACGTCGCCGGGGTCGGTGTCCTTGGGGCTGACGGTGACGTCGGAGGCGGTCGACGCGAAGAGCTTGTCGAACGTCGTGTTCATGGTGTCGGTGAACACGAGGGTGCCGCTGACGAACGCGACGGAGAGCAGGACGGCGACGGCGGAGAGCGCCATGCGTCCCTTGTGCGCGAAGAAGTTGCGCAGGGAGGTCTTCAGGACGCTCATGAGGTCCGCCCGCGCGCGTCGAAGTCCTTCATGCGGTCGAGGACGGCGTCGGCGGTGGGCCGGAGCATCTCGTCCACGATCCGCCCGTCGGCGAGGTAGAGGACCCGGTCCGCGTAGGAGGCGGCGACGGGGTCGTGGGTGACCATGACGATCGTCTGCCCCAACTCGTCGACCGAGGTGCGGAGGAAGCCGAGGACCTCGGCGCCCGCCCGCGAGTCGAGGTTTCCGGTCGGCTCGTCCCCGAAGATGATCTCGGGTCGGGCGGCGAGGGCGCGGGCCACGGCGACGCGCTGCTGCTGGCCGCCGGAGAGTTCGTTGGGCCGGTGCCTGAGCCGCTCGGAGAGGCCGACGGTGTCGACGACCCGGCGGAGCCACTCGGCGTCGGCCTTGCGGCCGGCGATGTCCATGGGGAGCGTGATGTTCTCGATGGCGCTCAGGGTCGGCAGCAGGTTGAACGCCTGGAAGATGAAGCCGATGCGGTCCCTGCGCAGCTGCGTGAGCTTCTTGTCCTTGAGCCGGGTGATCTCGGTCTCGTCGAGGAAGATCTCGCCGCTGGTGACGGTGTCCAGGCCGGCGAGGCAGTGCATCAGGGTCGATTTGCCGGAACCCGAGGGTCCCATGATGGCGGTGAACTGTCCGCGGGCGATGTCGACGTCTACGGAGTCGAGAGCGACGACGCGGGTCTCCCCGGCGCCGTACGACTTGACGACCTGACGCGCCCGCGCGGCGACGGCCGTACTCCCACCCGCCGCCCGACCACCGCCCCTCGACGAGGCGCTGCGCGCCGCACCTTCATCGTCTCCCCCGTGCCTGGGGATGGTCACAGCCGTGGTCACGGTTCTCTCCTAGGTGGCATGAAGCGGTGGGTGGTTTGTAAGTTCAAGTTAAGGAGCGGGGCCGGGAGTTCTCCTCCTCCGCCGGGACGAACGACCCCTGGGCCGTATGGGGGAGATCCCCCTAAGGGGCGTCCACCCGGGGCACCCCCGCCGCCCGGTGGGCGCCCGCGCCGCCCTGCGCTCCGGGACGGGCGGCCGTGCCTCCGACCTCCCCGTCGGCCCGTGCCGCCCACGTCCGGACAGGCGTGAGGGCCTCCACCCTGAGGTGGAGGCCCTCGGCCGGGCCCTCAGGGTGGAGGGCCTCGGCTCGGCCCTCCGGCGGAGGGCCATCGGCTCGGCCGGAAGGCGCGGGGGGTTCCACCGCCTCGGGTGCGGGTGAGACCCTGACGACCGACATTTAGGTGTACGAAGAAAGGAAGCGCGCGGTGACCGAGTCCTCCACGACGCCGGCGGGCGGCCCCGCCGGCAGGGCCGGAACGCCCACCGCCGCACCCGGCCCGGCACGGCCCCGCCACCGCGGCCCGGTCGTCGCCGCCCTCATGCTCGGCATGGGCCTCGCCGCCATCGACGGCACGATCGTCTCCACGGCCGTCCCCCAGATCGTCGGCGACCTCGGCGGACTCTCCGTCTTCTCCTGGCTGTTCTCCGGCTACCTCCTCGCCGTCACCGTCACCCTGCCCGTGTACGGCAAGCTCAGCGACACCTTCGGCCGCAAGCCCGTCCTCGTCGCGGGAGTCGTCCTCTTCCTCATCGGCTCCCTGCTCTGCGCGGCCGCCTGGAACATGGCCTCCCTCATCGCCTTCCGCGTCGTCCAGGGCCTCGGCGGCGGCGCGCTCCAGGGCACGATCCAGACCATCGCCGCCGACCTGTACCCGCTGAAGGAGCGCCCCAGGATCCAGGCGAAGCTCTCCTCGGTGTGGGCCGCCTCCTCGGTGGCCGGCCCCGCCGCCGGCGGCCTCCTCGCCGGGTACGCGGACTGGCGCTGGATCTTCCTGATCAACCTGCCGATCGGCGCGGTGGCGCTGTGGCTGATCGTCAGGCACCTCAAGGAACCGGCCCGGACGACTCCCCGCGCGCCCGTACGCATCGACTGGGCGGGCGCCCTCGCGATCTTCGCGACCGGCGCGCTGCTCCTCACCGCCCTCGTCCAGGGCGGTGTCGCCTGGCCCTGGCTGTCGGCCCCCTCCCTCGGTCTGCTCGCCGGGTCGGCCGTCCTCGGCGTGGTCACGGTCCTCGTGGAGCGACGCGCGGCCGAGCCGATCATCCCCGGCTGGGTCTGGCGCCGCCGGACGATCTCGGCCGTCAACCTCGCGCTGGGCGCGCTGGGCCTGCTCATGGTCGCGCCGACGGTCTTCCTGCCGACGTACGCGCAGTCCGTCCTGGGTCTCGGGCCGATCGCGGCAGGGTTCGTGCTCTCGGTGATGACGCTGAGCTGGCCGATCAGCGCGGCGTTCTCGAACCGGGTCTACGGCCGGATCGGCTTCCGGCTGACGGCCGTCATCGGCATCTCGCTCGCCCTGCTCCTGCTCCTGGCCTTCCCGTTCCTGCCGTTCCCGGGGGAACCCTGGCAGCCCGCCCTGATCATGCTGCTCCTGGGCGCGGCCCTCGGCCTCTTCCAACTGCCGCTGATCGTCGGCGTGCAGTCGACCGTCCCGTACGAGGAGCGGGGCACGACCACCGCGTCCGTCCTCTTCTGCCGCCAGGTCGGCCAGAGCGTGGGCGCGGCCCTGTTCGGCGCCGTGGCGAACGGCGTGCTCGCCGCCCGCCTGGGCGGCGGCGACCTGGACACCCTGGCGCGGGCGCTGGACGCGCCCGAGTCCCTGACGGCGGGGGCGATGGACGGCCTGCGGCGCGCGGTCGACGCGGCCGTCGACTACGTCTTCGTGGGCGCGGCGGGCGCGGCGGCCCTGGCCCTCCTGGTCCTGCTCACCCTGGCGCCCCGCCGCTTCCCGGTCCTGGAGGAGGGGGAGCGGCGGAGCGCGGAGGGCTGACGCGTACAGGCGGCGGTTGTACTACTCCGCGGAGGCGAGCCCGACGCCTCGGAGTCACGGACGGGCACGGTTCCGGCGCGGGCAGCGACCTCGATGCAGTCGCCGCCGTCACCATCGCTGCAACCGCCCCTGAACCAGCAGAGTGCTCCCGTGCTGCTCACAGCTCCCCCAACAACTTCTCGATGAACTCGAGCGACTCTCGGGGAGGGAGGGCCTGCGACCGGATCACCCCGAAGCGCACGGCGGCGACGGTGACCTGCTCCGGCTCGGCCACCAGCGTCATCTGATGAGTCGCCTCGAAGTACAGGAACCGCTTACCGTCCTTCCGCGTGGCGATCGTGAACGGTCCTCCCATCCCCGCGTTCTCCTCCCGGTCCATCGGCATGACCTGGATATCGGTGTGCGGCTGGTGCCCGATGTGGAGCAGTCGCTCATACTGCGCACGAAGGACCTGTTTGCCGCCGTACGGCTGCCGCAGCACCACTTCGTCCAGGACGAAACTGTTCAAGGGTTCAGGGCGCCGCCCGAAGACGTCTTTCTGACGGCGGAGTCGGGACGCCACCCTCCGCTCCACGAGATCCGGATCCAAGGGAGGGCGCCGCATCGCGAGCACCGCCCGCATGTACTCCTCGGTCTGCAACAGGCCACTGACCAAGAACTTCTCGTAGTGGAGGAGTTCGATCGCCGTCTTCTCCAACTCCACCAGGCCCGGGAAGCCCGCCGGGTACTGCGCGTTCTCCAGCTGGACCTTCCACACCGACAGCACGCCGTCGGCGGTCAGAACCTCGTCCGCCTGCTCGACCGTGCGCGGCGACGGGATCCTCCGGCCCTGCTCGAACGATGCGATGGTCGATGACGAGTAGCCGAGCCGGCTGCCCAGTTCCTCCCGTCCCAGCCCCGCCCTCATCCGCAGTGTCTTCAGGGTCTTCCCGAACGCCACCGCGATTTCCTGGCCGGTCCCCGGCACCGGTACCGCGCCCCACTCGTCCGCCATCGCGCCCACCTCTCGTACCTGCACCGACACCGCACGTACAAGACCGTGGCGTCGGTACGTCACCCCTGGTCACGCTACGCGACCAAGAGGAGCGTAGGGGGCATGACGAGCAACATCGACAGCCTCACCTGCACCACCCAACCCACCGGTGCGTCGCCCTACTTGGGCCGTGAGGTCTTCACCCTCCGCTTCACCTCGACCGCCCGGGGCGCCCGGCTCGCCCGGCGGCTCGTCGCGGTGCGGCTGGACGAGTGGGGTGTGCCGTTCGGCACCCCGGCGCACGACGCCGTGGTCCTCGTCGCCGCCGAGCTGGCGACGAACGCCGTGCGGCACGGGCACGTGCCGGGGCGGGACTTCCTGCTCCTCCTGCGCCTGCTGCACGGGGTCCCGGCCGTCGCGCGGGTCGAGGTCGGGGACACCCGGGGGGAGCGGATGCCGGTGCGCCCCGGCCCCCGTCCGGAGGAGGGACTCGCGGACGGGGGCCGGGGGCTGCTGCTCGTGGAGCGGCTCGCGGACCGCTGGGGCTGGTACCCCAGGGTCGGCGCGCCGGGGAAGACGGTGTGGGCGGAGTGCGCCCTCCCCTGAACGGTCCCTCTAGAAGACGGCGTTGTAGGTCGTCTCCTGGGTGAGGGACACCGCGGCGCCGCGCTTGAAGGGCGCCGACCAGTCGCCCGTACCGGCGTAGAAGGTCTCGGCGCCGTTCGAGGCGACCAGGTCGGCCCGTCCGTCGCCGTTGGCGTCGCCGACGGCGGTGAGCCCGGCGAACCCGCCCCACCCGGCGCCCACCTTGGTGCGGGCGGCGAAGGTGCCGTCGCCCTTGCCGAGGTACAGCCAGAGGACGCCGTCCTTGTCACGGGCGACGAGGTCCCCGGCCGGGCCGCCGGCGAGGTTGCCGGTGGCCGTCAGCTGGTTGTAGACGCCCCAGCCGTGGCCGATCTGCTGGCGCGCCGCGAAGGGGGCGGTGGCCGAGCCCGTGCCCTTGTAGAGCCACAGGGCGCCCGCCTTGTCCGTGGCGACGAGGTCCGCGCGGCCGTCGCCGGTCAGGTCGCTGCCGCCCGCGAGCTCGGTGTACGTCTGCCAGCCGGACCCGATCCTCGTGCGGGCCGCGAGCGGCTTCTCCCGGTCGCCCGTGCCCTGGTAGAGCCAGAGGACGCCGCTCTTCTCCCGGGCGATCACGTCGGGCGCGGTGGAGCCCGCGACGTTCCCGACGGTCTCCAGCCGGTCGAAGGCACCCCAGCCGCCGCCGACGCGTGAGCCCCCGGTGTCCGCGAGGGAGCCGCCGGGAGCGGCGGGGCGGGTGCCGAAGCGATACAGCACTCCGGCGGTGTCCCGGACGAGGAGGTCGGCCGTGCCGTCGTCGTCGAAGTCGTGCGGGGCCGCCGGCCGGGTCACGGTGAACCGGCCGGTGGAGACGACGTCGGGGCCGATGCCCTCGTCGGGGCGGGCGGTGAGCTGCCACTCGTACGTGCCGTTGCGCGCCGGGGCGTCCCAGTCGGCGGCGTCCAGGTCCTTGCCGTCCCAGTGCCAGGTGAGGTGGCCCGGCAGGCCGGGGGCGGCGGGGTTCTGGGCGTACAGGCGGGTGTTGATCGTCCTGCCGCCGCCGCCGACGCGGGTCAGGGTCAGCCACACGTCGGCGTCCGCCCGGGACAGGTCCCAGCCGAAGTCGAAGCCGCGTGCGGCCTGCTCGCCGGTCAGGGTCGTCGGGGTGGTGGAACGGGTGACGGCCAGGACGGTCGACTGCCCGGTGGACGCGACGAGTGCGACGTCCGGACGTCCGCCGTCGGAGCGCGGCGAGACCCGGTAGAGGCCCTCGCCGTGCTCGGGGGTGCCGCCGCGCACGAGGAGGCTGCCGTCGGGGCCCGCGACGGCGGACGAGAAGGCGGTGAGGAGCTGGACCTTCTCTCCGGTCGCGACGGACTGGGCCGTGAACGGCCGCACCGTCGGTCGGGGCACGCCGGGCGCCGAGGTGGACGATTCGATGTGGGCCTTCCGGCCGGACGCCACCCAGCCGCCGACCAGGTACAGCGGGTCGCTCAGGTCGTCGTCCGACGGGATCCACCGCTCGGTGGTGCTGTCGCGCGCGAAGGCGACGATCCCGTGGACGGACCGGCTGCCGGACATCCGGGCCTCGCGCCAGGCCACGTGGGTGCCGGAGACGGCGCCCTCGCGGGCCCACTGGTCGTCATGCTGGGGGTACCACTTCGAGGTGCCCGAGGCGAGGTCGACGAGGATCTTGACCGTCGTCCCGGTCGCGTCGAGGCTGCACTCGTAGAGCACGGAGGCGGTGTCGGTCCAGCCGTCGCGGCCGTCGGCGCAGTCGATTCCGGCACCTCCGGCCACCGCGCGGGCCTTCGGCGGGTTGTCGTCGAGGGTGACGGCGTACTGCTTCTGCGGGCCGCCGGCCACGTACTGCCCGAGGAGCATGGTGGCGCCGGCGACGCCCTCGAAGAAGAAGCCGTCGCCGAGGGCGTCGAGGCTCACCTCCCGGGGGGCCGGAGCGGCGGTGGGCTTCGCCAGGTCGTAGACCCGGACCACCCGGCCGGCGACCGGGGCGGACCGGTCGACGGTGACGACGAGGTCCGCGCCGCCGGCGGCGGCCTCGGTGGCCCCCGGCAGCACGACGGACGAGCCGTCCGCGTACCAGGTCCAGCGGAACTCCGGCGAGGCGCCGCGGGTCTTGGACAGGAAACCGCTCGGGCCCGCGCCGACGACGTCGGCGTTGCGCGGGAACGACACGGGGGCCTGCCGGCCCTCCTGCGCCGCGGCGGGCGCGGGGGCGGCCGCGGCCGGGAGCGCGGTGAGCGTGCCGCCCGAGGCGGCGAGGACGACGGTGACGGCGACGGCCGCGAGACGGCGGCCGCGCGTGCGTGTGACGTGCATGTTCATGTTCCCTCCCCTGGGAGAGGGGAGGTTATCCGACGTCAGACGGCCCCCGGCCGTTGGGGGGAGGCGGAAGGGCCCCGACTACCCCTCGTCCCCGGCCCCGTCCCCGTCCGTCGTCCCCGCGCGGCCCGTCAGGGCCGCCAACGAGTCGCGGATGTGGTCCATGTGGCCGTGGATCTCGTCCCGGGCCTCCTCGTGCTCCCGCAGCACCCGTTCCGTCTCGCGCTCGGCGCGCTCCGCCTTCATCCGGGCCTCCGCGAGCAGCCCGGACGCCCTGGCCTCGGCGTCCTCCTGGCCGTGGCGGGCCTCCTCCTCGGTCTGCGCCAGGGTCCGCCGTGCCTCCGCGAGCCTCGCCTCCGCCGCGGCGGTCAGCTCCCCGTGCCGGGCGTCGAGGGCGGCCGTCCGTGCCTCCTCCGCACGCTCCGCCTCCTCCCGTACGGCCGTCTGCTCGGCGACCTGCTCCGCGAGGAGGTCCGCCGCGCGCCGCTCGATCGCCTCGAAGTCCTCCCGCGCCCCGGTCAGCAGCTCGTCCGCCTCGCGCCGGGCCTCCGTCGTCAGCTCCTCGGCCCGCGCCCGCGCCGCCGCCAGGGTCTTGCCCGCCGCTCCCTCGGCCGCCTCCCGGACGCCCTCCGCGTCCGCCCGGGCCGCCTCCGCCGCCTCCCGGGCGGCCGTGTCCGCCGCCTCCGCGAGGGCCTGCGCCGCCGCCTCGGCGGACCGTACGAGCGACTCGTCCTCCCGCTCGGCCAGCTCCAGGATCTCCCCCGCCCGCGCGCCGAGGTTCTCGTAGCGGTGCGGTACGAGCGCCTCCACGGCCGCGCGCAGCCGGGCCGCCTCGGCCTCCGCCTCCTCGGCGAGGACGGTGAGCCGCGCGGCCCGCTCCCAGGCTCCGTCACGGTCCCCGGCGAGCGCGGCGAGGTAGCGGTCGACCTGCTCCGGCCGATAGCCGCGTCCCCGTCCGACAGCGAAACTCATCCCCTGGCGCCCCTTCCCTGTGACCCGACCGAACGTCCAGGATGCTGCATCAGAACGGACAAAAGACGCCCAACGTGCACACACGTCGAGCGCCTTTCATCACATTCTGTCCAGGGAGTCTGTCCAGCGGCGTCCGCGGGAAACCCCGGCCCCTCCCCCTACAGAAGGCCGTCCCACATCTGCTCCAGCAGCACCGACCACCAGTTCTCCGGCGACGACAGCGCCGCCGGGTCCAGCATCGCCAGCTGCGCCTGGAAGTCGACCGTCCAGCGCCCCGCCTGCTCCGGGTTCAGCCCGAACCGCAGCCGCCACATCCGGCCGAGCAGCGCCATCGCCCGCGTGAACTCGGGCAGCCCCGTGTTCACGAACTGCGCCGGCACCGACTGCCCGCCCGGACCGGCCTCCACCGGCACCGCCACGATGTGCGCGGTCCCGTACTGGACGCAGATCGCCCGGCCGAAGTCCGAACCGAGCACCAGGTACGAACTCGCGTCCGGCGCCGGCTGGACCTGCCGCTGCGCGGCCAGCTCCGCCAGCGTCGGCACCACCGGCACCGCGGGCTGCGCCCAGAAGAACGGCCCGAAGTCCGCGGGCAGCCCCGCCCACACCAGCGTGCGCGCCACCAGCTCCGGCACGCCCTGCCGGGACACCGCCCGCTGGTCGAAGCGGAGGATGCCCGGACCGAACGCCCCCGCCAGCTCCTGCGCGATGCCCTCCGGCGGGATCGGCGGCGCCGGCTGCACCTGCGGCAGCGGCGCACGCACCGGCGCCGGCCGCGCCGGACCGTCCGCGACCTGGTGCAGCTCGCCCTGGTGGGTGAGGAGTTGCCGCATGCCCTGCTGACGGCCCGCGTGATCACGGCCGTACGGGGCGATGCTCGTGATCCGCGCCTGCGGCCAGGTCTCCCTGATCATCCGCGCGCAGTAGCCGCCCGGCAGCTCGCAGGACTCCAGCTCCGTGTGCAGCTCCAGCACCTGCTGCGGCGGCACGTTCATCGCGCGCAGCTCGTGCAGGATCTGCCACTCCGGATGCGGGGTGCCCGGCGCCGAACGCCGGATGATCTGCGCCTCGGAACCGTCGGGCGCGCGATAGCGCAGCACCGCCTGGTAGCCGGGGCCGACCGTCGGCTGACCCGCCGGCTGCGGATAGCCGTACGCCGGCGGCGCGGCCCCCGGAACCGGACCGGGCACGGGGCCCGGCGCGGGCGGCGGGGTCTGGCCGCCGTGCAGCGGCGGCGGCGGAGCCGGCGGACCCGGAGGCTGCGGCGCCACCGGACCGCCCGGTCCCGGGTGGGCCAGCATCGTCGCCGCGTGCTCGATGCCGCCCGCGGGCGTACCGGGCACACCCGGCGGCGGCGGAGGCGGCGGCGGCGCGCCGGGACCGCCCTGGTTCGGATGCGCAAGCATCGTCGCCGCGTGGTGCACGGGCTGCGGCGGCGCGGGCGGGGCCGGGGCCGGCGGCGGGCCGGGCGGGCCCGGCTGCGCGGGCGGCGTGGGACCCTCGGGCCCCAGCTGCGACACCAGTTGCGTCGGGATGTACGCGCCCGCGCCCGACGACCCGCCGGGGACGCCGGGAGCTCCGGGCGGCGGCGGGGGCCCGGCCGGACCGCGGTTCGCCTTCGGCGGCAGCGCGGCCTTGCTGGTCGCCTCGTCCGCGATGTCCCGGGCACCCGGCGCCGAGGGCGCGGGAGCGGGAGCGGGCGGAGGCGGCACGCCCGGACCGGCGGCCTGCGGCGGCGCCGGGGGCGCGGCCGGACCCGCCGGAGCGGGGCCGGGAGCCGGCGCGGCCGGGTTCAGCCGGGGCGACACCGCCGTCGGGGGCAGCGCGCTGCCCCCCTTCATCAGGGCGGTCGGCGCGTCCGCGCCCACCTGCGGCGGCGGGGTGTCCTCGTCGTCCGTGCCGGACAGCGGCGGCGCGAACACGGTCGCGGGCAGCGGCACCGCACCGTCCGCCCCGCCCGCACTCGCGTTGGCGTCCGCCCACGGGCTCGACGCCGGCGGCGGGGTCGGCGCGGAAGCGGGAACGGGCGGAGCCGCGGGCGCCACCGGAGCGGCCGGGGCCGCCGGGGCGTCCGGACCGGCCTGAGCCGGACCACCGGAGACGCCGGCCTCCGGACCCGCCGGCGCCGGAACCTCCGGGGCCGCGGACCCCGGGCCCCCGGACGCCGAATCCCCAGCCGCAGCCGCATCCGCGACCGGACGCTCCGCCGGAACCCCGTCCATCGCCGTCGGCTCGTACGCGACGGAACCCGGCACCGCGGACACCCCCGCGCCCTCCGAAGCCGACGACGACGAGGCGACCGAGGCCGACGGCCCCGACTCCGCCGCCGCCACCGGCTCCGACACGTCGTCCGCCGACGCCGAGGACGCACCGCTCTCCTGCGACGCGTTCGGCTGCTTCGGCAACCCGATCCGGTCCGCCGCGTCCTGCAACCACTCCGGCGGACTCAACAGGAACGACGTCTGGTTCAGATCGATCCGCGCCGCCGGCACCGCCGCCTGCGCCGGAACTTCCTCCGCCGCCCCGTACTCCTCCTCGTACCGGCGGATGACCTCACCCACCGGCAGCCCCGGCCACAGCGTCGCCTCACCACTGTCCCGGGCGATCACCAGCCGCTGACGCCCGCCGTCCGACGTCGGACCGCCCTCGCGGTCCTCCGCCCACACCACGAACCCCAGCTCGAACTCCCGCACCCGCACCTCACGGTGCTGGTACCCCGGCAGGTCGCCGTTGATCCACTCCTCGGCGCGCTCCTGCGCCTGCGCGAACGTCACCACAGCCCACTCACTCCCCCACCGGGACGACCGGCACCGCACGCGCGAAGCCGCCGTCCACCATCAGGTTCGCCACCGTCTCCAGCTCCGGCGGATTGCCCGCCAACCGCTGGAGGAACGCATCGAAGTCCGCACCGCACGGGAGCAGCAGCCGCCCCACCCGCTCGGCCGCCGACCAGCCCGCCGCCGCCTCGCCGGAGTCCCGGGCGTCGTCGTACGCGCAGAACCACACCGAACCGACCCCCTCACCCCGCACCTTCAGGGCGACCAGACCACCCTGGACGAACGCCACCCCCAGGTAGTCCTTCGTCAGGTGATCACGCAGGCACTTGTTGACGTAGACGAGGTCGTTGACCCCCGCCTCCTCCCGCACCGTGAAGAACGGCTGGTCGACCAGCAGCCCCAGCTCCGCGTCGAGCGCCGCCCCCACCGGGGCGCACCCGCCCGCCGCCCGCAGGAACGACCGGTACGCCCCCGGAAGCCGGTAGCCGAGGTCCTCCTCCACGCCCTGAAGCTGCTGCTCCGACACCGACACCCGCCCCTTGGGCAGGCCGAAGTGCGCCGGCCGGGTCTCCTGCAGCGGACGCGTCCCCCGCTTCATGTGGTCGACGGCGGCCGTCGCCACCCCGCCGTGATGACGCAGCAACGCCTTCACCTCGACCGGCACCAGCTCCATCCGCCGGCTCCGCGCCACGTGGTGCCAGGTCCAGCCGTGCGGCGTCGCCACCGAGGGAATCGTGTCCCACAGCTCATGACCCGTCGCCGCCATCGCCGCGTTCGCCGACACGTAGTCGGTGAGCCGCAGCTCGTCGACACCGAAACCCTCCGGCGGATCGGCGATCTCCGCCGCCGCACGCGCGTACGGCGAGAAGTCCGGGAAACCGAACTCGTCCACCCGCACCCCGCGAGGATGCCGGGAGGCCCGGACCGGATCCGGAAAGTGCACGACCTGCCCGGCATAGGCGGCGTTCGGTGGCGCGGTGTCCTGCCCGAGCCGACCTGTCGTCATGGCGGTTGCCCCCTGCACTGGCGTCGCTGACTGCTACTACCCGCAGCCGCTGGCTGCTCCTGACTGATGCCGCACAGCCTATGCGCTGCCACAAGACCCCGAACCGGCCCGATCCGGCAGTGACCACGTGTCACGACGCCATGACAGGTCGACCATGATTCCGACACACCGAAGCGGCGTTTCAGCGCCCCAGCTTCCCCATATGGCTCCCTATTTGGCAGGCTGTCCACGCAACTCGGGGGATTGCAGGAGGGGAAGACCAGCACCATGCACACAGCACCGACGCCCACACAGGGTGACCCACGCCTCAACTGGAGCAGCAGCGCCGACACCACGCGCGCACCGTTACTGCGTCAGCGCCGCGACGGCATCCTCCCCACCGTCGGGGCCGCCCTCTCCGTCCGCGGCGAGACGACCCTCACCTGTACCGCCGGACGCGGCGACCGGCCACCCGCCCTGCACGCCCTCGTGCAGGACTTCCTGGACACCCTCACCAGCGGCCAGCGCGAACGCTTCACCGGACGCTGCCCCGAGGCCATCCTGCTCTCCCGGCACCTCACCGCCGCCGAGAACGCCCGCTCCAAGCGCGCCCAGCGCAAACCGCTCACCCCCGGCGAAGCCCGCCGCTCCCTCAAACACGCCAAGCTCACCGCCCGGCACATCCGCGAGGACGGCGACCCCCTGCACGGCAGCTACGCCGCACCCTGCCGCTCCTGCACGGCGATGCTCGCCCACTTCGGCGTCCGCACCGTCGACCCCACCACGCCTGTCGAGAACGGCTGACCCCACCCCCATGCCCGACCACCTCAGCACCACCCGGTTCCCGGTCAACGTCGACGCCGCCCTCCGCGAGGCCGGCTGGCAACCCGGCCGCTGGGACATCAAACTCGCCGAGGAGTGGGCGGACACCCTCCGCGCCCACCTCTCCCCCGCCGGACACCGGCACAGCGTCTTCCCCGCCGTCGTCGAGGCCTGGGCCGAGTTCGGCGGCCTCCGGATCACCGCGCCCGGCCACGGACGCCAGATAGCGCCCGCCGCCGTCCGCTTCGACCCGCTCGCCGGACTCCACCTCTCCCGCACCCTCGCCGACCTCGGACGCGCCCTCGACACCGAGCTCGCCCCCCTCGGCGAGGAGGGCGACCACCAGGCGATCCTCGCCATGGACGTGGAAGGCCGCGTCTACAGCCTCGACCACGCCGGCGACTGGTACCTCGGCAAGGACATCGACACCGCCCTCGCCACCCTCGTCACGGGCGCACAGCCGGCCCGCCTGACAGCGGGCTGACCGTCGGCAGCACCGCCGACACCCGGAAACCCCCGGCGTCGGTCGCCCCCGACACGAACACACCGCCCAGCCGCAGCACCCGCTCCCGCATGCCGACCAGCCCGTTCCCCCCACTCGGCAGCCCCACGTCCGCGACCCCCGCGTCCACCGGACACGGACCGTTCTCCACCTGCATCGCCACCTCCGCCCCCCGGTGCGCGAGCCGCACCACCACATCGGCCCCCGCCGCGTGCTTGTGGACGTTCGTCAGCGCCTCCTGCACCACCCGGTACGCCGTCCGCTCCACCTCCGGCGCATAGGACCGCACCTCCCCCACCACCACCAGGTCCACCACCGTCCCCGCCAGCCGTGACTGCTCGCACAGCCCCTCCAGCGCGTCCAGACACGGACCGTCCTCGGCGGCGGCCTCGGCGGCAGCGGCGGCGGCCCGCCCCACGGCCGCCAGCGGCACGGAGACCGGAGCCACCGGAGCCGCCCCCTCCCTCAGCACCCCCAACATCTCCCGCAACTCCGTCAACGCCTGCCGCCCCATGTCCCCCACCAGAGCCGCGTTCCGCACCGCCTTCTGCGGATCCTTCAACGCCACCGCCTGCAAGGCGGCCGCGTGCACCACCATCAACGACACCCGATGCGCCACCACGTCGTGCATCTCACGCGCGATCCGCGTCCGCTCCTCCTGCCGCGCCCACTGCGCCCGCTGCTCCGCCCGGTCCGCCAGCAGCGACAACTCCTGCTCCAGACTGTCCGCCCGCTCCCGCAGACTCTCCATGAGCCGGCGGCGCGCCCCTATGTAGAGGCCGAAGAGCAGCGGCGGGGCGTTGAGCCCGAGGGTCACGAAGACCGCGACGACCGGCACGTACCAGCCGCTCGGGTCGATCTCGGGCTGCCCGACGTCGGCCTGGGCGAGGTCCTGCCGCATCCGCACGGCCGTCACGACGAACACGGCGACGGTGGACATCCCCGCGAGCAGGGCGGTGATCCGCCGGGGCACCTCGGAGGCGGCGAGCGAGTACAGCCCGACGATCCCCATCAGGAAGCCCATCTCGGCGGGCGTCACGGCGATCGACACGAGCACGACGACGACGGGCGAACGCCGCCGCACCAGCAGTACCGACCCGATCACCAGTCCGAACAGGACCCCGACGGGCACGGGCAGCGCGGCCTTCTCGGCGAACCCGACCCCTTCGAGTCCGCACTCCAGCGCGGACACGAGAGCGAGCCCCACATCCAGGACGGCACTCCGCCGCCTCCCCCACCACCACCGATTCCCGACACCCACGGCGCCCCGGTCTGCCCCCGTCACGGTCATACCCACCACCCTACGGGCGAGCCCTCGCGTCAACGCGGTACACACCAGTCCCTCGAACTGTTGAATCGACAGGGCTTTCGACCCGGATGTCCGCATTCCGGACGAGGGTGTTCACATGACAGCCGAATCGAGCAAGTACGCCGACTTCGAGGACCTGCGGGACCGGGCGGTCGCGCTCCGCCGCGAGGGACTCAGCCGCCGCCGGATCCGGGACCGCCTCCGGATCGACAACAACGACCTCCTCAACCGCCTCCTCGAAGGCGAACCGCCACCGGAGTGGACGAAACGCCCCAACGCCAAGGACGACTTCCGCGCCCGGGCCAGGGAGCTACGCCTCCGGGGCATGACCTACGACCGGATCCAGCTGGAACTGGGCTGCTCGAAGAGCTCGATCTCCCTGTGGGTACGGGATCTGCCGAAGCCGGAACGGAAGCGGTCTCGCGAGGAGGCCTCCGAGATCGCCCGCCGAGGATGGGAGCCGGTCCTGCGACGGCGGGAGGAGGAGCGGCGGGCCGCCAAGGACGCGGCGGCCGCGGAGATCGGCGAGCTGTCGGAGCGCGAGCTCTTCCTGCTGGGAGTGGGGCTCTACTGGGCCGAGGGCACCAAGGACAAGGCGCACGCCCGTCGGGAGCGCGTGACGTTCGTGAACAGCGATCCCGGGATGATCCGGGTCTTCACCGCCTGGCTGGACCTCCTCCGCGTCGAACCCGCGCGCAGGAGGTACTACGTGATGATCCACGAGACCGCCGACGCGGCGGCCGCCGAGCGGTACTGGAGCGACCTCGTCGGCGTCGACGCCTCGACGTTCAACAAGACCACCCTCAAACGCCACACGCCCCGCACCAACCGCAAGAACGTCGGCGACGGCTACCACGGGTGCCTGGTGATCCAAATCCTCGGGAGCGCCGATCTGTACCGTCGCATCGAGGGGGCCTGGTGCGGCATAGTAGGGGCGGTCCGGACCACCCAGACGGGAAGTCGGACATAGAGGGCGAACTATCCCGGATCGTCTAAGGGCAGGACAAATGGTTTTGGTCCATTGAATGAGGGTTCGAATCCTTCTCCGGGAGCCTGTCGGCGGGTCCTGACCACCACGGTCAGGACCCGCGCTCATGTCCGCACCCCTGCCCCCCGGTATCCTTCGTGCGTCCACCACCCAAAGCCGAAGGGCATTCCCGTGAGCGCCACACGCCCGGCCGCCGTCGTCGTCCTCGCAGCGGGTGAGGGCACCCGCATGAAGTCGAAGACCCCCAAGGTCCTCCACGAGATCGCCGGGCGGTCACTCGTCGGGCATGTCGTCTCCGCCGCCCGGGAACTGGAGCCCGAGCACCTCGTCGTGGTCGTCGGGCACGCCCGCGAGCTGGTGAAGGGGCACCTGGACGAGCACTACGCCGGGACCCGCACCGCCGTCCAGGAGGAGCAGAACGGCACCGGTCACGCGGTGCGGATGGCCCTGGAGGAGCTCGGCCGGGCGCCCGAGGGGACCGTGGTCGTCGTGTGCGGCGACACTCCGCTGCTGTCCGGCGAGACGCTCCGCGCGCTCGCCGACACCCACGCCGCCGACGGGAACGCCGTCACCGTGCTGAGCGCCGAGGTCCCGGACTCCACCGGGTACGGGCGGATCGTGCGCGACCCGGCGACCGGGGCCGTCACCGAGATCGTCGAGCACAAGGACGCCTCCGACGCGCAGCGGGCCATCCGCGAGATCAACTCCGGGGTGTTCGCGTTCGACGGGCAGCTGCTCGCCGACGCCCTCGGCAAGGTCCGGACGGACAACAGCCAGGGCGAGGAGTACCTCACCGACGTGCTGAGCATCCTGCGCGAGGCGGGGCACCGCGTCGGCGCGTCGGTGGCCGGCGACCACCGCGAGATCCTGGGCATCAACAACCGGGTGCAGCTCGCCGAGGCGCGTGCGCTGCTGAACCGGCGGCTGATCGAGCGGGCCATGCTGGCCGGTGTGACCGTGGTCGACCCGGCCTCGGTGTTCGTGGACGTCACCGTGACCTTCGAGCCCGACGCCGTCCTGCTGCCGGGCACGCAGCTGATCGGGGCGACGCACATCGGCGAGGACGCCGTGGTCGGCCCGAACACGCGCCTGAAGGACACCCGCGTCGAGAAGGGCGCCCGCGTGGACAACGCGGTCGCCGACTCCGCCGTGATCGGCGAGAACGCCTCGGTGGGGCCGTTCGCGTACCTCCGTCCGGGGACGAACCTGGGCCGGAAGTCCAAGGCCGGTACGTACGTCGAGATGAAGAACGCGACGATCGGCGAGGGCACGAAGGTCCCGCACCTGTCGTACGTGGGCGACGCCACGATCGGGGAGTACTCGAACATCGGCGCGGCCAGCGTGTTCGTGAACTACGACGGCGAGGTGAAGCACCACACCACGATCGGGTCGCACTGCAAGACCGGGTCGGACAACATGTTTGTGGCTCCCGTCACGATCGGGGACGGCGCGTACACCGCCGCGGGGTCCGTGATCACGAAGGACGTGCCGGCCGGTTCGCTCGCCGTCGCCCGGGGCCAGCAGCGGAATATCGAGGGTTGGGTGGCCCGGAAGCGTCCCGGCAGCGCTGCCGCGCAGGCCGCTCAGGCCGCCTCGGAGGACTCCGCCGGCGAAAGCTGACCGGAAACGGGTACGTCGAACTCGGCGTACCGTGATACGTGCACACAAATTCGGCTGGCTCGCACACGCGCACGACAGCTCGTGGCGGCGGCCAGACAACACGTCTGAGGAGACAGTGCTGTGACCGGGATCAAGACGACCGGCGAGAAGAAGCTGATGCTCTTCTCCGGCCGCGCCCACCCCGAGCTGGCCGAGGAGGTCGCGCACCAGCTGGGTGTCGGCCTCGTTCCCACCAAGGCGTTCGACTTCGCCAACGGTGAGATCTACGTCCGCTTCCAGGAGTCGGCCCGTGGCGCGGACTGCTTCCTGATCCAGAGCCACACGGCTCCGATCAACAAGTGGATCATGGAACAGCTGATCATGATCGATGCGCTCAAGCGGGCCTCGGCCCGGAGTATCACTGTGATCATCCCGTCGTACGGTTACGCCCGCCAGGACAAGAAGCACCGCGGTCGCGAGCCGATCTCGGCGCGTCTGGTCGCGGACCTGCTGAAGACCTCCGGTGCGGACCGCATCCTGACGGTGGACCTGCACACGGACCAGATCCAGGGCTTCTTCGACGGTCCGGTGGACCACCTGTCGGCCCTGCCGGTCCTGGCGGACTACGTGGGCGCGAAGGTCGACCGCACCAAGCTGACGATCGTCTCCCCGGACGCCGGCCGCGTGCGGGTCGCCGACCGCTGGTGCGACCGTCTGGACGCCCCGCTGGCGATCGTGCACAAGCGCCGCGACAAGGACGTCGCCAACCAGGTCACCGTCCACGAGGTCGTCGGCGACGTGAAGGGCCGCGTCTGCGTCCTGGTGGACGACATGGTCGACACCGGCGGCACGATCTGCGCCGCGGCGGACGCCCTGTTCGCGCACGGCGCCGAGGACGTCATCGTGACGGCCACGCACGGCATCCTGTCGGGTCCGGCCGCGGACCGCCTGAAGAACTCGAAGGTCAGCGAGTTCGTGTTCACGGACACGCTGCCGGTTCCGGGTGCCCTGGAGCTGGACAAGATCACGGTGCTGTCGATCGCGCCGACGATCGCGCGCGCGGTGCGCGAGGTCTTCGAGGACGGTTCGGTGACGAGCCTCTTCGAGGAGCACTGAGCCTCGGCCGTACCGCAGCCGTGAGGGCCGTTTCCCCGTTCGGGGGAGCGGCCCTCCGCCGTGTCCGGGTGATCCAATTGGGTGGTGGGGCGGCGGGCCGGTAGACTGCCGTAGTTGCTCGGCGAGGGAGGCCGTACCCGTACGGATGTACAGGGTCACGGCGGTCCGTTATCGACGCGCTCTTCGTAGCAGGCCATCGCCAGTCGTGGCCGGGTGACCCAGACTTTCGTCACCTTTCTACGAGGAGTGCACCATGTCCGAGGTCAAGCTCGCCGCTGCCGTCCGTACCGAGTTCGGCAAGGGCGCGGCCCGTGCGATCCGCCGCAACGCCCAGGTCCCCGCGGTCGTCTACGGCCACGGCTCCGAGCCGGCGCACGTGACCCTGCCGGCCCACGACCTGGCCCTGGCCCTGCGTACGCCGAACGTCCTGCTGTCCCTGGACATCGACGGCAAGAACGAGCTCGCGATCCCGAAGGCCGTCCAGCGCGACGCCATCAAGGGCTTCCTCGTGCACGTCGACCTGCTCCTCGTGAAGCGCGGCGAGAAGGTCACCGTCGAGATCCCCGTGCAGGCCGAGGGTGAGCTGGCCGCCGGCGGCAACCTGCTCGAGCACGTCCTGAGCACCGTCTCCGTCGAGGCCGAGGCCACCCACCTCCCCGAGGCCGTCACGGTCTCCGTGGAGGGCCTGGAGGCCGGTGCCTCCGTGCTCGCCGGCGACCTGGAGCTGCCCAAGGGTTCGACCCTGGTGACCGACGCCGAGGCCGTCGTCCTCCAGGTCCTGGCCGCGCAGGCCGAGGAGCCGGCCGCCGAGGCCGAGACCGAGGCCGCCGAGGGCGCCGAGGCCTGAGCCGTAGGCTCTGCCTGACGTGACGGGGTGACGGGCCGCACGGCCCGTCACCCCGTTTTCCGTATCTGGATGTTCCTGGACGTAGTGGGACGAGGAGACCCGACGCACATGACGGATGACGCGAACGCGCCCTGGCTGATCGTCGGCCTCGGCAATCCCGGGCCCGAGTACGCGGGTAACCGGCACAACATCGGGTTCATGGTGGTGGACCTGCTGGCCGAGCGGATGCGGGGCTCGTTCAAGCGGGCGGGGAAGGCGCAGGCGCAGGTCGTCGAGGGCCGGATGGGTCCGCCGGGGCCGGCGAGCCGCCGGGTGGTGCTGGCGAAGCCGATGTCGTACATGAACCTGTCGGGCGGGCCGGTGACGGCGCTGCGGGACTTCTACAAGGTGCCGACGGCGCATGTCGTGGCGGTCCATGACGAGTTGGACATCGACTACTCGGTGCTGCGGCTGAAGATCGGCGGTGGCGACAACGGGCACAACGGTCTGAAGTCGATGACGAAGGCGATGGGCGCGGAGTACCACCGGGTGCGGTGCGGGATCGGGCGTCCGCCGGGCCGGATGCAGGTGGCGGACTTCGTGCTGAAGGACTTCTCGTCGACGGAGCGCAAGGACCTGGACTGGTTCGTGGACCGGGCGGCGGACTCGGTGGAGTGCCTGGTTGCGGAGGGTCTGGAGCGGGCCCAGTCGGCGTACAACTCCTGAGCCCTGCGGGGCTCGCGCGGTACGACTGTACGATCGCGGGTCATGACGCACGTCCGTAACGCCGCCATGGCCCTCGTCGCCCTCCTCCTGCTGGTCGCGGGCGCCTGGGCCTCCTGGAACTCGGCCCAGCACGTCCTGCTCGCCAAGGGGCGGGAGCACGGGACGCTGACGGTGACCGGCTGCACCGACGACCTGTGCAGCGGCCGCTACGCCCCGGAGGACCCCGCGTCGCCGCGCCGGACGCTGACGATCGCGCGGTCGGTGGCGGCGGAGAAGGGCGTGACGATCCCGGTGGTGGTGAAGCCGGGCACGGACGAGGGCGTGCGGACGGGCTGGGGCGGGGGTCTGCACGCGTGGCTGCCGCTGGGCGGGGCGCTGCTGCTCGCGGCGCCGCTGATCGGCGGGGGGCTGCGGCTGCCGAGGACGGCGTGGTCGATGGCGGGGGCGGGGGCCGCGCTGCTGGTGGCGGCGTTCTTCGCGCTCTGAGGGGCGGCTTGCCCCGGCCCGTCCCCGCACGCACAGGTGCCCCCGTGGAGGGTTCTCCACGGGGGCACCTGGCTGTGCGGGGACGGGGTCAGCCGGTGTTGCGCAGGCCGGCGGCGACGCCGTTCACGGTGAGGAGCAGGGCGCGGGCGAGCAGCGGGTCCGGCTCTTCGCCGCGCTCCGCGGCGCCGCGCTGGCGGGCCAGGAGGGCGACCTGGAGGTAGGAGATCGGGTCCAGGTAGGCGTCGCGGATGGAGAAGGTCTGCTGGAGGACCGGGTTGGAGTCCAGGAGCTTCTCGCCGCCGGTGATCTTGAGGACCTCGGCGACGGTCAGCGCGTGCTCGGCCTCGATGGTCTCGAAGACGTGCTTGAGCTCGTCGGGGACGAGGGTGTCGACGTAGTGCCGGGCGATCCGCAGGTCGGTCTTCGCCAGCGTCATCTCGACGTTGGAGAGGAAGTTGCGGAAGAAGTGCCAGCGCTCGTACATCTCGCCGAGGACCGGGTCGAGGCCCGCTTCGCGGAGGGCCTTGAGGCCGGAGCCGACGCCGAACCAGCCGGGGACGATCTGGCGGGACTGGGTCCAGCCGAACACCCACGGGATGGCGCGGAGTCCGTCGAGGGAGACGCCGGAGCCGGGGCGGCGCGAGGGCCGTGAGCCCAGGTGCAGGTCGGCGAGCTGGTCGACGGGGGTGGAGGCGAGGAAGTACGCCGGCAGGCCGGGGTCCTCGACGAGCTTGCGGTAGGCGGTGTGGGCGGCCTCCGAGACGGTGTCCATGGCCGCGTCCCAGCGGGCGAGGGCCTCGTCGGACTGGCGCGGCGCGGTGTGCAGGGCGGAGGCCTGCAGGGTGGCGGCGACGGTCAGTTCGAGGTTCTCGCGGGCGAGGGAGGGGATGAGGTACTTGTCGGAGATGACCTCGCCCTGCTCGGTGACCTTGATCTCGCCCTCCAGGGTGCCCCAGGGCTGGGCGAGGATGGCGTCGTGGGAGGGGCCGCCGCCGCGGCCGACGGTGCCGCCGCGGCCGTGGAAGAGGCGGAGGCGTACGCCGTAGCGGTGGGCCACGTCGCGGAGGCGGCGCTGGGCGCGGTGGATCTCCCACTGGCTCGTGGTGATGCCGCCGAACTTGGAGGAGTCCGAGTAGCCGAGCATGACCTCCTGGACGTCGCCGCGGAGCGAGACGAGGCGGCGGTAGGAGGGGTCGGCGAGCATGCCGTCGAGGATGACGTCGGCGGCCTTGAGCTCGTCGGTGGTCTCCAGGAGGGGCACGATGCCGATCTTGGCCCAGCCGGCGTGGAGGTCGATGAGGCCTGCTTCGCGGGCGAGGACGGCGGCGGCGAAGACGTCGTCGGCGCCCTGGCACATCGAGATGATGTAGGACTCGATGACCTCGGGGCCGAAGCGCTCGAAGGCTTCCTTGACGGTGTGGAAGACGCCGAGGGTCTTCTCGCCGGCCGCGTCGAGCGGGGCGGGGGTGGGGGCGAGCGGGCGGCGCGAGCGGAGTTCCTTGGCGAGGAGCTTCTGCCGGTAGTCGCGCGGCATGTCGGCGTACCGCCAGGACTCCTCGCCGAGGCGGTCGAAGAGCTGGCCGAGGGCGTGGTGGTGGGCGTCGGCGTGTTCGCGGACGTCCATGGTGGCGAGCTGGAGGCCGAAGGCGGAGAGGGTGCGGATGGTGCGGTCCATCCGGCCGTCGGCGAAGAGCGCGCCGCGGTGCTCGCGGAGCGAGGTCTGGATCAGGGTGAGGTCGTGGACGAGTTCGGCGGTGCCGAGGTAGTCGCGGCCGTCCTGGTGGGGGGTGCCGGAGGCGAGGCGCTCGCGGGTGTTGACCAGCTTCTGCCGGATGCAGGTGGCCTTGAGGCGGTACGGCTCCTCGGCGTTGAGGCGCTTGTAGCGGGGGCTGATCTCCGGGAGGAGGTCCAGGTCCTGCTGGAGGGAGTCCAGGAGTTCCTGGGTGGCTCCGGCGTAGCGGATCGAGTTGGAGAGGAGTCCGCGGAGGTAGTCGACGAGTTCGAGGGCGTCGGTGATGCCGTGCTCGTGCTGGAGGATGAGGATGTCCCTGGTCACCTGGGGGGTGACGTTGGGGTTGCCGTCGCGGTCGCCGCCGATCCAGGTGCCGAAGGTGAGGGGGCGGGTGCCGGCGGGGAGTTCGACGCCGACGCGCTGGAGTTCGGCGGCGAGGTCCTCCAGGACGTCGCCGACGGCGCCGGCGTGGAGCTCGTCGAGGTAGTAGATGGCGTTGCGGGCCTCGTCGGCGGGCTCGGGCCGGACGACCCGGAGTTCGTCGGTCTGCCAGATGAGGTCGATGTTCTCGGCGAGCCGCAGGTCGAGCCGGCGCCGGTCGGCCTCGATGACCGGGGTCTCCAGGAGGGCGGCGATGCGGCGGAGCTTGTTGAGGACGGACCGGCGCGCGGCCTCGGTGGGGTGCGCGGTGAAGACGGGCCGGACGTTGAGGTTCTTGACCGTCTCGCGGACGTGCTCGGGGTCGCCGTCCTTGAGCATGTCGACGGTGCGGGCGAGGAGGCCGCCCTCGGCGGCGCGCTTCTCGCGCATCTCGCGGCCGCGGTGCACCTGCTCGGTGACGTTGGCCAGGTGGAAGTAGGTGGAGAAGGCGCGTACCAGCTTGGCGGCCGTCTCCAGTTCGACGCCGCGGAGCAGCTCGGCGGCGGCCTCGCCGTCCTCGCGGGTGAGGCTGCGGACCTGCTCGACGAGGTCGAGGATCTCGTGGCCCTCCTGGCGGACGAGGGTCTCGCCGAGGAGGTCGCCCAGTCGGCGGATGTCGGCGCGCAGCTCGGCGCTGGCGGTGGGGGTCTGGTCGGCACTGCTCACAGGTGCGGCTCCTTGCAGTGTTTGAGCACGTCTGGAGGGGTTCTGGAGGCTTGCGGACCGCGCTGTCCGACGCACCCAGGATAGGTGTCCATCTGCTGGACGGCGGTCAGGGTCCCCTTGTGCCCCCTTGCCGCGCGTCCTCGCGCTGCCATACTTACGACGCCGTAGGTTACGGGAGCGTAGCCTCGCGTTCGTTTCGTGCCGTTCCGCGCTGTTCTCATCCTCATCCTCATCCCCCGGGGGACACCCATGACCTTGAGCCCTGAGTTGCTCGCATCCGATCAGGAACACCTGCCGTCCGGCACGCTGGGCGGGGACAAGAAGCGGTCGGTCGAGCAGATCACGCTGATGCTGTTCATCACGGTGCCCTTCGTGGCCGTGGTCGCGGCGGTTCCGCTGGCCTGGAGCTGGGGCGGCGTGTCGTGGCTCGACCTGGGTCTGCTGGTGGCGATGTACTTCATCGGGTGCCACGGCATCACGATCGGTTTCCACCGCTACTTCACGCACGGTTCGTTCAAGGCGAAGCGGCCGCTGCGGATCGCGTTGGCGATCATGGGTTCGCTGGCGGTGGAGGGTCCGCTGGTGCGGTGGGTGGCGGATCACCGCAAGCACCACAAGTTCTCGGACGCGGAGGGCGACCCGCACTCGCCGTGGCGTTTCGGTGAGACGGTGCCGGCCCTGATGAAGGGGCTGTGGTGGGCGCACATCGGCTGGATGTTCGACGAGGAGCGGACGCCGCAGGCGAAGTACGCCCCGGATCTGATCAAGGACCCGGCGATCCGGCGGATCTCGCGCGACTTCATCTTCTGGACGATGCTGTCGCTGGCGATCCCGCCGCTGGTGGGCGGTCTGGTGACGATGTCCTGGTGGGGTGCGTTCACCGCGTTCTTCTGGGGTTCGCTGGTGCGGGTCGCGCTGCTGCACCACGTGACGTGGTCGATCAACTCGATCTGTCACGCGGTGGGGAAGCGGCCGTTCAAGTCGCGGGACCGTTCGGGGAACGTGTGGTGGCTGGCGGTGCTGTCCTGCGGCGAGTCGTGGCACAACCTGCACCACGCGGACCCGACGTCGGCGCGGCACGGGGTGCTGCGCGGGCAGGTCGACTCCAGTGCGCGGCTGATCCGCTGGTTCGAGCTGGCGGGCTGGGCGCACGACGTGCGCTGGCCGGCGAAGGAGCGCATCGAAGCCCGCCGCCAGAGCGTGTCCGTCGACGCGGCATGATGGAGGACGTGGCGATCGACGGCAGGACCAGTGGCACCGGCAGCGGCGAGCAGAAGCCCCGGCGGGGCCGCCGGGTGCGGATGACGGGCGCGGAGCGCCGGGAGCAGCTGCTGGACATCGGCCGGACCCTGTTCGCCGCGAAGGGCTTCGAGGGCACGTCGGTGGAGGAGATCGCGGCGAAGGCCGGGGTGTCCAAGCCGGTGGTGTACGAGCACTTCGGGGGCAAGGAGGGGCTGTACGCGGTCGTGGTGGACCGGGAGATGCGCCAGCTCCTCGACGGGGTGACGGGTGCGCTGACGGCGGGGCATCCGCGGGAGCTCCTGGAGCAGGCGGCGTTCGCGCTGCTCGACTACATCGAGAACTACACGGACGGTTTCCGGATCCTCGTGCGGGACTCGCCGGTGGCGCAGTCGACGGGCACGTTCGCGTCGCTGATCAGTGACATCGCGACGCAGGTGGAGGACATCCTGGGTCTGGAGTTCAAGGCCCGGGGGTTCGATCCCAAGCTGGCGCCGCTGTACGCGCAGGCGCTGGTGGGGAGTGTGGCGCTGACGGGCCAGTGGTGGCTGGACGTCCGCAAGCCCAAGAAGGCCGAGGTCGCGGCGCATCTGGTGAATCTGGCGTGGCACGGTCTGGACGGTCTGGAGCCGAAGCCGCGGTTGATAGGGCACCGGAAGAGCTGACGGCGCGGCCGGGTGGGGCCCCGGGTCGTGGGGGCTCCGGGTCGTCGGGGCCCGGATCGCGGGGGGGGGCTCCGGGTCGTCGGGGCCCCGGATCGCGGGGGGCTCCGGGTCGTCGGGGGCCCGGCGCGCGGGGCCGCGCTTTTTCCCGGCGACCTCTGTCACCCCCGGGCGGTATGCTCCCGAACACCCGGAGGCGTTCGCCCTTCGTACGCGCTTTCTGCCGTGCGGGGGTGTCGCGGACGCCCGTTTCCGGTCCGACGACATTCTGATCCCTGGGGGGGATCTCTTGCGTTCTGTGCACCTCACGCGTGCCCGCCTCACGGCGTGCACCGCTCTCGTCCTCTCCGCGGGCATGCTGCTCGCGACCCCCGCGTCGGCCGACCGGCCGGCGCCGCCCCACCCGGCCGTCGAGAAGCCGGCGTCCGACGTCGCCACGCCGCCGCTGACCCGGCCGGTGCCGGGCGCGGCCCGGGCCGGCGCCGCCGGTGCGGCCGGCGCCGGTGCGGCCGCCGCGACGGGGTCCCGGGTCCCGGACCCGCTGTCGGACTTCGACGGCGACGGCGTCAGCGACCTGATCTACCGCGGCTGGAACGGCACCGTCTTCACCGCGACCGCGCAGGGCGGGGGCGGTGCCTTCAACGAGGGCACCCTGCCGCTGCCCAAGGACATCGTCCCGATCGGCAACCAGGACGCGGTCGGCGGCGGCCCCGAGGTCCTGGTGCTCTCGGAGCAGGGCGCGCTGACCATGTACGCCGACGCCACGCCCACCTCGGCGTCGTACGCGTGGCAGGGCAAGGGCTGGCAGATCTACAACAAGCTCTTCTCGCCGGGCGACGTGAACGACGACAACCTGGCGGACGTGCTGGCCCGCGACACCACCGGCACCCTGTACCTGTACTACGGGACGGGCAAGCGCAGCGCGCCGCTGTCGGCCCGGGTGCGGGTCGGCTCCGGCTGGAACACCTACGACCAGCTGATCGGCATGGGCGACAACAACGGCGACGGCTGGGCCGACCTGTACGCCCGCGACACCGCCGGCACGCTGTGGTTCTACCCGGGCACGGGTGACAAGACCACGCCGTTCGGCGCCCGCAAGTCCGTCGGCGGCGGCTGGAACATCTACAACACGATCGTTCCGGTGGGCGACGACAACGGCGACGGGAACGGCGAGCTGCTCGCCCGCGACACCAAGGGCACCTTCTGGTACTACACCGGCAGGGGCAACGGCACCCTGGCGGGCCGGGTGCAGGGCAGCTCGGTGGGCGGCTGGGAGGGCGTCCCGCAGTTCGGCGGCGCCAGCAACAGCCCGGTGGCCGCGACCAAGGAGGGCGTGCTGGCGCGGGACTCGGCCGGCACGATGTTCTGGTACGGCAGCCGGACCAACGGCGTGCTGACCTCGCGCGACCAGCTCGGCGACACGGGTGGCTGGCGGGGTGCGGACTACACGCACCTGGCCTCGCTGGACCCGGACAACTCGTCCGACATCGCGCAGCTCTTCGACAACGGCCTCTACGTCGACGGCGTCTACATCGGTTCGGGCTGGGGCGTCTACAACGCGCTCGTCGGCCCGGGCGACCTGAGCGGCGACGGCAAGGGCGACCTGCTGGCCCGCGACCGCTCCGGCAACCTGTACCTGTACAAGGGCAACGGCCAGAGCACGGGCTTCGCCTCGCGCATCAAGGTCGGCGGCGGCTGGGGCTCGTTCAACAAGATCGTCGGCGCGGGCGACTACACCGGCGACGGACGCGCGGACATCGTGGCCCGCGCCACGGACGGCGTCCTGTACGTGTACCCGGGCACGGGCAACGCGACCGCGCCGTTCGGTGCGCGGAAGGAGGTCGGCCGCGGCTGGAACACGTACAGCAAGGTCATCGCCCCCGGCGACCTGAACGGCGACGGGAAGGGCGACCTGCTCGGTGTGACCTCGGGCGGCGACCTCTGGGGCTACCAGAACACCGGGTCCGGCAAGTTCGGCGACCGGTACAAGATCGGCCCCGGCTTCCAGATCTACAACGCCATGTCGTAGGAACCTCGGGCGGGCGCGGGCCCGGCGGGCCCGCGCCCTCGTGCGGACGCCCCGCACCGGACTTCCGGTGCGGGGCGTCCGCATGTGCCGGGGCGGTCCGCGCCGAGGGGCTCACGCGGCGGCCGGGGTCTCAGAGGGGCTTGCGGGCGACGGCGAAGATCCGCCGGAACGGGAACACCGTGCCGTGCGGACCTCGCGGGTAGGCCTCGCGGAGGAGGTCCCGGTACTGGCCGAGGAAGGCGTCGACGGCCTCGCGGTCGTCGCCCAGGGTGGTGAGGACGGGCCGCAGCGCGGTGCCCTTGACCCAGTCCAGGACGGGGTCCTCGCCCTGGAGCAGCTGGCAGTAGGTCGTCTCCCAGACGTCCGTCTCGCAGCCGAGGCCGGTGAGGCGGTCGAGGTAGTCGGGGGCGTCGAGGATGTGGACGAAGCGCCGCCCCTGGTCGCCGAGCCGGTCGCGCCACTCGGGGGTGTCGCAGAGCTCGCCGAGCAGAGCGTGGCTGGGGGAGGTGAAGTTGCCGGGGACCTGGAAGGCGAAGGTCCCGCCGGGCCGGAGTGCCTCGATCCAGCCGGCGAAGGACTCGGGGTGGTTGGGCACCCACTGGAGGGCGGCGTTGGAGACGATGAGGTCGTAGGGCTCGGAGGGGGTCCAGTGGGCGGCGTCGGCGGACCGGAAGTCGATCCAGCCGCCGCCGCGGGTGGTGCCGGACCAGTCCTTCCCGGCTTGTTCCAGCATGTCGGGCGAGAGGTCGAAACCGGTGATGTGGGCGTCCGCCCAGCGGTCGGCCAGGAGGGCCGTGACGTTTCCGGGGCCGCACCCGATGTCGGCGATTCGGGCGGACCGGTCCTGGGCGGGCAGGTGCGGTATTCGGGTGAGGAGGTCGAGGAAGGGCCGTGTGCGGTGGCCCGAGTGGCGGAGGTACTGCTGTGGATCCCAGGTCGGCGCGGATGGTGCGGCGGATTCCACGGAATGCATGTTCGAAGCCCCCTTGCTGGCACGAGTTGCCGAAGCGGAACGGAGTTCCGGGCGGGTCCCTTCCCCGTAGCCCGGGGAAATATATCTCGACTCCAAGATACTCGACATCGAGAAACTCCACCCCAAGAGACTTTATGTCAACAGACCCTCTACACTGATCGTCATGGAGGACGAGGTCGACCGACTGGTCGCAGCATGGCGCCGAGAGCGCCCCGACCTCGACGTGGAACCGCTCGAGGTGCTCAGCCGCGTCTCGCGGCTCGCCCGGCACCTCGACCGCGCACGTCGGCTCGCCTTCTCCGAGCACCAGCTGGAGCCCTGGGAGTTCGACGTCCTCACCTCGCTGCGCCGCGCCGGAGCCCCGTACCAGCTCTCCCCCGGCCAGCTCCTGACCCAGACCCTGGTGACCTCCGGGACCATGACCAACCGCATCGACCGGCTCACCAAGAAGGGCCTGGTCGAGCGGCTCCCCGACCCCAGCGACCGCCGCGGCGTGCTGGTCCGGCTCACCCCCGAGGGCCGCGACCGCGCCGACGAGGCCCTCGCCGGCCTGCTCGCCCAGGAGCGCGCCATCCTGGCCCAGCTGTCCGGGACCCAGCGCGGCGAACTGGCCGCACTGCTACGCCGGCTGACCGCCCCGTTCGACAACATCCCCGGATAGCCCGGGCGGCGGCACCACGCCCAGCTGGGCCGGCCCCACGCCCGCCCGGCGGGCCAGCGCGACCGCCGCCAGGGTCGAGTGCACGCCCAGCTTCCCCAGCACGTTCTGCATGTGCGTACGGACGGTGTGCGGGGACAGGAAGAGGCGCTCGGCGACGGCCTTGCGCCCCAGGCCGGCCACCATGCAGCGCAGCACCTCCCGCTCGCGCGGGGTCAGCGACTCCACCAGCCGCTCGCTGTCCGTGCGGTGCTTGCGGGCCGCCGTGAGCTCCCGCAGGACACCGGTGAGCAGGGCCGGCGGCAGGTGCGTCTCGTCCCGCAGCACCCCGCGGACCACCGCGAGGAGCCGCTGGAGCGAGCAGTCCTTCGCGACCCAGCCGGAGGCCCCGGCCTGGAGCGCGAGGGCCGCCCGCTGCGGGTCGTCCCTCTCCGCCAGGACCACCGTGCGGACCCCGGGCTGGAGGCTGCGCACCGCCGCGACCAGGGAGATCCCGTCGACGGCGCCCTCGGCGTCGTCCGGCACGGCACGGGCCACGGCCCCCGCGGGACCGGCGCCCAGCTCCGCGTCGACGAGCAGCACGTCGAACCGGCGGCCCTCCGCGGCGGCGCGCTCCAGACAGCGCAGGGCGGCCGGGCCGCTTCCCGCGGCGGCGACGTCGACATCGGGCTCGGCCGCGAGTGCGGCGGCCAGCGATTCGGCGAAGACGCGGTGGTCGTCCACCACGAGGACACGGATGCGTGCCACGGACACCCCCAAGTGTCGAGGAACGGGAAAGCCGACGCGGGCACGGCGCCGGAGGCGGGGTCCGCCACTGCTCGGCCGCCGCCGTGCGATGACTGCTTACCCCGCTGCCGGCGCCGTACCCGACCGGGTCTCGCCCCCTGAACAGCACCGGCCCCCACCGGCGCTGCCCCTCAGCGTAGGGGCGGGGCGTCACGGCGGGGGCCGATTCACGGAACTGTCCTGAGTCGTACGGGAGTACGAGGGGTGCCGGCGGCCCGGTGCGGGGCCGCCGGAGCACCACGGGAGGGGTGCCCCCGGACGGTCAGAGGCGCCGGGCGCCCGCCGAGGGGACGGCCGGGAAGACGCCGGGGGCGGCGAGGCCGGCCTCGGCGAAGGCCTTCCCCACGGCGGCGGCGACCGCGTCCGCCCGGTCGGCGTCGACCAGGACGACGGCGGAGCCGCCGAAGCCGCCGCCGGTCATCCGGGCGCCCAGCGCCCCGGCGGCGTTCGCCGTCTCGACGACCAGGTCGAGCTCCGCGCAGGAGACCCGCAGATCGTCCCGGAGGGAGGCGTGGCCCTCGGTGAGGACGGCGCCGACGGCCCGGGGGTCCCCCGCGTCGAGCAGCGCGATCGTCCGCTCCACCCGGGCGTTGTCGGTGACGACGTGCCGCACGTACCGGCGGACCGTCACGTCGTCCAGCCGGGCGAGGGCCTCGGGCAGATGCGCGGCGCCCACCTCGCGCAGGGCGCGGGCGCCGAGCGCCCGCGCACCCGCTTCGCACCCCGCGCGCCGCTCGGCGTACGCGCCGTCGCCGAGCGCGTGCTTCACCCGGGTGTCCACGACCAGCAGCCGCAGCCCCTCGCGGGCCAGGTCGAAGGGGACCTGGCGGTACGAGAGGTCGCGGGTGTCCAGGTACAGGGCGTGGCCCTCCTCCGCGCAGGCCGAGGCCATCTGGTCCATCACCCCGCAGGGGACGCCGACGAAGTCGTTCTCGGCGCGCTGGGCGAGCCGGGCGAGTTCGGGCCGGGACAGTCCGAGTCCGAACAGCTCGTCGAGGGCCAGCGCGGTGACGACCTCCAGGGCCGCCGAGGAGGAGAGCCCGGCGCCGGTCGGCACGGTCGAGGCGAGATGGACGTCCGCGCCGGTGACGGCGTGACCGGCCGCCCGGAGCGCCCAGACCACGCCGGCCGGGTAGGCGGCCCAGCCGCCGCCGGAGAGCGGTTCGAGGGAGTCGACGGCGAGCTGGACGATGCCGCCGTCGACGTCGGCGGAGTGCAGGCGCAGGATCCCGTCGTCGCGGCGGGAGACGGCGGCGACGGCGGTGTGCGGGAGGGCGAGCGGCAGCACGAAGCCGTCGTTGAAGTCGGTGTACTCCCCGATCAGGTTGACCCGGCCGGGGGCGGCCCAGACACCGTCGGGGGCGGCGCCGTACAGCGCCTCGAAGTCCTCGGCGACGCTCATGCGCGGCCCTCCTGCCCGTGCCGCGCGCGGGCGAAGGCCCACGCGTCGGCGATCACGTCCGCCAGGTCCGGGCGGGACGGCGTCCAGCCCAGGCGCTCGCGGGCGGCCTCGGCGGAGGCGACGAGGACGGCGGGGTCGCCGGCCCGGCGCGGGGCGAGGACCTCCGGGATCGGGTGCCCGGTGACCTTCCGCGCGGCCTCGACGACCTCGCGGACGGAGAAGCCGTTGCCGTTGCCGAGGTTGCAGACGAGGTGCCCGCCGGCGGTCATCGCGTCGAGCGCGAGGAGGTGGGCCTCGGCGAGGTCGGCCACGTGGATGTAGTCGCGGACGCAGGTGCCGTCGGGGGTCGGGTAGTCGTCGCCGTACACGGAGATCGCCTCGCGGTCGCCGAGGGCGACCTGGAGGACGAGCGGGACGAGGTGGGACTCGGGTGCGTGCCGCTCGCCGAGGGGGCCGTGGGCGCCCGCGACGTTGAAGTAGCGCAGCGAGACGGCGGCGAGGCCGTGGGCGGCGCACTCGCCGCCGATCATGTGGTCGACGGCGAGCTTGCTCGCCCCGTACGGGCTGGTGGGGGCGGTGGGTGCGGTCTCGGTGATCGGCACGCTCGCCGGTTCGCCGTAGGTGGCGGCGGTGGAGGAGAAGACCAGCTTGCGGACGCCCGCGGAGCGCAGGGCGGCGAGCAGGGCCATGGTGCCGCCGACGTTGTTCTCCCAGTACTTCTCGGGCATCGTGACGGACTCCCCGACCTGGGAGAACGCGGCGAAGTGCAGGACGGCGTCATAGGAGCCGTCCAGCCACCGCGCGGCGTCCTGGACGCGGCCCTCGACGAACTCGGCGCCGGCCGGGACGGCTTCGGCGAAGCCGGTGGAGAGGTCGTCGAGGACGGTGACCCGGTGGCCCCGCTCCAGGAGGTGGGCGGCGACGACGCTGCCCACGTATCCCGCCCCGCCGGTCACCAGGTACTTCTTCCCTGCGTCGGTCACGTGCCTGCCACCTCTCTGAGTCGCCGGGCCGCCGCCTCCGGCGGCACGTCGTTGCTGAACGCGCTCATGCCGGACTCCGTGCCCGCGAGGTACTTGAGCCTGCCGGACGTCCGGCGGACGGTGAAGAGTTCCAGGTGCAGCGCGAACTCCTCGCGGTCCGCACCGGTGAACGGCGCCTGGTGCCAGGCGGAGATGTACGGCGTCGGCGGCTCCTCCGGTCCGAAGATCCGGTCGAAGCGCCTCAAGAGTTCCAGATAGATCTGTGGGAACTCTGTGCGGGCCTCCGCGCCGAGCGCGCGCAGGTCGGGGACCCGCCGGTTCGGGTAGAGGTGGACCTCGTACGGCCAGTGGGCGGCGTACGGCACGAAGGCGGTCCAGTGCCCGGTCTCCAGGACGATCCGCTCGGCGTCGGCGCGTTCCCGGGCGACCACGTCGTCGAAGAGGTTGCCGCCGGTGCGGGCCCGGTGCTCGGCCGCGTGGCGCTGCATGAGGGCGGTGCGGGGGGTGGCGGCCGGGTAGGCGTAGATCTGCCCGTGGGGGTGGGCGAGGGTGACGCCGATCTCGGCGCCGCGGTTCTCGAAGCAGTACACCTGCTCGACGCCGGGGCGGGCGGCGAGTTCGGTGGTGCGGTCGGTCCAGGCGTCGAGCACGAGGGCGGCCCGCTCGGGGGTGAGGTCGGCGAAGGAGGCGTCGTGGTCGGCGGTGAAGCAGACGACCTCGCAGCGGCCCGAGGCGCCGGCGAGGGTGGGGAAGCGGTTCTCGAAGACGACGACCTCGTAGTCGGGGGCCGGGATCTCGCTCTGCCGTCCGTCGCCGGAGGGGCAGAGGGGGCACTCGCCGGCGGGCGGGTGGTAGGTGCGGCCCTGCCGGTGCGAGGCGACGGCCACCAGGTCCCCGAGGAGCGCGTCGCGGCGGAGCTCGGTGGCCGAGGCGACCGGGTCGAGCGGCCGGGTGTCGACGGCGGTGCGGACGGCGTCGTCGCGGGTGTCGTAGTAGATCAGCTCGCGCCCGTCGGCGAGCGTGGTGGCGGTCTTCTTCACGGGACCCTCCGGCGGTTCCAACATAACCACGCACAAGGAACCACATTCCAACATCACCGTCAACGGTGAAGCCCGGCCCCGCCCGCGAACGGGGGGACCGGGCTTCACCTGAAAGCAGGAAGGCCGACGGCCACCGCGCCGGGACCCCGAGGGCCGGACCTCAGAGGGACGGGCCCCGCTGCACCGGCACCGCGCGGTCGAGCAGCCCCGTACGGGCCGCCAGGGCCGCCGCCTCCAGACGCGACCCCACCCCCAGCTTCATCAGCACCCGCTGCACGTGCGTACGGGCGGTGCTCGGCGCGATCCCCATGCCCTCCGCGATCAGCCGGGTGTCCTCCCCCTCCGCGACCCGGACGAGGACCTCCACCTCCCGCTGCGTCAGCAGCCGCAGCAGCCGCTGCCCCTCGTCGTCGGGCTGCGCCGAGGGGTGCAGCAGCTCGGCGAAGGCCGACTGCAGCAGCTGCGGCGCCACCGCGGCCTCCCCCGCCCTCGCCTTCACCAGGGCCCGCTCGACGCCCTCGATGCGCTCGTCGTGCCGGACGTACCCCGAGGCCCCCGCGGCGAACGCCGCCGCGATCCCCCGCGGCGAGGGCACCGGGCCCAGCACCACCACGGCCACCTGCGGCCGCTCGCGCTTGATCCGTACGACCACGTCGAAGGCGCCCGGCTCGGCCGGGGCCGCCGTGCCCAGGAGGCAGACCTCCGGCGCCCGGCCCACCACCAGCTCGGCCGCCCCCGCCACCGGCGCGGCCGCCGCGAGCACCCGGTGCCCGCGCAGCTTCAGCGCCGAGGCGAGCGCCTCCGCGAGCAGGCGGTGGTCGTCCACCACCACGAGCCGTACGCCCATCCCGGTCATCCCCCATCCTCCGGGCCGCCGTCCGCCGGCCACCCGCTCGACCCCGAATTCCTCACCCACCGGCACCCCGCGCAAACGGCCCGGCGCGTCGGGGTGAACCGACGCGCCGGGCCGCGCGAACCTCACGGCATCCGTCCGATGCCGACGCGCTCAGTGGGTGCTGAACGACACCGCCAGGTACTCCTTGTCACCCGGCGAGGCCGACGCCCGCGGCTTGGAGAGCATCATGTCGGACATGAACACCCGGCCGTCGCGGTACAGGATCTCCGCGTAGTCCGGGGAGAAGCTGTTCTCCACGTCGTGGATGGTCTTGTCCGCCGGGTTCTCCAGGAGCAGGGTCTCCTTCATCGTGGCGCCGTCGATGGAGACGATCCGGCCGCCCTTGTCATACGGCGGCTCCTTGTAGGCGATGATGTTGCCGCCGTCCATGCGGAGCGGGACCAGGGTGTACTTGTCCCCCGCGTCCGCCTTCTCCGGCGCCGTCCGGCCGGTGGCCAGGTCGAAGGCGATGAGCTCGTTCGTCTCGTCGCCGAACTCCCCGGTGGAGCCCTCGTGCTGCTCGGTCGGCACGTACAGCCGGCCGTTGCCGACGACGACCTGCGTGCAGGCCTCGACCCGGGTCGAGCGGCAGCGGCCCGCGTACTGGTCGGCGTCCGCGGTGATCTTCGCCTTCAGCTTCCCGGTCTTCTCGTCGATGGAGAAGAAGTCCGAGATGCCGCTGCCGTCGCCGGCGCTGTCGCCGACGTCGGCCGCCACGACCAGCGGCTTCGTGGAGACCACGGACGCGTACTTGACGCCGGTCGGCATCTTGTACTGCGCGACCGGGGCGCCCGAGACCGGGTCCAGGTTCTGGATCATCACGTACTGGGCGTCGTACGGACCGCACTTGCGGACCGCGACGAGGCCCTCGCCGCCGCCGTACCCCTGGTCGAAGCAGTTCTGGTCGTTGGCCTGCGGCTTCCACCGCGGGTTGCCGTTGGCCAGGTCGAAGGCGGCGCCGCCGTCGGTGCCGCCGGCCGCGACCGTCTTCCCGCTGAGCGTGATCTCGCTGAAGCGGACCTTCTGGTCCCCGGCGGTGCCGCCGGTGACCGAGGTGGACCACAGCAGCTTGCCCGCGTTCAGGTCGACCAGGCCGACCTCGGTGCACTGCTGGTAGTAGCGCGGCGCGACCCGCTTCTCGGCCTCGAAGAGGACCGGCACCTTGTTGTCGGCCGTCACATGGCGCGAGCTGCCGCAGACCTGACCGGTCAGGGGCAGCTTCCACAGGACCGTGCCCTTGTCGCGGTCGTACGCCACGATCGAGTCGATGCCCGTCTTCACGTACGCCTTGTCGGTGATCCACGAGCCCGAGACGTCGGTGACGTCCGGCACGGCCGGCTGCTCCACCTTGAACGTCATCTTCGCCTGGGTGTCCGCCGGCGGCTTCTCCTTGCCGCCGCCGCCGATCCCCTTGGTGTCGCCGGAGCCGCCGTCGGTGCCCTGTGCGGTGCCGCCGGTGCCCTTCGACTCGTCGCCCTTGCCGCCGTCACCGGAGTTGGCGTACCAGATGCCGGCGCCGACGATCAGGACGACGGCGACGACCGCCGCGATGATGATCTGGACCTGGGCCGACAGCTTCCCGCGGCCGCCCGGGGCCGCGGCCGGGACCGCGGCCGTGGGCGGCTGCTGGTAACCGCCGTAGCCCTGCTGCGGCTGGGGCGGGTAGCCGTACGGGGGCTGCACCGGCTGCTGGTAGCCGCCGTAGCCCTGCTGGGGCTGCGTGGGCGGCTGCGCCGGGTAGCCGTACGGCTGCTGCGGCGGCGTCGCCGGGGGCTGTCCCCCGGGGCCCTGCGGGTAGCCGTAGCCCTGGTCCGGTGCCTGCTGCGGGTAGCCGTACCCCGGGTCCGGCTGCGGCGCCTGCTGCGGGTAGCCGTAACCGGGCTCCGGCTGCTGCTGCGGGGGCGTCGGGGCGCCGAAGCCGCCCTGCGGGTCCGGGGGTTGGTTCGGCGGGGGCGGGGGTGGCTGCGTCATCGGTCCGTGTACCTCACTTGCTGAACGCCATCATCGTCTTGACCAGCTTTTCTTCCTTGTCGTTCGAGGCGGAGACACGCCCGCTCGCCACGACGAAGGTGCCGGCGCCGTACGCGTAGCCGCCGTCGTAGAAGTTGTCCTCGATCTCGGCCGTCGACGCGGGGTGCTGGAGCAGGATCTTCGGCGCGCCGCCGGTGGGGGCGATCGTCGCGACCGCGCCGCCCTTGTCGTACGCCGGTTCCACGTACGCCAGGACCTGGCCGCCCTCCATGCGGAGCGGCGTCATGGTCTGCTCACCGGGCGCCTTGGAGCGCCACTTCTCCTTGCCGTTCTTCAGGTCGAAGGCGACGACCTCGTTCGGGTTGCCGTACTGGGTCTCGGTGGCCATGTAGAAGGTGTTCGCGTCGGCCGCGACCCCCGTGCAGCCCTGGAGGTTCTTGCCGAAGATGACGAAGCCGCCACCGCACGAGGGGGCGAACTTGTCCTTGCCGCCCTGGATCTGCGAGCGGAGCGAACCGTTGGCGTTGAGCGAGAAGATGGTCCACTTCTTCTGCTCGCGCTGGGTGGCGGAGACGACCAGCGGGTCGACCGAGTAGACCCGGTCCACCTCCCAGTCGCTCTCCAGCTTGAACGTCCACTTGGGCCTGCCCGTATTCGGGTCGACCTCGCTGACGCCCTGGAGCTTCTTCGTGGTGCTGCCCGAGGGGCAGTCCATGGCGGCGATCAGCTTGGTTCCGCCGGCGTACGCGAAGGGCTTGCAGCCGCTCGTGGCACCGGTGAAGAGCTGCCGGCCGTCGGCCAGCGAGAAGCCGTAGGAGCTGCTGGTGCCGGAGACGGTGACGGTGTTGCCGCTGATGGACAGGGTGTTGTCCGAGAAGGCGAAGAGGCCCTTGGGCTTCGGCACGGCCTTCTTCCAGCCCGCCTTGCCCGTCTTCAGGTCGACCTGCTGGAGCGAGGTGCACTTGGCGCCGTCCTTGGCGCTCTCGGCGTAGGCGAAGACCATGACGCCGTTCGCCGAGGGCTCCGCGGGCGCGGCGCACAGCTCGAACGGGACGTCGACGTGCCACTTCTCGGCGCCGTCGCTCAGGTTGTAGCCCGAGATGCCCTTGTACATCGCCTTGACGACGGTGTCGCCGACGATCCACGGGCCGAGGACGTCGGCGCCGTTGCGGGGCAGGTCGACGTTGTTCTGGAGCAGCCAGTTGACCTTGGCCTCGCCCGCCTGGCGGCCGGCGTTCAGGTCGTCGTCGCCGTTGGAACCGTCGCCCGAGCCGTCGCCCTTGTCGACGGACTCGCTCGGCGAGGGCGCGCCCGTGGAGGCGCTCGCGCTGGTCGACGGTCCGGCGACCGGGTCCTTGTCGTCACCGCCGCCGACGACGGCCCAGGTGGCGACGGCGGCCACCAGGACGGCGCCTGCGGCCACGGCGGCGACGAGGCCGGTTCGGCCCTTGAGACCGCCGCCGGAGGGCGGCGGGGTGGGGGCGCCCGGGTACCCCGGCTGGGTCGGGTAGCCGCCGTAGGGGTTCTGCTGCTGACCGTACGGGCCGGCCTGCTGCGGCTGGCCGTACGGGCCCGGCTGACCGGCCTGGCCCTGCTGCGGGTAGCCGTAGGGCTGCTGGGGCGGCTGGCCGTACGGGCCCGGCTGACCGGCCTGGCCCTGCTGCGGGTATCCGTAACCGGGCTGCGTCGGCTGACCGTACGGCCCCGGCGCGGCCGGCGGCGGGCCGGCGGGCGGCGGCGGGGTCTGCGGCGCCTGCGGCGGGACGGGCGGCACCGGCGGCGTCCCCTGGTGCGGCGGGCCCTGGTTCGGATCCTGGGGAGCTCCGAAGCCCCCCGGCGGCTGGTTGCTGGGCGGCTGGGTCATCAGCGGTTCCCCCTTGACGTGAGCGGGTTTTCTTTCTACCACCCACGCGCCGGCGCAAAAGCGACCGGTCCGCCCCTTGTACCCAAGGGAGGACCGGCCTGTGATGCCCTCGTTATGCGTCCTCGGCCAGCTCGAGCCAGCGCATCTCCAATTCGTCCCGCTCCCCCGCGAGTTCCCGGAGCTCGGCGTCGAGCTTCGCCACGAGCTCGAAATCGGTCGCGTTGTCGGCGATCCGCCCGTGCAGCCTGCCCTCCTTCTCGGAGAGCTTGTCGAGCTGCCGCTCGACCTTCTGCAGCTCCTTCTTGGCGGCGCGCGCGTCGGCGGCGGAGAGGCCCGGCTTGCTCGGGGCGGGCGCGGCGGCGGGCGCCGGGGCGGCCGACTCGATCATCTTCCGGCGCCGCTCCAGGTACTCGTCGATGCCGCGGGGCAGCATCCGCAGGGTGCGGTCGCCGAGCAGCGCGAGGGTCCGGTCGGTGGTGCGCTCGATGAAGAAGCGGTCGTGGGAGATCACGACCATGGAGCCCGGCCAGCCGTCGAGGAGGTCCTCCAGCTGGGTGAGGGTCTCGATGTCGAGGTCGTTGGTGGGCTCGTCGAGGAAGAGGACGTTCGGCTCGTCCATGAGGAGGCGCAGCAGCTGGAGGCGGCGGCGCTCGCCGCCGGAGAGGTCGCCGACGGGCGTCCACTGCTTCTCCTTGGAGAAGCCGAACTGCTCGCAGAGCTGGCCCACGGTCATCTCGCGGCCCTTGCCGAGGTCGACCCGGTCGCGGACCTGCTGGACGGCCTCCAGGACGCGGAGGGTGCCGGGGAGCTCGGTGACGTCCTGGGAGAGGTAGGCGAGCCGGACGGTCTTGCCGACGGTGACGGAGCCCGCGGCGGGCTGGATCTCGCCCTGGCTGACGGCGGCGTCGGCGAGCGCCCGCAGGAGGGAGGTCTTGCCCGCGCCGTTGACGCCGACGAGGCCGATGCGGTCGCCGGGGCCCAGCTGCCAGGTGAGGTGCTCCAGGAGGGTCTTGGGACCGGCGGTGACGGTCACGTCCTCCAGGTCGAACACGGTCTTGCCGAGTCGCGCGTTGGCGAACTTCATCAGCTCGGAGGTGTCGCGGGGCGGCGGCACGTCGGCGATCAGCTCGTTGGCCGCCTCGATGCGGTAGCGGGGCTTGGAGGTGCGGGCGGGGGCGCCGCGCCGCAGCCAGGCCAGCTCCTTGCGCATCAGGTTCTGCCGCTTGGTCTCCTCGGTGGCGGCGATGCGCTCGCGCTCGGCGCGGGCGAAGACGTAGTCGGAGTAGCCGCCCTCGTACTCGTGGACGGCGCCGCGCTGGACGTCCCACATGCGGGTGCAGACCTGGTCCAGGAACCAGCGGTCGTGGGTGACGCAGACGAGGGCGGAGCGGCGCGCCTGGAGGTGCTGGGCGAGCCAGGAGATGCCCTCGACGTCGAGGTGGTTGGTGGGCTCGTCGAGGACGATCAGGTCCTGGTCCTCGATGAGGAGCTTGGCGAGCGCGATGCGGCGGCGCTCGCCGCCGGAGAGCGGGCCGATGACGGTGTCCAGGCCGTTCTCGAAGCCGGGCAGGTCGAGCCCGCCGAAGAGGCCGGTGAGCACGTCGCGGATCTTGGCGCTGCCGGCCCACTCGTGGTCGGCCATGACGCCGATGACCTCGTGCCGGATGGTGGCCTCCGGGTCGAGGGAGTCGTGCTGGGTGAGCACGCCGAGGCGCAGCCCGCCGCTGTGGGTGACGCGGCCGGTGTCGGCCTCCTCCAGCTTGGCCAGCATCCGGATGAGGGTGGTCTTGCCGTCGCCGTTGCGGCCCACGACCCCGATCCGGTCCCCCTCGGAGACGCCGAGCGAGACGCCGTCGAGCAGGGCACGGGTGCCGTACACCTTGCTGACGTTCTCGACATTGACCAGGTTGACGGCCACGTTGACTCCTGTACGGGGTGATCGATCGATGTCCAGAGTAGACCGTGGGGCGACCGGTCACTCTTTGTGATGACGTGATCGGGATGCGAGGGCTACCGTGGACGTCAGGCCGAAGAATCCCGCCCATGGGAGGAACCATGACCGCCGAGCCGACGACCAGGCCGACTGCCGAGCAGTCGGCGGCTCCCGCATGGCCGGTGCCACCGAGCGAGGGCTGGACGGTGGATGACCTGCACACGCTGCCCGGCCTCCCGCCGCACACCGAGTTGATCGACGGGAGCCTGGTCTTCGTGAGTCCGCAGCGTCGTTTCCACAGCGCGATGATCTTTCTGCTTCGGACGGGGCTGCGCACCAGCGCCCCACCGGAGCTCAGGGTGGACAGCGAGATGACCGTCGTCATCAATCGCGGCAACGCTCCCGAGCCCGATGTCCTCGTCGTCCGCAAGGAGGCTCTGCGGAGTCCGACACAGACGTCCTACCCGGTCGCCGACGTCGTCCTGGCTGTCGAGGTCGTCTCGCCCGACTCCGCGTCAAGGGATCACGACACCAAGCCGGCCAAATACGCGGCGGCGGGAATCGAGCACTACTGGCTCGTCGACATGGAAGGCGAGGACAACCACCCGGTCGTGCGCGTCTACGAGCGCGACCCCGTCACCAGGACGTACACCTGCACCGGTGTCCACCGAGACCGGCTGAAGCTCGCGGTGCCCTTCTCCCTCGACATCGATCTCAGCGAGTTCGAGGAGATCTAGAGGAGATCTAGGGGGGTCCTGCCGATCAGATCGGGTTCGCGGGGCCTGGCCTGATCGGCAGGACACGCCCTAGGACGGGACCTGGACGAGCCGGGCGCCGGGGGCCGGTGAGGTGGCCGTGTGGGTCGTGCGGCAGGTGTTCGAGGCGAGCAGGGCGGTGGCGACCGCCTCCGCGGACTCGGCGTCCTTCACCAGGAACGCGGTCGTCGGGCCGGAGCCCGAGACCAGGGCCGCCAGTGCGCCCGCCGCGGTGCCCGCCGCCAGCGTCGCGGCGAGCGAGGGGCGCAGCGAGAGGGCGGCCGGCTGGAGGTCGTTGGCGAGGGCGGCGGCGAGGGCGGTGGTGTCGCCGGCGCGCAGGGCGTCCAGGAGGACCGGGGAGGCGGCGGGTTCGGGGACGTCGGTGCCAGCGGTGAGGCGGTCGAACTCGCCGAAGACCACCGGGGTGGACAGGCCGCCGTCGGCGACGGCGAAGACCCAGTGGAAGCCGCCGCCGACCGGGAGTTCCGTCAGCTTCTCGCCGCGGCCGGTGCCGAGCGCGGCCCCGCCGACGAGGCTGAACGGGACGTCGCTGCCGAGTTCGGCGCAGATCTCCAGGAGTTCCTCGCGGGAGGAGTCGAGGCCCCAGAGCGCGTCGCAGGCGAGCAGGGCGCCGGCGCCGTCGGCGCTGCCGCCGGCCATGCCGCCGGCGACGGGGATGTCCTTGGCGATGTGCAGGTGCACGTCCGGGGCGATGCCGTGCCGGGCGGCGAGCAGTTCGGCGGCCCGCGCGGCCAGGTTGGTGCGGTCGAGCGGGACCTTGTCCGCGTCCGGGCCCTCGCAGGTGACCGTGAGGGTGTCGGCGGGGGTGGCGGTGACCTCGTCGTAGAGGGAGACCGCGAGGAAGACGTTGGCCAGGTCGTGGAAGCCGTCGGGGCGGGCGGCGCCCACCGCGAGCTGGACGTTGACCTTGGCGGGGACGCGGACGGTGACGCCTGCGGGGGTGGTCATGCCTTGGCCTCCGCGATCCGGGCGAACTCCTCGACGGTGAGTCCCTCTCCGCGGGCCTGCGGCGAGATCCCGGCCTTGACCAGGGCCTCCTCCGCCGCGGCGGGTGAGCCGGCCCAGGTGGCGAGGGCCGCGCGCAGGGTCTTGCGGCGCTGGGCGAAGGCGGCGTCGACGACGGCGAAGACCTCCTGGCGGGTGGCGCTGGTGGCGAGCGGCTCGCTGCGGCGGACCAGGGAGACGAGTCCGGAGTCGACGTTCGGCGCGGGCCAGAAGACGTTGCGGCCGATGGATCCGGCGCGCTTGACCTCGGCGTACCAGTTGGCCTTGACCGAGGGGACGCCGTAGACCTTGTTGCCGGGCTTGGCGGCGAGCCGGTCGGCGACCTCGGCCTGGACCATGACGAGGGTCCGCTCGATGGTCGGGAACCGCTCCAGCATGTGGAGCAGGACCGGCACGGCGACGTTGTACGGCAGGTTGGCCACGAGCGCGGTCGGCGGGGGGCCGGGCAGTTCCTGGACGTGCATGGCGTCGGAGTGGACGAGCGCGAAGCGGTCGGCGCGCGCCGGCATCCGGGCCTGGATGGTGGCGGGGAGCGCGGCGGCGAGCACGTCGTCGATCTCGACGGCCGTCACCCGGTCCGCGGCCTCCAGGAGGGCCAGGGTGAGGGAGCCGAGTCCGGGTCCCACCTCCACGACCACGTCGTCGGGCCGGACCTCGGCCGTGCGGACGATCCGCCGGACGGTGTTGGCGTCGATGACGAAGTTCTGGCCCTTCTGCTTCGTGGGGCGTACGCCGAGGGCGGCGGCCAGCTCACGGATGTCGGCGGGGCCGAGGAGGGCGTCGGGGCTTTCGGGGCCGGTGGTGGTGCTCACCGGTACAGCCTACGGGGCACGGGTGGGCCCGACCTACGGTTCACCCGCGGCGCCGCCCGCCGCGGGGCCGGCTCATCCGTGCAGGCGTCTGCCGCAGTGCGGCCACGGGCCGGCTCCCCGCTGCACGTACAGCTTCTTCGCCCGGAAGGTCTGCTCGGCGGCGGGCGCGTTCTGCGCGGTGCCGGTGCCGCCGAGGGAGCGCCAGGTGCCGGGGTCGAACTGGTAGAGCCCGCCGTAGGTCCCGGAGGGGTCGACGGCGTCGGGGCGGCCGCCGGACTCGCAGGCGGCGAGCGCGGCCCAGTCGAGGCCGTCGGCGCCCGCGACGGAGGTGGGCATCGGCCGGGTGCCGACCCTGACCTGCCGGCTGACGGGTGCGCGGACGATCTCCTCGCCGATCCGGCGGGGCTTCTGCCGGACGCCGTTGACCGTCCGCAGGCTGTAGGTGACGCGGCGGACGCCGGCCCGGCCCTGTCGGTCGACGACCTCGGTGCCGGTGAAGAGTCCGGGGTCGCGGGTGCGCTCGACGGCGTACGGCACGGCCTCCTCGCGCGTCTGCTTCGAGCCGGTGATCCGGAGGACGGTGACCGTCTGGCCGTCGCGGGGGAAGGACTCGGGGACGACGGAGGTGGCGTCCTGCGCGGAGAGGGTGATCCCGGCCTCGGCGAGGGCCTCGCGGACGGTCGCGGCGTTGGTCCGGACGGTCCGCTCGCGGCCGTCGGCGAGGAAGGTCACCGTCCGCTCGGTCCGTACGTCGAGGGCGAGGCCGCTGCGGGAGATGGCGGCGCCGCGGGAGACGGAGAGGTAGGCGCCCTCGGCGCGGACCCCGAGCTGGCGCAGCGCGCCCTCGACGGTCCGGGCGGTCGTCCACACCTGGCGGCGCTGCCCGTCGAGGGTGAGGGCGACGGGGCGGCCGTACCGGACGACGATCTCGTCGCCGCTGGCGAGGGCCTCGGCGGGGGCGGGGGCGACGATGTCGTGGGCGCCGACGGTCAGGCCCTCGTCGGCGAGGAGTTCGTCGACGTCGTCGGCGAAGGTGTGGAGGGTGCGCGGGACGCCGTCGACGGAGAGCCGGACGGCCTTGTCGTCGGCGACGAAGGCGCTGGTGCCGCCGGCGAGGAAGGCGACGACGAGGGCCTGCGGGACCAGCTTGCGCAGGCCCTCCCCGGCGGGCCCGGTGGTCCTGCGGCGGCGGGCGGCCCGCCGGGACCCGGCGCGGGAGGCCTGCCCGGGGACGACCAGCGGCGCGGCCTGGGTCGGCTGGTCGTGCACGGACAGCGGCGCGGCCTGGGTCGGCTGGTCGTGCACGGACAGCGGCGCGGCCCGTCGTCCGGCGCGGTGACTGCCCTGGGAAGTGCTCACGAGGCCGGGACCCTACCCGGCCCTCCGTCACGGGGTGCGCCGACCCGGCTACGACACGTAACCGTTATGGATCAGTAATCGAAGGCGCGGGCCGTGTTGACCGCGACGGCCTCGGCCATCTCGTTCTCGCCGATGCCGCGCACCTGGGCCATCGCCCGCAGGGTGACGGGGATCAGGTAGGGGGCGTTGGGGCGGCCGCGGTAGGGGGCGGGGGTGAGGAAGGGGGCGTCGGTCTCGACGAGGACGAGGTCCAGCGGGGCGACGGCGAGCGCGTCGCGCAGGTTCTGGGCGTTCTTGAAGGTGACGTTGCCGGCGAAGGACATGTAGTAGCCCTTGGCGGCGCAGATCTCGGCCATGGCGGCGTCGCCGGAGTAGCAGTGGAAGACGGTCCGGTCGGGGGCGCCCTCCTCGTCGAGGACGCGCAGCACGTCGGCGTGGGCCTCCCGGTCGTGGATGACCAGCGCCTTGCCGTGGCGCTTGGCGATCTCGATGTGGGCCCGGAAGGAGCGTTCCTGCGCGGCGATGCCCTCGGGGCCGGTGCGGAAGAAGTCGAGGCCGGTCTCGCCGACGCCGCGGACGTACGGGAGGGCGGCGAGGCGGTCGATCTCGCTGAGCGCGTCGTCGAGGGCGGCGTCGCCGCCGCCCTGGCGGGGGCCGTGGCGGGACGAGTCCCCCCCGGGGTCGCCGAGGACGATCCTCGGGGCCTCGTTGGGGTGCAGGGCGACGGCGGCGTGGACGTGCTCGTGGGCCGCGGCGGTCTCCGCGGCCCACTGGGAGCCCTTCACGTCGCAGCCGACCTGCACGACCGTGGTCACTCCCACGGCGGCCGCCTTGACCAGCGCCTCCTCGACGGTCCCGGACTGGAGGTCCAGGTGGGTGTGCGAGTCCGCGACCTCCACGAGGAGGGGTTCGGGCAGCGGCGGCGGGGCGTCCTTGGCACTCATGCCCCCGATCGTACGAGGGGCGCGGGCGCCGGTGCGCGGGAACCTCCCGGGCCGGGGGCGGGCCGGGCGCCCGGCCCGTGGAGGGCCGCTCGGGGGGCTACTGGCGGCGCCTGAAGGGGTGCAGGAGGTCGGACAGGTGCCAGTGGTGCGGCACCGGGGGCCCCTCGGGCCCGTCCTCGGTCAGTTCCTGGCCGATCGGCCCGGCCATCGACACGGGCTTGGTGGCCCGCGCCCCGCGCTGGTGCTTCTCGGTGGCGGCGATCAGGTCGAGCACCGACGACACCTGTCCCGCGCGCATGATGCGGACGACGTGACCGCCGCAGTTCATGCAGGTGGGACTGGACAGCGGGGACGGGACCTTCTCCCCGTCGGCCTTGTAGACGACGAATTCGTGGCCGGCGGCGTCGACGTGGTGCTCGATGTCGTACGCCTGCTCCCAGCCGTATCCGCAGCGCATGCACGCGAAGGCGTACGCCTCATGGGCGACGGATATGCCGGTGCCGGTGATCTCGGTCATGCCAGCTCCTCTCCACTGATCCAGTGGACGCCTTTTCGGGCCGGAGCGCATCAGCTCGGGAGGAACCATGGAAGGCTTTTGGCTCTTCCCTTGCCAAGCGCCCTGCGAAGAGTCCCGGCGCCGGGTTCGGCTTTGCCTTTCAGATTAGTCCTTTACCCTTTCCGGGGCCCGGTCCAGCCGCGTTCTTTGCCGCGACGACGGCATCGAAGACCTCCCGCTTGGGAAGTCCCGCGTCGGCGGCGACGGCGGCGATCGCCTCCTTGCGCCGCTCCCCCGCCTCCTCGCGCACCCGCACCCTGCGCACCAGTTCCTCGGCGTCGAGTTCGGCGGGTCCCGTCTCGGGCGCGCCCTCGACGACGACGGTGATCTCGCCGCGGACGCCCTCGGCGGCCCAGGCGGCGAGCTCGGCCAGCGGGCCGCGCTTGACCTCCTCGTACGTCTTGGTGAGCTCGCGGCAGACCGCGGCGCGGCGCTCGGCGCCGAAGACCTCGGCCATCGCGGCGAGGGTGTCGTCGAGCCGGTGCGGGGCCTCGAAGTAGACGAGGGTGCGGCGCTCGTCGGCGACCTCGCGGAGCCTGCCGAGGCGCTCGCCCGCCTTCCTCGGCAGGAAGCCCTCGAAGCAGAAGCGGTCCACGGGCAGGCCGGAGAGGGCGAGCGCGGTGAGGACGGCGGACGGGCCGGGGACGGCCGTCACCTTGACGTCCTGCTCGACGGCGGCGGCCACGAGCCGGTAGCCGGGGTCCGACACGGACGGCATGCCCGCGTCGGTGACGAGCAGCACACGGGCGCCGCCGACCAGGGCCTCGACCAGCTCCGGCGTGCGGGCGGACTCGTTGCCCTCGAAGTAGGAGACGACGCGCCCCGTGGTGTGGATGCCCAGGGCGCGGGTGAGTCCGCGCAGCCTCCGGGTGTCCTCGGCGGCCACGATGTCCGCGTTCTCCAGTTCGGTGGCGAGTCGGGGCGGAGCGTCCGCGATGTCACCGATGGGGGTCCCTGCGAGTACCAGCGTTCCTGTCACACGGCCCATCCTCCCAGCACGGAGAGGCGACGTGCACAGGCGCGTTCCCTACGATGGCGCGGTGACCAGTACCGCACCCGAGGCCCTGGAGGGCCAGCACCCCATGGCGGAGCCCGTGGCAGAGCCCTCTCCGTGGCACCAGCGGCTTCGGCGTTTCGGCTACGCGCCGCCCGCCGGCAGCGCCGCCCCCATCGGGCTGCGCGAGCGGCTCGTCCCCTCGTACGTCCGCCCGTCCCCGCGCGTGATGTCCCTGCTGGGCCTCGGGCCCGACCGGTCGGAACGGCTGTGGCGGCTGATGGCCTGGGGCGGCCCGCTCCTGGTCACGGCGGTCGCGGGGCTGCTCAGGTTCTGGAACCTGGGCAAGCCGAACGCGGTGATATTCGACGAGACGTACTACGCGAAGGACTCGTGGGCCCTGATCAACCAGGGGTACGAGGGCGCGTGGCCCAAGGACATCGACAAGACGGTCCTCAGCGATCCCGGGTCGGTTCTGGTGCCGACCGATCCCGGTTATGTGGTCCACCCGCCGATGGGCAAGTGGGTGATCGGGGTCGGCGAGAAGCTGATCGGCTTCGAGCCGTTCGGCTGGCGCTTCATGGTGGCGCTGCTGGGCACGCTGTCGGTGCTCATGCTGTGCCGGATCGGCCGGCGGCTCTTCCGCTCCACGTTCCTGGGCTGCCTGGCGGGCCTGCTGCTCGCCGTCGACGGCCTGCACTTCGTGATGAGCCGCACGGCGCTCCTCGACCAGGTGCTGATGTTCTTCGTCCTGGCGGCCTTCGGCTGCCTGGTCCTGGACCGCGACCGGACCCGGGCGCGGCTGGCGGGCGCGCTCCCGGAGGACGAGGAGGGGGTGCTGCGGCCGGACGCGGAGATCGCGGAGACGCTGCGCCTGGGGTGGCGGCCGTGGCGGATCGCGGCCGGTGTGATGCTGGGCCTGGCGGCGGCGACCAAGTGGAACGGCCTGTACGTCATGGTGGGCTTCGGGCTGCTGACGGTGCTGTGGGACGTCGGCGGGCGCCGCACGGCCGGTGCGGTCCGCCCCTATCTCGCGGTGATCAGGAAGGACCTGGTCCCGGCGTTCGTGTCGGTGGTGCCGGTGGCGATCGTCACGTACCTGGTGACGTGGACCGGCTGGATCGTCAGCGACAAGGGGTACTTCCGGAACTGGGCCGCCGACCAGGACAAGCTGGACGGCGGCGGGACGTGGGGCTGGCTGCCGCAGTGGCTGCGCAGCCTCTGGCACTACGAGTCCGAGGTCTACAGCTTCCACGTGGGGCTCACCTCGCCCCACACGTACGAGTCGAACCCCTGGTCGTGGATCGTCCTCGGCCGGCCGGTCTCCTACTTCTACGAGTCGCCCGCGCCCGGCACGGGCGGCTGCCCCGCCTCGGCGAAGGAGAAGTGCGCGGCGGAGGTGCTGGCCCTGGGCACCCCGCTGCTGTGGTGGGCGGCCTGCTTCGCGATCCTGTACGTGCTGTGGCGCTGGGCCTTCCGGCGCGACTGGCGGGCGGGCGCGATCGCCTGCGGCATCGCGGCCGGCTGGGTTCCGTGGTTCCTCTATCAGGAACGCACCATCTTCCTTTTCTACGCGGTGGTCTTCGTCCCGTTCCTGTGTCTGGCGGTGGCGATGATGCTGGGTGCGATCGTGGGGCCGGCGGGTTCCTCGGAAAGGCGCCGTACATTCGGCGCGGTGGCGGCCGGCTGCATCGTTCTCCTCATCGTCTGGAATTTCATCTATTTCTGGCCCATCTACACGGGGACTCCCATTCCGCTGGACCAATGGCGGAACCGGATGTGGCTCGACACCTGGGTGTGAGACCGGAATGTGACCTGCCGCTCTGACGGAGAAGCAGGAAGGTGCTCGACACACGCATGGGGCGCTGCTTGACTCGTGGGTTCACACGGGGAGGGGAGCGCAGCCATGCGCAGTGGGACCAAGGTCGCGATCGTCGGGGGCGTGTTCGTCGTCGTGGCGAGCGGGGTCGGGTACGGGGGGTACAACCTCTGGAACGGTGTGATGGGCGGTGACACGACGCCCAAGACCAACTCCGGCGAGGCGCAGCCCCTGACCGGTCCCGTCACGGACGAGGAGGTCACCACCGTCGCGCGGGACTTCCTCGCCGCCTGGGCCGCCGGTGAGCCGGAGAAGGCCGGGCAGCTGACGAACGACCCGGTGGCGGCGGGGCCGGCGGTGGCGGCGTACCGCGAGGGTGCGCGCGTCACGGAGGCGGTGATCACGCCGGGGACGCCGGTCGGGACGACGGTGCCGTTCACGGTGAAGGCCACGATCACGTACGAGGACGTGTCGAAGTCCTGGTCGTACCAGTCCCGGCTGAGCGTCGTGCGCGGGCAGGCGACCGGCCGGCCGCTGGTGAAGTGGGCGCCGTCCGTGCTGCACCCCAAGCTCCTCACGGCCGGGGCGACGCTGCGCACGGGGGTCGCGAAGACGCCGCCCGTGAAGGCCGTCGACCGCGACGGCACCGAGCTGACGGCCGCGAAGTACCCCTCGCTGGGGCCGGTCCTGGAGGAACTGCGGACGCGGTACGGGGCGAAGGCGGGCGGCGAGACCGGCGTCGAGACCTGGGTCGACTCGGGCGGTTCGACCGTCCCGGACACCACGCTCCTCGTCCTGTCGAAGGGGAGACCGGGCACGCTGCAGACCACCATCGACGCGGGCGTGCAGGCGGCGGCGGAGAAGGCGGTCGCCGCGCACTCCTCGGCCTCGGTGGTCGCAGTCCAGCCGTCGACGGGGGCCGTGCGGGCGGTCGCGAACAGCCCGGCGGGCGGGTTCAACACGGCGTTCTCGGGGGCGAAGATGCCCGGGTCCACGATGAAGATCGTGACGGCGGCCCTGCTCCTGGAGAAGGGCCTGGTCAAGGCCGACCAGGCCGCCGAGTGTCCGCCGAGCGCCATGTACTACGGCCGGACGATCACGAACCTCGACGGGTTCTCGCTGAAGGCCGCCACCTTCGGGGAGGGCTTCGCCCGCTCCTGCAACACCGCGTTCATCAAGAAGATCGACGACGTGGAGAAGACCGAGGGCGACGACTCCGGCCTGGCCCGGGAGGCCAGGGAGGTCTTCGGCATCGGCCTCGAATGGAAGACGGGCATCAAGTCCTTCGACGGCTCCGTCCCCGAGGCGACGGGCGGCGCGGCGGCCGAGCAGTACATCGGCCAGGGCACCGTGCAGATGAACCCGCTGAACATCGCCTCGATCACGGCGACGGCGAAGGACGGCCGGTTCCGGCAGCCGTACCTGGTCCCGGCGGCCCTGGACGACCGGACCTTCGCCGAGGCCGAGCGGGCGCTGCCTCAGGCGGTGGCGCGGCAGCTGCGCGACGTGATGCGCACCACGGCCACGGCGGGCTACGGCACGGCGGTCGGTCCGATGGCGTCGGTGCGCGGCGACAAGGGCGCGAAGACCGGTTCGGCGGAGGCCGACGGCCAGGCGACCTCGGACAGCTGGTTCACGGCGTTCGCGGACGACCTCGCGGCGGCGGCCCTCGTGGAGGAGGCCGGGCACGGCGCGACGGCGGCCGGGCCGCTCGTGGCGAAGGTGCTGAACGCCCGCTGATCCACCTCGTGGAACCCGGTCGCGTGGCCCGTACAACCAACGCTAGCGTGCGGGCCATGACCGCTGCCGAGACCCCGTCCCCCGCCCGCCCCCGATACGCCGCCGCGCCGCGCGAACCGTCCCCCGACGTCGAGGTCCGCCGCCGCGAGGCCACCGCGTGACGCCGCTCGTCACCCTGGCCGTCCTGATCGCCGCCGTCACGCACGCGAGCTGGAACGCGCTGGCCCACCACATCAGGGACCAGCTGCTCTCGTTCACCCTCATATCCGGCGGCGGCGCCCTCATCGGCCTGGTCACGGCCCTGTTCGTGCCGCTGCCCGCGGCGGAGGCATGGCCGTACCTGGCGGCCTCCGCGCTGCTGCACGTCGGCTACATGCTGCTGCTCATGCGCTCCTTCTCGCTGGGCGACTTCGGCCAGATGTACCCGATCGCGCGCGGTACGGCCCCGCTGGCCGTGACGGCACTCGCGGCCGTCTTCGTGGACGAGGTCCCGGACGGCTGGCAGCTGCTGGGCGTCGCCGTGGCCTGCGCGGGCCTGACCGGCCTCGCCGTGTGGGGCATCCGCGGCAAGGGGACGCGCCCCCACTGGCCGGCGCTCCTCGCGGCCGGTGCGACGGGCCTGGCGATCGCCGGGTACACGGTGGTGGACGGGGTCGGAGTCCGCGCCTCGGGCACCCCGCTGGGCTACATCGCGTGGCTGATGGTGCTGGAGGGCCTGGCGATCCCGGCGTACGCCCTCTGGACCCGGCGGGCGGCGCTGCTCCCGCAGCTCCGTCCGTACGCGGGACGCGGCCTGCTGGGCGCGCTGCTGTCGGTGATCGCGTACGGCCTGGTGCTCTGGGCCCAGACGAAGGCGCCGCTGGCCCCGGTCGCGGCGCTGCGCGAGTCCTCGATCATCGTGGGCGCGGCCATCGGGGCCGTGCTGTTCAAGGAGCGCTTCGGCGGGCCGAGGATCGCCGCGGCGGGACTGATGGCGGTCGGGATCGGGCTCATGCTGCACGCGGGCTGAGGGCTCAGCCCCCGGCGCCCGGACCGGCGCCCGGCCGCGGGCCGTCCCAGGACGCACGGAAGAAGTCGGTGCGGACGCGCCGGAAGCCGGTGTGGCCGGTGGCCTGCGCGTGCGCGAGGCACCAGACGGCCGGCCCCCGCCCGTCGTCCGCCGCGCCGGAGCCGTCGAGGCAGGTGGTGCACTCGGCCTCGGTGACCGTGCCGCTGCCGGTCCGGTCGGGGCGCAGCGCCCAGAGCCGGGGCCGCCGGGCGGTCCGGTGGGAGGCCTCCGCCGGGGTCACCTCGCTCCTCCGCCCGGTGCCGGCGGGGACGCGGCGGGGCGGCGCCCCGGCGGCGGTAAGTGCCGGGGGATCCGGTCGGCCCGGCGGACGCCAGGATCGCTCACGTCGACGCTCCTTCGAAGCGGTGGCCACGCCCCGGACCGTTCGCGCGGTCGCGGGGGACTTGCTGCTTCTCGTACGGACCAGCAAGATCAACTCACCGTTGCGGTCGGGATACGGCACGTGATCGCCGTCACAGCATGCCCACGCGCATCAGAAGAACGCAAGGCTGTCCGGGCACCTTCGGGCACCTTCGGGCGCCCCTCCCGCCTCACTCCCCGAGGACCTCGGCGAAGTGCCGGTTGACCGCCAGGAGGCCGCCGTCCACCCGCAGGACGGTGCCCGTGATCCAGGCCGCGTCCGCCGAGGCCAGGAACGCCACCGCCGCCGCCACGTCCTCCGGGGCGCCCACCCGCGCCAGGGGGTAGACCCGGTCGCCCAGGCTCTCCAGGTCCCGGTCCCGGCCCGACCACGCCGTCGTCGCGATCGTCCCGGGGTTGACCTGGTTCACCCGCACCCCGCGCGCCGCCGCGTCGCCCGCGAGCGTCCGGGTCAGCGACGCCAGCCCCGCCTTCGCGGCGCTGTAGGCGTGGTTCCCGAAGTCCGTCTCGGCGTTGACCGAGCCGATGTTCACGATCGCGCCCCGCCCGCCGGCCGCCGCCAGGTGCGGCAGTGCCGCCCGGGAGCAGCGGACCGCGCCCATGAAGGTGAGGTCGTGCTGGACGCCGAACACCGCGTCCGGCTCGTCCTCGAACCGGTCCCGGTCGGCCGTCACCGGACCGAGGGCGTTGTTGACGAGGACGTCGAGTCCGCCGAAGGCCTCCACCGCGTACGCCGTCGCCGCGTCCACCGAGGCCTGGTCGCCCACGTCGCAGTAGCGGTGTCCGGCGCCCGGGATCGTCTCCGCCGTGCGCCGCGCCTCCGCCTCGTCCACGTCCGTGACCAGGACCCTCGCCCCCTCGGCGGCGAGCCGCCGCGCCGTCGCCGCGCCGATGCCGCGCGCCGCGCCCGTGATCAGTACCGCGTATCCGCCGAAGCGTTCCCTGAGGTCCATGCGTCCGATCTCAGCACCCGGCCGCGGGGACGCGCCAGCCCTTCGTAACATCCCGTTCACCGATTCCCCGCCCCTTTACCCGGATAATGACGCCCCTCGGCAATTCGGCCAGAGCCGAAAGACTTTGACACACCCCCGGCGTGAATACCACGATCTACCTCGCCGACGACCACGCATTCATCAGGGGGAAAACCATGTCCACATATCAGTCGGGTGTCGAGGAAATCGCCGGTGCTCTTTCCTCCCGGAGCTACGACCTGATCTCCGGCGAGAAGGTGCAGCAGCTTCTCCGGCTGCGCTCCGAGGACGCGCTGGACGACCTGGAGGCGTTCCGCGACAGCTGGTCGCGGATGCCGCTCGACAGCTACATGGCGGACGGCGGCCGCTACCGCCGCCGCCGGCACGCCACCCTCAGCGCGCCCCGCGCGAGCACCGACTACCGCGTCGAGGAGCACCAGCCGCACTACCAGGGGCTCGACTACAACACCCTCAACGGCGGCGTGGCCCGGCACTACGAGCCGTTCGAGGACCAGATCCTGCGCGGCCGGACCATGGACAGCCTGCTCACCCTCGGCTGCGACATCTTCGGCCGCCTCGCCCCGTACTCGGGCTGGCACATCGAGGCCCACCAGTTCCGCATCGAGGTGAACGGCGAGGAGGTCGGCCTGCCCACGCCGGAGGGCGTGCACCGCGACGGCGTCACGTTCGTCCTGATGGCGATGGTCGGGCGCGCGAACGCCACCGGCGGCGAGAGCACCGTGTTCAACCTGGACAAGCAGCCGGTCGAGAAGTTCTCCCTGACCGACCCGCTGGACGTGGCCCTCGTCAACGACGAGCGGGTCTACCACGGCGTCTCGCCGATCGAGCAGATCGACCCCGCCGCCCCGGCCTCGCGCGACGTGCTGGTCATCACCTACCGTCACAAGCCGTGATGCCAGGGGCGGGTGGGAGGGGACGGGCTCCGCGGGAGCCCGGGCCCTCCCACCCGCCCACCCCTTGAGTGAGCACGTGAGCGAGAAGGCGGGAAGTCGGGAACATGGGTCAGCTCATCGCCGTGGCGGTCATCACCATTCTGGCTGTCATCAGCCCCGGCGCGGATTTCGCGATGACCGTCCGCAATAGTTATCTGTACGGAAGAACCGCCGGAGTTCTCGCGGCCGCCGGAATTGCACTCGGTGTTCTCGTCCACGTCACCTACACCATGCTCGGCGTGGGACTTCTGGTCTCCCGGACCCCCATGCTCTTCACGGCGATGAAACTCATCGGCGCCGCATATCTGGTGTACATCGGCTACAAGACGTTCGTCACCAAGGCCCAGGTCGACATCGACCTCTCGGAGGACGGCGGCCTCTCGAAGGCCGGCGCGCTGCGCACCGGCTTCCTGACGAACGCGCTCAACCCCAAGACGATGCTGTTCGTGCTCAGCACCTACACCCAGGTGGTCAGCGCGGACACCCCCGTCTTCCAGCAGGTCGGCTACGGACTCTTCATGTCCTTCGCCCACCTGGTCTGGTTCGCCCTCGCCGCGGTCCTCTTCTCCAACCAGGCCCTGAGGTCCCGGCTGCTGCAGCGGCAGACCGTGCTCAACAAGGTGATCGGGGCCGTCCTGGTGGGCCTGGGGATGCTGCTCGCGCTGACCCCCGCCATGGCCTGATCCGCCCTTCCGGCCCCGCCCGCCGCGGGTCAGTCCGTGGAGACCCGCTCCACGCGCGGCTCCGCGATCGCCCGGTAGTCCTCGGACGACAGAGCGATCGAGCGGTCGAGCCGCGCGGCGTTGAACCAGAACTCCCGGTGCGTCAGCAGAGCGGGGTCCACGAGGAGTTCGAGCCGCTCGTCGAAGGCGAACGGCAGGATGGTGCCGCTCGGCGACCCCGCGAGGTCCTCGGCGATCTCCGGGGAGGCGAAGGAGACGTAGGTGCCGCCGTACAGCGCCTTCACCGCGTTCAGGTCGATCCGCCGGTCACCGGGGACGACGACCAGCGCGAACCGCTTCTCCTTCTTGCCGATCTTGACCATGGCGATGATGCACTTGGCCGCCTCGGCGAGCGAGTGCCCGCGCAGCGCGCTGACCGCCTCGGTGCCGCCCTCCGGGGCGTGCTCGACGACCCGGTAGGCGGCCCCGCGCTCGTCCAGCAGGGCGAGCAGCTTCTCGTACGTCCCGCGGTCGGTCGCGGCGTCGGTGACGGCGTCGGCGGTCATGGGGTTCCTCCTCGTTGCGGCATGTTTCAAGTGGTTTCGTATGACGGCGCGTTGACCCTACGCCTGTTGTCCAGGTGCCTGAGCAGCGCGACACCCGAGGCGTCGAGTTCGTACAGCACCCGGACGCCCGCCCGGCGCCGGCGCACCACGCCCGCGGCCACCAGGGAGGTGAGGTGCTCGGAGACGGTGCTCGGCGCGAGTCCGAGCAGCGCCGCCAGGTCCGAGGTGGTGGTCGGGGCGACGAGTCCGCGGACGACGCCGGCCCGGCTGCGGCCGAGCAGGATCTCCAGCCGGTCGCCGCGCGCGGGTTCGTCCGCCCCGGCGCCGGCCCGCCGCCCGGGACGGGTCTCGCAGGCCAGCACGGCGGCCCCCTCCGCCTGGTACGACACGGCCGTCACCCCGTGCGGGGCGAAGCCCAGGAGCGAGGCGCCCCGGCCGAACACCAGGGGGACGAGCACGATGCGGGACACGTCGGTCCGCGCCGCGATCCGGCCCGGGGGCCCGGCGTGCAGCCGCAGCACGTCGCCGCGGCGCGAGACGCCCCCGTTCAGGGTGCCGAGCATGCGGTCGGGGCCCTGGGTGGCGAGCACCCGGGCGCGCAGCAGGACGTCGTCGTCGGTCACGGTCCGCAGCGACGCCTCGTACGGGGCGAGCGCGGCGCGCACGTAGCGCGGCAGGAAGGCGCACAGGTCGGCGATCCGCGCGGCGGGATCCGCGTACAGCGGGCGGACCTCGGCCGGGACGCCCTGCGGGAACCAGCGCTCCAGCTCCTCGCGCACCCGCGCCGGGGACACCGTGCGGAGCAGCGCGATCTCGTCGGCGAGGTCGGGCTGCCGGGCCGAGGAGGGGACGGGGAGGAGGAACGACGGCAGGGTGCCGCCGCCGGCCCGGAAGAGGTGGACGAGCCAGCCCGGCAGGGTCACCGCGGACCGCAGCAGGGAACGGCGGGCCGCCCGGCCCCAGTTGGTGTACGGCCAGGGCGCGAGCCCACGGTGTGCGGACAGCAGGCCGATGCTGCCGAACGCCTCCCAGAGCCGGCTGTCGGCGATCCTGAGGGCTCCGGCGTGGATCCCGTGTTCGGACGTCGTCAACGAAATCTCGATCACATGCGCCCCCGTGCGCCCGGTCCACCGGGCGGTGGAGCGGGCACACGCTAGCGCTCGGATGATCACCCCTCCGCGGCCCGGAAGCGCAGAATGTCAGGTCGCGCGCGGAGGAATGTCAGGTCGGGGAGGACCCGGGCTGCGGGGCCGCCGCGAGGCCCGCCGGGCCTCCCGCGCGGGACCGGCGGGAAGATCCGCCGTCCGCCCTGTAGAGGAGCGGTTCACCCCGTCCGGGCCAGCACCGATCCGACGGCCCGCACCAGGGACTGGGCCCGTGGATCGGCCGTCACCGTCTTGCGCATGCCGTTCGTCACATAGCCGAAGGCGATGCCGGAGTCGGGGTCGGCGAAGCCGAGGGAGCCGCCCCGGCCGGGGTGGCCGAAGGAGGACGGGCCGAGGAGCGGGGAGGCCGGGCCGTGGAGCATGTGGCCGAGGCCGAAGCGGGTGCCGACGAGCAGCACCCGGTCCGCGCCCGCCGACTGCTCGGTCCCGGCGAGGGCGAGGGTGTCGGGGGCGAAGAGGCGCTCGGCGCCGTCCACCGGGCCGAGGGTGGCCGCGTAGAAGCGGGAGAGGGCGCGGGCCGTGGCCACTCCGGCGGATCCGGGCAGTTCGGCCGCCCGGTAGACCGGGTCGTTCTCGTCGGGCTTGGGGTCGATGACCCCGAAGGCGCGCCGGGTCAGGGAGTCCGGGTCCTGGTAGGCCTCGGTGACGGAGCGCTTGGGGCGGAGCCGGAGGGCGCCGCTGCCGGGCGGTTCGATCTCCTCGACGGGGCCGAGGCGGCCGACCCGGTGGGCCTCGGCGTCGGGGAGTCCGATCCACAGGTCGAGGCCGAGGGGGTCGGCGATCTCCTCGGCGACCCAGCGGCCGATGGTGCGGCCGGTGGTCCGGTGGACCAGTCCGGAGAGCAGCCAGCTGAAGGTGTGGGCGTGGTAGCCGTGGGCCGTGCCTGGCTCCCAGACGGGGGCCTGCGCGGCGATCGCGCCGGTCGCGGTCTCCAGGTCGACGGCCTCGGCGAGGGTGAGCGGGCGGTCGAGGACGGGGACGCCGGCGCGGTGCGCGAGGAGCTGTCGCACGGTCACGCCGTCCTTGCCGGCGGCCTTGAACTCGGGCCAGTACGCGGCGACCGGGGCGTCCAGGTCGAGGAGCCCGCGCTGGTGCAGCAGCAGGGGGACGGCGGCGGCGACGCCCTTGGTGGCCGAGCGGACGACCTGGGCGGTCTCCTCGCGCCAGGGCGCCGGGCCGTCGGCCTCGCCGTGGGCCGCCCCGGCGTCGACGTCCCTGGTGCCGGCCCAGAGGTCGACGACCCGGGCTCCGTCGTGGTGGACGGCGACGGCCGCGCCGCGCTCGCCGCGCTGCTCGAAGTTGCGCAGGAACGCGTCCCTGACCGGCTCCCAGCCCGCCGCCACCGTGCCCTGGACGTCCACGTCCCACTCCTCCGTCGTCGATCCGACCCCCATGGTGCAACGCGGAGGGGGGAGGGCCGATTCCGGGGTCGGTCAGGCCACCGACTGCGGTACGAAGCCGAACGGCAGCTCCAGGCGGTGCCGGGCCATCAGCTCCGCGTCGGCGAGGATGTCGCCGGTCGGCCCGTCGGCGGCGATGACGCCCTCGCTGAGGATGACCGCGCGCGGGCAGAGCTCCAGGGCGTACGGCAGGTCGTGGGTGACCATGAGGACGGTGACGTCGAGCGAGCGGAGGATGTCGGCGAGCTCGCGGCGCGAGGCGGGGTCCAGGTTCGACGAGGGCTCGTCGAGGACGAGGATCTCCGGCTCCATGGCGAGGACGGTCGCGACGGCGACCCGGCGGCGCTGCCCGAAGGACAGGTGGTGCGGGGGCCGGTCCGCGTACTCCGCCATCCCGACCCGGTCGAGGGCCTCGCGGACGACGGCCTCCAGCGCGTCGCCGCGGAGGCCGGCCGCCGCGGGCCCGAAGGCCACGTCCTCGCGCACGGTCGGCATGAACAGCTGGTCGTCGGGGTCCTGGAAGACGATGCCGACCTTGCGGCGGATCTCGGCGAGGTGCTTCCTGCCGACGGGCAGCCCGGCCACGGTGACACCGCCCGCGCCGCCGGTGAGGATGCCGTTGAGGTGGAGGACGAGGGTGGTCTTGCCGGCGCCGTTGGGGCCGAGGAGGGCGACCCGTTCGCCGCGCGCGACGGTCAGGTCGACGCCGAAGAGGGCCTGGTGGCCGTCGGGGTACGCGTAGGCCAGACCGCGCACGTCGAGCGAGGGGGCGGGCGTCGGGGCGGCGGTCACAGGGTCCATCCCAGGAGGCAGATCAGCAGTGCGGTGAGCGGGAGCGTCGCGGCGTGGGCCCACTGGGCGCGGGTCGCGGTCACCTCGTCGATGACCGGCATCGTGCCGGTGTAGCCACGGCTGACCATGGCGAGGTGGACCCGCTCCCCGCGCTCGTACGAGCGGATGAAGAGGGCGCCCGCCGACTTGGCGAGGACGCCCCAGTGGCGGACGCCCCGCGCCTCGAAGCCGCGCGAGCGGCGGGCGACGGACATCCGGCGCATCTCGTCGGTGATGACGTCGCCGTACCGGATCATGAACGAGGCGATCTGGACGAGCATCGGGGGCAGCCTGAGCCGCTGGAGGCCGAGGAGCAGGGCGCGCAGCTCGGTGGTGGAGGCGAGGAGCACGGAGGCGGCGACGCCGAGGGTGCCCTTGGCGAGGACGTTCCAGGCGCCCCACAGTCCGGGGACGCTCAGCGACACCCCGAGGACGGTCGTCTGCTCGCCGGGCACCACGAAGGGCATGAGCAGCGCGAACGCGACGAACGGGACCTCGATGAGGAGCCGCCTCAGCAGGAAGCCGGCCGGGACGCGGGCCTTCGCCGCCACGGCCGCGAGGAGCAGGGCGTAGAGGCCGAACGCCCAGACGGCCTCGCGGGGCGTCGAGACGACGACCACCACGAAGCCGAGGACCGCGGCGAGCTTGGTGTGCGGGGGCAGCTCGTGGACCGGCGACCGTGCGTGCCGGTAGAGCTTGTGGGCGTGCCCGGCGCCCATGTCAGGCGCCTGCCGTGGTCGCGGGACCCATGTCAGGCCGCGGTCTCCGCGGTCTCCGCGTGCGCGCGGCGGCGGCGGACGACCCAGAAGGTCCCGGTGCCGACGGCCAGGGTCGCGCCCACGCCGATCGCGCCGGCCAGTCCGCCGGAGAGGCGGGGCGCCTCGATGCCCTTGACGCCGTAGTCGGCGAGCGGGGAGTCGGCGGCGGCGTGGTCCTCGACCTTGCTGTCGATGCCCTTGTCGGCGGCGACCTTCTCCAGGCCGTCGGGGTCGGCGGAGGCGTAGAAGGAGACGAACCCGGCGAGGACGAGCGCGGTGACGAGGCCGCCGATCCACAGCTTCCTCGGGGAGCGGGCGGGCGCGGGACGGTCGGCCGGGGCCGCGTCGACCAGCTCGCCGCCGACGCGCAGCTTGAGCGGGGCGGCGAGGCCGCGGGCGCCGTGGACGAGGTCGGGGCGGACGGCGATGACCGCGCCGACGGTCAGCGCGGTGATGACGGCCTCGCCGATGCCGATGAGGATGTGCACGCCGACCATGGCCGTGAGGACCTTGGAGACGGGGACGTCGGTGGTGCCGCCGACGGCGTAGAGGGCGGTGAAGGCGGTGGCCGCGGCCGGTACGGAGACCAGGGCGGCGACGAAGGAGGCCGCGGTCACCGAGGCCCGGGTGCGGGGCAGCAGCAGGACGAGGCCGCGGAAGAGGCCGTACGCGACGAGGACGGTGACGACGCCCATGACCGTGATGTTCACGCCGAGCGCGGTGAGGCCGCCGTCGGCGAAGAGGATGCCCTGCATGAGCAGGACGACGGCGATGCAGAGCACGCCCGTCCACGGTCCGACGAGGATCGCGGCGAGCGCGCCGCCGAGGAGGTGTCCGCTGGTCCCGGCGGCGACCGGGAAGTTCAGCATCTGCACGGCGAAGATGAAGGCCGCGACGAGCCCGGCGAGCGGGGCCGTGCGCTCCCCCCCGTGGCCCTCGCCGAGTTCCCGCCGTGCCCCGCGCAGGCTCACGGCGACGGCGCCGGCGGCGACGACACCGGCGGCGACCGATACGGGGGCGTTGATGAATCCGTCAGGTACATGCACGTCCTGAATGATGAGCGCTCCTGCAAAGTGCTCGCAAGAGCGCACAGGTCACAGAACGGCGGCGCATGGTTCCCGCTCTCGCCGGGCAGGAGGGGTGCATGAGCCGATAAAGTCGACAAGAGGACAAACTGTGAAGGAGCCCACGATGGCCACCGCCGCAGACGACTCGGACCTCGACCACGCGGTCGAGGACCACGCCAAGGGACGCATCATCAGCGACGCCCCGCTCTCGCGGCCCGTCCCCGTCGACCTCCGCTTCGATCCGGAGTTCTCGCCCGCCACCGTCCGCTTCGTCTTCCCCGGCGACGTCGAGTGGTCCTTCCCCCGCGTCCTGCTGGAGACCGGGCTGCGCGCGCCGACCCGCCGCGGCGACATCGGCGTCTGGCCCTGCGGCCGCGTCCAGACGGTCGTGGAGCTCCACAAGGACGACGGCGTGGTGACCGTCGTCCAGTTCGACACCACGGCGCTGACCCGGTTCCTGAAGCACACGTACGCCGCCGGCGCATCGGTGACGACGGGCTGACGGCGTACGGACGGGCCGGGCCTCAGGGCATATGCCCTGAGGCCCGGCCCTCGGGTCAGACCTTCACGAGGTCCGGCTTCGGGGTGCCGCCGCTGGTGTCGGCGGCGAGTCCTTCGCCCTCCACGTCCACGTTGGGCAGGATCCGGTCCAGCCACCTGGGCAGCCACCAGGCCTTGTGGCCGAGCAGCGCGAGGACGGCCGGGACGATCGCCATGCGGACCACGAAGGCGTCGAAGAGGACCGCGACGGCCAGGCCGAAGCCGATCATCTTGATCATCTGGTCGGTCATGCCGATGAAGCCGGAGAACACCGCGATCATGATCACCGCGGCGGCGGTGACCACCCGGGCGCTGTGCCGGAAGCCGGTGACGATGGCCTCGCCGGGGCGCTCGCCGTGGACGTACGCCTCCCGCATGCGGGTCACGAGGAAGACCTCGTAGTCCATCGCGAGGCCGAAGACGACACCCACCATGAAGATCGGCATCATCGACATGATCGGGCCGGTCTGCTCCACCCCGAAGAGGCTGCCGAGCCAGCCCCACTGGAAGACCGCGACGACGGCGCCGAGGGCCGCGACCACCGAGAGCAGGAAGCCGAGGGCCGCCTTCAGCGGGACGAGGACCGAGCGGAAGACCACGGTCAGGAGCAGGAAGGCCAGGCCGACGACGAGGGCCAGGTACGGCACCAGGGCGTCGTTCATCTTCTGCGAGAAGTCGATGTTCATCGCGGTGGCGCCGGTCACGAGGACGTCGTCGCCGGTGGCGCCCCGGATGTCGTGCACGAGGGTCTCGGTCGCGGCCGAGGACGGGCGGTCCTTGGGGACGACCGTGATCATCGCGGCGTCGCCGGCCTTGTTCGGGGTCGCCGGGGTCACGGCGGCCCAGCCGTCGAGGCGCTTGATGGTGGAGACCGTGCGGTCGGCGGTCGCCTTGTCGCCGTCCACGACGACGAGCAGCGGGCCGTTGAAGCCGGGGCCGAAGCCGTCGGAGAGGGTGTCGTAGGCCCGGCGCTCGGTGGTGGAGGTCGGCTTCACGCCGTCGTCCGGGAGGCCCATCTCCAGGGAGGCGGCGGGCAGCGCGATCGCGCCGAGGCCGAGGACGCCGACCAGCAGCACCATGACGGGGCGGCGGATGACGAAGCGGGCCCAGCGGGTGCCGCCGTTCGGCCTGGCGCCCTTCCCGCCGTCGGCGGCGCCGTCGCCGGCACCGGCCGCGGCGGCCTTGCGCTGCTTGCGCCCGACGACCTTGTCGCCGGCGAAGCCGAGCAGGGCCGGGATCAGGGTGAGCGCGATCAGGACGGCGATCACGACCGTGCCGGCGGCGGCGAAGCCCATCTTCGTCAGCATCGGGATGTTGACGACGGCCAGGCCGACCAGGGCGATGACGACGGTGAGACCGGCGAAGACGACGGCGGAGCCCGCCGTGCCGACGGCGCGGCCGGCCGCGTCCTCCTTCTCACGGCCCTCGGCCAGCTCCGCGCGGTAGCGGGAGACGATGAAGAGCGCGTAGTCGATGCCGACCGCGAGGCCGATCATCATCGCGAGGGTGGAGGTGGTGGAGCCGAGGTCCAGGACGTTGGCGAGCGCCGTGATCGAGGAGACGCCGATGCCGACGCCGATGATCGCGGTGAGCAGCGGCAGTCCGGCGGCGACGAGCGAGCCGAAGGTGATGACGAGCACGATGCCGGCGATGACCACGCCGACGATCTCGCCCGCGCCGGTCTCGGGCATGGTCTGGAGGGCGTCGCCGCCGACCTCGACGGTCAGCCCCTTGCCCTGCGCGTCGTGACCGGCCTCGGTGAGCGCCTCGCGCGTCCCGTCGGTCAGCTCCATCGCGTTGACCTTGTAGGCGACGGAGACGTAGGCGGTGGAGCCGTCCCGGGAGACGGCCTGACCGGTGTACGGGTCGGTGACCGAGACGATCTGGTCCGAGCCGGACTTCAGGGCGGCGACGGTGTCCTCGACGACGGCCTTGTGCGCCGGGTCGGTCATCTTCTGGCCCTCGGGGGCCTTGAAGACGACGCGGGCGGTGGCTCCGTCGGCGCCCGCGCCCGGGAAGCGCTCCTCCAGGAGGTCGAAGGCGCGCTGGGCCTCGGTGCCGGGGATCGAGAAGGAACTGGAGGTCGCGACGGGTGCGGTGGCGGCACCGATCCCGGCGACCGCCAGGAGGGCCACCCACAGGAGGGCGACGAGCCGTCGGCGCCGGAAGGCGGAACGGCCCAGCTTGTACAGGAACGTGGCCACGGGGGCGTACTCCCATTCTTGGTGGGACAGGGCATGGGGAGCCGGCCCGACGGCGTGAGCGGTTCGACGTCAGGTGGAGAGGGTGGGGAAGGTGGTGAGGGGCTGTGCGGGTACTGCGGGGTTCAGACGCCGAGTGAGGGGAGCACGACGGCGTCGACGTACGCGCTGAGGAACGCGCGGTCGACCGGCTGATCGTCGATCAGCGGCCGGGCGACGAACGCACCGATCAGCATGTGCGGGATGAGCTTGAGCGCCGGGTTCCCGGCGTCGACCTCACCCCTGCGGACCGCTCTGCGCAGCACTTCGTCGAGGCCGTTCATCTCGGGTTCGATGAGCAGTTCGCGAAGCGCCCGGTGCAGTTCGGGGTTGGCGTGGACGGCATGGGCCAGGCCCCGCATCAGCGCGGAGTCCTTCTCCATCTGACAGTCGTCGGTCCGTGCCATCAGTTCGTGGAAGTCGCCGCGCAGCGAGCCGGTGTCGATCTCGGAGAGGTCGGCCGGCTTGTTGGCGCGCAGCGCCCTGGCGACCAGCTCGGGCTTGCTCCCCCACTGGCGGTAGAGGGTGGCCTTGCTGGAGTGGGTGCGGGCGGCGACGGCGTCCATGGTGAGGGCGTCGTATCCGACCTCGCGGAGGAGGTCGAGCACGGCTCCGTACAGCTCGGACTCCCGCTCCGGGGTGAGTCTGCTGCGGGCCATGGCCGAACCTCCGGACCGAACGAAACGGTTTCGTACAGTACGAAGATACCCCCGCCCTCAACGAAACGAAACCGTTTCGTACGTGTCCTGGGCCACACCGGAGCAGCGCCGCCCCGACCTCGAAGACGCCCGCAAGTACGTACGAGTTGCCGCACCCCCTCCGCGCGGAAAGCATGAAGAGGTGAGTGACGACGTCGCGTATCTCCGCTTTCCCCACCTCCACGACGACCTGCTGTGCTTCGCCGCCGAGGACGATCTCTGGATCGCCCCGCTCGTCCCCGAGGGCCGACGCCCCGGCCGGGCCTGGCGGCTCACCGTCGACCGGACGCGGGTCGGGCACCCGCGCTTCTCCCCCGACGGCCGGCAGATCGCGTACACGAACTGGCGCAGCCTCGACCCAGAGATCCACCTCGTCCCCATCGACGGCGGGCCCGCCCGGCGGCTCACCTACTGGGGCTCGACCGACACCCGCGTCTGCGGCTGGACTCCCCCCGACCGGGACGGCCGCTCCGACATCCTCGCCGTCTCCTCCCACGGCCAGCCCTTCTCCTACTTCTCCTGGGCCTACAACGTCCCCACCGACGGCTCCCCCGGCGGCCGGCTGCCCTGGGGCCCCGTCTCCGACATCGCCGTCACCGAGCACGGCGCCGCGGACGGGCAGGAGGCCGAGCGCCGCACCCTCCTCCTCACCGGGAAGCCGCCGCACGAGCCCGCCGCCTGGAAGCGCTACCTCGGCGGCGCCACCGGCCGCCTCTGGCTGCACGGCGAACGGCTGCTCCCCGACATCGGCGGCCACCTCGACTGCCCGATGGCCGTCGGCGGCCGGGTCGCGTTCCTCTCCGACCACGAGGGCGTCGGCAACCTCTACTCCTGCCTGCCCGACGGCACCGGACTGCTCCGGCACACCGACCACGACGAGTTCTACGCCCGCCACGCCTCCAGCGACGGCCACCGCGTCGTCTACCAGTGCGCCGGTGACCTGTGGATCGTCGACGCCCTCACCCCCGACTCCCGCCCCCGGCGGCTGGAGGTGCGGCTCGGCGGCCAGCGCGTCGGCCGGCGCCCCTACCAGGTCCCCGCGGCCCACCACATCGACGCCGTCTCCGTCGACGAGACCGGCCGGGCCAGCGCCGTCTCCGTGCGCGGCAGCCTCTACTGGCTGACCCACCGCGACGGCCCGGCCCGCACCATCGTCGACACCCCCGGCGTCCGGGTCAGGCTGCCCGAGATGCTCGGCAGCGGCGGCCAGGTCGCGTACGTCACCGACGCCGCGGGCGAGGACGCCGTCGAGGTCGCCTACCTGCCGCGGGCCAGCGGCGACCGGCCGCCGCGCCGGCTCGCCTCCGGCGACCTCGGACGGGTCGAGGAGCTGATCGCCGACCCGGACGGCGAGCGGCTCGCCCTCGCCTCCCACGACGGCCGGCTGCTCCTCGTCGACACCGCCGAGGACGCCGACGGCGAGGTCACCGAACTGATCCGGTCCGTCAACGGGCCCGTCCGCGACCTGGCCTTCTCCCCCGACGGCGCCTGGCTCACCTGGTCGCACCCGGGCATCGGCCGCTCGCTGCGCTCGATCAAGATGGCCCGGATCTCCGGCCCCGGAGCACGGACCGTCGTCGACGTCACCAACGGCCGCTTCGAGGACGAGAACCCCGTCTTCACCCGCGACGGCCGCTACCTCGCCTTCCTCTCCTGGCGGGGCTTCGACCCGGTGTACGACGTGCACACCGGCGACCTGTCCTTCCCGCTGGGCTGCCGCCCCTACCTGGTCCCGCTCTCCTCCGCGACCCCGTCCCCCTTCGCGCTGCTCCCCGACGGCCGCCCGGCCGCCGGCGGCCTCGACCCGGCCGACGACGACACGGAGGCCACCACCGACGGCACGGTCACCGTCGAGATCGAGGGGCTCGCCGACCGGGTCACCCCCTTCCCGGTCTCCGCCTCCAAGTACTCCGCCCTGCACCCGGTGAGCGGCGGCGGCCTGGTCTGGCTGCGGTGGCCCATCTCGGGGGCGCTCGGCGAGACCTTCGCCAACCCCACCGACACCTCCGGCCGGCCCACCCTGGAGCACTTCTCCATCGTCAAGGCCCGCAAGAGCGAACTCGCCAAGGACCTCGACTGGTTCGCCGTCAGCGGCGACGGCACCCGGCTCGTCGTCGCCGACGAGGGCGACCTGCGGGCCGTGCCCTCCACCGAGTCCGGGGACGGCGACTCCACGGTCTACCTGGACCTGCGGCGCATCCTCCACGAGGTCGAGCCGGGCGCCGAGTGGCGGCAGGCCTTCGACGAGGCCGGGCGGATCGTCCGCGCCTACTTCTGGGAGCCCGACATGGGCGGGGTCGACTGGACGGCCGTCCTCGACCAGTACCGGCCCCTCGTCGAACGGGTCTCCTCCCCCGACGAGTTCGCCGACCTGCTCCGCGAGGTCATGGGCGAACTGGGCACCTCCCACGCGTACGTCACCCCCGCCCGGCGCAACGAGGGCCCCCCGCACTACCAGCGTCCGATGGGCCTGCTCGGCGCCAACCTCGTGCACCGGGAGGCCGGCTGGACCGTCAAGCGGATCCTCCCCGGCGAGTCCTCCGACTCCAAGGCCCGCTCGCCGCTGGCCGGCACCGGCATCCGCGAGGGCGCCGTCCTCACCCACGTCGACGGCCGTCCCGTCGACCCGGTCGCCGGGCCGTACCCGCTGTTCTCCGGCACCGGCGGCACCACCGTCGAGCTGACCTTCACCCCCGCCGAGGGCGAGGGCCGGGCCCGCCGCGTGGCCGTCGTCCCGCTCGTCGACGAACGTCCGCTGCGCTACCAGGACTGGGTCGCCAAGCGCCGGGCCGTGGTCCGCGAGCTCAGCGGCGGCCGCTGCGGCTACCTCCACATCCCCGACATGGGCGGCTCCGGCTGGGCCCAGTTCAACCGGGACCTGCGCATGGAGGTCTCCCGGCCCGCCCTGATCGTCGACGTCCGCGGCAACGCCGGCGGCAACATCAGCGAGCTCGTGATGGAGAAGCTCACCCGCCGGATCCTCGGCTGGGACCTCACCCGGAACGCCCAGCCCGTCTCGTACGCCTCCAACGCCCCGCGCGGCCCCGTCGTCGCCCTCGCCGACGAGGCCACCTCCTCCGACGGCGACATGATCACCGCCGCGTTCAAGCTCCTCGGCCTGGGTCCCGTCGTCGGCCAGCGCACCTGGGGCGGGGTCGTCGGCATGACCGGCCGCCACCGGCTCGGCGACGGCACCCAGATCACCGTCCCGATGAACGCGGCCTGGTTCCCCGAGTACGGCTGGTCCCTGGAGAACCAGGGCGTCGAGCCGGACCTCGCGGTCCTGCGCACCCCCCTCGACTGGGCGGAGGGCCGGCACGCCCAGCTCGACGACGCGGTCGAGGTGGCCCTCGCCCTCCTCGCCGAGACCCCGGCGTCGAGCCCCCCGGGCTACACGGACCTCCCCGACCGCTCCCGCCCGAAACTGCCCCCGCGCCCGGAGGATGCCCCGTAGGGGGGGCCGCCGGCTCCCTCAGGCGGCGCTCCGTCCGAGGGAGTCGGCGAGGTCCAGTTCGTACGACGTCCCCGCCCGCCCGTCGAGCGTCACGCTCCCGACCGCGCCGAAGCCGACGCGCCCCAGCACGGCCCTCGAACCGTCGTTGTCGAGGGTCGTCACGGCGGTCAGCCGGCTCAGCCCGTACTCCTCCCGCGCCCGCCGGCACACCTCCCGCACCCCGGCCGTCGCCACCCCGCGCCCGGTCGCCCGCTCGGCGACCCGGTACCCCAGCTCCGCGGAACCGTCGCCGACGTCGACGAGGTTGAAGCGCCCCAGGATCTCGCCGTCCTCCCCCACGAGCACGTGGAAGTGGATGCCCCCGGCCTCCTGCTCGTCGAGCAGCGCCCGGTGCCGCTCCTCGAAGTCGGTGAAGTACGCGTCCCCCCGGTCGGGCACGGACGCGGCGAAGTACCCCCGGTTCTCCCGCTCGAAGACGAGCAGGGCGGGGGCGTGGTCGGATCGCAGTCGCTCAAGTACGGCCATGGGCGCCACCGTACGAAGAACCGGCGCCGGGTGCGTACGACTTTTCGGCCCGTCGTGATCACACACACGCGGAGGCGCACCCGGCGGACCGGGTGCGCCTCGCTCGACACGGCACGCGCGGGGGCGTGTCAGGCGTCGTAGTCCTGGTCGAGACGGTCCTGGGCCTCCTGCTGGGCCCTGCGCGTCTCCTCGTCGGGACGGCCGCGGCCCCGGGATGCGCGCTCGGACGCCTCGTCCCTCGCCTTGCCCATGGCCTGCCGCCTCAGCTGCTCCGACCTGTCCTCGAACTGCTCTGCCTTGCCCATGAACGTTCACTCCTCGAAGGGTGGGAGGGGCCGGGGCGAGGTGCCTGCCGGGCCTCGACCAGCCTTGCACGGGCGCACATTCCACGCATGTCGATCGATCACGGACGGCTACCGGGCCCGGAGCGGCCCGGCGGCGGCGCGGCGGGGTCCCCTCCCGCCGGGCCGCCGCGCCGGGGTCAGCGCGCCGCCGAACGGCCCGTCCGCTCCTCCTCGTCGGCCGCCCCGCCCGCGCCCACCAGGCCCTTGGAGACCGTGCCGAGACGCGGCTCGAAGCGCCGCATCTCGCGCTGTCCCACCGTCGCGATCAGGCCCGGCAGGTAGCCGCGGACCGACTGCATCCCACGCAGCCACCACTGCGCGTAGACGTGGGGGGAGCGCCGCTCGATGCCGGCGACGATCCGGTCGACGGCCGGGCCGAGCGGGTACGTGCGGTTCGACGGCCACGGCAGCCGCTGCCGCAGCTCCTTCATCACGTCGTCCTGGTCGGCGCCCCGCACCATGTCGGTGTCCGTCCAGGAGAGGTAGCCGACGCCGACCCGCACGCCCTTGTGGGCCACCTCGGCGCGCAGGCTGTGCGCGAAGGCCTCCACGCCCGACTTGGAGGCGCAGTACGCGGTCATCATCGGCGCGGGGGTGATCGCGGCGAGCGAGGCGATCTGGAGGAAGTAGCCGCGGGACTCCATGAGGACGGGCAGGAAGGCCCGGCCCGTCACCGCGCCGCCGATCAGGTTGACCTCGATGACCCGCCGCCAGGCGGCCGGGTCGGACTCCACGAAGGGACCGCCCGCCGCGACACCGGCGTTGGCGACGACGATGTCGACCTTGCCGAAGCGCTCCTTGACCTCGGCCGCGACCTTCGCCATCGCCTCGTGGTCGGTGACGTCGGCGTGCCACCATTCGGCCTCGGTGTGCAGCCGGCCGGCGACCTCCTTGAGCTGCTCGGGCTCCAGGCCGACCAGCGCGATCCGCGCACCGCGCGCGGACAGCTTGCGGGCGAGGAGCTCCCCGACGCCGCGGGCGCCGCCGGTGACGACCGCGACCTGTCCTTCCAGGCTCACCCGGCTCATGCCTTCTCCTTCACTTCCAGGTACGTGTCGGTCAGTTCGCGGATCCGCGCGGTGACGGCCTCGGGGGCCTCCACCGGTGTCATGTGTCCCATACCCGCCAGTTCGAGCAGCCCCACGCACTGCGGGAGCGCCTCGGCCATGGCGCGGGAGTGGACGGGCGGGGTGAGCCGGTCGGCGGTGCCGACGACGACGGCGACGGGCAGGTCGAGCGACCGCAGGCCGGCCTCCAGGTCGAGCTCGGAGAGCACCCTGGACCAGCCGACGCGGGCGCCGCGCGGGCAGGCGTGCACGATCCGGGCGCAGGCGTCCACCCGCTCGGGCGTCGACCCGGGGCCCATCGTGGCGTACTTGAGGATCCTCTTCGAGACGGCGTTGACCGGCCCGAGCGGCGCCTTCGCGCCGAGGACGCCCCGGGTGAGCCGGGTGCGCCGGGCCCCGGCCCGGCCCGGCACGACGGTGGCCTCGGCGGTCAGCCGCGAGGGTCCGGTGGAGCAGAGCAGCACGGCCGCCGCGTGCTCCCGGAAGCCCGGCCGGTCCGCCGCCGCCATCACGGTCATGCCGCCCATGGAGTGGCCGGCGAGGACGGCCTTCTCGCCGGGGGCCAGGGTGCTCGCGAGGACCGCTTCGAGGTCGTCGGCGAGGGCCCGGGTGGCGTAGCCGGAGGGTCCGGCGGGGACCGGGGACCGGCCGTGGCCGCGCTGGTCGTAGGCGATGACCCGGTGGTCGGTGGCGAGGGCCCGTATCTGCTCGGCCCAGAAGGCGATCGAGCAGGTCCAGCCGTGGGCGAGGACGACGGCGGGTGCGCCCTCGGGGCCGTACACCTCGACGTGGACGCGGGCTCCGTCGGCGGAGACGGCGGTGAGTTCGCGGGAGGTGGGCAGCGGGGTCAGGTGCCGGCTCACTTGGCGGTCTCCTTCGCGCGGGTGCCGCGGGTCTTGGCGGCGGCGGGCTTCGCCGGCTTCGGGGCGCGGACGACCTCGTACTCGGAGAGGTCGACCTGCCGCGTCTCGCGGCGGAACTCCCCGGTGGTGCCGGGCCACAGGGTGGTGTTGCGCCCGTTGGCGTCGAGGTACCAGCTGTCGCAGCCGCCCGCCTTCCAGACGGTCCGCTCCATCCGGGCCTGCACCTTGCGGTTCCAGGCGCCGACGGCGGAGGGCCGGACGGCGAGGGCGGCGCGGCCGCCGAGCACGTTCAGCTGGCGCAGGTAGTCGGCCATGTAGTTCAGCTGGGACTCGATCATGAGGATCATCGAGGAGTTGCCGAGGCCGGTGTTGGGGCCGATGACCGTCATGAAGTTGGGGAATCCGGCGGCGGTGGCGCCGCGCAGCGCCTCCATGCCGCCCTTCCAGGACTCGGCGAGGGTCTTGCCCTCGGAGCCGACGATCCGCTCGGCGATCGGCATGTCGGTGACGTGGAAGCCGGTGCCGAAGACGATCGCGTCGACCTCGGTCTCGGTGCCGTCTGCGGCGACCACGGTGGAGCCGCGGACCTCGCGCAGACCGGAGGCGACGACGTCGACGTTGGGCCGGGCGATCGCCGGGTAGTACGTGCTGGAGAGCAGGATGCGCTTGCACCCGATGCGGTACGAGGGGGTCAGCTTGGCCCGCAGGGCCGGGTCCTTGACGGACTTGGCGATGTTGGCCTTGGCGAGCCTCTCGACGATCCCGAGCTCGCCCGGGTGCTTGGTGAAGGCGCCGACCTGGAGTTCGCGGATGCCCCAGAGCAGGCCGCGGCGGAGGGTTCCGGTCACGGGCAGGGCGCGGTGGAGCCAGCGCTCGGGGCCGGAGATGGCGCGGTCCATGCGGGGCATGACCCACGGGGGCGTCCGCTGGAAGAGGGTCAGCCGGCCGACCTGCGGCTGGATCGCGGGCACGATCTGGATGGCGGAGGCGCCGGTGCCGACCATGGCCACGCGCTTGCCGGTCAGGTCGTAGTCGTGGTCCCAGCGGGCCGAGTGGAAGACCTTGCCGGGGAAGTCGGCGAGGCCGGGGACGTCCGGGATCTTGGGGTCGGAGAGCGGCCCGGTGGCGGAGACGACGACCTCGGCGCTGAAGGAGCCCCGGCCGGTCTCGATCTCCCAGCGGAGCGCCTCGGCGTCCCACTCCATCCGCACGACCTCGTGGTCGAGCCGCAGGTGGGGGCGGATGCCGAAGGTGTCCGTGACGTGTTCCAGGTAGGCGCGGATGTGGCGCTGCCCGGAGAAGGTCCGCGGCCAGTCGGGGTTGGGCGCGAACGAGAAGGAGTAGAGGTGGGAGGGGACGTCGCAGGCGCAGCCGGGGTAGCTGTTGTCCCGCCACGTGCCGCCGACGGAGTCGGCCCGCTCCAGGACGACGAAGTCGGTGATCCCTTCGCGGCGCAGCCGGACGGCGGCGCCGAGGCCGCCGAATCCCGATCCGATCACCGCCACACGTACCTGCTCGTGCTTCGCCATGCCGCCTCCCGAGCGCCCAGCCGATCGCGCCAGCAATCACTGGCACAGTCGGGACTGTAGAGCAGCTCCATACCGAGCGGTAGGGGTCGGACGAGGGAAAGTTACCGGCGGTACAACATAGGCTGGCGTCCGTGGCTGAAGGATCAGGCAAAGGGACAGGCGACGGATCAGGACCCGGCCCGGTGACGCACGCGGGCGGCTCCGCGGACCCGCGGGCCGGCACGGGCGCGGACCCGCGGCGGGCCTCGCCCGACGCCGGGGCCGCACCGGGGCCCGGGGCCGCGCCCGAGACCGGGGCCGCGCCCCAGGCCGCGCCGGGGACCGGGACGCACGCGCCCGAGACCACCCCTGAACCCGAGGGCCTGCGCGAGTACCGCATGGAGGAGCTCGCCGCCGCCGCGGGCATCACCGTCCGCACCCTGCGCTTCTACCGCGAGCGCGGCCTGATCCCGCCGCCCCGCCGCGAGGGCCGGATCGCCTGGTACGACGAGCAGCACCTGGCCCGGCTGCGCACGATCGCCGCCCTCCTGGAGCGCGGCCACACCCTCAACGGCATCGCCGACCTCACCACCGCCTTCGAGAGCGGCCGCAACGTCCGGGAGGTCCTGGCCCTCGGCTCCCCCAGCGAGGAGGAGCCGGTCCGGCTGACCCCCGAGGAGCTCGCCGACCACTTCGCCGGCGAGGTCACCCCGGAGAACCTCGCCGCCGCCCTCGACCTCGGCTACCTCGTCACCGACGGCGAGGAGATCATCCACATCAGCCGCCGGCTGCTCGACGTCTCCGCCGCGCTCGTCCGGGAGGGCGTCCCGCTCGCCGAGGTCCTCAAGGCCGGAGCCCGCGTCCGCGAGCACGCGGACGCCCTCGCCGAACTCTTCACCGACCTGCTGCGCACCCACGCGGCCGAGGACGACCTGCGGCGGCTGCGCCCGCTCGCGAAGAGCGTGGTCGAGGCGGAGCTGTCGATGGCGCTCGACCGCCGGCTCGGCCCGGGAACGCCGCGGGACACCCCCTAGAGGGCGTCCCGGCGGACCCCTACGGCTGGTAGACCGCCGTCACGGGCGCGTGGTCGCTCCACCGCTCGGTGTGGGTGGCGGCCCGCTCGACGTACGCCTTGACGGCCCTGGCGGCGAGCCCGGGGGTGGCGAGCTGGTAGTCGATGCGCCAGCCGCTGTCGTTGTCGAAGGCGCGCCCCCGGTAGGACCACCAGGAGTAGGGCCCCTCCTGCTCGGGGTGCAGGGCGCGGACGACGTCCACGTACCCGCCGTCGCCCTCGTCGAGCACCTGCCCGAACCACTCCCGCTCCTCGGGCAGGAAGCCGGCGTTCTTCTTGTTGGCCTTCCAGTTCTTGAGGTCGGCCTCCCGGTGCGCGATGTTCCAGTCGCCGCAGACGACGACCTCGCGGCCGTCGGCGGCGGACCGCTCCCGGAGCTCCTTCAGGTACGGCAGGAACTCCCCCATGAACCGGTACTTCTCGTCCTGGCGCTCGGTCCCGACCTCGCCGGAGGGCAGGTAGAGGCTGGCGACGGTCACGCCGGGCAGGTCCGCCTCGACATAACGGCCGGCGGTGTCGAACTCGCTCGACCCGAAGCCGACGCGGACCCGGTCGGGCTCGCGGCGGGTGTAGAGGGCGACCCCGGCCCGGCCCTTGGCGGCGGCGGGCGCGTGGACGGTGAACCAGCCCTCGGGGGCGCGCACCTCGGGCGGCAGCTGGGCCTCCTCGGCGCGCACCTCCTGGAGGCAGACGGCGTCGGCGTTGGTCTCGCCGAGCCACTCGACGAAGCCCTTCTTCGCGGCGGCACGGAGGCCGTTGACATTCACGGACGTCACAGTGAGCATCCCGGGAGAATACCGACACCCCACCGTCGCATACATGTACGATGAAACGCATGAACATCCAGCCCACGCCCTACGACCACCCCGACGCCGTCGCGCTCAACGACGCGGTCCAGGCGGAGTACGCCGTCCGCTACGGCGACGAGGGCGACGCCACACCGCTGGACGCCGGGATGTTCGCCCCGCCGCGGGGCCTCTACCTGCTCGCCTACGACCCCGACGGCGCCCCGCTCGCCACCGGCGGCTGGCGGACCCAGGACGAGAACGACGAGGGCTACGAGAACGGCGAGGCCGAGCTCAAGCGCATGTACGTGATCCCCGAGGCCCGCGGCCTGGGCCTGGCCCGCCGCATCCTCTCCGCCCTGGAGTCCGACGCCCGCGACGCCGGCCGCACCCGGATGGTCCTGGAGACGGGCACGGCCCAGCCGGAGGCCATCGCCCTCTACACGTCGAGCGGCTACGAACCCTGCACCAAGTTCGGCCTGTACCGCACCCACGACAACAGCCGCTGCTTCGCCAAGCCGCTGACCTGACGTCCCCTCATCCCGCACCCGGGACCGGCCGCCGGCCGGTCCCGCAGGATCCCACGGCCGGGGCGGAGACGTGTCGGGACCCACAACGACGAGATCCCGTCCGATCTTTCGATCGGACGGGATCTCGTCACCGTTCCCGAGAGCTACTCGCGAACTGTCGTTTGTGGACCTGTGGGGATTTGAACCCCAGACCCCCTCGATGCGAACGAGGTGCGCTACCAGACTGCGCCACAGGCCCTTGCGACGTGTGAAACATTAGCACCCCGACCGGCTCAGACAAAAATCCATTGCCCCGCAGGTCAGCCGGGGGCCGTCGCGGGCCCCCGGCGGGGTCACTCGTTGGCCGCCCGGGGGCGGTCGTCGTCCGCGTACTGGTCGAAGAGCGGGGTCCGGCCGTGGTCGCGGTCCCGGCGCGGCGGGGTGGTCCGCTGGCGCGGGGCCGGGGACGGGGCGGGGGTCGGGTCGGCCGCCGTGGAGGAGCGCGCCGCGCTCCAGGTCTCCGGGTCCGTGACGTCGACGCCGCTCGTGGCGCGCGGGGCGACCGGGGCGGTGACGTACGTGGGCAGCGGCACCGGGACCGGGTCCCAGCTGTCGCCGCGGGCCGGGCCGCGCTCGCGCTGCTGGTCGACCCACTCCGCGTGGTCGGTCTGCTCCACCAGGGCCCGCCGGTCCGCCTCCTGCGGGGAGGGGGGCTGGGCGGACTCGGGCGAGGGCTCGGGCGTGGGGGCCGGGCGCCGGCTCTCCCGCAGCCGGGCCGCCGCCGCCTCCGCGCGCCGCCGGTCCATCACGTACACGAAGCGGCGCCGCTCCTGGATCCGCAGGTGCACGATGTACGCGCTGAGGAGGAGGGCGGGCACGGCCGGCGCCCAGAGGAAGGGGACCCCGCCGACGGCGGCGACGACCGCGCCGAGGGTGAAGGCCGCGAAGAGCAGCGTCGTGGTGCGCCGGCGGCGGGCGAGTACCTTCCCGCGGCGGGCGCGCTCGGCGGCTCCGGACGCGGGGCGGGCCGGCGCGGCGTGCGCCGCCGGGTCCCTCGGCTCCCGTTCGGGGAGTTCCAGACGTGCTTCCGTTCTGGCCGCGGGCGCGGAGAACGCCCGGACGTCGACCGAGCTGAGGTGCTCGGTCTCCACGTCCGGGTCCACGTCGGGCGTCGGACCCTCCGCCGTACGGTCCCGCTCCTTCAGCTCCCTGGCATAACGGCGCTCCATGCCCGCCCGTCCGGAAAGCAGCCGGATGGCGGTGCTGAAGCGTTCCGTCGGACGCGCTTCGTTGAGCTCGTCCTGCCTGCGGAGCCACATCGGTACCAAGTAGGCGGCCCAGGCCCCGACGATGACTGCGTAGATGAGGCCGCTGCTGCTCACGCCTCACACGGTAGAGGGGTTCGCGCGAAGGCATCGGCCAATTGGCCCGGTGTGTCGCACGATCTGGCTGATATCACTGAACTTTTTTGTGATTGTTCAGATCGATTGACCGCCAACTACCGATTGAATTCGAACACTTATCTTATTCTCGCGTGGTGCCAGCGTTTCAACAGTCCTTCCGGCACCTCCTCCGCCGTCAGCGCGAAGACCAGATGGTCCCGCCACGCGCCGTCGATGTGGAGATAGCGGGGCCGCAGCCCCTCCTCGCGGAATCCCAGCTTCTCGACGACCCGGCGCGAAGGCCCGTTCTCCGGACGGATGCAGACCTCCATGCGGTGCAGGCCGACCGCGCGGAAGCAGTGGTCGACCGCCAGCGCGACCGCCGTCGGCATGACGCCCCGACCGGCCACCTCGCTGTCCACCCAGTAGCCCACGTGCCCGGAGCACATGGAGCCCCAGGTGATGCCCGCGACGGTCAACTGCCCGACCAGCCGCCCCCGGTACTCGATCACGAACGGCAGCATCCGCCCCGCGTTCGCCTCCGACCGCAGATGGCGGACCATCTGACGGTAGGTCGGCCGCTGGGCCGGCGGCCCGCCCGGGGGCGGCGGCGGAACCGTCGCCTCCCAGGGCCTCAGCCATTCCCGGTTGCGCCGGTTCACCTCGCGCCAGGCCGCGTGGTCGCGCATCTTTATCGGACGGAGCAGCACGTCTCCGTCCACCAGGACCACCGGCCAGCTCGGGATCACGACGGTCTCGGGTGGTCGCCGCCGCGGATCTGGTCGACGGCGTGACGCAGGATCGGCTCCAGGACGGTCAGCCCGTCCCGCACACCGCCGGAGGAGCCCGGCAGGTTCACGATCAGCGTGCCGCCCGCGACCCCGGCCAGGCCCCGCGAGAGCGCCGCCGTCGGCACCTTCTCCCGGCCGTACGCCCGGATCGCCTCCGGGATGCCCGGGATCTCCCGCTCCAGGACCCGCCGGGTCACCTCGGGCGTCTCGTCGGTGGGCGAGATGCCCGTACCGCCGGTGGTCACGATCACGTCGTACCCGGCGGCGACCCCGGCCCGGAGCGCGGCCTCCACCGGCGCCCCGTCGGGGACGACCTGCGGGCCGTCCACGGCGAAGCCGGTCCGGCGCAGGGCCTCCGCGATCAGCGGGCCGCCCTTGTCCTCGTAGACCCCGGCGGCCGCCCGGTTCGACGCCGTGACGACGAGCGCCGCGTACGGGGAGGCCGGAGCCCCGCCGACGTCGTCGCCGAGCGCCGCCGGCGGATCCGCGTGGTCGTTCCCGCCCGGCTCCCGGCCCGCGCGCGTCACGACCCGCTCCGCGTCCAGTGGCCCGACTTGCCGCCCGTCTTCTCCTCCACCCGTACGTCGGAGATGACAGCGCCCTTGTCGACCGCCTTCACCATGTCGACCACCGTGAGGGCCGCCACCGAGACCGCGGTCAGGGCCTCCATCTCGACGCCCGTCCGGTCCGTGGTCTTCACGGTCGCCAGGATCTCCACCGCGTCGTCGGCGACCGCCAGGTCCAGGGTCACGCCCGACACGGCCAGCGGATGGCAGAGCGGGATGAGGTCCGGGGTCCTCTTCGCTCCCATGATCCCGGCGATCCGGGCCGTGGCGAGCGCGTCGCCCTTGGGGACGCCCTCGCCGCGCAGCAGCTCGATCACGCGCGGCGAGACGAGGACCCGCCCGCTGGCCCGCGCCGTGCGGGACGTGACGTCCTTCGCCGAGACGTCGACCATGCGGGCCGCGCCCGCCTCGTCGATGTGGGTGAGACCTTGCTGCGTGCTCATCGCCGTGACACTCCCGGTCGCTGTGTGGGACGACACCGTACCCCCACCCTCGCCCTCTCAGCCGAGGAGGACCACTTCCAGCTCGGCGCCCGGCTCCACGCTCTCCGTCTCCTCCGGGACCACGAGCAGGCAGTCCGCGTGCGCGAGGGCGGCGATCAGATGGGATCCGGCACCGCCCACCGGAGTGACGGTGCCCGCCTCCGGGTCGTACGTCCCGCGCAGGAACTGCCGGCGCCCGGCGGGCGACGACAGCGCCGCGGAACCCGCCAGCTCCGCCCGCACCACGGGCCGGTGCAGGTCCTCCACCCCCATCAGGGCGCGGATCGCGGGCCGGACGAACAGCTCGAAGGAGACGTACGAGGAGACCGGGTTGCCCGGCAGCGCGAGGAGCGGGATCTGCTCGGCGCCGATCGCTCCGAAGCCCTGGGGCTTGCCGGGCTGCATGGCCAGCTTGCGGAAGTCGACCTGCCCGTCGGCCGTCAGCGCCTCCTTGACCACGTCGTACGCGCCGACGCTCACCCCGCCCGTGGTCACGATCAGATCGGCCCGGATCAGCTGGTCCTCGATGGTGGCGCGCAGCGACTCGGCGTCGTCGGCGACGGCCCCCACCCGGTAGGCGAGGGCGCCCGCGTCCCGCGCGGCCGCGGCGAGCGCGAAGCTGTTGGAGTCGTGGATCTGCCCCTCGGCCAGCGGCTCGCCCGGCTGGACCAGCTCGCTGCCGGTGGACATGACGACCACCCGGGGGCGCGGCCGCACCCGGACGGTGCCGCGGCCGATCGCGGCGAGCAGCCCGATCTGCGGCGGCCCGAGCACCGTGCCGGCCGACAGGGCCAGCTCACCGGCCCGCACGTCGCTCCCCCGCTCGCGGACGTGGGCGCCGGCCGCCGCGGCGCGGTGCACCCGGACCTCGCCCGACGCGCCCTCGGGGGCGGCGCTCGCGGCGGTCATGCCGGTGGCCGCGCCCCCGCCCGTACCGCCGTCGGTCCACTCGACCGGGACGACGGCCTCGGCGCCGGGCGGCAGCGGGGCTCCGGTCATGATCCGGGCGGCCTGGCCGGGGCCGACCTCGGGCAGTCCGCCGGCGCCCGCCGCGACGTCGCCGACGACGGTGAGGACGGCGGGGAACTCCTCGGTGGCGCCCGCGACATCGGCGACCCGGACCGCGTACCCGTCCATCGAGCTGTTGTCGAAGGGCGGCAGCGCGACGGGCACCGTCACGTCCTCGACGAGGACGCAGCCCTGCGCGTCCAGGAGCTGCAGCTCGATGGGTTCGAGCGGGCCGACCGTCGCGAGGATGTCGGCGAGGTGCTCGTCCACCGACCAGAGACCGCGCGCGGGCCCCGCGCAGGGGTCCGCGGCGCCCGTCTCCCCGCCGTGCCCGTGCCCGCCGTGCGCCTCGGCGCCGGGCGCACGGCCGGAGGGCCCGTGGCCGCCGTGCTCGTGAGCGTGGTCTCCGCGATCGTGGTCGTCGTGGTCGTCGTGGGACGGCGACGGGGTCGCGCTGCTGCTCAAGGTGCTACATCTCCTCGCTGACGTATCTCCGGAGCCAGGCCCGGAAGTCCGGTCCCAGATCTTCACGTTCGCACGCGAGTCTGACAATGGCACGCAGATAGTCGCCGCGGTCGCCGGTGTCATAGCGGCGGCCCTTGAAGACGACTCCGTGCACCGGGCCGCCGATCTTCTCGTCCGAGGCGAGGGTCTGCAGGGCGTCCGTCAGCTGGATCTCCCCGCCGCGGCCCGGCTCGGTCTCCCGCAGGGTCCCGAAGACGGCCGGATCCAGCACGTACCGGCCGATGATCGCGTAGTTGCTGGGGGCCTCGTCCGGGTCCGGCTTCTCGACCAGGTCCGTCACCTTCACGACGTCCGCGTCGCCCGTGGCCTCGACCGCCGCGCAGCCGTACAGATGGATCTGCGAGGGGTCGACCTCCATGAGGGCGATCACACTGCCGCCCTCCCGCTCCTGGATCTCCACCATCCGCGCCAGCAGCGGGTCGCGCGGGTCGATCAGGTCGTCGCCGAGGAGCACCGCGAAGGGCTGGTCGCCGACGTGCGGGGCGGCGCAGAGCACCGCGTGACCGAGGCCGCGCGGGGCACCCTGGCGCACGTAGTGCATGGTGGCGAGGTCGCTGGACTCCTGGACCTTGGAGAGGCGCTCGGCGTCGCCCTTCCGGGTCAGGGCCTCCTCCAGCTCGTAGTTCCGGTCGAAGTGGTCCTCCAGGGGACGCTTGTTCCGGCCGGTGATCATCAGCACGTCGGAGAGGCCGGCCGCGACGGCCTCCTCGACGACGTACTGGATGGCCGGCTTGTCGACGACCGGCAGCATCTCCTTAGGCGTCGCCTTGGTCGCCGGGAGGAAGCGGGTGCCGAGGCCGGCGGCCGGGATGACAGCCTTGCTGATCCGGCCCGACCTGGGGAGCGAGTGATTCATGCCGAGCACTTTAGTCGTTAGGAATGAGAGAAAGATGGTGCTCCGATTAACTTCCTCCACATAAAGGCAGGTTCGAGACTTTCGTGAATTCACAGGGAACGACACAGGGAACGACATGACACCTGAGATGTCCGAAAAGACCGTGCTGCGCAGCCGACTTCTCGGCGCCCGCGCCGCACTGGACGCCGACGCCCTGGCACGCACCGCCGCGTCCCTCGCCCGCCGGGGACTCGAACTCCCCGAACTCGCGGAGGCGTCCACCGTCGCCGCGTACGTGTCCGTGGGCCGCGAACCGGGCACCCGCGCCCTGCTCGACGCGCTCCACGCGCGCGGGGTGCGGGTCCTGCTCCCGGTGCTGCTCCCGGACAACGACCTGGACTGGGCGGCGTACGAGGGCCCCGAGCGGCTCGTGAAGGCCGGGCGGGGCCTGCTCGAACCGGCGGGACCCCGGCTGGGTCCCGGGGCAGTGTGCGGCGCCGACGCCGTCCTGCTGCCGGGCCTCGCGGTCGACGGCCGCGGGATGCGGCTGGGACGGGGCGGCGGCTCGTACGACCGGGTGCTCGCCCGGCTGGGGCGCGCGGGCGCCGATCCGTCGCTGGTGGTGCTCCTCTACGCGGACGAGGTGGTCGCGCGGGTCCCGGAGGAACCGCACGACCACCCCGTGCACGCGGTGGTGACCCCGGAGGGGATCACCCGCTTCCCGGCAGGCGCTACGGCCTGAGCTTGAGCGTGTCCTTCGTCGCCGCGTCGACGGCCGCCCTGCCGTAGGCCCAGTCGTACAGGTCGCCCCTCGCCCACGCGTCCGTCTGGTCGGTGTAGTGCGAGTTGAAGGCGTGGCCGGAGGCGCCGGTGAGGTTGATCCACCGGGACTTGTCCCAGTCGCCGACGTTGACGACCATCCGCATCGACGGGACCCAGATGACCTCGTAGCCGCCCGCGGCGTTCCAGCCGGTGGCGTCGACGGCCGCCTCGCCGCCGCCCAGGTTCCACGGGCCGCGGTTGAGGAGCCGCTGGACGACGCCGGGACCGGCGGTGCCGAGGGTCTGGTTCTTCAGGGTCAGCTGGTGCAGCCGGCCCCAGCTCCAGGTGGAGACGTCCTTGCCGAGCTTCGCGGTCAGCTCCCAGCGCGCGTCCTTCATGGCGCGGGCGAGCAGCTGGTCACGGGTCTCGGTGGCCTGGTCGGTGCGGTTGCCCGGGGTGACCCACCACTCGCTCTTCTCCTGCTTGAGCAGCGGGCGGACCACCTCGTACCAGCGGTCGCCGCCGTCCGGCTGGGCGGAGTCGGGGTCGCGCTGGCCGCACTCGCGGACGAGCTTGTTCTGCTCGTCGACCGGGCCGGTGGCGTCGGCCGGGAGCACGTTGATGCAGTCGCCCTCGGCGCGGAGCTCCTTGGGGAGCTTGTTGCCGAAGGCCAGCTTGAGGACGTTGCGCCAGACCGCGTTGAAGTAGGCGGCGGCGGCCGAGTCGGGCTCCTGGGTGTAGTCCCAGCCCTCCAGCAGCTTCTGCGCCTCGCGGACGTGCGGGTCCGAGATGTCGATCTTCAGCAGGAGCGGGTTGAGCAGCGTGGCGATCTCGCTGCGGTTGTCCGTCTGCATGGTCCGCATGTCGTCCGGCGAGATCTTGCCGCCGTCCTTGGTCTTCGACTCGATGAGGTCGTTGATCCGCTGGCTGCGGGAGCCGTAGCCCCAGTCCTTGGTGAGCAGGTCGGGGTAGCCCTCGGGGTCGATCACGGCCTGGTTGGCGGTGACGATGTAGCCGCGCTCGGGGTCGTACTCGTAGGGCAGCTGCTCGAAGGGGATGTAGCCCTTCCAGCGGTACGAGGAGTCCCAGCCGGGCGCGGGCAGGGTGCCGTCGCCCTTGGCGCGCTGCGGGATCTTGCCCGGGGACTGGTAGCCGATGTGGCCCTCGGTGTCGGCGTAGACCAGGTTCTGCGAGGGGACCTCGAAGTTCTTCGCGGCGGCGCGGAACTGGTCGAAGTCCTTGGCGCGGTCGAGGGCGAAGATCGCGTCCATCGAGCGGCCCGGCTGGAGCGCGGTCCACTGGAGGGAGACGCCGTAGCCGGTGCCGCGGTCGGGGGCGGCGTTGCCGACGGGGGCCTTCTGGCCGACCTTCTCCAGCTCGGAGGAGCGGTCCGAGACGAGCGGGCCGCGGTCGGTGGAGCGGACGGTGATCGTCCGGTCGCTGCCGCCGGCGACCTTGATGGTCTCCTCGCGGACCGTGAAGGGCTTGACCTTGCCGTCGACGAGGTAGCCGTCGGGGCCGATCTTCTCCAGGTAGAGGTCGGTGACGTCGGCACCGAGGTTGGTGAGACCCCAGGCGATCTTGTCATTGTGTCCGATGATCACACCGGGCATGCCGGAGAAGGTGTAGCCGGACACGCCGTAGCGGCAGGTCGCCGAGACCGAGCGGCAGTGCAGGCCCATCTGGTACCAGAGGGACGGCAGCTGGGGCGCGAGGTGCGGGTCGTTGGCGAGCAGCGGCTTGCCGGAGGTCGTGTACTGCCCCGAGACGACCCAGGAGTTCGAGCCGATGCCGTTGCCGTTGGGGCCGAGGAGGGCGGGGATGCCGTCCAGGACCTCGGAGAGCGCGCCGAGCTGGGTGCCGATCCCCTGCGAGGAGCCGGAGGAGGAGCCGGAGGAGCCGGGAGAGTCGGCGGCCGGGGTCTCGCCGGTGCTCAGGTCGTCGTCCTCGCCGGCCTTCGCCTTCGGGTCGAACTTCCCGCTGGACCCGTCCACCGCACCCTGCCCGACGATCGGCTGGTGGAGCGCGTACGGGTACTCCGGGTAGAGCTGCTTGATCTGGCTCGCGCTCATCCGGCTCGTCATCAGCGAGCGGTCGATCTCGTCCTGCATGTTGCCGCGCAGGTCCCAGGCCATCGCCTTGAGCCAGGCCACCGAGTCGACCGGCGTCCACGGCTCGATCGCGTAGTCGTTGGTGAGGGCCAGGGCCGCGTACTCGACGGAGACGTCCGCGGGGTCCCGGTCCTTCAGATAGGCGTTGACGCCCTCCGCGTAGGCCTGGAGGTACTTCTTCGTCTCCGGCGACAGGACCTTGTCGTACTCCTGCTGCGCGACCCGGCGCCAGCCGAGCGTGCGCAGGAAGGAGTCCGTCTCGACCTGGGTCTCGCCGAACATCTCGGAGAGCCGTCCCGCGGTCACGTGCCGCCGGACGTCCATCTCGTAGAAGCGGTCCTGCGCCTGGACGTAGCCCTGGGCGCGGAAGAGGTCCGCCTCGTTGTCGGCGTAGATCTGCGGGACGCCGTTCGCGTCGCGCTTCACCTCGACCTCGCCGGACAGACTGTCGAGCCGGATCTCGCCCGTGGTCTGCGGGAACGAGGCCCGGACGGTGCTCACACCCCAGTACCCGCCGTATCCGACGCCCGCGACCAGGGCGAGGACCAGGACGAGGAGGATCAGGCGGGCGCGCCGCCCTTTCTTCTTGGCGGGAGGCGCGGTCGTGTTGGAGGGCATCGCTGTCCTTCGAGGGGCAGGGTGGTCCTGGAGTACGGGAGCAACCTTAGGCGCAGCGTCCGGAGGCCCCGGACGCGGTGTCCGGAACAGAACCGTACGGGCGAGCGAGGAGGTGCAAAGGAGGCGTCAAGAAAACGTTAAAGATTAGGTAAGGTAACGAAGTGTCGGCCGCTGGAGGAACGATCCAGCCGCACGCGACGGCCGCTGGAAGACCGCTCCAGCCGCCTGTGAGGGGAAGGAACGGCCACTGACTGTCCACGAGCTCAACGCACTCCTGCTCATCAGCTCCCTCGTGCTGCTGATCGCGGTCGCGGCCGTACGGATCTCGTCCCGGAGCGGGCTCCCCAGCCTGCTGCTCTACCTCGGCATCGGCATCGCCATCGGCCAGGACGGCATCGGCAACGTCGCCTTCGACAACGCGGAACTGACGCAGGTCATCGGCTACGCGGCCCTCGTCGTGATCCTCGCCGAGGGCGGCCTCGGCACGAAGTGGAAGGAGATCAAGCCGGCCCTGCCCGCCGCGGTCGTCCTCTCCACCGTCGGCGTCGCGGTGAGCGTGGGCATCACGGCCGCCGCCGCCCACTACCTCGTGGGCCTGGACTGGCGGCAGGCCCTGATCATCGGCGCCGTCGTCTCCTCGACCGACGCCGCCGCGGTCTTCTCCGTCCTGCGCAAGGTGCCCCTGCCGTCACGGGTCACCGGCGTCCTGGAGGCCGAGTCCGGCTTCAACGACGCCCCCGTCGTCATCCTCGTCATCGCCTTCTCCACCGCGGGACCGATCGACGACTGGTACGTCCTCGTCGGCACGATCATCCTCGAACTCGCCATCGGCGCCGCCGTGGGCCTCGCCGTCGGCTTCCTCGGCGCGTACGGGCTGCGGCACGTCGCCCTGCCCGCCTCCGGCCTCTACCCGATCGCCGTCATGGCCATCGCCGTCGTCGCGTACGCGGCCGGCGCCATGGCCCACGGCTCCGGCTTCCTCGCCGTCTACCTGGCCTCGATGGTCCTCGGCAACGCCAAGCTGCCCCACGCGCCCGCGAACCGCGGCTTCGCCGAGGGCCTCGGCTGGATCGCCCAGATCGGCATGTTCGTCCTGCTCGGCCTGCTCGTCACCCCGCACGAGCTCGTCCACGACTTCTGGCCCGCCGTCGTCATCGGCCTGGTCCTGACCGTGGTCGCCCGCCCCATGGAGGTGCTGGTCAGCCTGCTGCCCTTCCGCATCCCCTGGCAGGAGCAGGCCCTGATGTCCTGGGCGGGCCTGCGCGGAGCCGTCCCTATCATCCTGGCCACCATCCCGATGGTGTCCGACATCGCCGGCAGCGAGCGGATCTTCAACATCGTCTTCGTGCTCGTGGTCGTCTACACCCTCGTCCAGGGACCGACCCTGCCCTGGCTGGCGAAGGCCCTCAAGCTCGGCGACTCCGGGGAGGCCGCCGACCTCGGCGTCGAGTCCGCGCCCCTGGAGCGGCTCCGCGGCCACCTGCTCTCCGTCGCCATCCCGGAGCACTCCCGGATGCACGGCGTCGAGGTCGCCGAGCTGCGGCTGCCGGCCGGAGCGGCCGTCACCCTCGTCGTACGGGAGGAGTCGAGCTTCGTCCCGGGGCCGGCGACCGTCCTGCGGCGCGGCGACGAGCTCCTCGTCGTCGCGACCGACCCGGTGCGGGACGCCACCGAACGACGGCTGCGCGCCGTCGGCCAGGGCGGCAAGCTCGCCGGCTGGCTCGGCACCGGAGGCGCCACGGCGGTCAGCCGGCCGCACGGCACCGAGATGCGCTTCCACCGACCGGAGCACCACAAGCGAACATCCGGTTAATCCCAGGCATTATTTCGGGGTCGGGGGCGTTTTCCCAGGCGGGAGGACGCTCCTCCCTGTACCATGAAGGCACACCTGATCGAACCAACTCTGCCTGACGCAGAGCTGGCGCGACCGTATGGCGGCCGTGGCGCCCCTCCGCAGTGGGGCCGGCCCGGTATCTACCGCAGTGACGCGCATGAGGACAGCTCTCGGCGACACCCGCACCACCGTGCCGGGACGCGCTACCAGGCGGCAGAAAGGCCAGGACCGTGGCGTCCACGGTCATCTCGGACAAGCGGCCCGGCTACGGGCAGCTGCTGCGCACCCCCGGTGCGCTGTCCTTCCTGCTCCCCGGCTTCGCCGCCCGGCAGCCCTTCGCGATGCTGACCATCGGCATCGTCCTGCTCGTCCAGCACACCACCGGCTCCTTCGGCAGCGCCGGCGCGGTCGCCGCCGTCACCGGCGTCTCGATGGCGCTGTTCGCCCCGCAGAGCGGCAAGCTCGCCGACCGCTTCGGCCAGCGCGCCGTCCTGGTCCCCGGCGTCCTCGTGCACGCCGCGTCCGTCTCCCTGCTCGTGGTGCTCGCGCTGAGCGGCGCCCCGCTGTGGGCGCTGTTCCTCGCCGCCGTGCCCGCCGGCGCCTCCGTGCCGCAGGTCGGGCCGATGGTCCGGGCCCGCTGGGCCGCCAAGCTCGACGGGACCCCGCTGATGCCGACGGCCGCGGCCTTCGAGTCCGTCACCGACGAGTTCACCTTCGTCGTCGGACCCGTCCTCGCGACCGCCCTCTGCACCGGCGTCCACCCCGCCGCCGGCCTGATCGCCGAGGCCGCCCTCACCCTCTTCGGCGGACTCTTCTTCGCCGCCCAGCGCGCCACCCAGCCCGCGTTCGGCATCTCCGCGGCCGCCGCCTCCGAGCCCCACCGCTCGGCACTCTCCATCCCCGGCGTCCGCGTCCTCGTCGTCGCCTTCCTCGGCATCGGCTCCGTCTTCGGCGGCATGCAGGTCTCGCTCACCGCCTTCACCGAGGAGATCGGCAACCCCGGCGCCAACGGCCTGCTGTACGGCGTCTTCGCCGCCGGCAACATGCTCGCGGGCATCGCCATGGGCGCCGTCGCCTGGAAGACCGGCCCCCGCCGTCGCCTGATCCTGGGCTACGCCGGCCTCACCGTCGCCGCCTCCCTGCTCTGGACCACGCACTCGGTGCTGCTCCTCGGCGCCCTCGGCCTCGTCGTCGGCCTGTTCATCGCCCCGGCCCTGATCACCGGCTACACCATCGTCGAGACCCTGATCCCGGCCTCCGCCCGCACCGAGGCCTTCACCTGGCTCACCGGCGCCGTCGCGCTCGGCCAGGCCGCGGCCGTCACGGTCGCCGGCCGACTCGCCGACGCCCACGGCGCGAGCACCGGATTCCTGGTCCCGATGGTGGGCACCGCGCTCGCCCTGGCCACGCTCCTCGCCCTGCGCTCGCGCCTCAAGCCGCGCGAGGCGAGCCGCGTCGCGGCGCGTGGTATCGGTCACCGCGTCGCGGTGGCGGTGGACTGAACCGGCGGAATACGTCAGTATGGATTGTCGTTAGCACTCGATGAGTGTGAGTGCCAGGAGGAAGACAAGTGCCGACCTACCAGTACCAGTGCACCGAGTGCGGCGAAGGCCTCGAGGCGGTGCAGAAGTTCACCGATGACGCGCTGACCGAGTGCCCCCAGTGCAAGGGCCGCCTGAAGAAGGTGTTCTCGGCCGTCGGCATCGTCTTCAAGGGGTCCGGCTTCTACCGGAACGACAGCCGTGGCTCGTCGTCCAGCAGCTCGCCGGCCGCGTCGAAGTCCTCGACCCCGTCGACCCCCGCCGCCTCCTCGTCGTCGTCCTCGACGTCGGACGCCAAGCCGGCCGCGTCGACCTCCTCCGCCTCGACGTCCTCGTCGAGCACCGGAAGCTCGGCCGCCTGACCCTGCGCCCGCCCCGTCTCAGGGCGGGTCCGCACGTTCCTCGCCAGGGCCCCGTCGTTCACGACGGGGCCCTCGGCGTTCCCCGGAACCCCGCATAGGGTGACCGGCATGGCGAACCCACACGCGTACGCGGACATCGGCGTGATCGGCGGCTCCGGCTTCTACTCCTTCCTGGAGGACGTCACGGAGGTCACCGTCGACACCCCGTACGGCAGCCCCAGCGACTCCCTCTTCCTCGGCGAGATCGCCGGCCGGCAGGTCGCCTTCCTCCCCCGCCACGGCCGGAGCCACAGCGTCCCGCCGCACCGCATCAACTACCGCGCCAACCTCTGGGCCCTGCGGTCCGTGGGCGTCCGGCAGATCCTCGGACCCTGCGCCGTCGGCGGACTCCGCGAGGAGTACGGACCGGGCACCCTCGTCGTCCCCGACCAGCTCTTCGACCGCACGAAGGCCCGCGCGCAGACCTACTTCGACGGGGAGCGGCGGGCCGACGGGGCCGTGCCCCGCGTCGTCCACGTGACCTTCGCCGACCCCTACTGCCCCGACGGGCGGCGGGTCGCGGTCAAGGCCGCCCGCGGGCAGGGCTGGGAGCCGGTCGACGGCGGCACCATGGTCGTGATCGAGGGGCCCCGCTTCTCCACCCGGGCCGAGTCCCGCTGGCACGCCGCGGCCGGCTGGTCGGTCGTCGGCATGACGGGCCACCCCGAGGCCGTCCTCGCCCGGGAACTGGGCCTCTGCTACACCTCGCTCGCGCTCGTCACCGACCTGGACGCGGGCGCCGAGACCGGCGAGGGCGTCTCCCACACCGAGGTGCTGCGGGTGTTCGGCGAGAACGTCGGCCGACTGCGGGAGGTGCTGTTCGACGCGGTGGCCGCGCTGCCCGCGACCGTCGACCGGGACTGCCTGTGCACCCACGCCCACGACGGCTGGAACCTGGGGATCGAACTGCCCTGACCCGGCCCGCCGGAGGACCGCAACCCCCCGGAAGGGTGAGGGAGTCGTCCACAGACGGTGGGCGGTCCCCAGGCCGGAGCGGGGAAGCGGAGCGGACCGGAGAGTGGGAGCCGATCCCTTTCCCGACCAGGACGGCGGCACCCTCCGATGAACCGCACCCTCCCCTCCCCCGTTCCGGCACCGTGCGTGGTGCCGCCCTTCGAGCCCCTGCGGGTGCACGGCCCCCGCCTCCGGCTGCGCAGGGCACTGCGCCGCGGCCGGTGGGCCCCCGCCACCGTCCTCGCCCTCGTGGCGGCCGCCCTCGCCGTGGCGGGCGGCGGCCCGCCGCCCGGCGCCGCCGCGGCACCCCCGGGCGACCGGACCGCCTCCGGCACCGCGCCCGTCCGGCCGTCCGTCGCCGTCCGGCTGGTGTCCGCGCCGGTGCGGATCGCCGACGCCGCGACCGTGCGGCTGCTCCGCCCCGGCGACCGGGTCGACGTGATCGCCGCGCCCGGCCCGCACCTCGGCGGGGACGGCCGGGCCCGGGTCGTGGCCGCGGGCGCCCTGGTCGCCGAGGTCCCCCGGCCGGACGCGACCGGCGCCGACGGAGGGGCGCTCGTCGTCCTGTCCGTGCCGCGCGCCACGGCCACCGCGCTGGCAGGAGCCGGTGTCACCTCGCAACTCGCGGTGGCATTGTGCTGATTCGCACTGACACCCTGTCAATTCACCGTTCCGTGTGTACGGATTGGACGATTCTGTTCCGTTCGCGGCCTAATGGCACGGCACACAGCAGCACAAGCGACGAAAGGCACCTTGGTGGCCGAGAAGAAGGAAAGTTTGCTGGCGGGCTTCAAGGCCTTCCTGATGCGTGGCAACGTGATCGACCTGGCCGTGGCCGTCGTCATCGGTGCCGCCTTCACCAACATCGTGAACTCGGTGGTCAAGGGCATCATCAACCCGATCGTCGGTGCCTTCGGCACCAAGGACCTGGAGAGCTACTCGACCTGCATCAAGGACACCTGCGCCGTCGTCAACGGCGAGGTGCAGGGCATCCAGCTCCAGTGGGGCCTGGTCCTCAGCGCGATCCTCAGCTTCCTGATCACCGCGGCCGTCGTCTACTTCCTCATGGTCCTGCCGATGGCGAAGATCCTCGCGAAGCGCGCGGCGCACGAGAAGGCCAAGGAGGGCGTCGCCGAGACCATGGAGATCAGCGAGCTGGAGGTCCTCAAGGAGATCCGCGACCACCTGGTCGCCCAGCGCGGCCCCGTCGCGGGCCCCGGGACGGGCACGGGCACGGGCCCCGGGACGGGCACGGGTTCCGGCGGTACGGGTTCCGGCGGTACGGGGACGCACCCCACCTCCTGACCGGCACCCCGTGCCGGAGTCAGAGGTGGTGCGGCGGCTTCTCGTCGAGGAAGCGCGCGAGGTCGGCGGCGCTGTCGCCGCCGGGAGGCCGCTCGCCCCATCCACGGTCCGTGTCGTCCGCGGACTGCTGGTCCAGCGGATCGTCGAAGACGAGTGCCGGCTGGGGACTGTTCTCGGGGCTGGGACCTACACCGGGCCGCTTCGCGTCTCGCGGTCCATGGGCGGGGGCGGTGCTCATACCCCCAGGGTACGCCCGACCTCCCGCCCCGAACCCCGCTGATCCGCGGTCCCACCGCCCCGCGCGGCCGCGTCCCGCTCAGCGGTCCTTCGGGTCGAGCATCCAGAGACCGAGCACCACCAGGAACGACAGGCAGAGGAAGCCCGCGCCCCACCACGCGGTCCCGGTGTCCCCCGCCATCCACTCGTCCACCACGATCGTGAGCCCCCAGAGCTGGCCGATGACGACCGTGAGCGCCAGCGTGAGGCGGGCCGTCAGCTTCGAGGAGCGCTCCGGCTCCTGCTCCGTGCCGGCTCCCGGCCCCGGCCCGGTGCGGGTGATCCGGGGGTCTCCGTACCCGCTGGTGGGACGGATCTGCGGATACCGCTCACGCACCGGGCGGTTCAGCCGCCGCTGCGCACTGCCCGGGGTGTACGCCGGCGGCCGCGGGGCGTCGGGCGCGGTCGGGGAGCCGGAGCCGGGGGCGGCGGGGTGCTTCGGCGGCTCCGGGGCCTCCGGGTCGCGGGGGAAGGCCTCCTCGGTCATGTGCGCTCACTCCTCTGCGGTGCCGTGCCCCGCGCCGAGGCGCCGGGACAGCCCAGCCGGTCGGCGAGTTCGGGACGGTCGTCGGCCAGCTGACGGCAGAGGCCCTCGCGGGCGCTCTCGCCCGAGCGGGCCGTGCCGATCGCCCAGACGCTTCCGTCGGTCTCCTCCACCAGCACCACCTTGGGCAGGCCCCGCGGCGGCGGACCGGCCGTGACCTCCCCCGTACGGGCGTCGAACACGCCCTCGTGGCAGGGGCAGTACAGCTCGCCCTCGCTGCCGCGCTCCTTGCGCCAGAGCACGGCGCAGGCCAGATGGGTGCAGACCGCGGAGTAGCCGGCGAGCGTGCCGTCCTCCAGGCGGACGGCGACCGCGCGGTCCTCGGAGCCGGGGTAGCGGAAGGCGAGGGACTCCCCGGGCAGGAGCCCGTCCGCGATCTTCTTGGGCTCGGGGGCCCCTGCACCGTCGCCGTGCCGGTGCAGGATGCCGGCGGCGACGGCGACACCGCCGACGGCGAGGCCGCCGGAGACGGTGGCGACGATCCGCAGGTAGTCGCGGCGGGTGGTGAGGGAGTCGGCGGCGATCCGGTCGTGGAGCGCTTCCTGGGCCGCGTCGGAGTGGGGGTCCGACGCGGGCCGCTCGGGGTCGGTGACGCTCAACGGACATCCCTTCCATTGATCTCGACGACGGGAAGGCCGCCGGGGACCGGCCACTGGACCTTGTCCGCGGGGACGACCATCGCCACACCGGTGGAGACGGTCGTGGAGCCGAAGGTGAAGGAGTCGGCGACCTGGACGCCGGGGCGCTCGGCCCGCAGCTCTTCGAGCGTTCCGTAGAAGAGGGCGCCGGTCGGGCAGACCGTGGCGCACATCGGGGCGAGGCCGTAGGCGGTGCGGTCGTAGCAGAGGTTGCACTTCATCTGGAGCTTCGCCTGGAGGTCGATCTTGGGGACGCCGAAGGGGCAGGCGTTGACGCAGTTGGCGCAGCCGATGCAGCGGGTGGTGTCGGCCTGCTGCACGACGCCGTCGGCGGTGACGAGGATCGCGTCGGCGGGGCACACCTCGGCGCAGGGGGCGACGGGGTCCTCGCAGTGCATGCAGACGGTGGGGAGGGAGGCGACGGAGTGGCCCTCGTCGGGGTAGTCGAGGTGGATCATCGACTTGCCGCGGTGGGAGTCGCATTCACGGCAGGCGGAGACGCAGGCCTGGCAGCCGATGCAGCGGCCCGGGTCGATGAAGATCGTGCGGCCCATCATGTGCGGGTCAGCTCCTCTCCGCGGTGCCGCGCCCCTGGGGGGAGGTGGGGGGCAGCGGGTCGGTACGGGACACCTGGGTCTCGGGGTAGGCCTGGTGGCCGGGTGCGGTGGGGGGTGCGGGCACCTCGTCGATCTGCGGGGCGGCCTCGATGCGGGCGGCGCAGACCTTGTACTCCGGGATCTTGGAGCGGGGGTCGAGGGCGTCGATGGTGAGGGCGTTGGCCGCGGTGGGGACCGGCCAGTGGTACGGGACGAAGACGGTGTCCGGGCGGATGGCCTCGGTGACGAGGGCGGGGAAGACCTCGCTGCCGCGGCGGGTGACGACCCGGACGGGGTCTCCGTTGCGGAAGCCGTGGGAGGGGTGGACCTCGACCCAGGGGCGGGGGGTCTGCTCGACGAGGGCGCCCAGTCGGCGGGTCTGGTTGCCGGAGAGGAAGTGGGCGACGGTGCGGCCGGTGGTCAGCGAGAGCGGGAACTCCTCGCTGTACGGGTCCATGGGCGGGTGCCACTCGACGACCTGGAGGTGGATCTTGCCGTCGGGGTGGTAGGTGCGTCCGTCCTCGAAGAGACGGGGGGTGCCCGGGTGGTCGGTGCCGGGGCAGGGCCAGGCGATGCCGCCGGTCTCCTCCAGGCGCTCGTAGGTGATGCCGTAGTAGTCGTTGACGGTGCCGGCGGAGGCGATGCGGAGTTCCTCGAAGACGGAGCGGGAGTCGGCGAAGTCGAACTTGTCCCCCGCGCCGAGCCGCCGGGCGAGTTCGCAGATCACCCAGGTGTCGGTGCGGACCCCGGCCGGGGGTTCCTGGGCCTTGTTGTGCTTGACGACCCGGGCCTCGGCGTTGGCCATGACGCCGTCGTCCTCGGCCCACACGGTGACGGGGAAGACCACGTGCGCGTTGGCGGCGGTCTCGGAGAGGAAGAAGTCGAACTGGGCGTGGAATTCGAGGGTGTCGTAGCCGTCCTTGACGGTGGCGTAGTTCGGGAGGGAGACGAAGGGGTTGTTGCAGATCCCGATCAGTCCGCGGATCTCCTTGCGCTGCATCTGCCAGACCATCTCCATCATGGAGGTGCCGGCGAGCGGGAGATCGGCCTCGTCGATGCCCCAGATCTCGCAGATCTGGCGGCGGTGCTCGGGGTTGGTGATGGAGCGGCCGCCGGGGAGGAGGTCGGACTTCTGGCCGTGCTCGCGGCCGCCCTGGCCGTTGCCCTGGCCGGTGATGGTGCCGTATCCGGCGCCGGGCCGGCCGATGTGCCCGGCGGCGACGCACAGGTTGATGATGCTGAGGCAGTTCTCGACGCCCTGGGAGTGGTGCTCGACGCCGCGGGCGTGCCAGGCCATGGCCCGGTCCGCGCCGGCGAACATCCGGGCGACCTGGACGATCTGCTCCGCGGGGACGCCGCAGATCTCGGCGGACCTGGCCGGCGGGTACGCGGCGACGGTCTCCTTGACCGCCTCCCAGCCGGTGGCGTGGGCGGCGAGGTAGGCCTCGTCGGCGAGTCCCTCGGCGACGACGACGTGGAGGACCGCGTTGAAGAAGGCGGAGTCGGTGCCCGGCTTGAGGGCGACGTGGACGTCGGCGGTGCGGGCGATCGCGGTCTCGCGCGGGTCGACGACGATGAGGGTGGCGCCCCGGTCGCGGGCTCCCCAGAGGTACTGGGTCATGACGGGGAAGCATTCGCCGACGTTGGACCCGGCGATGAGGAGGCACTGGGTGAGGAGGATGTCGGAGAAGGGGTTGCCGGCCCGGTCGATGCCGAAGGCGAGCTTGTTGGCACCGGCGGCGGAGACCATGCAGAGGCGGCCGTTGTAGTCGACGTGCCGGGTCCGGAGCGCGGTCCTGGCGAACTTGCCGACGAGATAGGTCTTCTCGGAGAAGAGGCTCGCGCCGCCGAGGAGCCCGAAGGCGTCGTTGCCGTACTCGCCCTGGATGCGGCGGATCTCGGCGACGGTGTGGTCGAGCGCCTCGTCCCAGCTGACCTCGCGGAACTCCTCGTCGCGGTTGCGGCGCATGAGGGGCGCGGTGAGCCGGTCGGGGTGGTTGACCTGCTGGTAGGCGTTGATGCCCTTGGGGCAGAGCCGCATCCGGTTGATGTCGTGGTTGCGGGGTTCGACGCCGAAGACCTTGCCGGCGTGGTCGACGCGGAGGTACATGCCGCACTGGACGCCGCAGAAGCAGCAGTGCGTGGGGACGAGGGTCTCGCCGTTCTGGTCGGCGTGCCAGCGGTCGGCGGGGATGCCGCCGGCGTCGCGGAAGTTACGGGTGCCGGGCGGGGCGAGGGAGGGATCGAGCGGCAGCTCCCGGCGGGGGTCGGTCGCGGTCACTTGAACCCCTTCTTCACGTGGTCGAGGTAGGCGTTGCCGCGCAGGACGCGCTTGCAGCGGGGGCAGTACTCGGCCCAGTCGTCGAAGCCGAGGTCGAGGTCGCGCATGGTGCCCTTGAGGTTCTCCACGTACGGGGCGGTGTCGATGGGCTCGTGGCAGCGGCGGCAGGCGAGCACCTCCTCGTCCTTGCGGCGGGCGGTGTACTTGAAGAGCTGCATGCCGACGGCGGCGGGCCGCTGGACGATGTGGAAGAACTTCCCGAAGGGGATGTAGATGAGGGTGAAGACGACCGACACCATGTGGAGGATCGCGAGGAACTCGTAGCCTCCGCCGTGCAGGAAGATCGACGAGAAGGTGAGCAGCAGCCCGGTCACCGAGATGACGATGAGGGCGAGCAGCGGGACGAGGTCGTAGGCGAAGCGCTGGCCGGTGACGGCTCCGCGGTCCTTCATGCGGCGCCAGAGGAAGTAGCCGGCGCCGGGGATGACGAGGACGGCGGCGATGTCGAGGCCGTGGAACATCAGCCAGCCGACGATGTCGAGCGCGTCGAAGCCGATGACCTTGAATCCCCAGATCCGCATCTCGTAGCCGGGGCCGGAGCCGGTGGCGGAGGTGAAGGTGAACCAGCCCCAGGTGAGGGGGAAGGTGATCGCGGCGGCGAGCAGGCAGCCCCAGAAGATGAGCTGGTGGGCGGCCCAGCGGGCGTGTGAGCGGGCGCCGAGGAACTTCTGGAAGCCGAGGTAGGTGGCGATCATCTTCGGCAGTGCGGTGGGTGCCCGGCGGAAGTTGGCGACGGAGAAGAAGGAGCCCCAGCCCTTGTGGAAGAGGCGGCGGGCGCCGGGGGCCGAGATCCAGACGGTGTAGCGGTAGGCGACGCCGAAGGCGAGGAAGACGGTGGCGACGGCGTAGGGCAGCAGGGCCGAGTCGAAGTCGCGGAGCAGGCGGCTGCCGAAGACGATCGCGAGGATCAGCAGGACGGAGACGACGGCGCCCGCGAGGGAGGCCCGGCGGCGCACGGCGGCCGGGGTCTGCGGGGGGAGGCCGCCGGCCGGTTCTCCCGGGGCGGGGTCGCCGGGGACGGGGGCGCCTGGTGTGGGATCGCCCGGGGGTGGTGTCGGCTCGGCGGTCTGCGGTGGCTCGGTCACGCGGCCACGGTAAGGCCCTATGCGACGTTCTGCCCTGTTTTGCACTGCTCTGGAGTGAGGGCGTCGCCCGGACGGGTCGGGCCGGTGGGGTCCGGTCGCCTCAGACCGCGTTCAGGCCGTGGGCGCGGAAGACCTCGCGCACCTCGGCGACCCGCTCGGGTGCCGGGGACGGCGTGTCGTGCAGGGTGAACGGCATGGCGAGTGCCTGCCACTTCGCTTCGCCGAGCTTGTGGAAGGGGAGGACGTCCACGCGGGAGACGTTGCCGAGGCCCCCGGCGAAGGCGGCGATCCCCTCCACGTCGGCCGGGTCGTCGGTGAGGCCCGGGACGAGGACGAAGCGGACGTGGACCTCCTGGCCGAGGTCGGCGAGACGCCTGGCGAAGTCGAGGGTCGGCGCGAGCGGCCGGCCGGTGACCTTCCGGTACGTGTCGGGGTTCCAGGCCTTGATGTCGAGCAGCACCAGGTCGGTGTCGCGCAGCAGCGCGTCGGTGGCGCGGACGCCCAGGAAGCCCGAGGTGTCGAGGGCGGTGTGGAGGCCGAGCTCGTGCTTGAGCCGGTGCAGCAGCTCGCCGGTGAAGACGGGCTGGAGGAGGGGTTCGCCGCCGGAGACGGTGGTGCCTCCCCCGGAGGCGGAGATGAAGCGGACGTACTTGCCCGCCTCGGCGATCACGGCGTCGGCGGAGGTGCGCCGGCCGTTGCGCATCCGCCAGGTGTCGGGGTTGTGGCAGTAGAGGCAGGTGAGGGGGCAGCCGGAGAGGAAGGTGACGAAGCGGGTGCCGGGTCCGTCGACGCCGGTGGACAGGTCCCAGGAGTGGACCGAGCCCTCGGAGGGGCGCCGGCTCGCGGCGGCGGCGGGGGTGGCCGCGGGGGTCGTCGGGGTCGCGGCGGCGGTCGCGTGGGCGGGGGGTGCGGCCGGGGTGGACGCGAGGGCGGGGCTTGTCATGGCGGGGCCTCCTCAGGAGGGCCTTAGGGCGGTGCGGAGGGGTGCGGCCCCGGGGCCGGCGGTGAGGGCCACCGGCCCCGGGCGCGGGGAGGGGCCGTCTACAGCGAGCCGTGGAAGGTGCGGTTCAGGACGTCGAGCTGCTGCTCGCGGGTGAGCCGGACGAAGTTGACCGCGTAGCCGGAGACCCGGATGGTCAGCTGCGGGTAGTCCTCCGGGTGCTCCATGGCGTCCATGAGCGTGTCGCGGTTGAGGACGTTGACGTTCATGTGGAAGCCGTCGCTGGCCATGTAGCCGTCGAGGATGCCCGCGAGGTTCCCGATCCGCTCCTCGGGGGTGCGGCCCAGGCCGTCGGGGGTGACGGTGTTGGTCAGCGAGATGCCGTCCTCGGCGTCCTCGTAGGGGAGCTTGGCGACCGACAGGGCCGAGGCCACGTAGCCGTGGGTGTCGCGGCCGTTCATCGGGTTGGCGCCCGGGGCGAAGGGCTCTCCGGCGCGGCGCCCGTCGGGGGTGTTGCCGGTCTTCTTGCCGTAGACGACGTTGGAGGTGATGGTCAGGACGGACTGGGTGTGCTCGGCGCCGCGGTAGGTCGGGTGCTTGCGCACCTTCCTCATGAACTCCTCGACCAGCCAGACCGCGATCTCGTCCGCCCGGTCGTCGTTGTTGCCGTAGGCCGGGTAGTCGCCCTCGACGGTGTAGTCGGTGGCGAGGCCGGTCTCGTCGCGGTGGACCGTGACCCTGGCGTACTTGATGGCGGCCAGCGAGTCGACGGCGACCGAGAGGCCGGCGATGCCGAAGGCCATGGTGCGGCGCACGTCGCGGTCGTGGAGCGCCATCTCGATGCGCTCGTAGGCGTACTTGTCGTGCATGAAGTGGATGACGTTCAGCGAGTGGACGTAGACCCGCGCGAGCCACTCCATCTGCTCGTCGAACCTGGCCATCACCTCGTCGTGGTCGAGGACGTCGGAGGTGAGGGCGCCGGTGTCGGGGCCGACCTGGGCGCCGGACTTCTCGTCCCGGCCGCCGTTGATCGCGTACAGGAGGGTCTTGGCGAGGTTCACGCGGGCGCCGAAGAACTGCATCTGCTTGCCGACCGGCATCGCGGAGACGCAGCAGGCGATGGCGGTGTCGTCGCCGAAGCGGGGGCGCATCAGCTCGTCCGACTCGTACTGGACGGAGGAGGTGTCGATGGAGACCCTCGCGCAGAACTCCTTGAAGCCCCGCGGGAGGCGCGGCGACCAGAAGACGGTCATGTTCGGCTCGGGGGCCGGGCCGAGGTTGTAGAGGGTCTGGAGGTACCGGAAGGAGGTCCGGGTGACGAGCGGGCGGCCGTCCTCGCCCATGCCGGCGAGGGACTCGGTGACCCAGGTCGGGTCGCCGGAGAAGCCCTGGTCGTACTCCGGGGTGCGCAGGAAGCGGACGATGCGGAGCTTGATGATGAAGTCGTCGACGAGCTCCTGCGCCTGCTCCTCGGTGAGGAGGCCGGACTCGATGTCGCGCTGGAGGTAGACGTCGAGGAAGGTGGAGGTGCGGCCGAGGGACATCGCGGCGCCGTTCTGCTCCTTCACGGCGGCGAGGTAGGCCAGGTAGAGCCACTGGACGGCCTCGTGGCCGGTGGTGGCGGGGCCGGAGAGGTCGTGGCCGTAGGAGGCGGCCATCGCCTTGAGTTCGCCCAGGGCGCGGATCTGCTCGGCGAGTTCCTCGCGGAGCCGGATCGTCTCCTCGATCGAGCGGTGCCCGGCGGGGAGCGCGTCGAGTTCCGCCTTCTCCTCCCGCTTGACCTCGACGAGCCGGTCGACGCCGTAGAGGGCGACGCGGCGGTAGTCGCCGATGATGCGGCCGCGTCCGTAGGCGTCGGGGAGGCCGGTGACGACGCCGGCCTTGCGGGCGGCGCGGATCTCCGGGGTGTAGGCGTCGAAGACGCCGGCGTTGTGGGTCTTGCGGTACTCGGTGAAGATCTTCTCGAGGTCCTCGGAGACCGGGTAGCCGTAGGTCTCCAGGGCTCCGGCGACCATGCGCCAGCCGCCGTAGGGCATGATCGCGCGCTTGAGCGGGGCGTCGGTCTGGAGGCCGACGATCAGCTCCCGGTCCCGGTCGATGTATCCGGGGGCGTGGGCGGTGATGGTGGACGGCACGTCGTACGAGACGTCGTAGACGCCCTTGGCGCGCTCCTCGGGGAACCGGTCGGTGATGGCCTTCCACACGGCGGTGGTCCGCTCGGTGGGTCCGGCCAGGAAGGAGTCGTCGCCCTCGTACGGCGTGTAGTTCTGCTGGATGAAGTCGCGGACGTCGACGGCGTCGCGCCACAGTCCGCCCTTGAAGCCCTTCCAGGCCCGCTCGTTCACCGTTGCTTCAGCAGGGGTCGCAGTCACTGCCCGCACCGCCTTCTTCGATTCATTCGGTCGCGTTTCTGCCTGCTTCCATTGCACCGCTTCCGATCGATCATCTCGGTCGGCAATGGTCACCTCCGGGCGGCCTTAGGTCCTGTTCCGGGTACGCAAAAAGACCCCGCCGCGCGGGGTCTTTTTCCGGGGTGTCTCAGCTGGGGGCCTCGGCGCTCTTCCGTGCGTAGAACCACCAGGTCACGACCATGCAGCTGACGTAGAAGGCGACGAATCCCCACATCGCGCTGGTCACGGCCACCGAGCCGAACAGGGCCGGGATGAAGAAGAAGCCGTAGGCCGCGATGGCCGAGGTGAATCCGGTGACGGCGCCGGACTCCATCTCCGCCTGCTTCAGCGCCCTGTCGTATTCCGGGGTGCCTTCCTCGAGGCCCTTGAGGTGGGTCCCCCGGAAGATGACCGGGATCTGGCGGAAGGTCGAGCCGTTGCCGATTCCGGAGAAGAAGAAGGCGGCGAGGAAGCAGAGGAAGAAGCCGTAGAACGAGCCGCCGTCACTGCCCGAGGGCAGGAACTCGATCACGCCGATGATCGCCGCGGCCATGCCCACGAAGGACAGGATGGTGACCCGGGCACCGCCCCACCGGTCGGCGATCCAGCCGCCGCCCCAGCGGGCGAGCGCGCCCACGGCGGGGCCCATCCAGGCGTAGGTGGCGATCGAATAGTCCGGGAAGGTGGTCTTGATCAGCATCGGCAGGGCGGCGGCGAAGCCGATGAAGGAGCCGAAGGTGCCGACGTACAGCCAGGTCATCAGCCAGTTGTGCTTCCGCCTGAAGATGACCTTCTGCTGCTTGAACGGGGTCGAGGCGACCTTCAGGTCGTTCTGCCCGAACCAGGCGACGGCCGCGAGGACCAGCAGGACCGGGACCCAGAGGAAGGCGGCGTTCTGCAAGTACACGGGGGTGCCGTCGGCCTTGTGCTGGGCCGAGCCGATCGCGATGGTCGACCAGGTGATGACGATCGGGGTCAGCAGCTGCACCACGGAGACGCCGAGGTTGCCCAGGCCGCCGTTGATGCCGGTCGCGCTGCCCTTCTTCGCCTTGGGGAAGAAGAAGCCGATGTTGGCGAGGGAGGAGGCGAAGTTCGCGCCGCCGATGCCGCAGAGGGCGGCGATGGCGACCATCACGGCGTACGGGGTCGTCGGGTCCTGGATGGCGACGCCGAGCCAGATCAGCGGCACGATCAGCACGACCGTCGACAGGGCGGTGAAGCGGCGCTGCCCGACCATCGGGCCGAGGAAGGTGTAGAGGATCCGGGCCGTGCCGCCGGTCAGACCGGGGATGGCCGTCAGCCAGAACAGCTGGGAGGTGGAGAAGCCGAAGCCGACGTCCTTCAGGTTCGTCGCGGTGACCGACCAGACCTGCCAGACGACGAAGGCCACCAGCAGCGCCGGCACGGCGATCCACAGGTTGCGGTTCGCGACCTTCCGTCCGATCGACTTCCAGAAGAGCTCGTTCTCCGGCTCCCAGTCCGTGATCGGCCTGCCGGGACGGTACTGCTCCGTGTCGTACGAGACGGCGGGGTCGCCGCCCGTCCTTCTGCTGTCCTGGACTACGGAACTCATGGCGCTTCCCTGACTTCCCTGGCGTTCGGGGACTTCCTTGCCCTTCCAGGCTGCGCCGCGCCACCCGGGCCGGGTCAGTGCCGATGGTCGCCGGACCGGAGGGCCAAGGTCGGGCCGCGCACGGGCCCTACGACAGGGCCCGGGGCCCGTCAGGGCCGGCTCGTGGGCAGCGGAAGGACCGGGAGGGCCACCGCCGGATCGTCGAGGCAGGCACCGGTCCGCAGGTCGAACTCCTGCTTGTGCAGGGGCGATGCCACCACCGGCACCCCGTCCCGGCTGCCCATGATCCCGTCCGCGATGACGTCGGCGCCCGAGAACGGGTCCCGGTTGCCCACCGCGTACACCGTGCCGTCCCCGTCCCGGAACAGCGCGGCCTCCGTGCCGTCCGCGAGGACCGCGGCGCGGCCGCGGCCGGGCTCCAGGAACTCCACCCCGGCCACGTGCGGCTCGAAGCGCGCCAGGGCCGCCGGGTCGTCGAGGACGGCCCGCCACTCGTCGCGGTACGCCGCCACGTGCCGGTCCAGCTGCGCCTCCAGCTCCGCGCAGATCCCGAGCGAGTCCTCGACCAGGACGTCCCGGAGGTGCGCCGGGCCGTCGCCCCCGTCGGCGATCCGCTCCAGCCAGGCCGAGGTGCGCTCCAGGCGCTCCCCGGTCCGTACGTAGTACATGAGGAACCGGTCGACCAGCGTGAAGAGCGCGGCGGCCGTCAGGTCGGAGGCGAGGAGGTCGGCGTGCCGGGGGCGGGTGCCGCCGTTGCCGCAGACGTACAGGTTCCAGCCGCCGGCGGTGGCGATCACGCCGATGTCCTTGCCGCGTGCCTCCGCGCACTCGCGCAGGCAGCCGGAGACCCCGCCCTTGATCTTGTGCGGGGCGCGCAGGCCCCGGTAGCGGAGCTCCAGGTCGATCGCGAGCTGCACCGAGTCGCCCTGCCCGAAGCGGCAGAACCGGGAGCCGACACAGGACTTGACCGTGCGCAGGGACTTCCCGTAGGCCTGCCCGGACTCGAAGCCCGCCGCGAGCAGCCGGCGCCAGATGACGGGGAGCTCCTCCTTCCGCGCGCCGAAGAGGTCGATCCGCTGCCCTCCGGTGATCTTGCTGTAGAGGCCGTGGTCGCGGGCCACCTCGCCGATCGCGATGAGCTGGCCGGCGGTGATCTCGCCGCCCGGGACGCGCGGCACGACCGAATAGGTGCCGTCCTTCTGCAGGTTGGCGAGGAAGAGGTCGTTGGAGTCCTGGAGCGCGGCCTGCTCGCCGTCGAGGACGTGCCGCAGGCCCAGTTCGGGGGCGAGGGTGCCGAGGACGTTGGCGACGACGGGCTTGCAGACGGCGCAGCCCGCGCCGCCGGAGCCGTACCGCTCCGCCAGCTCGGTGTACGAGCGGATGTGCTCGGCGCGGATCAGTGCGTAGATCTCGGGTCGGGACAGCTCGGGGAAGTGCTCGCACAGGCCGCGGGGCCGGGCCACTCCCGAGGCGTCGAGGACGGCCTGGAGGGTGTTCACGCAGCCGCCGCAGCCCGTGCCGGCCCTGGTGCAGCGCTTGACGCCGCCGACGTCGGTCAGCCCGTGCCCGGCGATGGCCTCGGCCACCGCTCCCTTGGTCACGTTGTGGCAGGAGCAGACGACGGCGTCGTCGGGCAGGGCCTCGGCGCCGGGCGGCTCCGCACCCGCCGCGCCGGCGGGGAGCAGGAACGCCTCGGGCGGGCCGGGCAGTCGGCGGCCGGCGTGCGGCTTGAGGGACCCGTACGCCTCGGCGTCGCCCACGAGGATGCCGCCGAGGAGCTGTCCTTCGGGGCCGAGCAGCAGTTTCTTGTAGACGCCCTCGCGTCCGTCCGAGAACACGATCTCGGTGGCCCGCGGCCCGCCGTCCCGGCCGTCGGCGAAGGGGTCGCCGAAGGAGGCCACGTCCGCGCCGAGCAGTTTCAGCTTGGTGGAGGTGTCGGCGCCGGTGAAGAGCGTCGCACCGGAGCCCGCGAGCTGGTCGGCGACCGTCTCCGCCATCTGGTAGCCGGGGGCGACCAGGCCGTACACCCGGCCGTCGGAGGTCTGCGCGCACTCGCCGATCGCGTACACGTACGGGTCGGTGGTCCGGCAGCGTTCGTCCACGGCCACTCCCCCGCGGTCGCCGACCGCGAGTCCCGCCTCGCGGGCGAGCCGGTCGCGCGGCCGCACCCCGGCGGAGAAGACGACGACGTCGGCGGGGAGCCGTGCGCCGTCCGAAAGCCTCAGCCGGCGGGCCCTCCCGTCGGCGTCCGTCTCGACCTCGGCGGCTCCGACGCCGGTGTGCACGGACACCCCCAGGGACTCGATGGTCGCGCGCAGGGCCGCCGCGCCTCCGTCGTCGACCTGGAGCGGCATGAGCCGGGGCGCGAACTCGACGACGTGCGTGGCGAGTCCGAGGGTGCGCAGCGCCCCGGCGGCCTCCAGGCCGAGGAGGCCGCCGCCGATGACGACACCGGTCCCGGCCTGCTCGGCGTACCGGCTGAGGGCGTCGACGTCGTACAGCGTGCGGTACGTGAAGCAGCCGTGGGCGTCGGCGCCGGGGATCGGCGGCACGAAGGGGTACGAGCCGGTCGCCAGGACCAGGGCGTCGTAGGGGACGATCGCGCCGGAGGTGGTGGCGACCGTGCGGGCGGCCGGGTCGATGTGCTCGGCGGGGTCGCCGAGCCGCAGGTCGATGCCGTGGCCGGTGAGGAACTCGGGGGTGGAGAGGCCGAGTCGGCCGGGGTCGGTGCCGGTGAAGACGGATGACAGGTGGACCCGGTCGTAGGCGGGCACGTCCTCCTCGGCGAGCACCGTGACCCGCCAGCCGGGACCGCCGGGAGCGGCCGGGTCGGCGAGCGCGCCGCGCTCGGCCAGCGCCTCCAGGAGGCGGTGGCCGACCATGCCGTGGCCGATGAGCACGAGGTTCTGCGTCCGCTGGGCGGCCATGGCGGTCTCCGGGGGGGGGTGGGGGTGGGTTCGGGTGGGTGGGTGCGCGGGGCGGGCGGGGCGGTACGGGGACGGGCGGGGGGGCGGCTGCCCGGGGACGGGCGGTCGGCTCGCGTGCGGGCGGCTGCCCGGCGGGCCGACGGTCGGCTCACGGGCGGCTGCCCGGGGACGGGCCCGGGACGCGTCCGGGCGACCGGCTCGCTTACGAATGTCTTTACGAGGCGGGCGACCGGGTCCCTCCCGAGGCGGGCGACCGGCTCGCTCACTGGTCTCCTCCCGGGCGCGACCGGCTCGCGTCCGGATCGCGTCCGGGTGTGTTCTCCTCCGACCGTAGGGGCGGCGGGCGGGCGTGTCGGGCCGTGAAGGGCCCGAGGATCCGGGACTTGGGACCCTGCCGCCGGGGCCGAACGGCGCGGCCGCAGGGCGTCGGCGCGGGCTTAGCGTGAACGGGTGGGGCCGCGCCGACGCACGACACCGTCGCGCGGCCCCCGACAGGGACCGGACACACCCCGACCGTCGCACGGCCCCCGACAGGCACGGGACACCCCGAACCGTCGCACGGCCCCGACGGGCACGAGACACACCCCGATCCGTCGCACGGCCCCGACGGGCACGGGACACTCACCGACCGCACGACCGGGGGCGGGTGGAGGCACGGATGACGGCACGCGACCTGGTCCTCGCGGTGCACGGGAGCACCGTTCCGGCGGCGGGCGCGACGATCGCCCGGCTCGCCGCGTCCGTGCGCGGGCTGACCGGCGGGCCCGTCGCCGTCGGGCACCTCGACCACCAGGCGCCCTCCCTCGCGTGCGTCCTCGCGGAGCGGCCGGGTGCGGTGGTCGTGCCGCTGCTCCTCGGCGACGGCTACCACCGCACCGTCGACATCCCGGCCGTCGCCCGCCCCCTCGACTGCACGGTGACGCGCGGGCTGAGCGGCGAGCCCGCGGTCGCGCTCGCCCTGTACGACCGGCTGCGGGCCGCCGAACGGGCGGCCGGGGGCGCGGCGGACGCGGTGGTCGTCGCCGGCGCGGGGTCGTCGCGGCCGGGCGGGGACGACGGCACCCTGACGGCGGTCCGGCAGCTGGGCCTGCTCCTGCCGGTGCCGGTGACGGCCGCGTACTGCTCGGCGAGCACCCCGGCGCCGGCGGAGGCGGTCGCGCTGCTGCGCGCCCGCGGCTTCCGCCGGGTCTCGGTGGCCGCCCACCTCCTCGCGCCGGGCCGGTTCACGCGCGCGCTGGCCGCGGTCCCCGGCACGTGGGCGGTCGCCGACCCGATCGCCGACCACGCGCGCGTGGCGCGGCTCGTGGCCGGGCGGTACGCGGAGGCGGCGCGGGTCCCGTTGCGCGTGGCATGCGGGCCGGAGGCCCTTCCGCTCTGATGTGCTGGGGGCATGACACAACCGTTCCTCCCCCTCACCGCGCGCTCCCGCAAGGAGTCGCACCGGGCGGCCACGCCGCTGGAGTTGTTCTTCGACCTGTGTTTCGTCGTCGCCGTCGCCCAGGCCGGCGCGGAGCTCGTGCACGCGGTCGCCGAGGGCCACGCGGGCGAGGGGATCCTCGACTACGCGATGATCTTCTTCGCGATCTGGTGGGCGTGGATGAACTTCACGTGGTTCGCCTCGGCCTACGACAACGACGACGTGCTGTACCGGGTCGTCACCCTCATCCAGATCGCCGGCGTCCTCGTCCTCGCGGCCGGGGTCACGCGCGCCTTCGCCGACCACGACTTCCTCGTGGTCTACATCGGCTACGTCGTGATGCGGCTCGCGCTCGCCACGCAGTGGCTGCGGGCGGCGCACCACGCCACCGACCCCGCCGAGCGGAGCATGTGCCGTCGGTACGCGGGCGGGGTCGTCGCCGTGCAGATCGGCTGGATCGCCCTGCTGGTGGTGCCGGAGGCGGCCCGGCCGTGGGTCTTCCTCGTGATGGCGCTGGCCGAGATGTCCGTCCCCCTGTTCGCGGAGCGGAACGCGCCCAGCACCTGGCACCCGCACCACATCGCCGAGCGGTACGGGCTGTTCACCATCATCGTGCTGGGCGAGACGGTCGCCGCGGCGACCGTGGCGGTGAAGACCGGCATCGCCGAGAACGACGCCCTCGGCGAGGTGCTGCCGATCGCCGCGGGCGGGCTGCTGCTCGTCTTCGCCGCCTGGTGGATCTACTTCGTCGTCCCCGCCCACGACCGGCTGACGTCCAGCCGCGCGGCGTTCCGGTGGGGGTACGGCCACTACGTGATCTTCGCGGCCGCGGCGGCCGTCGGCGCGGGCCTGGAGATCGCCGTGGAGCAGGCCGTGGGCAAGGCCCACATCTCGACCCTCGCCGCCGCGTCGGCGGTGACGATCCCGTCCGCCGTGTTCCTGCTGTCCGTGTGGCTCCTGCACGCCCGCTACTTCAAGGTCGGCATCGCGCAGCAGCTCGTCCTGCCGGTCTCGGCACTCGCGATCCTGATGTGCTCCTTCGCGGGCCACTGGGCGGTCCTCGCCGCCGGAGTCGTCGCGGCGGCGACGGTCGCGGTCGGCGTGACCCTGACGGCGCGGAACCCGGCGACCCGCGCGGGGGCCGGCCCGGGGACGGGGCCGGGCACCGCGGCCGGCTGAGCCGGTCCACGTGGTAGGCAGGGGTCATGACACAGCCCGAACAGCACGGGACGACGGACTCGATCACCGATGTGCGCGGTCTGCGCGTGGGCCACGCGCGCGTGGCCGGGGAGAGGGCGCTGAGCGGTACGACGGTGGTGCTCGCCCCGGCCGGCGGGGCGGTCGCGGCCGTGGACGTGCGGGGAGGCGGGCCGGGGACGCGGGAGACCGACGCGCTCGATCCGCGCAACGTCGTCCAGCGCATCGACGCCGTGGTCCTCACCGGCGGCAGCGCCTACGGCCTGGACGCCGCGGCCGGGGTGATGGCCTGGCTGGAGGAGCGGCGGCGGGGCGTGCGGGTCGGTCCCGACCCCGCGCACGTGGTGCCGGTCGTGCCCGCCGCGTGCGTCTTCGACCTGGGCCGGGGCGGCGACTTCGGCGCCCGGCCCGGACCGGCGACGGGGCGGGCCGCGGTGGAGGCGGCCGAGGCGGGCGGGGACCACGCGCGCGTGGAGACGGGCGCGGTCGGCGCGGGCACGGGCGCGGTCGTCGGCGGCCTCCGGGGCGGGGTGGGCACGGCGAGCACCGTCCTGGAGTCCGGGATCACGGTCGGCGTGCTCGTGGTCGTGAACGCGGTGGGTTCCGCCGTCGACCCGGCCACGGGTGCGCTGTACGGGGCGTACGGAGAGTCCGGCGGCCCGCCCGTGTTCCCGGACCGGGCGGTGCACGAGGCCGCGGTGCGGCGCCTCGCCGAGGCGCGGGAGGCGGCCGCCCCGCCCCCGCTGAACACCACGCTGGCCGTCGTCGCGACCGACGCCGCGCTGACCCGCGCGCAGGCGCAGAAGGTCGCGGGCACGGCGCACGACGGGATCGCGCGCGCCCTGCGTCCGGTGCACCTGATGAACGACGGCGACACCGTCTTCACCCTCGCCACCGGGGACCGCGAACTGCCCCACGAGCCGGGTCCGCTGGCCCTGAACGAGGTCCTGGCGGCCGGCGCGGAGCTGGTGACGCGGGCGATCGTCCGGGCGGTGCTGGCGGCCCCCGGCGGCCTGCGCGGGCCGGGCAGGGACTTCCCCTCGTACCGCGAGCTCTACGGCGAGACACGGACCACGGACCCGTACTCCCGGTAACGGCAGGGGAGTTGGGCGGGACGCCCTCGGACGGGCCGGGAACTTCTCGCCGGCGCCCTTCGTTTTCCCGAACCCCGGACGCGATGTCGGACCCAGGGACTACGTTAAGCAAGCACCAAGTGACATGCGGCGACGGCCTGGAGACCCTCTTGAACGATCCGCAGGATCCTCACGATCCGTACGAGACGACCGAGACGCACCTTGAGCGGCTCCTCGGCCGGGCGCTCAACTCCTTCGACCTGCCCGACTCGACCGTCGAGCGCCTCGGTACGGCGCTCGCCCACTCCAGCGCGCTGCACTCCTCGCACCACAGCGCGTCGCTGCGCCGCTCCACCCACCGCCACACGTACCTGCTGAGCGACGGCTCCGCGCTCAGTCTCTGGGAGCTCACGCACAACGCCGGGCGGGACGGCACCGAGCACCACGAGCTGTACGCGGAGGAGTCGGAGGCGCGGCTCGCCGCCTCCCGCCTCCCCGCCGGTCCCCTGCCGGGCTGGACGGCCGAGCACGCCGACGGCCGCGCCTTCGACGAGGACGACGACCTGGCCCTGCTGAGCGCGCTGCTCGCCCGCCCGATACCCGCCCAGCCCCGGATGTACGTGCCGGACAACTCCGCCGACCACGCGCGCCGCGTCCTGCGCCGCGCGGAGAACGCGGACCGGCCGGGCGAGGCGACGGCCCGCCGACTCCGGCTGGCCTTCGCCCACCACATCACCCAGGCCTTCGGTCGCCACGGCGCGGCGGAGGGGGGCCGGGACGCCGGCTTCACCCTCTACGAGCACCAGTTCCTGCTGCTCGACGGCAGCGAGGCCAGCCTCTGGGAGGTCGAGCACACGGCGACTCCGGACGGACGCCACATGTGCGAGGTCTACGAGGACGAGCGCGCGGCCCGGGACGCGATGGAGTCCCGCTCCAGGGTCCGCTGACACGCGGGCTCCGGGGCCCGCCGACCCAGGGGGAAGGGCCCCGCTCCGGGACGATGTCCGGGGCGGGGCCCTCCGTCAGGACCGGCGGCTCAGTGCGTGAGCGCCGGCTCCTTCCCGACGGGCTCCGGCTCCTCGCCGCCGCCCTCCAGGTGCTGCTTGGGCTTCGCGGGGAGCGCGAACATCACCAGGAAGATCACGGCCAGCACGACCGCGACCCAGCCCATGGCGTTCTGGAAGGCGTCCGCGAACGCCAGCCCCGCCTCGGTCGGGGACGTGGGGGCGGGCTTCCCGTCGATCACACCGAAGAAGACCACCGACACCAGGCCGAGCCCGAGCGCGTTGCCCATCTGCGTGGTCGTGTTGATGAGGCCCGAGGCCGAACCGGCGTGCTCGCGCGGCACCTCGGAGAGGACCGCGTCCGTCAGCGGGGCCACGATCAGGCCCATGCCGAGACCCATGACGACCAGCGGCGGGATCATCTGCCAGGACGCGATGTCCGTCCCGTACCGGCCTGCCTCGACGATGTAGAGCAGGACGCCCGCCGTCATCGTCAGGGCGCCCGCCTGGAGCACCTTGCGGCCGAAGCGCGGCACCAGCTTCTGCACCGAGAGGCCGGCGGCCACCGAGACCGCGATCGAGAACGGCACCCCGGTGAGGCCCGCCCGCAGCGGGGTCCAGCCGAGCCCGATCTGCATGTAGAGCGTCCAGACCAGGAAGAAGATGCCCATCACGACGCCGAAGGTGAGCTGGACCGCGATGCCGGCCGCGAAGCTCTTCACCCGGAACAGCGACAGTTCGACGAGCGGCGAACCGTCCTTGCGGGTCTTGTACTTCTCGTACGCGACGAGGACGCCGAAGACGGGCAGGCTGCCGGCCATCATCAGGTAGCCCCACAGCGGCCAGTCCAGCTCGCGGCCGCGCGTCAGCGGGTAGATCAGCATGAGCAGCGCGGTCGTCACCAGGAGCACGCCGACCAGGTCGAGGCGGAGCGCCTTGGGCGCCTTGGACTCGGTGATGAACTTCCGGCCCAGGAGCAGGCCCGCGATGCCGACCGGCAGGTTGATGAGGAAGATCGGGCGCCACTCCAGTCCGGCGATGTTCCACTGGGTGAGCAGTGCGCCGAGCAGCGGCCCGGAGACCGCGCCCAGGCCGACGATCGCGCCGAACAGGCCGAAGACCTTGCCGCGCTCGTGCGCCGGGAAGGTGGCGTGGACGATCGACAGGACCTGCGGCACCATCATCGCGGCCGCCACTCCCTGGAGGAGGCGGGAGGCGATGAGCATCTCCTGGTTGGCCGCGAACCCGCAGAGCGCGGAGGCGAGCGTGAAGCCGGCGGTGCCGAGGAGGAAGAGCCGCTTGCGGCCGTAGATGTCGCCGAGACGGCCACCGGTGATCAGACCGGCGGCGAACGCGAGCGCGTACCCGGCGGTGATCCACTGGATGGCCCCGATGCTGGCGCCGAGGTCCCGCTCGATGCTGGGGATCGCGATGTTGACGATCGTGGCGTCGACCAGATCCATGAAGGCGGCCGTCATGACGATGGCGAGGGCTATCCAGCGCCGCTTGTCACCGGTGTCGGTGGGGGCCGCGTCCGTGGCGGCGTCGAGGTCGTGTGCACTCATACGAAGAAGATAGAGGTCATCTAGGTCAGCACATGTCCTAGATGGCCCGCATCCTGGACGACATGACGGACACCCCGGCACGACTCCTGAATCTGCTCTCGCTCCTCCAGACCCCGCGCGAGTGGCCCGGAAGCGAACTCGCCGAACGGCTCGCGGTCTCCCCCCGCACCATCCGCAGGGACATCGACCGGCTCCGGGACCTCGGGTACCCGGTGGAGGCGACGCTCGGCGCCGTCGGCGGCTACCGGCTCGTCGCCGGAACGGCCATGCCGCCGCTGCTCCTCGACGACGAGGAGGCCGTCGCCATCGCGGTCGGCCTGCGGGCGGGGGCGGGGCACGCCATCGAGGGGGTGGAGGAGGCCTCCGTACGGGCTCTGGCGAAGCTGGAGCAGGTCCTGCCCGCCCGGCTCCGGCACCGGGTCTCCACCCTCCAGAACGCGACGATCCCGCTGACCCGGGGAGACGGCGCGACGGTCACCCCCGCCACCCTGACCGCCCTGGCGGGCACGGTCACCGGCCGGGAGAGGCTCCGCTTCGGCTACCGGGCGGGCGACGGAGCCGAGTCGAAGCGCCTGGTCGAGCCCTACCGGCTGGTCTCCACCGGACACCGGTGGTACCTGGTGGCGTACGACCTGGGGCGCGAGGACTGGCGCACGTTCCGGGTGGACCGGGTGACCGACCCGCTCGCCACGGGGGCGCGCTTCACCCCGCGGGAGCTTCCCGCGGGCGACGCGGCGCAGCTCCTGGCCCGCTCGATGTCGCGGGCGCAGCCGGAACTCGACCTGGACGTCACCTTCGAGGCGCCGGCCGACTTCGTCACGGCCCGGCTCCCCTCGCACCTGGTCCCGGCCCCGACGGGACCGACGACCTGCCGCCTCCGCGCACGGTCGGCGGACTCGGTCGAATGGCTGGCCATCCGCCTGGCCCTGGTGGACGCCCCCTTCACTATCCAGAGCCCACCGACCCTCCGCGCCTACACGGAGGACCTGGCGACCCGCCTGACGGCGGCGACACGCACGTGACCGCAGGCCCATGACCGGGGAGGGCCGTGACCCGGTAGAGCCGTGACCGGCCAAGTCCGCCGGCTCCCGGCCGCACACGGTCGGGTGGCCGCGGGCCACCGGGCTCTGCGGGACGGGGGCTTCACCCCGGCCCGCAGAGCCGGTCCCGGTCGCCGGCCGCTCTAGGCCACCGCGTCGAAGCCCGTGTCGTGCGCCATCTTCTTCAGTTCCAGCAGGGCGTGCTTCTCGATCTGGCGGATCCGCTCGCGCGTCAGACCGTGCTGCTTGCCGACCTCCGTCAGCGTCCGCTCGCGCCCGTCCTCGATCCCGTACCGCATGCGGATGATCGACGCGGTCCGGTGGTCGAGCTTGTCGATGAGGTCGTCGAGCTCCTCGCTGCGCAGCAGCGTGAGCACCGACTGCTCGGGGGAGATCGCCGACGTGTCCTCCAGGAGGTCGCCGAACTGCGTCTCGCCCTCGTCGTCCACCGACATGTTCAGCGAGACCGGGTCACGCGCCCAGTCGAGCACGTCCACCACGCGCTCGGGCTTCGTGTCCAGCTCGGCCGCGATCTCCGCGGGCTCCGGCTCGCGGCCGTGCTCCCGGTTGAACTCGCGCTGCACCCGGCGGATCCTGCCCAGCTCCTCCACGAGGTGGACGGGGAGCCGGATCGTGCGGGACTGGTCGGCGATGGACCGGGTGATGGCCTGGCGGATCCACCACGTGGCGTACGTGGAGAACTTGAAGCCCTTCGCGTAGTCGAACTTCTCGACCGCGCGCACCAGGCCCGCGTTCCCTTCCTGGATCAGGTCGAGCAGCGGCAGCCCGCTGCGCGGGTAGCGCCGGGCGACGGCCACGACGAGCCGCAGGTTGGACTTGATGAAGAGGTCCTTGGCGCGCTCGCCCGCCTCGTAGAGCGCTTCGAGCTCCTCGCGGGACGCGCCTCCCGCCTCGGACTCCACCTCACCGTCGAGTATCTGCCGGGCGTACACGCCCGCCTCGATCGTCTGCGAGAGCTCGACCTCCTTGGCGGCGTCGAGCAGGGGCGTGCGCGCGATCTCGTCGAGGTACATGCCGACCAGGTCGCGGTCGGCGATCTCCCCGCCCACGGCGCGAACGCTGCTTGCCCGTGCGGCCCCGCTCTGGGCGGAGGTCTGACGACGGGCGACGGCACGGGTTGCCATGCGTGCTCCCTTGCTGAGTAGGTCGCGACACCTTTTCGGGTGCCCTGCATCCGACGGAAACAACGACTGGAATCAGGACAGAATTCCCACCCGGCTCATGGATTTTCGCGATCATGCAGTATCCTGCGCGGCCGCCGCCCCTGCGGACATGCTTCCGAAACCCACGGAGGTGCAGGTCAGACCGGGCACGGGGGGGTGATCCGACGTCGCTCGCGGGGTCTCCGACCACACCGTCGGTGAGACCGCGATCACATGCGGCGTCACCCCTCAAGACGCACGCACGGGCCATCGGGTTGCGCACGCCGTGACAGCGGGTGACACCGGACGGCACAGACCGGCATCGACCGGCATCGGCCGGCGGCGAGCGGCGGCGGACGGCACGGGAGAGAGGGCCGACCGGGCCGGACGGACTGCCGGGGACGGAGTCCCGCTCGGCCTCCCGGACTAGGTCCCGGGGCCGTTCCGCCGCGCCCCTCCCCCGCCCTAGCGTCGCCTCATGAGCGACGCATCCGGCACCGACGCATCCGGCACCCTCGACGAAGCCCTCGAACGCCTCCACACCACGGGCCCCGAGCGCAGAGGCTGGCTCACCAACCACGCCCCGATGGCCGTCGAGGCCCTCGTCCGCAACGGCCAGGCCCCGACCGTGCACCGCTGGCTCGACCACTACGCGCCCAAGCTGGAGGAGCTCCCCCCGCCGTCCCGGCCGGTGACGGCCGCCGGCTGGCGCGAGGCGCTCGGCGACCCGGCCCGGATCACCGACTGGACCCGCTTCTTCGGCCGCGAGCTCGACGAGCACCCCTGGCGGGAGGTCCTGGCCGTCTGGTGGCCCCGCCTGCTGCCGGGGATCTCGGCCTCGGCGACGCACCCCGTCATCCGCACCGGTCACGCCGTACGCACCCTCCTGGAATCCGAGGAGACATCCGGGGCCGGCGGGGCGACCGCGCCCCGCGTCGCCGAGCTCGCCCACGCCCTCGGCTACTGGGCGGCCCGCAGCGCACCGCTGCCGCCGCTCGGCGCACTGGCCCCGGCGCCGTCGGCGGCCGCCGCGCTCGACGCCGTACCGCCGGTGCCGGTGCAGAAGGGCGGGATCCGCGACCGGCTCCCGCAGCTGACGGCGTTCCCCGTCTGGGGTGCGGCCCCGGACCCCGACACCGCGAGGGACCGGCTCGTCGAGCTGGTCACGGCGGCCACGCACCGGTACGCGACCCACGGCCACGGCGAGCCGGTCATGCTGGTCCACGCGGCGACGGCGCCCAACGCGGTGCTGCGCACCCTGCCCGCGCTCCCCCGCGAGCTGTGGGCGCCGAGCCTGGCGGCGGCCTGGGCCGCGGCGGCCGCGGTGACGGCGGCGTACACCCCGCGGGAGGCCGCCGTGTGGACGCCGACCCGCCTCACCCCCGAGGAGGTCTTCGAGCGGGCCGCGGCCCACGGCGACGACCACACGATCAAGTTCACCGACACGGCCCTGGACGTCGGCGACCCGCTCGCGCTGGCCGCCGCCGCCCGCTCGATCGAACTGAACCCGCCGGCGTTCTAGGGGGTGTCCTGCCGATCAGGCCGGGCTCGCGGGGCCTGGCACGCCCGCTCGCGGACCGGTCCCGTCGACCGGCCGGCCGAGAAGCCGGCCGCCCGGCCGGTCAGCCGAACTGCACGGACCGCTTGGCGAGCCCCATCCAGAACCCGTCGATCACGGACCGCTCGGTGTCGAGGTCGCCCGCCGCGTCCGCCGCGCCCATCGTGACGAAGAGGGGGGCGAAGTGCTCCGTACGCGGGTGGGCGAGCCGGCCGGCCGGCGACTTGTGCTCGAAGTCGAGGAGCGCGTCCACGTCCTGCGCGGCCAGGGCCTCGTGCCCCCAGGCGTCGAACTCGGCCGACCAGCCCGGCACCCCGCCGCCGGTGTGGCGGAGGGCGGCCAGGTTGTGGGTGAAGAATCCGCTGCCCACGATCAGGACGCCCTCGTCGCGGAGCGGGGCGAGCCTGCGGCCGATGTCCATGAGGCGGCGCGGGTCGAGCGTGGGCATGGAGATCTGGAGCACGGGGACGTCGGCGCCGGGGAACATCTCGACGAGCGGCACGTACGCGCCGTGGTCGAGGCCCCGGTCGGGGATGTCCTGGACGGGCGTGCCGGGCGCGCGGAGCAGCTTGCGGACGGCCTCGGCGAGCTGCGGCGCGCCGGGGGCCGCGTACTGGACGCGGTAGTAGTGCTCGGGGAAGCCCCAGAAGTCGTAGACGAGCGGGACGGTCACGGTGGCGCCGAGGGCCAGGGGGGCCTCCTCCCAGTGGGCGGAGACCATGAGGACGGCCGTGGGGCGCGGGAGGTCCGCGGACCAGGCGGCGAGCTCACCGGGCCAGACCGGGTCGTCGGCGAGCGGCGGGGCGCCGTGGGAGAGGTAGAGGGCGGGCATCCGCGCGCGTGTGGCCCCTGTTTCCAGCGTGGTGTCCATGGCGGCCACCTCCGGTTTCTCGATCGCAGCAGGTCCTTGAAACTTCAAGCGTTATGCCGTACACCGTAGACCCATGTAGTTCAACTTTCAAGAACGAGTCGTACGATTGGGCACCATGGGAGACATGACCGAACCCCGCTGGCTCACCGACGAGGAACAGCACGTCTGGCGCGCGTACCTGCACGCCACCACGCTCCTCGAGGACCACCTCGACCGCCAGCTGCAGCGCGACGCCGGGATGCCGCACATCTACTACGGGCTCCTCGTCCAGCTCTCCCAGGCCCCGCGCCGCCGGCTGCGCATGACCGAGCTGGCCAAGAGCGCCAAGATCACCCGCTCCCGCCTCTCCCACGCGATCGCGCGCCTGGAGAAGAGCGGCTGGGTGCGGCGCGAGAACTGCCCCTCCGACAAGCGGGGCCAGTTCGCCCGGCTCACGGACGAGGGGATGGAGGTCCTCCGGCGGAACGCTCCCGGCCACGTGACGGCCGTACGCCAGGCCCTCTTCGACCGCCTGTCCCCCGATCAGGTGAAGCAGCTCGGCGCGATCATGCGCGTCATGGCCGAGGGCCTCGAACCCGCCGGCGCGGACGCCGACCTGCCCTGGCTCCGCTGACGGACGACGGAGACACTCGCCGGCGACCCGCCGGAGGCCGCACGCCCACCCCGGCCCCGCTGACGACCGACAGACACGACACACCGGGGCACCCCGGCAGCCTTCCGCGGCACCCCGGAAGCCCCCGGACACGCCCCTGCCCCGGGCCCGCCGACGAACGGCGGGACCGGGGCAGGGTGCGCACAGCACGGCGTGCGGCCTCAGCGGGTCAGTGCGCGATGACCGGAACCCTCAGCTCGTCCTCCGCGCCCTCGCCGGAGCCGGCGACGATCCCGGTGTCCGGCTTCCCCGTGTTGATCAGGGTGAAGGCGATCACGGCCGAGGCGACCAGGATGCCGACGGCCCACCAGATGGCCGCGGTGTAGCCCTCGACCATGCCCTGGAGCTGGAGCAGCTTCTGCGCGGCCGGAGTGGTCGCGCCCGCCGCGTTGTCCGTGAGGTACGCGGTGGTGGCCGAGGCGGCGATCGTGTTCAGCAGGGCCGTACCGATGGCGCCGCCCACCTGCTGCGAGGTGTTGACCATGGCGGAGGCGACACCGGCGTCGCGCGGGTCGACGCCGTGCGTGGCGAGCGACATGGCCGGCATGAACGCCGTGCCCATGCCCAGACCGAGCAGCAGCTGCGCGGGCAGGATCAGACCGGCGTACGAGGTGCCGATCTCCAGCTGGGTGAGCAGCAGCATGCCGACGCCGGCGGTCAGGAAGCCCGGGGCCATCAGCAGCCGCGGCGGGACGCGGGTCATCAGCCGGGTGCCGATCTGCGTCGAGCCGATGATCATGCCGGCGATCATCGGGAGGAACGCGAAGCCCGTCATGACCGGGGAGTAGCCCTTCACGACCTGGAGGTAGTAGGTCAGGAAGAGGAACAGGCCGAACATCGCGATGACGGCGAGGCCGAGCGACAGGTAGACACCGCCGCGGTTGCGGTCGGTCAGGACGCGCAGCGGCAGCAGCGGGGACTTGACCCGCGCCTCGGTGAACACGAAGGCGGCGAGCAGCACGGCGGAGCCGACGAACATGCCGATCGTGCCGGCGTCGCTCCAGCCCTCGGACTCGGCGCGGGTGAAGCCGTACACGAGCGCCACGAGGCCCAGGGTGGAGAGGATCACGCCGGGGATGTCGAGCGTGGAGCGGTTGCGGCTGCCGGCGGGCTCGCGGATGACGAGGTACGCGCCGACGGCGGCGACGATCGCGAACGGGATGTTGACGAAGAAGGTCCAGCGCCAGTTCAGGTACTCGGTGAGGAAGCCGCCGAGGATCAGGCCCACGGCGCCGCCGCCGCCGGCGATCGCACCGTAGATGCCGAAGGCCTTGGCGCGCTCCTTGGCGTCGGTGAAGGTCACGGCGAGCAGGGAGAGCGCGGCGGGCGCGAGAAGCGCGCCGAAGGCGCCCTGGAGCGCGCGGGCACCGAGCATCATGGCCTCGCCGGTCGCGGCGCCGCCGAGGGCGGACGCGAGCGCGAAGCCGATCAGGCCGACGACGAAGGTGCGCTTGCGGCCCCACAGGTCGGCGATGCGGCCGCCGAAGAGGAGCAGGCCGCCGAAGGCGAGGGCGTAGGCGGTGATGACCCACTGCCGGTTGCCGTCCGAGATCCCCAGGTCCTGCTGGGCGGAGGGCAGCGCGATGTTCACGATCGTCGCGTCGAGCACGACCATCAGCTGGGCGAGCGCGATGAAGACGAGTGCCTTCCAGCGGCCCGGGTCGGGCGGGGTCAGGGTGTTGTCGGGGACTTTCGGCATGGGGGTAGCCACCTCTTGGCGCGTACTGGTGAAAAGTGGGACGTACGTGGGTGCGTGCCGGTCAGGCACGACGGGCAGATCGTGGGTGCGTGCCGGTCAGGCACGACGGGCAGGTCGTGGTGCCGGGCGGGAGGCCCGGCGGAGGCTCAGGGCCTCGGGGTCAGGAAGAGCAGGAGTCGCGTCGCAGGTCCTCCAGGGTCGCGGCCTTCCCGGGCAGCTCGGAGCGGGCGGGCGCCTCCAGGCCGTCGAGGAACAGCAGCAGGTGACGGCGGACGAACTGGTCGAAGGCCGCGCAGCCCGATCCGGGCAGCGGGCGGGTCAGCTGGGAGAGCGCCACCATCAGGTCCCCGACACCCACGTCGGTGCGCAGCCGGCCGGCCTGCTGCGCCCGGTGGACGAGGCCCTGGACGGCCTCCTCCAGGCGGTCGCGCTCGGCGATCAGGTCGGGGTGGTCCTTGTCGAAGGCGCCGTCGAGCATCGGGCACAGGGCGCCGACGCGCTCGTCGGCGGCGCCGAGGGTGAACCGGCGGAGGGCGGCGAAGGTGTCGCCCTCCTCCTCGGCGGCCCGTTCGGCGACCTCGGTGACGCGGGCCATGAGCGAGAGGACGACCTCGTGGACGAGGTCGGTGCGCTCGGGGAAGTTGCGGTAGAGGGTGGCGTTCCCGACGCCGGCCCGGCGCGCGATCTCGTCGTAGGGCACCTGGGACCCGAACTCGACGAACATCTCGCGGGCCGCCGTCACGATCCGCTCGCGGTTGCGCAGCGCGTCGGCCCGCGGGCGGGGCACGCGACGGGCGGGCGCGGGGGCGGGGGTGCTGGTCACGCCACGACCTCCTCACAGTCATCCGGGGACCGAGTCCCCACTTCGTCGAACACAGTCGTAAACGGGGACACGGTCCCCGGTTATTTCCCGCCCCTCGTGTGACCCCGGTCACGCACGGCGGGATCGCCCCCCACCGTCGCGGAATCCCACGATCGGGCCACCCGACGCGCGTACCAGGACCTCTCGTCACAGGCTGATCGCACAGCGCGACCCCGTGCCGACGGGAGGGCCGCGCCGCCGACCTGCCCCCACCGGAGAGGCGACCGTATGCAGCACCCCCGACGACGGATACGCAGACCCGTCGCCATGGCCGCGACCACGGCGCTCTCCCTCACGCTGCTCGCCTCCGCGAGCAGCACGCTGCCCGGGCCCGCCCCCGCCTCGGCTGGACCCGTCGCCGCCGCGCCCGACGGCGCGCAGCTGGGGCCCTGCCGCATCGCCACCACGATGGGCGTGCAGATGTCGGAGGGACTCCCCACGGCCCCCGGGTACGTGCGCTCCACCGGCCTGGTCCGGGCCCTGAACCTGATGATCGACTTTCCCGACGCGACCGGTGACGGCACCGCGATGGGCCGCTTCCGCGAGTTCTTCCCGCAGACCGCCGAATGGTTCCGCGTCAGCTCGTACGGCCGGCTGCACTACCAGGCCGAGGCCCCGATACCCGACTGGCTGCGGATGCCGAAGGCCTTCTCGGCGTACGGGATCGAGCGCGGCTCCCCGTACGAGCCGGGCTACCGCACCCTCGTCGAGGACATCATCAAGGCGGCCGACCAGAAGGTGGACTTCAGCGCCTACGACCTGGTCAACATCCTGGTCACGCCGAACGCCGGCCCGTCCGCCCTCGACACCGTCCTGTCCGTCACCTTCTCCGGGAACGACGACGCCCCCTACGCGGACGGCGTGCCGCTGGCCAACACGTCCTTCGTCTACAGCCGCCAGGACGACGGGTCCGGCAGCTTCGCCGAGACCGGCTACCGCGTCCTGCCCCACGAGAACGGGCACGTCTTCGGCCTGCCCGACCTGTACACCTCGGACGGCGGCGGGACCGTCGGGCACTGGGACATCATGTCCGAGGACTGGGGCGCCAACAACGACCTGCTCGGCTGGCACAAGTGGAAGCTGGGCTGGCTCGACAACGACCAGATCGGCTGCGCCTCCGCCCCGGGCACCGGCGACTACACCCTCACCCCGCTGGCCGTCGCCGGCGGCCCCAAGCTCGCGTTCGTCCCGCTCTCCGAGACGTCGGGGTACGCGCTGGAGGTCCGCAGCAAGGACGGCAACGACGAGGCCGTCTGCGAACACGGCGTCCTGGTCTACCGGGTGGAGGCCGACGTGGACACCGGCCACGGACCGGTGACCGTCTCCGACAGCGAGCACGCGAGCGGCGGCTGCACCCGCCGCGCCAACGTCCACGCGGAGCTGTCGGACGCGCCGTACCAGCCCGGGGAGACGTTCACGGACCGGGCCAACGGCATACGGATCAGCGTGCTGGACGAGGACGAGAGCGGAACGTACCGGGTACGGATCACCCGGAGCTGAGCGCCGGGGGCGGCGCGGGAGGCTCGCGGGGGTCGGCGCAGGGGGCTTGCGGGGGGCGGCGCGGGAGGCTCGCGGGGGGGGCTCAGGCGCTCCGCGGTCCGACGGTCAGGGATTCCCGCAGCTCCCGCTTGAGGAGTTTCCCGGTCGGGTTCCGCGGCAGCTCCTCCTCGCGTACGAGGACATGGGCGGGCACCTTGAAGGCGGCGAGCCGGCCGCCCACGTGCGCGCGCAGCTCGTCGGCGCCGGCCGCGGCACCGGGCCGCAGCCGGACGACGGCCGCGACCTCCTCGCCGAGCAGCGGGTGCGGGACCCCGAGGACGGCGGCGTCCACGACGTCCGGGTGCTGCTGGAGCACGTCCTCGACCTCGACGCAGTACACGTTCTCGCCGCCGCGGACCACCATGTCGGTGAGCCGGTCGACGATGCTGACCCGCCCGTCCGCGTCCACGCGCGCGAGGTCCCCGGTCCGGAACCACCCGTCCTCGGCGAAGGCGGCGCGGGTCGCCTCCTCGTCGCGCCAGTAGCCGCGGACGAGGGACTGCCCGCGGAGCCACAGCTCGCCCACGCCCTCGGCGTCGGGCCGGTCGATCCGCACCTCGGTGACGGGCGTGGGCCGGCCGACGCTGCCCGGGTGGGCGCGGTACTCGGCGCCGACGTTGGCGAGGACACCGCCGCTGGTCTCGGTGAGCCCGTAGCCGTTGCGGGGCTCCAGCCGATCCCCGTACGCGGCGGTGATCCCGCCGACGATGCCGGGCGGGGCGGCGGCGCCCCCGGTGCTCAGCAGGGTGAGGCTGTCGAGCGGGTCGCCGGTGGCGCGGGCCAGGTCGAGCAGCTGGAGAGCGGTGGTGGGAACGCCCGCGTAGTGGGTGACGCGGTGCTCCCGGATCAGCTCCAGGGCCCGGGCGGCGTCCCACTTCCGCATCATGACGAGGGTGCCGCCGGCCGCCATCACCCCGTAGAAGGACGTGAACGCGGCCACGTGGAAGAACGGGAACGTGGTCAGCGACACCGGGACGGGCCCGGCGCCGGGCATGTCCCCGCGGGCGAGGGCGGCCGCGGCGGCGAAGAACCGGGGGTTCATGGCGGCACCGGCCTGCGCGAGGTGGGTGGCGACGGCGCCCTTGGGGCGGCCGGTGGTGCCGGAGGTGTAGACGATGGTGGCGTCGTGCTCGGGCAGGACGTCGACGAGCGGCGGCCCGAGGTACGGATCGGTGTCGGGGACGTACGGCACGAAGGCGGAGGCGGACGCGGGGGCATCGTGGGCGGAGGCGCGCGGCACGGGGGCGCCGTCGGGGGCCGCGTCGGACGCGGGCTGCGCGGAGTCCGTACCGGGAGCGGCGGCGTACTCCCCCTCCCCGTGGAAGACGATCCCGGGCACGCGGTTCCGGGCGGCCCACTCCCGCACCCGCCCGACCCGCTCCCCGTCGACGAGCAGCACGCCGGGAGAACAGTCGTCGAGGGCGTACGCGAACTCGTCCTCGGTCCACCAGGCGTTGAGTGGTACGGCGACGAGCCCGGCGAGCTGGGCGGCCCAGAAGGCGACGTGCCACTCGGGATGGTTCCGCATGGCGACCACGGCCCGGTCTCCCGGCCGCAGCCCGTACTCCGCGACGAGCCGCCGGGCGAGCCCGCAGGCGGCGTCGAAGAACTCGCGGTAGGTCGTCCGCCCGTCCTCGGACACGAGGAAGACCTGGTCGCCGTAGCCCCAGACGACCTCGACGAACTCCCTCAGCGTGCGCGGGCCGGAGGCGTACACCCCGCCGTCGACGGCGAAGGGGGCCCCGTCCGCGGTGAGCCGCTCGTATCCGTCTGGCACCGCCACCGCACAACCCCCTGAGCATCCGCCCGTCGTCCCAGCGCGGCGACGCTATGCGCACCCCCGGAACGGGTCAAGCGGCGGGTCACCGGCCACCGGGCCACCGCGTGGCACACCTCGGCACCGGATGGCACACCGTGGCGCACGATGGCGCAGCATGGCGCAACGTGGCGCCAGATGACTTGCCATGGCGCCATGATGGTGCCACTATTGCGTCATGGACCTCACCCCGTACGTGGACAATCTCCGCCATGAGCTCGGCGTGGCCGCCCAGGCGGGCGGCGACGAAGCCCGCGCCCTGGCGGACCGACTCACCGGGCAGCTGGAGTCGGCCGCCCGGCTGACCCTGCTCAACGCCCTGTCCGACGCGATGGACGAGATCACCCGTGACCTCGCCCCCGGCTCGGTCGACCTGCGGCTGCGCGGCCTGAACCCCGAGTTCGTGGTCACGGCGCCGCCCACCGCCGAGCCCTTCGGCTCCGACGAGACCGAGGCCGCGCTGCCGGCCCCGCCGCCGCCGGTCGCGCCCCCCGTGGAGGGCGAGGACGGCGCCACCTCCCGCATCAACTTCCGGCCCCCGGCCCAGCTCAAGATCCGGGTCGAGGAGGCCGCGAGCCGCGAGGGGCTCTCGGTCAACGCCTGGCTGGTCCGGGCCGTGGCCGCGGCCCTCGAACCGGGCGCCGCCCCGGGCCGGACCCGGAAGGGCACGACGAGCACGGGCCCCTCCGTCGGCCAGGGCTTCACCGGCTGGGTCCGCTAGCCCGCCCGCACGTCCCGGGGGCCCTGGCTCCCGGGGGACCGCGCCCCTCCCTCCCTGCCGCACCGAGGCACGTCAGTCAGCCCGGCACTCACCTCTCCTCACTCAAAGGACGGCACAGCCATGCCTACGTTCGACACTCCCGAACCCCTCTCCGCCACCGTCGAGATCGAGATCGGCCGGGCCCGGATCGTCGCGGGCAAGCGCACCGACACCGTCGTGGAGGTGACCCCGAGCGACCCCGGCGACAAGCTCGACGTCCAGGCCGCCGCGGAGACCAACGTCACCTGCACGGGTGGAAAGCTGCTGGTCAAGGGCCCCAGGAAGCGTTCGCTCTTCGGCAAGACCGGCTCGGTCGACGTCACCGTCGAGCTGCCCGCCGGCTCGGAGCTGACCTGCCGGACGGGCCTCGGCGAACTGATCGGCGAGGGCGTGTTCGGGAACTGCCGGCTCACCACCGCCGCCGGCGACATCCAGCTGGACGAGGCCGCGTCCGTACGGCTCAAGACCTCCCACGGCGACATCCTCGTCGACAGCACGAGCGGCGAGACCGAGATCCACGGCTCCGGCCGGGTCCGGATCGGCCGGATCGACGGTCCGGCGACGATCCGGAACCTGAACGGCGAGACCACGGTCGGCGAGATCACCGGCGAGCTGAAGGTGAACTCGTCCAACGGCCCCATCGGCGTGGGCCGGACGGAGGCCTCGGTCACGGCGAAGACCGCCAGTGGCGCCATCCGCCTCGGCGAGGTCGTACGCGGCCGCATCACGCTCGAATCCGCCGCGGGCGGCCTCGAAGTCGGCATCGCGGAGGGAACCGCGGCCTGGCTCGACGTGCGGTCCACGGCCGGCCGCGTACGCAACGAGCTGGGCGCGGCGGAGGGTCCGGGCCAGTCCGAGGAGACGGTCGAGGTCCGCGGCCGCACCAGCGTCGGCGACATCGTGGTCCGCCGCGCGTAGGCACCGGCCGGGCCGGGCCGGGTGGCGCCCGGTCCGAGCCGACGACGCGAAAGGGGGACGGAAGCCCGATGAGACGCAGCCCACAGCCCGGCACCACCGCGGACGGCCCCGGCGCCGCCCCCGACGCCACCACGGGCGCACCGGACACCGCCCGGCCCCCCGCCCCGGGTGCACCGGAGGCACCACTGGCGCCACCGGCGCCCGCACCCGCACCCGCACCCGCACCGGGCAACGCCCCGGACGCTCACGCCCCGACCCGGGGCACCACCCCCGACGCCCCGGCCCCTGACCCCACTCCTGGCGCCATCCCCGACACCCCGGCCCCTGACCCCACCCCTGGCGCCACCCCCGACGTCCCGGCCCCTGACGACCCCACCCCGGGCACCACCCCCGACGCTCCCGCCCCCGACGACCCCACCCCGGGCGCCCTGGCCTCCTTCCTCCGCTTCGTCGGGATCGGGGGCGGGGTAGGGCTCGCGTCCGGCGCGGCCGTCGCCCTGCTCGCCGGCGCCCTGCCGTTCGCCCTCGCCAACGCGCTGGTCAGCGTGGTCTCGACGATCCTCGCGACCGAGCTGCACGCCCGCTTCACCTTCGGCTCGGGGCTCCGGCCCGCCACCGGGCGGGGCCTGCTGCGCTGCGGCCTCCGCCATCACCTGCAGTCCGCCGGAACGGCCGCGGCGGCCTACTCCGCGACCACCCTCGCGGTGCTCGTCCTGCACCTGGTCGCGCGCACGCCCGGTCTCGCCGTCGAGCAGACCGTGTACCTCGCGGCCTCGGGCCTGGCCGGCATCGGCCGCTTCCTGGCGCTGCGGCTGTACGTCTTCACCACGACCCGCAGGCGCCCCGCGCCCCCGGCCGCACTCTCTCCCGCCGTAGACCTCGGCCTCGGCCTCCAGGGCGCCCGGACCCGCCGCGAGTCCCTCACCACCGCGTCCTGACGGAGCCGAGCCCTCGGATACGAGGGCTGAAGACCGGCGCCTCCTGGCACCGCCCCCCAGAGGGCTGGCGCCACGAGGCGCCACATTCTTTTACGCAATGAAAGCGCAGCTCACAGGCTCGAATCGCCGCGCAACTCCCCCACCGAACCATTCATGGCGCCACAATGACTCGACATGGCGCCACTCCTGTGCCACGATGATGGCGCAAGCACGGCACGGAGTGGCGCCAAGCAGGGCCACTTCAGCGCCAGACAGTCGGACGCACCGCCCATGAGCCCCGCTCACCGCACCGCCCCCGTCCGCCGCTCTCCCCGATCCGTCCCAGAAGAGAAAGGCCCGCAGACCATGAGCACCACGAACCACCCCACGCACACGGCGACCACAGCGGCCGCCGACCAGCGCGCCACGGCCATCTCCGCGACCGGCCTGCGCAAGTCGTACGGCGACAAGGTGGTGCTCGACGGCATCGACCTGCGGATCCCCGAGGGCACGATCTTCGCCCTGCTCGGCCCCAACGGCGCCGGCAAGACGACGACCGTCGAGATCCTCTCCACCCTGATCACGGCCGACGGCGGGGAGGCCCGGATCGCGGGCCACGACGTGCGGGCCGACGCCGGCTCCGTACGCACCCTGATCGGTGTCACCGGACAGTTCGCCGCCGTCGACGGCCTGCTGACCGCCGAGGAGAACCTGCTCCTGATGGCGGACCTCTACCACCTGGACCGCAGCGAGGGGCGGCGCCGCACCGCCGAGCTCCTGGAGCGGTTCGACCTGACCGAGGCGGCCCGCAAGAACGTCGCCACCTTCTCCGGCGGCATGCGCCGCAAGCTCGACCTGGCGATGACGCTGGTCGGCCGGCCGCGAATCATCTTCCTCGACGAGCCCACCACCGGCCTCGACCCGCGCAGCCGCCGCGACATGTGGGAGCTGATCCGGGACCTGGTCACCGACCAGGGCGTCACGATCTTCCTCACCACGCAGTACCTGGAGGAGGCCGACCACCTCGCGGACCGCATCGCGGTGCTCGACCACGGCAGGCTCGTCGCCGAAGGCACGGCGGAGGAGCTGAAGCGGCTGATCCCCGGCGGCCACGTGCGCGTGCGGTTCGCCGGCGAGGCCGACCTCGCCGCGGCGGCCGCGGTCTTCGGCGTCGCGACCAGGGACGACGAGGCGCTCGCGCTGCAGATCCCCAGCGACGGCTCCGTCGCCAACCTCCGCGCCATCCTCGACGCCCTGGACGGCACCGGGGCCCGGGCGGAGTCGCTCACCGTGCACACCCCCGACCTGGACGACGTCTTCCTCACCCTCACGGGCAAGCAGAACGCCCCCACCGTCCCCGCCCCCGCCACCACCACGCAGAAGGAGTCCGCCCGATGAGCACCGCGACCCTCACCCCGGCCAAGCCCACCCGCTCGTACGCCCTGCGCGACTCCCTGACGATGCTGCGCCGCAACATCAAGCACATGCAGCGCTACCCGTCGATGACGATCTCGATCCTCGTCATGCCGCTCCTGATGCTGCTGCTGTTCGTGTACGTCTTCGGCGGCGCGCTCGGCGCCGGCATCGGAGCGGGCGGCGACCGCGGCGACTACGTCAACTACCTGGTGCCCGGCATCATCCTGATGGCCGCGACCTCGGGGGCCGTCGCGACGGCGGTGTCGGTCTGCACCGACATGACGGAGGGCATCGTCAACCGCTTCCGCACCATGTCGATCTCCCGCGGCTCCATCCTGACGGGCCACGTCATGGGCAGCGTCCTCCAGGTCGCGGCGGTCCTGGTCCTGGTCACCGGCGTCGCCCTCGCGATCGGCTTCCGGCCGAACGCCTCGGTCGTGGAGTGGGCGGCCGCCGCGGGCCTCCTCCTCTTCCTCGCCTTCGGCATGGCCTGGCTGTCCGCCGCGATGGGCATGGGCGCCAAGACCGTCGAGTCCGCGAGCAACGCCCCGCTGCCGCTGACCTTCCTCCCCTTCCTCGGCAGCGCGGTCGTCCCGCCGGAGTCCATGCCGACGGCCCTGCGCTGGTTCGCCGAGTACCAGCCCTTCACCCCGATCAACGAGACCCTGCGCGGCCTGCTGCTCGGCACGGACATCGGCAACGCCGGCTGGATCGCCCTGGCCTGGTGCACGGGCCTCTCGGCCCTCGGCTACTTCTGGTCCCGCTCGGTCTTCAACCGCGAGGTCACCCGCTGACCGCCACGAGCGGCGGGCGGGCCCGGCAATCTCCGGGCCCGCCCGCCGCAACGCCCCATCACCGCAGCAAGCCCCCACACCCGTCCGCTACGCTGTCCCCGTCCGCCTTCGTGGGGCTTGGAGAAAACCCCATCACCGCAGGTCAGCGAGCGGTTACGAATCCAGCCTGAAACGCTTGGCCGCCGATCCGGGAACGCTCCGCACAACGCTGCTGGTCAGCGAGGACCTCATGCCACCGGTTAAGCATCCACCCTGACACTCAGCGCACCGCCCGTGCGGCTGCTCCCACTGTGCCGTTGAAGGACTCGCGGGCAACGGTGAGCGCATGAACGCCGCCGCCACGGAAGTACGTCGAACCTTGCTGATCGTTCTACTGTCGCACGACAGCAGAACGATCCTCCTTGAGCGGGGGCCCGATGCGTCCACCTGGCTCCCGCTGAGCATCGACGTACCGTCACACCGTTCGTATGCACAGGTCGTTCATCGCTGGCGGCAGCCCAGGATGCGCCGAGCGTCCGTGACGGCTCGGATGGCGACAAGGGTCGGCCATGTCCGCTCGGATTATCGGGTGGTCATCTTCAAGCTGCCTCAGCCAGCACGCTCTGCTCGCTTCTCACCTCAGGCCCGCTGGTGGCCCATCTCGGATCTCGAAACACTCCCGGTGTTCCCTCAGGAGCTGGGCTTCCTGATGACCGGTTACGTCCAGGGGTGGATTCCCGACGGACCGATCACCCTGAACGCCTGACGCCCTTACGGAACGGGGCTCCCGCGAGCCCCTCCCCGTCGGCCGTCGGCAGGTTCGGTCCGGTCGGAATCAGGCCGCGGGGCCGTCGAGGGCGGCTGGCCCTGGCCAGAGCTGGAAACCGACGGCGACCTCAAGCCGGGCAATCGTCCCCAGGTCCGGCATGACCTTGCCGTTAAGGACCCTGCTGATTGTCGAGTGGGTGACCCCGGTCGCATCTGCGAGGGTCCTCAGCGTGTGTGGCGTGGAAGCCATGGCTCGTTCGAGGTTCCGAGCGAGCGCTTGCCCGTAGTAGGCACTAACCGGGGCATCCGGCGCCAGAGCGGCATGCGGCCAGGCGCCATCGACTACATAGTGTCGCGGGACCTGGTCGTTACTGCTCCGGGGCATGCCGAGATCATCCCACGCACCCATGGGCCCGCACCTTTCCCCGACCGAGTTCCGACTAGCAGGGTGTTGCAAGTATGGAACATAGGATAGCGGTTCGACGCCTCGATCAAGTTCGTTTCCCCTGGACACCCCTCCCAGCGACGTCCCCTCCGGTCCAGACGCCGGCCGCGATGCCGGAGTCACAAGCCACGCCTCCGAGGGAGGCGGCCCCAGCGAGGCGTGCGGTCAGCGCGGTGCCCAGTGGGGCGGCCACTGGTGTTCGCACCGCAAGGGAGCCGACACCGTGGGCGACGAGGGCCAGCGGTACGGCACCCTCGGGCAGGCCGGTACACCGGGGATGGATCCGGAGGACCTCATGCCACTTAGACCGCTACGCCAGAACATGACACTGTCTCGACTTGCCAGGCGCTCAAGCCAATAGATGGAGACGTATTCCGATGGAGGGTCGCTGTGTGGTTGCCGACTGTACGAGGGGTGTCTACACGCGCGGGTACTGCCAGTACCACTACGACTACTTGCGGCGGAGGGGCCAGCTTCCGCCGCTTCAGCAGCGCCAGGCCACGGATGGGCCCTGCGAGTTCGACGGGTGCCCAACGAAGGTCTACGCGAAGGGGCTGTGCAACGCGCACTACCAGCAGGCGAGGCGCGGATCGACGCTCGCCGAAGTGGACGCCTGGAAGATCCCCGAGGGCGCGGTCTGCACGGCATTGGAGTGCGATCGTCCCCAGTACAGCTTGACCCTTTGTCGGACGCACTACCAGCAGCAGAGTGAAGGCCGACCCTTGACGTTGCTTCCTGCTCCGCGCCCCGCGCCCGATGGCTCATGCCGGGTGGCCGGCTGCCACAAGACGGCCGAGGACGCGGCTCGTGGAGACGATCTGTGTCTGTCTCATGGGGTCATGCAGCGGCGTGGATCGGAACTGGCGCCGCTGATCACTCGCACACCCACCGAGCGGGTGCCCGTACTGCTGGCCCGCGGCGTCTACTGGTGCACCGTCTGCCAGCAGGAACTCCCAGTCGACCGGTTCGTCCGCGACAACCAGCGCGACGGCATCCCACGGAGCCGGTGCCGATCATGTAGCGGCAAGCTGACCCGGGCGAAGAAGTTCAACATCTCCTTCGCCGACGTGGACCGGCTGTTCGCTCTTCAGGATCAGCGGTGCGCATTGTGTGGAACCGAGCACGCTGATGTCGACGGGCTCAATCTCGATCATTACCACAACTGCTGTTCCGACAACGGCACGTCGTGCGGCAAGTGCGTACGCGGCCTGCTCTGCTGGAGCTGCAACGCGGGAGTCGTGACCTGGTACGAGCGTCTTCGCGGCACCGTGCCGGCGTACCCGCTGCTCGACGACTACTTGGACAACCCGCCAGCCACCCGCCTCGGAGCGGCAGAGCCGGGCCGGTAACGGCCGAGACAGCAAGGCAGGGCTGCTGGCAGGTAAACAGCCCTGCGCCCGCTATTCCGCCCATCACTCGTCCCGCCTAGGAGTAGTTGTCGTCCGCGACGACTTCGAGGGCGGCGTATTGATCCGAAACTCTTTGAGCTCAGGCTCGTTGATGGTGTGTGAGTGATCTGGTGGGGGATGCGCGGGCGTGGTCGCCGGATGCGCAGGCGGCCGTGCGGTTGCTGGCGGTGTCCGCGCTGGTGGAGAGCCGGGACCGGGTAGAGGTCGCCGCCCTAGCATCAGGTCCTGTCCGAGGCCGAGCAGGCCGCCATCCGGCAGGCCGTCCTCGATCACATCCCCTCCGACCTGGGACTTTCGGGTCAGCTGTGGACGCGGAGGCAGATAGATGAACTGATCTTCAAGCTGTACCGGGTCCGGTTCACCGAGCCCGGCGTGGGCAAGTACCTCAGGCGGTGGGGCCTGACCTTTCAGAGGCCGGACAAGCGGGCTGTCGAGCAGGACCCGGAAGCGGTCCGTGTCTGGCACGAGGAGACCTGGCCGGCGATCCGGGCCAGGGCGAAGGCGGAGAACGGCGAGGTTCTCTTCGGCGACCAGGTCGGGATCCGCTCGGACCAGGTCACCGGCCGCACCTGGGGTACCGAAGGCGTGACGCCGGTCATCCGCCGCACCGGCAACCGGTTCTCCGTGAACGCAATGTCCGCGATCAGCACCCGCGGCCGGATGCACTTCATGGTCTTCGCCGAGTCCTTCGACGCGAAGGTCATGTGCCGCTTCTTCGCCCGGCTCGTCGGGCACTTCGACCACAAGGTCCACCTGGTCTTCGACCGGCACTCGGCCCACCGCTCGAAGACCGTCCGGTCCTGGCTCGCCGACCACCAAGACCAGATTGAGCTGCACTTCCTGCCCTCGTACTCACCCGAGCTGAACCCGGACGAGCTGGTCAACGCCGACCTCAAACGCAGCCTGCCCCACACCCATCAGGCCAGGAACCAGGCCGAACTCGCCGCCGAAACCCGCAGGTTCTTTCACCGCCGACAACGTCAGCCACACATCATCCGCGGCTACTTCGGCGGCCCACACGTCCGCTACACCCTCGACGAGCGAACCCCATGAGTTTCTGATCAATAGGTGACGCACCCAGGGGTGACCGTGGTGGACGCAGGCACAGAGGTACTGCTCAACCGATCGGGTAGCGGGCTTCTTTGGTCGTATTGGGTGTCGTAACCGCGTCACTACCAAGGGGCCCGTTCTTTCATGCCCGCGGCCGCACCCGTACCTCTGTCCAGATGGACACCCGTGCCGCACACCTCGTACGAGATCCGGTTCGCCACAACGCACTCAGATGGCGGTTCTGGGCAGCGCGAACTCCGAGGAGCCGCTGTTGCCGCTGGAGGCAATCGAGCTGGATGCCTTCCGCCGACAGTACGAGCACAACACATTGGGGCGTCACGGTAGTGGTGTGTCGCTCCGTTTACGGGACTGGTCTGACAGACCTTGTTGTCCATCAGCTTTCGTGGTTTCTCGCTTCACGCCTGACACGTTTACGCCTTTGCCACATTCTTGCCACCCTGTCCAGTACGGTATGGCCTCTATGTCATGTCAGACTGGCCGTGGAGCTTGTATCCAGCGAGATCAGTCCACTTTCCGAAGCTCGCTGGCCTAGTTGGAATCGACTGTTCGCCCCTAGGCGTGCGGACACTTCGGTAATTATGCGGCGTTCAGTTCGGAGGGAAATGCCCATTTTGCGAGCCGCAGCTTCGTCGGTGAGCCCCTGGGCAAGGAGCCGAAGGAGTTCTCTCTCCTGGGGGGAGACGCTGTCCACGCCTCGGTTCCGCTTCGGCTCGGCGATCGGCACAGCCATCTCCCAGACGAGGTCGAAGAACGCGCACAGAGCGGCTACGATGCCAGGTTCTTCTACGAGGATTGCGCCTTGTGAGCTGTCCTCGGGGTTGATGGGAATGAGAGCCGCGCGCCGGTCGAAGATCTGGATTCTGAGCGGAAGCACGGGCGTGGTGCGGGTTTCGCCGCCGTTCTCGGCGAGCCAGTGGGCGTGCCCCATGCTCCCCGGGTCGTTCCTGACGCTGTCCAGGTAGATGGTCTTCATGGCTACCGAGCGTGCAAGAAGAGACTGCGCCAAGGGCCGGCTGGCTGCCCTGTTCTCCGGGGTCTGCGGGCCGCCGGGGGCGAAAGCCAGGGTCTCCGTGGTGGTTGCCGCGACGAGTTCGTCCATGCGCGCCCGGACTGCTTCGAGGCTGGTCAGCCGCTCAAACGGTCCTCCCTGGCCGTATGAGTACTCGACTGCGTACTCATTGACCAGACGCGCTCCTAGCGCGCGGAGTTCTTCCATCTCCTGCTGTTGCTTGACCAGGTCCGCCTGCCGTTGGGCCAGGAAGGCTTCGAATACCTTCTCGGGGTTCATGGGCATGAGGGCGTCAGGCTCTTGCCATGACCGTCGTATGAGGGCCAGATCGGCAAGTGCATCGAGGCACTCTTTGACCCTGGCTTCTGAGATTGCCAAGGTCGTTGAGATCTCGCTGACAGTGATCCCTGGTCGGCGCAGCAGGAGCAGATACACCGGTTCGATTGATTTATCCAGTTTTCCGGTTTTCAACGTAGATCCCCCCACGGGACTTCAATCAATGTGCATCGGGCATCGATTCTTGACGGGTGATCCGAACTTCGCAAGTCCAAGTTGTCCAAGAAATGGGATTCAAGTCTAAGGTTCCCTATGTACATGCTTCACGTCGTGGCCACATGCGCCACGAGGCAATCACTCAGAGACCCGGAGCTGCTGGTAAAAGCACTGCAGCAGGCCGATATGGGGCAGAAGCGGCTGGAACACGCCCGGATCCACCCATCGCGTGGGGGAGCGGTAGCCGTGCTCTTTCTCAGTGGTCCTGACTTGCACCAGGCGCAGCAGTACGGCCAGGCCCTCTTTGAGCGAGCCATACGCAACGAACCCATGCTGTCCACATGGGCGCTCTCGCAGTGCAGCCCTCTGCCGATGGCATGACTCCGACCGAGCATCCCGCAGGCATGGTTGTGCCACGGTCTGTTTGTGCCACCGAAGACCTCTGGATGTGTCGTGCCGGCAAGGAAAACATGGATCCGTCAACATGGATCTGCCCAGATGGGAGCACTTGTCGTGCGTTTCGGTCTTCGATTTCTTGCTGCAGCGGTCCTGGGAGTCAGCATGCTCCTTGGAGTCGGTCACGGTGCTCCTGTGCCGGCCGACGACCTCGCGGCCGACTCGGTCACCGCGCACGCAACTACGTCCTCGGCCCTCAACGACGATGTCGGCTGGCAGTAGAGACGACCGCGCGACAGTGATCGGCCCCTGCTGTAAGCGAGCCGATCACCACACCCCGTTCACGTAGGATGAACAACGATCGGCCGTCTTCGTGGACTCGCTTGGCCGCCTGTCCTCGGGCGGCCGATCGTGCTTTGGCACTTTCAAGACCGCTTCGGCCTCGCCGGCGGCGCCGTACACACGAAATGGAGCATCCAAGGATGGCTCGACACCTGGTAACCAGCGCGCTTCCCTACATCAACGGGATCAAGCACCTGGGCAACATGGTCGGGTCGATGCTTCCGGCGGACGTGTACTCCCGGTACCTCCGCCAGCGCGGCCACGACGTCCTCTACATCTGCGCCACCGACGAGCACGGCACGCCGGCCGAGCTGGCCGCCAAGGAGGCCGGGCTGACCGTCGCCGAGTTCTGCGCGCAGGCCCACGACGCGCAGAAGGCCGTGTACGACGGCTTCGAGCTGGCCTTCGACTACTTCGGGCGCAGCTCCTCGCAGCAGAACGTCGAGATCACCCAGCACTTCGCGCGGAAGCTGAACGAGAACGGCTTCATCGAGGAGCGGGCGATCCGCCAGGTGTACTCGCCGGTCGACGGCCGCTTCCTGCCGGACCGGTACGTCGAGGGCACCTGCCCGCACTGCGGCTACGACAAGGCCCGCGGCGACCAGTGCGAGAACTGCACCCGCGTCCTTGACCCGACCGACCTGATCGACCCGCGTTCGGCGATCAGCGGCTCCACGGACCTGGAGGTCCGCGAGACCAAGCACCTCTTCCTGCTGCAGTCGAGGCTCCAGCACGAGGTCGAGGAGTGGATCGCCACCGTCAGCGACCAGTGGCCGCACCTGTCCACGTCCATCGCCCGCAAGTGGCTGACCGAGGGCCTGAACGACCGCGCCATCACCCGCGACCTCGACTGGGGCGTGCCGGTCCCGGCCGACACCTGGCCGGAGCTCGCGGCCGAAGGCAAGGTCTTCTACGTCTGGTTCGATGCCCCGATCGAGTACATCGGCGCGACAAAGGAATGGGCGGACGCCGCCTCCGACGGCGAGACCCGAGACTGGAAGTCGTGGTGGTACGAGGCCGACGACACTGTCCGGTACACGCAGTTCATGGCCAAGGACAACGTCCCCTTCCACACGGTGATGTTCCCGGCCACCGAGCTCGGCGTGCGCGAGCCCTGGAAGAAGGTCGACGTCGTCAAGGGCTTCAACTGGCTGACGTTCTACGGCGGCAAGTTCTCCACCTCCCAGAAGCGCGGTGTCTTCACCGACGCAGCCCTGGAGATCCTGCCCGGCGACTACTGGCGCTACTTCCTGATCGCCAACGCCCCCGAGTCGGACGACTCCTCCTTCACGTGGGAGCACTTCACCGCCACGGTGAACAAGGACCTGGCGGACACCCTCGGCAACTTCGTCAACCGCGTGCTGTCGTTCTCCCGCAAGCGGTTCGGCGACGAGGTCCCGGCCGGGCACGCCGCCGGCGAGGCGGAGGCCAAGCTGGGCGAGGAGATCGCACGACTGCTCGGCGAGTACGAGGAGCAGATGGAGGCCCTGCAGTTCCGCAAGGCCGCCGCCGCTCTGCGGGCGCTGTGGTCCGCAGGCAACTCCTACCTGGAGGAGAAGGCCCCCTGGCTGGAGATCAAGACCGATGCCGACGGCGCCGCGCTGACCCTGCGTACCGCGATGAACCTGATCCACCTGTACGCGGTCGTCTCCGAGCCGTTCATCCCCTCCTCGTCGGCCGCCATGCGCAGGGCCTTCGCCCTGGAGAACGACACCGCGACCTGGGTGACCGCAGAGCAGGCCAAGTCCCTGGACACAGTCCCGGCCAGCACCGCGTTCACGGTGCCTCCGGTGCTCTTCGCGAAGATCACCGAGGAAGACCTGGAGTCCTACCGCGGGCGCTTCGGCGCCGGTATCTGACCAGCCAGACGCACAGACGCCCGTAAAGGGGCCAGGACCGACACGGTTCCTGGCCCCTTTGCTATGCGTTCCCAATTGACTCGGCTGCAGGAGTGACATAACTGTGCCAACGTCAACTTGTGCCACCCCAGAAGCATTTCATGCGTCCTTCAGCCGTGCCAGAATAATTCTCGGAAGGGGCGCTAAGGCGCTCAATCCTTTCGAATCAGAGAAACCTTCAGGAGGAATCATGCCCGAGATCGACGAGCTGGACATCCAGGTTGGCCGTGGCGCTGTCGGCTCCGCGATGATGCAGATGAAGGGCCGCGTGAGCACCGAGCTCGACGACGACGCCTTCACCTCGTTCGACGGCGAGCGCTAAACCCGCCGCACCTGGTGCACGGCCGAGAAGCTTGATCTTCTCGGCCGTGCACAGGCCTTCACTCATCCACTTTCAGCGCAGATCATAAACCTGAAGCCGAAAAGCTGGATATCCCCGCCGGCTTTTATCCGCCGCGCGTGATGCAACCCATGACTCCCGTCGCGCCATCGGTTTACCGGGCTTATCGGCGCCCCCTGGGCACCACAGCCGTGCAACCGGACTGCTTCGCCGAAGGGGGCCTGACAGACGACAAGGAGAGCATCTTGCTCGCAGATCCCAATGGAGCAGACGCAGCCGCGCTGCGCCGCTCCCTCGGTGAAGCCATCACCGCAGACTGGCAGAAGGTCCTCGACGCTGCCCAGTCGGTGCAGATCGTGGCGCCGGAGAAGATCGCGCTGCTGCGCCAGGCCCTGGAGAGCACCGCTGAGGCCCCTCGCCGCAGCGAGTTCTACGCGTCCTACTTCGCGGCACTCGACGCGTTCGCCGCGAAGGATCGCGATGCAGCGACCCGAGCAGTGCTGGGACTCGGCAATGTGCTGGTGGAAGACGCCGCCCACGGCCGCGTGCAGACTCCCCTCCCCATATCGCGGTCGGCCCGACACGGTTCGGTGCGTCTGCCTTTCACGCCGGTCGACTCCGCATGGCTGCTGCCTGCGGACACAGATGTACTCGACCCGCAGCACCTCGCTGACGAGAAGCACACCATCCTCGAGGCTGCCGCCGCCTCGTGGATTACCAGCGAGCCCGGCACAGTCCGCCTGCGTGCCGAAACCGATGTCGTCCGTACGGAAATCGCCAAGTACAGCGACCAGACCAAGGACATCTCACAGCTCGATCCAGGTCTGACCGTGGCCGCGGGCACGGACGACGACACACAGACGCTCATACGCAACTACGACGCCGGGCTGCGTCTCATCGAACAGGTGCTCCCGGAACAGGCTGCGGAGATCCGCACCCTCACCGAGTACGTCGCCCCCCTGCGAGGCGAGCATTTCGTGGGCGGCTCCGACATCGTTCTCTTCGGCGCCTCGTTCCTGTGCCTGGAGCCCACGTGGAGTCCTCTCTGCTTCGCCGACCACCTGACACACGAGTCGACGCACCAGCTGCTGCACGCCAAGCAGGAAGTCCATCCGCTGCTGCTCAACCGTGACGAAACGGGCCTGAGCTCGCCTATCCGGACCGACCCGCGGCCCCTGTACGGCACGTATCACGCCACCTTCGTCTTTCTGCGTCTGACTCGGCTGATGGCCGCGGTGTTGCGCTCTTCTGACACCCAGTGGCACGAAGAGGCAGAAATCCGTTTCCACCGCCACCTCCTCGGCCTGCTTCAGGGCCTCGCGATCATCGACGAGCACGGCGTGTACTCGCCTGAGGGCCGCCAGGAACTGGACGGCTGGATCGAAACCGCTCGAGAGTTCGTAGCCTTCGCCGGCCTGCCCGACCCGAAGCTCTACAACCGCCTCAACTGGGACTACGACCAGGCCAACGGCGATCTGCCGCTGCTCAAGGTATGAGCCTCGACGACGCCCACGTGGCCGCCGCCACCTCAGTCTTCGCCTTCTGCAAAAAGCAAGGGATCTACTTCGCCGACGCAGAAGTAAGCGTCACGATCAACCGGCGCAAAATCTCCCTGCGGGGATCGAGTCTCGGATTCGGCGAAGAGCTCAGCCGGCGAAGGTGCCGTTCGGAGCTACTGGAGCGCTGGGCACACCTTGAATGGGAACTCGCCGGTTCACCAGAGCTGACCGGGCGGGGGACAAGCACCGGGCAGACGTACACCGGCCTCCTCCAGCCCGGTATGGCAGTAGCAGGGGAGGATCCAGACGGCAGCGGCTACTGCGCAGGACCGGCGACGGACAAGCACCACATTGTGGCTCATGGCCTGATGGAGGTCATCGAACGCGACAGCGTCGTCCGCCTGTTCGACTGCCATGAAGTCTCCCTTTTTGACAGCACGTCCTCCATCCCCGAGGCACTGCACTGCCTTCTGCGCGGGCAGAAAGCCGCCGCAGAAGCATGGATCGTCCAGCGGCCAGGGCTGCCCCCCACTGCTGTCGCCCTTGTCCGCTGCCAGTCCACCGGCGCGGCAGCGGTGGGAACCGCCTGCAAATACACCGAGCACGACGCCATCAGCAGAGCCGTACTGGAAGGGGTGATGATGCTAACCACGGTCAGGCACACACTGCGCATGGACACCCCACCGCCGCAGATGGACGGGATCCTGTGGGCGTCGAACCACAGCACCGCCCTGCGAGAGGAACTGCGCGCCAAGCAAGCGACCCGAGACACCGCTCCCACGCACATCCCTGAGGACCTGTCCGCGCTTGCGGCGGGCGTCCGGTCGGCTCTGGGCAGTGAGCCGATCGCGGTGCACTTCCCCCTCAAGCACTCCCGAGTCTCAGCAACCGAGGTGTGGCGGGTCCTGGTCCCTGGCGCCCTCAACCCGGCCCAGGCAAAGCGCCAGCCGTGGCCAGTCGGATGACGGCGATGAAACCGATGAGGCAGGACACCTCGACCACCAAAGAACGGTTCGCGGCCATGTTTGCGTCGCTGCGCCGCAGCCGTGACTTCCGCATCTTCTTCCTCGCCCAGTTCGGCTCCAACATCGGCACCTGGATGCAGATCACCGGGCTGTCGTGGGTCGTGCTAGACATGACCGGCTCAGCATCGAAGCTTGGCCTCGTGCTCGCAGTCGAGACACTTCCCGTTCTGCTGCTGGGCCCGTTCGCCGGCTCTGTCGTCGACCGCTACGACGTACGACGACTCACCGTCGCCACGCAGAGCGGACTCGCAGCCATCGTGGTCCTGCTCGCCGTGCTCCAGCTCACCGGAAGACTGGACTACCTCACCACCCTCATCCTGTCCTTCCTTTTCGGCGCCCTGCTGGCAGTCGACAGTCCTGCGCGACAGTCCTTGCTCCCCGAGATCGTAGACGCGCGCAACATCAGCAATGCCATCGCCATGAACGCCGTCTCACTGAACGGCAGCTCGCTTCTCGGCCCCGCCCTCGGCGGCCTGATCGTCGCCTGGGCCGGCGCTGCATGGTGCTTCGTCCTCAACGGAATCTCATTCGCCGTGGTCGCTGGCGCTCTGCTCGCCCTGCGCCCGCAGGGGCGAATCGCGCAAACCGACCCGCAAACATCGCCGCAAGACGATTCCACGGCGCGATTCGGCGTGGTGCTGCACCAAGTGGCCCGCACACCGATCATCCGCGACGCCCTGCTGATGATGGCGCTGGTGGGCACCTTCACTTATGAGTTCCCCGTCACGCTGCCACTGCTCGCCCGGGAGAGCTTTGAAGCCGGCCCCACGCTCTACGGCCTCTTCTTCGCTGCGGCAGGGGTCGGAGCCACAGTATGGGGGCTCCGACTCGCGGGCCAGAAAGATCACGGCCGAACAGCACTGACCAATGCGGCCATGGTTCTCGGCGCTTTCCTGCTCATCACGGCATGGATGCCGGTCCCGATCGCAGCAGTCGCCTCGTTCGTACTCGTCGGCGCAGCGTCGGTGAGGTTCATGGCCCTGGCCAACGCGGCAGTCCTCGAGAACGCACCCCCCCAGTTCCGGGGACGGATCATGTCCTTGTGGCACATCTGCTTCCAGGGGAGCACGCTCATCGGCGGCCCCGCCATCGGCTACGTGGCCGCCGCTCTGGGAGCGCGCTGGTCTCTGGCTGCCGGAGCCGCCGCAGCGATCATCGCCGGCCTGCTCGGCCGATGGAGCCTGCTGCGCGAACGCTCCGGATCCCAGCCCGCAATGGCCACCCAGTAGACAGTGAGGCGAAACATGGAAGAGCTGCTCGACTCAACTCCCTTGCTCAAAGACCCCCACCAGCTGCGAGAGCGTATGGCCCGGGACGGCTACCTCCTGTTGCGGTCCGCCCTGCCCGCCGTGGAAATCCGAGAAGCTGCCGACGCCGTGGAAAGGATTCTCACGGACGGCGGCTGGATCGACGAGAAGGGCAACGCGCAGCATGAGCCGGCATCAACGCCGTACCAGGAGCGCGACCCGGCATACCGTGCAGCAGCACAAGCACCGGCGTTCAACCGGATCCCCTACCTCGACCAGCTGCACGGTCTGATCCAGAACCTTCTGGAACACGACGTCTTCAGTCTTCCCTCAAAAGTCCTGCGCGCCACGCCCCCCGCCGCGTGGATCACGGAATCGGGCCGGTACGTGCACCAGGACTTCTCGTACTGGGGCGTCAACGACATGCTCACCTCATGGATGCCCTTGATGGACATCCCCCGCGAACTGGGCGGACTCGCCCTGCTGCCCGGCAGCCAGATCGGCCCGCCGCGACCGCTGCGCGTACTCAATGACGACGAACCGGGCTGGGCGACGACCGACTACCGACTTGGCGACGTCGTGATCTTCCACTGTCTGACCGCACACGCCGCACTGCCCAACAAGACCGACGGGCTCAGGCGATCGGCCGACTTCCGATGGCAGCGAACCGATGAACCGGTGCGTCGCGAGTTCATCCTCGGCCAGGGCGACCGCACGGATGAACTCTTCGCCCGCAGGTTCCACAACGAGGCATGGTGGCGCCCCGTGCCGGCCGAAGTGCAGCTGATCGAAGGCATGTGGGACCAGATCATCCGCCCCAACCCCTCCAGGTTCTTCGCAGTCCACGAAGACTGGAACAGCTGGGACGGTGCCAAGGAGGAGCAGGAGTGAAGACGCTCTGGTATATCTCCCGTGCCGACGGACCCATGCCATGGAACCCCCAAGGCATGGCCTCTCTGGACCGCACGCGCATCGAGGCCCTCGCACGCGAGGTCGAAAACGCCGGCTTCTACGGTGCCCTCGTCGCCACATGGTCGAGCGACGCCATGGTGACTTCCACGTTTGTGGCCGCCGCCACCACTCGACTGCGCGTCCTGACCGCGGTGTACGCCAATCTCGTCCCCGCTAAGCTCCTTGCAGAACAGGCCCGCGCATACAACGCACTCACTGGCGGCCGACTGCTGTTCAACCTCGTCAACGGCCGCGACGACATCCTGCGTACCTACGGTCTGAACCTGTCCCACGACGAGCGCTATACGGCAGCCGAGCAGTACTGGGCGGACTTCCGCCAGCACTACCAGGCAGATGACTTCTTCGGGCGAACTCCGGACCTTCACGATTCCCGCTCTGAAGAAGGCGTGCCCCTCTGGGGTGCGGGTGACTCCCCGGCCGGCAGCGCGCACGCAGGAGCAGTCCTCGACGGGTATCTGACCATGCTCAAGGACTTCCAACGCACCCGGGACAGCCTTGCCCGCGCCCACCGGGCGGCCGCCGAGCACGGCAGGGCCTTCGCCGAGACAGGCGTCATGGCCGGTGTGACCGTGCGTCGGCGCCGTGAGGAAGCACAGGCGCACTTCTACGGCATGTTCGAGGACCTCGGCCCGCAGATCCTGGCCGAGCAGCTACAGAAGGCGATCGCACGCCGAACACAAGGCCGCGAGTCCCTCAAAACCTTCGTGGCCCCGGACGCAAAACGCCAGTCGTGGGTGGACGCACTCAGCGCCGGGCGGCTTCCCACACTCACCGAACTGCATCTGCACGGTGCGCACTACGCGGGGTTTGCCGCATGGGCACCGCTTGATGTCTTCGGAGACGGAGCCGCCGCTGTGTACTTTGTCGGCTCTCCCGACGACATTGCCGACGACATCAAGAGCATGAAGGCCGAGACGGGCATATCGGCGCTCGTCCTCACTGGCTGGCCACTACGAGAAGAAGCCCGTCACACAGGAAATCTGTTGCTGCCCCGACTCGACGATATGGACAAGGACATCAGCGCATGAGCCAAACCCGCCAGGCACCGCCGGTCCCCGTACATGCCCCGGCCCGGCGCCAGCGGCTCGGTGCGTCCTTCGACACGCTTGCCGAGTACTACACGGCGGGCCGCCCCACCTACCCGGCCGAGTTCGTCCAGACCCTGCTGCAGCCTCTGCTTGACCGCACAGACACACATCGCACAGTCCTGGAGGTGGGAGCAGGGACCGGACAGGCGACTCAACTTCTGCCGCAGTTCTTCGCCCAGGTCACCTCCATGGAACCGGGCCGCAAGCTGTGCGAAGAAGCCAGCCAGCGGCACGTCTCCGATCCCCATGTCGCAGTACATCAGTCAACCTTCGAAGACTGGAGCGGCACCGACCGCCATGACTGCGTTTTCTCGGCCTCCGCGTTTCACTGGGCCGACCCCCGGGTCTCCTACGAAAAGGCCGCCGCGCTGCTGAAGCCGTCAGGCCGGCTGGTCTTCGTTTCTTACAGCGATGTCATCGGCAGCGACATCTGGGAGGAGCAAGCCGAACGCATCCGAGTCATCTACCGGCGCCTGGCCCCGCAGCTCACTCCTCCGTTCGGCACCCGCCGGTTGGACGAACTGCGCTCGCGGCTGAAGGGCAACAGCAAATCCATCGCCCAAGCTCTGGAGTACCTCGAGTTCGGCACACCCGAGCATGTGACCGAACTTCCTATAGGTCGCTGGTTCGGGCCTGCCACGGTCCTCGTCGACCGGCACGATCGCCGCTACACCGGAGAGGGCATCGTCGCCGCCCTCTCCTCATACGGCGGCTTCCGCGGCCTCGAGCAGGACACCGCACGCCAGCTGGCGGACGAGATCCGCGCCTACGTCGAGGAAGAGTGCGGCAACGAGCTCCTGCGCTCCTTCGCGCTGACGGGCCTGGCAGCTGACCGCGCCACCACCCTGGTGTAGAAAGGCTGGCCTACACATGGGTTTCACCATCAGGCCCCTTACGGGCCCGGACGAGCTGGTCGCCTTCGACCAGGCACGTGCGCTTGCCTTCGGTCATCCATTGCGGCGGTCGGTCAAACCCGGACCGACGATGGAACTCGACCGCATGCACCTTGCCTTCGACGGAGAGCAGGTCGTCGGAACAGCCGCTGCGGCAGGATTCGACCTCACGCTTCCCGGAGGCTCCCAGACTTCCTGCGGAGGCATCCGGTGGGTCAGCACTCTGCCCACCCACCGGCGCCGCGGAGTGTTGTCTGCAATGGTCCGCCATCAGTTCGACGAGTTCCGTCAGCGCGGTGAGTCCGTCGCTGTGCTCTGGGCCTCTCAAGCCTCTGTCTACAGCCGCTACGGATTCGGGCTGGCCACCACAAGTATCGACGCCACCATCACCCCGCGTGCTCCGTTCCTGACGGGTGTAGAGCACGGCCCCGTGACCTACATCGACAGCATGGCGCAGGACGACCTCGTGGCACGAACACTGGCACCGGTCTACGAGCAGTTGCGCCAACAGCGCCCAGGAATGGTCAGCCGACACGAGGGCTGGTGGCGCCATCTCACCTCAGACCCAGCCACCCAATGGGTTGTTCATGAGGGCCCCAATGGGATCGATGGATACCTCGGATACCAGACCGAAGCGGAAGGATGGACCGATAAGGGCCCGTCCCACCGGCTGCACGTCGTAGAACTCGTTGCAAACACTGCCTATGCGGAAGCGAGCCTCTGGCGCTTCGCACTCGACTTCGATCTCACATCCACAGTGATCGCGAAGCGTCGCCCGACTGACGACGCACTGCCGTGGATGCTGGCCGACATCCGACAAGCCCAGCTCACTACTCGAGACGGCTTGTGGCTGCGCGTGGTGGACATCGAGGCAGCCTTCAGCAAACGAACCTGGCAGTCCAGCCCCGGCCTCGATCTCAAGATCGCCATCACCGATGAACTCTGTCCCTGGAACGAGGGAACCTGGGCTTTTGGTCCACAGGGCTTCAGCCGAACCTCTGGGAGCCCGGACATCACGCTTGACACCGCCGACGTAGCGGCGTGCTACCTCGGCGCCGGACGACTGCACGCCCTGTCCCAAGCCGGCCGCGTCACAGAGCACACCGCAGGGGCACTCGACGGGCTCGCCACCGCCCTCGGCTCAAGCCGCGCCCCCTGGGGCATCACCTGGTTCTGACCGCCCTGCCCTCAAGAACGGACAACACAAATATGTTCAATCTGGCTGATCTCGTGACACCGCTCGCAACCAGCGAATTTCTCGCAGGCCCATGGCCCGAGCAGGCCTGGTGGAGGAACAGCTCACCGACACAAGCCGCAGTCTTCGAAGACATCCCAGAGCTTGCCCACGCGCACAATGTGCTGACGTCCGCAGGATCTGTCCGCGTCTTCTTCGGGAACGGCGACGTGCAAACGGTCCCGAGCGGCAAGACGGCGATCAGCCACTACGAAGCCGGCCGCACCTGCTTCATCCGCAGCGACTACATTCCGCAGCTCGCCGCCTACACCGATCAGATCACCGCCGACCTGGGCCTGCCCCAGGGATCCATGCACACCGAGATCTTCTGCTCCAAGGGCGACAGCGGCGCCACCATGCACAGCGACTACGACGTCAACTTCGCCCTGCTTGTGCGAGGAAACAAGCGCTGGCGACTCGCTCCCAACCACCACATACGAAACCAGGTCGGGCAGTGTTTCCCTGAAGGCTTCGAGGAGCCCGACAGCATCAGTCGGAGGCTCGCGGACCGCCTGCCGTTCCCCTCCTCCATGCCCAAGGACGCCGAGGAGATCGAGGTGACAGCGGGCGGCCTGGTCTTCGTACCACGAGGCTGGTGGCATGAGACTGAATCTCGCGGAGAGTGCCTCCAAGTCAACTTCGTCGTCAAGCGCTCCATGTGGCTGACCGTTCTGACCAGGGCTATTCGTAATACCCTGCTCGCGCAGCCGGACTGGCGCGCCTACGCTCTCGACGTCTTCGCCACAGACGGCAGGCAGGAGAAAGCCCTCGACACACTCGCTGGGCTTCTCCCTGGCCTCCGGGACGAGCTCGACAAGATTCTGAGCTCCGACCCACGTGAGGGTGCCCGGCACATCCTCGAACTCTCAGGCCTCGAGCCCGTCATCACGACACCCCAAGACTTTGTCGACCGAACGGTCTAGCGAGAACACCGTGCCTACGCGCTGGAGAGGCGGGGCTGGCTGGTGCGGGAGGAGAGCGGCCGGTTCACACCCGAGCCGGGGCCCGGGTTTGTCGGTCGGGGCGTTTCTCCGGCCAGCGCGGGGCGTCCCCAGCCACGCGCCATGACAGCCTGATCACGGCGACGCACAACACCATCTGGGCGTGGTGATCGGCGCGGCGATGCCGACGACCTCGACGGCGTCGCCGCCGCCGTCATGCTTCACGCCGTCCGCCCGGTCGGCGGTCTGCCGATCCTCGACGGCACGGGCCTAGCCGCTCTTCCCGGCCGGGCTCTCGATCACCTGCGGCGGCTGCGGAAGGCCGGCCGGTGGACCGACTGCGACGACATCGAGACCGCTCTGGGGAAGGTCTCCGCAGCCACCGAGGCCCGGGCTCAGGGCGCCACGCTCGGCCCGTTCGGCTGGGTCCACTCCGAGTTCCACCCCACGAGCATCCACATCGCGGAAGAGGGCCTCCATCTCCTCGACTTCGCCTGCGCCTTCACCGGCCCCGGCCTGATCGACCTCGCCTCGTACCACGGCACCACCGGCGACCCGGACCCCGCCCGGCTGAGGGCACTGCTGGAGCAGTACGTCAGCGCCGGCGGGCACAAGGACACCCTCGCCACCCGCGACGGCCTTGCCGCCGAGGCGTGGGCCCTGGGCTGGCACCGCCTGTGGGCTGTGGAGTGGTTCATGGAGCAAGCAATCCGCTGGATCAACGCCCCCGTCAAGGACCCCGCCTACATCGCCGTCGTCCACCGCCACCTGGACGACGTGGTTCATCTCCTGGAGGTCTAGGTGCACGCCCAGGTCTCCCCCTGGTACGCCCACGCGGCCCAGCGCCTGGCCGCCACCGACCCCGCCCAGGTCCTCGCACCTCCCGGCCGGATGGAGTGGAGCACCCACCGCGGCCTCGGCCCCGGCGCGGAGATCCTCGGCCACTGCCTGAGCGGCAAACGCTTGATGGAACTGGGCTGCGGCCCCGGCCACAACGCCGCCCACCTCGCCCAGCGTCACCAGGCCCACGTCACCGGCATCGACCTGGTCGGACTCCAGATACAGCGCGCACGCTCGCACTACGGCCACATCGACGGCGCCGCGTTCGCCGCCGGGCATGCCCTGCACCACCTCCAGGCCGCGAGCGGGAGCTTCGACGCCATCTACTCGGTCTTCGGCGCCGTCGGTCTGACCGCCCCGGAACTCCTGCTCGCCGAAGTCTCCCGCCGCCTGGTCCCTGGTGGCGTCCTGGCCTTCTCCGTGCCTCACCCGGCACGGGCAGGAAGACATCCAGTCGCGGACGACCAGCCGCGCGAGGACTACGTCACCATGCCCGACCGAACCCACATGCCGATCGCCCGCTGGGAGTTCGACGCCGCCCGCTGGGCTGCGCATCTGTCACGGACCGGCCTGCGGATCGACTCCGCCGTCGAGCTGCGCCATCCACTGCTCGACGCGTGGCCGACCACCCTCCTGATCACCGCCCGCAAGAGCTGACCGACGGAGACACCGATGGCCCTGCCCTACCTCCTGCTGGACATCGACGGCGTCCTCATACCCTTCCCGGCTGCCGACGGCACCACCCCGCCCACGCACGTCCGCCACACCGTCCAGCCCACCGGACACACTCCCGTGCCCGTCTGGCTCAATCCCGCCCACGGCCCGATGCTCACCGGCCTCCTCGCCGCCGGCCTCGTCACCTCGATGTGGTGCACCAGCTGGCGCCAGGACGCCCCCGCCATCGTCGGCCCGCTCCTCGCGCTACCCGCGTTCCCGTACCTCGACCTTCCCCGTCCCCAGATCACCACCAGTCACCCCGACGGCTACCTCTGGAAACGCGACCACGTCGACGCCTGGCTCGGTGAAGCCCCTGCCGTGTGGATCGACGACGACTTCACCCCTCTCGACCACGCCTGGGCCGCGGAGCGGACCGCCCGCGGCTACCCCACGCTGCTCGTCCAGCCGGACCCGCACGCCGGTCTGGAGCCCGAGCACCTGGAGCAGGCGGCCGCATGGGCCACCCGGCTCGTGGTCACGAAGGCCGCGTGACGAACCCCTGGGCGGCGAGGTCTTCGGCCATCGCCCACTGCCTCACGCGGTCGATCGTGGCGTCCGGCGATGGCGCGGTCGCATGCACGACGAACTCCGCGTAGGCCGGATGGTCGATCGGCAGCGCGGCGAGCGGGTGCTCGCGCAGTCGGGCCACGAGGTACCCGGCGGCGAGCAGGTCGCGGGACTTGTCGATGTCGATGTCGTGCTTGTCGGCGTGCCAGTAGGAGCCGTCGTACTCGATGACGAGCGACCGTCCGGCGTCGAGTTCGACGGTGATGTCGACCAGCCAGTGCGTACGCCGGACGAAGGCGTCGTGCCGCAGGGACCGCCCGGAAGCCGCCGCACCGAAGGCGAGGACCGCGGCGGCGTGATGGTCCAGCTCGACCTGTGACTTGCCGTGCTCCCGGCACTCGGGACACCCGCTGCCGCCGGTCCGCGAGGCCAGCGAGGCGGTCCAGACGTGCTCGGGGTTCGTCGAGCAGATCCAGGCCGGCACGAACGGCGTCTGCCCGGTCGGGCGGACGTGCCACGCGGAGAGCGGGTTCGCCGGGGACCACTCGGCGGCCATCTCCGGGAAGTGGTAGCCCAGGGAGTCCAGGATCGTGCGGCAGTCCGGGCAGCGCAGCCGCTGCCCCTTGTCACGCTGCGCCGGAGTTTCCTGCCACTCATGCCCGCAGTCCGGATCGAGCCACCACACGGTCTTCCTCGACCGGGGAGACGTCTTCGCCAGCTGGACGCGCCCGTTCTTCGACGGGTGCCACTGCGAGGCGATCTCCGCACCCATGCCGTAGACGGTCGGATCCGCCTCGGCGGCGGCCAGCCGCGTCTCGCGCGTGTCCTGGGCGCGGCAGGACGGACAGCCCGCCGACAGGTAGGTGTGCGGGGACAGCCGGGGATGGTGCCCCTGCGGGCAGCGGAACCGGCGGAGCGGGCCGGAGCCGGCGACCGTCACCATCCTCGGGTCCGCCTCGTCGGCCCACGCAGCGAGCAGCTCCGGGATGTCCGCGACCGGCGTCACCTCGTACCGCTCGTACTCGGCCTGCCACTCGGCACGGCGCTTCAGCTCGCAGTCGGGACACTCGCAGGTTCCGGCCATGTCCAGGACCCTCTTGGTGAACCGCAGCCCGCAGTCGGGGCAGCGCCATGACACCTCCCGGCGGGCCCTGACCGTGACGGTCTCCCAGTCCGCGGACGCGTTGCGCTCGTGGTCCCACCACTCGACGGCCGAAAGCCCGGAGTCCTTCAGCAGATCGCGCGCCGGCGTCGAGGCCGGCTTCGTCGTCTGCCGGGCGCGGTTCGGATTGGTCTGGCACCGGCATCCGAAGGCGATGTCCCCGAGGCGCTCGGCACTCAGGCGCTCGCAGTACCGGCACCGGACGTGATGCGGATCCTCTGCCAGTGACGGCACGGTCAACGGCGCGAGGTAGTCGTACCCGTTCTTCTCGGCGATCTCACGCGCCACCGCCTCCGGTACGGGGGTCAGATCGGCGTACGCGCCCCTGACCAGGCGGTCCTCCTCGGCCCACCGCCTCCAGTAGCAGGCCCTGCACGTCGCCTCCCCGATCGCGTTCTTCTCCACGGTGTACGCGAACCGGTAGTGCGCCTCCACCCCGCAGGCCAGGCAGCGCGTACCGCGCCACGCGGTCGGCTTGGTGAACGGCTCCAGGGGCTCCAGGCCGCCCGTGCGCAGCATCGCCGTGATGTGTGCGTCGCACCAGGCGTCTCGTGAACGGGTCCGGTAGGCGGCCGGCTGCGGGCAGTCCGGTTCGGAGCAGAGCTGAACCGGCGTGCGGGGCGAAAGAGAACTCACGTACGAATCCTCCCATGCGAGGAATCCCTCGCTCCGATACGGAGCACCCGTGCAGATGCCTCGCGCCCGCGCCGCCGGAACGACACTCGAAGCTCGTTGCTTCCGCTTCAGCAGCGCAACGCTACCGAGCTATTCGCTGGCTAACTTTCCTCGGTTCGAAGCAACTTGCCTGTACACAACTTGCGTCACGGGCACGGCCATTCGGACCTTCCGCTAGCTTTCGGACGCGAAGTGGCCACCCAACAAGCCGATTTTGCTGGCCGATTGCGCTTCGGCTTCGCTTGCTGCCATGATCCTTCTGGCACTCGTTTCGCGTAGGCCGGATGCCAGCAACCGTGGACAAACACAGGCCGGGGAGGGTGTGTTGAGTACCAGCACCGAAGCCCAGCCGATCCTGTCCAAGCTGAAGAACCTGGCGGCCGCGGAGAAGGCCGGCAAGGAGCAGGCCGACGCCCGGGCACTCCAATTGGAGCGCGCCCTTGCGGACGCTCGCGAGGCTCAGCGCGTGAGGGCCACACGGCACCTTGCCGCGGAAGCCGCGGTCACCGCCGCGGAGGACTACTTCACTCAGCTCGCCGCCACCGCCGGCACCACGGCGGAGGACACCCCGTCCGACGCCCGCGCTACCGAGTCGGCGACGGAATGGGACAGGAACGCGGACGCGTCTGCACGTCCCGTCAACGATCTGATTCTCGACGTGCTGGAGCTGGGACAGGTCACGCCTCTCGCCTCGATCTACGAGGGAGTGCAGCGCGTGCGCCCCGGAACGTCGGGCGGCGCGATCCGTGGGCAGCTGACGAACCTGAACCGGCGTGGCGTCGTGGAGATCGTCAGCCGCGGCGTCTACCGACTGCTCGTGATCCCGGAGGGCTACCAGGCGCCGACGTAAACCATCAGACGCATCAGCCTCTTGACGCGCGAATGGGGCACCGCAGGAATAACTTGGCGGTCTTCCTGCGGCGCCCGCGACGCGTCAGCTGAGGGCCCACGCATCGGGCAAAACCATAGAGCATGACGTACCGCTCACGCATCGTCATGCCCTCGCCCATGTGTCGGCTCTCTGGGGCTATTTCAGCAGATTTCCCTATGAAACCGAGGGCCCACCATGATGTTTTTCTCAGCCTCCGGCCGCGAGAGCCTCGCCGCTTCGCGACCCGCACCGTACGGGGGCACGCGATGAGTTCCTCCGCGCAGCGCGACACCGAACGCATACTCCCCTCCGAGCGGCTCATCCCGCGCCGTCAGCTTCTGATGATCGACGCGATGGCGCAGGCCGGCGGCACCACGCTGCCCGCCATGCCGCCGCAGGACATCGCCGGCCTCGTCGGGGTCTCGACCAAGACCGTCACGCGGTCGACCTCGTTCCTCCAGCACACCGGACTGCTGCGAGCAGAGCACCGGTCCTGGGCGCTGACCGAGCTCGGCCACGAGCTGGCCAGGCTGCGTATCGCCGATACGGCCCGCGCCCGGCTCCTCCTGCGGGACCACTGGCAGGGGCGCTGGTTCCACACGCTCGCCCTCCAGCAGCTGTCGTCAGGTCCCATGGAGGACCAGAAGCTGGCCAGCGCCCTGGCCGCCGGACTGCCCGGCCCCGTCGAGCGCGGGCTGTTCCTGACGGAGTGGATGACCTACGCCCTCCTGCTGGACCGGGACGAGAACCAGCGGTTCGTCCTCCCCGTCGAACGGGACACGCCTCCGCGCGCGCCCCAGTCTGAACAGGTCACGGCCTTCAGCGTCCTCGATCCCCTGCTCACGACCCCCGACGAGCAGATCGCGGCCCTGCCCGACGACGACTTCATCGCCCTGATGGGCGCCTACAGGACCGTCTTCGCGGCCCTGACATCCCAGCCCTGACGCGCGCCGCTCACCCTTCCCGAGCCGTCGAAGTGGCCGCGGACGCCTGAGGCGTCCGCGGCCCACGCTCCGGCCGGCCAAGGGCCCTGCCGCGCGTTCCCACACCCATCGCCCCGTGAGCGCCGCAGCGCGCCGGCCCGTGGCGCTGCTCCGCCCTGCCTGGGCGTCGTCACTCTTCCACCCTTCTGCTGTTGCCGAGGAGATCTCCCATGCCCAAGGTGTTGCATGTATGGAACATCAGCGTTTCGGTCACCCCTCCCTGCCCGCGCTCAGGCCCTGCAGAAGGAAGGTGCGCCCCCGTCACGCTGACGCCTCCTCAGCGAAGGGATCTCATAGTGGGCAGTGACCTCTCCCTCACCCACGCGCTCGACCGCGTCCAGGACTCCTGGCAGTCCATGGCCGCCCACGGCGAGTTCACCGAGCAGACGCTCGACAAGTTCGAGCTGCTCCTGAAGCGCTTCGAGCGTTACACCCAGCTACGCGGCGCCGTGATCCTGGAAGACATCACGCCCGACCTCGCGGAGGACTTCGTCACCGCACCCGGGCGCAGTCGTCACGGCCATGTGAGCAACGCCGCCGCGGCCACGATGCGCCTTCGGCGCTCCGTCCTGCGTACTGCCTACCGCACGCTGCGCGAACTGAAGCTGACCGACGCCGATCCGGCCCGGGACATCGAACTCCCGGCCCGCGCTGTCGGCGGCGTGCGTCCGCTGTCCGATGACGAGGTGATCGATCTGCGCCACCATTCCGCCTTCATCACCCGTCCCAGCCGGCACGGCGCCGCCGCCGCGCTCGCCCTCGTCGGCGGACACAGCGGCGAGATCGGCCACATCCGCGTGAAGGACCTCGATGTGCCGGGGCGGCGCGTGTGGATGCACGGCTCGACCAAGACCGATCCTCGCTGGTGCCCGCTGGACGCCTGGGGCCTCAACGTCCTGACCAGCCGCGCGGCGTTCGTCACCGCCCGCCAGGTTCGGCCCGACTCCGCCCCCAACGCCCGTCTCGCCGTCTCCGACCGCCACGCCTCCGACGCCTCTTTGCAGGCCCGGGCCTGCGTCGCGCTGGCCGACCTCCTCAAGCGCATCGGGCTCGGCGGCGACGAAGACGTCAAACCGGCCTCCATCACCGCGTGGGCCGCAGTCGCCGAGTACGAACGCACCGGTCGCGTCGAGGACGCCGCCCGGCTCCTCGGGCTGCGCTCACTAGACCGCGTCGCCGCCCTGATCGACTACTCCTGGCGCACAGCGCACCCCGGCGGCGAGGACGGCCAGGAGGCGGACTGTGCCTGAGGACATCTTCGGCGATCCTCTGCCCCAGGAACTGCGCACCAGCAAGAAACGCCAGCTCAGCGACAAGAACCAGCGCAACCAGGACCAGCGCATCACGGACTGCCTCGACTACCCGCTGCTCTACGAGATGGCCGAGTTGCTGCCCCCGCCGAGCCGCGTCGGCTGTCCCCGCCAGTACCCGCCCCTCATCTACCTCATCATGTCGACGCTGATGACCGTGACCCGCTCCAAGCGCTCCGTCATCGGCACCCTCGACGGAAAGCAGTGGCGCTCCGTCCGCGCTTCCGTCCGGCGTCATGCCGGACGGACGGCCGCCGCGCTCCTGCCCGTCACCCCGCCCAGCCGCAAGCAGTACGAGTACGCCGAGCTGAATCTCCTGGCCCCCAGCATCGCGCCGCTCCAGGAGCTTTTCGAGCAGTACGCCACCCGGCAAGCACTCCATCAAGGCCTCTTCCCGCCAGACGCCCCACACATCTGGTCCAGGCCTGAGCGGCGACAGCTGCTCGTCGGCGACGCCACGGTCCCCAAAGCGCCGTCCAAAGCCGAACACGCCTACACCGCCGATACCGTCACCGGCGAGATGCGCCGGCGCCACTTCGACCCCGCGGCCCGCATCTACTACGAGAACGGCGAGAAGGAGAAACGTATCGCCCGCGGCACCAAATGGTTCTTCGCCTCAGCCCGCGACGACGGCTACTGGAAGCGCGTCATCCTCTCCGTCCGCCACGTCGCCGGCGGCGAATACGAAGACGAAGCCGCCGTCGCCGTACGGACCTTCAGCGAACTCAGCCGCGACCTGCCCGGCTGCATGGGAGTCGTGTACGACGGCGCGTTCCGCGGCACGCACCGCGACGCTCTCGCCCGCCTCGGCCTTCTCGTCGTCAACAAGCAGCACGGCTCGGTCAAGCCCCGCTCCTACGAGCTCCTCCGCTTCGGACGCTGCCGTCACGATCTGTGGTGCGACCAGGGCCGCATCGCCGAACGCGTCCTCCTCGACGACGGCACCAGCACCCTCATCCCCGTACCCGTCACCCGCCTCGAACACCGCCAAGGGCTCAGAAAGTCACGCTGGTACCACCTGCTGGCCATCCCCTGCTGCCACGGCACCCACAGCCACCGCGTCCCCGTCGGCATCACGACCACCCCCGACGACCGCCTCGGCACCGACCCCGACACCGGCCGCCGCCTCAAGAGCGACGTCGAACGCGACTTCCACCGCGCCGAGCACCTCCAGCAGATCCCGGAACCCACCCTCGCCCACCAGAGGGTCTACCCGTACCGAAGCGATGCGGAGTCCGTCCACAACCAACTCGACAAGAGCCTGTGGAACGAACGCATGATCTCTTACGGCCTCGAACGCCAGAACGTCTTCATGCTCGGCTTCGCCCTCGCTCAGAACGCCACGAGCCGCCGCATCCACCAGGAACCGCCATCAGCCCCACCCGGTGGCAGGCGGGCGCAACAGCGGCCGCCCGCGCTCCTGACACGGGCCGTCACGAAGGAGCGCTCAGGCAGGCCCGTCGCTGCCGCCAGGTGCTGACGGCAGCACGAAGGGAAGAAACGCCAGACGGATCTCCCGGCCATCGTCATGCGCTGAGCTGAAGACGAAGTCGTACCGTCCGTCACCCTCGACCGGCATCCCGCGAAGGCAGTGGGGGTACCGGCCGATCTCTTCCGCCGCCTTACGGATGATCTCGCCCGGGTTCCCGTCACGGATGAACAGCAGGAAGGCCGCTTTAGTGTCCCGCCACACGAGATACCGGCCCAGGAGCTGTTCGTCCAGCGCCTTGGTGATCGCCTTGGCCCCCTTCCAGTTCTTGCATTCCGCGATGAAGACGTTCCGGTCGCCTGCGCGGATAAGGATGTCGGTCTTGCCGCCCCCGTTGAAAACCTCTCCGGCCGCCTGCCCCTCGAAGTGGGTGTTGAGCGTGAACAGCAGCTGGTTGCGGATGTCCTCCTCGCTCATCTTGGCGGCGGTGGGCAGGCTCCGTTCCAATCCGTTGCGGAAGCGTCCGATGATCTCCAGCGCCGCTTCATAGTCCGCGGACAACAGTTCCGGCTCCAACGCGAAGGGCCCGGCTGCCTGTGGCCGGGGACGGGCGATGATCCTCCGCCGGGCAACGGGAACGCCGTGCAGCGGCGCTCCGTCCCGTTTACGGACCGGGAAACCCAGCGCCGCTTCCATGTCCCTGTCGGCGACCAGCTTGTCCCTGCGCTCCGCAACGAGCCGCTGAGCCCTCTCCCTCAACCCAGCGTTGTGGGGGTCGATCAGCTCCCTGGCCCAGCCGAGGTGCTTCTCGATCTCGTCGAGCTCTTCCTCGAACCGCCTGCGGGCGGCGGCGATGTCGCCCGATGCCCCTGTCCAGCCGATCCGGAGCTCGTCCTCCAGGACCGTGGTGTACCAATCACGCATCGTCCATCGACTCGGCCGGAACATGAAGACGCGGTACTCGCCCTCGAAGGGAACAGTGATCTGCAACACCGTGAGACGGCGCTCGTAGGGACGCCCTGCTATGTCCTCGACGAGGGTTGTCGTCTCATCGACGGGCAGCTGCTGGATGGCCTCGCGGTCCAGCCGTGGCATGGACACAGCGTGGCGGTCGACGAGGTAGTCGACGACCTCGGTCACCGATGTACGGAGGAACGCTTCGGCCGGCCAGTCGAGCACCGCGTTCTTCAGCGCGGCCATCTCCGTATGGAGGACCTGCCGGAGGTCCGCCTCACCGAAGAGCGTGGGCCGCCAGAAGGACATGTCTCTGATCGCCATACCGGCATTCTGGCTCCCGCCACTGACACGGCACGGCGCGTAACCCACGAAGCCCTCAGGCGACGCCAGAGGCCCGAAACCGCTCGCGGTCGTGTACCCGCCGACCCGCCTTGGAACGGAACGGTCAAAACGACTGCTGTCAGCACCCCGCCCTGCACGAGCTCAGCGAGCACCAACCCTAAAACTCCACAGGTCAGCGGGGTGCTCCTCACCCCGCCCTACCTTGCAGGGGCTGTTCAAGAGCCCATACGGACGCCCATCCGCTACCCTGTTCCCTGGTCGGCCGTTGGCGTCGCTCCTGTCGGGCAGCAATGTTGCCCAGCAGGGTCTGCACCGCATCTGACCAGCAGGCTTGGTTTCCTCGCCGAAGATCCACTAGCTGGGTTTTCTCCAAGGTTTTCTCCAAGCCTCCGCCTTCGTAGCTCAGGGGATAGAGCACCGCTCTCCTAAAGCGGGTGTCGCAGGTTCGAATCCTGCCGGGGGCACCAGGGAAAAGGCCACCTACGGATCTCCGTAGGTGGCCTTTGACATCCACGCCTGACATCAACGGCAACGGTCAGGGACGGCCGGGACGCCTCTTGAGCAGCCGATCCATGTGACTGAGGGCCTCGCGCTGGCAGCCCGCTCGGCTGGGCCGTCGAGATCACGAAGGCAGCAGAGGCGACAGACAGGATCGCCGTGGAGCTGTTCTTCGCCCTTCTGGATGAGTTCAAGGCCGAGTACGCCCCTGGGGCGCGGTAAGAGTTTCCCTACTTCATCAAGGCACCCGCCGCGCACGGCGCGGCGCGCGCGGCCCGTCGCCCGGGCCTGCGCTCCTGTCTCCGCCCCGCTCCAGCCCGGCCGCCGTCCGCACGCCTGACAGCTCGGGTTGATGGGCGACGAACCCACGATGCGGCCGAGGTGGTACGCGAGCGCGGCTCAGGACGATGCCTCCGGCGGGGGCGCTCAGGCTCCGGGATGGGAGAGGACCGTACGCGGGTGCCGGCCGGTGGGGGTGTAGTGGTGGGGACTCCCATCCCGCCTGCCGTCGACCCAGGCAGAGCCGAGCAGACACGGCACCGGGCCTGCTCCACGGTGTGTGGGTCGACGGCAGACGGGATGGGAGTTGGCGGAAGCCGTAGTCGCGAAAGGTGGCCATGCCGTCTGGCGTCAAGGCTGGAAGGTGTAACTGAACGAAGCCATTCCCTTACGTCCGGTCTACTTCTATGATCACGACATGCTGGGGGCGGGCGATTGCACTGACGAGGCTGCGGAAAAGATCTTGAGCGCGACCGTGAACGCGCAGCTCAATGCACCTATCCGCTGGAAGCCCAAGAGCGTGCGCAAGGATGGCCGAGCATCGCAACTCGAAGGCAACGTCCCTGTGCGCAGCGATCTATCGGACCGCTTTGACCTGCTCTTTCGCATTAAAGTCGATCTAGCGTGGGAGTACACGCTGATCTTGCGCCATCTGCCCAGCGGTGTGAACGTCCGGCGATTGGATGTCCGAGGAACCCACAGGGATCGGACGGGTGAGGACTACATCTGTCGTACTCACAAGCATCGCTGGAGCGAGGCTAGAGGCAACAAGGATGTGTACGAGCCCACGGACATACGTCACGATCCGGCGGTCCCGGCTGATGCGACGCTCGAGGCTTTGGAAGAGGAGTACCGTCGGGTACTGCTCGATTTCATGGGTGAGTGCAACATCACCGTCGAGGCCGGGTACAACTGGGTTAGCCCCCCAGCGTCACCCGAGACGCTACCGCTAGAGGGATTGGAGGAGTACCCGTGATCAGGGACGACCTACTGCCCTCTGAGGTCCGTGATCAACTTCCTGGGTGGTCGATAGCACCTGGCGGGAAGCCCGGAACCGTCGCACTAACTGGTGGACTCTTCTTGAGTGACGGGGACGGGGTCACTGTGCTGGTGAGGGTGGTCGGCCAGGAGATCCTTGCGAGTGATGCCGGCGTAGCCGCCATGCGTCTGATGGACGCAGGTGTCGATCTGAGTTCCGGACGTGCTGGCAAGGCATGGGACGAGATCCTGGACGGCTACCACCTCAAGGAGATCCACGGGCGGATCACAGGCCGACGTTCCATCCACTGCGCTAGCGCTCTGGTGGCCGACATCGCGGGCGCTGTTCTGTCGACAGACAGCCTGAAGTGGTTGGCGCAAGGAGGCCGTGAGAGCCCACTGGAAAGGTCTCTTTACGCCTTCCTCAGTTCTGCTCACCTCAAGTACCAGAAACGGCCGTCTGTAAGGCTTCCCCGAGGGGGAGAGGTACGTCCGACAGCACGCGTGACCGCCCCCAGGCGCGAGGTCCTCGTGCAGGCGGCAGCTAGTAAGCAGGCAGCCGAGCACGCTCTCGTACTTGTGCAGCAGCTCTCGCGCGCTCGTTATTCGCCGGATCAGAGGTTTGTTTTGCTCAGCGGCAGTGCCGACGACTGGAGTCCAGATCAGTTGGATCTTCTAGCAGACAACACGCCCGTGGGCTTCGCCTCAGACATGCGGATGGTGGATCTCTTCTTGAAGGAAGGCAAGGAGCCGCCGCGACTTTGGGCTCAGGCTGCTGCTGAATGAGGTGTGGCCGTGCCACTTTCGTGCCAAAACGCGCGGGGAGCCACGGGGAACGAGGGGCGTTTACGGGCCCTGAACCTCGGTCAGCTCTCGCAGCATCGGTGCAGGTCAGGTGCAGGCTCGCCCTCCCGCTCTCCTAAAGTGGTTGTCCAGCGCACTCACCGACTCCACACCCGTTGGAACTCTTGGGCCGGGATGGCTTCCACCGGGTCCTCTTCCGGGTCAATCGCTTGGTCCGTCAGGAAGCCGTGTGCGTCCTCCAGGCACTCCCAGCTGTACCGATGAAGCATGCCGGCCGGAGTCAGCTCGGCCTGCTTGATGGCGACCAACTCGCCACGGTCGGGTACGGCCTCGAAGTACCACAAGCCGCCTTCCTCGTCGACGTGGCGGAAGTGGTGTCGCATGGTGGCCCCTTCGTCAAGGGATCGGAAGTACGCCACGCTCTCCGCCTTGATTCGCTCCAGGTCAACCATGGGATCATCGTGCCAGCGAGCGCGCATGGTTGCACCGTTCTGACATCCAGAGGTGACATCAACGGCCCTGGACGCCAGCACCCCTAGAGCGTGTCTCTTTGATCAGTTGATCAGTTGATCGGATGTGTCTGTCCGATTAGTGATCACTGATGCGATGTGGGACCGGATCGAGCCGCT